>JAAXZN010000040.1 GCA_012719855.1 Serratia liquefaciens | reverse complement strand
TGACAGGCATGAATAAATTCAAGGCGTTGCATGGTAACAGTCTCGGTCCAGGGCATAGTGAATTACCTCCGCCATGCCAGTCTATAACTGTTACCCATGTGACCGGTTAAAAGTGTTACCTATGTGACCGGTTTGTACCTATATTCGGCCCATAGCAGAGTGCGCGGCGATCTTACGACCCCGGGAACAGGAACGGATTGATGCTGCTGCGGGCAAAGCCTTCGTCTTCCATTTTGGCATCAAGCACCAGCGTGGCCAGATCGTCGGCGACGGCCTCAACCTGCGGGTCTTTTTCCTGATACAAAATCTTCAGGTAGGTACCGCAGTCACCGCAGCTTTCCGCTTTAACCGATGCCAGCTCGGTGTCCAGCGACCAATAGTTGAGATCGCGGGTCTGCTCACAGTTGCTGCATTTGATCCGCACCACGTGCCACTCGCTTTCGCACAGGTTGCAGTGCAAATAGCGCAGGCCACTGATGGTGCCGATATGCACCACGCTGGAAACCGGGATGCTGCCGCACACCGGGCAGAATTGACGGTGTTCGCCGTACTCGGCGCGCGCCTTGCCGGGGATAAGGCTGGCCATCTGCGCCCAATAGAGCGACAGCGCGGCCCAGATGAACGGCGCTTTTTCGCTGCCGATCTTGCCGAAGTCCTGGTTAAGCAACGCGTCGGCCAACAATTCCAGCTCGTGCGCCGAGGCTTTTTCCAGGTTATCCAACACCGCCAGAATGTGTTCCGGCGCCTGCGGGCGCAGCTCGGCAATCAGCGATGTCAGCAACCGGTGCCAGTGTTGGCTACGCGGGAAAACGCTCAGATCCAGCGGCGGTTTGCCGCTGTCGGCACCCTGTTGCAGAACTTCGGTAAGATCAAGCGTCAGCGGGTTGTCGTGCAACGCATGGTGCTGCGCTTCGGCCAGTTGGGCAGCAAAATTCAGGTAGTCGCCCAGCGGGTTGTCGATCGCCAGCTTACGCAGGCGTTCAGCGCGGCGGCTGTACAGGCTTTTCAGATTAGCGAAAAGTAACGGCGGGATGGTCTCCGCCGTTGTGGACTTCTCGCGCTGTGCCCCTAACTGCTCTTTAGGAACGATGCGGATGCTCATCAGGGTTTGTCTTCCTGTTGTTTCTCGCGGACCTCTCGGTACCAGCGCGGGTGATGTTTTTTAGCCCAGGCCGCCGGCACCCAGCCTTCCACCATCGCGGTAATGGTGCCTTTTACCCACAACGCGGCGTAAATGTGCACCATAATCACGATGATCAGACCAACCGCAGCCAGCGAATGCACCAGCAGCGCAATGCGGATCAGCGGTATCGGGAACGACGGCGCAAAGTAAGGCCGCCAGATCACCACACCGCTGGCCAACAGCAACACCAGGCTAATGATTGCCGCCCAGAATACGCACTTCTGACCGAAATTATAACGCCCAGTGTCACCCACTTCCTCGTTCATGGCGATTTTATGGATGTTTTTGGCCCAGACGATGTCCTCGCGATTGATCAGATTATGCTTCCAATAGCGCAGGAACATCAGCAGGAAGGCCGCAAACATAATCACGCCGACAAAGGGGTGCAGAATGCGCGCCAGCTGCGGCGTACCGAAAATGTTCATCAACCAGTTGAAGGAGGGGAAAAAGAACCCCAGCCCGCTGATGGCGGCGAACACAAAGCAGAACGCCACGATCCAGTGGTTAATCCGCTCCGGCGCGCTGTAGCGCTGAATACGCTTTTCCTTCTTCATTTGCGCGTCTCCTCATCGTGCAGCTCGTCGTTGTCTTCCTCTTCGACGCGGTTTGGCCCGACGCCGACGTAGTGGAACACGCTCGCTGCAAAGGTGGCGGCAAAGCCGATGGCCGCCAGGGGTTTCCACACGCCTTTCCAGAACGTGACCGCCGGGCTGATGCTCGGGTTATCCGGCAAACCGTGATACAGCTGCGGCTTGTCCGCGTGGTGCAGCACGTACATGACGTGAGTGCCGCCAACGCCCGCCGGATCGTACAGACCGGCGTTCTGATAGCCACGGGTGTTCAGCTCGCTGACGCGATCGGCGGCGACCTGCTTCATCGCTTCCTTGGTACCGAAGTGAATAGCGCCGGTCGGGCAGGTTTTCACGCAGGCCGGTTCCTGGCCGACATCAACGCGGTCGACGCACAGGGTGCACTTGTACACCCGATTGTCGTCCTTGTTCATGCGCGGCACGTCGAACGGGCAACCGGCGATGCAGTAACCGCAGCCGATACAGTGCTCAGACTGGAAGTCGACGATGCCGTTGGCGTACTGGATGATCGCCCCTTCCGATGGGCAGGCCTTCAGGCAGCCCGGGTCGGCGCAGTGCATGCAGCCGTCCTTGCGGATCAGCCACTCCAGCTTGCCGTTTTCCTCCACTTCGGAGAAGCGCATCACCGTCCACGACTTGGCGGTCAGATCGGCGGGGTTATCGTACACCCCGACGTTGTGCCCGACTTCGTCGCGAATGTCGTTCCATTCGGAACAGGCCACCTGACAGGCTTTGCAGCCGATACAGGTGGTGACATCGATCAGTTTGGCCACTTCTTCCTGGTGGTCACGGGCGCGCGGCGCCGGCGTGAAACCATTGGTGGCGGATTTACGAATGATGTCCTGAGATTGCATTGCCATAATTCGTCTCCGTTACACCTTTTCCACGTTAACCAGGAACGCCTTGAACTCTGGCGTTTGCGTGTTGGCGTCGCCGACAAACGGCGTCAGCGTGTTGGCGATAAAGCCTTTCTTGGCCACCCCTTCGTAACCCCAGTGGATCGGGATGCCGATAGTGTCGACCTCCTGGCCGTGCACCTGCAGGGTACGGATACGCTTGGTCACCACCGCCTTGGCCTTGATATAGCCACGGTTGGAGCTGACCTTCACGGTATCGCCGTGCTTGATGCCCTTTTTCTCCGCCAGTTTTTCGCCGATTTCCACGAACTGCTCCGGCTGCGCGATCGCATTGAGCAACGCGTGCTTGGTCCAGTAATGGAAGTGCTCGGTCAGACGATAGGTGGTGCCGACGTAAGGGAACTTGTCGGATTTGCCCATCGCTGCCAGGTCGTCCTTGAACACGCGCGCCGCCGGGTTGGACACCACGTTCGGGTGCAACGGGTTGGTGCCGAGCGGCGTTTCAAACGGCTCGTAGTGTTCCGGGAACGGCCCTTCGGCCATTTTATCAGTAGCGAACAGGCGCCCCATGCCTTCCGGCTGCATGATGAACGGCCCGACGTCACTGCCGGGTGCTGCGGCGCTGTAGTCCGGGATATCCACCCCGCCCCACTTGGCACCGTCCCACTCCAGCAGCTGACGTTTTGGATCCCAAGGCTTGCCCTGCGGGTCCGCCGAAGCGCGGTTGTACAGGATGCGACGGTTAAGCGGCCATGCCCAGGCCCACCCCAGCGTATTGCCGAGGCCGGACGGATCGGCGTTATCGCGGCGCGCCATCTGGTTGCCGGCCGGCGTCCAGCTACCGGCGAAGATCCAGCAACCGCTGGCGGTGGTGCCGTCGTCGCGCAGGTGAGCAAAGGTGCTTAGCTGCTCACCCTTTTTCGCCAGCACTTTGCCGTCGGTGTCGAGAATGTCCGCCAGTGCCTTACCGTTGCTCTCCATCGCCACTTCTTCGGCGGCAGGGTTGTCCGGCGTCAGGTAGTCCCAGCTCATGTTCAGCACCTGTTCCGGCACCGCACCGCCGTCACGCGCATACATCTCGCGCAGATGGGTGAAGATGCCCGCCAGGATTTCCCCGTCGTTCAGCGCTTCGCCCGGGGCATCGGCACCCTTCCAGTGCCACTGCAGCCAGCGGCCGGAGTTGACGATAGAACCGTTTTCTTCGGCAAAGCAGGTGGACGGCAGGCGGAACACTTCGGTTTGGATCTTCGACGGATCGACGTCGTTGAACTCGCCGTGGTTCTGCCAGAAGTTAGAGGTCTCGGTGTTAAGCGGATCTATGGTCACCAGGAACTTCAGTTTGGACAGGGAAGCCACGACCTTGTTCTTGTTCGGGAACGACGCCACCGGGTTGAAGCCCTGGCAGAAGTAACCGTTGACCTTGCCTTGTGACATCATCTCGAAGTACTGCAGTACGTCGTAGCCTTTGTCCCACTTCGGCAACCAGTCAAAGCCCCAGCTGTTGTCCTTCTGCGCCTTGTCGCCGTAGAAGCTCTTCATCAGGCTGACGAAGAATTTCGGGTAGTTGCCCCAGTAGTTCACCTGGCCCGGCAGCAACGCCTTCGGCGTGTTGGCTTTCAGGTAACTGTCGAGATCCGGTTGCTTATCCGACGGCAACGTCATGTAGCCAGGCAGGCTCTGCGACAGCAGACCCAGATCGGTCAGGCCCTGAATATTGGAGTGGCCGCGCAGCGCGTTAACGCCGCCGCCCGCCATGCCCATGTTGCCGAGCAGCAGCTGGATCATCGCCATGGTACGAATGTTCTGTGCGCCGACCGAGTGCTGAGTCCAGCCCAGGGCGTACAGGAACGACGCGGTTTTATCCGCCGCGCAGGTTTCGGCGATGTATTCACACACCTGGAGGAAGTCTTCCTTCGGCGTGCCGCAGATGTTGGTCACCACGTCCGGCGTATAACGACTGACGTGCTCCTTGAGCAGGTTCCAGACGCAGCGAGGATCTTGCAGCGTGACGTCGCGCTTGGCGAAGCCGTTCTCGTCGAACTGGTAGTTCCAGGTGGTTTTATCGTATTTGCGGTTTTCCGCGTCATAGCCGCTGAACAGGCCATCGTCGAAGGCAAAGTCTTCCCGCACCAGCAGGCTGGCGTTGGTGTAGGCCTCAACGTATTCGCGGTTGATTTTGTTGTTGGTCATCAGGTACAGCAACACGCCCGACAGGAAAGCAATGTCGGTCCCGGAACGGATTGGCGTATAGAAATCCGCTACCGATGCAGTACGGGTAAAGCGCGGATCGATAACGATCAGCTTGGCTTTATTGTGAATTTTGGCTTCCATCGCCCAGCGGAACCCCACCGGATGCGCTTCCGCCGCATTACCGCCCATGACGATAATCAGATTCGCGTTCTTGATATCAACCCAGTGGTTGGTCATCGCACCGCGACCAAATGTTGGAGCAAGACTTGCTACCGTTGGTCCGTGTCAGACACGCGCCTGGTTGTCTACGGCAAGCATGCCGAGAGCGCGACTAAATTTTTGCGATAAATAACCGGTTTCGTTGCTGGCGGCAGAGGCGCACAGCATGCCGGTGCTCAGCCAACGGTTGACGGTAACGCCCTGTTCGTTGGTTTTGATGAAATTGGCGTCACGGTCTTCTTTCATCAGCTTGGCGATACGGGTGAAGGCGTCGGCCCAGCTGATGCGTTGCCATTTGTCCGAACCTGGCGCACGGTATTCCGGGTACTTGAGGCGGCTTTCGCTATGGATGAAGTCGACCAGGCCGGCGCCTTTCGGGCAAAGCGCACCGCGGTTGACCGGGTGATCCGGATCCCCTTCAATGTGGAAAATGCTTTCTTTGGCGTTTTTGGCGCCATCACCAAGGCTGTACATCAACAGCCCACAGCCGACGGAACAATACGTACAGGTATTACGGGTTTCGCGCGCGCGCAGCAGTTTGTACTGCCGGGTCTCCGCCAACGCCACTTCCGGGGCAAAGCCCAGCGCAGCTACCGTCGTTCCTGCCATACCGCCAGCGCAGATCTTAAAGAACTGCCTTCTGCTGACCTGCATGGGGGTCTCCTTTCACTCTCGATTGTCACATTGTTTCAAATGGCGCTTTCCCCCTCGAAGCGGGAAGCGCTAAAATTACTGTTGTTTTTGCGGTGGCAATATTACCACAGCGTGTATGTGGTTGTTACAAACAGGTGCCAGTTAAGTGAACAATATAAACTCAGACCAACACATAAATGAGACCTCGCTCACAGGGGTGACTCAGGCTCAGGTTTATCAACGCGGGCAACTCGCCACCGCACAGCCGGATTGGCTGGCGGAAGAGGTTCCGGTCGCGCTGGTCTATAACGGCATCTCTCACGTGGTGATGATGTGCACGCCCAAAGATCTTGAGGCTTTCGCCCTGGGCTTTTCCCTGTCGGAAGGCATCATCGAATCGCCACGCGATATCTACAGTATAGAGATTAACCAAACCTGTAACGGACTGGAGGTGCAAATAGAGCTTTCCAGTCGCCGCTTTGCCGGTTTGAAGGAGCGTCGTCGCGCCATGGCAGGCCGTACCGGCTGCGGCGTATGCGGTATTGAACAATTGGCGGACATTTTCCGTCCGCTGCCTGCACTGCCGTTCAGCCAGACTTTTTCCCTGAATAATCTCGACTCCGCATTGAAACAGCTGCGGGAAGTACAGGAAGTTGGGCAGTTGACCGGTTGCACCCATGCCGCCGCCTGGTTATCTCCACAGGGTGAAGTACTTGGCGGATGCGAAGACGTGGGCCGTCATGTCGCCCTGGACAAGCTGCTCGGCGTACGCGCCAAACAGGGCTGGTCTCAGGGCGCGGTATTAACGTCCAGCCGTGCCAGTTATGAAATGGTGCAGAAGGCCGCGATGTGCGGCGTGGAAATTTTGTTCGTGGTGTCTGCGGCAACCTCGCTGGCCGTGGAAATCGCCGAGCGCAGCAATCTGACGCTGGTCGGCTTCAGCAAACCCGGCCGCGCCACGGTGTTTACCCACCCACAGCGCATCGTTGATTAGCCTAAAACCACACTGTAAGTAGGGCATTGATAATCATTTTCAATATCATTTAAATAACTATAATGATCCGACTGCTTACGCGGTGCTCACAACATTGCGCCGCCCATACACCACTGGAGATGATGATTATGAGTTATTCACTGCCATCCCTGCCGTACGCCTACGACGCACTGGAACCGCATTTCGACAAGCAGACGATGGAAATCCATCACACCAAACATCACCAGACCTACGTTAACAACGCCAACACCGTACTGGAAGCCTACCCAGAGCTGGCGCAATACAGCGTTGAAGAACTGATCCAGGATCTGGATAAAGTGCCTGCTGACAAGCGCACCTTCATGCGTAACAACGCCGGCGGCCACGCTAACCACAGCCTGTTCTGGAAAGGCCTGAAAACCGGCACCACGCTGGGTGGCGATCTGAAAGCCGCTATCGAGCGTGATTTCGGCAGCGTAGAGAAATTCCAGGAAGAGTTCGAGAAAGCCGCAGCGACCCGTTTCGGTTCTGGTTGGGCCTGGCTGGTGCTGAAAGGCGACAAACTGGCCGTGGTGTCTACCGCTAACCAGGACAGCCCGCTGATGGGTGAAGCCGTTGCCGGCGCTTCAGGTTTCCCAATCGTGGGCCTGGACGTGTGGGAACATGCTTACTACCTGAAATATCAAAACAAACGTCCAGACTACATCAAAGCATTCTGGAACGTGGTTAACTGGGATGAAGCAGCAGCACGCTTCGCAGCGAAGAAGTAATTCGCCCCCGGTTGTGAAGATGCCCGCGTAATGCGGGCATTTTTTTGCCCAAAATCCGCTAAAGTTTAACCGCCCTTTGCCGATGATTTGTTCAATTGACGTTCGCCCGGAAAGGAAAATCATTATGGCGGCATTGCAAACACTGGCAGGAAAGTTCGTTCATCTCACCGTGGGTAAAAAGCTCGGTCTCGGTTTTGGCCTGATGCTGTTACTGACGGCCATTATCGCCGGAACCGGCGCACAGTATCTGCATACCATCGAATCCCGCGCCGATCGCATCGACTTCAGCAACAGGTTGAATGACGAGATCAATCAAGCCAAATACAACCGCGCGCTGTTCGGCCAAACCTATAAGCCTGAATACCTGAAAAATAACCGCACCAGCATCGAGAACGCGGTGAAGATGATTAACCAGGGCCAGGACCTGGACTGGGATCCCCAAAGCCGCAAAGACCTGCAGCGTTTGATGGAGCTGATCGGCCACTACCAGCAGCAGCAAAACGCTTTCGAGAAGGCGGTAGCGGCAAAGGATGCCGTGCGCCAAAGCTGGAACATGTCGGAAGTGCAAGACAGCCTGAATCAGGTAGAGCGTCAGCTTACCAATGGCGACCTGCAGCTGGCCTTCATTCAGTTGAACCAAAAACTGACCCTGGTGCGCTACGGCGCGCGCGGCCTGTTGTTGAGCCTGAGCAGCGAGTCCGAAGCCCCGCTGGTCGCGGCGATAGATGATGCCCGCAGCGCGGCCAATGCACTCAGCCGGCGGCTCAACGACGCTCAGCGCCCCTTGCTCCAACCGCTGCTGACCGCACTTGATGATTACAAGAACCGTATCCAGGCCTACCTGCCGGCTTATCAACAGGAGCAAAACATCAGCCAACAGCTGGGCAACAGCGCGCAGGAAGTCGGTACGCTGGTCAACGCCTTTATGCAGGACGAACTGACGCAAACCCATAACGATATCAACGCCGCGCAGCTGCAAATGGGTATCACCACGCTGGTTGCCATCATTGCCGGGCTGCTGATCGCCTGGCGCATCACGCTGCAAATCACCCGACCGCTGCAAAGTACGCTGGCGCTGGCGGAACGCATTGCCAGTGGCGATCTGCGGCAGGCGCAGACCAGCACCCGTCGCGATGAGCTGGGGCAGTTGCTGAATGCCGTGGCGGCGATGAGCCAGAACCTGCGCGACATGATTGAGAAAATCCAGATGGGCGTCAGCCAGGTATCCACCGCCGCCGCGGAGATTGCCGCAGGCAATACCGATTTGTCCTCCCGCACCGAGCAACAGGCCGCCGCGGTGGAGGAAACTGCCGCCAGCATGGAACAGCTCACCGCCACGGTGAAACAGAACGCCGAAAACGCCCATCACGCCAATCAGCTGGCCACGGACGCCTCACAAACCGCCCAGCAGGGGGGCAAACTGGTGGAAAACGTCGTCAATACCATGCGCGACATTTCCAGCAGCTCGCAGCGGATCGCCGAAATTACTACCCTGATCAACGGCATTGCCTTCCAGACCAACATTCTGGCGCTCAATGCGGCAGTGGAAGCGGCGCGTGCCGGTGAACAAGGCCGTGGCTTCTCGGTGGTGGCCAGCGAAGTACGCAACCTGGCGCAGCGCAGCGCCCAGGCGGCAAAAGAGATCGAAGGGTTGATTACCGAGTCGGTCAGCCGGGTACAGACCGGCACCACTTTGGTGGAAAACACCGGCAGTACCATGGAGCAAATCGTCCTGTCGGTCACCCATGTGCGCGACATCATGGCGGAGATCGCCGCCGCCTCCGACGAGCAGACTCGCGGTATTGCCCAAATTGGCCAGGCGATTGTGGAAATGGATCACACCACTCAGCAGAACGCCGCGTTGGTGGAAGAGTCTGCCGCCGCAGCCGACTCGCTGGAAGAACAGGCGGAGATACTGCTGCAAAGCGTCTCGGTATTCCGTCTGGCGGAGCTTTCTGCACCGGCCCCCGTGAAAGGGACGGCGACCAAGGCGCCAGCGATGAAAAAGCCCACAGCCAGCGCCGAAGCGGAAGATAACTGGACCACCTTCTGACCCTCAGCCGCCCGAACCTCTCGGGCGGTTATTGTTCCCCCCGGCCAACTCAGGCTATGCTGAACCTTCGAAGCGAGACATGGAGGCGCATATGCATCACCCTGAGGTTTACATCGGCACCGTTCAACCCTACGAGGACGGGCGGCCGAGCGGCATCGCCAAACGCCTGGTAGAAGGTGTCATCAAGCTGACGCCACTCGGCCTGGAAGGCGATGAGCAGGCGGAGAAAAGCTATCACGGCGGGCCGGATCGCGCGCTGTGTCACTATCCCCGTGAGCATTATCAACACTGGCGCGAACAGTTCCCAACGCAGGCGGAACTGTTCACCGCGCCGGCCTTTGGCGAAAACATTTCCACTCAGGGGCTGACCGAACACAACGTGTTTATGGGCGACATCTTCCGCTGGGGCGACGCGCTGATCCAGGTCACCCAACCGCGCTCTCCCTGCTTCAAGCTCAACTACCATTTTGATATCGACGACATCTCGGTGCTGATGCAACAAAGCGGCCGCTGCGGCTGGCTGTACCGCGTGATCTCCGCCGGTAAAGTCAGCGGCGATCGCCCGTTGGAACTGGTGGCTCGCAGCAGCGATGTCTCGGTCACCGAGGCGATTGGCATCGCCTGGCATATGCCGTTTGATGAAGAGCAATATCGCCGCCTGCTGGCGGTGGCCGGGCTGTCCGCCAGCTGGAGTAAAACCATGCTGACGCGCATCAGTGAACACCGTATTGAAGACTTTAATCGCCGCTTGCTGGGCCGCTGAGAAACAACAGCCGGGAATGAAAAACGTGGCGCAGGAGACTGCGTTAAGCAATTTTACCGGCCTATACTGTGATGCAACCGGCAACCCCTTTCAGGCAGGAGCAAAGCTATGACCTCCCCATCTCATTCGATCCACCATGCCGCAGCCGTTGGCTATCAGGCCAATTCCGATCGCTACGTTAAAGGGCGACCGGATTACCCACCGGAAATTGCCGCTTGGCTGCGCGACTCCCTCGGCCTGCATGCCGGTATGACGGTGATCGATCTCGGGGCCGGCACCGGCAAATTCACGCCCCGCCTGCTGGAAACCGGCGCTCAGGTGATCGCCGTTGAACCTGTGGCACAGATGTTGGAAAAACTGTCGATTGCGCTGCCACAGGTGAAAACATTGGCGGGCACCGCGGAGTCGATCCCGCTGCCGGATGAATCAGTGGACGCCGTGGTCTGCGCACAGTCCTTCCATTGGTTTGCCACGCCGCAGGCGTTGGCCGAGATAAAGCGTATTCTCAAACCCGGCGGCAAGCTTGGCCTGGTATGGAACATGCGCGATGCGCGCGTAAGTTGGGTGCGTAAGCTGAACCAGATTGTCGACCGACACGAAGGCGACGCCCCGCGTTTTTACACCGGAGAGTGGCGTAAGCTTTTCCCGTTCAAAGGGCTGGATGCACTGCAGGAGCAGGTGTTTATGCTCGCCCACCAGGGTGCGGCAGAAGATGTGATTTATAACCGGGTGCGTTCCACCAGCTTTATCGCTGCCTTGCCGCCCCAGCAGCAGGAAGAAGTAATCGATGAGATCCGCCAACTGGTGGCAGAAGAAGAGGAATTGCAGGGCAAAGAAAACCTGACCGTGCCCTATCAGACCAAGGCGTATTTCACCACCAAGCTATGAAAGCCGGGCGCCATTGACGGCGCCCCGGCGATCAGAAAGCTTTTCTGGCGTAGCCGGTGACCACTTTCAGGCCCATTTCACGGCCCAGAGCGGTCATTGGGTGCACCACGATCAGGCCGCGCACGTTTTTCTTCAACGAGCCCATATCCGCCTGTTCTTTCTTGGTAATTTCACGACTGAACGGCAGTTGGCTCAGCTTTTGCGCTTCTGCGCTCAGCTTTTCAACACGTACGCCTTTCAGGCGCTCGATTTCTGCCGCCAGCTTCTCTTTTTCTTTGGTGTGCTGGGCAATCAGATCGAGATTGCCCTGTTGGATCACCAGGGTGTCTTTGTGGTTCAGTGCGTCCAGCAGGTCGCTAAGGCGCTTAATCTCTGCCTTTTCTATCTCTTTCATGGTTTCTGGCCTGTTGTGCCTGTCGGCACGCTAATCAATGATGCCCACATTGTAGCAAAATGCGCGCGTCGTTACCCGTCTTGCGCAATGCCCGGCGGCAAGCCACTCATCTCGCAGGCTTTGGCCCCCACGCGCGCCAGCGCCTGGCTGTAGCGCGCATTAAACGGATAACAACAGGAGAGCCGCAGCGCATTACGATAGCGGCCGCTGGGAGAATACAGCGTGCCGGGCGTCAGGCAGATCTGCTCCTCCAACAACTGGTGGAACAACGCTACGCTGTCGACCCCGTCCGGAAACTCCACCCAGAACACAAATCCCCCCGCCGGTTGCGTGGCTCGCGTGCCGCGAGGAAAGTGACGCGCAATCAACCCTCGCGCCTCATCCACCTGGGCCGCATAGCGCTTGCGCAGGTTACGCAGATGGTGATCGTAACCGCCGGTTTCCAGGAACATCGCCAGAGTTTCCGACAGCAACTGCGACTCGGACATCGACGAAACCGCTTTCAGCTTGCGCAACGCGTCGTTGAAACGTCCGCCGCTGATCCAGCCGATGCGAAAATCCGGCGCCAGCGTCTTGGTAAAGCTGGAACAAAACAGCACCCAACCGTCGCGGTCGAATGATTTCACCGCCGGGGAGAGCGCGCCTCCGAACTGGATCTCCGCGTACAGCCCGTCCTCAATTAACGGCACCTGATGATCGTTCATCAGCCGCGCCAGGCGTTTTTTCGCCGCCAGCGGCATGGTGCAGCCCAACGGGTTTTGCACCGTCGGCATGGCAATTACCGCGTTCAACCGTTTCTCGTTCAGCAACAGTTCCAGCGCGTCCAATGACAGCCCGTGTTGCGGATCGGTGGGGATTTCCAGCGCTTTCAGCCCCAGACTGGCCAGCAGCGGCAGCAGGTAAAAATAGGTCGGTGATTCCAGCCCGACGCAGTCGCCCGGTTTGGTGGTTACCCGCAGCGCCAGTTGCAATGCTTCCATGCAACCGTGCGTCAGCGTGATATCACCCGGCTCCAGCAGCATACCCAGCGTCATCGAACGACGCGTGATCTGCTGACGCAGCCGCAGGCTACCGGGCGGCAGCGCGTACTGACCGATCAGGTTCGGCTGGCGACGCAGCTGCGATGAAAGCATCCGCCCTAATTTCCCGCCGGGGTAGAAATCCGAGGTCTGTGGGCAGGCCAGCGAAAGGTTGGTGAATGCCGGGTTCTGCTGGGCGGCAAACACGGTGTCGATCAAGGCCAGCACATCGTCCGCCGGTGGCTCTATTCGGCTGCTGGTCGGCAAGGCGGCCTTCAACGCCGGCAGAGTGTTGCACACATAAAACCCCGACTGTGGCCGCGCTTCTATCAACCCACGATCTTCCAGCGTGCGGTAAGCCGCGACCACGGTATTGATGCTGACGCTGTGAGTTTGCGCGCAGCGACGCACCGAGGGTAAACGGCTACCGGGCAGCAGCGTGCCGCGGCGAATGGCTTCTGCCAGCGTATCCGCCAGCTGTTGGTAGCGCGTTTCCGGCATTTCATCGAGCAGGGTCACAGTTTGTCTCCAGGCAATGGGTACAGTTTAATATTGATGTAACTGTATCCATAACAATAACTGGTTTTTGGTTCTGTCACCATCCATCGGCAGGTTTTATGCTGGTTCCCTTGCTCCCCCAGCCCTGTGAGGAACCCATTATGCTGGACTCCGCCTTTATCAGTTATGTCACCGTCATGTCGATCACCCCAGGCCCCAACAACCTGCTGCTGGCGTCGTCCGGCGTAAATTTTGGCCTGCGCCGCACTCTGCCGATGGTTTTTGGCATCAGCGTCGGCTGCGCAGTGCAACTGGCCCTGACCACCACCCTGCTGGCGCTGATTTTGAGCTGGGCCGGCATGATCCGTTTTCCGCTGGCGGTGATCGGCTGTACCTATCTGCTGTGGCTGTCCTGGAAGCTGTTCAAAGCGGCATCGCCAGACGGCAAGCAGCAAGCGCAGCCGATGCGCTTAATCAACGGGGCGTTATTCCAGGCGGTCAATCCCAAAGCCTGGCTGATGGCCATTAACGTCGCCATTCTGTTCACCCCGCGGGAAGGGGCCAGCCTCGGTCATACTTTGATGATTATTGCTGCCTTTACGGCGCTGAATATTCCATGCGTGTTGGTCTGGGCGGTGTTGGGCGATCGTCTGCGTGATGCGTTGCGAGTGACCTGGAAACTGCGGTTGTTTAACGGTGTGATGGCAGGATTGATGGCAGCCACGGCACTGTGGCTGCTGTTCGACGAGTGGCGCGCGGCCTTTGCCTAACTGCGGCCGAGAGGAGAGAGCCGGGACGGTTGTTTGGCGCCGATACCGGCTATCAGTTCGGTGACGGAAAGCACCATAGTGGAACGCAACACCTGCTGGTAGCGCTGGCGCTGCATGGCGATCAGCGACTCTTCCGCTTCGCCGGGCTGCAGGAAGGTCGGCACCGGCGGCAACGCGGCCACGCAGTGCAGCTCGCCGAACGGCCCGAGAATTTCATCATCAACAAAGCGGTATTCTGTCCCGTCGTGATTCAACTCTTCACGCATCGCCATCAGCAACTCGGCATCTTCGTATTCGTGGCGGGAGATCACTCCCAGCCCGTACATCAGCTTCAGGCGTACCGACAACTCCCCCAGCGGACCGGCACCGGACAATAGCGGTTCGACGGCATACTTCACCGCATAATCGTCCTTGCGAAACACCTGCACCACCAGTACGTTGAGCGCTTCCGCCAGCAGCTCTACCGCCGCTATCAGGAAACTGCGCACCGTCTTGCCTGCGTTCAGCCTTTCCAGAACCTTATTTTCAAATGCCTGTGCTTCTTCCATCGTCGCTTTTCGAATGGCCTGGGTCGCGCCGTCAATGCCGAAGTCGGGGTGTAGGGGCGCAACTTGCTGCGCCCGTGAATTCATCATGCTGAATCTACTTTTGCATGGCGTTATACACAGCAACAGCCTGTTCTACAACCTCGCTTTCCGCCGGCAGGCCGGAAATTTGCGCCAGCGCCGCTTTTGGTCCCAGTTTGGCTAACAGTTCCACCAGCTCTTGGGCCTGCGGATCCTGCTCGCTGCGATAGCTCATGGCGGCGGCGATGCCCTGAATCAGGTTCGCGTGCGGCAGGCCGTATTCCAAAGTGCCCAACAGCGGTTTGATCAGACGATCGCCCGCGCTCAGTTTGCGCAGCGGTTGGCGCCCCACGCGCTCAACGTCGTCGTGCAGATACGGGTTCTCAAAGCGACTGAGGATTTTGTCGATATAAGCGGCATGCTTGGCGACGTCAAAGCCATAGCGTTTGATCAGCACCGCCCCGCTCTCTTCCATCGCCCCTTTCACCACGCGGCGGATCGCCGGGTCCAGAATGGCATCGCGAATGGTCTGCAGACCGGCCTGTTGGCCAAGATAAGCGGTGATGGCATGACCGGTATTGAGCGTGAACAGTTTGCGCTCGACAAAGGCCATCAGGTTATCGGTCAGCTCCATGCCGGCGATCGCCGGTGGCTGGCCCTTGAACTGGGTCTGGTCGACAATCCACTCGCTGAAGGTTTCCACCGTCACTTCCAGCGGATCGCTGCTGCCCGCTTCCGCCGGCGGCACAATGCGGTCAACCGCCGAGTCGACAAAACCGACATGCTGCTCGACCCACGCCTGCTCGTCCTGCGGCAACGCATCGAACACATGTTGTTTTAACTGGCTGGTGCCGCGCACCATGTTCTCGCAGGCAATAATGTTCAGCGGTTGGTTGTTGCCCTGCTGATGACGCTTGATCAGCCCTTTGGCAACAGTGCCGGCAATTTTACCCAGGATCTGCGGGCCTACGGCGGTCGTCACGATATCCGCTTCGGCGATCAGCGCTACCGCCTCTTCACTGCCGCTGTTCACTGCGCTGACGTTGTTGACCGGCTCGACCCGCTCCTGCTCGCCGACCACGTGAACCTGGTAGCTTTTACGGCTGTTCAACAGATCCAACACCGTCTGGTTAACATCGGCAAAAGTCAGTTCGGCCTGCGCGTCCGCCAGCAGCTTGCCGATAAAACCACGCCCAATATTTCCCGCACCGAAATGTAATGCTTTCATATTCCTACCTTTCTAATGTCGAAGGGTGCAGCAAGCTGCACCCCTTAAAATGATTCTGTTATCCGGCATTTTTGCCGCTGAGCAGCTCCAGCACTTCCTGCACGCTGGTGGTATTCGCCAGCCGCTCGATGACGCCGTCGTCGTCCAGGGCATTGGTCAGGCTGGTGATCACCTGAATATGTTCGTTGTTGCGTGCGGCGATACCGATAACCAGCCGTGCCACCTCGTCCTCTTCATCGCCAAAGCGCACGCCTTGCGGGTACTGGCAGAACACCACGCCGGTGCGCAACACCCGGTCCTTGGCCTCGATGGTGCCGTGCGGCACGGCGATCGACTCGCCCAGGTAGGTTGAGGTAAGTTTTTCACGCTCCAGCATCGCCGCTACGTATTCCGGCTCAACGTAGCCCCCTTTGACCAACTGCTCGCCGGCGAAGCGGATCGCCTGCTCTTTGTCACTGGCCTGCAGGTTAAGGAACACGTTGCTTTCGCTCAGTTTGAACAGGTTTTGCTCGGTGGCCTCAAAGCTGTCGTCCAGCGTACTGATGACTTTCTGCTGGTTATCGGTGGTTTTATTGGCCGCCACCAGGCGCTCGGTAAGATCGCTGTACAGCTTGCTGTCGAGGAAATTGGTCAGCGAGATGTGCTGTGCCTGCGGCGCATGACGCATCGCGCGCTCAGTCAGGTCACGGTGAGTGATCACCAGATCCACATCATCCGGCAGGTTGTTGATGGCGCTGTTGGTCACGGAGATATTTTTCAGCCCGGCGTCCGCCACTTTTTTGCGCAGCACCCCAGCCCCCATAGCACTGGACCCCATGCCCGCATCGCAGGCAACGATGATCTTACGCACCGTGGTCAGGTCACCATCGACGGCTGCATGGGCCGCAGCACCGCCCTTAGACTCAGATTTCATCGCCTGTACGCGGCGAGTGGCCTCTTCCAGGTCATCCTCTTCTTTCGCTTTCGAGGTTTTCAGCAGGAAGCCGGCAACCACAAAGGACACCACAAACGCTGCGGCGATCGCCGCCAGGTTGGCGAAGTAAGCGCCCTTAGGGGTCATCGCCAATACCGCCAGAATCGAACCAGGAGAAGCCGGAGACACCAGACCGCCGTTGAGCAGGGTCAGCGTGAACACGCCGGTCATACCGCCCAGGATCACCGCCAGCAGCAGGCGTGGATTCATCAGCACGTACGGGAAGTAAATTTCGTGGATACCGCCGAAGAAGTGGATGATCGCGGCACCGCCGGCAGACTGTTTGGCACTGCCGCGGCCAAAGAACATGTAGGCCATCAGTACGCCCATACCCGGGCCTGGGTTGGCTTCAATCAGGAAGAAGATGGATTTACCGGTTTCGGTCGCCTGCTGAATGCCCAACGGCGAGAAGATACCGTGGTTGATGGCGTTGTTCAGGAACAGGATTTTCGCCGGCTCCACGAAGATCGACGCCAGCGGCAGCAGGTTGTTGGTCACCATGATGTTCACGCCGGTAGCCAGGATATGTGACAACCCTTCGACCAGCGGGCCAATGGCCATAAATGCCAGAATAGCCAGCAGCATGCCGATAATGCCGGCGGAGAAGTTGTTCACCAACATCTCAAAGCCGCTTTTGATTTTGCCGTCTACCCAGCGGTCAAAATGCTTGATCGCCCAGCCGCCCAGCGGACCGGCAATCATGGCGCCGAGGAACATCGGCATATCCGCCCCGACAATCACGCCCATGGTGGTGATAGCGCCCACCACCCCACCGCGATCGCCCCCCACCAGGCGACCACCGGTAAAACCGATCAGCAGCGGCAGCAGGTAAGTGATCATTGGGCCAACCAGTTTGGCTAAGGTTTCGTTCGGCAGCCAACCGGTAGGAATGAATAACGCGGTGATGATACCCCAGGCGATAAAGGCGCCAATGTTGGGCATCACCATGTTGCTTAAAAAGCGGCCAAAGTTTTGAACTTTGACTTTGATGTCTGGTGAAAACATAAAACACACCCCTATTGTTACGCGCTGACAATAAGAGCGCGTGATTATTGTTGTTACGATCCAGCCATGTTGTCGCTGTATGCGAAATGGACTCTATCACGCGGTTTTTACCGTGCGAACTTCACGGATTTTTTGTGACAAATATCACACTACAACCCCCATCAACCGGGCAGTTATGGTGATCACGATCACATTTACTCAGTGTAAAAAAGCCACAACGAGAACAAAAATCGCTTAAATTCCCATTAAACGTGATTTTGGTCACATTTTATTGATGCGTGTTTGTTTTTAAATTGTGATATTGATCACAATCTATTTTTCGGTGGCTACCGAATCCTGGCTTGGGGGTGTTCTTCCCTGTGAGCATTCATCCCGTCGGGAAATATCGGTGTGATGAATGAAAGAAAACTACATGTCGGAAATCGATGATTAATTGAAGTGTAGTACAGAAGCGTGGTGCAAGAAGTGAGCAAGCCGTTGGAAAGTCACAAGGGAATGGCAGAAGCCGGAATGCCGGCCTCTGCGTTTGGAGATTACTGAGTAACGCCAGAGACGACTTTCTGTGCGTTAAGTAAATCCTGCTGCTTGGCCACCAGATTCGACATCATGGTGTTGTACTGCGTTGCCTGCTGGGAAGTACGGAACTGCACGCCGTTATTGTTAAAGGCCACCTGATTGCCCTGGGCACGCAGGAAATCCCCCACCTGAACCAGATCCTGAACGAAGCTGGCCGTGGTCGGGATCACCGGCATCAGCGCATTGGCCGGCCCGGTAACAATCTTGTCGTACGCCTGGTTATACACGGCTTTCAGATCGTCAGGTTGCTTCAGCGCGGCCCGGGCGGTATCCGCCTGCGACTTGGCTGACTGGATTTGCTGCCCCAGCAGGTTCAGCGCCCCAACGGACTGTTGCAGCGTATCACGCTTGCTCATGTAGTCCTGTGCGGTGCGGATCTGGTTAATCTGATCCAACGCCGGCGTCAGGCTGGCATCCAGTGACTTGGACAACTGCTGAGAAAAACCGACCAGGATGGCGTAATCACCGGCATAGTTGCCGAACTTCTGTTTCTGATCTTCGCTCAGCGTCGGGATTTTCGCGCCGCTGCGCATCACCGTATTCTGGATGTAATCAATAAACGCCTTGCGTTGTTCCGGCTCTTTATCGCCGCAGGCAGTCAATTGCATGACCACCAACAATGCCAATACCGGGGCCAACCAACGCGCGAAAATTCTGCTCTGGATCCCTACCGCCATGTGACATAACTCCTGTTATAAACCTGCTTTTTCATCGGACTCCGTCCCTTTTGCTGCACTCCTTGCGCCTATAAGAATAGATCAACTGAATGCGATCCGATACGCGATTCACCTTTTGGTGGTTATTCTTGGGCGAAAGCGCGATTGCGCCTCCTTTGTCGAGTTTATGCTGGACATGATCTTGCGCGCGTTGGAACAGAGCTTGTCCCCCCAAGTGAGCCCCCAAGTCACCCCCCAAGTCGGTGAGTTATTGGCGATATTAAAAGGCGAGATGTCGCGAGAAGAAATTCAGCACGCATTGCAGCTTCAGGACAGGAAATCTTTCCGGGAGCGTTATTTACGTCCGGCGCTAAACGCGCGGCTGATTGAAATGACCCTGCCCGAGAAACCGAACAGCCGTCTGCAGAAATACCGGCTAACCACGCAGGCTCGCCGGCAGCAGCAAAATCCCGCGCCCTAAGGCGTCTTAAGATCGATAACAAGAAGGCCAGCGGCAAGCCGCGATGCCCCTTTGATACACTCGCTTTATTGATAGTCCAGGGTAAAGGTAGCGTCCGCATTGGCGGCACCTGTCGTCACCTGGCCTCCCGTCGCCACATATTGGCTATAGAAAACCAAAGACACATTGGCGGCGTTTGGCGTCAGGGGCATCAGCGGGCCAGGCTGGCCCAAAGGGATGCGATTGCGATCCTTGTCGAGGATGGCAATTCCGACTTTAGTGGCAGCCCCGCCCCCCGAATTGAGTGCCAATAACGTGCTGTCGCTGGTATCCGCAGTGCCGTTAAAGGTCACCGCAACATTGGAAGCCCCCGCACCGCAGTTTTCAAGGTTAAGCGTAAAACGAACGGGGGGCAGCGTTGGGGTACTAGCAAACTGTTTGCTGGCCCAGGTCCCCATATCGACAGTTTTATCTTTTGAATCGGGGCTAACCTCACAGCTGTTAGCCACCAGAGTGGCCGTCATACTCAGGTTTATGCTCCCCAAATCGGCGTGCGCCAGAGAAGTCCCCGTCAGGGTAGCGAAAACCCCCACCGCAATCAGCCGTAAGTGCCTACCCGCCCCTAAAATGGATTTGGAATAACGATGCAATGACATACAACGATCCTTCAAGCTAAATCAGGCAAAATCAACGCGCAGGTAAGCCAGCGACGTCACTACGCCCTCAGTGGGTTTATTACCGGTAACGCTGACCGGGTAAGCTTTGATGGTCACATTGGCGCTGGCGTTGCTGTCCAGAATAAACGGAATAAAGCTGGACAGGCTATTGGGGGTCAGAGCTTTGTTATTAGCATCTGTGACCACAAAGCCAACGTCCTTATTATTGGAAACAATGGCATCGCCAGAGACGTTATCAGCCTGAACACGCAGGGTCAGGTTGGCCTGTGCCGCAATATTGTTGCACTTTATCCCTATGGTTCTCGCCTGTGGGTTCACCCGTTCAGGTTTAACGCCTGCGGTTTTAAACGCAGCGGAAGAGATATTCCCGAAGCCGATAGAGATAATTTGCCCACTGTTTATTTCGCAGTTTTCTGGCACCACGATTGTGTAATCCAAATAAACTTTCGCATATATTTTAGCCACATAACCACATCCGTATCCATAGCACCCGCCCCATGTCCCTAATAAAATATTACTTCCGTAAGTCCCCCCAACAAGTTTTTTATCAATCCTTAATGAACTGTCCCATACTGACGGTTCCCAAAACCCATCCATGATCCCGTGTTGGCAAGTCGGAGCCAGCCATAAGGATCGATTAAAGGGCGCATAAATATAGCCACATTGTTGCCTCATCCTCACCGCAACCGAAAAATAATCATCAATCCGCTGATAAACCCAATCTGATGGGGCGGTACCAAAAGCGGGTAGTGAGCCGTCGAGTTTCGAAAACGACGTACCCTCATTATAAGTATAGTGAAGCCCATACCCTGTATTAATATAACCAACATTGAATGATGTTGACGCTTTAGTATGTCCTATAACATTAGCCTCTCTAGTTAAGTTCTCACTTAACGTTAAATTTACTGTTTGGTTGCAGCCAGAACATGCCAACGCTGTACTACCACTTAAAAACAGCAGCAACCAGATAAATATATTTACCATTATATTTTCCCCAATATTTTACTCGTCACCACCAGAAAAAACACCAAAAACAAATTAGGTTTATTATCGGATGTTAATGATTTTTTAATAATGCAAATAACCTGCACCCATAATAAAATATTATCGGCACCCCGCCTTCGCATAGCTGATGGTTTTATTCTCACTGCCCGCTGGCAACGAATAAGGGACAACACACTGTTGGTCCACAGCAGTGCCCCATACCACTTTCAGTTTCCCGTTCAGCGGCAAGCCCGACAGATAAGCCTGGCCGTTATCCCCCACAATGCTGCCGCCACTGCCGTCCTCATGCGCTACCGTCGCACCAAACGGCACCGGCTTGCCATTGCCCTGCATTAACGTCAGCAATGCCCTGGCGCCTATACGGGTAACAAAGTCTGCACGCACCAGCGCCCCTTGGGTTGGCACCACGTTGGCTACCGCATCGTCCAGATCCGCATTGTCTTTTAAGGTTGTCGTATCCAGGGCAATGCGGTTACGCCTGTAAGTGGTTGCATAGGGCACCACCGCATAACCTCGCCAATCGGTGCTGACGCCAACGGCATTCTCCACATTAACGCCGTCGGCACCCGGCGCCTTAATCAGCACGTTGGTGTCCCCCAGGGGCTGGCTCAGGGTGACGCCGTTGGCATGGGCAACCACCCCGCCGCTTAATCCATAGTTAACCTGCTGATAACCTTTACTGTAGTTGTAACCCACGTTGCTATTGCCATAAGCGCTTTGATAACGCAGGGCGGCACTGCCGTTGCCCCCATTACCCTGATTGGCATAGCCTTGTTGCACGCTATAACTTAAATTATTGTCCGCCAGCAAGGTGCCGCTGACGCCAGCTTGCTGCGTCATACGCCCGTGGGTATCCGTGGTGGCCGCATAGGTTGCATAGGCTGAATTGTTTGAACTGGTGATATCGGCACCTTTGCCACCGCCACTCAGCCACTTGCCTAACGGCAATGAGATATTTAGCGCGATGCGCCTGTCGGCATTCGTTAACCCAGGGCTTTTGTTATCGCTGTATGTCAGGCTATAGCTCACATCATTCCATGAACCGTTATACCCCACCTGCAGCAAATCGTCGGTCTCATCGGTTCGCCAGTAAGTCTGGCGGCTGCCGGTCAGGAACAGTGAGCCGACGGTCCCGAATTGCTGACTAATGCTGAGCTGCACCTTGCCTTTCTTGCTGTAATTCAGGTTGTAGTAATCACTGTAGGTCGGCGTGACGTCCACCTTCCCATCCTGCGTGTCGAGGTTGTAACCACTCATTTTTTTGTAGCTGGTTTCATCCAGGGTATAAAAGCCTTGAGTAGAATAGCGGTAACCTAATAGCTGGAAGTTTGTCCCAACGTCATTTAGCGATTTGGCATACAGGAAACGCAGGGACTGCCCCTGATGATGGCTGTCGTCCGGCAGAATGCTGTTAGCCTGGGTAATGTCGCTGGAGACCGCCCCCCAGTCGCCCAGATTCATACCCGCCCCCAGGGCAAAGGCGCGATACTTGCTCGCCAGCTGGGAACCGCCATACAGCGAAACCCCGGAAGGCAGCCCCCACATCAACGTGCCCTGACCATAGGTTGGTTTGTCTTGTAAACCATTGCCACCACGGTACTGGCCTGCCGTCAGCGCATATTTGACTCGCCCTTCACGCAGCAGCATCGGCACTGCAGAATAAGGGACGGTAAAACGGTTGATGCTGCCGTCGCTTTCCGTCACCGTCACGACCAAATCCCCACTGGTCGACGTTGGGTACAAATCATTGATCTCAAAAGCGCCGGGAGAAACATAGGTTTGATAAATCTCATAACCATTCTGCTTAACGCTAACCCGGGCATTGCTTTGGGCAACCCCGCGCACGGTGGGGGCGAAGCCACGCTGGCTGTCCGGCAGCATATTATCGTCGGAAGCCATCTGAATGCCGCGAAACCCTAAAGCATCAAAAATATCGCCAGGGGTATAGCTGTCCCCCATGGTCAGCGAACTTTTCAACGGGATGATGGCGCGCTGCACATAAGTACTGATGTTCTGCCATTGATTACGCTGACGAGCATCTCCGCTACTGTAGCTCCAGGTCGAATTATTCCGCAGCCGCCATGCCCCCCAATTAGCCCCGCTGTTCAGGTTCAAAAAATAGCTGCTATTGCTGTCCGCGCTCCTGGCGTTGCTGCCTGAGAAGTTATAGTTCGCCAACAGGGCAGGTATCCCCTCATCCCACTCTTCCGGTGAAATATAGCCACGCGCATTATTGATAAGCGCAGCCTGCGGGATGCTGATATATAAACGCTGGCTTTCAAAATCGAAGGTGGCCGCCGCCTGGGCAATCGCCTGCGACAAGGCAACGCACTGCCCCTCCGACGTCTGAGCCAACTCGGGGAAGGCCTTAAGGTTAATATTGAGTTTTTTCAGCTGAGTAAGGGTGATGCAAGCATCCAACCCGGTATCATCCGTCGGTTTCCTGGTTTCTGAGGCCGTAGAGGACAGTTCATGGAGGGTATTTTCCGAATGAGGGCGGAAGGCCATGTCCTGAGTCGCCACATACTCATCGTTCAAATAGACCTCAACCCGATAGATCCCTGGCGCCTGCGCACTGCCCTTTTCAAAGCGAGACAGATCGGCCACGGCGGCAGGATCGTTAGACAAGAATGAGGGATTGAAAAACTCCTCCGCTCTGGCAGACCCACTGGTCAGCAATAATGCGCACAGTCCCAATACGGAGCCGGGTGCTTTTTCATAGAGGCGCGATGCGGTATTCAAGTATTTTAAATAGAGATTCTCTGAAAGAGCTCCAGGCTCTCTACCATTGCTATCAAAAATCTGATTATGCGACTTCATTTTATTTTCCCTGTCAAGATAGCGCTCTTCTCCCTTCCCCCGTCTATAACAGGGTTACTGCAGCACTGCGGTTGCCGTTGGCGTATTTGCTCCGTAGTCATTGACCGTCTGATAGGTCACCGCACCTGTTGCTTTTGCCGGTAACTCAACAGAAGCATTACTTTTCGGCGCTACCATAGTATTTGGCAACTTGGTGGTGCCTATATTAAGACTGACCAGCGTGACGTAATAAGGGGAGGAATTGGTGATGACCAGTGAATTCATCTGCCGCTTAAACTGGAGTTGCTTTGGTGCGTCAATAGGCTTTGAAGGTAAATCCGCCGGGCGTACAAAGAGTTTAATGCGAGATAACACCGCAATTTGCAGGACATTTTTCCCCTGAATATCATCGCGTTCAACAGCAGGAATTGCTTTACTGTTTAACCAATAGACCGTTTCTCTGTCTTTCGGTAACTTCCCGCCTACATACATAATACGCAGCGTATTTTCACCTAAAGGCTTACTGGTAAATAATGGCGGAGTAATAACAAAATCCGCAGTTTTTTTCTCATTATCATCTTCGACCCAAGATTGGATCAGAAAACGCGTATGCTTATCGCTGTTAGTTATCGCCAATGAAGTTTGTTTGGCATCTGCGGGATAAACAACACGGGTCGCGCCTAATGCAACCCCTCCTGCCTGGGCTGACAATGGGGCCAGGATAGCGAAAGAAAAAATAACTCCGGCAAATATCCGGCGCAATAAAGTTAATATCTGCACGTTAAACCTCATTATTGTCAGAATTTATAGATTCTATTCATTGAACTGCAGGTTTTATTTTGAATAATCATTCACTGATAGGATAAGGTGAACCATGTCCAGGCATCGGCATTTCCCCCCGTTACCTGTCTTGAAGTGGCGCGATATCGCGCGATAAAGCTTAATGTCATATCGCCATTGCTTAATGGCGCCAAGATCCGAGGTTCGGTATTAGGCGGGATGATTTCACCTTTGCTATCAAGAATGGCCAACCCCAATCCTGCTGCGCTGCTTTCTCCCTCTCCGGCCTTAAGGACTTGAAGATCCTTGCCGTCTGGCACGCCCCGAAAGGCGATACCGACTTCTTTACTGACTGCGGTGCTGCACCCACTTAACTGGATATTAAACCCTACCGGCGGCGCATAGCTGCCCACTCCGCTAAACTGATTGCTCCGAAACTGCCCCATGTCGATCGTCTGGCTGGCGCTATCACCCGAAACAGTACAAGCTGCCGCCGTGATAACACCGCGCATATGCATGATCCCCCCATCAACGATAACAAGATGACGATTACCTGCATTCGCTCCGGCAGTCACCAACAGCATGAGCACCCCAGCTATCCTGTCCTTATTGTGCAAAATCACCTCCTGGACGCTAAAATGCCACCATCCCTGGCTGGCATATCAATCCCTTTAATACCCCGTATTTTGGGCTGCCGTATTGCTGACAAGATGCACTCCCCCAATCACTGGTTCAAACAAGCTCATGGGGGTCCCGTGCCTTTACCAGCTGACTGCAACGCTAATTAATTTTGGTATGTCTATCTATTGGGGTCTTACTCGTACTTGATTTTGAAAGTAGCATCCGCATCTGCCTGGCCCGGCAGAACGCTGGCTTTGGTGGATTTATAACGGGCATTAAAGTTAAGCACGTTAGCGCCATCCGTCAGGGTTGCTGGCGTCGAGAACACAACGCCATTTGGCGTTAAAACGAGCCCTTTACTGTCCGTGAGTTCGATACCCAAGCCACTCGCTGAGCCTGCACCGCCACCGCTGATATTGCTGACGGACAACACGGTTGTATCGGTAGCATCTGCAGCACCCACAAAGGTCGCAGAAGCTTTGGTGGAAACACTGGTATCACAATCCAAAAGTTTGATTTGGAATGGCACATCCCCAGAACGATCGCCCACGGCCTTGAATCTGGCCGTACGGAATTGCCCCATATTTATCGTCTGATTCATTGAATCGGCGCTAATGGCACAGGCGGCATTAACAATCTGGCCGGTAAAATGCACAGTACCGCCACTGACCGTTGTTGCGGCAGAGGCCAGTGTAGCAACCGAGAACAGGGATGCGCCGATAGCCAAGTTAATAGCACGCATTGTAAACATAAAATAATTCCTTTTATTTGGTGGATATGAAAAAAAACGCGTAGATACAGCCCGAACTGTATATTTACATGTCGATAAGTGAAGGTTTTAACTTCAAGGTGGAACGACCCTCAACAACGAGAGTTTATTGATAGATTGAGTTAGTGTTTTTCGTAATATGAATAACACACTAATTTAAATACTCTATTTAACAATAAAGTTTAACGCAATCATGCAATAGCAGTTTTAACGCCACTCACACAGCAAAACCCCATCAATCCGGACAACAGAATAATGCCAAAGTATTTCCATAATTAAAAACAAAACGTCGATAGAGAACCAACTACGCAGCATTATTTCGAGCTTGTACTACAAAAAAGAAATTAACGATCTTTACATCCAAAAAAAATAATAATTCAGCAATAAAAACCAAAAATTAATATACTGTAGATATTTTATATCTAAAAAACGCCACTCATCGATATAATGCATCAAATCGAGCAACCAAATGGCATCTGGTCGAGTACATTTCTGCATCACTAAAAAGCAAGAAAAGCATTTAGTTTCATTAGGTTATAGATGAGAAGCGTGACTTACTCCTGACTTTATGGGCGACAAGAAGGAACCACAATGAGAAGTTACGAAAAAAAGAAAAGGAAATTAATTACGGCTAAAATAGTGAATACATTATCCCAGCTATGCACCCTCAAAAATATCTCTCCTGACACGCCGCCAGAACAATGGATAAGCACCAGAGAAATTGCCGATCAATGTCAGTTGGGTATCTACCAGGCACGCTATTTTCTAATTATTCTGGAAGGCAATAACTTGGTGGTCAGCACCTCGAAATCCATTAAAAACTCATTAAGATGGCGAATAAAAAACCAAAAAACAAATTAATTTTCAATACATTATAAATAATACCCACCATATTCATCTCATGAATATCATTTATCAAACGTCAAAAATAAAAAAAGCCCCATCCAAGAATGGATGAAGCTTTTTTGATACTCACCGGAGATGCCCGCCAATCGTGAGGCTTAACCGATCGGTCTTACCGCCTAAGGCGCCTTTTCACCACTGAACCGCTTACTGCAGTACGGAGATATCCGCGACCTGCAGGAACAGCTCACGCAGCTTGCTCAGCAGCGTCAGACGGTTTACACGCACCGCCTCGTCATCGGCCATCACCATCACGTTGTCGAAGAACGCATCGACCGGCTCACGCAGCTCCGCCAGTTCCACCAGCGCATCCTGGTAGCGGCCTTCAGCAAAGAAAGGCTCCAGCTTATCGCGCAGCACCACCAGGTGGGTTGCCAGTTGGATCTCAGCCGCCTCTTTCAACACCGAAGCGTGAACGCGATCGTTCAGCGTATCGGTAGATTTGGCCAGGATGTTGGAAACGCGCTTGTTGGCCGCTGCCAGCGTCGTGGCCGCTTCCAGCGTACGGAAGTGAGTGACCGCCTTGACGCGTGCGTCGAAGTCCGCAGGCTTGGTCGGACGACGTGCCAGCACCGCTTGAATGGTGTCGACGGCGTGGCCTTCTTCCTGATACCAGGCGCGGAAACGGCCCAGCATGAATTCGACAACTTCGTCGACGACCTTGGCGTTGGTCAGCTTGCTGCCGTACAGGCGCGCGGCCTCTTCGGTCAGGGTTTGCAGATCCAGCGGCAGGTTTTTCTCAACGATGATGCGCAGCACGCCCAGCGCGGCACGGCGCAGTGCGAACGGGTCTTTATCGCCTTTCGGGTGTTGCCCGATGCCGAAGATACCGGCCAGGGTGTCCATCTTGTCGGCGATCGCCAGCGAACAGGCCACCAGCGATTCCGGCAGCGCATCGCCGGAAAAACGCGGCTGGTACTGCTCGTTCAGAGCAACGGCAACGTCTTCCGCTTCGCCGTCATGACGCGCATAGTGCATGCCCATCACGCCCTGAGTGTCGGTGAATTCGAAGACCATGTTGGTCATCAGATCGCACTTCGACAGCAGGCCCGCGCGGGTGGCGTGGTTAACGTCAGCACCAATTTGGCCGGCAACCCAGCCCGCCAGTGCCTGGATGCGATCGGTCTTGTCGCGCAAGGTTCCCAGTTGCTGTTGGAACAGCACGGTTTCCAGACGCGGCAGATTGTCTTCCAGGCGTTTTTTACGGTCGGTATTGAAGAAGAACTCGGCATCGGCCAGACGCGGGCGCACCACCTTCTCGTTACCGGAGATGATTTGCTGCGGATCTTTGGATTCGATATTGGCCACGAAGATAAAGTTCGGCATCAGGTTGCCCGCGGCGTCATACACCGGGAAATACTTCTGATCGCCCTTCATGGTGTAGACCAGCGCTTCCGCCGGCACCGCCAGGAATTTCTCTTCGAATTTGGCCGTCAGCACCACTGGCCATTCCACCAGCGAGGCCACTTCTTCCAACAGGCTTTCGCTCAGATCGGCTTTGCCGCCAAGCTGCTGCGCTGCCAGCTCCGCATCGCGCTTGATCAGCGCCTTACGGGTTTCATAATCGGCCACCACTTTACCGCGCTCCAGCAGGATCTGCGGGTACTGGTCGGCGTTGTCGAGGGTGAATTCGGCTTCACCCATAAAGCGGTGACCGCGAACAGTGCGGGCAGAATCGATGCCCAGCACGGTGCCTGGGATCAGTTCTTCACCCAGCAACATAGTCACGGTGTGTACCGGACGCACGAACTGCACGTCAGAATTACCCCAGCGCATCAGTTTCGGGATAGGCAGCTTGGCCAACGAATTGCTGACCATGCCCGCCAGCAGCGCTTGCGCAGGCTGGCCTTTAACATGGGCGCGATACAGCAGCCATTCACCTTTATCGGTCACCAGGCGCTCGGCCTGATCGACGGTGATGCCACAACCGCGTGCCCACCCTTCGGCCGCTTTGCTTGGCTTGCCTTCGGCGTCAAACGCCTGGGCAATGGCCGGGCCGCGCTTTTCGACTTCGCGATCGGCCTGCGCTGCGTGCAAGTTGGCCACTTTCAGCGCCAGACGGCGCGGTGCGGCAAACCAGCTCACTTCGCCATGTTCGAGATTGGCACTGTCGAGCTCGGCGGTAAAATTCGCGGCAAAGGATTCTGCCAGTGAACGAAGAGCCTTCGGCGGCAGCTCTTCCGTGCCGATTTCCACCAGGAAAGTCTGTTGAGTCATGGCTGCCTCTTAGTTCTCGTTCTTTTTGCACATTGGGAAGCCCAGCGCTTCGCGGGAAGCGTAGTAGGCCTCGGCAACGGCTTTGGTCAGCGTGCGGATACGCAGAATATAACGCTGACGCTCGGTCACCGAGATCGCCTTGCGCGCATCCAGCAGGTTGAAGGTGTGGCCGGCCTTCAGAATACGTTCGTAAGCCGGCAGCGGCAGCGGTTTCTCCAGCGCCAGCAGCGACTGGGCTTCTTTCTCATACTGCTCAAAGCAGGAGAACAGGAAGTCCACGTCGGCGTATTCGAAGTTATAAGTGGACTGCTCCACTTCGTTCTGGTGAAACACGTCGCCATAGGTGGTCACACCCAGCGGGCCATCGCTCCACACCAGATCGTATACGCTGTCCACGCCCTGGATATACATCGCCAGACGTTCCAGACCGTAAGTGATCTCGCCGGTGACCGGTTTGCACTCCATACCGCCGACCTGTTGGAAGTAAGTGAACTGAGTCACTTCCATGCCGTTCAGCCATACTTCCCAGCCCAGGCCCCAGGCGCCGAGCGTCGGGTTTTCCCAGTTATCTTCTACGAAGCGGATGTCGTGAATGGTCGGATCCAGACCCAGCTCTTTCAACGAGCCCAGGTACAGTTCCTGAATGTTGTCCGGCGATGGCTTAATCACCACCTGGAACTGATAGTAGTGTTGCAAACGGTTCGGGTTTTCACCGTAGCGGCCGTCAGTAGGACGGCGGGACGGCTGCACGTAGGCGGTAGCCATTGGCTCCGGCCCCAGCGCGCGCAGGCACGTCATCGGGTGAGAGGTTCCCGCGCCGACTTCCATGTCCAGGGGTTGAACGATGGTGCAGCCTTGGCGCGCCCAATAGTCCTGCAGTGTCAGGATCAGGCCCTGAAAGGTCTTGGTATCAAACTTTTGCATGTTGAATTCGCACGCGATACAAGTGGATTTAAATGGGATGGGCCAGTATACCCGTTGACCGTAAGATATACAGCCAGAATCCCGCAACAAGTGTGAATCATCAAAGAAGCGCGGTCTTTTCACGCACTAAAACAGGGCAAATGCCCCTCTTTAGCACCGGTTCAGCGTCTTAATCCCTCCCCATTCCCCGGCCCGAGGGCGTCACTCAGGCTGGCACCAACCTTGCTAGCGTCCTGATATTCGTCCTTTCAGGAGATTCGCTGATGACAACCGCCTTAACCGACAGCCGCTATCGTTACCGTATTTTCGCCATGGTGTTCTTCATTGCACTGATCAACTACGTCGATCGCGGAGCGCTCTCCTTCGCCGCCAACGATATCTCCCATGAATTCAACTTCAACAAGGCGCAGCTGGGCGCCGTGCTGGGCTATTTTGGCTTTGGTTATTTGTTCGGTTCGCTGTGCGGCGGTTTTCTGGCCGACCGTATCGGCACCAAAAAAGTCTGGCTGATCGCCGGGGCGCTGTGGTCACTGCTGGAGATTGCTACCGCCTGGGCCGGCGAGCTGGGCGTGGCGCTGTTCGGCGGCTCCGCCATTATGGGGTTTGCCGCACTGCGGATCATGTTCGGCTTTGCCGAAGGTCCGGCCTACGCGCTGATGAATAAAACCATCGCCAACTGGGCGCCGCGCAAAGAGCGTGGCTTTTCACTGGGCATCGGATTGCTGAGCACCCAGGTGGGTTCTCTGTTGACCGCGCCGCTGGCCGTGGGGTTACTGCTGCTGACCGATGACTGGCGCAGCATGTTCATGCTGCTGGGCCTGTTTTCGCTTATCGCCATTCTGCTGTTTGCCCGTTTCTTCACCGACACACCGCAGGAGCATCCTGAAGTCAACGCCGCCGAATTGGCCATCATCAGCGCCGATCAGGAAGCCGATAATGCACAAACGCCTCTGCCATGGTGGGCGTTTTTCACCAACCGCACGCTGGTGTTTAACGCGCTGGGTTATTTCTCGTTCCTTTATGTCACCTTTGTGTTGGTGACCTGGGGCCCCAAATACCTGCAGGATACTTTTAACTACGACCTGCATTCGCTGTGGTACGTCGCGATGATCCCGTGGAGCGGTGCCTGCTTCACCGTGCTGCTCGGCGGTCGCATCGCCGATGCGCTGTTGAAACGCTTTGGCAACCTGCGGCTGGCGCGCAACCTGTTTGCGGCAGTCACCCTGTTGCTGACCGCCACCTGCTTTGTCCTGATCCCCTTTATGAGCACGCCGACCGAAATCATTTTGTTGATGACGCTCGGCAATGCGCTGAATGCGCTGGTCAATAACGTGTATTGGTCGGTAGTGATAGACGTCACGCCGAAGGCTTCGGTGGGGGCTTACAGCGGCATGACGCTGGCGATCGCCAATATTGCCTCGATCACCGCGCCGATGCTGAGTGGCTGGCTGGCACAGCACCACGGCTATGGCGCCATGTTCTTCGCCACCGCCGTGGTGTCTTTCTGCAGCATGCTGTGCATGACGCTGCTACAGCCGGAAAAAAAGATAGTGGCCGAGAACACGCTGCCCAACCGCCCGGAAGTGCAGCAAACGGCCCTCTAAGCGATCGGGCATCGACACTCAAAAACGCGCGCTGACCCCGACGTTATACATAAACTGTTCGCCACTGCTCAGGCCGCCGGTCTGAGAAACGGTGGCGAAAGCCGCCACCTGATCGGTCAACGGCATATTCGCCCCCAGCGTCACATCCACCCAGTTTTTATCCTGGCTGGCGCTGTCGCGGGTAAACGAGGTCTGCGTGGACTTCAGCCCACCGCCGGCACGGTAAACGTCATCACCAAACTGATGCTGATAGCTCACCTCGGCATAGGGATTAAACAGGCCGAACTTGCTGTCCAACCGCCAACCTAACGCACCGATCTGCGAATGGTAGGTCTGATCGTTAAAGCGCATGGCGGTGCTGTCATTGCCGTCTTCGCTGTAACCGGAAACGTTGCTGTAATCCCAGGCAAACTGTGCCATCGGTCCGGTGGTCAGGTAAGAGGTGACGGGGAAATCGTAACCGGCGGTGATCCGCGCCCCCCATTGCTTGCCGTCGGTGTTGCCGGTTTCGGTACGGGTTAACGCCCCAAGCTGCATGCTGCGGCGAATATCATCGTAATTCATCGTCGCATAGTGCAGATCGGCATTCACCCAACCGTTTTCAAACAGGTCAAGGGCGGTAAAGGCGGAAAATAGCAGGCCACGCGCTTTGTAGTCGTAGCGGCTGGAGGGCTGTTGATCGTCATTGGAACCGGAAATCAGCGCGCCGATCAGCCAGCCGTCGGTCAACTGGTAATCCACCCCTACCGTCAGATTGTGGGTGGTGGCGTTGCCATCGCCCGCCGCCAGATTGGAAGAATAATCATAGTGCTGCCCGGCATAGCCTCCGAACACGCCCAGCGATCCTTGCGGGTTTTCGCCACTGCGCAACTGTTGAAAACGGCTGTCGAGGGTAGCACGGCTGTCACGCGCCATGGCCGCCGTCGCCTGACTCAGCGCCACCACCTGCGCAGGACCGTCGAGCACCGCCTGAATGTAATCGGCAATCAGCAGATGCGCCTGCGGGCTGGGATGAAAATGGTCGGCGAACAGGTAGGCTTGGCTGCTATCAAAGCCCGGCATGGCAGAACGGCACACCGCAGAGGAAACGCCCGGCGGACAGGCCATGCCTGCGGTATTGGTAAAGCCAAACTGCGCCGGGTTGGCCATCGCCTCGCCAAACAGTTTGTTCACATCGACCCGAACGATATTCCCGCTCCCCTGCGCCAACAGGCGGTCTTCGCTCTGGTTGTAGAAATCGGTCAGTTGCGCCGCCTGCGCGCTAAGGCTGTCATAAGCGGCAATCAGCTGCGCGGCGATCGCCTGCTGCACCTGCGGGACCGCGCTGCCCTGCGCGGCGGCTGCCGTCAGGGCCTGATGGATAGCCTCGGTACGTGAAGCGTCATCCGGCGTGGCCAGCGAATTCAGGGTGGCGTAAGCCGCCTGAACCGCTGCGTTTTGCACCGGCGTCAACGCCTGCTGGATAATCAGCTCCATCAACTGCGGCGTGGAGCCAATATTCGGCACCGTCGGCACGATCACCGTACCGGCACCGGCATTCAGCAATGAATGAACCTGCGCGGCCGCCGCCGCTGCGCTGTTGTAGGCCACGCCCGGCGCGGTCGTCGGGTTTAATGCCGCCGCCGCCAGGTCGTTGCCGCCAATCCAGTGTATATACAGACCGTCACCGTCTGCCCGGCCATTGACCCGGTTGAGGTAGCTCTGTACCTGATCCTGAGTATTATCTGCCGAATTCAGCGCCGGTACCGCCACGCCACCGCCGGCAGCATAGTTATTGCCACCATCGTCCGACGCCACTAACGCCGCGCCGATGCGCTGCGCCAATACTTCGTCGTATAACAGATGCTTATTGCTGTCGTAGGTAAAGCGGCCATTGTTGCCGGTGTCGCTCAGGCTGTCGCCGAAGACGTAGAGTTGATCATAGGCCAGCACCGGGGTCGTCATACTGCACAATATCGCCACTGCAAGCACCGCCGGACGGTGCATACGAGTTATTTTTAGAGGCATGAATAGACTCCTGAGAGCCAGCAAATGAAGGAAAATACGTTTTTATCATTGGCCTTTTTACCTGCCGGCCATCTAGTAAATATTGCTGGCTTTTCCCCCACGTCAAGCCGACTGATGATAAAACAATCAGGGGCTTGCCAAGTTCATCACTTCAGGTAATGATTACTGTAAATAAACACAGCACAAGGACAGTCAGTATGACCAACGAACGTTGCGGTTGGGTGACGGCAGATCCGTTATATCTCGAGTATCACGACAAGGAATGGGGCGCACCAACCACCGATGCGCGCGAGCTGTTTGAAATGCTCTGCCTGGAAGGGCAGCAGGCTGGGCTTTCCTGGATCACCGTGCTGAAAAAGCGTGAAAATTACCGTCGCGCCTTTCACAACTTCGATCCGCAACGGGTGGCCGCTATCGATGAAAAGGAGATAGCAACGCTGCTGCAGGACAGCGGCATTATCCGTCACCGGGGCAAAATTGAAGCCATCATCGCCAATGCCAAAGCCTATCTGGCGATGGAAGCAGCCGGGGAAGATTTCGTCACTTTCATCTGGTCCTTTGTCGACGGCGAGCCACAGCTCAACAGTTGGCAGCAACTGAACCAGGTGCCGGCGAAAACCGAACGCTCGGACGCCTTGTCCAAGGCACTGAAAAAACGCGGCTTCAAATTTATCGGATCCACCACCTGTTACGCCTTTATGCAGGCCAGCGGGCTGGTGAACGATCATCTGACAGGGTGCCTCTGCTACCCAAAGCCGCAGTGATCCGCCCCTGCCAACCGGCAGACATGGCGCGGTTAATGGCCTTGTGGTTGCCCAGCACCATTGCTGCGCACCCGTTCGTCAAGGAAAGCTACTGGCAAGAAAGCGCGACGCTGGTGCGGGAAAACTATCTGCCGCGAGCGCAAAGCTGGGCCTATTGGCATCAAGGGGAAATCGTCGGGTTTATCAGCGTGTTGGATCAACGCTTTATTGGCGCACTGTTCGTTGAACAGGCCTTTCATGGCCATGGCGTAGGACAGGCGCTGATGGCGCACGTACAACAGCGCTATCCCCAGCTAAGCCTGGAGGTGTATCAGCAAAACCTGCGCGCCTGCGCGTTCTACCACAAGCTGGGTTTCCAGGTGACGCAGCGTCTGTTTAACGAAGAAACTCAGGCCTATACCTTAATCATGAACTGGCCTTCCGCAGTTTAAATCTTGTCACTTCCGGCTAAAAAAGGCGCATCCCACACCGGGATGCGTTCAATTCAGAATCCGCTGCATGGTATTCCCTCGCTTTTTGCCGGATAACAGGCTCAAGCCCGTTATCCGCTTATATTTTGTCACGTTTTTTCCGGAACTGCCGGAAAGTATCCGCGTCATAGTAGCGCTTCGGTACGTCTTGGCGTGCCGACAACGGTTTTTTAGCGCCCCCCAAATTGGATTGGCGCACCCAGATTCTGATGCCACAAAGGAAAAAAGATGAAAAAACGCATTGCGATTATTGCCGGCGCGGTGAGCGTGGCGCTCACGCTGTCAGCCTGTACCACCAACCCGTACACCGGGGAATCCGAAGCCGGTAAATCCGGCATTGGCGCAGGCCTGGGCGCCGCGCTGGGTGCCGGCGTTGGCGTGCTGTCCTCGTCGAAAAAAGACCGCGGCAAAGGCGCACTGATCGGCGCAGCAGCCGGTGCGGCATTGGGCGGCGGTGCCGGCTATTACATGGACGTGCAGGAAGCCAAACTGCGCGACAAAATGAAAGGCACCGGCGTCAGCGTTACCCGTCAGGGCGACAATATCGTGCTGAACATGCCGAACAATGTCACCTTTGACAGCAGCAGCGCCACCCTGAAACCGGCAGGCGCCAACACCCTGACCGGCGTTGCCATGGTCCTGAAGGAATACCCGAAAACGGCGGTTAACGTGGTCGGCTACACCGACAGCACCGGCTCCCGTTCACTGAACATGACCCTGTCGCAGCAACGTGCCGACGGCGTTGGCAGCGCATTAATCACCCAGGGCGTGGCGGCTAACCGCATTCGCACCACCGGGGCAGGTCCGGATAATCCGATCGCTTCCAACAGCACGGCAGAAGGCAAGGCGCAAAACCGTCGCGTCGAGATCACCCTCAGCCCACTGCAATAATCCCGCGCGGGGCACAACGCCCCGCCATTTTTATCCTGTCGATCCCCTTCCCGTATCCCATTCAACATTCCCGGCTATACATTCTGTGTGATAGTCTCCTTGGCAATTAACCTCAGGGGAGATCGGTTGTGAGCAGTGTTAAGGCAATACGCGCCTCGGGGCGGGCCACCATCAGCGATGTGGCGAAAACCGCCAAGACCGGTAAAACCAGCGTATCGCGCTACTTGAATGGTGAGCAGCACCTGCTTTCTGACGATCTCAAACAGCGCATCGAGCAGGCTATCCTCCAGCTCGACTACCGTCCAAGCCAGATGGCGCGGAGCCTGAAAGGCGGACAGACGCGGCTGATTGGCCTGATCATCGCCGATATAACCAACCCCTATTCGGTGGACGTTATGCGCGGCATTGAAGCCGCCTGTCGTCAGCACGGCTTTACCCTGCTGGTGTGTAACACCAACAACGAGGTCAATCAGGAACAGCACTACCTGCAACTGCTCAGCAGCTACCGGGTAGAGGGCATTGTGGTCAACGCCGTCGGTATGCGCGAAGAGGCGTTATCGACGCTGCAACAATCCATGCTGCCGATGGTACTGATCGACCGAAAAATTCATGATTTCGCCTGCGATGTGGTGGGCCTCAACAACCACGAAGCCGCCACGACCGCCACGGAACACCTGCTGCAACAAGGTTTCGAAGCCATTCTGTTTCTCAGCGAGCCCATTGGCACGGTCAATACCCGTCTGGAACGGCTGCACGCGTTTAACCAAACCATGGCGCAACATGTCGGGCTGTTGGCCGAGCAGGCCGAAGTCCCGCTGAACGACGTCAAGCTTCTGGAAGACGTGCTCGGCGATTTTAATACCCGCCATCGCGGCATGCGCAAAGCGGTCATTTCCGCCAACGGTGCGCTGACGCTGCAGGTAGCGCGCGCCATGCGTCGACTGGGTATCCAATGGGGCAGCGATATAGGCCTGCTGGGCTTTGACGAACTGGAATGGGCCGAACTGGCCGGGGTGGGCATCACCACGCTGAAACAGCCGACCTATCAAATGGGCCACGCCGCGCTAGAGCAATTGGTGCAACGCATTCAGGGTCTGGATACCCCCATCAGCGAGCAGATGTTCCCCGGTGAACTGATCGTGCGCGGCTCCACCACCCGATAGTCCCCTTCTTTCCCGCTCAGGGCGCGACATACGGCGCCCCAGCCAGCTTCTCCCCAGACTATTTTTTGCTCATGTTCGTGATTGCGATCATATTTTTACACTCTGTTGCTTTCGCCTGGAACCGGTACCATTTAACGTGTGGTTAACAGCAGCGGTGGGATAACGCCACCTCAGGAGCAAAAAATGACAAGAGAAATTATCGTGGTGACCGGTGCCTACGGCACCGATACCGTCCAACAGCTCGGCGGCCAGGCCGCATTATTGCCGATCATTGCCGATGCCGGCGCCGACGGTGTAGAGATCCGCCGCGAACTGTTTTCTGCCCAGGAGCTGGAAAACCTGCCGGCACTGGCTCAGGCCATCGAACAACAGCAGCTGTTTGCCGTTTACTCTGCGCCTGAGGCTCTGTTTACCCCACAGCATACGCTCAACCCGAACCTGCCGGCACTGCTGGCGGAAGCCCAGACGCTGAACGCGCGTCAGTTGAAACTCTCGCTTGGGCATTACCAGCCGGGCTTCGACTTTACCGAACTGAAAGTGGCACTGGAGCAGCACCCGGTCAGCCTGGTGGTCGAGAACGATCAAACGCCTGACTGCGGCATTCTGTCGCTGCTCAACGCCTTTTTCCACGCCGCAGAAGATAACCGTCTGCCGGTCAGCATGACGTTCGACATGGCCAACTGGCACTGGGTGGGGCAAGACGCCTTCGCCGCCGCCGATCGCCTGGCCCGCCACGTCAGCTACGTTCACGTTAAAGCCGCCACTCATAGCCTGAAAGGCTGGCGTGCCGTGGCGCTGGATGACAGCGACGGCAAATGGCGCGATCTGCTGACTCACCTGCCGCTGGACGCACCACGCGGCATTGAATTCCCACTGCAAGGTAACAGTCTGGAAGACGTGACCCGCTACTACGTTAACCTTTTGCGCGCGGAGTAAACATCATGACAACGCTGACTACCACGCATCGCGCGCAACTGGACGTCGTCACTCTGGGTGAAGCCATGGCGATGTTCGTGGCAACCCAAACCGGCGACCTGGCGGAAGTGGACAACTTCACCAAACGCATTGCCGGCGCCGAGCTGAACGTCGCGATCGGCCTGGCTCGCCTGGGGCTGAACGTCGGCTGGGTCAGCCGCGTCGGCAACGCCACTTTCGGCCGCTTCACCCTGCAGCAGTTGAAAAAAGAAGGCATCAACGCCCAGCAAGTGACGGTGGATGCTAATTATCCGACCGGCTTTCAGATCAAATCTAAAACCTCCGATGGTACCGATCCCAGTGTGGAGTATTTCCGCAAAGGCTCGGCGGCCAGCCACCTGTCGGTCGACGACTTCAGCCGCGATTACTTCGGTTCCGCACGCCACCTGCACCTGAGCGGCGTGGCGGCAGCGCTGTCCGGTCAATCGCTGGCGCTGTGCAACCACGCCGCACGCGAGATGCGGGCGATGGGAAAAACCATTTCATTTGACCCCAATCTGCGCCCGGTGTTGTGGTCCAGCCAGCAGGTGATGATCGAGCAGTTGAACAAGCTGGCGTTTGCCGCCGACTGGGTGCTGCCGGGGCTGAAAGAAGGGCAAATTCTTACCGGCCAGTCGACACCGGAAGGGATTGCCGATTTTTATCTGGAGCGCGGCGTACAGGCGGTGATCATTAAAACCGGCCCGGATGGCGCCTGGTTTAAAACCGCAGCGGGCGATCAGGCGGCGGTAGCCGCAATTAAAGTCAGCAATGTGGTGGATACCGTAGGTGCAGGAGACGGCTTTGCCGTCGGGACCATCAGCGCCCTGCTGGAAGGCAAAACGCTGAAACAGGCGGTGCAACGCGGCAATAAAATCGGCTCGCTGGCCATTCAGGCCATCGGCGACAGCGAAGGGTTGCCGACCCGCGCGGCACTGGCTGAATAAATATAACAAAACAATATCAGTTAATAGCCTTCTCCGAACGGCTGATGCCTCTGGCCCTACAACCAGATCCGCCGGGAGAGCACTACGACACCACTGAAGGAATCTGAACATGACCAAAGCGACTATCGCGGCTAAACGCTGGTGGTACATCATGCCCATCGTGTTTATCACCTACAGCCTGGCCTATCTCGACCGGGCCAACTTCAGCTTTGCCTCTGCGGCCGGCATCAATGACGACCTGGGCATCACCAAAGGCATGTCTTCGCTGTTGGGCGCGCTGTTTTTCCTCGGCTATTTCTTTTTCCAAATCCCGGGTGCGATCTATGCCGAACGCCGCAGCGTAAAAAAACTGATTTTCTGGTGCCTGATCCTGTGGGGCGCCTGCGCCTCGCTGACCGGCATGGTCAGCAATATCCCGATGCTGGCGGCGATCCGTTTTATTCTCGGCGTGGTGGAAGCCGCGGTGATGCCGGCCATGCTGATTTACATCAGCAACTGGTTCACCAAGTCCGAGCGTTCGCGTGCCAATACCTTCCTGATCCTCGGTAACCCCGTCACCGTGCTGTGGATGTCGGTAGTTTCCGGCTACCTGATCCATGCCTACGGCTGGCGTGAAATGTTCATCTTTGAAGGCATTCCTGCCGTGATCTGGGCCTTCTGCTGGTGGGTGCTGGTCAAAGACAAACCGGCGCAGGCCAAATGGCTGAGCGATGACGAAAAGCTGGCCCTGCAGCAGCAGTTGGAAGAAGAGCAGAAAGGCATCAAAGCGGTGCGTAACTACAGCGAAGCCTTCCGCTCACGCAACGTGATCCTGCTTTGCGTCCAGTACTTCGCCTGGAGCATTGGCGTGTATGGCTTCGTGCTGTGGTTGCCTTCCATCCTGCGCAGCGGCATGGAAATGGGCATGGTGGAGGCCGGCTGGCTGTCGGCGGTGCCTTACCTGGCGGCGACCATCGCCATGATCCTGGTGTCCTGGGCTTCGGACAAAATGCAAAACCGTAAGCTGTTCGTCTGGCCGCTGCTGCTGGTTGGCGCGCTGGCGTTCTTTGGTTCTTATGCCGTAGGTGCCAACCACTTCTGGGTCTCTTATGCCCTGCTGGTGATTGCCGGTGCGGCAATGTACGCCCCTTACGGGCCGTTCTTCGCCATCATTCCCGAGATGCTGCCGAAAAACGTCGCCGGCGGCGCCATGGCGTTGATCAACAGCATGGGGGCGTTGGGTTCCTTCTTTGGCTCCTGGTTCGTCGGTTACCTCAACGGCGCGACCGGCAGCCCGGCGGCTTCCTATATGTTCATGGCCATTGCGCTGCTGGTCGCCGTGTTCGTCACGTTGATCGTCAAGCCCGCTCGCAACGAGGCTCACCCACAGCTGGCTTAGTCTCGTTATAATTTATGTTCTGTTGAATATACCCAATGGCTTTCAGGCTGCAGCCAGGCGACAAACAAACTTCCCCCAGGCGTTTACGTAAGTAAGTCACTGGGGGAAGTTCGAGCCGTTAACAACGCAGCAGTCTGAAAGTCGAAGGGTATTGCTGGAGTAAGTGATGAAGCCTTCTATCGTGTTATACAAAAGCATTCCCACCGACCTGCGTGAAAGACTGGAACAGCACTTCACCGTGCACGCTTTCAACGGGCTAAACCCGGAAAACCGCGATGAGCTGCGCCAGGCGCTGCAGCAGGCAGAAGGGATCATCGGTTCCGGCGGCAAAATTAATGAGGCTTTTCTGCAGCAGGCCCCCAAACTGCGCGCGGCCTCAACCATTTCCGTCGGTTACGATAATTTCGACGTTGACGCGCTTAATGCCCATCACGTGCTGCTGATGCACACCCCAACCGTGCTGACTGAAACCGTCGCCGACACCATCATGAGCCTGGTTTTGGCGACGGCGCGTCGGGTGGTGGAAGTGGCCGATCGGGTGAAAGCCGGCGAATGGCAGGGCAGTATCGGGGCAGACTGGTTTGGCGTTGACGTGCACCATAAAACCATCGGCATCCTCGGCATGGGCCGTATTGGTCTGGCGCTGGCGCAACGCGCTCATTTCGGCTTCGGCATGCCGGTGCTGTATAACGCCCGCCGCACTCATGAAGAAGCGGAGCAGCGTTTTAATGCCCGCCGCTGTGACCTGGATACCCTGTTGGCCGAATCCGATTTCATCTGCATTACGCTGCCGCTGACCGACGAAACTTTCCATATGATCAGCCGTGACCAACTGGCGAAGATGAAAAAGAGCGGCATTCTGATCAACGCCGGCCGCGGCCCGGTGGTGGATGAAGCGGCGCTGGTTGAGGCGCTGAAAAACGGCACTATTCATGCCGCCGGGCTGGATGTGTTCGAACAGGAACCGCTGCCGGTTTCTTCACCGCTGTTGACGTTGCCGAACGTCGTGGCGCTACCGCACATCGGTTCTGCAACCCATGAGACCCGTTACGGCATGGCCGCCTGCGCCGTGGACAACCTGATCGCCGCACTGACCGGCAAGGTCACAGAAAACTGCGTCAACCCGCAGCTGTTGAAGAAGTAACTTTCATGGATGCCAGTGAGCAAAAACTGGCATCCATGCAAAATCACCAACACTTTTTTGGCGGACGCCTGCGCATATGGAATATTCTAAGGATATGTATTTCATTGTTTTTAATTCTGTACGGGATCAGGTACGGGAAGGTTTTCATCACGATTTCCCGGGTGCCCATCACCCTGCCAGCTCTGCCGAGGGCCGGGTTTGAAACCAGCAAATTCACTAAGCGAAAGACCTCCCTGGCAAACTCTGTCGCAACCTGAGGACTCTCTTGATAAAACCAATCATATTCGTCATCAAGATTGCTTGCGGCTTTCCTTAGCCATTTAATTTTCATCGTTATCAATCACCCCCATCTTCTTGAAGCGGGTTTCCATTTCATCGTCAGAAACAAAATCACCCTGATCCGCCTCAATGATTGCCTGCTGAGTTTCAGCAATTTGCCAGGCCTCGCGGTTAATGAAATCTCGGATAGCCTGCCCGGCCAAAAACGATTTAGTCCTGCCGGTCGCTTTGGCCAAAGCCTCGAGCTGCTCACTGAGATCTTCCGATAGTCGAACGGACATCACGCTCATAGATCACCTCACACTACAATGTATACATTGTAATATAGATTAAAAAATCACCGGATAACAGCCTCGGCTCTCCCCCTGCCTTCTCCTCCCTGAAAATCTCGCGCCGGGATGAGGCTATTTTTTCATCGTTCGTCACACTGGGCATTACCCTACGATAAAAACGCTTCCTGCCACGCGTAAGGAGAGCCATGAAACGCCTGACCCTTCCCCTGCTGATGCTGCTGTCACCTGCGGCAATGGCAAGCTGGACGCTGCAAAGCTTCCCGGCCTTTGACGGTACTTCCGCCGATGGCTTGTTCACCAGCCACGCCACGCTGCCCAGAGGCGAACTGCCGCTGAAGATTTACCAAGACCAGCAATGCTGGCAGCCAACTGCGCCGGTCAAACTGAACCAAACGTTGTCACTGCAACCCTGCGGCGATAGCCCGCCGGTTAACTGGCGGCTGTTCCGCACCGGGGAATACCAGGTGCGCATCGATACGCGCAGCGGCACGCCGACGTTACAACTCAGTCTGAAAACCGCACCGGAAACCGCCACTGCTGCCGCCACGCACACCTGCCAACGCTGGGACGGTAAACCGGTCACCCTTGATGTCGCGGCAACCTTTGACGAAGGCGAATCGGTACGCGATTTCTATTCAGGCCAAACGACGAAGGTCAGCCAGGGCAAAATTACTCTGCAACCTGCCGCCGGTAGCGGCGGACTGCTATTGCTGGAATCTGCCGGCAGCGAAAAACCGGCCCCCTTCAATTGGCACAACGCCACGGTGTATTTTGCCCTTACCGACCGCTTTGAGAACGGCAACCCGGCCAACGACCACAGCTACGGGCGCCGCAGTGACGGCATGCAGGAGATTGGCACCTTCCACGGCGGTGATTTGGCGGGTCTGACCCAAAAACTGGATTATCTGCAACAGCTCGGCGTCAATGCGCTGTGGATCAGTTCACCGCTGGAGCAGATCCACGGTTGGGTCGGCGGCGGCACCAAAGGAGACTTCCCGCATTACGCCTATCACGGCTACTACGCGCTGGACTGGACCCGACTCGATGCCAATATGGGCAGCGAGCAAGAGCTGCGCACGCTGGTCGATCAGGCGCACCAACGCGGCATCCGCATTCTGTTTGACGTGGTCGTAAATCACGTCGGCTACGCCACGCTGGCGGATATGCAAACCTTCCAATTCGGTTCGCTGTATCTGAAAGAGGAAGAAATCGAAAAAACCCTGGGTAAACATTGGGGCGACTGGCGGCCAGGCCCCGGTCAAAACTGGCACAGCTTCAACGATTACATCAACTTCAGCGACAAAGCGGGCTGGAGTTCATGGTGGGGCAAAAACTGGATCCGTACCGATATCGGTGACTACGATCCACCGGGCTATAACGATCTCACCATGTCGCTGGCTTTCCTTCCGGACATCAAAACTGAAGCGCCCGGTGCCAGTGGCCTGCCCCTGTTTTACCGCCATAAACCCGATACCGCCGCGCGGGATATTCCCGGCGCCACCACACGCGACTACCTGACCACCTGGCTCAGCCAGTGGGTACGCGATTACGGCATTGACGGTTTTCGCGTCGACACCGCCAAGCACGTAGAAAAACCAACGCTGGCGCTATTGAAACAGCGCGCCACCGCAGCTCTGGCAGAGTGGAAAGCCGCCCATCCACAACAGGCACTGGATGACGCCCCTTTCTGGATGACCGGCGAGGCCTGGGGCCATGGCGTGATGAAAAGCGACTATTACCAGAACGGCTTCGACGCGATGATCAATTTTGACTTCCAGGATCAGGCTTCTCAGGCCTTGGCTTGCTTCTCCAACATCGATGCCACCTACCGACAGATGGCTGACAAGCTGCAGGATTTCAACGTGTTGAGCTACATCTCCTCGCACGATACCCGGCTGTTCTTTGCCAGCGATGCTAAAGGGTCGCTAACGCTGCAGCAGCGCGCTGCCGATCTGTTGCTGTTGGCACCCGGTGCGGTGCAGATTTACTACGGCGATGAAAGTGGCCGTCAACTGGGTCCCACCGGCTCAGATCCGCTGCAGGGGACCCGTTCCGATATGAACTGGAGTGAGTTGCAGGGCGTCAAAGCGCCTCTGTTGGCACACTGGCAGCGGCTGGGTCAATTCCGCGCTCGTCACCCGGCGATCGGTGCCGGCACGCAGCAGTCGCAGCAAACGGCACACTACTATGCTTTCAGCCGGCGGCTCGGCGACGATAGATTGATGGTGGCCTGGGTCGGCGATCGGTCACAATAATTCAGAGAGATATGCTGCTAAAAAACCATCGGGTGAAGTTTACTCCCGGTGGTTGTTTTATGAACCGCATTGCACCGGAAATTGTCTGGCGGTATGGTGGGGTATTACCTGCTAAAAACAATACAGTTGCACCTATGACTTTTTCACTTTTCGGCGACAAATTTACCCGTTACGCGGGCATTACCCGTTTAATGGATGACCTGAACGAAGGCCTGCGTACCCCCGGTGCCATCATGCTCGGCGGCGGTAATCCGGCGCAAATTCCTGAGATGGAAAGCTACTTCAAACAGCTGTGCCAGGACATGCTCGATCAGGGCAAACTGACCGAGGCGCTGTGTAACTATGACGGCCCGCAGGGCAAAGACGCCCTGCTGAAAGCGCTGGCTAATTTGCTGCGCGATGAGCTGGGCTGGCAGATCTCGCCACAGAACATTGCACTGACAAATGGCAGTCAGAGCGCATTTTTCTACTTGTTTAACCTGTTTGCCGGGCGCTATGCCGACGGCAGCCGTCGTCGCGTGCTGTTTCCGCTGGCGCCGGAATATATCGGCTATGCCGATGCCGGGTTGGACGAGGGGCTGTTTGTTTCAGCCAAGCCCAACATTGAGCTGCTGCCGGAAGGCCAGTTCAAGTATCACGTTGACTTCGAACATCTGAATATCGGCGACGATATCGGCATGATCTGCGTGTCACGCCCGACCAACCCGACCGGCAACGTGATCACCGACGAAGAGCTGATGAAGCTTGATCGACTGGCGCAGCAGCGCAATATCCCGCTGGTGATCGATAACGCTTACGGCGTGCCCTTCCCCGGCATTATCTTTAGCGACGCTACACCGCTGTGGAACCCAAACATTATCCTGTGCATGAGCCTGTCGAAACTTGGCCTGCCCGGCTCGCGCTGCGGCATCGTGATCGCCGATGAGAAAACCATCGGCGCCCTGACCAACATGAACGGCATTATCAGCTTGTCGCCAGGCAGCATGGGGCCGGCGATGGCAACGGAAATGATCGAACGTGGTGACCTGTTGCGGCTGTCAAACGAGGTGATCCGCCCGTTCTACAAGCAACGCGTCGAACAGACCATCAGCATTATCCGCCGTTATCTGTCGCCGGAACGCTGCCTGATCCATAAACCGGAAGGGGCTATTTTCCTTTGGCTGTGGTTCAAGGATCTGCCGATCACCACCGAGCTGCTGTATCAGCGTCTGAAAAAACGCGGCGTGCTGATGGTGCCGGGCCACTACTTCTTCCCGGGGCTGGAGCATGAGTGGCCGCATACTCATCAGTGCATGCGGATGAACTACGTGCCGGATCCGGAGAAAATTGAACGTGGCGTGGCGATACTGGCGGAAGAGATTGAGCGTGCTCATCAGGAAGCTGGCTGATCCTCGAATGGGGCGCGCAGAAGGCGCCCCAAAACCTCACATTGCCCAGAACAACACCGCCAGCAGCTGTGGCGACATGATGCGCAGGAACATCGCCAAAGGGTAAACCGTGGCGTAAGACAGCGCGGCAGCGCCGCTGGTCGGGTGCAGACCGTTAGCAAAGGCCAGCGCCGGCGGATCGGTCATTGAACCCGCCAGCATGCCGGACAGCGTCAAATAATTCATCTTGCCCACCATCCGCGCCAATACGCCAACGCTGAGCAACGGGATTGCGGTGATCAGTGCACCGTAACCAATCCACGCCATCCCGTCGCCATTAATCAGGGTATCGACAAAGTTACCGCCCGACTTCAGCCCCACCACCGCCAGAAACAGCACGATACCCAGTTCACGCAGCGCCAGGTTGGCGCTGGGCGGCATAAACCAATACAGCTTGCCAATGCTACCGATACGCCCGAGTATCAAGGCCGCGACCAGGGGCCCACCGGCCAGCCCGAGGCGCAACGCTGCTGGAAAACCCGGCACGAACAGCGGTACAGACCCCAAAAGCACCCCCAAGCCGATACCTATAAACACCGGCAGCATTTGCACCTGTTGCAGCTTCTGTTGGGCATTACCGACAATGGCCGCCACCGCCTCGATGGACTCCGGTCGACCAACCAGGTTGAGAATGTCGCCGAATTGCAGCGTCACATTGCTGCCTGCCACCAGTTCGACCCCCGCGCGATTGAGACGCGAAATCACCACATCGTATTTTTGCTTCAGATTCAGATCGCGGATTTTGCTGCCCAGGACTTTTTCATTGGTCACCACCGCCCTCACCACCTGCAGCTCCGTCCCCCGCGTTGACAGTGACACGTCGACCTCTTCGCCAATCACCAGCCGGGCGTTTTCCAGACTTTCACGTTTGCCCACCAGATGCAGGTAGTCGCCCAGCTCCAGCCTCTCGAGCGGCGCCGGTACCATCAGCAACTCACCGCGTTTCAGGCGTGAACAGATAATATCCTCACCGTTCAGCAGCGGCACATTCTTGATCGCCATCCCCTGCAGGTTCGGGTTACGCACCGCGATATTCATGGTTTGCAGCAGCTCGCGCTGGTTACCCAGGCTGCTTTCAAAGGCCTGAGCCTCGCGTTCGATATTGATGCGGAAAAACAGGCGTATCAGCCACATCACCAGCAGAATGCCGCAGATACCGAACGGATAGGCCATGGCATAGCCCATCCCCATGCGATCGACCATTGCCGGATCTGAACCCAAATCGGTAAGAATTTGCTGCCCGGCGCCGAGTGCAGGGGTATTGGTGACCGCGCCGGAGAACACACCAAGAATGATCGGCAGCGGGACGTCAAACAGCTTGTGAACCACCGCCGCGACCACCCCGCCCACCAGCACCAGCAAAATGGCGAAGCCGTTGAGCCGCAACCCGGATACCCGCAAGGAAGAAAAGAAACCGGGCCCGACCTGAATACCTATGGTGTAAACGAACAGGATCAGGCCAAACTCCTGAATGAAGTGCAGCATGTCGCCATTCAGACTGAGCTGCCAGCTCTGGGCGAAATGCCCGACGATAATGCCGCCAAACAGTACCCCACCAATCCCCAACCCTACGCCATACAGCTTCCAGTTACCCATCCACAGCCCGAGAACGGCCACCAACGCCAACATACTGACGGTCAGGGCGATTTCGCTCATAGGTCACATCCTTGCCAGAAGTTTAACAACCGGTTTGCGGTTAAAGTCACACAGTTAACAAGGATTTTGGCATAAGCGGAAAAATGCGACTGTGGGGTGAGCCACATAATGCAACGGGGGAAGCCCGTTTGGACTTCCCCCGTCGATACCTTTCCTCTTTCAGGCCACAGAACGAATCTCTGCGGCATGAAATGCATAGGTAAAACTATGAGTTTTTCAAAGCGTTATTTGGCTTCCAGCCCCGGCGTGGTGCCGATGGCGATACGCTGTGGTTGCAGAGCTTCCGGCACCTGGCGCACCAGATCGATATGCAGCAGCCCGTTTTCAAACTGGGCCTCGGAAACCTGCAGATGCTCAGCCAATGTGAAGGTCAAGGTGAACTCTTTGCACACCAGCCCCTGATGCAGGTATTCCACCTGTTTTTCTGGCGGTGTCGGCTTGCCACGTACGGTCAGGCGCGGACCTTCTACTTCAATATCCAGCTCACTTTGTTTGAATCCGGCCAACGCCAGAGAAATGCGGTAGTGGTTGTCGTCGCTTTTCTCAATGTTGTAAGGCGGGAACCCCTGTGGCTCCTGGCCGCCCATTGAACTGGCCAATTTGTCGAAACCAATCCACTGACGTAGTAAAGGTGAAAGATCGTAATTACGCATGATGTAAACTCCTTCTATGAAGCGAGGTAATTTTTTATTGCCCCCTGTCGGCAGGCATGAACATTGCACCAGCGAGACGTTTCGCCGATGAAATATGAATTATTTAATTTCTATACGACGCGGTTTTAATGTTTCCGGTACCAGGCGTTCCATATCGATATACAGCAACCCGTTTTCCAGTTTGGCGCCTTTAATTTGGATATGCTCGGCCAGCTGGAATTTGCGTTCAAAATTACGCTCGGCAATACCTTGATATAAGTAGGTTCTTTCCGCCGGTTCACTATTATGGGCGCCACGGACTATCAGCAGATTGTCCTGGGTAGTGATTTCCAGTTCCTGCTCGGCAAATCCGGCTACCGCAATGGCAATGCGGTAATGATTTTCATCCACCAGCTCAACGTTATAGGGTGGATAACCGCCGTTGCCTTGGCTCTGGCCTGCCTCCAACGCGTTAAACAAACGGTCAAATCCAATCGCGGAACGGTAAAGCGGTGAAAGATCAAAGTTACGCATAAAACAGCCTCCTAAGGCACTTCAGCGAGGTTGAATAATGAAGCCTTCCATCATGGACAGACTAAATAGCCAGAATTCCCTTACGGCAAATTCTTAATTTGGCCTTGATAAGAAAATGGGGGTCGCTTTCACCATTTCAACCACCCACGATCAAAAAAATGACAATCAGTTCGGCGAAAGTTTTTTTATCCCTTACAATAAAGTGAGACAACCGCCACAGAGCGGGTCCTTGCTTCTTTTAAAACATCCAGAGGATGTTATAGATCAGCAGATTTTGGGGAACAGCACCCTGCAGGATGGAAAATGAAAACGATAAGAGTCATAGCAACCAGTTGCATGCTGTTAGCGACCAACGGCTGCTCCAGCGTAATGAGTCATACCGGCCCTAATCAGGGTTACTATCCTGGCACCCGTGCCAGCGTGGATATGCTGAAGGACGACAATACCAGTTGGGCGATGATGCCGCTGGTGGCGTTGGACCTGCCATTCTCGGCGGTGATGGACACCGTGTTGCTGCCTTACGACTACATGCGCTCCGGCAGCGACAGCACCACAGACTCACCCAGAGCGCGGATCTTGCGCGGTGAAGAACAGAATCTGGCCGCCAGCGGCGATCCTGCCCATGCCGCCACGACAACCCCACAGTAAACTACGCAGTTGCGGGCTTGTGGCCCGCAGTTGATCAGGCTTCAACCACAAAAATCTGGCTGAATCCGTCGACCTCGCGCATAAAGGCCACTTTGTTTCCATCCGGTGAAAATACGATAGCATCGCCCGATGGCGGCAGCGCCGTCCGCTGAGTCAGACGCTGCATGCGGCCACTGGCCACCTCGCACAGCATCAGGCTGTTGTCACACACCAGCGCAATCCGGCCACCCTGCGGGTGCCAGCTGAACGCCGATTGGATCCCCTGCTCGCCGCGAGTGACCTGCCGTGGTTCACCGCCATTCGGCGAAACTGTCCATAATTGCACCACACCCGCATCATCCTTCATCAAGCAGGCAATCATGCTGCCGTCTGGCGAGCTGCGCAGCCAGTGACGTGGGGCGGTTACCACACCGGGATAACGACGCTCGCCGGTAAAGGTCAGCCGCCGCTGACGCACACCACGCGGCGGAGCAGGCAAGCTGTTTTCGGTCCCCTGCAGCGGCCGGGAACCGGCCCTGGCGTAATCCGCGTCATCCTGCGGCAAATCCACAATAAACACTTCCGGCAACTTTTCACCGCCGCTGGAAAGGGTATCGCCGATAAAGGCCAGCGCCCAGCGCTGCTGACGCCCATCGGGCCGTACATAACCCCGTTGCCCGACCCAGCCCTCTTCATAGGCGCGGTTAATCTGATCGCTACCGGGCTGCGGCTGTGCCGTGGTCTCGCTCACCAGCACGCAGTAGTGGCTGCCGTCATATTCACGCGGATGTTGCTTGGGGGGATTCACCCCCTGCAACGGCACGGCCACGCCGACGTTACGCAGGTCCTGCGCCCGATCCAGCTCATGCATCACATGGTCGTTATAGGTAAAGCTCAGGCGGCTGCCGTCCGGGCTGAACACGTGTACGTGAGTGCCGCCACGCAGTGCGCCCGGCGTATAAGGGGGAGTGATGTCCATCGCATCAAGGGTAATGGCCAGCTCACGATCGGGTTCGCTGACGATCACCCCGCGGCGATGGTGAAAATCGTAATGCCAGACGCTGTCCGGGTGTTCAGGCCCATGAATGAAAGCATAGCGGGCCGGTTCATCCGGACTGACGGTCACAACGCCAACGTGGGCCCCCTGTTGGGCGCGATATACGACTTCGACTACGCCGCTATCAACATTCACCCGCTCAATGCTCAGGCCGGTGAAGGAGGCACCGTTCGGGCGCACGTCGTAAGCCAGCCACTGGCTGTCCGGCGTCCAGACATTAATATTGGTTAACTGATGCCCACGTGGATCAAAAGTCAGCTGTTTTTCCCGATGGCTCATGGCGGCTCCCCTGCGCATGCTGGCATTGAGTCGCCATCTTACCGGATTGGGGCGCGGCTTCACATTGCCCATCGACACACTTTCCCGCAGACAGATTGGGGTTTACAAAAAATACTAAAAAGTACAAACTGGATTTTATAGTCCACAAAAACGCCTTTTTACCGGAGCCGCCATGAGCCACTTATTCGATGCCATTGTTTCCGCCCATCAGCAATTGCGCCCACAGGTTCGTGTGACCCCGCTGGAACGCAGCGTGCTGCTGTCGCAGCAGTTGGGTTGCGAGCTGTATCTGAAATGCGACCACCTGCAGCCTACCGGCTCTTTTAAATTCCGTGGCGCCAGCAACAAGCTGCGGCTGCTGAGTGACGCGCAACGCCAACGCGGGGTGATCGCCGCCTCCAGCGGTAATCACGGCCAGGCAATGGCGCTGGCGGGAAAGTTGATGGGCGTTGAGGTCAAGGTTTATGCGCCGGAGACGGCAGCGGCGATAAAACTCGACACCATTCGCGCTCTGGGCGCCCAGGTAGAGCTGGTGGCGGGCGATGCGCTAAATGCCGAGCAGGCAGGGGAAAAGGCGGCGCAGGAACAAGGGAAGGTTTATGTCTCTCCCTACAATGACGAGCAAGTCATCGCCGGTCAAGGGACCTGCGGCATGGAGCTGGTCGAACAACAGCCGGATTTGGATGCGGTGTTTGTCGCGGTAGGTGGCGGCGGCTATATTTCGGGTATCGGCAGCGTTTTGCAGCGACTATCGCCGAAAACACAGCTAATTTCCTGCTGGCCGGAAAACGCCACCAGCATGTACAGCGCATTGGAAGCCGGCCATATTTTCCCGGTGGAAGAACAAGATACCCTGTCCGACGGCACTGCCGGCGGCGTGGAGCCCGGCGCCATCACCTTCCCTCTGTGTCAGCAGCTGATCGACCGCAAAGTCTTGGTCAGTGAAACCGAAATCAAGCGGGCTATGCGTCAAATTGCCGCCAGCGATCGCTGGATTATCGAAGGGGCTGCCGGGGTAGCCTTAGCCGCCGCCATCAAATTGGCGCCGGAGTTTCAGGGAAAAAAAGTGGCCGTGGTCCTGTGCGGAAAAAACATCGTGCTGGAGAAATACCTCAAGGCGATCGCCGATGAAAATCCTTAACAAACGGCAGATACTCGAGGCTTTCGACGCAGATGCCACCACATTACTGCTAAAAGAAGGGTTTATTGCCTACTCACAACGGCAGGTACAGCAACCGCCGGTACAACATTTTCTGTTTGAGCAGGCAGCCGGCGACTGCTGTATTAAATCGGCGTGGCTGGAAGGAGACGAGCAATTTGTCCTCAAGGTTTCCTCCGGTTTTTACCGTAATCCGGCGCAAGGGTTGGCCAGCAATCAAGGGTTGATGATGGCTTTCTCGGCACAAACCGGTGAACCGCAGGCGTTGTTGCTGGACGAAGGCTGGTTAACCGCATTACGCACCGCACTGGCCGGGCGGATCGTCGCCGAACTGTGCGCACCGACGGAGATCTCGGCAATAGGTATCGTCGGCTGCGGTATGCAGGCCCTGTTGCAGTTGCAACAGCTAAAATCTCTGACCGCCTGCCGGGAAGTCTGGGTATGGGGTCGCAGCGAACCGGCGCTGCAAGCCTACCGTCGCAGTGCTGAAGCCGAAGGTTTCCGGGTGAATATCAGCCAGGATGCGGCAGAGCTGGCAGCACACTGCCGGTTGATTATCACCACCACCCCCAGCCGCGAGCCCATTCTGCGGGCTGCCGATATTCAGCCCGGCACCCACATCACCGCGGTCGGCGCCGATGCGCACGGCAAACAGGAACTGGAGAGCGGTCTGGTAGCCAGGGCGGATGTCTTGCTGGCAGACTCTGTTTCTCAATGTACCGAATACGGCGAGATCGCCACGGCTTATCGGCAGGGATTGTTGGCTTCGATACCCATCGTCGAATTAGGTACCGCTCTGGCGCAAGGAAAGCAGGTGCGCAACGATCCGGAGCAAATCACCCTGGCCGATCTGACCGGCTTGGCAATTCAGGACGTGCAGATTGTGAAGGGAATTTTAGCGCGGTTATAACGGGATCAAGGGGCGCAACTGCGCCCCTTGATGCAAAACAACTTTAGGCATTCAGCACAAATTTCTCGATGGCGCGAGCCACGCCGTCTTCGGTATTGGTGGCGGTCACAAACTGCGCCACCGCCTTCAGTTCCTCAATGGCATTGCCCATGGCCACGCCAACGCCGGCATACTCGATCATCGCGGTGTCATTGGCTTGATCGCCCAACGTCATCACGTTTTGCTGCGCAATACCGAGATGATCGGCCAGCATTTTCACGCCAGTCCCTTTATCCACGTTGTTATGCAGGATCTCCAGGTAATACGGCGCGCTTTTCAGGATGGTATAACGCTCCCGCGTTTCAGCCGGGATGCGAGCGATGGCGCGGTCCAACAGCTCAGGCTCGTCGACCATCATCAACTTAGGGAAACGAATCGCCGGATCCATCTCTTCCACGCTGCGGTATTTGAGCGGAATGCCGGTCATCTCCGATTCGTGCACGGTGTATTTGCCGATATCTTTGTTCGGCGTATACAGCGTATCGAAATCAAATGCCTGATAGTGAACGCCGAATTCGCGTGCCATCTGCTCGAAGTAGAGATAATCCTCAAAGCCCAGCGTTTCCTGCAGGATGCAGGCACCATCTACCGCCTTCAAAACCAGCGCACCGTTATAGGTAATACAAAAATCACCGGGCCCCTGAATGTCCAACTGACGCAGATAGTCCTGCACGCCGACGTAAGGCCGTCCGGTGGCCAGCACCACGTGCACCCCTTTACGGCGCGCCTCGGTGATTGCCTGCTTTACCGCCGGCGTAATCTGGTGCTGCGGGTTGAGCAGCGTGCCGTCCATATCAATCGCAATCAGTTCAATAGCCATTCGAGCCTCTCCCAGTGGTTTTTCCCCATGCTAACGCGTTTCAGCCCGCCGTGTCAGCGTCAAAAACGGCGTAAAAAAATCCGCGCGGGTTGCCCGGCGCGGATTTTCACAGTCATCAATGCGTTAGATATCGATATTGGCCGCTTTCAGGGCATTCTCTTCGATAAAGGCACGACGAGGTTCAACCGCATCACCCATCAGGGTGGTGAACAATTGGTCTGCAGCAATGGCGTCCTTCACGGTCACGCGCAGCATGCGGCGGCTTTCCGGATCCATGGTGGTTTCCCACAGCTGCTCTGGGTTCATCTCGCCCAGACCTTTATAACGTTGTACCGCCAGGCCGCGACGTGACTCTTTCACCAGCCACTCCAATGCCTGCTCGAAACTTTCAATCGGCTGACGGCGCTCACCACGTTCGATGAAGGCACCCTCTTCGATCAGGCCGCGCAGTTTCTCGCCCAGCAGGCAGATTTTGCGGTACTCACCACCGTGGATAAAGTCGAAGTCGAGCGCGTAGTCGGTATCCACACCGTGGGTACGAATGCGCAGCACCGGCTCAAACATCTGGCGTTCGCGGTTCTCGAAGATCACCGAGTCATAGCTGCTGCCGTGCTGCTCTTTGTCGTTCAGCAGTTTCACCAGAGAATCAATCCAGGTCTTAACCTTGGCCTGATCGCTCAGCTCTTCTTCTTGTAGAGTCGGCTGATAGATCAGGTTGTTCAGCAGCGCACGCGGGTAGCGACGCTCCATACGACCGATCAGCTTCTGCACGCTGTAGTGTTCGGCAACCAGTTTTTCCAGCTGCTCACCGCCCAGCGCCGGAGCGCTGGCGTTGGTGTGCAAGGTAGCCCCGTCCATCGCGATGGCGATTTGGTATTGATCCATCGCCTCGTCATCTTTGATGTACTGTTCCTGCTTGCCTTTTTTCACTTTGTACAGCGGCGGCTGAGCAATGAACACGTGGCCGCGCTCGATGATTTCCGGCATCTGGCGGTAGAAGAAGGTCAACAGCAGCGTACGGATGTGCGAGCCGTCGACGTCGGCATCGGTCATGATGATGATGCTGTGATAGCGCAGTTTGTCAGGGTTGTACTCGTCACGGCCAATGCCGCAACCCAGCGCGGTGATCAGCGTCGCCACTTCCTGCGAAGACAGCATCTTGTCGAAGCGCGCCTTCTCTACGTTGAGGATTTTACCTTTCAACGGCAGGATCGCCTGGTTCTTACGGTTACGTCCCTGCTTGGCAGAGCCGCCCGCTGAGTCCCCTTCCACCAGGTACAGTTCAGACAGCGCAGGGTCACGTTCCTGGCAGTCTGCCAGTTTGCCCGGCAGGCCGGCCAGATCCAGCGCGCCCTTACGACGGGTCATTTCACGTGCTTTACGCGCAGCTTCACGAGCACGCGCCGCATCGATGATTTTGCCGACGACGATTTTCGCATCGCCCGGGTTTTCCATCAGATAGTCGACCAGCTTCTCGTTCATCAGCGTTTCAACCGCGGTTTTCACCTCGGAAGACACCAGCTTGTCTTTGGTCTGAGAAGAGAACTTCGGATCCGGCACCTTCACCGAGACCACGGCAATCAGACCTTCACGCGCATCGTCGCCGGTGGCGCTGATTTTGGCCTTTTTGCTGTAGCCTTCTTTATCCATGTAGCTGTTCAGGGTACGGGTCATCGCGGTACGGAAACCGACAAGGTGGGTACCGCCGTCACGCTGCGGGATGTTGTTGGTGAAGCAGTAGATGTTTTCCTGGAAACCGTCGTTCCACTGCAGCGCCACTTCCACGCCGATGTCGTCTTTCACGGTCGAGAAGTAGAACACGTTCGGGTGGATCGGGGTTTTGTTCTTGTTCAGGTATTCAACAAACGCCTTGATACCGCCTTCGTAGTGGAAGTGGTCTTCTTTGTCGGTACGTTTGTCTTTCAGGCGGATAGACACGCCGGAGTTCAGGAAAGAGAGTTCGCGCAGGCGCTTGGCCAGAATGTCGTACTCAAATTCGGTATTGTTGGTGAAGGTTTCATAGCTCGGCCAGAAACGGACCGTGGTACCGGTCTGATCGGTTTCACCGACCACTTTCAGCGGCGACAGCGGCTCGCCCATGGCGTAGGTTTGCTCGTGCACCTTGCCTTCACGACGGATCACCAGTTCCAGCTTCTCAGACAGGGCGTTAACAACGGAGACGCCCACGCCATGCAGACCGCCGGACACCTTGTAGGAGTTGTCATCAAATTTGCCGCCGGCGTGCAGCACGGTCATGATCACCTGTGCTGCGGAAACCCCTTCCTCTTCGTGAATACCGGTTGGGATACCACGGCCATCATCCTGTACCGAAACGGAGTTGTCGGCATGGATGGTCACCTGAATGTCACTACAGTGGCCAGCGAGTGCTTCGTCGATAGCGTTGTCCACAACCTCGAATACCATGTGGTGCAGACCGGTGCCATCATCGGTGTCGCCGATATACATGCCCGGGCGCTTACGCACCGCGTCCAGCCCTTTTAATACCTTGATACTTGAGGAGTCATAAGAATTCGACATCAACGTTTCTCGCTCATTTTAGTCCTGTGGTTGAACCTCTATTTTACCTTGTTCCACGCGGAACATCTTGCCCTTTTCACCGGCCATATCGGTCACTTGTTCAGCGCTCACGGCACTGACAAAGACCTGGGCCTGGGTGGCTTTCAGGCGATCGGCCAGCAACCGGCGACGGCCGGTGTCCAGCTCGGAGGCAAAATCATCAATCAGATACAGGCAACGCCGCCCGCTCTGCCGGGTGAGAAACTCACCCTGCGCTAAGCGCAATGCGCACATCAGCAATTTAAGCTGACCGCGCGATAACAAATCCTCTACCGGCGTGCCGTCGGCACGGATGCGGAAGTCCGCCTTATGCGGCCCCACCGCGGTATAGGTTAACGCCCTGTCGCGCTCAAACTGGCGCTCCAGCAGCTCTCCGTAGTCGCTCTCTTTGTCCCAGCCGCGCTGGAAAGAGAAACTCAGGGCAAATTCGGGCAAAAACTGCGCGCACGTCGCGGTAATATCCGCGGCAATCGCGTCGCTGTAAGCTGCCCGCCACTCGCTGATGCGCTCTGCCAACGGGATCAGTTCCTGATCCCAGGCGCGGATTTGCGCATAGCGACTGACCTGGCGCAGCGCGGCATTGCGCTGCTTCAGTAACCGTTTCAGGTTGCTCCAGGCGGTGAAAAAACCGGGTTCGTTATGAAAACAACCCCAGTCCAGGAAGGCACGCCGGAATTTCGGCCCGCCGTTTAGCAGGGTAAAACCTTCGGGGGTAATCAATTGCATTGGCAACAGCTGCGCCAGTTCAGCCACTTTGTGGCCGTCGCTGCCATCGATGCGTACCTTGCTGTCCCCCTGACGGCTCTTGCTTAATCCTACGGAAATTTCACGTTCTGCACCGTCAATGCGGCCGTGCAAAATGAACTCCGGCTGGTAGTGGCGGATCACCCGACCGGCCTGCAGGCTGCGAAATGCACGCCCGTGCCCAAGGGTATACACCGCCTCAAGCACGCTGGTTTTCCCGCTGCCGTTGGCGCCAACCAGGAAGTTGAATCCCGGCGCCAGCGCCAAATCCGCCGCTTCTATATTGCGGAAGTCTTTAATCAGTAAACGCGTCAGAGCCATGCAATCTCTTTACCGATGACGGTGCTGTAATTCAAGGTAACGAGACTACAACCGCATTGGCATGACGACGTAAGCCGCCGCCTGGCTGGCACCGTCTTCGATCTGCACGCTGGAAACCGAGTCGGTCAGCAGCAGGCGCACATCTTCACACTTGAGCGCGTTCAAGACGTCCAGCACGTAACTGACGTTGAAACCAATCTCCATCTCGGTGCCGTCGTAGCTGACATCGAGGATCTCTTCCGCTTCTTCCTGTTCCGGGTTGTTGGCGGTGATCTTGAGCTGGTTTTGGCTAACGTACAGGCGCACGCCGCGGAACTTTTCGTTCGACAAAATGGCCGCGCGGGCAAACGCCTGCTTGAGCAGGTCGCAGCCGGCTTCCAGCGTTTTGTCCGGGTTCTTAGGCAATACGCGACGATAATCAGGGAAACGGCCATCAACCAGCTTGGAGGTGAAGATAAAGTCACCGACGTGAGCGCGAATGTTATTGCTGCCGATCTGCAGCCGCAGCAAGGTTTCGCCACCGTCCAGCAGACGCACCAGCTCCATCACGCCTTTACGCGGCACGATCACCGAATGTGACGGCAATTCCTGGCCGATCGGCATCGAGCACACCGCCAGGCGGTGACCGTCGGTCGCCACGGTACGCAGCTCTTCCCCTTCGGTTTCGAACAGCATGCCGTTTAAGTAGTAACGCACGTCCTGATGAGCCATCGAGAACTGCGTGGCTTCAATCAGGCGCTTCAGCGTCGCCTGCGGCAGCGAAAATTCAACTTCGCTCTGCCAGTCGTCCAGGTTCGGGAAATCCGCCGCCGGCAGCGTAGAAAGTGAGAAGCGGCTGCGGCCGGAACGCACCAGCATGCGCTCGCTTTCAAGCGTTACGGTGATCTCGGCCCCTTCAGGCAGACCACGGCAGATATCAAAGAATTTACGCGCGGGGACGGTAGTCGCGCCCGCTTCATGGGGCTGGGACAGGGCAACGCGCGCCACCATCTCCATCTCCAGATCGGTGCCGGTCAGCAGCAGGGAGCCTTCCGTCACCTGCAACAGCAGGTTACCCAGAATTGGCAAGGTTGGGCGGCCGCCCAGCGGGCTGCTCACCTGTTGCAGCGGTTTTAGCAGATGCTCACGTTCAACGATAAATTTCATAGCGCTAGGAAGATAATGTTCTGATTAAATTGGAGAAATCTTCTTTGATGTCGTGACTTTCCTCACGCAGCTGCTCAATCTTCCGGCAGGCGTGCAACACCGTGGTATGGTCGCGGCCACCAAACGCATCGCCGATTTCTGGCAGGCTGTGGTTGGTGAGTTCTTTTGCCAATGCCATCGCCATTTGGCGCGGGCGGGCAACGGAACGCGAACGCCGCTTGGACAACAAATCCGCGACTTTAATTTTATAGTATTCCGCCACCGTCTTTTGAATATTATCGATGGTGACCAGCTTTTCCTGCAGAGCCAGCAGATCGCGCAGCGCTTCACGCACGAAATCAATGGTAATGGCACGGCCGGTAAAGTTTGCGTTGGCAATCACGCGGTTCAGCGCCCCTTCGAGCTCACGCACGTTGGAACGCAGGCGCTTGGCGATAAAGAACGCCACTTCGCCCGGCAGACGGATATCGTTCTCGTCGGCCTTTTTCATCAGGATCGCCACGCGGGTTTCCAGCTCAGGCGGCTCGATCGCCACCGTCAGCCCCCAACCGAAGCGAGACTTCAGGCGATCTTCCACGCCGTTAATCTCTTTGGGGTAGCGGTCTGAGGTCAGGATAATCTGCTGATTGCCTTCCAACAGGGCGTTAAAGGTATGGAAGAATTCTTCCTGCGAACGCTCTTTATTGGCAAAAAATTGGATGTCATCGATCAGCAGCGCATCGACCGAGCGGTAATAACGCTTAAATTCTTCAATGGCATTGTTCTGCAAGGCTTTGACCATGTCCTGAACAAAGCGTTCAGAGTGCATGTAGACCACTTTGGCGTTGGCCTTGCGGGCCATGATGCCGTTGCCTACCGCGTGCAACAGGTGAGTTTTACCCAGGCCGGTGCCACCATAAAGGAACAACGGGTTATAGGCACCGCCCGGGTTATCCGCCACCTGGCGGGCCGCCGCGCGCGCCAACTGGTTGGATTTACCCTCAACAAAGTTATCAAAGGTATGCTTTGGGTTAACGTTGGAGCGGTAGGAAAGTTCAGGCTGAGGAGCCGCGTTGTCCCAGCTGGGGCGGGACGGCGCCACGGCGCGCGCTACCGGTGCGCTGGGTGCACTTGCACTCACGCTGGCGGTAACGGTCTGGCTGATGATTTGGGAGATCGGTTTGCTGCCCACTTCAAAACGCAGCAAGGGGGCATCCGTACCGCAGAAATCATTCAACAGGCCATTGATATTGTTTAAGTACTTATCGCGAACCCAATCCAGCACAAAACGATTTGGCGCATACAGCGCCAGGGTGTTGTCACTCAGTTCCGCCTGCAATGGGCGTATCCACATACTAAATTCTGTGGCAGGTAACTCATCCTGCAATCGGGCAAGACACTGCTGCCAAAGCGAAAGTGACACGGCGGACTCCACTCGAACAAGATCAATAAAGAAAAGAATCAGGCTAATTTTTTATAACTCATGATTTTTGACACATACCCGGCATCGGCTGTTTGCCTGTGGGGGATGCGAACCGCCTTTCACGGTTTATGTCCCTCACGATCCCCGCTTGAGAGATCGCGATCGGAATGACGGATCATAGCGCAATCCGCGCAAGAGATCCTCCCCTTCATCACAGATTAGATCCATTTTATCCACAGGCCCCGGCCTGCGGCGATCTTTTCGCCAGTCACGCAAAATTGCAGGCAAAATCTCGTCTGAGGAACGGCATTTTTTACATTGTCAACCGGTTATACCCTGTTATCCACGTCGGATCCTTGGCTTTAGCCACAAGGATCGCGTCGGGATCCTTGCGATTTACCCCCGAGTCCGTATAATCTTCGCCCTACGTGTGTACCTGGTTCCTTAATGGTGTGTCATTAACCAGACAGGATTCTGCGGTGACCACGGGCCAAAACCGGATTTTACTCCGTATTGGCAGACAACCAGGTAGGCTAGCGCGATGTGAATTGACTCAGGACTGTACAATTATTACAATCCCGCCTCTTTATATATTGCGATTGAGGCGTCGGTCGTCTTCACGCCGAATAGCCAAACGCGTTTACTGATCAGTAATTATTTAAGTTTAGGTAGAAATCGCCATGAAACGCACTTTCCAACCGTCCGTATTGAAGCGCAACCGTAGCCACGGCTTCCGTGCTCGTATGGCAACCAAAAATGGTCGTCAAGTTCTGGCCCGCCGTCGTGCGAAAGGCCGTACTCGTCTGACTGTTTCTAAGTAATAAAAGCTAACCCGCTGAGTGGTTAAGCTAGCTTTTCCCAGGGAGTTACGTTTGTTAACTCCCACTCATTTCACTTTCGTCTTCCAGCAGCCACAACGGGCTGGCACGCCGCAAATCACCATCCTCGGCCGCCTGAACCAGCTGGGGCATCCCCGCATCGGTCTTACCGTCGCCAAAAAACACGTCAAACGCGCGCATGAACGCAATCGGATCAAACGCCTAACCCGCGAAAGCTTCCGTTTACGTCAGCACGAGTTACCGGCGATGGATTTTGTCGTGGTGGCCAAAAAAGGGATAGCGGATTTGGATAACCGCGCGCTGACGGAAGCTTTGGAAAAATTATGGCGTCGCCACTGTCGCCAGGCTCCCGCATCCTGATCGGGCTGGTGCGGGCTTACCAGCTCGTCATCAGTCCGCTGCTTGGGCCTCGTTGTCGCTTCCAGCCGACATGCTCTCATTACGCAATTGAGGCATTAAGCAGGTTTGGCATGATAAAAGGCAGTTGGTTAGCATTGAAACGCGTATTAAAATGCCACCCCTTGAACCCAGGTGGCGATGATCCCGTGCCGCCGAAACCCGACGATAACAGAGAACACTAACGATGGATTCGCAACGCAATCTTCTCCTCATCGCTCTGCTGTTCGTGTCTTTCATGATCTGGCAAGCCTGGCAAACGGACAACGCTCCGCAACCAGTCGCCCAGACCACGCAACAGACTTCGAACACTGCTACCGGTGATGCCGCAAGCTCAGCAGTTCCAGCCAGTGGTCAGGGTAAACTGATTACCGTTAATACTGACGTGCTGTCGCTGACCATCAACACCCGTGGTGGTGATATCGAGCAGGCTAAACTGTTGGCTTACCCGGACACTCTGGGTTCATCGACGCCATTCCAACTGCTGGAAACCACACCGTCATTTGTTTATCAGGCGCAAAGCGGCCTGACCGGCAGAAACGGTCCGGATAACCCGGCAAACGGCGAACGTCCTCTGTACCAGGCGGCGCAGGACAGCTACACCCTGCCGGAAGGCCAGGAAGAGCTGCGCATTCCGCTGACTTTTACCGGTAAAGACGGCGCAATCTACACCAAGACTTTCGTGCTCAAGCGTAATCATTACGCAGTTGCTGTTGACTACAACGTCGACAACAAAGGCACCACCCCGCTGGAACTGACCCTGTTCGGCCAACTGAAGCAGACGACCGAGCTGCCTAAGCACCGTGACACCGGCAGCAACAACTTCGCTCTGCACACCTTCCGTGGTGCGGCGTACTCTTCCAGCGAAGACAAATACCAGAAATATGCGTTCGATAAGGACGAAAACCTGAGTGTCACCACGCAGGGCGGTTGGGTTGCCATGCTGCAACAGTACTTCGCCACCGCATGGGTACCGGCAACTCAGGGCAGCAACACCTTCTATACCGCCAAGCCTGGCGACAACCTGTCCACCATTGGCTTCAAATCTACTCCGGTAGTGGTGCAGCCTGGTGCGCAGCAGCAGCTGAATGCCACCCTGTGGGTGGGTCCGGAACTGCAGGACCAGATGGCACAACTGGCGCCGCACCTGGATCTGACCGTGGATTACGGTTGGTTGTGGTTCATCTCTCAGCCGCTGTTCAAATTGCTGAAGTTTATCCACGGCTTTATCGGTAACTGGGGCTTCTCCATTATCATCATCACCTTCATCGTGCGTGGCATCATGTACCCGCTGACCAAAGCGCAGTACACCTCGATGGCCAAAATGCGCATGCTGCAGCCAAAACTGCAGGCGATGCGTGAGCGTATCGGTGATGACAAACAGCGCATGAGCCAGGAAATGATGGCGCTGTACAAGTCTGAGAAAGTGAACCCGTTGGGTGGGTGTTTGCCGCTGGTTATCCAGATGCCAATCTTCCTGGCGCTGTACTACATGTTGATGGGCTCGGTTGAGCTGCGCCATGCGCCGTTCGCCCTGTGGATCCATGACCTGTCGGCGCAAGACCCGTACTATATCTTGCCAATCCTGATGGGCGTGACGATGTTCTTCATCCAGAAGATGTCGCCAACCACCGTCACTGACCCGATGCAGCAGAAAATCATGACCTTTATGCCGGTGATCTTCACAGTGTTCTTCCTGTGGTTCCCGTCAGGTCTGGTGCTGTACTACATCGTCAGTAACCTGGTGACCATCCTCCAGCAGCAGCTGATTTACCGCGGCCTGGAAAAACGTGGTCTGCACAGCCGCGACAAGAAAAAGACCTAAGCGTATTGTAGGGGTTCGGCGCGCTGAACCCTTGCAGCAAAAGATAAGAGGCGGTCATTAAGACCGCCTTTTTGCATATTGAATCGTCAGAGAGAATCACTATGAGCACCACCGATACCATCGTAGCCCAAGCCACCCCGCCGGGACGCGGCGGCGTCGGCATTTTGCGTATTTCCGGCCGTGGCGCCAAAGACGTAGCCCAGGCCCTGCTCGGCAAACTGCCGAAGCCACGATACGCCGATTATCTGCCCTTCCGTGATGCCGAAGGCGCCACCCTGGATCAGGGCATCGCGCTGTGGTTTCCGGGCCCGAACTCGTTTACCGGCGAAGACGTGCTGGAACTGCAAGGCCACGGCGGGCCGGTTATCCTCGATTTGCTGCTCAAACGCGTACTGGCGCTGCCCGGCGTGCGTATCGCTCGTCCCGGCGAGTTTTCCGAGCGTGCCTTCCTGAATGACAAACTGGATCTGGCGCAGGCCGAAGCGATTGCCGACCTGATCGACGCCAGCTCTGAACAGGCGGCGCGTTCTGCCATGAACTCGCTGCAGGGGGCGTTCTCCACCCGCATCAACCAGCTTGTGGAAGCACTTACTCACCTGCGAATCTACGTAGAAGCAGCGATCGACTTCCCGGATGAGGAAATCGACTTCCTGTCTGACGGTAAAATCGAAGCGCAGCTCAATGGAGTCATGGCCGACCTGGACAACGTACGCGCAGAAGCGCGTCAGGGCAGCCTGCTGCGCGAAGGGATGAAAGTGGTGATCGCCGGCCGTCCTAACGCCGGTAAATCCAGCCTGTTGAACGAACTGGCCGGTCGCGAAGCGGCTATCGTCACCGATATCGCCGGCACCACTCGCGACGTGCTGCGCGAGCATATTCACATCGACGGCATGCCTTTACACATCATCGACACCGCCGGCCTGCGCGAAGCCAGCGACGAAGTGGAGCGTATCGGTATCGAACGTGCGTGGAACGAGATCGAACAGGCAGACCGTGTGCTATTCATGGTCGATGGCACCACCACCGCGGCGACCGAGCCGGCAGAGATTTGGCCGGAGTTTATGGCCCGCCTGCCACATCGTCTACCGATCACCGTGGTGCGCAACAAAGCCGACATCACCGGTGAAACCTTGGGTATGACAGAAGTAAATGGTCACTCACTTATTCGCCTATCGGCGCGTACCGGTGAAGGTATTGACCTGCTGCGAGACCACCTGAAGCAGAGTATGGGCTTCACCAGCAATATGGAAGGCGGTTTCCTGGCGCGCCGCCGCCACCTGCAGGCACTTGAGCAAGCGGCCCAGCATCTGGTCGAGGGCAAAGAACAGTTAGTGAGCGCTTACGCGGGGGAGCTGCTGGCCGAAGAATTGCGACTGGCGCAGCAAGCGCTGAGTGAAATCACCGGCGAATTCACCTCCGATGACCTGCTGGGACGCATTTTCTCCAGTTTCTGTATCGGTAAATAAGCGGCGGTAACGCAACGACCGACCTATTCACGGCCAGGACAAGCCTTTGTTCTGGCCGTTTTTCTTTGCCCCGCTCTGCGCCTTGGCTCACAGAGCCGTCACAACCCTCTACGATATACTGGTGGGTCAGGGATCCCTCTCAGGAACGAGCAAAGATGGCATTAACCTTCAAGGTGCTGCTGGAAAACCGCCGCGCCGCCGGCGCCAATCCGTCACTGCTGGCCAAGGCCGGCTTAAGCCTGCTGCTTCAGGATGAAACTGCCAGCATTTTATTTGATACCGGCCCTGATGGCAGCTTCCTGCACAATGCACAGCTGATGGGCGTCGATCTCTCCACAATAACCGCAACCGTGCTCTCTCATGGCCACTATGACCACTGCGGCGGCGTCCCCTGGCTGCCTGACGACAGCCGCATCATCTGCCATCCGCAGATCGGCGACGAGCGCTATGCGGCGCTGAAGGTGCTGGGCCACAGCCGCAAAATCAAAAAGCTCTCTTTGGATATCGATTACTCACGCCACCGCATGGAGTACAGCCGCCAGCCGCTGTCTATAAACGATCGCTTTATGTGGTCAGGCGAAATCGCAGTACCCGCACCGCGCGCTTACGGGGTGATTGCCGGGGAAAATGCAGGGGTGGATTATGTCATCGACGAAGGCGTGCTGATTTATAAATCCGATCGCGGACTGGTGATTATTACCGGTTGTGGGCATCGTGGGATCATTCACATCGTGCGTTATTGCCAGAAAATCACTGGGATCGATCGGATCCACGCCTTGATCGGCGGTTTTCATTTACGCTGTGCGTCGCCGCGCACGCTATGGCGGGTAAGGCATTTTCTGCATCAGCAAAAACCAGAGAAATTAATGGGCTGCCATTGCACCGGAACCTGGGGACGCCTGTGGTTACCGGAGATGGTGTCACCCGCGACCGGAGACACTTTCGTGCTGGAATAAGACCCTGACAAGCCAGCTGGTTTTCGCCTCCTGCCACGTAGCATGGCAGGAGAGGTAACCGACAAGCGATCTCTATCTCTCCCTCCTTACCAAAATTCACCTAAGCTTAATCTCAGCGATTTCCATCAAAGAGATAAGAAAAAATGAATGAACCACTGGATTTACTCGGCGTTGGCCTGGGCCCGTTCAACCTCAGCCTGGCGGCGCTGGCCTATGAAAGTGGTGCCCTTAACTATGCCTTTCTCGATCGCAACGCCAGCTTCCGCTGGCATCCCGGTATGCTGTTACCTTCCGCTTATATGCAGACCTATGTCCTGCAGGACCTGGTCACCGCGGTGACGCCTCGCAGCCAATTCTCCTTTATCAATTACCTGGTCGAGCAGAAAAAAATTTATCGTTTTTTGATCACCGAACAGCAAATCATCAGCCGCGAAGAGTTCTCAGATTATTTGAGCTGGGCCTGTAATAGATTAGAAGGGTTACAGTTTTCTCAGTCGGTTGAAAGCATTGATTTTGACGATGACAAACAGCTGTTCGAGGTACGCACCCTCGACCAAACCCTGTGGGCGAAGAATATCTGTCTGGGCACCGGCCACGATCCCTGGCTGCCTGAGGAGTTTTATCCGGCGCTGGGCGAAAACTGCCTGCATGCCGCCGAAATCGCCCTTCGTAATCCGGATCTGACAGGTAAGCGGGTGGCGGTAATTGGCGGCGGCCAAAGCGGTGCCGATATTTTTCTGAATGCGCTGCGGGGTCACTGGGGCGAACCGGCCCAGCTCGACTGGATTTCCCGTCGGCCCAATTTTCAGCCGCTGGATGAGTCTGCCTTCACCAATGAATATTTCACTCCGGAGTACGTCGATTATTTTTATACGTTGCCGCAGGACATCCGCGAGCGCGAACTCAAGACTCAGAAACTGCCGGCCGACGGTATTAGCAACCATACGTTACGTACTTTGTACCGGGAGCTTTATATGCGTTTCGATGTGATGCACCAGCCGCGCAACGTGCGTCTTTTGCCGCATCGCACGCTGCTGGCGATCGAGCCGACGGGCAAAGGGTTCCAATTGCGAACCCGACACGGTCTTGAAAATCGCCAGGAAGGATTTAATGCCGATGTCGTCATTTTAGCCACCGGTTATCGCCCTTCACTCCCTGCCTATTTGAAACCCCTGTTGCCACGCATTCCTTTCGACGACCAACAACACTTGCCGTTACTGCCCGATTTTAACCTCGAATGGCAGGGGCCTGAGCAGAATCGCATTTATGCGGTGAATGCCGGTATCCACAGCCACGGCAGCGCGGAAGGCGGGCTCAGCCTGATGGCCTGGCGCTCAGCACGCATTCTCAATCATCTGCTCGGTAAACCCCATTTTGATCTGGCGCCAAACGCCTCGCTGATCCAATGGTGGAGTGACGCTGCCCCGGACAATGATATTACTCAAACAGATAAATAGGATAAAACGCATACTGTTTTTTAATGATAAATCCTCGACTTATGCTTAATCTAACTCCCCTGCGTTTTCAGCAACCCCTCTGGTATGGAGTGAATAATGGCGTGTCATTTTGCCCGATGGATCCCCACGTCCACCGCACTGGATACCCGGAGACTCTCCGCCGAGATCGTCGCTGCTACCGCTGCTTTTTCCGTTAAACGCCGCCAACGCTTTCTGCAGGGGCGCATCCTGCTCGCCGAAATGATGTTTTATCTCTACGGCCTGCCGACATTGCCCCCCATCGCTACCACCCCGACCGGTCGTCCCTGTTTTGTCGATAACCACCTGCCTGATTTCAGCCTGGCCTACGCCAGCGATACGGTCGGGGTTTTGTTGAGCGATGAAGGCAAGGTGGGGCTGGATATTGAAGTCATGCGCGCCCGGGGCGGGCAACAGAAAAGACTGCAAGACCAATTTCAAACGCCGGCGGAAAGTGCCTGGATCAGTGCGCAATACGATCGGCTGGAGGCGGAAACGCAGCTGTGGAGCATCCGTCAAAGCGTGTTGAAAATTTCCGGCCTGGGTAACAGCGGGCAATCGACGCTGCTGCTGCACCCTTTTTCGGGTCACCTGCGATCCAGCATCACCCCCCAGGTTCAGGTGATGAGCGATGCCGACGAATATCTGAGCTGGGCTTGCGCGCGCGAACCTGTTCTCGAACGCTTGGTATGTTGGCAGTATGAAACCCATAAAGGCCTGCAGAAAAACGGCGAGATCTCTCCACGCGCACCGGCCAGTTCCACCCGCTTTATCAAACTGACCAGCCTGTCACTTAACCGCTGACATCAACCGCTTACCCTGTGGCGAAACCCTGAGATAAAACTTTCTTTAACGCATAAATTTCTGCATAAAACTGTAAAGTCAGCTAAATATTCAGCAATCATCTATTCTCTCCTGCAGCTTTGCCCTACTATCTCCTGATGTTCTAAGCTGAATCTGTTCATTCGAAAGGGAGAATCACCATGTCAGACCAAGCATTAAAAATCGTTACCCTGCTCGGCAGCCTGCGTAAAGGCTCGTACAACGCCATGGTCGCCAATGCCCTACCGGGCCTTGCGCCACAAGGCGTCACCATCGAAGCGCTTCCTTCAATCCGTGATATCCCGCTGTATGATGCCGATGTGCAACAGGAAGAAGGTTTCCCTGCTGCAGTGGAAGCGATCGCAGAGCAAATCCGTCAGGCGGACGGCGTTATCATCGTTACCCCGGAATATAACTACTCGGTGCCGGGCGGGTTAAAAAACGCCATCGACTGGCTGTCCCGCCTGCCGAACCAGCCGTTAGCCGGTAAACCCGTAGCCATTCAGACCAGCTCTATGGGGCCGATTGGTGGCGCGCGCTGCCAGTATCACCTGCGCCAGATCCTGGTGTTTCTCGATGCCATGGTGATGAACAAGCCGGAATTTATGGGCGGCGTGATCCAGAATAAAGTGGATGCTCAGGCTGGGGAGTTGATTGACCAGGGCACGCTGGACTTCCTGACCGGACAGCTGTCCGCATTCAACGATTATATTCGTCGTCTGAAATAAACGCCTTTTACAGACGCCTTCGGAGAAAAATTAACTGAAGGCGTCACACCAATGAGAGATCTACCTATAACCCATTAAAAATAAAGTCATTAAATTATGTATTTTTTCATATTAGCCATATTACTGGCTTTCATCACCAGACCACTATTAGCCACAGAAATGCGTTATCCCGCCGGAGAAGAGCCGATCGAGCTGCCGGTACATAGCCCGTTGAATGCCCAATATCCACGTACCGCACAGGGCCAGGAAGACAAAAGGATTGCGGCCATGTCGCTGTACCTGACGCTGATGCGTGAAGACGGGCGGAACATATGGGCCCCCTATCAACTGGCGGCCTCTTCGGCGGAAAAGGGCCAAACCGAACTGGCTGAACGCTATCTGCAACTGAGTGCCGATCGCGGGTTGTGGTATTACTACAACCTGTTGGAGGACGACGCCTTCAATAGCATTCAGCACAGCAGGACCTATCAATCAATTTTGGCGGTCACCAAAGCCCGTTACCTGCAACATGCGCATTGGTACGAAGGCAAAGCCAGCTATGCCATTCCTGAAGGCACACCGCCTGCCGGTGGCTGGCCAACGGTGGTGTACCTGCATACCTACGGCAAGAGCGCCGGTATCACCCCCGAAGAGCGTTTGTTGTTTAGCGAGATGGGCGTGGCCTATGTCGAGATCAACGGTACCCAGATGCTGTCGGAGAACAGCTTCCGCTGGTCGAATTACAGTGACGAAAGCACTCAAAGCGCGATCCAGCGGGCTTTGCAGCCGGCCGCGGAGTTAAAGCTCAATCCGCAACGGATCTACCTGACCGCTCGTGGGCAAGGAGCGCTGCACGCCGCCAATCTGCTGGCCAAATACCCGCAGCTTTATGCAGGCGCGATGCTGATCGCCCCCAATGGTGAGATCAAGCAGGCTCAGCAATCGCTGGCGGCCAATAAGCGGTTGGTGGTGGCATATTACGATCGGCAAAACTTCAGCGATCAGGCGCTGGCGATGCATTTCGCCAATTTGTTCAGTGAGAATAACCAGGTTGAAACGCTGCATTTTTCTCAGGGAGAGGATCCTGACGGCGGCTGGCGGGCCCGTTTTAAACGGCCTTTACAGTGGATGTTGCAGCAGGCGCCCGATGCGACGCCGGGTGCCTAAAAGATAACAGGGCCGACCAGCGTCGGCCCTTGCCGTATTAATGGCCGTCTACAAACACAATTTTCAGTACAAACAACAGCGCCACTACCACCACGCATGGGCTGATTTCGCGCCAGCGACCGGTCCCGAGCTTCATCACGCAGTAGGAAATAAAGCCAAGCGCAATACCTTCGGTGATCGAGAAGCTGAACGGCATCATGACTGCCGTGACGAACGCCGGAACGGCTTCGGTCAGGTCATCCCACTTCACCCGCGCCAGGCTGGAGGTCATCAACACACCAACGTAGATCAGCGCGCCGGCTGCGGCATAAGCCGGCACCATACCCGCCAGCGGCGACAGGAAAATCACCAGCAGGAACAGGATGCCGGTTACCACGGCGGTCAGGCCGGTACGGCCACCGACGGACACCCCGGCGGAGCTTTCAATATAGGCGGTAACCGAAGAAGTGCCGACAAAGGAACCGGCTACCGAACTGATGCTGTCGACATACAGTGCCTGCTTCATGCGCGGGAACTTGCCCTTGTCATCCGTCAGCCCGGCCTTGTCGGTCACGCCAATCAGGGTGCCTGAGGAGTCGAACAGGTTGACCAGCATAAAGGAGAAAATCACCCCGGCCAGGCCAATATTCAACGCCCCAGCCAGATCAACCTGACCCACTACCGAGGTAATGTTCGGGGGCATCGAGAAGACACCGCCGTATTTCACATCCCCCAGCGCCCAACCGATCAGCGTAGTGACCACAATAGAAATCAGCACTGCCGCATGGAAGTTGCGTGAAGACAATACCGCGATGATAAAGAAGCCCAGCGCGCCGAGCAGCACGTTGTGCGAAGTCAGGCTACCGATGGTCACCAGCGTATCCGGGTTAGCCACCACAATACCGGCGTTTTTCAGCCCCATCATACCGATAAACAGACCGATACCGCTGGTAATACCCACCCGCAGGCTCATCGGAATATTGGCAATCATCCAGTAGCGGACGCGGAAAATGGTCAGCAGCAATAAACCAACTGCCCCCCAGAAAATGGCGCCCATGCCAATCTGCCATGAGATGCCCATCGCGCCGACCACCACAAACGCGAAGAACGCATTGAGGCCCATCGCCGGTGCCAGCGCTACCGGCAGATTCGCCAGCAGGCCCATGAAAATACTGCCGAAAGCGGCAATCAGACAGGTTGTCACGAACACTGCCTGCGTATCCATGCCCGCCGCGCCCAGGATTTGGGGGTTAACGAACACGATATACACCATGGTCAAGAAGGTAGTAATACCGGCAATCGTTTCCGTACGCGCCGTTGTGCCATGTTGCTTGAGTTTAAACACGCGCCCAAGCAAGCCTTGCTCGACGTCAAGGCCAGATACTGGTTTGCTCATTATCAGAATTCCGAAGAGGGGAATGGACAGTCGCCGGCTATCCTATAACAAAAAGTCAGGGTTTTGACGCCGCTCACAGGTTTTTTTCGCCGTCTTTACGGCTATAAATCCCAACAGGTTGTATTTGCTGATATTCATCGGAAAACCGGGATTCAGCAGTCGCAATCCTGCCTGATGCGGTTAAAGTGGCATTATCGCTGTTGACTCGAAGGACACTGACCCTGATGAACCAGATTGACTGTATTTTGTTTGATTGCGACGGCACGCTGGTGGACAGCGAAGTGCTGTGCAGCAAAGCCTATGTGCACATGTTTGCCCACTACGGCATCCACCTGTCGCTGGACGAAGTGTTCAGAAGATTCAAAGGGGTGAAGCTGTACGAGATTATCGAACAGGTTAATGCACAACAGGGCACCACGCTGGCAAAAGAGGAGCTAGAGCCGCTGTACCGTCAGGAAGTGGCCCGTCTGTTCGATAGCGAACTGCAACAAATCGCCGGGGCGCGTGAACTGCTGGCGCAGGTGAAGGTACCGATGTGCACCGTTTCCAACGGCCCGGTCAGCAAGATGCAACACTCGCTCGGCCTGACCGACATGCTGCACTATTTTGATGACCGGTTGTTCAGCGGCTATGACATTCAACGCTGGAAGCCGGATCCGGCCATTGTGTTCCACGCCGCAAAAAAAATGCAGGTGCCGGTGGAGCGCTGCATCCTGGTGGACGATTCCGCCGCCGGCGCTAAGGCCGGGATAGCCGCCGGGATCCCGGTGTTTTACTTCTGCGCCGATCCGCATAACCAGCCGATCGATCACCCTTTGGTCACCGCATTCGACGACTTGGCGCAGTTACCGGCGCTCTGGCGCGAGCGCGGCTGGCAGCTGACTAACTAGCCGGTAACGGCGGTTTGTTGCGCCACCAGCGCCATGATCGTTTTACAGCCCGGGTCTGCGGGCTGTAGCGGCGATTGACCGCATTGGCCAGCAGATCCAACGCCAGGCAGAACACGAAGTACACTAACGCGATAAACAGGAATACCTCCATCGGATACACCATGCTGCGGTTGTTGACCTGGGTCGCCAGAAAGGTCAGTTCGCCGACGCCGACGATATAGGCCAGGGAGGTGTCCTTGATCAGCGAAATCCACTGGTTGATAAACGACGGCACCATCATGCGCAGCGCCTGCGGCAGCACGATCAGCCACAGCGTTTGCCAACGGGTCAGGCCCAACGATAACCCGGCCTGCCACTGCCCCGGCCCGATGGCGGCAATGCCGGCTTTCACCGCATGCGCCAGATAAGCGGAGGCGATCAACGCCAGAGCGCAAACCACCGTGGTAATTTCCGGAATATCTACGCCAAAAACGATGGGCAGCAGGAAATAGGTCCAGAAAATCAGCATGATCACCGGAATTGCGCGGAAAAAGCCCAAAACCGCCGCCAACAGCCCGGCCACCACGCCGCGTGACATCGCCAATGCCACTCCCAGCAGCGTGCCGAGAATAGCCGAAGCCACCCCAGCCATCAGGCTGATAGCCAGTGTCAGCGCCGCGCCCCCCAGCGGCCCATCCGGCCAGGTGCCCCACAGCAGATATCCCAGGTTGTCGTAAATGATGCTGAAATCCATCTTAATGTCCTCCCAGCGGTTTACGCTGCTGCCGCCACATGCCCCAGCCTTCCAATAGCGCAATGATGGCGATATACAACACCGTCGCCACGCCAAAGGCCTGGAAGGTGCGTAGCGTCTCGGTTTCTACCTGACGAGAAGCATAGGAAAGTTCAGCGACGCCGATCGCCATGGTCAACGAGGAGTTTTTTATTACGTTCATGTATTGGCCCAGCAGCGGCGGCATGGCAATTTTCAGCGCCTGCGGCAGGACCACATAGCGCATGGCCTGCCATCCGGTCAGCCCCAGCGCGTTGGCGGCGTACTTTTGTCCGCTGGCGACGCCACGGATGCCTGAGCGGATCTCTTCGGCGATAAAAGCGGTGGAGTAAAGCGTCAGGCCGAAGAAACCGGCCAGAAATTCAAACGAGGGCCACTCAAGCGGGCCAATGTGGTGTGGCGTATTCAGCCACTGCATGGCGGCAGACGGCAAAATCTGCCCGGCGGCGAAATACCAGAAGAACAGCTGCACCAGCAGCGGCGTATTGCGAAACAGTGAGCTGTAACCGACCGCCAGCCAGCGCAGCACCCTCAGGCGGCTGTCACGCATCGCCGTCAGTAAAAAGCCCAGCAGCGTGGCTGCCAGGCTCGCACAGGCGGAAAGCCACAGCGTCAGCAGGAAGCCATCCCATAACCAGCTCAGATACTGCGGCGCCAGCAGCCAGTCTGAGAGTTGTTGCAGATTCATGCCTAGTCCTTGTTTTGCACCATGCGCCTAGGGCGCAGCAAGCTGCGCCCCTCCGTTCTGACTTCACGACCTCGCAGAATCAGGCCTTAGGCTGCTGATCCAAGGGTGCGATGGTAAAATCGCCGCGCGGTTGAGCGGTTTTGGTTTCCGGCCCGAACCAGCGATTGTAGATTTTCACCGCTTCGCCGTCCTTTTCCAGTTTGATCAGCGTGTCGTTAACGCTGGCGGTCAGGCGATCTTCGCCTTTGGGAATGCCAACCCCCTGGTACTCTTTGGTAATGCTGAACGGCGAGATCTCGAAGTCCGCTTTCTGGGCGGCCGGCAGGTTGCCGAGCAGGCCCACCAGCTTGGCGTCATCCTGGGTGATCGCCTGCACGTTACCGTTACGCAGCGCCACGAACGCCAGCGGGGTGTCGTCGTAAGAGATCACTTTCGCCGTCGGATAATGCTCGCGCAGGGTAATTTCCTGCACCGTGCCTTTGTCCGCGCCAATGCGCAGCTTTTTGATGTCTTCCGGGGTTTTCAGCACGCCTTTATGGGCGATGAATTTCTGGCCGGTGGCGAAATACGGCACGCTGAAGTTCACTTCCTTGGCGCGCTCGTCGGTAATGGTGAAGTTAGCGGCAATCAGGTCGACCTTTTTCGAGACCAGCAAAGGAATGCGGTTGGCCGGGTTGGTGGCTCGCAGCTCAACCTTCACGCCCAGCGCTTTGCCGATCGCATCGGCGACATCCACATCGTAACCCACCAGCTTTTTGCTCTGCGGGTCGATATAACCAAACGGCGGATTGCTGTCGAACACCGCGATACGCACTACGCCGGCTTTCTTGATGTCGTCGAGTTTGTCCGCATGCGCGGCACCGGTGGCGAGGCTGGTCAGGCTGGCTAATAAGGTTAAGGCCAAAGCGCGATGTTTCATGGAGAGCTCCTAAGGGTTGATGTCCTGCTGGCTGCTAAGCTAGCAAGACCCACTTAGGTCAGGAAATAATATAAAAAGCTATATTTATAACCTTTTTGTCTTTAAGGGTTTTAAACAGCATAAAGGCGCAGTTTTCTGCGCCTTCAAGGGTAACTCTCGGGGGAAATTACTCTTTTTTATCGTCTTTTCCGTCGGATGACAGCAGCTTTTCCAGCGCGTCGCCGCCGATATGACGGAAGTCCTGACCTTTAACGAAATAGAAGATAAATTCGCAAATGTTCTGGCAGCGGTCACCGATACGCTCGATCGAACGGGCGCAGAATAACGCGGTCAGCACGCTTGGGATGGTACGCGTATCTTCCATCATGTAGGTCATCAACTGGCGCACGATGCCTTCATATTCCTGATCGACCTTTCTGTCTTCACGGTAAATCCGAATCGCTTCATCCAAATCCATGCGCGCGAAGGCGTCCAGCACGTCATGCAGCATCTGCACGGTATGGCGGCCAAGCGACTCCAGGCTGACCAGCAGTGGCTGATGCTGATGCGAGAACTTCTCCAGCGCGGTGCGGCAAATCTTGTCCGCCACGTCGCCGATGCGTTCCAGCTCGGAAATGGTTTTGATGATCGCCATCACCAGACGCAGGTCGCTGGCGGTTGGCTGGCGTTTGGCGATGATCCGTACGCAGGCTTCGTCAATCGCCACTTCCATCATATTGACCTTGGCGTCGCCTTCGATCACGCGCTTGGCCAATTCACCGTCCTGATTGTGCATCGCGGTGATAGCGTCGGTCAGTTGCTGTTCCACCAGCCCGCCCATGGTCAATACCTGGGTGCGGATATGCTCCAGTTCTGCGTTGAACTGGCCGGAAATGTGCTTATTTAAATTCAGGTTATCCATGATGCATCCTATCAACCATAACGGCCGGTGATGTAGTCTTCGGTCTGTTTTTTCTGTGGCGCGGTGAACAGATTATCAGTATCACTGAACTCGATCAGTTCGCCCAGATACATAAATGCCGTGGAGTCAGAACAACGCGCGGCCTGCTGCATGTTGTGGGTTACGATCACCACGGTGTAGTCAGACTTCAGCTCGCTGATCAGCTCTTCAATCTTACCGGTGGAAATCGGATCCAGCGCCGAGCAAGGTTCGTCCAGCAATAACACGTCCGGACGAATGGCGATGCCGCGGGCGATGCACAGACGTTGCTGCTGGCCACCAGACAGGCTGTAACCGCTCTGGTGCAGCTTGTCCTTGGTCTCGTTCCACAGCGCCGCCTTGGTCAGGGCCCACTGCACGCGCTCATCCATGTCGGCACGTGACAGCTTTTCAAACAGGCGCACACCGAAGGCAATATTGTCGTAAATCGACATCGGGAACGGCGTCGGCTTCTGGAATACCATGCCGACCTTGGCGCGCAGCAGAGCGATATCCGAGTTGTCGGTCAGAATGTTCTGCCCATCCAGCAGGATGCCGCCTTCGGCACGCTGCTCGGGGTACAGCTGATACATTTTGTTGAAGGTGCGCAGCAGGGTAGATTTGCCGCAGCCGGACGGGCCGATAAACGCGGTGACCTTGTTCTTGGCGATATCCAGCGTGATGTTTTTCAGCGCATGGAATTTGCCATAGTAGAAGTTCAGATCGCGTACCTGAATTTTGCTGCTGGAAGCGTCAGTAACCATACTCATCAAGACTTCTCTCTTTTCATCAGCGCCGCCACGGCAGCGCTCAAAATTTTATGAATGCTTTTTCTTGGCGAAAACCACACGCGCCAGGATATTCAGTAGCAGTACGCACAGGGTAATCAACAGCACCCCGGCCCAGGCCAGCTCTTGCCATTCGGCGAACGGGCTCATGGCAAATTTGAAAATGGTCACCGGCAGGTTGGCAATCGGCTGCATCAGATCGGTGCTCCAGAACTGATTCGACAGCGAGGTAAACAGCAGCGGTGCGGTTTCCCCGGCGATACGCGCAATCGCCAGCAGCACGCCGGTGATGATGCCGGAAACCGAGGCTTTCAGCGTGATGGCGGAAATCATGCGCCATTTCGGCGTGCCCAGCGCATAAGCGGCTTCGCGCAGCGTATCCGGTACCAGCTTCAGCATATTTTCAGTGGTACGGATCACGATCGGTACCTGCAACAATGCCAACGCGATGATACCGGCCCAACCGGAGAAGTGCTCCATCTTCGCCACCACGATGGTGTACACGAACAGGCCCACTACAATCGACGGTGCCGATAACAGAATGTCGTTAATAAAGCGGATAACTTCCGCCAACCAGGATTTACGGCCATATTCCGCCAGGTAAATGCCGGCCATGATGCCCAGCGGCGTACCGAACACGGTAGCCCACAGGATCAACAGGCCGCTACCGGCGATGGCGTTAGCCAGGCCGCCGCCTGCGGTATTGGGCGGAGGGGTCATTTCGGTGAACAGCGCCAGCGACATGCCGTCGATGCCCTTGGTCACGGTAGAGAACAGGATCCACACCAGCCAGAACAGGCCAAACACCATGGTCGCCATCGACAGGAACAGCGCCAGTCGGTTTTTCTGGCGACGCCAGGCCTGCATCTTGCGGCGGCTTTCCAGCAGCTCTACGCTATTTTGCATATCCATAGTCGTCACGTTAGCGTCCCTCATTCTTAGCCAGGCGCATCACCATCAACTTCGACAGCGCCAGCACGATAAAGGTGATAACAAACAGGATCAGCCCCAGCTCCATCAACGCGGCGGTATGCACGCCCGACTCGGCTTCGGCGAATTCGTTGGCCAGCGCAGAGGTGATACTGTTGCCCGGCATATACAGTGAAGCGCTGTCGAGCTGGTAGGTGTTACCGATGATGAAGGTCACCGCCATGGTTTCCCCCAGCGCACGGCCCAGGCCGAGCATCACACCGCCAATCACGCCATTCTTGGTAAACGGCAACACGATACGCCAGATCACTTCCCAGGTGGTGCAGCCGATGCCGTAGGCCGACTCTTTCATCATCACCGGGGTTTGTTCGAACACGTCGCGCATTACGGCGGCAATATAAGGAATAATCATAATCGCCAGGATCACCCCGGCAGCCAGAATACCGATACCGAACGCCGGGCCTGAGAACAACTCACCGACAATCGGAATACCGGACAGCACGTCGCCGACCGGGGTCTGGAAATATTCGGCAAACAGCGGGGCGAACACGAACAGGCCCCACATGCCGTAAACAATACTCGGGATCGCCGCCAGCAGCTCAATGGCGATACCCAGCGGGCGTCTCAACCAGTTTGGCGCCAGCTCGGTCAGAAACAGCGCGATGCCGAAGCTGACGGGGACGGCGATAATCAATGCGATCAGCGAGGTGACGACGGTGCCGTAGATCGGTACCAGTGCACCGAACTGCTCGGCAGGGGCATCCCACTCTTTGGTCCACAGGAAGGAGAAACCGAATTTCTGTATGCTCGGCCAGGAGGCAAAGATCAGCGAAACAATAATGCCGCCCAGCAACAATAGGGTAATCAGCGCCGCCAGTTTAACCAGCGCGCTGAAGATGACGTCACCATTTTTACTCGGTGCTTTAATGGTCGGCTTGTACTCAGCCATAGATCACTCTCTGTGTTAACCCTGGCAGGCCCAACCTGGATCGAGCCCTGAAAAACTGAGTGGGGCGCGCAGATCACGCGCCCCTGCGTTGTTAGTACAGCGCTTTACCGGAACTGTCTTTTACGTTGGTTTTCCATGCTGCACGCACCTGCTCGATAACTTCGTTCGGCAGAGTGGCGTAATCCAGGTCGTTAGCCTGTTTGGCGCCCGTTTTGTACGCCCAGTCAAAGAATTTCAGCACTTCGGTGCCCTGAGCGGGGTTTTTCTGCTCTTTGTGCACCAGGATGAAGGTGGTGGAGGTGATTGGCCAGGCGTTGTCGCCTTTCTGGTCAGTCAGATCCTGTGCGAAGGTTTTGCTCCAATCCACGCCTTTAGCGGCGGCGCTGAAGCTCTCTTCTGTCGGGCTAACCGCTTTGCCGTCGGCAGAGATCAACTTGGTGTAAGCCAGGTTGTTCTGTTTGGCGTAAGCGTATTCAACGTAGCCGATGGAGCCTGGCAGACGCTGTACGAATGCGGCGATGCCGTCGTTGCCCTTGCCGCCCAGACCGGTTGGCCAGTTAACGGTTGAGCCTGCGCCGATTTTCTCTTTCCACTGCGCGTTGGCTTTAGACAAATAGCTGGTGAACACGAAAGAGGTGCCGGAACCGTCAGCGCGACGTACCACCGCGATGTTCTGATCCGGCAGCTTGACGCCTGGGTTCAGTTTGGTGATCGCCGGGTCGTTCCATTTCTTCACGTTGCCCAGGTAGATATCGCCCAGGGTTTTTCCGTCCAGGGTCAGCTCACCGGACTTGATGCCCGGGATGTTAACGGCCAGCACCACGCCACCGATCACGGTAGGGAACTGGAACAGGCCATCGGCCGCCAGTTTTTCGTCAGTCAAAGGCGCATCGGAAGCACCAAAGTCAACGGTATTGGCGATGATTTGCTTCACGCCGCCGGAAGAGCCGATGCCCTGATAGTTAACTTTGTTGCCGGTTTCTTTCTGATAAGAATCTGCCCACTTGGCATAAACCGGAGCGGGGAATGTCGCACCTGCACCGGTCAGGCTAGCAGCAGCGAACGCGGACACGGCGGTCAGGGAGAAAGTCGCTGCCACAATACTGGCGACGGTGGTACGCATCAGTTTCATAATCCCTCCTAATGGGATATTCAAAAATCGACTTCGAGTCGTTTTCATCAGAGTAAGTATTGCTGCAGGAGGGAAAATAGGACAGTTTGGTGACAGTAAAATGTACGAAATATGACAGTTATATTACAACGACAAATCCAGGGCCATTATCAAATTAAAATCAAATAGTTACAGATAAAACCACTCAGTAATTAATCAATAAAAAAACCCTTTCCACCGCCGCTATCCGCTTGAATATGACAACTTTTATCCCGGCTGTCGCACGTTTGTCATATTTTATTTCGCCATGAAAAAAGCCGGCTCAACGGCCGGCTTTTAGAGACTAACAGATGCGGATTACTCTACGGTGACAGACTTCGCCAGGTTACGCGGCTGGTCAACGTCGGTACCTTTGATCAGTGCCACATGGTAAGACAGCAGCTGCAGCGGCACGGTGTAGAAGATAGGTGCCACGATTTCTTCTACGTGCGGCAATGGAATGATGGTCATGCCTTCGCTGCTGACGAATCCGGCATCCTGATCGGCGAACACGTACAGTTGGCCGCCACGCGCACGAACTTCTTCGATATTGGACTTCAGTTTTTCCAACAGTTCGTTGTTCGGCGCCACCACGATCACCGGCATATCGGCATCGATCAACGCCAGCGGGCCATGCTTCAATTCACCTGCCGCATAGGCTTCCGCGTGAATGTAGGAGATCTCTTTGAGCTTCAGCGCACCTTCCATGGCGATCGGGTACTGATCGCCACGGCCGAGGAACAGCGCATGGTGCTTGTCGGAGAAACCTTCCGCCAGCGCTTCAATCTCTTTATCCATCGACAGCATCTGTTCGATACGCGCCGGCAACGCCTGCAGGCCATGTACGATTTCATGCTCAACGCTTTCCGCCATGCCTTTCAGACGGCCCAAACGCGCCACCAGCATCAGCAACACCGCCAGCTGGGTGGTGAAGGCCTTGGTGGAAGCCACGCCGATTTCAGTCCCGGCCTTGGTCATCAGCGCCAAATCGGATTCACGCACCAGCGAAGAACCGGCCACGTTGCACACCGCCAACGAACCGAGGTAGCCCAACTCCTTCGACAGGCGCAGCGCCGCCAGGGTATCGGCGGTTTCGCCGGACTGCGACAGCGTGATGATCAGGCTGCCCGGACGTACGGCAGATTTACGGTAACGGAATTCAGACGCGATCTCGACGTCGCAAGGCACACCGGCCAGGGATTCGAACCAATAACGGGCAACCATGCCAGAGTGGTATGACGTACCGCAGGCAATGATCTGCACATGCTGTACCTTCGCCAGCAACTCATCGGCGCGCGGGCCCAGCTCGCTCAGGTTGATTTGCCCATGGCTGAAACGCCCTTCCAGGGTGTTTTTCAGCGCCAGCGGCTGTTCGTAAATCTCTTTTTGCATGTAATGGCGGTAAGCGCCTTTATCACCGGCGTCGTATTGCACCTGGGATTCAATCTCAGGGCGTTCAACGGCGTTGCCCTGTTTGTCGAAAATGTTGACGGTGCGGCGAGTCATTTCCACCACGTCGCCTTCTTCCAGGAAGATAAAGCGACGGGTCACCGGCAGCAGCGCCAGTTGGTCGGATGCCAGAAAGTTTTCACCCACACCGCGGCCGATCACCAGCGGACTGCCGGAACGTGCGGCCACCAGCACGCTCGGGTCACGGCTATCCATTACCACGGTGCCGTAGGCGCCACGCAGCTGTGGGATCACGCGCTGTACCACTTCCAGCAAGCTGCCGCCCTGGAGCTGTTCCCAATGCACCAGGTGAGCAATCACCTCGGTATCGGTCTCGGAGCTGAAGTGATAGCCCCGTTCGATCAGCAATTCACGCAACGGTTCGTGGTTTTCGATGATGCCGTTATGCACCACGGTGATGTAATCAGAAACATGCGGGTGCGCATTCGCTTCGGTAGGTTCGCCGTGCGTAGCCCAGCGGGTATGAGCAATACCGGTACCGCCATGCAATGGATGTTGTTCCGCGGCTTCGACCAATTTATTGACCTTGCCCACGCGGCGTAAACGGTTAACGTTGCCTTCCGCATCCACCACGGCCAAACCGGCGGAGTCATAACCACGGTACTCAAGGCGGCGTAAACCTTCCAACAGGATCTCTGCAATATCACGTTGCGCTACTGCGCCTACAATTCCACACATCAGTTGTATTCCTAATTAAACGCCTTTCGGGGCGCTTTCGATGTCTTGACCTGATTTTGCCGGTTTTTACCGTGCGTCCCCGAGCCTGTAGAGAATGGGGATTATTATGTTTTGTATTGGGCTCGACCGCGGAGCCCAACGCAAAACACAATGCTTATTTCTTTTTCACCGGACGCTGCCAGCCCTGGATATGCACCTGCTTAACGCGGCTCAGCACCAGTTCGTCCTCGCCGATATCACGGGTAACCGTAGTGCCGGCGGCAATGGTAGAACCTTTGCCGACGGAGACCGGTGCCACCAGTTGGGTATCGGAGCCGACAAACACGCCGTCGCCGATAATGGTTTTATGCTTGTTGGCACCATCATAGTTACAGGTGATGGTACCGGCGCCAATATTCACATCGTCACCAATCTCGGCATCGCCCAGGTAGCTCAGATGGCCCGCTTTGGAGCCTTTGCCCAAGCGCGCTTTTTTCATTTCGACGAAGTTGCCGACATGGGCGCCCACCGCCAGCTCCGCGCCCGGGCGAAGACGGGCAAATGGCCCCACGGTGCATTCTGCTGCCAGTACCGCGTCTTCCAATACGCTATACGGGCTGATCTCGCAGTCGTCGCCAATCACGCAGTTTTTCAGCACGCAGCCGGCACCGATTTTCACGCGATCGCCCAGCTTGACCGAACCTTCAATAATCACGTTGGCATCAATAGAGATGTCGCGACCGTGCACAAGTTCCCCGCGCAGATCAAAACGCGCCGGATCCAGCAGCATTACGCCAGCCAGCAGCAACTTTTCAGACTGTTCTGCCTGATAGATGCGCTCAAGCCGCGACAGCTGCAGACGGTTATTCACGCCTTCCACTTCGCTCAGACGTGACGGATGCACCGCCTCAATTTTCTTGCCGTCCGCATGCGCCAACGCAATGATATCGGTGATGTAGAACTCACCCTGCGCATTGTCGTTGTTCAGCATCCCCAGCCAGCGCTTCAGATCGCGCCCGTTGGCCACCAGGATACCGGTATTGATTTCATTGATCTGGCGCTGGGCTTCGCTGGCATCCTTATGCTCAACAATCCCCACCACCGTCTCCTGCTCGCGCACGATACGACCGTAACCGCTCGGGTCAGCCAGTTTTACGGTCAACAGACCAATGCCGCCCTGTGGCTTCGCCGCCAGCAGGCGCTGCAAGGTGTCGACAGAGATCAGCGGAACGTCGCCGTACAGCATCAGCACGTCTTCATCATCGGCAAAATGCGGTGCAGCCTGCTGCATGGCGTGGCCGGTTCCCAACTGCTCGGCCTGCAGCACCCAGTTCAGCGCACTGTCGGTCAGGGTCTTTTTCAGCAGCTCACCGCCGTGGCCATAAACCAAATGGACGTTTTTCGCGCCCAGTTTCATCGCGGCATCAATGACGTGCTGCACCATCGGCTTGCCGGCCAACGGATGTAGCACCTTGGGAAGATCGGAATACATGCGTGTTCCCTTGCCCGCGGCGAGGATCACCACACTCATTGCGCTGTTCGACATAAGCAACCTGATAACTCCATTTTGATAGACGAAAGTAGAACTCTTTAGTGACGATATTACTACATATTTCTCTGCACGAACCCGGCGCAGGCCATGGGGCACTAGGCGCGCCGCAGTTAACACTCAGGCAACCTCAGCTTGGGTGGAACTGTCGGCGATCGGAGACATTTTTAGCCTCTTGCAAGGGTTATACATCACAATGCCCACCGGGTTGAAACGCTTATTTTAAAGCAAAAAAAAAGCGACCAAATAGGCCGCTTTCTTAATTTTGGTTGCGTTATGCACGCGCCAAAATGTTACATCGCTCTTCTGGTGAGCTCGATAACGCGCAGTTTTGCGATCGCTTTCGCCAGTTCCGCAGATGCCTGAGCATAGTCGACATCGCCATGAGAGCTACGGATGTGCTCTTCAGCTTTACGCTTAGCTTCCAGCGCTCTCGCTTCGTCAAGGTCCGTTCCACGGATGGCAGTGTCCGCCAACACGGTGACCACGCTCGGCTGTACCTCAAGGATACCGCCGGACAGGTAGATGAACTCTTCTTCACCGTGCTGTTTAACAATACGCACCATGCCAGGCTTGATGGCAGTCAGCAGCGGCGCATGGCCAGGGAAAATCCCCAGTTCGCCTTCGCTACCTGTCACCTGGATCTTTTGCACCAGGCCGGAAAACATATGTTTTTCCGCGCTGACTACATCCAGATGGTAAGTCATAGCCATATCACCCTCCTCTCAAGGCGTTACAGTTTCTTGGCTTTTTCCACTGCTTCTTCAATGGCGCCAACCATGTAGAACGCTTGTTCAGGCAGGTGGTCATAGTCGCCGTCCATAATGCCTTTGAAACCACGAATGGTGTCTTTCAGCGATACGAACTTGCCCGGAGAACCGGTGAAGACTTCTGCCACGAAGAACGGCTGAGACAGGAAGCGTTGGATTTTACGCGCACGGGATACGACCAGTTTGTCATCTTCTGACAGCTCGTCCATACCCAGGATTGCGATGATATCTTTCAGTTCCTGGTAGCGTTGCAGAATAGACTGCACGCCACGCGCTACATCGTAGTGCTCCTGGCCAACTACCAGCGGATCCAGCTGACGGCTGGTGGAATCCAGCGGGTCAACGGCCGGGTAGATACCCAGAGAAGCGATATTACGGCTCAGTACCACGGTTGCATCCAAGTGAGCAAAGGTGGTGGCTGGTGACGGGTCAGTCAAGTCATCCGCAGGAACGTAAACGGCCTGTACGGATGTGATAGAACCGGTCTTGGTAGAGGTGATACGTTCTTGCAGAACGCCCATCTCTTCCGCCAGCGTTGGCTGATAACCTACCGCAGATGGCATACGGCCCAGAAGTGCGGACACTTCGGTACCGGCCAGGGTATAACGGTAAATGTTATCAACGAACAGCAGAACGTCGCGGCCTTCGTCACGGAATTTCTCCGCCATGGTCAGACCGGTCAGAGCAACGCGCAGACGGTTACCCGGTGGCTCGTTCATCTGGCCGTAAACCAGGGATACTTTGTCCAGTACGTTGGAGTCGTTCATTTCGTGGTAGAAGTCGTTACCCTCACGAGTACGCTCACCCACGCCTGCAAACACGGAATAACCGGAGTGCTCGATCGCGATGTTACGGATCAGCTCCATCATGTTTACGGTTTTACCAACACCAGCACCACCGAACAGACCAACTTTACCGCCCTTAGCGAACGGACAAATCAGGTCCATAACCTTGATACCGGTTTCCAGCAGATCCTGGGAGTTGGACAAATCTTCGTAGCTTGGCGCCGGACGGTGAATCGCCCAACGTTCTTCTTCGCCGATGTCGCCTTTCATGTCGATTGGTTCACCCAATACGTTCATGATACGGCCCAGGGTAGCTTTACCTACCGGTACTTCAATTGGGTGTTCCAGATCGTTCACTTTCAGACCGCGGCGCAGACCGTCTGAGGTCCCCATCGCGATGCAGCGAACTACGCCACCGCCCAACTGCTGCTGAACTTCCAGCACCAGCTTCTCGGTACCGTTTTCTACCTCAAGAGCATTGTACACTTTTGGTACGGCATCCTGAGGGAACTCGACGTCCACTACGGCGCCGATTACCTGGATAATCTTTCCAGTAGCCATCTTGAATCCTCTACGTAATTCGTAAACCTAGCTTAAACCGCGGAGGCTCCCGAAACGATCTCGGTGAGTTCCTGAGTGATGCTGGCCTGACGAGCCTTGTTGTATACCAACTGCAGCTCTTTGATCAGGCTACCGCCGTTATCGGTTGCGGCTTTCATCGCTACCATTCGTGCGGCCTGCTCGCTGGCCAGGTTTTCCACGACGCCCTGATAAACTTGCGATTCCACATAGCGGCGCAGCAAGGTATCAAGCAGCACTTTTGGATCGGGTTCATACAGGTAATCCCAAGATTTTTTCTTCAGCTCACCGTCATCGGAAGGCGGCAACGGCAGCAGCTGAACGATCTGTGGTTCCTGGGACATCGTATTGATAAATTTGTTGCTGACAATGTACAGCTTGTCCAAACGACCTTCGTCGTAGGCTTGCAGCATCACTTTCACCGGACCGATCAGTTCCGACAGGGAAGGTTTATCCCCCATGCCGGTCACCTGGGCAACCACGTTGCCGCCCACGGAGCCAAAGAAAGAGGCCGCTTTAGAGCCAATCAGCGCCAAATCAACTTCAACGCCTTTTTCGGACCAGCCTTTCATCTCTGCCAACAGACGCTTGAACAGGTTGATGTTCAAGCCGCCACAGAGACCACGGTCAGTAGACACCACCAGATACCCGACGCGCTTAACGTCACGCTCATCCAGGTACGGGTGCTTATATTCCAGATTACCCAACGCAAGGTGACCAATCACTTTGCGCATGGTCTCTGCATAAGGACGGCTGGCCGCCATGCGTTCCTGCGATTTACGCATTTTGGAGGCGGCGACCATTTCCATCGCTTTAGTGATCTTTTGCGTGTTTTGCACGCTCGCGATCTTACTACGTATCTCTTTTGCGCCGGCCATCTCTGCTTCTCCTCATTGCCAGACGGCCTGCTGTCTTTCAACTGCAGGCCGCTGAGCGTTACCAGGACTGGGTTTTCTTGAAGGTCTCGAGAACGGCTTTCAGTTTGCCCTCGATCTCATCGTTGAAATTGCCAGTTTGGTTGATGTGGTTCAGCAACTCGGCATGCTCGCGGTCTGCGTAAGCAACCAGCGCGGCTTCGAAGCTCACGACTTTCGCGACTTCAACGTCGTTCAGGTAGCCACGTTCTGCGGCAAACAGCACCAGAGACTGTTGTGCGACGGACATCGGCGCATACTGTTTCTGTTTCAGCAGCTCGGTCACTTTCTGACCGTGGCTCAGCTGTTTGCGGGTCGCATCATCCAGATCGGAAGCGAACTGAGAGAACGCAGCCAGTTCACGGTACTGTGCCAGCGCGGTACGAATACCACCGGACAGTTTTTTCATGATCTTGGTTTGCGCTGCACCGCCCACACGGGATACGGAGATACCCGGGTTAACCGCCGGACGAATACCGGAGTTAAACAGGTTGGATTCCAGGAAGATCTGACCATCGGTAATCGAGATTACGTTGGTCGGAACGAACGCGGAAACGTCACCCGCCTGGGTTTCAATGATCGGCAGAGCGGTCAGTGAACCGGTTTGGCCTTTGACTTCACCTTTGGTGAAGGCTTCAACGTAGTCGGCGTTAACACGCGCAGCACGCTCCAGCAAACGGGAGTGGAGGTAGAATACGTCGCCTGGGTAAGCTTCACGACCTGGTGGACGACGAAGCAGCAGGGAAATCTGACGGTAAGCAACGGCCTGTTTGGACAGGTCATCATAAACAATCAGTGCATCTTCACCGCGGTCACGGAAGTATTCGCCCATCGCACAACCGGCATATGGTGCCAGATATTGCAGTGCAGCGGATTCAGACGCGGTAGCCACCACAACGATGGTGTTAGCCAGTGCGCCGTGCTCTTCCAGCTTGCGCACCACGTTAGCGATGGTAGACGCTTTCTGGCCGATAGCCACGTAAACACATTTGATGCCGGAATCGCGTTGGTTGATGATCGCATCGATCGCCAGCGCGGTTTTACCGGTCTGACGGTCGCCGATCACCAGCTCACGCTGGCCACGGCCGATTGGGATCATGGCGTCGACAGATTTGTAGCCAGTTTGAACCGGCTGATCTACGGACTGACGCTCGATAACACCAGGAGCAATAGCTTCAACCGGGGAGAAACCGTCGTTATCAACCGGGCCTTTACCGTCGATAGGTGCACCCAGGGTGTTAACTACACGGCCCAGCAGGCCACGGCCAACCGGAACTTCCAGAATACGGCCGGTACATTTTACCTTCATGCCTTCGGCCAGATCCGAGTACGGACCCATAACCACGGCACCTACGGAGTCGCGCTCCAGGTTCAATGCGATTGCGTAACGGTTGCCTGGCAGTGCGATCATTTCGCCCTGCATAACTTCGGCCAGACCGTGTACGCGGATGATCCCGTCGCTGACGGAAACAATAGTACCTTCATTGTGAGCTTCGCTCACCACATTGAACTGAGCAATGCGCTGCTTGATCAGTTCGCTGATTTCGGTGGAATTCAGTTGCATGCTCCAGTCCCCTTAAGACTGCAAGACGTCTGTCAGGCGTTCAAGACGACCGCGAACGCTGCCATCAATCACCATATCGCCAGCACGGATAATTACGCCGGCCAGTACAGACTTGTCAATTTTGCAATTCAGCTTAACTTTGCGTGACAGACGTTTTTCCATCGCAGCGACAATATTAGCCTGCTGTTTGTCGCTCAGTGCGCTCGCAGAGAGCACGTCGACTTCGACGGTGGATTCCAGCAAGGCGCGCAGTTCGTTGAACTGCTGCAGCACGGCAGGAAGAACCAGTAAACGTCCATTTTCGGCCATTACACGGATAAAGTTCTGGCCATGTTCGTCGAGTTGATCGCCACATACCGCAATGAACGTCTTGGACAGCGTCTCTGGCGCCATAGCGCCAGACAGCAGTTCAGAAATCTGTTCATTGCGAGTGACATCAGCAGCAAACGCCAGCATATCTTGCCAGCGCTCTACGCTTTGATGCTCAACGGCAAAGTCAAAAGCTGCTTTGGCGTAGGGGCGAGCTACAGTTACAAATTCAGACATCAGCCCCTCCCTCCTTACAGTTCAGCGACCAGTTTATCAACGATGTCGCTGTTAGCAGCTTCATCCACGGAACGTTCGATGATCTTCTCGGCGCCGGCAATTGCCAGCATCGCGACTTGCTTACGCAACTCTTCACGAGCGCGCTTACGTTCGGCTTCGATCTCAGCCTGAGCCTGCGCCACGATTTTGTTACGTTCCTGCTCGGCTTCGGCTTTCGCTTCATCCATGATCTGAGCTTTGCGTTTGTTTGCTTGCTCGATGATCACCTGAGCTTCTGCTTTAGCAGTTTTCAGCTGGTCGGTCGCATTGGCTTGCGCTAAGTCCAAATCTTTTTTGGCACGTTCTGCAGAAGCGAGACCGTCAGCAATTTCTCCCTGACGCTTCTCGATGGCTGCCATAATCGGCGGCCATACATACTTCATGCAGAACCAGACAAACAGAACGAACGCGATGGCCTGGCCGAGGATTGTTGCGTTAAGATTCACAGCACAATGCCTCTTTAAAAGTTAATAGTGTGGTTTCAGTGTAGAGAAATTCTCTACTTACGCGACAGCGAACATCACGTACAGACCCAGACCAACAGCGATCATCGGGATGGCGTCAACCAGACCCATAACGATAAAGAACTGTGTACGCAGCAGAGGAATCAGGTCAGGCTGACGTGCAGCGCCTTCCAAGAATTTACCACCCAGGATGCCGATACCGATCGCAGCACCGATTGCCGCTAAACCCATCATCACAGCGGCAGCCATGTACAGCAGATCCATACTCAGGTTTTCCATGACAGTCTCCAGTTTGTTTCAGTTTAAAAGTGCAAGTGTTTTAAGAAAATCAGTGCTCTTCAGATGCCATCGAGAGATAGACAATCGTCAGAACCATGAAAATAAAGGCTTGAAGCGTAATGATCAGGATGTGGAAAATAGCCCAAGGCAAGCTCAGGACCCACTGTGACCACCACGGCAACAGGCCGGCAATCAGGATGAAGATCAACTCACCCGCATACATGTTGCCGAACAGTCGCAGGCCCAGTGAAACAGGCTTGGACAGCAGGCTGACACCTTCAAGGATCAGGTTGATAGGAATGAATACAGGGTGGTTGAACGGCTGCATGGTTAACTCTTTAACGAACCCACCAACGCCTTTCATTTTAATGCTATAGAACAGAATCAGGATAAATACGCCCAACGCCATCGACAGGGTGACGTTCACGTCAGCCGTAGGTACCACACGCAGTGCCGGCAGACCGAGCTGAGCACCGATGAACGGCAGGAAGTCGACCGGGATCAGGTCCATCATGTTCATCAGGAACACCCAGACAAACACCGTCAGCGCCAGCGGTGCAATCACCTTGCTCTTGCCGTGGTACATATCGCGTACGCTGCTGTCGACAAACCCGACGACCAGTTCCACTGCGGTTTGCAGTTTACCCGGCACGCCGCTGGTGGCGTTTTTGGCAACCCGGCGGAAAATCACCAAGAACAAAACCCCGAGGACAACGGAGAAAAACATCGAGTCGAGGTTAATCGACCAAAAACCAGTCCCGACCTGAAGTTGCGTCAGGTGGTGACCGATATACTCCTGTGGACTGTTGTATCCCTCTGCAGACATGATGCCTCTACCCTTATTTAGTTAATTTCGGTAACTGTTAATCACGGCGGGTGCGATAATCTGCACCGCTAACACCGCTAAATAGGTCAGGCCAAGCGGTATAAACTCCGCTTTGAACACCCCAAGCGCCACGATCAACAAAACTATGGTGATCAAGACCTTTAACCCCTCGCCGATGGCGAACGACCAGGCAACCCGACCGGGAGCCTGTGTCTGCGTCTGATGACGCAAGGCAAACAGCATAAACATGGTACTCGGCAACCAGGCAGCGAGACCGCCCGCCAATGCCGAACCGCTCCATTCCAGGCTTTTCAGACCGAAGGCAGCGCTGATCAGAACAAAAGTCATTAACTGCAGAAACAGCAATTTACGAGCAACTTTTCCGCTGTAAAGGGACACAGACATGACGTTTGTTCTCTCCGTACCCCAGAGGGGGTATGCTGAGTGACGTATAAAACTGTTTTTACTGATCTGAGTCAAGCAGCAAAAAACGAGCAAATTATACGGGGCATACCAACGAATTCAATCGATAAGTAGCGAAAAGGTGAACAATTATTTAAATTCCCCCATTTCAGGCTATTTTCACAAGAAAACGGTCGGAATAATAGGGCGCATTAAATTGTCTGATTATTCCAGTGTTACAGTACGAAACGTGGAGCTGCTCACAATAATGCCTCTTTCTGATTTATAACTCACCGACGTGTAAATCGTCTTTAGCAAATTGAGTGATCAAAAAACATTATAAATCAAAATATTACAAGTTAACCGTTCAAAAACAATCCATCTACGCGGTAAAAACCTTTTATTGACAGCTTCGAGTGTAATATTACAACAGACAATTAACATTAGCGCCAAAGCAGAATCGTTCACTTATCGTTGCTAACGTGACTATTTCGAATTGCAATTACTCTATTGTCGCTAATTGGCGGCTATTTTTGTGTTAACAAAAAGTAAAGTAACTAAAAAAAACGCCATTTGATTAGCCTGCTTACATTTACTCTGGGCACTACCTTTTAATTCACGCTTATTTGATCAAAAACAAACTCAGTTTGCTTTAAGTACCACCAAATGACGTTCACCTTCGAGTTCCGGCACCTGCAAACGCACCACCGACTCAAGTTCGATACCTTCCGGCAGCTGCGTCAGCTCTTCATCAGGACGAACCCCTTTCAGCGCGTAGAAACGCCCCTGCCCTTTCGCCGGCAAGTGGTGGCACCAGGACAGCATGTCCTGCAGCGAAGCAAAAGCACGGCTGATGACGCCGTCAAACGGCGGTTCGGCCGGGAATTCTTCAACGCGGCTCTGTACCGGCTCAACGTTGGTCAGGCCCAACTCGTGCTGCACCTGGCGAAGAAAGCGCACGCGCTTGCCCAGGCTGTCCAGCAGGGTGAAATGGGAATCAGGACGGACGATCGCCAACGGAATACCCGGCAGACCGGGGCCGGTACCAACGTCGATAAAACGGGAACCCTGCAAATGCGGGTTTACCACGATGCTGTCGAGAATATGACGTACCAGCATTTGTTGCGGATCGCGCACCGAGGTGAGGTTATAAGCCTTGTTCCACTTGTCCAGCATGCCGACATACCCCAGCAATTGCTGTTTTTGCTGATCGGGGAGCGTAATGCCTGCTGCAAACAGCAGCGAGTCTAATTTTTTCTGCACAACGGGTCCTCTGACTGGCGCGGAACGACTAGCCAAATTGGGGCTGGCCAAGAAGCCAAGCATGATAATTCAGGCACGAGATGATGTCAGCGGCCGTTTGCCTATCAAGTAGGCAAACGGTCACCCAAAAGCAAGATTTATGCGCTGCGGCGCAGCAAGCCCTGTTTTTTCAACCAGATCAGCAAAATTGAGATCGCCGCCGGTGTGATGCCGGAGATACGTGAAGCCTGACCGATCGAATTCGGTTTATGGTCATTCAGTTTGGCGATCACTTCATTCGACAAGCCGGAAACTTGCTGATAATCGAGATCCAACGGCAGCACGGTGTTTTCGTTACGCTGTTGTTTTTCGATCTCTTCCTGCTGACGAGCGATGTAGCCTTCGTATTTTACCTGGATCTCAACCTGCTCTGCGGCTTGGGTATCGGCCAACGGCGGCGCGAATGCAGCCACGGAGGTCAGCTGTTGGTAATCCATTTCAGGGCGACGCAGCAACTCTTCGCCGTTTGCTTCACGCGACAACGGCGCTTTCAGCAATACGTTGACCTGATCTACGTTCTCCGCATGCGGATGCATCCAGATGTCGCGCAGGCGCTGGCGTTCTTGTTCGATGTGTTCCAGCTTTTCGCTGAAGCGCGCCCAACGGGCATCGTCCACCAGGCCCAGTTCGCGGCCTTTCTCGGTCAGGCGCAGATCGGCATTGTCTTCGCGTAGCATCAGGCGGTATTCGGCACGTGAAGTGAACATGCGGTACGGTTCTTTGGTGCCCAGGGTGCTGAGATCGTCCACCAGCACGCCGAGGTAAGCCTGATCGCGACGTGGTGACCAGCCTTCGTCTTCGTTGGCATAACGTCCCGCATTCAGACCGGCCAACAGGCCCTGTGCAGCGGCTTCTTCGTAGCCGGTGGTGCCGTTGATCTGACCGGCGAAGAACAAGCCCTGGATAAATTTGCTTTCCAGCGTCGGTTTTAAATCGCGCGGATCGAAGAAATCATACTCGATGGCATAGCCAGGACGAACGATGCGGGCATTCTGCATCCCTTCCATCGAACGAACGATCTGCATCTGTACGTCAAACGGCAGGCTGGTGGAAATGCCGTTAGGATAAATTTCGTTGCTGGTCAGGCCCTCCGGTTCAAGGAAGATCTGGTGAGCGTTACGATCGGCAAAACGCATGACTTTGTCTTCGATCGATGGGCAATAGCGTGGTCCGATCCCTTCGATGATCCCGGCATACATCGGGCTGCGATCGAGGTTATTGCGGATCACGTCATGGGTTTTTTCGTTGGTATGGGTGATGTAGCACGCCATTTGTTCCGGGTGTTGCCCGGCATTGCCCATAAACGAGAACACCGGGATCGGTGTATCACCGTGTTGCGGCGCCAGAACGCTGAAATCGATAGTGCGTGCATCGATACGAGGTGGCGTACCGGTTTTCAAGCGATTAACGCGCAGAGGCAATTCACGCAGGCGCTGTGACAACGAGATCGAAGGAGGATCCCCGGCACGGCCGCCACTGTAGTTTTCCAGGCCGATATGGATCTTGCCATCCAGGAAGGTGCCTACGGTCAGTACCACAGCTTTGGCGCGGAATTTCAGCCCCATTTGGGTTACGGCACCGACTACGCGATCGTTTTCCACAATCAGATCTTCGACCGGCTGCTGGAAGATCATCAGGTTCGGCTGGTTCTCCAGGGCGGTGCGCACAGCCTGGCGATACAGTACGCGGTCAGCTTGAGCACGTGTGGCTCGCACCGCCGGGCCTTTACTGGCGTTTAGTATCCTAAACTGGATGCCGGCATGGTCAATCGCCGTGGCCATCAGGCCGCCAAGTGCATCAATTTCCTTAACCAGATGCCCTTTACCAATACCACCAATCGCCGGGTTGCAAGACATCTGCCCGAGCGTATCGATATTGTGTGTCAATAATAAAGTCTGACGCCCCATGCGTGCCGCAGCCATTGCGGCTTCGGTACCGGCATGGCCACCACCGATGATGATGACGTCAAATTGCTCTGGATAAAACATGGAACTGCACCTCGCCGTATTGCGAACGATCGTTGTTTGCCCTGGGGAGGGCGATTCTACTCAAGTTTAGTCGATCGACCAAGTGGTCAGGATCGTCGGTAATTAAAAGAAGATCTTTTTTATTTAAAGATCTCTTTATTAGATCTCTTATTAGGATCGCGATCTTCTGTGGATAAGTGATTATTCGTGATTGAGATCAGCGGATTAAGGAGGATCGTTAGCTGTGAATGATCGGTGATCCTATGGCTTATAAGCTGGGATCTAAATGGCATGTTATGCACAGGACAAAAAGCGACCTAAGGTTGTTATTGGGATAACTACTGCTTTTACCCTGCTTTTAAGCATAGTTATCCACAATCGTTCGGGTGATCTTTGAACAAATTAGAGTAAATTAATCCAATTTTTCACCCATTCCTCTGCCGGATCCTCAGGAATTTCGTGTTCAGTCACGTCGATCTCGAGCCGATCGCCGATCCTTTTCGCCCCGCGGGCGATCAGAAGATCGTCGATCCGTTGGATCGCACCACAGAAAGTGTCGTATTCCGAGCTGCCCAAACCGACTGCGCCGAACTGCACCTGGGATAAGTCAGGAAGCTGTTCTTCTATTTGTTCCAGCAGCGGTTGCAGGTTATCCGGTAAATCGCCGGCACCGTGGGTAGAAGACACCACTAGCCAGCGCCCGGTCAGGGTCAGTTCATCCAATTCAGGCCCGTGCAGGGTTTCAGTCGTAAAACCCGCAGCTTCCAGTTTTTCAGCCAAGTGCTCGGCTACGTACTCGGCGCTGCCAAGCGTACTGCCACTGATCAGAGTAATGTCTGCCATGAAATGAATGATCCCAGCCTTCTCAAAGTGGCAGCATTGTACGCTGTGAATCGGCTGGGATCTACCTGTGGATAATATGGGTATAGTAATTAATTGGCTAGGGCGTGATGGTACGCATAATGGGGTTCTGCAGCGAGATCAGCGTTTCGGTGGACTGGATCTCGTCAATGGTCTGGATCTTGTTGATAAGTACCTGTTGCAACGCATCTATTGAGCGGCACATCACTTTGATAAACACGCTGTAGTGGCCGGTGGTGTAGTAAGCCTCGACCACTTCCTCCAGGCTTTCGAGCTTTTTCAGCGCAGAAGGGTAGTCTTTAGCACTCTTTAATATAATGCCGATAAAGCAGCAGACGTCGTAGCCCAGGCGTTTAGGGTTCACGTCTACCCGCGCTCCGGTAATGATGCCGGCCTGCTTCATCTTCTCTACACGCACATGAATAGTACCGGGGCTGACGGCGAAGTTCTTGGCCAGCTCGGCGTAAGGCGTGCGCGCATTCTCCATCAAAGCGTTAAGAATGCCGCGATCGAGATTATCGATCTGATAATTTTCAGCCATTTAATCCCCCACTAATTGCTGATTGTTGAATTATTACCGCATCAAAATGAACGATTAAAAGTGAAAAGGCAATATTGATTAACGGATATTGAATTACGATGCCGTTCTGTTGCTTAATCGTTGGCAACAGAGACAGGTTTATAAGAGATACGGCAATGAAAAAACAGTTTATTCAAAAACAACAACAAATCAGCCTGGTTAAATCCTTCTTCTCACGCCAGCTGGAACAGCAGCTTGGCCTGATCGAAGTGCAGGCGCCGATCCTCAGCCGCCTGGGTGACGGTACTCAGGATAACCTGTCAGGCAGTGAGAAAGCGGTGCAGGTAAAGGTCAAAACCCTGCCGGAAGCCACCTTCGAAGTGGTGCACTCACTGGCGAAATGGAAACGTAAAACGTTGGGCAGCTACGATTTTGGCGCCGGTGAAGGCCTGTATACCCATATGAAAGCGTTGCGTCCTGATGAAGATCGTTTGAGCGCGATCCATTCGGTCTACGTCGATCAATGGGACTGGGAGCGGGTGATGGGCGATGGCGAGCGCAGCCTGGATTACCTGAAAAGCACCGTGAGCAGCATTTATGCGGCGATTAAGGCCACCGAAGTTGAAGTGAGCCGCGAATATGGTTTAACGCCGTTCCTGCCGGAGCAGATTCATTTTGTGCACAGCGAAACCCTGCTGCAACGCTACCCAGAACTGGATGCCAAAGGCCGTGAGCGGGCGATCGCCAAAGAGCTGGGCGCGGTATTTCTGATCGGGATCGGCGGTAAGCTGTCACACGGCAAATCACACGATGTTCGTGCACCGGATTATGATGACTGGACGACACCGGCGGCAGAAGGACTGGCCGGTTTGAACGGTGATATTCTGGTCTGGAACCCGGTATTGCAGGATGCCTTCGAGCTTTCGTCCATGGGCATTCGCGTTGACGCCAGTGCGCTGAAGCGCCAGTTGGCACAAACCGGCGATGAAGATCGTCTGGCGCTGGAGTGGCATCAGTCACTGCTGCGTGGCGATATGCCGCAAACCATCGGTGGCGGTATCGGCCAGTCGCGCCTGGTGATGCTGTTGCTGCAACTGTCGCACATTGGTCAGGTGCAGTGCGGCGTGTGGTCACCGCAAGTGCGTGACGCGGTCGAAGGGCTTCTGTAACAATCAGCGCCGCCAGCGGCGCATCAAGCGGCTTTTTAACCCGGTATCAAAGCGCCAGATATGATCGAAGATGCGCATGATGCCGGGTTTGCCATAGCTGGACATCGCCACCGCGTGAAAGCGCTGCTGGTGATTCTGCTGCTGTTTGACCTTCTTTATGACCTCTTCCGGCAACCGCTGGGCAATAAAGTCAGAAATGATCACCGCATCGGCATCAAACCAGCCGCTCTCCGCCATTTTACTCACCGTGGCGTTCAGACAGGCTGCCAGATCGGTGCCGCCGCGAAACTGCTGACCGAGAAAACGCACCGCCTGTTCAATACCGCTGGCGGCAGTAAGTTCGTAATGCACTATCTGGTTGGCGAACAGCATGATGTAGCAGCGGCGGTTATCCGCCAGCGCAATGCGCAACAGCGCCAGGCAAAACGCCTTGGCGCACTGTTCATTGAAACCGCCCATGGAGCCTGAAGTATCGACACAGACGATAAACGGGCCACGCGGCTGCTGATCCTGCTGCTGGTGGGTGACCTGCCGGATCGTTATCTGTTCCTGCCAGACGTCGCCCTGCAGGCGGTAGCTCAATAACTGTTTTTCCAGCAGGCGCCGGTAAAACTCAAATTCCAATTCTTCGATACCCAGCGTGACCAACTCAGGCGGCAGCAGGCGCAGAATATCGTCGCTCTGATGAATGCCGCTGACCTCTTCCGGCAGCGTGGCGGGCACCTGCACCATGACGCGAAAGGGTTCCGGTAAAGCATCCTGTTGCTGTACCGCTTTGGCCTGATAGCTGCGCCCAAGCTGCTGAGCCAGTTTTTTCAGCTCCGGCTGTTGCTGCAGGAAATTGCCATATTCCACCAGCCGCTGATAATCGCCGCGCTGAAGATGGCCTTTGCTCATGTCCCACAGCCGCCCGGCGGCGGTGTCGTTTTCCGACAGCACCGGCTCCAGCGCTCCACTCAGTGCCAAACGCTCCTGCAGCTCCGCCATCAGCTGTTCGCGTTCCTGTTCCAGCAACTGGTGATGCATCATGGTGGCCTGCAGCGTCAGGCTGATGCGCCAGCGTTGCAAAAACAGGGTCTGGAAACTGTCGTCCAGTGGATGATTGGGCAGATCGGCGGCGTCCACCAGCGAACGGGCTTGCTCATAGAAAGGAGAAACCAGCTGGCGCAGCAGGTCCAGAGTGTCATTGAGGTTATGGAAGAACTGGGTATTGTTCTCTAACTGGCACTGTTGATAGCGGTAAAATTCTTGCGCCAGCGCAGGCGGCACCATGGCTTCATGCAGACGCTGTTTCAGCTGCAGCTTCCAGCGCGGCAGGTCGCGATCCAGCGCCCGGCGGATCGCCGGAAACTTCTTGAAAAAAATCGACAGCTGCGGGGCAGCCAGCATGCCGATGATCATCTCCTCGATCAGTTCACCTTCGGTGATCGCCAACAGCAGATCGAGCGTTTCCAGGCTGAGCATGCTTACTGACCGCGCATCTGCTGGTGCTGCTGTTTGATTTGTTCCGCCACCTGCAACAGGCTGGCCTCAATTTTTGCCAGCCTGGCGGCCGGGGTAAACAGGCAGGGCTGATGCTGACTGAACAACCGACGCTGTTCCGCCAGACGCTGAGCCAATTGGTCCATTTCGTCGAGCATCGCCTGAGGCGTTCCGCCGGTCTTTATCCCTGGCAGGGCCAGCAACGAAGGCTGACGACTGACGTCCAGCACCGTCAGATGCAGCTTTTCGTCCACTTCCAGATCGATCTGCTGGGCAAAGCCGATGCCGTTCAGTTTGGCGCGCACGTCGCCGCCTTTTTGCAGCCAGTTTTCCAGCACGCTGTTTTCGATACTCAGATGGTTGACCTGAATATCATGCAGCTGCAGCGGCTTTTGCAGCAACAGCGTCAGGGAGCCGGTGCCGAGCGGCGTGGCCAGGGCAAACTGCGGCTTTCGGCTGAACATACCGCCTTTTTTTACCAGAGTGATCGCCTGACTGTCGCTTTGCTGTTGTTGGTGCTGCAGCCAGCGGGTGTGGATCTGTTGCAGCTGGATCAGCAGCGTTTGCTGTTGGTAGGCCGACTCGTTCAGCAACTGTTCTACTTGCTGTTGCAGCAGTTTCAGCGAGGTGAGATCGTGCCACAGGCAGTCTTTCAGCAGCAGCAGGTCGATCGGGGCCACGGCGTCGCGACCACTGAAAAAGGCGCAGGCCTGCAACAGACGCAATGCCTTTTTCCATCGGCGATCGGAAACGTAAGGAGCATGGTCCAGCGCATCCAGCCGCTGGCGCAGTTGGAATATCAGTTCGAAGCAGCTTTCAGGCAGCTTGATTTTGTCGATCTGCGATTGCCACTGATGATACTCCTCGTCGGTGATGCTCAGGGCTTCCGGCACCGGGTTTTCATTCTCGTTCTGGCGGCTGACCAGCAACGAGCGAAAGTTCTGCTTGTCCTGCACTTTGTCCAGCCACAGGCGTATCAGCATGCGGTCGTACAGCGCTTCCAGGCTGCTGTCGGCTTCCGGCAATTCGTTGGAGGCCGTGACCAACAGCCGCAGGGGGATCGGCTCCTCCGCGTTGCCGTTACGGAAGCGGCGTTCGTTGATCGCGGTCAGCAGGGTGTTGAGGATTGCCGGGCCGGCTTTCCAGATCTCATCCAGAAACACGATTTCCGCTTCAGGCAGATAGCCGGCGGTCAGGCGCTGATAGCGGCCTTCGTCTTTTAACGCCTGGATGGATAATGGGCCGAACACCTCTTCTGGCGTCGAGAAGCGCGTCATCAGGTATTCAAAGGAGCGTGCATGGCGAAAGGCGAATTTTAACCGGCGCGCAATCAGGCTTTTGGCAATGCCTGGTGGACCAAGCAGGAACACGCTTTCACCGCTGAGCGCCGCCAGCAGACACAGGCGAATGGCGTCCTGCCGTTCATAAAGACCGCTCTCCAGCGCGCTGCTGAGGCGGGAAATCCGTTCTGCAAGAAGTGATGATGGCGCCATATTATTGTCGTGTTGTCCGAGAGTTAGCCAATCTTGGTGGATAATCCGATGATAAACCACCATTATTTTTAATGGTATAGCTTGTTGATTAGTAAAATCTTTCTATTATCAAAAGAGCGGCCGGTTCACATTTTGTTTATTTTTTGGGTCTGATATAAGAGTAGGCAAGCAGTATAAATCGTGCATACTGTGCGCCTTTTAGTGGGCGTAACGGATCTTAGAGCCCGTATCTCTGGCTGATGCGGATGCATCGCTAACGGATGTTCTAATAAAGAAACGAATTATGAGCACAGAGCATAAACAGTCCTTATCGGCGGTAACCCTGGCGGCAATTGGGGTGGTTTACGGTGATATCGGCACCAGCCCTCTCTATACTCTCAGAGAGTGTTTCTCCGGCCATTACGGCTTCGATGTTCGTCCAGACGTGGTTTTCGGTTTCCTGTCGCTGATTTTCTGGATGCTGATCATCATTGTTTCTCTCAAATACCTCACCTATGTCATGCGGGCAGATAACGCCGGCGAAGGCGGGATCCTGACGCTGATGTCGTTGGCCGGGCGTCATACTTCAGCGCGCACTACCGCAGTGTTGGTGATACTGGGCCTGATTGGCGGCAGCTTCTTCTATGGCGAGGTGGTGATCACCCCGGCGATATCGGTGATGTCCGCGATAGAAGGGTTGGAAATCGCCGCTCCGTCGCTCGATGGCTATATCGTTCCCCTGTCGATTCTGGTGCTGACGCTGCTGTTCGCCATCCAGAAACACGGTACCGGCAGCGTCGGTAAGCTCTTTGCTCCGGTGATGCTGCTGTGGTTTATCGTTCTGGCGGTGCTGGGGGCGCGCAGCATTATGGCTAACCCGGAAGTGTTGCAGGCGTTGAACCCGAAATGGGCGCTGAACTTCTTTATTGAATATAAGAAGGTTTCGTTCTTTGCGCTGGGTGCGGTGGTGCTGTCGATTACCGGCGTTGAGGCGTTGTACGCCGATATGGGCCACTTCGGCAAATTCCCTATTCGCCTGGCCTGGTTCACCGTGGTGCTGCCTTCGCTGGTACTGAACTATTTTGGCCAGGGCGCTCTGCTGCTGAAAAATCCGGAGGCGATCAAGAACCCGTTCTTCCTGTTGGCGCCGGACTGGGCACTGATCCCGTTATTAATTCTGGCGACGCTGGCCACGGTTATCGCCTCACAGGCGGTGATCTCCGGCGTGTTCTCCCTGACCCGTCAGGCGGTGCGCCTGGGGTATCTGTCGCCGATGCGCATCATCCACACTTCTGAAATGGAATCCGGCCAAATCTACATTCCGGTGATCAACTGGACGCTGTATATCGCGGTGGTGCTGGTGATTGTCGGTTTCGAACACTCCAGTAATCTGGCGGCGGCCTACGGCATTGCCGTGACCGGCACCATGGTGCTGACCAGTATTCTGGTGACCTCGGTGGCGATTAAAAACTGGCACTGGAATCGCTTCTTCGCCGTCGGCATTCTGGTTGTCCTGCTGATTATCGACATCCCGATGTTCTCCGCCAATGCCCTGAAGCTGTTCTCGGGCGGTTGGCTGCCGCTGATGTTGGCGCTGGTGATGTTCATCATCATGACCACCTGGAAGAGCGAACGTTTCCGCCTGCTGCGCCGCATGCACGAGCACGGCAATTCCCTGGAGGCGATGATCGCCTCGCTGGAGAAATCGCCGCCGGTGCGGGTGCCCGGTACCGCGGTCTTTATGTCACGCGCCATCAATGTGATCCCTTTTGCGCTGCTGCATAACCTAAAGCACAACAAGGTGCTGCACGAACGCGTGGTGCTGTTGACGTTGCGTACTGAGGATGCACCCTACGTTCACAACGTGCGGCGAGTCACCATCGAACAGCTGTCACCGACCTTCTGGCGGGTGGTGGCCAGCTATGGCTGGCGCGAAACGCCGAACGTTGAAGAAGTGTTCCACCGCTGCGGGCTGGAAGGGCTGCCGTGTCGGATGACGGAAACCTCATTCTTTATGTCGCACGAATCGTTGATCCTGACGAAACGGCCTTGGTACCTGTTCCTGCGCGGTAAGCTGTTTATAGCATTGAGTCGCAATGCGCTACGCGCGCCAGACCAGTTTGAGATCCCGCCCAATAGGGTGATCGAGCTGGGAACCCAGGTCGAGATTTAACTCCCCCTCAAGGGCTCAGCAACCGCTGGGCCCTTTCTGTTTATGTTCTCGGTAACACGAGCGAAACGTTTCGATGACGATCACACTTCTGCATTATCCCGGTTGCCTTCTACTGACGTTTTTTTAAACTCCAGACTCAAGCGAAACGTTTCGCTGGCGGAATGAGAAGAACAAGATGAAAAAAGGCGTGTTGCTGAATGCTGATGTCTCTGCCGTGGTTTCCCGTCTCGGTCATACCGATCAGATAGCTATCGGCGATGCCGGGCTGCCTATTCCGGCGGCCACACAGCGTATCGATTTGGCGCTGACCCAGGGGGTGCCGACTTTTCTACAGGTACTAGAGGTAGTGACGCAGGAGATGCAGGTCGAAAGCGCCATTCTGGCGGAAGAGATCGTTAAGCAAAATCCGCAGCTTCATAACGCGTTATTGGCTCAGCTGACCGAACTTGGCCAACGCCAGGGGAAGAGCATCAGCCTGAGCTATATCAGCCACCAGGCTTTTAAAGCGCAAACGGAACACTGCCGTGCGGTGATCCGCAGCGGGGAATGTTCGCCCTACGCGAACGTGATCCTTTGCGCCGGCGTAACTTTCTGAGGCATCTATGCAACCTTTACTGCAACTGAAAGGGATCGATAAAGCCTTTCCCGGCGTGAAGGCGCTTTCCGGCGCTGCGCTCAGCGTGTACCCGGGCAAGGTGATGGCGCTGGTGGGGGAAAACGGCGCCGGAAAATCCACCATGATGAAGGTGCTGACCGGCATTTATAACAAAGACGCCGGCAGTCAGTACTTTCTTGGCAAAGAGGTGGCGTTCAACGGCCCAAAGGATTCGCAGGAAGCGGGCATCGGCATCATCCATCAGGAACTGAACCTGATCCCGCAATTGACGATTGCGGAGAACATCTTCCTCGGGCGTGAGTTCGTTAACCGTATCGGCCGCATCGACTGGAAGCGCATGTATGCCGAAGCAGACAAACTGCTCGCACGACTGAACCTGAGTTACAGCAGCCACCGGCTGGTGGGGGAGCTGTCGATCGGCGATCAGCAAATGGTGGAAATCGCCAAGGTGCTGAGCTTCGAATCGAAAGTCATCATTATGGATGAGCCGACGGATGCGTTGACCGATACCGAGACCGCCTCTTTATTTAAAGTGATCAATGAATTGAAGGCCGAAGGGCGAGGGATTGTTTACATCTCCCACCGGCTGAAAGAGATTTTTGAAGTTTGCGATGACGTCACGGTGTTTCGTGACGGGCAGTTTATCGCCGAGCGTCCGGTCAGCGAGCTGCAGGAAGATTCGCTGATAGAAATGATGGTAGGCCGCAAGCTGGAAGAACAATACCCGCGCCTCAATCAACCGCGCGGTGAAAAACGGCTGGAGGTCAGCCATGTTTCCGGTCCGGGCGTGCATGACGTCAGCTTTACGCTGTACCGTGGCGAAATTCTTGGCGTCGCCGGGCTGATGGGCGCCGGGCGAACCGAGCTGATGAAAATTCTCTACGGAGCTGCACCACGCAAGGCCGGCACGGTCAGCCTCGATGGCCGCCAGGTGGTCACTCATTCGCCACAGGACGGCTTGGCGAACGGCATTGTGTATATCTCCGAAGACCGCAAGCGAGATGGTCTGGTGTTGGGGATGTCGGTTAAAGAAAACATGTCGTTGACCGCATTGCGCTATTTCAGCCGTGCCGGCGGCAGCCTGAAACAGGCCGAAGAACAGCAGGCAGTGGGTGATTTTATCCGCTTGTTCAATATCAAAACGCCGTCGATGGAGCAGCCGATAGGCCTGCTTTCCGGTGGCAATCAGCAAAAAGTGGCAATCGCCCGCGGTTTGATGACGCGGCCAAAGGTGTTGATCCTCGATGAGCCGACACGAGGTGTCGACGTCGGCGCCAAAAAAGAGATCTATCAGTTAATTAACCAGTTCAAGCAGGAAGGTCTGAGCATCATTCTGGTGTCGTCGGAAATGCCGGAGGTCATGGGCATGAGCGACCGCATTCTGGTGATGCACGAAGGACACCTCAGCGGCGAGTTCCCTATTGAACAGGCCACCCAGGAAGCGTTGATGGCTGCGGCCGTTGGCAAGCAATACGGCGTAAAGCAGGAGTAATCAGATATGAGTTCCCAGAGTGTGGCAAAGCGCTGGTTCAGTAAAGAGTGGCTGTTAGAGCAAAAATCACTGATTGCTCTGCTGGTGCTGATCGCCGTGGTCTCTTCAATGAGCCCGAATTTCTTCACCCTAAATAACCTGTTCAATATTCTGCAGCAAACCTCGGTTAACGCCATTATGGCGGTGGGGATGACGCTGGTGATCCTCACTTCCGGCATCGATTTGTCGGTGGGATCGCTACTGGCGTTGACCGGTGCGGTAGCGGCATCGATCGTGGGCTTTGAGGTCAACGCGGTGGTGGCCGTGGCGGCGGCACTGGCATTGGGGGCCGCGGTCGGCGCCTGTACCGGGGTGATCGTTGCCAAGGGCAAGGTGCAGGCATTTATCGCGACGCTGGTGATGATGCTGCTGTTGCGCGGCGTCACCATGGTGTACACCAACGGCAGCCCGGTGAACACCGGCTTTACCGACGTGGCCGATACTTTCGGCTGGTTCGGCATCGGCCGCCCGCTGGGCGTACCAACCCCTATCTGGATCATGGCGATCGTCTTTATCGCCGCTTGGTACATGCTGCACCATACCCGCCTGGGCCGCTATATTTATGCCCTGGGCGGCAACGAGGCGGCGACCCGCCTGTCCGGTATCAGCGTCGATAAAGTGAAGATTATCGTTTATTCGCTTTGCGGTTTGTTGGCGGCGTTGGCGGGCGTGATCGAAGTGGCGCGCCTGTCTTCCGCGCAGCCGACCGCCGGCACCGGCTATGAGTTGGACGCCATTGCCGCCGTCGTGCTGGGCGGTACCAGCCTGGCCGGTGGCAAGGGCCGCATCGTTGGCACCTTGATCGGGGCGCTGATCCTTGGCTTCCTGAACAACGGATTGAATTTACTGGGTGTTTCTTCTTACTACCAAATGATCGTGAAGGCAGTGGTGATACTGCTGGCGGTTCTGGTAGAGAACAAAAGCAACAAATAACCTCCCCCTACAGGAATCACGATGATGAAAATGAAAAAACTGGCAATTTTGGCTTCAGCCTTCGCACTGAGCGCCACCCTGAGCGCTAACGCGCTGGCGAAAGACACCATTGCGCTGGTGGTTTCCACGCTGAACAACCCGTTCTTTGTCTCGATGAAAGAGGGGGCTCAGCAGGAAGCCAACAAGCTGGGTTACAACCTGGTGGTGTTGGATTCGCAGAATAACCCGGCGAAAGAGCTGGCTAACGTGCAGGATCTGATGGTGCAGGCGCCTAAACTGCTGCTGATTAACCCAACCGATTCCGATGCGGTCGGCAACGCCATCAAGATGGCCAATCAGGCCAAGATCCCGGTCATCACATTGGACCGCGTGGCGAGCAAGGGCGAAGTGGTCAGCCATATCGCTTCGGATAACCGCGTTGGCGGCAAAATGGCCGGCGATTTCATTGCCAAAAAAGTGGGTTCAGACGCTAAAGTGATCCAGTTGGAAGGGATTGCTGGCACCTCCGCGGCCCGCGAGCGTGGCGAAGGGTTTAAACAGTCGCTGGATCAGAATAAATTCAAACTGTTGGCCAGCCAGCCGGCGGATTTCGATCGTACCAAAGGCCTGAACGTGATGCAGAACCTGCTGACCGCTCACCCGGATGTGCAGGCGGTGTTTGCCCAGAACGATGAAATGGCGCTGGGTGCCCTGCGTGCGCTGCAAACCGCCGGTAAAACCGACGTGGTCGTGGTAGGCTTCGATGGCACCGCCGACGGCGTGAAAGCGGTCGAAGGTGGCAAGCTGGCGGCAACCGTCGCGCAGCGTCCGGATCAGATCGGCGTGATCGGCGTAGAAACGGCCGATAAAGTGCTGAAAGGCGAGAAAGTGTCGGCTACCATTCCGGTGGATTTGAAACTGGTCACCCAATAAGTCATATCAGCGCCATCAAAACGGGGCGTTTATGATGGCGCGCAATTCAGGAATCAATGCGATGGCAACAGGTAAGCTGGTGGTTCTGGGCAGCATCAATGCCGACCATATCCTTAATATCGAGCAGTTTCCCCGTCCGGGCGAAACGGTGATCGGGAAGCAGTATAAAGTGGCGTTTGGCGGCAAAGGCGCAAACCAGGCGGTGGCGGCTGGGCGCAGCGGTGCAGATATTGCTTTTATTGCCTGCGTGGGTGCCGATGACATCGGCGAACGTGTGCGTCAGCAACTGGCGAGCGATCGCATTGATACTCAACCGATAGAAGCCATTGCCGACAGCACCACGGGCGTTGCGCTGATTTTCGTTAATGCGGAAGGCGAGAACGTAATCGGCATCGATGCCGGTGCCAATGCTGCCGTAACCCCCGACTATCTGGCCCGCTATCAACAAAGGATTATCGACGCCGAGGCGCTGCTGATGCAGCTCGAATCGCCGTTGGATACCGTTATTGCCGCAGCCCAACTGGCGAAACAGCACCAGACTCAGGTGATCCTCAACCCGGCGCCGGCCCGCGAGCTGCCGGACGAGCTACTGGCGACTGTCGATATGATTACGCCAAACGAAACCGAAGCTCAGCGCCTGACCGGTATTGCGGTCAATGACGATAATGACGCCGCGCGCGCCGCTCAGGCGTTGCACGATAAAGGTATCGCAACGGTGATCATCACCCTTGGCAGCCGTGGCGTGTGGCTGAGTGAGAACGGCAACGGAAAGTTGGTGCCGGGGTTCAAGGTTAAAGCGGTCGATACCATCGCCGCCGGTGATACCTTCAACGGTGCGCTGGTCACGGCGTTGCTGGAAGGCAAAACCATGGCGGTTGCGGTGCGCTTTGCTCATGCGGCGGCGGCAATTGCGGTGACCCGTCCAGGCGCCCAACCTTCCGTGCCCTGGCGCGAAGAGATTGACGCCTTCTTGCAGCAGCAGGAGTAACCCCCTTGGCCACCATGAAAGATGTCGCCCGCCTGGCGGGTGTTTCAACCTCGACGGTTTCGCACGTCATTAATAACAATCGCTTTGTCAGCGACAGCGTGCGAGCCAAAATCATGGCGGCCATAGAACAACTGAACTATGCGCCCTCCGCGCTGGCGCGCAGTCTCAAACTGAATCAGACGCGAACCATCGGCATGCTGGTCACTTCCAGCAACAACCCCTTTTATGCTGAGGTGGTGCGTGGCGTCGAGCGCAGTTGTTATGAACGTGGCTACAGTTTGATCCTGTGCAATACCGAAGAAGATGCCGCGCGCATGAATCGCAACATGGAAACGCTGCTGCAAAAACGTGTCGATGGCCTGCTGTTAATGTGTACCGAAAACCATCGGCCATCGCAGGATGCGCTGAGCCGTTACCCCTCGTTGCCGATAGTGATGATGGACTGGGCGCCGTTCGAAGGGGCTAACGATATTATTCAGGATAACTCTTTGCTGGGCGGTGAGATGGCGACCGATCACCTGATCGCTCGCGGGTATCGCAAAATCGCCTGCATCGCTGGCCCACAGGATAAAACCACTGCACGCCATCGACTGGAAGGCTACCGCAGCGCCATGCAACGTGCTGATCTGGCAATTCTGCCGGGATATGAAGTGCACTGCGATTTTGAATTTGAAGGCGGTGTGGTCGCCATGAAACAGCTGTTGGCATTGGCTGAGCCGCCACACGCGGTGTTCGCCGGCAACGACGCGGTCGCGGTGGGGGCTTACCAGGCGTTGTATCAGGCAGGGCTATCGGTACCGCAGGACATGGCGGTGATGGGTTACGACGATATCGAACTGGCCAAATACCTTGCGCCACCGCTAAGTACTATCCATCAACCGAAAGATTCGCTGGGCGAGTTGGCGATCGATGCGCTGATCAATCGCCTGCAGAACCCGGAGCGTGAAGCTCAGGTTCTGGTACTGACTCCTGAGCTGGTGGAACGTGCCTCGGTCGGTCGCCGCTAGCTGCTGGCCTTGGCTTCTTTCTTGCTGTCACGGCCGCTGATCAGGTTGCGACCGTCCTTCCTTTTTAACAGCATGAACACAAACGCCGACGCCAGGGTGACAATCCCCATGGTAATAAAGGTGTAGTGGAAGTGATCGACCATGGTGCCGAGCGACATAGACTCATAGAAACGCAGCACCGCCGCGCTGATCGCTACGCCGAAGCTGATGGAAAGCTGCTGAGTAACCGCCAGCACGCTGTTGCCGGAGCTGGCATTGGCATCGTTTAAATCCGCCAGGCTGATGGTATTCATGGCGGTGAATTGCGTAGACATCGCCATCCCCAGCACGAACAGCGGCAGGATCATCAACCACAGCGGCATTCCCGGGCTTTGTAATGCAAACTGGGCGATCAGCACGCCGATAATCAACGTGATGCCAACCAGCGTTTTGCGATAGCCGAACCAGCGCAGCACTTGAGTCACGGTGGATTTCGCCATCAGTGAGCCGACGGCCGTCGGTGCCATCATGCAGCCCGCAATAATCGCCGAGTAACCGAAACCGACCTGCAGCATCAGCGGCATCAGAAACGGCACGCAGCCGGTGCCCAGACGCGAGGCTACATTGCCGGCAATGCCCACCGAGAAGGTTCGGGTCTGGAATAAATCCAAACCAATCAGCGGCTGAGGGTGTCTGCGGGCGTGAGCGATATAGCCGAACAGCATCACCACGCCGCTGAGCAGAATGCCCAGTGAGATATAGCTGGCCAGTACCTGTTCGCCAAACAGCTCAAGCCCGGTAGAAACCAGCACCAGGCTCAGGCCAAACAGCATAAAGCCGAGGAAATCGAAGCGACGCTTGGGGGTGGTGAAGTCTGGCATGTATTTACGTGCATAAAAGATGCCGAGCAGGCCAATCGGGATGTTGATCAGAAAAATCCAGTGCCAGGTGGCGTAGGTGACCAGCCATCCCCCCAGCATCGGCCCCATGATCGGCCCAACCAATCCTGGCATGGTCACGAAGTTCAGTACCGGCAACAGTTCGCTGCGCGGGTAGGCGCGCAGCAGGGCCAAACGTGCCACCGGCATCATCATCGCACCCCCGACGCCCTGAATGACACGTGAGGTTACCAGCACGCTTAGCGTTGGGGAGAGCGCGCACAGCAGCGAACCGAGAGTAAATAGCGAAACCGCAAAGATAAACACCCGCCGGGTACCGAAACGGTCTGCCAGCCAGCCACTGACCGGGATCAGCATCGCGACCGTCAAGGTATAGCTGATCACGGCTGACTGCATCGCCAGTGGCGAGCGCTCCAGGCTTTGCGCTATTGCAGGCAACGCAGTGTTGAGGATAGTGGCGTCCAACGCCTGCATAAAGAACGCCATTGCGGCGATCCAGGGGAGCCCTGCCATACTGCGCGCGGATTTAGTCATTATGATTCCCGGTTAACTGTCGTATTCGTCCCTTCATTGTTCTTCTATATATAAGTAGGGCATGAGTTAGTCTTTCTCTCTGAGCAACACCTGGCAGGCAGCTAGTGCCCCTGCACCGTCGCCGGCGAGTATCGCATCGACAATGGCCTGATGGTTCTGGAGCTTAATCACTTCGTTACCGGTGATGGCGCGGAAGTAACTTTGATACACCGAACTGAACAAATTGGCGAATGAGGTTAGAAACGGGTTGCCGCTGGCCTCATAGATAAGCTGGTGGAACTGGGTATCGACCTGGATCCAGTGCTCGCGGTCGAACTGAACGTGCAGTGCCCGCATTTCCGCCATCAGTTCAGCCAGTCGTGTGGTTTGCTGATTACTGGCGTTAACCGCCGCCAGCGAACAGGCCTGGGGTTCCAGCGAGGTGCGCAGGATAAGAAAGTGCTGCATCACCTGATCAAAGTTTTCTTTGGTCATCCACCAGGTCAGCAAATCCTGATCGAGAAAGTTCCACTGGCTTTGCGGCATGACCCGGGTGCCGATGCGCGGACGGGGGAGCAGCATGCCTTTGGCGGCCAGCATCTTCACCGCTTCACGTACCGCGGTGCGGCTAACGCCAAATTGTTCCCCTAGTTCCATCTCTCCGGGCAAGATACTGCCGGCCTGATAATCGCCTGCCAGAATTTGTTGGCCGAGCTTTTCTGCAAGTAGATAAGAAAGATTGCGTTGGGCGGCCTGTTGTTGAGCATTAAATTGCATGGCTGCGAGTCCTTACTGACATTGTTACTCTTATTTTACTCTACGGATCGCCAGCTTTTGTCGCTGATTTCCGGAAAAAGTGACGAAAACGCTGGCTTGTGCAGCGTTTTGTCGAAAAATACCGCGCTTGAAAAGTTTTTTGCATTTAGGGGTTGCGGCCTTCTGAGAACTCCCTATAATGCGCCTCCACTGACCGGGAACAACGACTCCTCTAAC
>JAAXZN010000039.1 GCA_012719855.1 Serratia liquefaciens | reverse complement strand
CGATGGTGGCGCCCACCAGAATCTGCACCATTGGCCCGACGGCGGTATCAAATACGCAGATCACACGCTCATTACGCGCGAACAGGTTTGGCACGTTGGCGGCGGTCAGTGGGTTGACGGAGAACAGGTCGCCCGGGACATAAATCATTTCGCGCAGCACGCCGTTGCAAGGCATATGTACGCGGTGATAATCCCTTGGGGCCAGGTAGGTGGTAGCGAACAGCCCGTTACGGAAAGGCTCTGCCAGCACATAGTTGCCGGCCAGCAGCGCTTCCAGGCTGTAGTGGTGGCCTTTGGCCTGGAAAATTTGGTCGTCGTGGATCTGGCCGAGCTGGCTGATAGCACCGTCGGCGGGCAGCGCCAGCCAGTTGGCGTCGCTGATGATCGGGCGCGCGCCGTCACGCAGCGGGCGTACAAAGAATTCGTTGAAGCTGGCGTAGGCGCTCAGCTCTGGATGTTGCGACTCTTGCATATTTACGCGGTAATAACGGGCAAAGCCCTTCAGGACCAGTTGGGTCAACCAGCCGGCCTGCTTGTCCGCACCCCAGCCTGCCAGGCGGGTCAGTGCCAGCTTCGGTAACCAATACTGCAATTTAATTTTGATGCTATCCAGCACGTTTAACCTCTTGAATAAGGATAAAGGGCGCGCATTGTAACGGTGGCTTTGCCGCCGTCAACGCCGCCCGGCATTATCAGTCTGCGGCATCGGTGAAGTTCTTGCGAACCTTCACTTGCGCCATGCTTTCCAGAATACGGTGGTAGTTGTCGAAACGCTCTTTAGCGATATCGCCTTTTTCCATGGCGGCACGGATGGCACAGCCTGGATCGGTATCGTGGCGGCAATCACGGAATTTGCAACCGCCTAAATAATTACGGAATTCGACAAAACCTTGGGTGATTTGTTCCGGTTCCAGGTGCCACAGGCCAAACTCGCGTACACCTGGGGAGTCGATCACGTCGCCGCCGTGCTGGAAATGATACAGCCGTGCAGCGGTGGTGGTATGTTGCCCGAGCCCAGAGACATCGGAAACCTGATTTACCAGAATTTGCTCTTTGGATGCGGGTAGCAGAGCGTTAAGCAGGCTGGACTTACCGACCCCCGACTGCCCGGCAAAAATACTGATGCGCCCGACCAGCGCCTGTTCAAACGCCTCCATGCCTTCGCGCGTCTGGCTGGAGACTTCCAGCACCCGATAACCAATCTTGCGATAGGTATCCATCATGCCGTCGACCCGTTTGCGCGCTTCGGCATCCAACAGATCGATCTTGTTCAGTACGATCAGCGGCTCAACTTCCAGCGTTTCACAGGCCACCAGATAGCGGTCAATGATGTTCAGCGAAAGCTCGGGTAAGATCGCCGAAACGATGACGATTTGGTTGATATTGGCGGCGATGGGTTTCACGCCGTCATAGAAATCTGGACGTGTCAGCACCGAGGTACGTTCATGTACGGCCTCGACAATGCCTTTGACCCCTTCATGAGTACCGACGCCAGGGCGCCACACCACGCGATCGCCGGTGACCAGCGAACGTAGCGTACGGCGAATATTGCAGCGGTGTTGGGTGCCGTCCGCCGCTTCAACGTCGGCATGCATCCCGAAACGGCTGATGACGATGCCGTCCTGCGGCTCGCCCAGTTGGGAATCATCCAGTTCCGGTTTTTTGTCGGTGCGTTTCAGGCGACGTTGATGGTTCGCCTGCACGCGGCGTTCTTGACCTTTGGACAGTTTGTTCTTGCTCACTGCGCCTCACTTGAATCCGCTTTATCGCTCATGGCGACCAAAAAGACTATGATACACGCTATTTTATATTAAATAACCGTTGTTAGCCGCCACGCGCAGCGCAGCCTGGCCGGTAAACAGCCAGCGCCGGTCGCCGCCTTGCCTACAGTTTGTTTATCTTTTGGCTTTTACGCAGGAAATATCATGACAGGAAACGCAAATAACCTGATTTGGATCGATCTGGAGATGACCGGGTTGGATCCTGAACGCGATCGCATTATCGAGATCGCTACGCTGGTCACCGATGCCAATCTGAACATTCTCGCGGAAGGACCGGTGATCGCCGTACATCAATCCGATGAACAGCTTGCCCTGATGGATGACTGGAACGTGCGCACCCATACCGGCAGCGGCCTGGTGGAGCGGGTGAAAGCCAGCCAGTTCGACGACCACGCTGCCGAGCTGGCCACTATCGCCTTCCTGCAACAGTGGGTACCGGCGGGCAAATCTCCGATCTGCGGCAACAGCGTGGGTCAGGACCGCCGTTTCCTGTTCCGCTATATGCCCGCACTGGAAGCCTACTTCCATTACCGCTATCTGGACGTCAGCACGCTGAAAGAACTGGCGCGCCGTTGGAAGCCGGAAATCCTCAGTGGCTTTAAGAAGCAGGGCACCCACCAGGCGATGGACGATATTCGCGAGTCGGTAGGTGAACTGGCCTATTACCGCGAGCATTTCATCCAGCTATAACGAATGCAGGGCCTCTTGATCGGGGCCTTACTGCCGAAAGCTCCCGATTCCGCCGCTTAATTAGTCAGTTTGGCGCTTTAATCGGCAATCAAACAAAAATCGCGTTTTTTTGCTTTCAGGGGCTTGCGGCAAAAAGGATTTCTCGTATAATGCGCACCCCGTACCGATGAAGAATTTCGTTTAGTTCCGACATCGATACGCCGGGCGGGAATAGCTCAGTTGGTAGAGCACGACCTTGCCAAGGTCGGGGTCGCGAGTTCGAGTCTCGTTTCCCGCTCCAAATTCAACAATGCTGCTTAGGTGGCGTGATGAATAAAAAAAGTATCAGGTAGTACCCATG
>JAAXZN010000038.1 GCA_012719855.1 Serratia liquefaciens | reverse complement strand
TATCCTGGAAACGCTGTTTAAACGCGGCTACCTGGAGAAGAAGGGAAAAATCCTGCTCTCCACGCCGATTGCCGGCGAACTGATAGATGCGTTACCGACGGCGCTGACCAACCCCGGGATGACGGCGCTGTGGGAGCAGGCACTGGACGAGATTGCCCAGGGCCAGATGACACTCGAGACGTTCATGAGTCGCCAGGCACAGTGGACGGGCCATCTGGTGGAGAAAGGGAAGACGCAGGCGGTGAAGTTCACTGCGCCTCCTTCACCGCCGTGCCCGACATGCGGTGGGACGATGCGCCGGCGTGCAGGCAAGAAAGGTGGCGGTGCCTTCTGGGGCTGCAGTAATTATCCCACTTGCCAGGGTATCATCAACATTGATGCAAAAGGTGGTCGTAAGGCCAAGCGCTATAAAACAAAATCACCGGCTAAAAATAAAACAACCGGAGCGGAGTAAGAGATTGCCTGATGTTAATGTTAGGAAGATTTGCTAAGGTTATCTGGCTTTCTTGCAGAATGCATAGGTACTCCGTAACTGCGGTGGTGGGAAAATTCTTCCATGGTTTTTTTCTGCTTCAGTTCGGTCAGCGGCCTCCACACTCAGGTTGGCTGTCAAGACGCAGGCAACTCCGTGAAAAACGCGTCGGGAGACTAGGTTCCTCCCCGGAGTTTGACAGAATTTACTGAAGGCTCAGGTACCGGCTGTGCGGCGTTGATTTTCGGATCAACGCCGTTTTTATTTTATGGTTCTCAAAACGGAATATTGCGGTTGACACTCTCGATGCTTGCATTAAAAATGAACAGGCTTACTTGTTGTCTTCGGACAACCAGCCAATGCTTCAGCACTCTGTGAGAAGCGCCTTCGGGTGAGTGCCAGCCAAAGTTTCAGCGGTCTGTGAGAAACGCCCTCGGGTGACTGCCAATAGCCTCGTAGCCTGAAAGAGGAAGCCCACGTGGCGGTAACACCGTTTAGCCTTTGAGAACGGGGATCACTTAGCGGTGATGAAGGCCCATTTCACAATCAAGACTGTCTGCACTGACGTATGACTTTGCAGACTCCCGACGGGAAACACTTTCCCGTCGGGAAGGTGTATTTCTCCGTCACCGAATCTTTACTCCTGGAGAAAACATCATGTCTACCCAATCTCAGCAAGCATCTACTAAAACTGAATACTTCAACCTGACTATCAAGGGTATGGGGTACCTCAGCAACATTCGTCAAGTCAATGGGCCGAATGGCACCTTTATCAGTTGTGTCGTCAATGGACTCTCCGGTCCTACCGATAACGCCAGTTACACGCGTTTCGATGTAACGGTCGCCGGTAAAGAAGCCAGCAGCCTGATCAACCGCTGTCAAAAGTCAGTTGATGAAGACAAAAAAGTCCTGATTGGTTTTGTGCTCAGCAATCCCAAAACGGACATCTTCACGCTCAACAGCGGCGAACATGCCGGTGAACAGCGCGTCAGTCTCAAAGCCCGCCTTATCAAGGTCGATTGGATTAAGATCGGTCAGGAAAAGGTCTTCCAGGCTGAGAAATCCGACTCTACGCCGCCTCAGCAAGGTTCCGCTCAGCAACAATACGCGGAAAACTCTTTCTGATAACGCCCTCTACGCCTCGATTTTTCGGGGCGTTTTTCCCTTCTAATTCTATTCCCTATGAGGATTCGATTATGGCGTCTCGCGGCGTAAACAAAGTCATACTTGTAGGTCATCTTGGCCAGGATCCTGAAGTCCGTTACATGCCAAATGGCGGTGCGGTTGCTAACATTACCCTGGCGACCTCTGAGAGCTGGCGCGATAAGGCAACCGGTGAGCAGAAAGAAAAAACCGAATGGCACCGTATCGTGCTGTTCGGCAAGCTCGCTGAAATTGCCAGCGAATACTTACGAAAAGGTTCGCAGGTCTACATTGAAGGCGCTTTGCGCACTCGCAAATGGGCAGATCAGAGTGGCCAGGATCGCTACACTACCGAGGTAGTCGTTAACGTGGGCGGCACGATGCAGATGCTGGGTGGTCGTAGTCAGACCGATAACCCGGGGCCCTCAGCGTCTGGTAGTTGGGGGCAACCTCAGCAACCGACCCACAGTGGCACACCCACTCAGGCGTCTGCCGGCAATGAACCGCCGATGGACTTTGATGATGACATCCCATTTTGACCTGGCTGGCATTCATTGACATACTGCACATAGCGTCTGCTGTGTGCAGTTTTTCTATCTACTATACCGGAGGCTCCCATGGGAACTCGTTACGATACCGACGTGGTCGCCTGGGCGAATGAACAGGCGGCGTTACTGCGTGCCGGTAAACTTAGCCAACTGGATATTGAAAACATTGCCGAGGAGATTGAGGACGTGGGCAAGAGTGAAAAGCGCGAACTGGCCAGCCGGATGGCGGTTTTACTGGCTCACCTTCTGAAGTGGCAATTTCAACCTACTCACCGTGGTACAAGTTGGGAACTGACGATCAAGGGGCAACGCGGTTTGATAGAGCGCCGTTTAAAGAAAACCCCCAGTCTGAAAGTTGCTATGGTCGATCGGGAGTGGTTGGAAGATACCTGGTTTGATGCTTTGGCTATAGCATCAAAAGAAACGGGGATCGGTCTGGATAAATTACCCGCTTCTTGCATTTGGACTACAGAACAGATCCTGAACCAGGATTATTACCCAGAGCCCTAATTTGGGTTCGTTAGCATGATTCGATAACGCTGACCTTCGGGTTGGCGTTTTTTTTTGATTAGCAATAAAGAGTTGTTAATTGAGCGTCCCGGACGGTAACCGCACAGTGACACCTGCCAATTGTCACTGAACAGGAAATCTTCCGGATGAAAAAAACAATTCTCGTCTCTTCCCTGGCAGCACTCATGCTGACCGGGTGCGTTATTCAGCAGCCACTGCAGCAACGCGATATTTCCCCTGTCACGCCTTCGGTTACCGTCACCCGCAACGTTCAACCGGTCAGCCCGGATGCTTACGGGCAGGTGCCTGAGGTCGTGCGCTACGACCGTTATTTACTGGTCAGCACCGACCCGGCGGCCGTTCAGCGTGATCCGCTCTCGCAAATCATCGATATCCGTATTCCGGCATCAGTAAAACCGACGGTGGCTGACGCGTTGCGTTATGCACTGCGCCAGTCGGGTTATTCCCTGTGCGCGACCGGACCTGCAAACGGCGTGCTGTACCGCCAGGCGCTGCCGGCGGTGCAGTACCAGCTGGGGCCGATGCGTTTGCGTACCGCGCTCCAGGTACTGGCAGGCCCCGCGTGGCAGCTCGAGGTAGACGACGTGCAACGTGTTGTCTGCCACAGCCTGCGTGACGGGTATCAGTTGCCGGCGACACAGTTGCCGCCGGTGACGGTGGTTCCGGCCAGGGCGGTTTCAGCACCGGCTTCAGCGCATCCTGCTGCGACGGTCATTGCACCTCAGCCCGTTAACGCGGTACCGGCAACCGGCGGGTGGCTGAAAAAATGACTGAGCATAATGAAGACATGGTGCCGATGACACCGGCAAAAAAAGGGGTGCTACGCAGCAAGACCTTCTGGGGGGCAACGGCCGGCATCGTTGTCGTCCTGATGGCTGGACTCGTCGGTTCAGGGGCTATCAGGCATGTCGACCAGCGTATTGCCCTGCTTGAGCAGGCACAGAAAGCACTGGCGCCGCAGGATGGCATGAACTCCATGGCCGATGAGCTGCAGGCGCAGGCTAAACAGCTTAAAAGCCTGGCTGAGCGTCAGGACTCGCTCATGCGGCAGGTTGGGGCGCTGACGTTAACCACCGGGCTGCCGGAAAAACTTGAGCAGCAGCTGCAGGCTCAACAGGTTGAGTTAAATGCGCTGAAAGACAGCATTGAGTCTGTGAAAAAGTCAGCGACTGAAAAGCTTGTACCGACTGTAGCCCCCTCAACGGACGTCCCCGCTGCACCTTCAGCGACCGCCAAAATCACCCCAAAGCACAAGCCCACGCCAATTAAACCCTCCCCGCGTAATGCGGTACCTCGTGTGGCGCGCAAAGCGCCATTCGTGCTGACCGGGGTGGAGCAGCGCGGTACGTCGGCCTTTGAGGCTGTGGCGCCGCTGGGGTTCAGCGATTTGTCGCAGGTGCGGTTAATCGGGGAAGGGGAGTCGGTCGCCGGCTGGATCCTGGTCAGTGCCGGTTACGGGCAGGCGACGTTTCGTGTGAACGGCCGACTGCAGACCGTCAGCGCCCAATAAGGAGAGCGTGATGAAACTGAAATACAGCGTAATTTCCCTGATGCTGCTGAGCCCATTATCACAGGCGGCGCAGCAAACGGCCATCGAGAACAGCCAGTCTACCCTGAGTGAGATTCAGCAGAGCCAGGCGAACAAGACGGCGCAGCAGGGCAGGCAGTGGGGCCTCAGTGGGGAAGAGTATCAGCGTTATCAGCAGTTGATGGATGGCCCTCGCGGGACGCAGTCTCCGGGTCTTGATCCGCTAACTGCCCTTGGCATCGAGGCTCAGAGCGATGCCGAGCGTAAAAAGTACGCGCAGCTGTGGGTAAAGCAGGAGTTCGCCCGCACCGAGAAAGAACTCAGGTTCCAGCGTGAGGTGGATGCTGCCTGGCAGCGCCGTGGTGTGTTGCCGGTGAACATGGGGAATGCGGCCGGTATCGCACATGATACCGGCGGGCGACTGGCGCTGTTCGTGAAAGCGAAGGACTGCGGGCAGTGCGATGCACGCCTGGCGGCGGTGCTGGCAGATAACCGACCGGTCGACATTTACCTCGTCGACAGTAAAGGGGATGACAGCCTGCTGCGTAACTGGGCGAAGGCGCATCACATTCCCGTCGATAAGGTGCGCGCACGTCAAATCACGCTCAATCATGACGGTGGCCGCTGGATGAAATTCGGCAACGGCCTGATGCCAGTGGTGCTGCAACAAGGGGAGAACGGATGGACACTTGCCGCATTCTGACCCGGGGGCTGTTGCCCCTGCTTGCCCTCCTCACCGTTGTGAGCGGTGGCGTCGTTCATGCTGCTACCCAACAGGTGCCTTCCGGTTACCGGGAGGTGGCGCTGCGTCACGGGGTGCCGCCGGAGTCCCTGTATTCGGTGGCGCTGGCCGAGACATCGATGGCGCCGAAAAGCATCATCTCGGTGACTCGCGGGGCCGGCCCGGCCCCGGATGTGGAGCGTCCCTGGCCCTGGACCATTAACGTGGCCGGCAAAGGGTATCGTTACGCCAGCCGCCTGCAGGCCTGGGAAGCGCTGCAGCGCTTTTTGAAAACGCATCCTCGCAAGCGCATCGATGTCGGGATTGCCCAGGTCAATCTGGGCTGGAACGGCCGACACTTCACGTCGACCTGGGAGGCGTTTGACCCTTACACCAACCTCAATGCGGCAGCGGCCATCCTGCGGGAATGCTATGACCGCAATCCCGGAAGCTGGCTGGTTGCCGCCGGGTGTTATCACCACCCCGCCGGCGGCGCACCGGCAGCCCGGTATAAATCCATCGTGAGTGGCAAGCTGGCACGCCTGAACGGCAGGGGGGCTGCTCCGGTTCGGGTGACCAGTACAACCCCCACGGCTACGGTGTTACCGGTACAAACGGCGGCGCTGACCTGGATTGAACCACGGAACCCATAATCATGAAAAAAATGAATTTTCTGCTTTTCGGCCTGAGTCTGGTGACTACCACGGCATTGGCCAACCTGAATGTTATCGCTGATATCGGTGGCGATGACGCATCACCTTATTTTGAGGGGATTAATCGGCAGAGTGATGCGGTAGCACCACCGGCGATGTCGCAAGCCCCTGCCTCTGCTGATGAAGTTGAAGTGGCCGTATTGCCGGTGACGACACCGGAGCTGACGCCGGGTGTGGTAGCGGCGCGCCCGCTGCAACTGCCCGGGATTGGTTCGCTGTTTATTGTGGGTGATGACGATGCCAGCAGACTCTGGCTGCAGGCGAACGTGGAACAACTCAAATCCCGGCATGCTGCGGGTCTCGTCGTTAACGTCAGTAACCTGCCTGCACTGCAGGCACTGCGTGAGCTGGCGCCGGGGGTGCCGATGGCGCCGGCATCCGGCAGTGAGTTGGCGCGCCGGCTGCAGCTGTCGAATTACCCGGTTCTCATCACTGATACCGGTTTGTCCCAGCAGGTCACACCATGATATCGGCGCAACACATCGCCGCAGCATTAATGGTAAACCCTGTGCTGACGGTTGTGCTGATAGTGCTGATAGTGCTGTTTGTTGCTGTCATGCTGGGGCTGAACTGCCGTGGCCGGGAGACAGCCAGCCGTCGGCGCCACCGCCGATATCAGGCGACGGCCATGCGGGTACTGGCGCGCTTACCGCTGCTGGGCGGTGATGGCCAGCGTCTGGCCTATCTGCGCAAAATCAACCCCTATGTATTTGAAGAGCTGTTGCTCCTGGCGTTTGAGCGCCAGGGCTATGCCGTTATCCGCAATACCGCCTACAGCGGCGACGGCGGTCTGGATGGTCAGGTCATTATCGAAGGTAAGACCTACCTCATCCAGGCTAAACGTTACGGCCGGACGATCACACCGTCCCATATCACGAGTTTTGGTGCGTTGCTGCGACATCACCACTGCCAGGGTTTTTTCATTCATACCGGCCGTACCGGCCAACTAAGCCATGCTTTGCTGCAGAACCATCCCCACATCCACCTGGTCAGTGGCCAAAAGCTGCTGGCGTTGCTTGCGGGCAATGCGGAGTGGACGTCTTTTTTATCCGGAAATACGGTAACCAAACGGAGTATATCCCATGTCTCTGAAGGGAGAGTGTCATGAACGACAAGCCTTTTATTGAGCGCGTGTCAGCGAATAAGCCGGCCTGGGCCGATACGCAGATTGAGCCCTGGAGTCGGGTTGGGTACCGGCAGGCCGAAGATTTTATCACCCGTCATTACTGGACTGATCGGGGGAGCCTTAATGTGTTCCGTATCGTGGGCACCGACCACCCGCAGTATGCCGGGATGAGCTGGCTTGACCTGTTGCACTGGGGCAAACGCATGGATATCAACATCCCGCTTATTGAAAGCAACCCGGATTATTACACCGAAGCCACACAACCCCATAACGGGATGAGTTTTGTCAGCCTGGACGGACTGGACTGGTATGTTAGCGCGGATGGCAATCACCGCAGCTGCCTGGCGCGTTTTTATTTCCATCTGCTGGGTTATGGCGTGACGCAACTCCACAATGTCTCTCTGAGCCAGTATCAGGTCGACCACGCCTTTATGACAGCGTGTGAGGCCCTGTCAGCGATGGTGTCGGTATTGCGGTCGCGGGGCGTGTATCTGGCACTGTCAGCACGCCGGGTGTCGGTTTCCCGTGATGATACTCCCGGCTGGAAAGTGGATACCTGGCATACCGATGTTACGGTGACGCTGGATGATACGACCGGTAATGACGGGGAGCAGCGGTTTGTCCTGCATCAGGCCGGGGACGCTGAGCAGTTACGTCGCCAGCTTGAAATCCGGTACCTCGAACCGGGTGCCACATCGAAGACAGTTTCCTGGTGGAAGCGCCTGTTTGCGCCAGGCAAGGAGGGGGCATGAGTAACCGTCATGTGATGGAAGCGCTGCTGCGCCCGGCGGTAGAATTGAATACCGCGATCGTTGCCGGCGCTGCCGCGGTGATTTGTTTCGTTGCTCCCTGGTCTGTTGCACTGGCGCCGTCGGTGAGTTATGTCACTGCCGGCGGGTTTGCGGTACTGTCCGCGGTACGAGCACGGCAGGGCCTGCGGGTGGCCCGTTATCGCCGTAATCTGCGTCGGTTACCGCGCTATGTCATGACAAGCGCACAGATCCCGGTTAGCCGGCAGCGGCTGTTCCTGGGGCGGGGGTTCCGTTGGCAGCAAAAGCACACCCAGCGCCTGATGGATACCCGTCGGCCGGAAGTGGAAAAATATGTTCAGCCGCCAAAAATGTACCAGGTGGCGCGCCGACTGGAGCTTAAAACCGAATATACCCTGCCGTGGTTGTCCCAGCTGCTGCGCAAGGATTCTCCACTCAATCCGGTGCGGCCGCTGCCACCGGTCGGGGGGAACCCGGCGATCCATGGTATTGAACCCGATGAGCTCGATGTATCGATGGCACTGGGCGAACGCGTAGGGCATAGCCTGGTGTTGGGCACTACCCGTGTCGGCAAGACCCGCCTGGCGGAACTGCTGATCACCCAGGATATTCGCCGCGGTGACATCACCATTGTGTTTGATCCAAAAGGGGATGCGGATTTGCTCCGCCGGGTCTGGGCGGAAGCGCACCGAGCCGGCCGTGGGGATGAGCTGTTCATCTTCCATCTGGGCTGGCCGGATATCTCGGCACGCTATAACGCAGTCGGGCGCTTTGAGCGCGTGTCGGAAGTGGCCGGGCGTATTTCCGGGCAACTGAGCGGAGAGGGCAACAGTGCGGCGTTCCGTGAGTTTGCGTGGCGATTCGTCAATATTGTGGCGCGTGCCCTGGTCGCGCTGGGGCAGCGACCTGACTATCAGTTGATCACCCGTTACGTGAACAACATCAGCGAGCTGTATGAGACCTACGCGAAGAAAGTGATTGAAGCGCGTATGCCGGCGCTGCAGCAACAAATCGACAACAGCCTGCAGGTGCTGACGGAGGACGATGTACCGCGCAATATGCAGGGCCAGCCGAACGCAATAAAAATCATGGCGGTGGAAATGGCGCTGAGTTCCGAGGCCGGCAAGCAGCTGTATGACCCCATTCTCGATGGCCTGCGGTCAGCCGTCCGTTATGATCGGACCTACTTCGATAAAATTGTGGCGTCCCTGTTGCCGCTGCTGGAAAAACTCACCACCGGCAAGACCGCCGAGCTCCTGGCGCCTAACTACATGGATATGAGCGACCCAAGGCCCATTTTTGACTGGGAGCAGGTCATTCGTAAGCGCGGCATTGTTTATGTGGGGCTCGATGCACTGTCAGACGGCGTTGTCGCTTCCGCGGTTGGTAACAGCATGTTTGCCGATCTGGTGTCGGTTGCCGGTCATATCTATAAACACGGTATGCACGGCGGGTTGCCAACCCGGGCAGACGGTAAACTGCCAATCAACCTGCACTGTGACGAGTTCAACGAACTGATGGGGGACGAATTTATCCCGCTTATCAACAAAGGGGGCGGTGCCGGTATGCAGGTGACGGCCTACACGCAAACCGAGTCGGATATCGAGGCGCGCATCGGCAGTACCGCCAAGGCGGCTCAGGTGACGGGTAACTTCAATACCCTGATCATGCTCCGTGTCCGTGAGAACCGCACCGCGCAGTTGCTTACCACACAGTTGCCGGAAGTGGATATCTACACCAAAACCCTGGTATCAGGGCATGCCGATACGGCCGATGTGGAGAAGGGACAGGATTTTACCTCCAACACCCAGGACCGCGTCGGTACTGTGAAAGCCCCACTGCTTGCCCCGGCGGATGTGATTAACCTCCCGAAAGGACAGGCGTTCGCGCTGCTGGAAGGTGGTCAACTGTGGAAAATTCGGATGCCACTACCCAGCGGCGACAGGGATGATGCGCTTATGCCGGCCAACCTGCAGAAGATTGCCGAGGAGATGCAGCGCAACTATCGTACCAGCGAGTCCTGGTGGTCAGCCAGCACGGTAATGCCGGATGTTGCCATCCAAGGGGGGCTGAATGTCGCAAGCGGTGAATAATCAGCCTCAGCAGCCCGTACAACCCCGTAAGCATGGGCTGTTTTACAATGTACTGTGGGGCTGGCCCTGGATGTTGATCGGTATGTTCCTGGCTTCGCTTTTGGTGAGCCTGGTGATCGAATATGTCGGGATGGCATTCTTCTGGCCAGAGCTTGGCGCGTCGCACAGTGAAGCGGTGATGAACACCGAGTTGGGGTACCTGTCCTCTGAATTTACGCGTAGTCTGCTGCTGTCTGAACCGTCAGTGACCGTCACCCGTTGGATTATGACGGCGTATCAATGGACCTTCGTGGACAGCGGCTTTTTGGACTGGATTAAGCAGGCGTATGACACGCAGGTACACAGCCAGAATGCGATTGCCAGAGAGCTGAATAGCTGGAGTGGTTGGCTGGCTACCACGCTTAAAGAGTACCTGATGGCGACGGTGTACGTTACCGTGATCACCCTGGTACGTGTGACCATTTTAGTGCTGTCCATCCCACTGTTTATCCTGGTGGTCCTGGTTGCGCTGACCGAAGGGTTGGGGCGGCGTGATATTCGGCGCTACGGTGCCGGCTATGAGTCGAGCTTTGTGTACCACCACGCTAAGCGGATGGTGAAACCGGCGGTGTATATCCCCTGCATGCTGTACTTGTCCTGGCCAACAGCGGTTTACCCCAATCTGCTGTTGTTGCCGGCCGCTATCCTGCTCGGCATTGCGGTGACAGTGACGACAGCGTCGTTTAAGAAATATTTGTAGGTGCCTGAAATCCAGGCTGGACGGCGGCGTACAAAACTGGCTTTTGTGCGCTGCCGTCAGCAGACAAGCCGCCGTGCGGCGCGGCAGTATTCCCAGGCTTAAAAAACTTCCAATTCAGCTCTATGTGTTTCCCCTGGCTTAAAATTATCAAAATTCCATAAAGAGTTATCCGCTGACCTCCCGCCCCATCTATCGCACCCTGAGAGCACCCTAAATCATCAAGGAGTGCTTGTGTATGCCTATCCCCGTTGTTCGTGGTCTCGGCGCCGGCTGTGTGCTGGGGCTGACTTTGCTGACCGCACTGCCTGCCTTTGCTGCTGAAAAAGATGAGCTGGCTTCTGCCCAGCGCATGCTGATCCAGGTGCAGGCAGCGCTTGAACGTGCCCGTGTTGCCGCCGTTCAGGCTGACCCGTCGGAGCGCGGTCGTTTCTTCTTCGACTATGCCCGCGCTACCGCCGATCTCAAGACCATCAATGCCGGCATTGACCGTTACCTGGAACCCTCGCGCGCACAACCACGAGATGGCAGTGCGGTGGCCGGCAATTACCGTCGGGAGCGCCCCTGATGGCCATGACCGGTGCGCAGGAGCAGGCCTTCAAGGCGGCCAGCGGCGGTGTTGAAGTCAATATCCTGTCGCTGATTTGCATCGGTGGGTTGCTCGCGGTGCTGTTTGTCTGGGCCGCCTGGGCACTGACCGATATCTGGAAGGGGTGGAGCAACGAAAAGCTTCGCAACGCAGCGATGGTGCAGTTTGCCGTCAGGCTCGTGTTGTTGCTGCTCGTTGTTACCTGGATGTTTGCCAGCTGACCCCGGTGAGACGCTGGACCGTTTTTCACGTTATTAATTTCACTCTGTAAAAAGGAATGCTTTATGAATGCTGTAGCTCGTTTCTTCCGTCATTTTTCTGCGCGTGTCGCGGTAGCGACTTCTCTGGCTTATGCCGCCAGTCAACCGGCGCAGGCTGCACTGCCGAGCGTTGAGCCGCCGTCTTCCGGTGGTGGCGGTGGACTGATGGATACCCTCAAAGGTTACATTCAGGACGGCATCGTCATCCTGGGGCTGGTCGCTGCCGCCGTGGCGTTTCTTGTGGTAGCAAACTCTGCAATCTCCACCTTCCATGAGGTGCGCGAAGGTAAATCCAACTGGGGTAAGTTCGGTGCCATCATCGTGGTCGGTATTGTGCTGCTGGTTGCGGTTATCTGGCTGGTTGGCAAGTCCGCCGAGATCCTGTTCTAAGGTGGCCCGCCATGCAGACTATCCGATTCTTACCTGACCGTCTTAACGCCGAGCCTGTCGTCTTCCGGGGGTTTACCACCCCGGAGATGGGACTGGCGGCGTTGGCGGGCGTAGGGCTGGGTCTGCTCGTGTCGTTGCCGTTTCTTCCTCTTGCCGGTTGGGTCGTGATACCCACCGGCATGCTGGTGACGCCGCTTCTCGTCATCTGGTTTGGAGGCAGCCGGCTGACGCGCCTTAAGCGCGGTAAACCGGAGAATTATATCTGGCAGCGCCTCGAGGCGCGTAAACGTCGCATGGGGTGGGGGGATCCCACCCTGATTATCGACAAACAGGGCTGGTCGTTGCGTCGCAGCCGCGTTGTTAAGAGGTCCAAATGAGCCGTTTCAGACATGCGGTTAAAAACCGCGATCAGCATATTCTCACGTTGCGTGTTGCCTGTGGCGTGCTGGTCGTTTTCCTTCTGGTAGCCAGCATCGGCTGGATGCGGGCGCCGGCTAACCTGACTATCCATAATCCCCCCGACCTGCGCAGCGGCTCTACCCGTGCCTGGTGGGAGGTGCCTCCATCCACGGTCTATAGCTTCGGCTTTTATATCTTCCAGCAACTCAATGCCTGGCCAAAGAACGGTGATGTCGATTACCCGGCCAAAATTGCCGCGCTGTCTCCTTATCTGACGGATTCCTGCGCACGTTTCCTGAAGGCAGACGCCAAAAAGCGTAGCGAAAGTGGCGAGCTCGCCGGCAGAACGCGCGTGGTATTCGAAATCCCTGAGCATGGCTACAACGGTCGCTATAACCAGAGTCCGGTGACGGTCAAAGGCCGTGATAACTGGGTGGTGCGTCTGGATTTGGTGGCGGACGAGTCTTTCGCCGGTGAACCGGTGAAACGCGCACTGACACGTTACCCGCTGAAAGTGGTGCGCGCAGAAGGGGATCCGGAACGTAATGAGTTTGGTCTGGCGCTGGATTGTTACGACAGCATGCCACAGCGTCTGGCTGCGGCGCCGGCGGAACCCGCGCCTGAGAAAAAAGGAGTATCCCAATGATGAAAGCACGTGTTCTGGCGCTTTCCCTGAGTGTACTTCCCCTGGCGGCGACGTTTATTGTGCCGGTAGCCCAGGCGGAAGAGCTGATGAAATGGGAGCGTATCCCGTTGCAAATCCCGCTGGCCGTCGGTAAGGAGCGGGTGCTGTTTGCCGATAAAAATGTCCGCGTCGGCTTCCCGCCGGCGCTGAACGGTAAGCTGCGGGTGCAAAGCAGTGGCGGCGCGGTTTACCTGAAAGCCGATGCGGCTTTCCCGCCAACGCGTCTGCAGCTGCAGGACGTCGAAAATGGGGAGGTTATTCTCCTTGATGTGACGGCATCGGACAAAGGCTCGGCCGAACCGGTGCGCATTGTCTACAGCGGTGACGTGACATCGGTCAGCAGCAGTAATGACACGTCTGCTGCTTCAGGGGGAAACAACGCGGCGCCCGGGGCGGATAACGGCACTCAGGCGAAGCGTAAAAAAGTCAAATACAACGCGCCGCTGCCGGTCGTCCTGACGCGTTACGCAGCACAAAGCCTGTACGGTCCGGTGCGCACGGTTGAAGCGGTGCCCGGCATTCGTCCGGTCAACCCGCACCTGCCGAAACGCATCACCACTCTGTACCCGTCAGAGCCGGTGGCCATCACGCCGCTGGGCGGCTGGGGTATTGGCAGCCGCAACGTGGTGGCGCTGAAGGTGCAAAACACCGCCAGCCGCAAAATCACGCTCGATCCCCGGGTACTGCTGGGTCAGTTTGTGACGGCGACGTTCCAGCACCGCTATCTCGGCCCGGTGGGGACCCCGGAAGACACCACAACGCTGTATCTGGTCACGTCCGGTCGCCCGGACGGGGCGTTTATCGCGGAGCCGTCGGTGGTTCGCAAAGCCGTAAAAGCGGTGAAGAAGGGGGCTAATCATGGCTGAGGTAAAATCCAACATGCTGCCGAAAGTGATTGTGTTCGGCGTGCTGGCTGCATCCATTGTCGTCGGGCTCAAAGCCTGCAGCGGCGGTAAAACGCAGGAGGAGACTCAGCAGGCGCATAACGTTCTGGCCAGCATGTCGCCGGAAGAGCTGCGGGCGCTGGGCGTGGAGGGGGATACCCCGGAGGACACGCTGCGTACCCTGGTGGGCACCCTGCGTACTACCCGAACCCAGCAGGCCGAGTTGCAAAGCAACATCGACAAGGTGTTGAAAGAAAACGAAGCGCTGCGCAAGCGTAATACCAATGTGTCCGGCCAGGTCAATGAGGCCGTGGCCGGCTTCCAGAAGCAGGCCGATCAGCGCCAGCAGCAGCTCCAGCAGGAGCAGCAGACGCTGATGGGGAAAATTCAGACGCTGACCGAGCAGCTGACTGCGAACAAGGACAAGGCAAAAAGCGACAGTGATATTCCGCTGGGGCTGGGACTGGATGGCATGGGCGCCGGGGACGGTGGTGCCGCTCCTGGTCAGGATGGCTTGATGTGGGTCGGACCGAAAGACATGAAAGAACCCGACCCGCGTAATCCGAACAGCGCCAAAGACGGCCCGCAGTTCCCGACGTCGTTCCTGTCCGACAATGCGATCACACGCCAAAAAGCGGCCTATGAGCAGCAGGTGAAAGGGCATACCAATGAAAAAGGATTGGAGGAGAACGCCGAGCCGGTGTTTACCCTGCCCGAGAATTCCACACTGGTGGGCAGTAGGTCCATGACGGCGCTGCTGGGCCGCGTGCCGATCAACGGCACGGTGACCGACCCCTACCCATTTAAGCTGATGATTGGCAAAGACAACCTGACGGCGAACGGCATCGAGCTGCCGGACGTCGAGGGTGCGATTGTCTCCGGGACGGCCAGCGGCGACTGGACGTTGTCGTGCGTGCGTGGCCAGGTCAACAGCATCACCTTCGTGTTTGCGGACGGGACGGTACGCACCTTGCCGCATCCTGACACCAATATGAAGGCCAATAGCAACAACAATAGCGGTAACAATGGCAAAGACGTCAGCACCACCGCCGGCATTGGCTGGATCTCTGATGACAACGGCATCCCGTGCATCGGTGGAGAGCGTAAATCCAATGCCTCGACCTACTTGCCGACTATCGCCGCCTTGTCGGCCGCCAGCGCCGCCGGGGAAGGGATCAGCCAGGGGCAATACACCACGCAAAACAATGTGAATGGCATCACCTCGACCATGACCGGTAATGCCGGCCAGGCCGTGCTGGGCAAGGCGCTGTCAGGCGGGATGAAAGAGACCGCCGACTGGGTGCGTGAGCGCTACGGCATGATGTTCGACGCCGTCTACGTGCCCCCGGGCCAGAAACTGGCCGTGCACATTACCCGCCAGCTGGCGATCGACTTTGAGACCAAAGGGCGCAAGGTGCGTTACGACTTCAGCCTGCCTGGCGAAGACGGCAGCACCGGCGGACTGGATTAACACGTCATTCAGAGGAGGAGAAGCATGCTGTGGCGTCAATGCGAAAGGATGAGTCGCCCACAGAGTTGGGCGCTGGTCTTGCTGTCCTGCAGCGCGTTTTGGTTAGGTGTGCTGCTCCTGCTGTGTTTGCTTATAAGAGAATGATAATCATGCGGAAAAATCTGTTTAACCGAGTCCTGGCGACCGCTGTCATTGTCAGCGTTATGGCGTTGGCCGGCTGTTCGACGTCGAAAGAAGAAATGCTGCCGCCAGGCGACAGCTCGATGCTGGAATTGTGGCAGGGTGAAGACGGTGGCGGAACGGCGCGTAATGCGGTGGCGGCGCGCGACAGCTTGCGCCGGCCGCTCACCGAGAACGAAAGCCAGGCAACAGCCGCGAGCGATCGCAGCTACAGCCGCACGCAGGAAAGCGAAATCAGCCAGCAGTTTCCGCGCCTGCCGAATCCCGATCTGGTGATGTATGTGTACCCGCATCTGGCGGATGGCAACGCGCCGGTGCCGGGGTACAGCACCGTGTTCCCGTTCTACAGTCAGGTGCAGTATGCGATGCCGGGTGAACGGACGGAGGCCTACTGATGCTATTTTCCCTGTTTGACAAAAAGCGCCTGACGCGCAAGAAGCCGGCAGTGCCGGCAACGGATGTCCAGGACACGGTGATCGCCACCGAGGACGGTGTGCCGCTGTCTGTCGACGGGCGAGAGCCGTTACGGCGCCCGGGCAAGATGACGGTAAAGGATGAGAAGCAGGTGTATCACGCCAATCCGTCCATCGTTGATTACCTGCCCTGGGCGGAGTTTCTCGACCGTGAGCAGTGTATTTTGCTCGATGACGGGGTGTCCGTCGGGGCCGTTTTTGATATCACACCGGTGGCCACCGAGGGACGCACAGACGATCGCCTGGAGCAGATGCGCGACACGGTGGAGGATGCCCTGCAGGACTCCTTTGACGAACATGATGAAAACCCCTGGGTCGTGCAGTTCTTCTGCCAGGACGAGAACAACGTCGATGCGTACCTTGACCGGCTGAGAGGGTATATCAAGCCGCATGCGCAGGGTTCTAAGCTGTCTGAGTCATGGCTGAAAGAAACCGAGCGTCATCTGCGCGGTATTGCCCGTCCGGAAGGCCTGTTTAAAGATACGCTGATAACAGACCAGCCATGGCGTGGGCAGCAACGCCGGACCCGCATGGTGGTCTATCGCTGGATTGGTAAGAGCAATCATGATCCGATGCCACCGATCGCCATGCTGAACCAGACCTGTGAGCGTGTGACGGGGGCGCTGAACGGGGCCGGCGTGGTGTGTGTGCGGCAAAATGGCGGCCAGGTTCACGACTGGCTGCTGCGTCATTTTAACCCCAGTCCGGAGTGGGTGGATAAAGGGGTTCTGTACCTTGACGCCGCCTATTTTGACTGCCGTGATACGCCGGAATGCGCGATGCCGGTGCAGAATGATTTTGCCGAAACCCTGCTGTTCACCCCGCCCGTGTCCGATCCGGACCAGGGGGTGTGGTGGTTCGATAATCAGGCGCATTGCGCGATCCCGGTCGAGAAGTTGCGCCGCCCGCCAGAGCCCGGCACCATCACCGGAGAGATGAAGCGTGGCGAGAAAAAAATCAACGCGCTGATGGATATGTTTCCGGAAGGGACGATGCTGTGCATGACCATCGTGGTGCAGCCGCAGGACACGCTGGAAAACGATTTTAACAAGCTGTCGAAAAATGCCGTCGGCGAAAATACCGAATCCGGGCGTGTGCGTCAGGACGTGGCGCAGGTCAAGGAATACCTGGGTAATCGCCACAAGCTGTACCGTGCCGGCATCACTTTCCTGCTGCGCGCCGGCGACCTGACCACGCTCAATCACAAGCGTGTCGAGCTCACCAACGTGCTACTCGGCGCTGGCCTGCAACCGGTTCGGTCGGAGTTTGATGTGGCGCCGCTCAATACCTACCTGCGGGCGTTGCCGATGTGCTTTAACCCGGAGACGGACAAGAAACACTGGTACACCCGTCTGACCTGGGTACAGCATCTGGCCGGCCTGTTACCGGTTACCGGTCGTGAAACGGGAACGGGCAATCCAGGCCTGAGTTTTTTCAACCGCGGGGGCGATATTCTGACGGTTGATCCGCTCAACAAACATGACCGCAGCCAGAATGCCCATATGCTGTATTTTGGTCCGACCGGCGCGGGGAAATCGGCGACGTTGTGTGCCACGCTGACGCAAACCATGGCTGTACATCGCCCACGTCTGTTCGTTGCCGAGGCGGGGAACTCGTTTGGGTTGCTGGCTGATTACTTTGAAAGCCAGGGGCTGACGGTCAATAAAGTCAGCATCAAACCGGGCAGTGGCGTGTCTTTGCCGCCGTTCTCTTTCGCGCATAAGCTTATCGAGGAACTGAGCTCACTGGAATTGGATGAAAGTGAGCTGCGTGATATCGATGCGGATGACGACGATGAGGATAAACGCGATTACCTGGGGGAAATGGAGATCTCGGCGCGCATGATGAGCACCGGCGGTGATCAGAAGGAAGAAGCGGAGTTAAAACGGGCTGACCGGGCAATGATCCGTGAAGCCTTGCTGATGGCGGCGAAGAGCGCCTTTGACGAGCAGCGCCAGATGCTACCGTCTGATTTGCAGAACGCCTTGTATGCGATTTCCAACGACACAGCCAACGAAAAGCGCAATCCACAGCGTCGGGCGAAAGCGGCCGAAATGGCGGAAGCGCTGGGCATGTTCACCCAGGCCGGCAGCTTCGAGGCGGAGCTGTTTAACCGTGAGGGCAGCCTGTGGCCAGAGGCAGATGTCACCCTGATTGACCTAGGGCATCTGGCGCGTGAGGGGTATGAGGCGCAGATGGCGCTGACGATGGTGAGCCTGACCAATACCATCAACAACATTGCCGAACGAGACCAGTACTCGGAGAGGGATATCGTGTTCGCGGTGGATGAGGCGCACATTGTGACGGTGAACCCGCTGCTGGCGCCGTACATGACCAAAATCGTCAAAATGTGGCGTAAGCTCGGAGCCTGGCTGTGGCTGGCCACGCAGAACCTGAAAGACTTCCCGGACATTGCCGAGAAGATGCTGAACATGGCGGAGTGGTGGGTCTGTCTGACCATGCCGCCGGAGGAGGTCAACGACATTGCCCGCTTCAAGGCGCTGACCGAGGAGCAAAAGGCGGTGCTGCTGTCGGCCAGCAAGCTGTCCGGCTGCTATACCGAAGGTGTGGTGCTGTCGAAAAAACTCGAGGCGCTGTTCCGTGCAGTACCGCCGAGCCTGTACCTGGCGCTGGGGATGACCGAAAAAGAAGAGAAGGCCGAACGCCGCGCGCTGATGCAGGAATTTGGCTGCAGCGAGCTCGAGGCGGCGCGCAAGGTGGCGCAAAAGCTTGATCGCCTGCGCGGCCTGGCGGCGAACGGGGAGGCAGCGGTAGCATGATGACCCTGAAATACCCGGAACCGGTTGTTCGACCGCATGGCCAGGTCTGCCGTGAGCCGTCGTTATTCACCCTTCCTCCGCAGGGCGTGGCTACCTTAAGCGAAACGGATGCGCGGCGACTTGAGACGTTCTGTGCGGCTATCCGCGATCGGCTGTTGGGGCCGGTCCAACTTACGGCCCACCCGCATCGCATCGGGAGTCGTACCAGCGTGGCGTTGCATCTCGAGGGCCGACTGGGGCGTTGCATCGATGTTCTGATCTCGGTGACCGGCAGTACGCTGTGGCCGCAGTCGGACGAATACAGCCACCCTCGCTGGTATGTCGCCGTGCCGGATGCAGCGGATGTGGTGTATCTGTTGCTCCACTTAAGCGAACTGTGCGATCGATTTAGGGTCAATTAGTTAAAACAATCCCAACAAATTTTATCAATTTCATCATGATAAAATATTTCACGAAAGAGAAAGCTCAGCATAAGTGTGGGAAAACTTATGCTGAGGGATAAACGTCTATCACATCACTAACAATATCTTAGTCACTTAAGAAATCATCCATTTGTGCAAAAATAAACTGCTTTAAAAACTGATCAATGCGAATATTCAGCTTAAATAGAGGTATGGTTATGCCGTCTTGTTTTTCAAAGTAGGCCTTGGCTTTCGTTTTATCTACCGATTCTTTTAATGCGTCGAAACGACCAAAGTCGTTGAGATTCTTATCATTAACACTATCAGTCATTAATGCTATGAGTAGTTTTTTATCTAAACCAAGAGCATTAACAACAGCGTTTAATTGTGCATTTTCAGCGTTGTCTTTGTAGGCGTTGATATAGTCTCTAAAAGTATAGCCTTCAATTAATTGCGCATCACCGCGCTGCAAGTCGTGTAAGAAGAGCTTGGCGTACTTTTGCTCGCTTTGGGTGAGTGATGCAAACGACTTGTGCAGCTCATTTAATGTGATTTCAATGTTCGCAGAGCCTTGATGTTTGTTCAGCTCTTTTAAGTATTTATCAAAGCGGCTATTCATGTAGTCGGCATCGATTTTTCCGGTATCTATCTCGGTTAAATAGCCACTGATATCAAAAGGCACATCGCTGCCACCTACGCCAGTACCATCACCTTTGGCAACCAACTCTTTGTAACGCAGAACCAGGCTCAGATAAGTTTGTTCGTCTATGGACAGCGTTACCTCATGTTCTACATCATTTTCAGTAAATGAATAGATCGACTGCTCCCAATGCAAACCTTGTACTTTAGCCGCTTCTAGGTGGTGGCTAAAGTTGTTAAATAATTTGGCGAATTGGGCACAGGTTTCTATATCTTCTGGCAGTTTTTCAAAGTTCTCAATACCCGCACTGACAAACAGCCCGGTAATCTCTATCACTAATTCATTCATGGCGTTAAGGTTGCTTTCTAACCTATCTACAAACAAGCCGATAGGTCTGTCGCCGGAATAGAGTTTTACCGCATCATTGATATTTTTCTCCATGGTGTGTGGATAACGGTAATAACGGATGATGCCGTGGGGTTTGTCCGGACCAAACAAGCGGTTGGTGCGTGAGAACGCTTGAATAATATTTTGGTATTTAATTACCTTATCTAAATACAAGGTGTTAAGCCATTTAGAGTCAAAGCCAGTGAGCATTTGATCTACAACAATCAGTAAATCTAATTGCTTTGAAGGCTCGGTATGAATGCACTCATAGGGCTTTTTATGGGCAAGGCGTGCCGCTAAATCTTTTTTAAACGCCGCATGGCGAGCAAAGTCAAAATCTTGACCATAACGCGCGTTATAGTCGGTCATTATTTCGTCTAGGCCATCGCCTTTAAAGGTGGGGCCACGGTCACCACTGCCGTCGTTATCAATATTTGGGTCAAACAAAGCCGATACTTTAAGTTCAGGTTTGGCGGCTTTTAAACGGCGGTAATAGTCAATGGCTTCGGCAATGCTGTTAGTGGCCAAAATGGCATGAAATTTAGTCCCTTGACTGAGCACGTCCCATTTATGCAGAATATCTTCCACCACCTTAGTTTGGTGAGTATCGCTTAAATATTGGCTTTTAGGCACATAGTCTTCAATGCCTTTGTGGTATTTTCCTGTAGCATCTCTATGGCCAGCCATAGGTACATCATTCATAAAGTGGTTAAATTTTTTCTTTTTGACAGGATTATCCATGGCCTCGTTCACTGAACCGGCCTTGGCTTGCTCTAACGCCACCGCTTGCCTTAGGTCACTGTCTCTAAATGTAGGTACTTTGTAAGGGTCAAAACCGAGTACATTACCATCGCGTATGCCATCGGCAATGCTATAGCGGTGTAGCTCGTTGCCAAATACGGTACTGGTGGTATTGCCGTTTTTTTCGTTTTCTTCTTGAATCGGTGTCCCAGTAAAGCCAAAAAACAAGGCGCGCGGAAAGGTACGTTTAATCGTAATCAGCATATCGCCAAAGGTGGAGCGGTGCGCCTCATCGACAATAAACACCAAGCGTTTAGCGCGGATTTTTTCAATATCCGCGGTGTTTGTGGTCACGCCTTCACCATCTTCCGCTTCAAAAATATTACTCATTTTTTGAATGGAGCTAACAATTAAGGTATCGGCTGGGGCAGTGCTTTTTAGTTTGGTAATGAGTATGTGAGTATTTTCGGTGGCTTGAACGTCTTCGCCATCGCCAGCAAAATTGCGGTATTCCATGAGCGACTGGGTGCCCAGTTCAATCCTGTCCATTAAGAAAATTACTTTATCGGCATCTTTGGATTGAGCGATCAACTGCGCCGATTTAAAGCTGGTCATGGTTTTACCCGAACCCGTGGTATGCCACACATATCCCCCGAGGCGATCGAGATTATTGGCCGCGCTACCCAGTTGCTGCCAGTTGGTTTTGGCCACTTTGTCAGATATCGCATTAGCGGCGTAATACTGATAACTGCGCATTACCTTAAGCACGCCGTCGGTATCGTCGGCGACGGTATAAAATCCGATCAACTGATGCGCCATAGGGATAGAAAGCAGGGTAGAGGCAATGTCTTTCCAATGGTTCATGGGTTCGTTATTGAAATCGGCCCAGTTAAACTGATAGTCGGGGTTAAACTTGCCGTCTAGTCCGGGATTGGCAAAGTATTTTGTTTCATTTGGCTCCATTGCCACGAACACTTGGATAAGGGAAAACAGACCGCTAAATACGCCCTCTTTACTGTACTTTTCAATTTGGTTGACAGCCTGGCTAACCGGAATGCCACTGCGCTTTAGTTCCACATGGATCACCGGCATACCGTTAATCAGTAGCAGCACATCACCGCGTCTGTCGTTACGCAAAGGGCTGCCGCGTTCAAAGTTAGGTTGCTGCACAATTTGGTAACGGCTTTGGCCAGCAGCAATTTCCTGGCGATCGTATATTTTTAAGCTGACTTCTTTACCCATATGCAAAGCATCGGCTGGGTTATCACGCTTAATTGCCACGGTTTTGCCATTAATTAAACCGTTGAGCTTGAGCGGGGTTTTAAGCTCTTTGATTTGCTCAATAATTTGCTGCATTTCAGTCGCAGTAAGCGGAACATCGTTTAAACGATCCTGCTGGCGATTGTTTTCAAACAAAATGTTTGCCCAGTTTTGCAGTAAATCGGCTTCGGTTTTGTTTTTGAGTATCTCTGTTTCCCACCCCTTGTGGGTAAGTGCCTCAATAAAGGCCTGCTCTAATTGCGCTTCGGTTTTAAAGGTGGTCATGATGGCGCTCCTTGTTAGACAAACATTTTACTTAAGCAGGCCTGCTTGATGTTATTAAGCTTGGTGATTTGTTGCTGGTTTTGCTTGATTAGGCTATCGAGATTTTGAAAGTAGGTACCGATTGCGGCTTGTTCTTCCAAGCTCTTTGGAAACGCAATGTTCGTATCCTTTATTGCAGCCTTTGATATTGATAAAACTTTTGTGCCTTGCATCAATGATAAAAGCTGGTCATGGTATGAAGATGAATTTAAATGGTAACCAAGATACTTGGAGGCAAAAGGGAAAATAGGCCTAACGGCAATCGTGTGCAATCCAGAAAGAATCAACTGATCCCCTATATTGAATAACTCTGTGCATTTTCCCACAGTGTTATCTTCGGCAGCATCAGCAATGATAATGTCACCATCTCGTAAACCGGAATTATTTAGTTTATTGGCTATGCTATCGTTCGTAATAAATGGTAACAACTCATTGCGTGCATCAAGAACTTCACCAAACTTAATTAGTACATCGCCATAGTGAATGTTTTTCGCCAATCCAGTTTTGTAGTTTAAATCAGCTCTTGAAAGAGTATTGTTCGGCACGTTAACAAAGCAAGCTCCAAATGGTTTCTTATCCCACTCCCCAGTAAACCCTTTAAAGCGAATTTCTGGAATGGTTTCACCTTGTTTGGGGAACATCTTTTCCAGCATAGCTTTTTTAATGCTGCTTAGCTTGTCATGTTTTTGTTGGTGTTGGTTTATTAACGTGTCGAGCTTTTGGAAGTAGTGGCCTATTTCATTGCTTTCATAAATATTCTTAGGAACAAAAAAGCAAGAGGAAGATACAAGTCCCCAATCAGAACGAGGCATTTTCGAGCCTGCTGAAAGGTTTGAAACCAATTCAAATTCATTGGTTTGAATTAAAGAAAATAAAAACGTACTTGCAACATTGTCGGCACGTAACACCCAAAAATCTCCAACTGCGAGCCCTTCAAAGTCAGCTAAAAACCAGTTTTTCAGATAGGGGCGCAATTTTCCAAATAAAACATCATCAGCTTCAAATTTTAAGCCGGTTTTAAAGGATTTTTTCTGATGAATATCTTTATTGAATCTGCCTTTCCCTGCGACTATATCTTCGTATTCAACACAAGGTAGACATGTACTTTGATGATGTGTTGATACTCTGGTAGCGATGTTTGAAAACTCTCTCTCCTGCCACTTCTCACTAAATCCTTTAAAGCGGATCTCTGGCACCTTGTTATCCACACTCATCTTATTCACCCTTCAGTAAGTTAGTGAGTACTGCTAGGCCCTGCATATCAAACTCATTGCCCGTGAGCTCGCCCGTCATCTCCGCTAGCTCTTGCTCGGTGGTTTTTATCTCATGGGCTATCTGCGAATAGGTGACGGCGTATTTATCAGCCAGGGCTTGTACCTGGCTGGAGAGCTGGCTAATCACGGCATCTGGCATGCCGGCGAGTTCGGCGCTTAATGGTGCAATCCATTTAAGGTACAGCAGGCTATTCACCTGTTCATCGGTTAAGGCTTCGATGGTAGTTTTGGTTTTTAAGTGCAGGGAAGTGGCGGCATCTTTGACCGCTTTTTTCAGGGCTTTTTCTTCATCGATTAATTTGTTCGCACGAATAACTTTGGCTTCATAGCTTTCTTCTGCAAATTTAACTTTGCTGTCTTTTTGTTCTTTCAGGAAGGTTTTGGCGGCTTTGCTTAATTCTGCACTCGCAAAGCCGTCTTTGCTCTCTTTGACCGTATCCTGTTCTTTTTCTTCCTCGGTTAGCGATTCTAAAATTTCTTCCAGCGTGCTGGCAATTTCTGCCAGACGGGTTTCATTATCCGCCAGAGCTTGTAAGTCATCACTTAAGTACGTTTGTTGCACTAAGTCGAAGGGCAATATGTGGCCTTTCCACCCCTCTTGTACTTCGGTGTCATTGCCGTTTTTTTTCTTTATAACAATATTGGGATCAACTTGCTTGGTGGCAGCAAAGCCTTCGGTTTGCATCATTTCTAAATCGGCGCTGATCAGTTGCCATTGATTGTTTAGAAATTGGTAAGCCTGGTATTTGTCGATTAAGGCAATGGGGGCTAAGCGAGTAAATAACTCGGTACTTAATACCACCTCTTGCTGGTTACGCTTTACACTTTGCCAGTTTTGTATTAATTGAGTGTTTAGGTGATCATCAAAGCCATTAAAGGTCTGGTTGTAGGCGCTGATAAACTCCAACACTTGCGGATGCCCGCTAATGCTGGGATTGACTTCTTGTTTGTCAATGGCCAGCTCACTGTAAGAGGCGGATTTTGGTGTAAACAGGGTACTGCGTAATTGTGGGAAGGTTTGCCAAAAGCTATTTAACTCGGCAATTTCGCTGTTGGGAATGCCGCCGAGCATGGTGGCATGTAAATCCCAGGTTTGTGCCGTCGCAGAGGAATCCACATAGCGCGGTATGTTGAGGTTGTAACCGTTGTCGCGCAGGGTTTCTTTGCTCACCAGTTGTGAGTACTTGTTGATACTCTCTCGGTTAATCACCGCATCAGTAATGCGCTTGATATCACTCGCTTGCAGTTTGTTGTTTTTGCCTTCTTTCATAAAGTGTTTGGAGGCATCGACTACCAATACATCGGTGTTTTGGCGTTTTTGTTTGAGTACTAAAATCACCGTGGGAATGCTGGTGCCAAAAAAGATATTGGCCGGTAAACCGATAACGGTCTCAATATGATTCTGCTCAATGAGTTGCTTGCGAATTTGACCTTCTTCGCCTCCACGGAACAAGACACCATGCGGAAGGACGATAGCCATAATGCCATCGGGTTTTAGGTGGTAGAGGTCGTGCAGTAAAAAAGCAAAATCAGCTTTGGTTTTAGGTGCCAGGCCAAAACGTGAATAGCGAGGATCGCTCTCTTTAAAGCTGGGGTCCCAGTTTTGTGAGTAAGGCGGGTTGGATACCACGGCATCGACATGTAAGGCGTAGTATGAACCTTGAGGATCGCTGTCATCAAAATACGGCCAATCTTCTTCCAGGGTATCGCCATTACGAGTTTTAATGTTGCTGGCTTTGATACCGCGCATGATGAGATTCATACGGGTTAGGTTATAGGTATTGGCTTTTAACTCTTGGGCGAAATAGGTGATGCTGTCTTTGTTTTTAGCGTATTTCTCGAACGCCTCACCAATATTGATCAGCAACGAACCCGAGCCTGAAGTTGGGTCGTAAATTTTGATGGTATCTTTGTGTTTTAACTCGTGGGCGATGATGTTTGACATGAGTACCGAGACTTCATGAGGCGTGTAAAACTCACCGGCTTTTTTACCCGCATTGGCAGCAAATTTCTCAAGCAGGTATTCGTAAATGTAGCCCAGTACGTCATACCCTTGATTACTATTCATGGGAATGCTTTTGATCAGGTGAAGTAAGTCGCTGATGGCCTTGGTGCGTTTGCCTGCACTTTCACCAAGTTTGCTCAATCCTGTTTCTAAGGTGGTAAAAATACCATCAAACAGTTTTTTGTAAGTTGGCGAAATCAAACGGCTAAAGGCCGAGAGCGCATCCCGCACGTTAGATTCATCAAATTCGGATGTTGGATCAATCCATGTAGAAAAAAGATTATCGTAGGCAATAAAGTAGCCCAGGTTGCTTTGCAGGTATTCAACTGTGTCGGTGTCTTCTTCATTGAGGGTTTTGATGTCTTCAGACGTCATCCCCTGTCTGGTGACAAACTGCACTAGCTGGTCGCTTAGGTACTTGTAGAAGATAAAGCCGAGTATGTAGTCTTTGTATTCGTTGGCTTCAATTTTAGAACGCATCTGGTTGGCAGACTCCCAGATTTTTGCCGCAAGTTGTTGTTTATTCACAATAAGTCCTGTTAAAAGCAATTCTTTTTCGAAAAAGTCTATTTTAGGGTTTCGATTGTACGTTTCATAAGAGCTTCTTGCTAGCTGCAGGGCTTTACGAGTCGGTTGCAGTAAGTAGTTCTACAATCTCGATTCCTACCAAGACTGCCATTTCATCTGGTGCATCACCAATCAAAATAGTCGCTATCGAGTTTAGAAACCTTCATTAGCGTCGGACTGGTACCCACCTCGTTGTCCATCATCAGATGAACTAGCCGATTATCATCGATAAGTACCATGCCTTCTATCGATTGCGCGTAGGCAACGTCATGCTTAGTAAAGCCAGAAGTCGTAATGAATACCCTAATTTAGCCTTTTGCCACACCAGGTCACCTTAGAATGCATGCAACTCAGGGCGGCCTACGGTGTTTTGCCAGCGTTTGGCTTGCACACACGCCTTTTCTAAACCGAGCTTGTCTAAAGAAATAACGCTATCAATTCCAGCATCACCGCTGCCGCCGACACGCTCTGAATCGTGATGGCCGCCGTAACCTAAACGGTGCAGCACATCCAGTACGATGACCTCGAAGCGGCCTTGAGATACCTGGCTTAGGTTCTCCAGCCGTTCCGATGCAACCGCATCGTGGATCTTTGATTGATTGCTCAAGGCGGTCGTCTGGGCTGTTTGTTAACATCGGTTGGGTGAGAAGGGGTTCTGTAACCGGGGCCAAATCTACTGTAAGCACACCCGTTTTAGTTCCACGCACTTTTTGAGAGTTCCGGTTTTTCAGCCATCAGCCGGTACTCTTCCGGCGTCAGGTTGTTCAGGGATTCATGAGGCCGCTCGTTGTTATATTCCATCAGCCAGCGCTCGGTAATTTCCCGTGCTTCATTCAGTGTTCTGAACAGGTAAAAATCCAGGATTTCTGTCCGGTATGTTCGGTTGAACCGTTCTATAAACGCATTCTGTGTCGGCTTACCCGGCTTGATAAATTCGAGCTGTACGTCATGTTCTTCGGCCCATTGTGCCAGCGCCAGTGAGACCAGTTCTGGTCCGTTGTCCATCCGCATTTTCAGCGGGTAGCCGCGGTTTGCCACGATCCTGTCCAGCACCCGGATGACTCGCTGAGCCGGGATATTAAGGTCGATTTCTATCGCCAGTGCTTCACGATTAAAATCATCCACAACATTGAAGGTCCGGAAGCGCCTGCCGCAGACCAGCGCATCGTGCATAAAATCGATGGACCAGCTCTGGTTTAGCGCTTGCGGCGTCGCCAGTGGTGCTGGATTACGCACAGCCAGCCGCTGTTTTCCTTTACGACGAAAATTCAGTTTCAGCAGGCAATAAACCCGGTGAACGCGTTTATGGTTCCAGGTATTGCCCTGCCTGCGCAGCAGCTGGAACAGCTTCTTAAAACCGTAGCGCGGATAGCGTTCTGCCAGTTCAGTCAGCGCGTGGATCACTGGTTCATCACGCCGGGTATCGGGCTGATAAAAATACACCGTCCTGCTCAGCGATAACGTCCTGCAGGACTGGCGTAAACTCATGGCAAATTGCGTCGTCAGATAGCTGACGAGTTCACGCTTTATCGCTGGTTTTAAAGCTTTTTTTCGATGACGTCTTTAAGTGCCCGGCACTCAAGGCTGAGATCAGCAAACATCTGTTTAAGCCTCCGATTCTCGTCTTCAAGATCTTTGATTTTTTTAATATCGGCCGCTTCCATCCCGCCATACTTTGCCTTCCAGTTGTAATAGCTGGCTTCCGAAATAGCGGCCTCACGGCAAACATCCTTGACGGTACGTCCAGCTTCGACGGACTTCAATACGGCGATGATCTGGTGTTCAGTGAATCGGATCTTGCGCATAGCGATCTCCTCAGGGGACATAATCAGTATGTCGGAAGATCTCTAAAAGTGAATGGCTCGTTTTACCGGGATACTTACACTACCGCATCACTATTTTGTTGAAGTTTGACGTTGGTGTAAGCCAAAGCGAGATGTTCAATTTCTGCTGCAGTGAGTACGTTTCGAACGATTGTGAGCCCATCCGGTACGGTTTTGTAAACCAATTGGCTGCTGGCAATGGTTCTGTGGCATAAGATGATTGGTTTCCCTGTTACCCTGCTCCCCTTTAATGTCATTGGCGTTTTGCTGGTCAGATTGCGTTATTTTATTATGGTGCTTGTTGGGCTCCTGATCCTTCTGTTTGTTGTCTCTCTGATAGTCAGTATTATTTCCTCCATGATTTAAGGCGGCTTTATGAATGAGAGCGTTCTTCGTGCTTTTAGCTTTAACGGTGCACTGGATGCGGGAATGGATCCGGGTAGCTATGCATGGCAGTCCGTACCTGTCGGCGACTGGGCCGCTCGACTCGATTTCAAAGTCTGGTCGAATACCACGTCCTCCGGCCACCTTGTCTGTTATTTTACCTCCCTGGATGATGGCCAACGATACCGTCTCTCGGCATTTCGACCGAAAAATGGCTCCCGTCGTTATACCCCAAAAGATGGTGGTATTGACTTTTCTGAAGGTGGGCTGGATGGGCAAGTATTTTTGTTGAATGTGGGAAAAACGCGTAATGGTACTTCTGCATGGTTGGGGGCTGAGTTTTTGGAGCGTGATGATTAAAAATCATGTATCGAATGAAGTTTAGATCCTGAATCTAAGCTAAGCACCGTGACGCCGAAGAGAATCAGCGTGTTTATACGCTGCAGGATGTACCACGTGGCACAGTTGACCGCACAGTAGGATTGTGTGTGACTCAACTGACAACGCAGGCAATATCATTCCTCCCGAAAACACGATTTGCTTGCTTTTTGATCTCACGGGTGGATAATGCGCCAAAAATTACACATCTTGACACTTTATGAAATGGATTTTCATGAAAAGGACTTTTCTTTCGCACGGATCCACATCCACGGCGTTGAGCCGCGTTCTCGTGGGTGTTCTCTTCACCGGCACTTTCCCGGGTATGGCCGCCACGCCCTCTGATGCCCCTGAGCGGGCCGCTTCAGCTATTGATGCTCGCGAGCAGCAACGCCAGCAGGAGCGCGAACGCGCCCTGCTTGAACAGAACACCCCGCAGGCCGATGCGCGTCTTTCCCGCCCCGAGGCCGTGTTGCCGGATTACCCGGTCAATGAGTCCCCCTGCTTCACCATCAACCGGCTTACCCTGGTCGGGGAGTCGGCCGCTCGCTTTCAGTGGGCGGTGGACGCCGCTGCGGATGCCAAAGGTCGCTGTCTGGGCGGTCAGGGTATTGTGCTTGCCATCAATAAAGTGCAGAACGCCATACTGGCCAAAGGCTATGTCACCACGCGGGTGATGGCACAGGAGCAGGACCTGACCACCGGCGTGTTGGTGCTCACGCTGCAACCCGGGCGCATTGGCGACATTCGCTTTGAGGAGCCGGTCTCCTGGCGTGGGCGGCTGTGGAACGCTATTCCGGCCTCGCGCGGCGATATCCTCAACCTGCGTGATATTGAGCAGGGGCTGGAGAACTTCAGACGGGTGCCCAGCGCCAGTGCTGACATCAAAATCGTGCCCGGTGAGCAGGAAGCCACCAGTGACCTGCAGGTGAACTGGCAGGAGGGACGGCCGGTGCGGCTCAGCCTGGGGCTGGACGACAGTGGCTCCAAAAGTACCGGGCGTTATCTTGGTTCGGCCACCATGGCTCTCGATGCGCCGTTTGCGCAAAATGACCTTTTCTACGCCAATATCGGCAAGGATTTATTCCAGCACGGGCCGTTCGGTAACCGTTCACATACGCTGAACTACTTCTTCCCGGTGGGATATTGGGCCTTCTCGGCCAACTACAACGACTACACCTACCATCAGAACATCCCCAACGCCAATGAGGTACTGCGCTACAGCGGCAAGAGCGACAACATTCAGTTGACCGTTTCCCGGTTGCTGTACCGCGACCAATCCCACAAGACCACGCTCAACCTGCGCGGTTACCGCAAGCACTCGACTAACCACGTGGATGACGTCGAGCTGACCCAGCAAAAGCGGCGCACCGCTGGCTGGGGAATTGGAGTCAACCAGCGTAGTTACCTCGGGCGCAATACGCTGGATGCGAATATCAGCTGGCGCCGCGGCACCGGCGCCCTCGGGGCGCTGCGTGCGCCGGAGGAAGTCAATCATGACGGTTCGGCGCGTACCGGTATGCTGCTCGGGGATGTGGGGTTCAACCTGCCTTTCACCTGGGGCGAGCAGCCCTGGCGGGTCTATACCAGCGTGCGGGGCCAGTGGAGCCCGAATGCGCTGACGCCGCAAGAGCGGATGGCCATTGCCGGGCGTTACTCGGTGCGCGGCTTTGACGGCGAACAGATGCTGTCCGGCGAAAAGGGCCTGCTGTGGCGCAATGAAATCGCCTGGAACGTGTTTTCTCGCGGGCATGAACTGTACCTGGCTGCCGATTACGGCCGGGTGGACGGCCCAAACACCCGTTACCTGGTGGGGCATCAGTTGGCGGGCAGTGCGCTCGGCGTGCGCGGCGCGCTGTGGGGGCGATTCAGCTATGACCTGTTTGCCGGCGTTCCGCTGTACAAGCCCGCAGGGTTCCATACCTCCGGTGTGACTGCGGGTTTTAGCGTAAATCTGGAAATCTGAACATCGCGATACCGGCAGCATTGCTGACACCGATCTAAACGGACTGACTTTTCTCACGGATGTGACCCATGAACAAACATTGTTATCGCCTTATTTTCAGCCGCACTCACGGGGAGTTGCGAGTGGTGTCCGAACTGGCCCGCAGCTGCAGCAGCGAACCGGGGCAGCGCATCGGTTCAGGGATAACGGGTGGAAGTCGTCTGTGGGTCACCGTGCGTCGGTCAGTGTGGCTGCTGGGGCTGCTCATGTTCGCCGGCCCCGTCATGGCAGACGGCATTGTGGCGGACGGCGGTGCCAATCCTTCCCAGCGGCCGGAGGTCATCAATACCCAGAACGGCTTGCCGCAGGTCAACATCACCGCCCCCAACCAGGCCGGCGTGTCGCACAACCAGTACCAGCAGTTCGATGTTGACGCCAAAGGCGCCATCCTCAACAACTCGGCGGTGATGACCTCGACCCAGATGGCCGGGATGATCCAGGGTAACCCTAATCTCAATCCCAATTCCGCGCCGGCGCGCGTCATCCTCAACGAAGTCAACAGCAACAATCCCAGCCAGTTGCGCGGTTTTATGGAAGTGGCCGGCGGCAAGGCGCAGGTGATTGTGGCCAACCCCGCCGGTATTGTCTGCAACGGCTGCGGCACCATCAACGCCGGGCGCATGACCCTGACCACCGGCAAGCCGCAACTGAACGCCGACGGCAGCCTGGCGGGCTACCAGGTTGAGCGCGGCGTGGTGCGCATCGAGGGTGGCGGACTCAACGGGGATACCCGTCATGATACCGAGTACGTCGACATTCTGGCGCGCGCGGTGGAGGTCAACGCCGGCGTCTGGGCTAAAGAAGGCGTGTCGGTGGTGGCCGGTCGTAACCGCGTGAGTGCGGACGGTAAAACCGCGACACCGCTGTCGGACGACGGCAGTACCAAACCAGAGCTTGCCATCGACATGGGGCAGATGGGCGGCATGTACAGCGGCAGTATCCGCATGATTGGCACCGAGGCCGGCGTCGGCGTGCGCAACCAGAACGGGCAGGTGCAGGCAGGCAAAACGCTCACCGTCAGCAGCGAAGGCAAGCTCAGCTGGCAGTCTGATGCGCCGGATGCGGCCACGCAGGCCGGCGGCGATATCCAACTGGCGGCAAAAGGTGACATTGAGACGCGCGGGAAAGTGTATAGCGGTGGCCAACTGGCCGTGCAGAGTCGCGAGGGAATGCTGACGCAGTCCGGGACACTGGCGGCGGCCGGGAATGTGCACCTGAACGCCGCGCGCGGCATCCAGAGCAGCGGCCACCTGCTGGCGGGCAGTAATGCCGACAGCACGCTGGTCCAGGCTGCCAGCCTGCAACTTGATAGCCAGGGGGATATCCGCGCCAGCGGCAGTCTGCTAAGTCAAAAAGACGTCAACGCGACCGGGCGGCGGGTGGATATTAGCGGCGCGCAGGTCGGAGCCGGCCGTACCGCGCTGACGGCCCACGAGGGCGGGGTGGCATTGCGCCAGTCCACCGTAGACAGCGGTGAGCTGGCCGTGAACACGAAGGGAAATGTGGATGCGCAGCAGGCCAGGGTCAAGGCCGGGCGCTGGACGGTGGATGCCGACAACCTGTCCAACCAACAGGCGACCTGGTCACAGACCGGTGACGGTGAGAGTCGTTTCACCCTGGTGGGCAAGTTGGATAACAGTGACGGTGCCATCGAGGCGCAGAACCTCCGGCTTTCGGCCAGCCAGTTAGTCAATCAGCGAGGCCGCCTGGTGGCGCTGGGGAGCGCGGCGCAGCACTGGCAGGTCGGCGGCCTGCTCGACAATGCCGGCGGGACGCTGGGCAGTAACGGCGACCTGCGTCTCGATGCCGGGCGCCTCGATAATCAGGGGGGCACGTTAAAAACCCAGTCGGGGCTCACGCTCCAGGCTAATGGCACGGTGAATAATGCCGGGGGCAACCTGCTGGCCGGAAACGGCCTGACGCTTGAGGCGGGCAGCGAGCTGAATAACGCGTCCGGTACCCTGAGCGGTGATGACGTACGTCTGGTGGCACAGCGGTTGGATAACACGCAGGGGCAGATCATCGGTCAGGGCAATCTCGACCTGACATCCAGCCATCTGGATAACCAACGCGGCCTCATTGGGGCCGGCAAGGCGCTGGATGTTCACGCCGGCGACTGGGACAACCGCGGCGGCACGGCGCAAGGCGAAACGGCCGTCACGGCAACGGCAACGACCCTCAACAATGACGGCGGCAAGCTGCTGTCAGGCCAGGCGTCTACCCTGACGACCTCGGGGAACACCACCAATCGCGGCGGCGAAATCAGTGCCACTGTGCTGACGGTGAAGTCTGACCGGCTCGATAATACGCAGGGCAAAGTGATTGGTCAGGAGCGGCTTGAGCTGCATGCCCACCAGGGGCTGGACAACACGCAAGGACTGCTGGGCGCCGGCCGGGCGTTGACGGTGCGCACTGACGGTGAGCTGAATAACCGCCGTGGCACGATATCGGGGAGCGGGCAAACCCACATAGCGGCAGGGAGCGTGCGCAACGAGGCCGGCAAACTGCTGGGCGGGCAACAACTGGTGTTGAACAGTGCGGCTGAGTTGGTGAACCGCGAGGGCGAAATCAGCGGTGAGTCGCTCACGCTAACGGCGCAACGCCTCGATAACGCTCAGGGTAAGGTGGTCGCCAGGCAGGATATAAGCCTGACTGCGCAACAAGTGCTGAGCAACGCCGCCGGCTGGCTTGAAGGCGGCAATATACTCACCGTCAAGACCGATGGCGACTGGGACAACCGTGGCGGCACCGCACAAGGTGGCCGGCAGGTCACCGCCAACGCGCAGTCGCTTGACAATACCGGCGGGCGGCTGCAGTCCGGCGGTAACCTGACGCTTGACGCCGCAGGCAATATCCTCAATTGCACCGGCAAACTGACCGCGCAGCAAGCCCTTGCCGTTAACGGCGGTGCAGCCAGCCTGTTCGATAATGATGGCGGCTCCCTGCAGAGCGGCGGCGATCTGTCTCTGCAGGGAGGCCAGTTGACCAACCGCGCTGCAGGGGTGGTGCTGGGCGGCCAGGCGCTTTCTCTGGCGCTGGCGGGGGGCTGGGACAATCAAAACGGCACCTTGACCGGCAATGGCCGCACGCAGGTGCGCGCCGCCAGCCTGCTCAATGCTCAGGGCGCCATCAACGCGCTGGGCAGCCTGGACATGCAGTTCACCGGCAAGCTGGATAACGGCCAGGGGCGGATTTTTAGTCAGTCGGCTCAAATGCTGCAGGCGCAGGATATCGTCAACGCGCAGGGTTGGATGGGCAGCCAGGGGAGCTGGCGGGCCAGAAGCGGCGGTTTTGACAATACGAAGGGCAGCGTACAGAGCCAGCAGGAAGCACAGCTGGCGGCTGATTGGTTGGATAACGCCCGGGGCGTGATGCAATCGGCACAAAACCTGGCGCTGCGCATCAAACAGGATATCGATAATCGCAACGGCAAGGTCTCGGCGCAGGGGCAGCTTGCTGTTGCAGGCGCCAAAGATGGCGAACATGCCGGCGCCATCAATAACGCGGGTGGTCAGTGGCTGGCGGGCCAGGCGCTGACTATTGCCGCCCGTAGCCTTGATAACGCACAGGCGGGGCAACTCTACAGCCAGAAGCAGCTGCGGCTCAATCTGAACGGTGGGCTGGACAACCGTGGCGGGAAAATACAGGGCGGCGGTGCGCTGGCGCTTGACGCACAAACGCTGAATAATGCCGGCGGGACGATAGACGGCCAGCAACACGTAGCGCTGCGTATTCTTGGCTTGCTGGAGAATACCGACGGTGCCGTGCGCAGCAATGGCGACCAGAAGGTGTCGGCCGCCGGTATCAATAATACACGCGGCGTATTCAGCAGCCGCGGCGGCATCTCGGTGGCATCAAAGCAGCTGGACAACGCCGGAGGTACGCTCATCAGTCAGGGGGCGGGCATCTACCGACTCGACCGGCTTAACAATCAACACGGCAAGGTGCACAGCGGTGACTCGCTCACCCTTGAGGGGGCGCAGGTCAACAACCGGGGTGGGCAATTAGTGTCAACCCAGGGGCTGGCGCTCAAGGCCGGGACGCTCGATAACAGCGGTCAGGGCACGCTCAGCAGCCAGGCGGCTCTCAATCTACAGGCCGACCGTCTGAACAATCGCGATGGCGGGTTGATACTGGGCACCACACGCGCCGACATCACCTCTCATGATATCGACAATACCGCAGGCCGCCTGCAGAGTAGCGGCCAGATGACCCTCGCGGGGGTAACGCAGCTGGACAACCGCCAGGGGCGTATCCTGGCCAACGGCAACCTCAATATCAATACTGACCGGTCACAGACCGACTCGCCGCTGGCGCTGCTCAACCAGGGCGGGCGCGTGGAGAGCGCCGGGCAACTCACCGTGCATGCGCGTACCTTGGATAATCAGAACGGTACCCTGCTGGGGCTGCAGGCGCTGACGCTGTCCGCGCAGCAGGACTACACCCATCAGACCGGCGAAACGATCAGCAGTAACGGCACGGTGACGTTCTCCCTGAGCGGCGCCTTTACCAACCTGGCGGATTGGTTGCTGCCAGGTAATCTGGCGCTCACTGCGGCCAGCATCACCAATCCGGCGACGCTGGTGGGCAAAACGCTGCAGCTGACGACCGGAGCCTTGCAAAACACCGGGCGCCTTGAGGCGGACAGCATGACGCTGAACGTCGATTCCCTGGACAACACCGCGGCGCTGATGGGCGACGACATCACCGTGAACGGGCGCATTATCGACAACCACGGTGCGCCTGCGGTGATGGCGGCGACCCACAGCCTGACGGTGCAGGCCGGTGAGCGACTGACCAATCGGGAGGGCGCGCTGATTTACAGCGCCGACCGCCTGCAGTTGCACAGCGATGACCTGATTGAAAATCGGGCCAGCTTTATCGAAGCAGACGGTGACGCCACAGTGGAAGCGCGTCGCCTGAACAACCTGCGCGAAGGGCTGGTGATTGAACGTAACGCGGAGAAGAACGACTACAAATGGCACCGCTACAACTACTACTGGCGCTCTTATGGTTCGGCGGTCAATCCCGACAAAAGCACCCTGGCGCCGACTACCCAACAGCTGACATTCCAGGATGATTCGGCGGCGCAAACCAACCGCTACGGCACTCTGCTGGCCATTGATGCGGCGGGCAAGCGCGCACAGGTGCGGGTCAAGGACAATAAGGGCCAATTGACCGACCTGTGGGTCAACTACCTGGCGCTCAAGCCGAATGCCGATGGCAGCTATGCGATGACGTTCTATGAAACGCGTGGGGGCAATCAGCTGGCGACCATCCCGACGCCTTATCAAAACGGCTTCCATTGGGAGCACGACTGGACGCAGGTGATGACCTGGGATCCCGAAAAGCATGTCGATATCGACAGCGCGCCGTTCATCACCGATTACAACAACTTCCGCGAACGTACCGAGAGCGGCACGGTGACGCGCGACAAGCTGGTGAGTGAGGGGATCGGCGCGCGTATTCTGGCGGGCGGCAACATGGTGCTGCGCATCACGGGAGCGTTGCTCAATGACGCCAGCGTCATTACCGCCAACGGCAATCTGACGCAGGACGGCGGCGGCAGCGTGGACAACCGCGGTTACTCGGTTAATGAGCGGCGCCAGGCGGCTATCGTTGACCATTATGACAAGGACACGCATCACTGGTACCCCACGTTCAACCGGGACGAAACCACGGCGCTGGCGACCGTTGACGGGGTGATCACCGGCAATGGCACGGTCACCATCAACGGAGCCCGCATCACCAACACCACGGTCAATCAGGCGCAAATCAGTCAACTTGATGCGGCGTTAAAGGCGGTGGATGCCGAACGCGCCGAGCTTGAGCGCAATCCGCTGGCCTTCACGGTAGAGGGCGCTGCCCGACCTGACGGCGATACGACGCTGGCGCCGGGCGAGCAAATGACAAGACCGGGCGCCACGCCGTCCTCGCCGCTGGGGCGCCCACTGCTGCCGTCTGAGCTGGCGCTGACGCAGTTACAGCACCTGGGCAATGTGGCCACCGCCATCCCCAATAACGGCTTGTTTAGTCAGCATACGGCGACCGGCAGCCCGTTCCTGGTGGTGACCGATGAACGCTTTACCCGCCGCGACAACTTTATCAGCAGCGACTATATGCTAGAACGCGTAGGGTATGACCCCGCGCAGACCCATAAGCGCCTGGGCGACGGCTTTTACGAGCAGCGTCTGGTGCGCGAGCAGGTGCTGGCGCTGACCGGCAAACCGTCCGTCAAGGGCTGGGATGCGATGGAGCAGTATCAGCAACTGATGAACAACGGCAGTAAAGTCGCCCAGGACTTCCATCTGGTGCCGGGCGTGGCCCTGACGCCGGAGCAAATTGCAGCGTTGCAACAGGATATCGTCTGGCTGGTGAGCGAGACGGTGCAAACGGAAGGCGGCCCGCAAACGGTGTGGGTACCGAAGGTGTACCTGGCACAGACTACGCTGCGCCTGACCGGCGATGGCGCGGTAATTGGCGGCGGCGACCTGCAACTCTCGGCAAACAGCATCACCAATGCCGGCAACCTGTTTGCCGACAAAGCCCTGACGGTCGACGCCGGGCAGTTCCTGCATCAGGGCGGCGACATCAAAGCCGGCAGCATTGACGTGCAGGCCGACAGTCTGGCCATGAGCACTAACCTGCAGGATGCGCTGCGTCAGGCGACGATGAGCGCCGGCGATATTCGCCTGCGCGGCACCGATATCACGCTCACGGGGGCGAAACTGGATGCGGCCGATACGCTCAGCCTGAGCGCACGTAACGATCTGACCATCACCGCCGCGAAAAGCAGCCATACCGCCGATCTTGAGGTTATCTCCGGTTCAATGGGTAACCGCACCCGCGGCGGCACGGAAGCGGCAGGCTCCCGGATGGCGCACGTCAGCGGCGAATGGCAGCAGGCTCAGGGGAGTGAACTTAACGCCGGCGGCAACCTCACGCTCAATGCCGGGCGAGACGTCACGTTCACGGGCAGCCAGGCCAGCGCCGCCGGCAGCACCCGCGTGCAGGCCGGCGGCGATATCAACATCAGGGCCGAAAGCACCACCAATACCACGCACCTGGACGCCAACAGCCGTACTTCATCAGTCAGCAACGACCGCCAGGAAGAGCGCCTGACATTAAGCGCACTCAGCGGAGACCAGGGCGTCACCCTGGTGGCGGGCAACCGCCTGTTGGCCGAAGGCGCGCAGATTGACAGTAAAGAGGGGCGTATTGGCGTCAGCGCGCGGGACGTGACTATCAAAGACGCGCGTACCCGAACGCAGGACCAGGACAGCGAAAACAAACGCGAGGGTAAAACCAAAAGCCGTCGCATTGAGCAAACCGAGCGCGAAATCAGCACCGGCAGCACTTTCAGCGGGCGCGACGGCGTGACGGTAGTCGGGCGCGAAGGCGACGTCACGGTCACCGGCAGCACCCTGCACAGCGACCAGGGCGCCATCGCCCTGCAGGCGAAAAACGATGTGATCCTTAACCACACCACCGACAGCGAGCATCGCGTCTCCAACGAGGAAAGTCGCGGCCGGAAAACCAAGGGTGAGCGCGCCGAAGAAGTCCTGCGGGAAAACGTGGTGGGCAGCACCCTCAGCGGGCAGGGCGGCGTCACGGTGGTAGCGCAGAACGGCAGCATCATCGCCACGGCAAGCGCCCTGCACAGCGAGCAGGGTACCGTTGCCCTGCAGGCGAAGCAGGATGTGACCCTCAATACCGCCACCGAACGCGAGTCGACCTTCAGTGAAGAGCGGTCTCAGAAAAAGGGCTTCCTGAAAAAAAGCAGCAGCCACAGTATCGCCAATGACGCGACCACGCGCGAGAAAGGCAGCCTGCTGAGCGGCAACAGCGTCAGCGTCAACGCCGGTAACGACCTGACGGTTACCGGCTCGGCCATTGCCGCCGACCTGACGGTTACCGGCTCGGCCATTGCCGCCGACCGGGACGTGAACCTGCAGGCCGGCCGTAACGTCGATATCGGCGCAGCCACCGAGACCGACACGCACTACCGGCTGGAGGAGAATAAAAAGAGCGGCCTGCTGGGCAGCGGCGGTATCGGGTTCACCATTGGCAAGCAGTCGAGCAAACACGAAATCGACGATAAAGGCCGGACCCAGAGCCAGAGCGTCAGTACCGTCGGCAGCAGCCAGGGCAGCGTCAAGATCACGGCGGGCAACCAACTGCACATTGGCGGCGCCGACCTGGTGGCGGGCAAGGACCTGGCTCTTACCGGCGACAGCGTGACTATCGATCCCGGCGTTGATGCGCGCACGCGTAAAGAGACCTACGAGCAGAAGCAGAGCGGCCTGAGCGTGGCGCTGTCGGGCACCGTAGGCGGCGCGCTCAACACCGCCGTCAGCTCGGCGCAGCAGGCGCGAAAAGAAGGCGACGGACGCCTGAACGCGCTGCAAAACACCAAAGCGGTGCTGTCCGGCGTGCAGGCCGCACAGGCCTGGGAGCGGGACAATGCGCTGACCGCCTCGGCGGAGGCGAAAAACGCCGCTGCCGGTTTACAGCCGGGAGACGAAGGAGCAGCGCAGGGCGCCACCAACACGGTGGGCATCAGCGCCTCCTACGGCAGTCAGTCGTCGAAAAGCGAAACCCGCACCGACAGCCGACAGTCGCAGGGCAGCACGCTTACCGCCGGGCAAAACCTGTCGATAACGGCAACCGGTAAAAGTCACAACGCACAGAGTGGCGATATCACTATCACCGGCAGCCAGTTGAAGGCGGGCAAAGACCTGTCGCTCGATGCGGCGCGGGACATTACCCTGCAGTCGGCGCAGAACAGCGAAAGCACCGTCGGCAAGAACAGCAGCAAAGGCGGCAACGTTGGCGTCGGTATCGCCGCCGGCTCGGGCGGCTATGGCATCAGCGTCTCGGCCGGCGTCAATGCCGGCAAGGGGCATGAGAACGGCAACGGCCTGACCCAGACCGAAACCACCCTGGATGCGGGCAGTAATCTCAAGGTGACCAGCGGCCGCGACACCACGCTTACCGGCGCGCAGGCCAGCGGAGAAAAGGTTACCGTCGACGTGGGCCGTGACCTGACGCTGCAAAGCCAACAAGACAGCGACCGCTATGACGCCAAACAGCAAAACGCCAGCGCGGGCGGCAGCTTCACCTTCGGCTCGATGACCGGCTCAGCCAACGTAAGCGCCAGCAAGGACAAGCTGCACAGCAACTTCGACTCGGTGAAAGAGCAGACCGGGCTGTTTGCCGGCAAGGGCGGGTATGACGTCAAGGTCAAAGAACACACCCAGCTCGACGGCGCCGTTATTGCAAGCCAAGCGGACAAAGAGAAGAACCGCTTCGATACCGGCACGCTGGGCTGGACGGACATCCACAACCAGGCGGACTACAGCGCAACGCATAGCGGCGGCAGCTTCAGCACCGGCGGGCCGGTGGGCAAAGACCTGCTGACCAACATGGCCGGCGGCATGCTGTCGGGCGCCAACAACAGCGGGCATGCCGAGGGCACGACGAAGGCCGGGGTCAGCGAAGGTACGCTGATAGTTCGCGACAAAGACAAACAGCAGCAGGATGTGGCGCAGCTGAACCGGGATACCGAGCATGCCAACGACGGCAGCATCAGCCCGATATTCAACAAGGAGAAGGAGCAGAAGCGGCTCAAGCAGGCGCAGCTGATCGGCGAGATCGGCGGCCAGGCGATGGACGTCATCCGCACGCAGGGCGATATCGCCGGGCTGAAAGCGCAGAAAGACCCGGCAGCGCTGGCGCAGGCCAGGGAGCAGCTTGAGAAGAGCGGTAAACCGACGAACGATGCGGCGGTGATGCAGCGGGCATACGACAACGCGATGCGGCAATACGGCACCGGCAGCGACCTGCAGAAGGCGGCGCAGGCGGTAACGGGGGCGCTGACGGCGCTGGCGGGCAATAACCTGGCGGGCGCGCTGGCGAGCGGTGTCTCGCCGTATCTGGCGACGGAAATCAAGAAACTGACCACCAATCCGCTGACCGGTGAAGTAGACATTGCCGCCAACGCGATGGCGCACGCGGTACTGGGGGCGGTGACGGCGCAGCTGAACAACCAGTCGGCCGCGGCAGGAGGACTGGGTGCCGGTGGCGGGGAGCTGGCGGCACGCTACATTGCCGGCCAGTTGTTCCCGGGCAAGACGGCGGAGCAACTGAGCGAAAGCGAGAAACAGCAGGTTAGCGCACTGAGCCAGTTGGCCGCAGGGCTTGCCGGTGGCCTGGCGACGGGTGATACTGCGGGAGCGGTAACCGGAGGTCAGGCCGGCAAGAATGCGGTTGAGAATAACCTCCTTGGTGCGACATCTTCAGGCAAGCTCGACAAAGCCGTTGAGAAAATTAAGAACGGTGATAAGTCATTAGCTACAGCCAATGAGCTTATTAAGCTGGAAAATGCCGACAAACGCAGTGATGCGCTGGTTTCTAAATTTACTAAAGATCCTTCACTGATGAGCAGTAATGAGCGGGCTGAACTGGCCGGGTATCTTCGTATTTATGCTTCTGAAATGGAAAAAGCCTACGGGCCAGCGGTAGCACAACAGCTGGTTACCGGGCTGCTCTCTGGCCGGGATTACATGAAACGTAACCCTGACTCTGAAGCCATGTCAAAAGCTCAGAGCATCTTGAACACCTGGGGCTACCATAAATCGAATGCCAGCATAGGTGATGCGCCGTTGATGTTTGGTGGCAATGTGCTAGGTACTACCATAAAAGAAGGTATGGCGCTTAATGCTGCAATCGGTGTTGGTGTTAATACAGTATCTCAGTTGTCAGGAAAAGAACCGTTCAGTTATGTCGATGCAATAATGGCAGGGATAACATCAGCCGCGACAACAGGAAAAGGTATTGGATCATCAGCAGCTATAAATATGGGGGGGGCTGCCATTGGCAGTGGTATTAAAGGGGAGGATCCTACTAATTCGGTTATTGGGGCTGGACTAGGTTCCGTTGCGGGGAGTAAAGCGGAAAAATATATTACTGGAGGGTTATCGACAGCAGTTAAAGAGGGGACGGCTGAGGTGATTGGAGCTGTTGGTGGTTCTACAGCTAGTGAAATAGTCAGCGATGCTGCAAAAGATGCCCTTGATAAAGCGGAGCATAAAGATGAAAAAAAATAAAACATATGAGCTTTTTACCCTAATTTATCGCTGCTTTTTTGTGTTTTTTGTAATTTGTTTTATGGCAAGTGTTTTGGGCGCGTTGCTGGTTTATTTTAAAATCGGTTATTTTGAATTAAACTGGAAAGAAACTATCCTGCTCTCGCTTCAAAAAGGGGGAATTGTCGGCTCAGCTCTTGGTCTGGGGCTATGGATAAAAGCGAGGATACAAGAACGTAAGGGCAGTAAAAAGCCGAATAAGTAAGCTGACGAACCCCAGCCTTTGCGGCTGGGGTTGTTGTTGAGAATAACCATCTTAGCTTGGCTAATGGACGCAGGGCGGGCCACTTCGACGCTGAGCAAGTTTATGACGGAGCATGGCGCTACGCCGGAAGCGGTAACGCAGGCGCAGAGCGACCTGGCAAAAGGTCTGGGAACAGGGGCACCACAGCCGGCTACCGAGCTTGTGAAGAAATGGGCGCTATTGATGAGCACTGCGGCGACAATGGGCACGGGTTCAGCCGTCGGTGCCGGAGCGGCAGCAACGGGAGGGGCTATCGGCGGTGCAGCGAATGTCAGTACGCAACTCACGGTGAATGGTGACAAACCCTTTAGCTACACCGATGCACTACTTGCAATAGGGACAGGGGCATTATCGCAAGGTAAAGGCCCGTTGCTGACAGGAGGTGTCAGTGTTGGCGGTGCTTATGTTGGCAGTACGATAAAAGGTGAAGATCCGACCAATGCGATGATTGGGGCTGGAGTTGGTTCGGTTGCGGGTAGCGGAGCTAGTAAGGTTGTTACAGATCAGCTCAAGCCAATTGTCACCAATGGTGCAGCGGAAATAATAGGCAACATTGGTGGTTCGCTTGCTAGTGAAATAGTTGGTGGTAAAGTTCAGGATAAACTTAATGAGCCTGGAGATAAGAAATGAAAACCCAGAAAGTTGGCTTAAAGTTAGCTTTTATTTTAATTTTTTACTGTGTTCTTATACTGATCGGAGTTGCACTTTTATCTTGTTTATGTGCGGCGTATTTGGCTTTCCTTAAACATGGAAGGTTTATTTTTGGTTGGGAAGACGACGTCATTTACTCGATTAAAGCAGGAATAGCTGCGGGTACTCCAACAGGAATAGGCGTTTGGTTTATGTCTTGGATGAAAACACGTAAACAAACGTAACCCATTTCGAAGGGGTAATCACCCAATCCTAACGTTGACTAGGATTGCATTTCTGCCGGTAGTATGGATAAAGGTGATTTACTCAATAAGCATTATCTGCTTTTACGCTATTTAAACCAGTTGCATAACCTAGAGACCCCAATGCCTCGGACAATCTTTCTAGGTGATGAGAGCCAAATTAGCACATAGTAAAAATGCTTGAGATTGCTGTATTTATTGACAGCTCGGTAGTTAACAGGATACTTCTCTCATGCGTTAATGAGATAATCCATAAGAAAAGTGGAGGAAGTTGTGAGTAAGGATTTGGAAATTTCTATTTCAAGTGGTCGTTTCAAAAAGTTAAGAGAGTGGAATAGGAGACGAAACTATTACTTCAAGGAAGTAAAGCTTAATATCAAGATTTATATTGCAAAGCTTATCTGGGATAAGCGTAGAAAAAGCGATTTTGATATCAAAGCAATCAAAACTGTACTGCTCCTGCGCAATGAAGGAACAATCGGAGATGTTGTGGTTTCAACGCCACTAGTGAAGTGCCTTTATGAGTCGGGTTATACAGTTGATTTACTACTTACAAAGTCAAGCGGCGTAGCGATGAAATACAATCCCTATGTCAGGCATGTCTATGAAGCTGGGGACTGTAACAATGAGATTTTCTTGAAGAGATTTAGCCACACTGTGGCTGAGCCGACAATGAGAACGTTGAATGAAAATAATTATGATCTGGTGGTTGACCTTTGTTTGTTCGATACCCCAGTGCATAGGATGATGCTTTTTCGAGACATAAACGCAAAGTTTGTTCTTGGGTTCAATAAATGGAGTTGTATTAATCATTACAGCAAATCCATTCCATTTAAGAATGGTAAGGAACATGTGACAAAAGCTATTTCGTTGGTGGCGTATAACATGGGGCTTGACGTTAAAAACAGTCACACCTATGACCTGCATATCCCTGATGCGATTGCTTCCGAAGTGCGAAATTATTTAAGTGTATGGGAAGATAAAGTTAAAATTGTTATTAATGCTTTCACGGGAAGTCCAGAAAGGAACTTATCTCAAGGACAATTAACTCAAACTATTAAGATGATTAACGAAAAATCGGATGGCATCATTGTTATTATTCTTGATCACAGGAAAGAACTGAATGTGTCTCTTCCCGATAATGTTGCGATAAATCCATTCAATTCACTGCATCATGTTATGGAACTGATTAGACAAGTTGACTTGGTTATCTCTCCAGATACTTCGATCGTACATATATCTGCCGCATGGAAGAAACCACTAATTTCTGTTTACAAAAACATAACTGACAATAATTACTTGTGGGCACCTGGTCATAAAGAAGCGAGTCAGATTATTGTTAATAATAGAAAGATATCTGATGTGGAAAACGTTCCCGAACTTATATTGCAAGAGGCACGGAGTCGCGGGTATCTAAATAGAATGGATCCTTGAATCTTGGACGCCCAGGCACTGATGTTAAGATAGGTCCTGTTTACTTTGGAGATTGCAATGGCCTGATAGTTTTAACGTAACATACTCTATAGATGGTGGTCGCCCTGTAATTAAAGACATTAGTAATACCCCCGGAGGGGTGAAATGAACAATCTAGATGCTCTACACAGTAAAATTGGTCAGTTATTGGTGAATACAGGGCCTAAAAATGCCAAGGAGATTATTGCCCGTGCTAAATTATCTCTTGATGGTGAGTCATGTGAATATGAATATGATTATATTGATCAGGAAGATAACGAAGACTGGTTTGTACCAGATAAATTAGCCAGTTATGATCTTCGTCTTCTTCTGGTTGAGATGAGGGATTTTTATATCAAGAAGAATATGACTAACGGGAAGTCCGCATGGACTTCTTGTGAAATAATCGTTGACATTCCAGCAGCTAAAATATAAATAAGCTTCCAATACGATGACTAACACTCCCGGTCTGTTGATCCAGCTCATTGTTTTAATGTATGTTTTTAAACTCTAAGATTGCTGCTGTAATCGGGTGAAGAGAATGTAGCGGTGATTTTTCACATTTTCGCAACGCTAATCCCAAATACGATGGGCTAGTCCTCTGCGATAATCAACTGGGATATCAAGAGGCAAGTATCGGCGTGCCACTACGGACTTACCCCGTAGGGGAAGAAAAATTTTTAGAAATCAATAAAGACTTCTTTGCTGCCTTTCTGACCATGTCGTAGCACCCTATGTGGATTCTATCCACGCAGGAGTGCACGCCATGAAAATCAGCACGTTGCTGACTTTGTTTCCTCTGCTGATGCCGGCATCGGTGCTTGCCGGCACGGTACTGTATACCGATTCCCACCATCCCCCGACGAATAATGATGCCTCCGTGACCGTGATTTATCTTGACGGTCCGGAGCAGTTGCAGACGCAGCTGTTTGGCGCACTGTCGTCGAACCCGGATGAAGCGCAGCGCCAGGCGCAAGCCGTACTGCAGTCACCACAATGGCAGGCGCATGAACAGGAGCTGGCCACGGTTTACCGTGCGGTGGTGCGCGCCTGGGAGCTGGGCGTCAAAAAAGTCCCCGCGGTCGTGTTTGACGATCGGGATGTGGTGTATGGCACCGCTGATATCGCCCGGGCCACCGCGTTGCGCGGGAAGTCACTGGAGGGCCAGTGATATGCAACGAGCTCCCTTGCAGTTGGCATCTCCCGGACAATCCCGGCTGACCCTTAAATCCTTCGGTGTGGCCATGATGCTGTCTGCGGCCGGCGTGCCGGCGGCGAATGCCGCGCTCAACAGCGCGGAGATTGTTGCCAGTGCGGTGTCGCAGTCCTGCATCAGCTGGCGCGTCAGCGGCATTTGCTACTGGTTGTTCTGCAGTTGGGGCGGATGCACTGTCCGAACCTCGGTCAAAGTTACCCACTTCATCCCGGAGGCGGTGGTATCAGCGTATAACGCTCCAGGAGGCAACCCGTGGCGTGAGATGTCGATGGTCAGTCAGGCCGTCGGCGGACTCGAAAGCAGTATCACCAGCGCACTGGGCGGCGTTGCAGCCGGCGGTGGCAACAATGAGCTGAAAACCCCCGGGCAGCGCAAAACCAACCTGCATTTCAAATACGCTGACGCCATTGGCCATCCGGCGACGACCCTGATTGGCGGCAGCATTGCCGGCTATTCATGCCGCAGTGCGGCGACCCCCTTCGTGCCGTATTTCCTCAGCACGCTGGACAGCCTGGCATGGCGTACTGGCATGCCTGAATCTCTCTATCCCGAAGCATTGGTGCCTGGCCAGCGCGAGGTCGGCAGTCAGGCGGCCGCGAATATGTGGGGCAACGTCTACCCCCGTTCGGGATTTGTGACTCAGGTCGATGACGACAAGGCGGGGGCTCTGGTGGCACAGCGGGTGGCGGACATCATCACTCGCTCTGGTCAGCCGCACGTCTACCAGCCCCTGATGGGCCAGCGCTCGGAAGGGTACTGGCCACCAGGGGCCGTTCAGGAAAATACCGGAACCAGCAACCACAAATGGCAGCGCCTGGCGCCGCAGCTCAGCCAGTCTTGCGCCGTGTTCCCGGATGGCGACCATCCGCCGGCTGCGGATGCGAACGCTGCCTTTGCCCTGTGGCAACCCTACAGCTGCTGCCAGCGCCGCGGGCAGCGTTTCCTCTACAGCACGGATTTTTGAGGCATGAATGATGAATAACACGATGAATAAATCTCTCTGGGGAAGGCACAGTCTGCTGTCCCTGTTGATTGCCGGCAGTCTGGCACTGGCCGGCGTGAACGCACACGCTGACGACAATGACGATAACGGCACCCTGTTTGGCATTTCGTTGCCCCAGGTTCATGACAGCAATGTGGGGTACGGGAAGAGCGCCAGCGGCGCGGTCTCGGACAAGCTGTTCTATTCCCTGGGCGGAGGCTCGGTGATTTCACAGCCGGCGACGCGTGGCAATATGCAGCGGCTGGGGATGAATCTGGGCTGGAGCTCGGATTTGATGTGCGGCAACTTCGACCTGAAGAGCACCATCGGTAACCAGCTCAATGGCGTGACGGACGGGTTCAAGAGCCTGATGGGTAACGTTATTCAAGGCGCTACCGGTGCGGTAGCCAGTCTGCCGGCGATGGCTATCCAGCGTGCTAACCCGGGCTTGTATGAAATGCTGACCAACGGGGTATTGCAGGCCAATGTGGCATTCGACAAAGCCCAGCTCAATTGCCAGAACCTCTCCAAACGGATGATGGACATGGCGGACTCCGGCGGCTGGAGCCAGGCGGCGGCGATGGAGGAGGCCAAAAGCCTGATCAATAACGGGGATGCCGATGCAGTGCGGTCGATGAATGCCACCGAGAAAGTAACCGGGCAATCCGGCCAGACCTGGATCGGTGGACAGAAGCGCGGCGGCGCCGGTCAGCTGGCGATCAAGCCAACACACGATCTGGCTGCAGCCGGCTACAACATGATGAATGCGCTGCCGGTCACCAGTACCTCCAGCGTATCCGGCAGTAGCTGTACCGGCGGTGCCTGTACCAAATATGTCAGCAGTGAAGAAGCGGCAGCCGCTGTGGTGAAGGTGTTGGGCGACACCTCGCTGCGCACTTGCAAGGACGCAGCGCAATGCACCAGTGGCGAAGGAACCGAACAGCCAGGCAGCACCGTAGCCGGTACAGGTTTTGCGCCGATGCTGGAAGAGGCGACGAAAGCGAATAACGAGCAGTTGGCCAGGCTGGTCAATGGGGCAGAGAAACCCACCTCGGGCAACCTGGCCAAACTCAAGACGGGTAGCCTGGCGGTGACTGCCGGCGTTATCAAGGCACTGCAGCGCGATCCGGATAATGCCGCCCTGGTTGGGCGCCTGGCCAGTGAACTGGCGATGGCGGATACCATCGAAACGGCCTTTATCATGCGGCGCATGATCACCACCGGGATGTCTGAGCCGAACGCCTCTGCGCAGAAAGTCGCGATGGAAGAGGGTGATCGGCGTATCGAGGCGCTGGATCGTGAGATCACGGCGCTCAAGAACGAGATGGAGATGAAGCGTGAGATTGCGCGTAACGCGGTACTGACCATCATCGACAGGGAGAACAACCGGGCGGAATCCAATCCGCAGCGTCAGTCAGTTGACAGCCCTGATACCAAGTTCAACCAGCTGGCCGTGCCAGAAAGCGGCCAGTAATCGTGAGGATGAATCAATGACCGGAACAGAGAAGAAAGCGGTGACGCCCGCCAGGGGGCGCCGGTTTGGTCTGCGAGCAAAGCGTGTTCTACAGATGTTGGGCATGTTGGTGATAGCGATGATAGTCGCGCTGGGCATGGCTCACTGGGGTGTCAATCACCCGGGAGAGAGTGCCGCGCTGCGTGACTGGGTGCACAGCACTCGTTATGGCTGGCTGAGCTGGCGCCTGGCGCTATACGCCGCGCTGGCCTGGGGATTCTGGAAAATCTGGCACGCGCCGGGTTGCAAACCGGAATACCGGCAACCCCTCAAGCGCATGGCCATCGCCTGCGCGGTATTTGCCCTGGCCTGTGAATACAGTCTCTTTGGCGGAGGGCTGTCATTATGATGACCAACAGCTATCTGGAGTATTTCCTGACGTTGCTTGGCTGGCTGATTAACAATGGCCTGTGGGAGCTGCTGGTCAGTACGGGGTTGTTTGTGCTGCCGCTGCTGTTCAAGGTGGCGGCCATCTGGCTGAAGGTACGTGAGGAAGGGGAGGATGAGGGCAACAAAGGGATGCTGTCTCTGCCACGCATCGAAAACCTGCTCTACGGAGCATTCTTTGTGATGCTGGCCTGCTGTCTGCCGCTGATGAATGTCAGCCTCGACACCATCAAGTACGACAGCAGCCGGGCGGCGACCTGTGGTACCTGGACACCGAAAAAGCCGGATGAAACGGGCTACGCCAACATCATGTCGAGTATGAACGGCCAGACGGCGAAGGTGCCGGTGTGGTGGTTGGTGGTGCATAAACTGTCGAAGGGGATCACGTCGGCGGCCGTGGCCACTATTCCGTGCCGGCCTGATCTGCGGCAGGTGCGTTTTGAGGTTCAGCACAGCCGGGTCAATAATCCTGCATTGGCGAAGGAGCTGCAGGACTTCACCAATGACTGTTATGCGCTGGCGCTGTATACCTGGCAGAACCGCGACCAGGGTCAGACGACGGACAAAGCCACCCTGCGTGACATTGAGTGGTTGGGGGCGAAAACCTTCCTGAACGGCGGGTACTACAACAATTTGCAGTCGAAAACACCGCGCTCTAGCTTCCCGTGGAATGAGGCGAGGGACAGCGGCCGGCCAAACACCGGGCGGGGTGGGTACCCGACCTGCAGCGAGTGGTGGTCAGCTGGCGAAACCGGGCTGGAGGCTCGCGTGGTGAAACAGGTTGACCCGGGCGTCATGCTGCGGATGTCTGCTGCGCTGAAGATGATGGGGCAACCGGATGCGGATTATAAGGAAGCCGTGATACGTCGTTTGGTCAGCCCGGACAACCTGACGGTCTCCCAGGGCGGACGTGCTTATGCCGGCTACGGCGGCAATGCAGATTTTACCCTGGACAACTCGGTTAACCGGCTCGCGTCACTGGGCGGAACCGCGTTGGGGAGCCTGGCGGCCTACCCGGCATTTGATGCGATGCGTCAGGCATTGCCGATGGTACAGGCGGTACTGCTGATGGCGGTCTATATCATGGTGCCGCTCATCCTGGCTTTTGCGGCCTACGAGTACAAGACGGTGATAACCGTGACGTTCGTGGTGTTTGCGCTCAATTTCCTGACATTCTGGTGGGAACTGGCGCGCTGGCTGGACAGCTGGTTACTGGAGGCATTGTACAGTTCGGACTCGCACAGCCGCTGGAATGTAGCCGGGTTCCAGAATAGTGCAGATGACCTGATTATGAACCTGGTGATGGGCTGTATGTTTCTTGTACTTCCAGCTGTTTGGCTTGCTGCATTTTCATGGGCTGGTGTACGTATTGGTGAACTGTCCCGCATGGTGACAGATGGCACGTCTAAGTCCCAACAAACAGGTGGACTTGTAGGTGATGCAGCTGCTGCAAAAATTGCATCCGGAGGCAAATAGTTAGGAACCTGTTGAGCCATCCGAGCCGTTGGAACCATTAGAGCCATAACTATATTTATGGCTCTTTTCTTCCCAGTTAGTAACCTTTACATTCACTGTAGGTCTGAGAAACTCCATAACCGATGGGAGCAGTAAAAATGCCCAAACAAACAGAATTATAACGGCTACCAGTAATCCCCCCGTTAGACAACTAACAGCTGATATGGCAACTAAGCATGTGATAGGCACATGACCCAACCAAGTTGGTAGGTTGTATTTGCGAGCCTTTGACACACAGAACCTATCCCATCTCATAATCACATTTTTCAGACGACTCCACTTACGGGCAGCCCAGATACCTCGTTGGTAGGCCTGCTGATCTCTGGTTTGGCTCATGCCTGTCTCCAGTCATTCTTAAGTATTACCTGCACTTTAGCTTAAATAGTAACCTGTGGCTACCCGTGATGAGGCACTGAAAGTGTTATTGGGGGAGCCGAATATATCACCACCCGATGAAAGAGTTCGCTTCGCTCAATCAGTTCTGCGTAGATCGCGGATTGCTCCATGAGCGCCAGGAGTAAGTCGACATCGCCCACAATCCGCAGATCCAGCTGGCTGATTAAGCGGCCATCATCAGAATAGGCGACATGTAGCGCGCTTTCTTCAGTGTAAAATCCATTGGATGGGCATGATGCCGGAAAACGCTTATCCCTCCAGGATTTACTGTCCAGGGTGAAGTTTTTCCAGCCATGCTCTCGTAGTTTCTCGGTAACATAGGTAAGTCGAAACAAGTCTGACTGCATGGTCAAGGGGGCTGTGCAGGATTGCCACAGGGATTGCAGTTTTTCTCGAAGCTGACTGGTCGGTCCCTTTTTCCGTCCTTCTTCGAGTAAGTATGCAATATCAATGGCAACACATTTGGGGAAACGCTTTTGTTTTTGGGCGGTGGCCAGCCAGCGGACAAGAAACAGATGCTCCGCCAGTGGATTACCGGCGCTGCCATCCTGGCGAGCGATACCTAACGCAACAAGCGCGCAAAATGCCAGGTTGCTAAACGCTGACAAGGTGATTTCCGTTTCACTTTCTTGCGTAGCCATTTGAGAGTCCAATGTTCTTCCATGTTCATCGGTATACATAAGCAAACTTTAACATACTGGGTGGCGAGGAACATATCTGAAAGTCCTCTTTGCGCTGGTATCACTATCTGTCTTGTTCCATTTCTTTTAGGGTACGAATAACACGGCGGGAGGAGCGGTTGCTAATTTGTTTACGTCTCTGTTCAGGACGCGCGCAAAACTCTCTAGCTCAAATAGTAACCTATGGCAACCTTCTGTGTCTCTTTTCGGTTAGATGCTAACATCTGATGCAATGTCACAAGTGTTATGGCAGATGCATAATGCTACATCAGCCAAAGAGGAGGGCTGACAAAATGGAGTACGAGTTAGATATTAAAGAGAACGCCATGGACAGTTTGAACGAGGCGTTAGCAAAGTACGAGCTTGGCGAACAAGGTGAACTCCGTCAGTACAAATTCGCAATATTGCATTTTTCCCATTTCTTAGAACTCATTCTGAAGCTTTACATCTCATCAGTTGACGAAGCGCTACTGTTTAGCAAGTGCTTTCGGTATGTCGAAAAGCGTGTAAAGCAGGATCGTTCGAACCTACTTCAGGCCTATGAAGCCTTATGCTACGAAGGGAAAGAGTTAAGCGAACTGTTAAAGGATGTCCCTTATCCGCATACAATCACCCTCGATCAGGCCCTGGAATTTGCAAAGTGTGAAAAATGCAGCATCACAGGGGTAGATTTCGTTGATATTGATTTTTGTAAGGATATCGAATGGATAAAAGGGTTAAGGAACAACATTGAGCACTACCAGTTCAGGCTATCGCCAAAGGAAGCAAGGCTTTGCATTGGGCGGTTAGTACGAAGTGTTATCGAGTTTCTTGATGTTTTTGATTTGTTTGATCTTGAAGATGAGGTAGGGAAAGGGAATTATAAAACATTCAATATCCTTGCGGATGAATATACTCATATGCTTAAAGAGGCAGAAATGGACGTCGCGGAAAGAAAAGCCGCCGTGTTCAGAGGTGTTCGTCCAAAACATTATGCATTGATTGAATGGAATGTCTATGAGTGCCCAGAATGCTCAAATGATACGCTGATACCTGCTGACGATTCACCTACGGGCTATAGATGTACATTTTGCTCAAATGAAGACAGTGATGAGCTGGATGTATATTGTGACTGTTGTGGAGTGCCAGCTCCTGCTGAGGATATGGCTGTCTGGCCTATGGATGATGGTTCGCTTGAGTATCGATGTTATTATTGTTCGGGGCGACATGCAGCTGATAAAGATGATTAAAATGGAAGTGTTTTACACTAAGGAGTCAAAAGTGGCTGAGGATAAAAATGAAACAACTCAAGCATTAGGTGTAATTCCTTTGCTGGATAGATTGTGGCGATTTAACAAAGTAATGACGCTGGGTTATTGTTTTTTATTCCTTGATGCTTTTTTATCATATGGTAAGGGATATGGTGTATTTGCTTTGTCATCATCAAAGTTATCAGATTTTAATCTTGGTGATGTTTGTTTGTTTTTGCTTTTATTTGGTTTGATATCCTCTCTGGGATTGTTTTTTCTCGAGGGGGTCGTATTTGCTGTTTTGACTGAGCTGAAAGCCTATCGCTTATTTCCTTATGAGGGAAGTGATAAAAGGAAAAAGTCCGGTTATGTCTATATTGGTGATTTACGAGAATATGCCATGCGGGAACAATCTGAGTTGGCGTATAAGGAGTATAAAGAGGCCTTCGGTAAGTGGTATGATGAGCTGGTAAATTTACACGAAGCAAGGCGTGTCTCTTTTGGTTGTTTGTTCCTATTTGTCTTTGGGTGGATATTGTCGGCATTTAACGGTTCAAAAGGAGTGTTTTTGGATGGGGTTTACTCTTTTCTTGATTTAAGTATGTCTCATTTTCTTCTAGGGTGTATTGTTTTCTTGGTTTTGCTTGTGGTTTATCTTGTTTTTTACGGGAGGGAGGTTGATAGTTCCCTTTGGGTTTATTACCCACCTTTATATGATATAAAAGTAAAAGAAGAGAAGAAAAGACGAGAGAGAGAACGCGAAATTGAAAGGGAATATGAAATGAATAAAAGAAAGCTAAAGGATAAACAGGACTGGTAATTATTAGAGGTAATGGTCTGCGAGTATAGGCGTTGTCTCATTAATTATAGCGGTTGCGAGAGATTGACGTAGCGGTACTTTATCGCTTAATCTAATGCCGTTGTACCGTCGTCTCTATGACGACCAGCCAATGCCTCAGCACTCCGTGAGAGGCGCCTTCGGGTGAGTGCCAGCCAATGTTTCATGTGACCTGTGAGAAACGCCTTCGGGTGGTCACAATATCCTCGTAGCCTGGAAGAGGATGCCCATGTGGCGGTACCTCCGTTTACCCTTTGAGAACGGAGATCACGGCAGTGATGAAGGTTCATTTGCGACTCAACCGCGCCAGTCCTGGTACGGTTTCTTTCACCAATAACGTATGTATTACGTTTTTCAGCTATAGAGATCGCCATGGCGATGCTCTACGTTTCAACGGTTTGATTCTCTTATCTTTTATGACGAGTTGCTAACGATGCGACTTTTGAACGAACGTATAAGGCCATTTGGTACATTTGGCCGCTTACGTGAGTCTCATTAGGAGCAGAGGGGCGCGCGTCACTTGTGAAGTGGCGAAGACACTACCAAGTGACGCGCGTAGCGCATAACGTCTCAAACCACGTACGACGTGGCTTTCAACGTTTTACTACCATCTGACCAATACGTAGTCCGTGTCAGTACGGTTTTAAACACTCATTCACTTCAACGTAATTACAACGGAAAACACCGTTTTGAACGTTTCACTATCTAAAAGGAGGAAATCGACTCGGTATCGATGGCGACACTACGAACAGTAGTGTGTGGAGGCAGACTGACTAACGTCAGGCCGGCGAAAGCCGCGAACAGGTCAGAGACCTGGGGAGCCTCGAAATAACTCAACATTTCGCCGCCCCGATGCACAGATACCAGTCGAGACGCAGGAAGCGCAAAAGTAACCGTGTCGTCGGGGTTGAAATTATCGGGGTACAGATCCGTCTGCTTTGTGGAAAGCAGAGGGTTGTGTATCCCGTGGGAGGAGAAGTTATGTCTAAGCTCAGCAAGCAGCTGGTTACGCTCGCCCGCCAAGGACGAGGGAGTTTTAAAACCGTCGCAGACCGTTCGAGAATTGCAGAGCGTTTTGCTGAACGCCTTGCGAAATTGAATATCCAAATCCGTGATGTAAAACACGTTAAGACGTCTCATATCGAAAAGTATATTGGTAGTCGTATGGCTGAGGATATATCAAAGCGTACACTCCAAAATGAAATGGCAGCGGTACGTTCGATCATGTCAGTTGCAGGTCGGAATAAACTTGCTGATCCTTCGCATGAGAAATTGAGTAACCAGGCATTAGGTATCTCAGGGGCAAGTCGCGACGGAACTAAAACACCACTTCCGGATGATAAGTTGGCTGCAATTGTTAGCTATGCTTTTAAAAAAGATGAGGGTGTAGCAATTGGTGTACAATTGTCTCGTTACTTGGGTTTGAGAACAGAAGAAACAGTCCAGTCCGCCAAATCACTAAAAACCTGGAAGCAAGCCATCTTGAATGGCAACGATAGGGTTAAGGTGATTTTCGGGACAAAAGGGGGGCGCGCTAGGGAAACAACAGTGTTTAGTCGTGAGAAAGTTTTGGCTATTTTGGATAAAGCGATAAAACATTGTGGTGAGAATAGAGGGAAACTTATTGATAAGCCGTCTCTGCATACGGCGATAGAACGATACAGAAATATCGTGCGTGACGCAGGTATGACTGGAAAAGATGCCCCCCACAGCTTGCGATATGCTTATGCCAGGGATGCTGTAACACATCATGTCAAAAATGGCATGAGCAGAGATGAAGCAAATGCATTGGTCTCGATGGATTTGGGACACGGTGATGGGCGTGGGCGTTATATTAGACAAGTATATTTTAAAGACGATATTGAGTGAGTAGTGTAAAACGGTCGCAGCTCTCACGGGGCTGCGACCATTTAAATTGTTTACGAATAGTTACTCCTTAATACCAAGGTGGAATCCTTGGATAAGTAATTCACTGCTGAATTTACACTCATCCCATTCAATATATCATTATACCACTTTTCATTTCTGACAATAACACTGGATGTTGGTAGCTTAACTACTCCGTTCGGTGACCTGTTTATTACTATCCACTCCCCAGGTTCAACCAACCAAGAATTAGTATGTTTTGATTCTATGAATTTATAACAGTAGAGGATATCTTTTGCTGGAATTCCTAACTGGAGTGATATATCCCCTAAATATTCACCTGCATCACCAAAAGAATTCAGAGAGTCCATTTCTATATGCATGTGGTCCTTTCCCAACATCTCCGACGCAACCTTCCTTACTAGTATGCTTTTAATGTAGTTATTTGCATCTCCTCCTCTTAATTCACGGCGTAAGTTCACACCATCTAGTCCTGCTTGCTGAAGATGCCTCTGAGTATGCATGTAAATTTCATGAATTTCCCTGCAAATCTCACTGACCCTTTCTTCATCTAGGGATAGTAGAATTTCATTTTCATGTTTATTTAGGAAGTGGAAGTTGTTATAAATACGATCTTCACAGTAAGGCATTCTCTGGATATTAAGCGCCCTTGATGTAAAATAGGTGAGTAGCGCATAGCCAAAATCTTTTCCACAATTAAATCCCTGAACCCTACTGTAATCTCCAGAGTTTGCCCTTCCCATACCAATGCAGTCAGATAGCAAAGGATCTTGGACTATGTACTTACTGATTTTAATATTTTCAAATACTTTCTTCGTTTGTGTTGTTACAAATGAGTCCATGTTTACCTCGGGGAATATTCTGTATTCATTCTCTTGGTAGTGTTCGGGCTTACAGAGTTTCTACTCTTTTTTAAAGAATAACTATATATATATATGGTTGACATAGTGCCATTTTGATTCGAAAATGAACAGGCTTACTTGTTGTCTTCGGACAACCAGCTAATGCTTCAGCACTCTGTGAGAAGCGCCTTCGGGTGAGTGCCAGCCAAAGTTTCAGCGGTCTGTGAGAAACGCCTTCGGGTGACTGCCAATAGCCTCGTAGCCTGAAAGAGGAAGCCCCTGTGGCGGTAACCCTGTTTAACCTTTGAGAACAGGGATCACTTAACGGTGATGAAGGTACTGACTGATGTACTGACGATTGCGGTTACCGCAATCCAATCCCCAGGGGAAATACCTTTCCCCTGGGAGCGGTGTTTCCCTTTTTTACAGGAGAAACACCATGTCTGTTTTTACTTCTTCAGTTGTTCCTGATTTCTTCTCAACCCTGCACCGTGTCAAATCGGCTGTCCAGCGAATACCTTTTCGCATGGCGCTGCCGCGTTTTACTGACTGGTACGTCAATGCAGCAGGTAATTTTGCCGTTCGCGCGCATGTTATCTGCAGTGATGATGGTTCGGTCAGCGCGTTACTGACGCTGCGCAAAGGTTGGTACAAAGGCGAATATACCTACGCAAG
>JAAXZN010000037.1 GCA_012719855.1 Serratia liquefaciens | reverse complement strand
TCTATAACTGCTCATGTCAGTGATTTCCTTCTTACTTGTGGTGAGTAAGCTGGAATTTTCTGGCATGGGCTTTCTTTAGGCTAGAGCCTCACAGGGACAATCACCACCTCCCCAGGAGGTGGTTTAGGGCTGACAACAAAAAACCGCAGACGCTGACGCCTGCGGTTTCATTTTTCGTACTCTTGCGCTGATTAGGCCAGTTTGATGATCACCATACCGGCCAGCAGCAGCACCAGGCCAATCCAGCCTTTGGCATTCAGGCGCTGACCGAACAGGATCCAACCTGCGGCAATCGTCGCGGCGATACCGAAACCACCCCACAACGCATAGGCCACCGACAGATCAATCCCCTTCACCGCCTGCGCCAGGGCACTGAATGCACCCAGCACCGACAGCAACGACAGCAGACCTAACCAAATTTTACGGAAACCGTCTGACATCTTCAGGAAGATGTTGGCAACAATTTCCAACACAATCGCCAGTCCCAAAAACCCAATGTGGTACAACTCAAGCTGTTGCATGGTTGTCACCACGCGGGCTGGCCTGTTTTCGTGGTTTGCGGGTACCGGACTTCACCAGCAGGATACCGGCGATCAACGTCACCAGACCCAGGACCTTCAAAGCCGAGATTGGCTCGTCGAACCACATCACGCTGAACAGGGTAATAAACAGGATACCGATCCCTTCCCACAACGCATAAGCAACGCCCAGAGCGACGCGTTTTATCGCCAACGACAGCATGACGTACGACGCAGTGATCATCACATACATCACAATATGACCGGTCATGCCGCCGCTGACGCTGGCGTATTTCATGGACAGGGTACCGATAATTTCGGCCACGATGGCCAAGCCTAAAAAAATCCAATAAATCATAATTTCTCTCCCAAACGGCGAATAACGCACGCTAAGGCATATTTATCCCGATTTATCTCGTCAGACAGGCGCAACGAGGCGCTGACGACGCAGAGATCCCTGGGGATAAACTGACCCAAACGTAATAAAGAAGTTTGCCCGGCTACGCGGAATGACGGAGGACTGAGCCTGTCACCAGCACCGGTTAAGGGAGAAAGACGCTATAGCTCGCTGCACCAGTGATGCTCACTGGCAAGGATGGCAGACAGGAAAAGCTGGCAAGTAGAGGTTCTGAGGGTAATTCCATTAGTTGTCATCATAATTATTCTCTATTCTCAGCCGCACATTATCTTGTTACACGGAGTGCGATTTGCCCAATATCCTCATCAAGTAAAATTTTCAACTGCGATAGTTGTACCATAGCCAAAAAAAGAAAGCAAACCGCCGTTTTCACAAAAACGATTAAAAAAAAGTTTAAAAATAAGAAAGTTAAGTAATTTAAAAATAAAAAAAGGCTCAACATGTTGTTGAACCTCGGTTTAAATCGGCACGGCCAAATATTCGCCTGCCCCAGGCCCGGCGCGGGTTAGACCGCAGCGCCGCTGACGGCGGTACGCGCCAGTTCGGTGATGCGAGCGTAGTCGCCATTTTCCAGCGCATCGGCCGGTACTAACCAAGAGCCGCCGATACACAACACGCTTTTCAGAGCCAGGTAATCACGGTAGTTGTTGGGCGTGATGCCCCCGGTCGGACAGAAACGCACCTGCGGGAATGGGCCGCCGATCGCCTGCAATGCCTTCACGCCACCGTTGGCTTCCGCCGGGAAGAATTTGAACTCGCGCAGCCCGTGATCCATACCCAGCATCAGCTCTGAAACGGTGCTGATGCCCGGAATTAATGGGATAGACCCTGCGGTAGCGGCCTTCAACAGCGCTTCCGTCAGGCCGGGGCTGATAGCGAATTGCGCGCCTGCCTCGGTCACTGCCTGCAGCTGCTGCGGATTAATCACCGTACCTGCACCGATGATCGCCTCAGGCACCTCTGCCGCGATAGCGCGGATCGCCTCCATGGCGCAGTCGGTGCGCAATGTGACTTCCAGCACGCGCACGCCACCGGCTACCAGCGCCCTGGCCAGCGGCACCGCATGTTCCAGCTTGTTGATCACTATCACCGGAACCACCGGGCCTGCGGTCAGGATCTGTTCTGCGCTGGTTTTCCAGTTTTTCATCGTTACTTCTCCATTACTTACGGGTTATCAATGGCACGCCCCTGCCACAGGGCCCCACGCATTAAAGCGCAGGCGTCCGGCCGTACCCCAAGTGATGTTGCGCCCCGGTACTGCGGGCAAAAAAATGCCGGCAGATAAGCTGCCGGCAGGGTGATTACTCGAACTCGTTCCAGGAACGGCCGTCACGGGTGATCATCGCCACTGAAGCGACCGGGCCCCAGGTGCCGGATTGGTACGGCTTAGGTGCCTCGTTATCCGCTTTCCACGCGTCCATAATGGAGTCAACCCACTTCCAGGCTTCTTCCACTTCGTCGCGGCGCACGAACAGCGCCTGGATGCCACGCATGGTTTCCAGCAACAGACGCTCATAGGCGTCAGCCACATGCTCCTGGTTGAAGGTTTCGGAGAAACTCAGATCCAGCTTGGTGGTTTGCAGACGGTGCTTGTGATCCAGACCCGGCACCTTGTTCAACACCTGAATTTCGATGCCTTCATCCGGCTGCAGACGAATGGTCAGTTTGTTCTGCGGCAACTGCTGGTAAGAATCGCTGAACAGGTTCAACGGCGGGTTCTTGAAGTAGACCACCACTTCAGAACATTTGGTCGGCAGACGCTTACCGGTACGCAGGTAGAATGGCACGCCGGCCCACTGCCAGTTGTCGATATCTACGCGGATTGAGACGAAGGTTTCAGTGTTGCTGCTTTTATTCGCCCCTTCTTCTTCCAGATAACCCGGTACCTTTTTGCCCTGCACGAAGCCGGCGGTGTACTGACCACGCACCGTGGTTTCACGTACATTGGTCTGATCGATGCGGCGTAGTGAACGCAGTACCTTCACTTTCTCGTCGCGAATACGGTCAGTTGTCAGGTCCGCCGGTGGCGACATGGCAATCATGGTCAGGATTTGCAACAGGTGGTTCTGGATCATGTCGCGCATCTGACCGGCCTGGTCAAAGTAGCCCCAGCGCCCTTCAATACCCACCTCTTCCGCTACGGTGATCTGTACGGAATCGATGGTACGGTTATCCCAGTTGGAGGCGAACAACGAGTTGGCGAAACGCAGCGCCAGCAGGTTCAATACCGTCTCTTTACCGAGATAATGGTCGATACGATAAACCTGGCTCTCGTTGAAGTATTCCGCCACCTGGTCGTTGATCACGCGTGAAGAAGCGAGATCGGTGCCGAGCGGTTTTTCCATCACCACGCGCGCCGGCTCGTGGTTCAACTTGGCTTCGCCCAAGCCTTTGCAAATCGCGCCGAAGGTACTTGGCGGCATGGCAAAGTAGTTAATGGTGGTGCGATGTTTCTGGTCCAGCATTTTACCCAATTTGGTAAAGTTCTTGCTGTCGTTCACATCCAGGTTGCAGAAATCCAGGCGCGCGCTCAGCGTTGCCCAGAGTTCGTCATCCAGTTTTTCTTTCATAAAGGTGCCAAGCGCTTCCTTGACCACCTTGATATAGGCTTCTTTATCCCACTCGGCACGGCCGACGCCGATGATGCGGGTATCCGGATGGATATGACCGGCTTTCTCTAACTGGTACAGGGAAGGCAACAGCTTACGACGCGCCAAATCGCCTTTCGCGCCGAAAATAACCAGGTCACACGCCTGGGCTGTAGAGGTTACCGCCATGTTCATCTCCTCGTTGCAGGATATTTGTAATTTTCTTACATTACTAATGTACTCTCTTTGACTACGGCCAGTAAACCCGGATCAAAAGTAGAAAAAAAGCCCCAGAAAATGCAATGTTAAGTGCTACCGGCTCTAAACGTAGGTGCCCGAGCCAAAAACTGTAATTTTCTGTCTTTTTTGATGCTCTTTTACCATTATGAAAGTTAGACACAGGTCATGTTCTGATGAAAAAAGCCTGCATACCCTCTGTCGACACTGCCAACGGTTACCAGCACGTAGTATATTTCCACTAAACCGGCATTGATTTCTCCTTTGATTGAAATCGACATACCCTATGGATTTCAAGTTAAAGCCAGTGCGATCGCCCCCGCTGTAGCTTGAAATGCGACGGGTATAAACCATGAGTGACCCTCGTTATATGAATACGCTGGAAAAAATCCAGAGTCATCTGGAGCTGCTGAGCAAATCTGAACGGAAAGTCGCTGAGGTGATCCTGGCCTCCCCACAGACCGCAATCCACTCCAGTATCGCGACGCTGGCCAGAATGGCAGACGTCAGCGAACCCACCGTCAACCGTTTTTGTCGCCGTCTCGATACCAAAGGCTTCCCCGATTTTAAACTGCATCTTGCCCAAAGCTTGGCCAATGGCACTCCGTACGTAAACCGTAACGTAGAGGAAGATGACAGCGTCGATGCCTATACCGGTAAAATATTCGAATCGGTAATGGCCAGTCTGGATACAGTAAAGGCAAATTTGGATATTGCCGCAATCAATCGTGCGGTTGATCTGCTTACCCAGGCAAAAAAAATCTCTTTCTTCGGTTTGGGGGCCTCTGCGGCCGTCGCTCACGACGCGATGAACAAATTTTTTCGCTTTAATATCCCGGTGGTCTACTTCGACGACATCGTCATGCAACGTATGGGCTGCATGAATTCCAGCGAGGGAGACGTAGTGGTGTTAATCTCCCACACCGGCCGCACCAAAAACCTGGTGGAAATGGCGCAGCTGGCGCGCGAAAACGACGCCACGGTTATCGCCATCACCTCACGCGATACCCCTCTGGCTCACGAGGCGACCCTGGCGTTGCTGCTTGATGTTCCCGAAGATACCGACGTTTATATGCCGATGGTGTCACGAATTGCGCAATTAACGCTCATAGACGTGCTCGCCACCGGATTTACCTTGCGCAGAGGGGCCAAATTCAGAGATAACTTGAAGCGGGTCAAGGAAGCGTTGAAAGAATCGCGCTTTGATAAGGGTGTCGTTATCCCCAACAATTTCGACTCGTAACCGATGTGAAAAAACCTGTCGTTCAAGATCATCTGAACGGCGGCATTAGAGGCAGTACCCTGTTACAACGCTCATGCGGGTAACCCAAGTGAAACATCAGTGTAGTAAAATTACATTTCACTCCAGGTTTCGTTATCCGACGTTATCGCAACACCAATAATTTGCTTCACCAGTCAACGGAGTAATACATGTCCAGACGGCTCAGAAGAACCAAAATTGTTACCACCCTGGGTCCGGCTACTGACCGCGACAATAATCTGGAAAAGATCATTGCCGCAGGCGCTAACGTAGTTCGGCTTAACTTTTCCCACGGCACTGCAGAAGATCATCAGGCTCGCGCCGACAAAGTGCGCGAAATCGCTGCCAAGTTGGGACGTCACGTCGCTATTCTGGGTGACCTGCAAGGGCCGAAAATTCGTGTTTCCACCTTTAAGGAAGGCAAAATCTTCCTTAACATCGGTGATAAATTCCTGCTCGATGCCAACATGTCCAAGGGCGAAGGCGATAAAGAAAAAGTCGGTATCGACTATAAAGGCCTGCCTGCCGACGTGGTGCCGGGCGACGTACTGCTGCTGGACGACGGCCGCGTACAGTTGAAGGTGCTCGAAGTTCAGGGCATGAAAGTCTTTACCGAAGTGACCGTTGGCGGCCCGCTGTCCAACAACAAGGGCATTAACAAACTGGGTGGCGGCCTGTCCGCAGAGGCCCTGACCGAGAAAGACAAGGCCGATATCGTCACCGCAGCCAAAATCGGCGTCGATTACCTGGCGGTTTCCTTCCCGCGCACCGGCGAAGACCTGAACTATGCCCGCCGTCTGGCGCGCGATGCTGGCTGCCACGCCAAGATCGTGTCCAAGGTTGAGCGTGCCGAAGCCGTCTGCAGCGACGAAGCCATGGATGATATCATTCTGGCCTCCGACGTAGTGATGGTTGCCCGTGGCGATCTGGGCGTCGAAATCGGCGATCCTGAGCTGGTCGGCATCCAGAAAAAGCTGATCCGCCGCGCCCGCACCCTGAACCGTGCCGTGATCACCGCGACCCAGATGATGGAGTCAATGATCACCAACCCAATGCCGACCCGCGCCGAAGTGATGGACGTGGCAAACGCCGTGCTGGACGGTACCGACGCCGTGATGCTGTCTGCCGAAACCGCTGCTGGCCAATACCCGGCAGAAACCGTGGCGGCCATGGCGCGCGTTTGCCTCGGTGCTGAGAAGATCCCAAGCATCAATGTCTCCAAGCACCGCCTGGACGTACAGTTCGACAACATTGAAGAGGCTATCGCCATGTCTTCAATGTACGCGGCCAACCACCTGAAAGGGGTTACCGCGCTGATCGCCATGACCGAATCTGGCCGCACCGCGCTGATGATGTCGCGCATCAGCTCCGGCCTGCCGATCTTCGCCATGTCGCGCCATGAACACACGCTGAACCTGACCGCGTTGTATCGTGGCGTTACCCCTGTGTACTTCGACAGCCACGAAGATGGCGTCATCGCCGCTAATGACGCGGTTAACCGCCTGCGTGATAAAGGCTTCCTGGTCTCGGGCGACCTGGTGATCGTCACCCAGGGTGACGTGATGGAAACCGTTGGCACCACCAACACCAGCCGCATTCTGCGCGTCGAGTAATCTGTCCTGCTGCCGGCCGTTAACGCGGTCGGCATTTTTTCCCTCACCGCCCTTTCCCCCTGTTAAACTCGTCTCCTGTCGCCGCCATGGCAAACGGAGAGCCTTCGATGCTTCATCAACACCCACAGCAAAACCGCACGGCACAAAGTCTGGATCTGGACGGTCAGGGGCTGGAAAACCTGGACGATGCCTGCCTACAAGGCAACTCACTGCTGAAAATCAGTTTGTACGACAATCGGCTACGGCAATTCCCACGGCAGATTTTGCAGCATGCCGATCTGCAGGTGTTGAACATCTCTTGCAACCAACTCAGCGAACTGCCCACTGAAATAGGCCTGTTGAAACAGCTGGCCATGCTCGATTGCGGTCACAACCAGGCCAACCAGGTGCCCGCCGGGATCGGTGAGCTGCGGGAACTGACTTATTTATACCTCAGCGATAACGCCTTTCGCGATCTGCCCGTCGAACTGGGGCGATTACATAAACTCCGGTATTTGAATGCGACGGATAATCAGCTCAGTGAAATGCCTGCGGCCATTATGCAACTCGGTGCGCTGCAGGAACTGCGGCTTTACAATAACCAGATTGCCTCGTTGCCTGAGACGTTCGGGCAGTTGAGCGCTCTTCGGGAACTGCACCTGATGAACAATCGTCTGGTTGCCCTGCCAGAGCAAATAGCCCAGCTCTCTGCGCTCAGGGTGCTGGATGTGGAAAATAACGCTATCGGCCAGCTACCCACCACTTTTGGGCGGCTGGTCAACCTGACTCACCTCAACCTCAGAACCAACCGCTTGCAACAGCTACCGGCGTCCTTTGGGCAGCTTAAGGCACTGACCACGTTGGATCTGCGCGCTAACCGCCTAAGCGCCCTGCCCGACAACCTGGTCGAGTTGACCCAGCTACAGCGGTTGGATCTGCGCTGGAACAACTTTGCCGAAATGCCTGCCGTGCTGGACCCGCTGATTGCCCAAGGCTGCCTGGTGCATATTTAAGGCCCTTAAAACACCAAGGGGCAGCCACCCGAAGATGACTGCCCCTTGCCTGACGCCAAAACTGAGCTTAGCGGTATAAATCGTCGCGTGAATAGGGTTCGATTTCCCCTTCTTTGCGCGTTTTCAGCAGTTTGAGGATCCAGGTGTACTGTTCCGGGTTGGGACCGACCAGATTCTCTACTTCTTCATTCATCCGGCGGGCAATAGTGTGATCGTCGGCCGTAGCCAGGTCGTCCATCGGCGGTCGTATATAGATATCGAGCATGCTGGTTTTACCGTCATACACCGGGAACAACGGCACAATGGCCGCACGACAGACCTTCATCAGACGCCCGACCGCAGGCAACGTAGCTTTATAAGTCGCAAAGAAATCCACGAATTCGCTGTGCTCTGCTCCGTGATCCTGATCCGGCAGATAATAGCCCCAATACCCCTGGCGTACTGAACTGATAAACGGCTTGATACCGTCATTGCGCGCATGCATGCGACCGCCAAACTTGCGACGTACGGTGTTCCACAGATAATCGACCAGCGGGTTGCTTTGGTTATGGAACATCGCTGCCATCGGCTGACCACGTGCGGCCATCAGCATCGCCGGAACATCCACCGCCCACCCGTGCGGTACCAGGAAAATCACGTTACGCCCTTCTTCACGGATTTTATCCAGCACCTCTTCACCGTGCCAGCGAACGCGCTTCAACACTTTCTCAGGTTGGGTACAGGCCAGCTCCGCCATCAGGATCATCGATTGCGGCGCGGTGGCAAACATCTCGTCGATGATATGTTCACGCTCGTTTTCCGGCAGCTCAGGCAGGCAGTACAGCAGGTTGATGCGTGCACGACGTCGAGCGCCTTTTGCCACCTTGCCGGCCAACTTGCCCACGGCGCCGAGCACCGGATCGCGCAGGCGTGCAGGCACCAGTGAAATACCGGCCATTAACCCGGTTCCCAGCCAAACGCCCCAGTAGCGCGGATGGTAAAAGGCTTTCTGAAATTGCGGGATGAACTCTGAGTTCGATTTTTTCTCGTTTTGCATGCACAAGCTCTTAACATAGCGGTTCGGCTAATCATAATTGCAAAGGGTGATTTTGCAATTCACAACGGCGAAGCACCAATATAAAACAACATCGGCCCGTAATCAGGCCGATGGAATCACTGGCGCAGTAACGCGCCGGGGCAAAGGGATCAATCCAGCTGCAGCTGAGGCACCACTTCTTTCACCTGCGCCAGATAATCGCTGCGATCTTTGCCGCTCAGCCCTTCTGAACGCGGCAGTTTCGCCGTCAGCGGGTTGACCGCCTGTTGGTTGGTCCACATTTCGAAGTGCAGGTGCGGGCCGGTAGAGCGTCCGGTGTTGCCGGATAGCGCAATACGGTCACCCCGTTTCACCTTCTGCCCAGGCTTAACCAGCAGCTTTTTCAGGTGCATATAACGCGTGGTGTACTGGCGACCATGGCGGATTGCCACGTAGTTGCCCGCGGCACCGCTGCGTTTGGCGATCAACACTTCACCGTCGCCCACGGCCAGCACCGGAGTACCGACCGGCATCGCGAAGTCAACGCCTTTGTGCGGTGCAATGCGCCCGGTGACCGGATTCACCCGACGCGGATTGAAGTTTGAAGAGATGCGGAACTGCTTCATGGTAGGGAAACGCATAAAGCCACGCGCCAGGCCCGAACCCTGACGATCGTAGAATTTACCGTCCTCGGCACGGATGGCGTAATAGTCTTTGCCGCCGGTGCGCATACGCACCCCCAACAGCTGGCTTTGTGCGCTCTTGCCGTCAAAGTGTTCGCGAGACATCAATACCGAGAACTGATCGCCCTTGCGCAGTTTACGGAAATCCAGCTGCCACTGCAGCGCTTTGATCACCGCATTGATTTCTGCACGGCTCAGACCGGCATCGCCGGCGCTGCTGACGAAGCTGCCGTTCAGCCGACCGCTGATCACGTTGTTGCGCCATTCGCCCTGCTGCGATTCCTGAGTTTCTTTGAAGTTGTTACCAACGCGGTCGTAGGTGCGGGTTTCACGCCGGGAAACTTCCCAGGTCAAACGCTGCAGATCGCCGGCATCGTTCACCGTCCATGACAGCTGTTGGCCGATTTTCAGGTTACGCAGATCGCGGTTTTGCGATGCCAACAGCGTGACATCCGACATATCTATGCCGTATTGGGTCAGAATACTGCCCAGCGTATCACCGGTAGAAACGACATATTCATGCACGCCATCCTCGCCGGCGACCTTCTGGTCCAGCTCATCCTGTGGGATGTCATCATCGGGGGTGGCTTGGTCGAGATCGATCGGTTCGCTGGCTTCTGGCAGCAAGGATCGTAATTGGCTGGATTCTAACTCAATGCTTTTAACGATGGGGTTATGTTCTGGGTGATAAACAAAAGGCCGCCAGACGGCAACGGCCAATGTAACCACTGTCAGCGACCCCAGCATGACGCGGTGGGGCCGTGGCAGATTGTTATACGCCAGAGCGATAGTTCGGACTATCTGCTGCACTCGATTTTATCCTCATAATCTTTACTTCAGGCAGCTCACGTACTGGTTCGACAGCTGAGTCAGGAAGTTCCCGTAGCTGTCTTTCCCCAGTGCGATACCGGTGCCCAACGGGTCCAGCGTTCCAGAACGCACTTTGGTCCCCTTGGCAACGGCATTGATTACGGCCGGCCTGAATTGTGGCTCAGCAAAAACGCAGACTGCTTTCTGCTCAACCAACTGTGTTCGAATTTGGTGTAAGCGCTGTGCTCCAGGTTGGATTTCGGGATTCACGGTGAAATGGCCCAGCGGGCTCAAACCGAAATGTTTCTCAAAATAGCCGTAAGCATCATGAAAAACAAAATATCCTTTGCCTTGCACAGGCTTGAGCATGTTACCAACATTTTTGTCAGTTTGCGTCAGTAGATTCTCGAACTGGCGCAGGTTTGCGTCTAATTTGTCCTTATTCTGCGGCATAAGTTCCAATAACCTGTCGTGAATCGCGATCGCGGTCACTTTTGCCACTTCCGGAGACAGCCAAACGTGCATGTTATACTCGCCATGATGGTGTCCATCGCCCTCATCATGATCGGCATGATTATGCGCATCCGTTGCATGATCATGGTCGTGGTCGTCGTCTTCTCCCTTCATCAACAGCGGTTTTACTCCGCTCAGTTCGCTGATGGCCAATTGACGATTCGCCGATACCGGCGTTAGGGATTTGGTCAGAAAAGCTTCCATGTCCGGGCCTACCCACACCACCAGATCGGCGGCGCGCAGGCGTTGGATATCGGAAGGTCGCAAAGCGAAATCGTGCGGCGAGGCGCCATCCGGCAACAGCACCTCGGTCGGCGTTACGCCGTCGGCGATGGCGGATGCGATAAAGCCCAGTGGGCGAATGGAGGTCACAACCGCCGCAGAGGCGCTGCTCAGCGGTCCGGCCATCATCAGTGCAGTAGCCAGCAACGTGCGCTGCAGCCATTTATTTTTATGTGCCATTATCAGTAATCCCGTCGTTTTCATCAGCGAGGCGTGATATTATAACATTCGGTTAGTTCTGCAAAATGTAATCATGAGATGTCCACACTGACAACGCTAAAAAATATCTCCGTCTCCTTTGGTAACCGCAAGGTGCTGTCGAATATTTCGCTCAGCCTGCAGCCGGGCCGTATTCTGACGCTGCTCGGTCCAAACGGCGCGGGCAAATCCACGCTGGTCCGCGTGGTTCTCGGGCTGGTTGCGCCAACGGAAGGTACGCTTGAACGCGAACCGGGCCTGCGCATCGGTTATGTGCCACAAAAACTGCACCTCGACGCCACCCTGCCGCTCACCGTCAGCCGCTTTATGCGTCTGAAACCCGGCGTCAGGAAAGCCGATATTCTGCCCGCGCTCAAACGCGTGCAGGCAGCGCACCTGCTCGATCAACCGATGCAAAAACTCTCCGGCGGCGAGAATCAGCGCGTACTGCTCGCGCGGGCGCTGCTGAACAAGCCGCAACTGCTGGTACTGGATGAGCCAACGCAAGGGGTTGACGTCAACGGCCAACTGGCGCTGTACGATCTCATCGACCAACTGCGCAAAGAACTGGGCTGCGCGGTCCTGATGGTTTCCCATGACCTGCACCTGGTCATGGCGAAAACCGATGAAGTGCTGTGCCTCAACCAACACATCTGCTGTTCCGGCGCACCGGAAGTGGTCTCGATGCATCCTGAATTTATCGCCATGTTCGGCAACCGCGGTGCGGAACAATTGGCGGTCTATCGTCACCACCATAATCACCGCCACGACCTGCAAGGACGAATTGTGTTGAAGAAAACCGGGGGCCGTGAGGCATGATCGAACTGTTATTACCCGGCTGGCTGGCTGGGGTGTTATTGGCCGCTGCCGCCGGTCCATTAGGCTCCTTTGTGGTCTGGCGCCGGATGTCCTATTTCGGCGATACCCTGGCGCACGCATCCTTGCTGGGGGTGGCCTTCGGGCTGCTGCTGGACGTTAATCCTTTCTATGCGGTGATTGCCGTGACGCTGGTGCTGGCGCTGGTGCTGGTTTGGCTGGAGCGTCGTCCGCAACTTTCCGTTGATACCCTGCTCGGCATTATGGCGCACAGTGCGCTGTCGTTGGGTTTGGTGGTGGTGGCGCTGATGTCCAACGTGCGGGTCGATCTGATGGCCTATCTGTTTGGCGATCTGCTGTCGGTTACCTTCACCGATATCTGGATGATTGCCATTGGGGTCATCGTCGTCCTGTTGATCCTGTGGTGGCAGTGGCGCAACCTGCTGTCGATGACCGTCAGCCCAGAACTGGCCCACGTCGACGGAGTCAATCTGGTTCGTGCGCGCACCGTATTGATGCTGGTTACCGCTCTGACCATTGGCCTGGCGATGAAATTCGTCGGCGCGCTGATCATTACCTCTCTGCTGATTATTCCGGCCGCGACCGCACGACGCTTCGCCCGGACCCCTGAGCAAATGGCCGCCTACGCGGTTTTGGTGGGTGTGCTGGCAGTGACCGGCGGATTGGCCTTCTCGGCCTTTTACGATACCCCGGCCGGCCCATCGGTGGTGCTGAGCGCGGCGGTGCTGTTCGTCCTGAGCTTGTCCAGGAAGCAGCAAGCCTGACCTCCCTCTTGCAGATAGCACAAGGGCCGCAACTAGCGGCCCTTTTTAATATGGATTACGGAGCAATATTTACTCTTCGCGCACCATGCCAAAGTGCTTATAGGCATGATTGGTGGCCATGCGCCCGCGCGGCGTGCGCTGGATGAAACCTTGCTGGATCAGGAACGGCTCGATAACGTCCTCGATAGTTTCCCTTTCCTCGCCTATCGCTGCCGCCAGGTTATCCAGGCCCACAGGGCCGCCGGTGAACTTGTCGATTATCGCCAGCAACAGTTTGCGATCCATGTAGTCAAACCCTTCGGCGTCAACGTTCAACATGTCCAGCGCCTGCATCGCCACCTCACCATTGATCACGCCATTGGCGCGGACTTCGGCAAAATCACGCACCCTGCGCAGTAACCGGTTGGCAATACGCGGAGTCCCGCGTGCACGGCGAGCCACTTCATGAGCGCCCTCGTCCGATAAATCCAGCCCCAGACAGTTAGCGCTGCGTGAAACGATGTGCTGCAAGTCGGCGACCTGATAAAACTCCAGACGCTGCACAATGCCAAAGCGATCGCGCAGAGGCGAAGTCAAAGAGCCGGCGCGAGTGGTTGCCCCCACCAGCGTGAACGGCGGCAAATCGAGTTTGATCGAGCGTGCGGCCGGGCCTTCACCGATCATGATATCCAGTTGATAATCTTCCATCGCCGGATACAGCACTTCTTCCACTACCGGAGACAGGCGGTGGATTTCATCGATAAAGAGAACGTCATGCGGTTCCAGGTTGGTGAGCATCGCCGCCAGATCGCCCGCCTTTTCCAGCACCGGCCCGGATGTGGTACGCAGGTTCACGCCCATTTCATTGGCAACGATGTTGGCCAGCGTGGTTTTCCCCAACCCGGGCGGGCCGAAGATGAGTAAATGGTCCAGAGCGTCGCCACGCTGCTTGGCGGCCTGAATAAAGATTTCCATCTGCTCGCGGACATGCGGCTGACCGACGTATTCCGTCAGCAGCTTCGGCCGGATGGCGCGATCAAGAATTTCTTCTTCATTGATCGGCTCGGCAGAAATCAGGCGATCGGCTTCAATCATTCTCTACCCCTTATCGGCGCTTACAGCGCGGCACGCAACGCGTCGCGGATCAGGGTTTCGCAATCTGCACCCGGCTTGGCAATTTTGCTGACCATGCGACTGGCCTCCTGCGGTTTGTAGCCCAGCGCCACCAGCGCAGAGGCTGCTTCGGCTTCCGCATCCAGTTCGGCAGCTTTCGCCGCTGTGGCAGGAAGCGTGATTTCACTGCTGCTGTTGAACAGGTCGCCATTAAGCCCTTTGAAGCGGTCTTTCATTTCGACCACCAGGCGCTCTGCGGTTTTCTTGCCTACGCCCGGCAATTTTATCAGCGAAGTGATCTCTTCGCGCTCAACCGCACTGACAAACTGCTGCGCCGACATGCCGGACAGAATGGCCAGCGCCAGCTTAGGGCCTACGCCGTTCACTTTGATCAACTCGCGAAACAGCGCACGCTCTTGTTTATCGTTGAAGCCATACAGCAGTTGGGCATCTTCGCGCACCACAAATTGGGTAAACACGATAGCCTCTTGCCCCAGTTCGGGCAGTTCATAAAAGCAGGTCATCGGCATATGCACTTCATAGCCCACGCCATTTGCCTCCAGTAACACCAGTGGCGGCTGCTTTTCCAGAATATAACCTCTGAGACGACCTATCATTTACCCTCCTGCTGAATTCCTGAGCATGACCTTCTGCCATGCCGTGCTGCTAAAGCTTATAACATAAAAAAGGCTGGATGAATATCCAGCCTCAGAACTGATTAAGCGCTACTTTAAACGTCCACGCGCCAGGTTCAATCGCCCTTCGCTCATCCGCAGCACGTTTTGGCTGAGGTGACAGTGGGTAATGGCGATCGCCAGCGCATCGGCGGCATCGGCCTGGGGATTGGCCGACAGTTTAAGCAGCGAACGCACCATATGCTGTACCTGCGCCTTTTCCGCCGCGCCGGTACCGACCACCGTTTGCTTTACCTGGCGTGCCGCATACTCAAACACTTCCAAATCCTGGTTCACGGCAGCGACAATCGCCACGCCGCGCGCCTGCCCAAGCTTGAGCGCCGAATCCGGGTTTTTCGCCATAAACACCTGCTCAATGGCGAAAAAATCAGGTTTAAACTGGGTAATGATCTCACTGACGCCGGCATAAATCAGCTTCAAGCGCGTCGGCATGTCGTCCACCACGGTGCGAATACAACCGCTGGCAATATAGCTCAACTGGCGGCCCTGCTGACGAACCAGGCCGTAACCGGTGACGCGCGATCCGGGATCGATACCGAGAATGATCGTCATCCCTACACCCACCTTGCGTTAAGCATTAACTTCGCCAGGCGCTGCCACAAGGCAGCGCCGTACTTCAACCCCATTACAGCGTCGCAGCAACCTCGTCGGAGATCTCACCGTTGTGGTAAACCTCCTGCACGTCGTCGCAGTCTTCCAGCATGTCGATCAGACGCAACAGCTTAGGCGCGGTTTCCTCATCCATATCGGCCTTGGTCGATGGGATCATGGAAACTTCTGCCGAGTCGGCGGTGAAACCGGCTGCGGTCAGCGCGTCTTTCACTTCGCCGAGGTTTTCCCAGGCGGTGAAGACGTCGATCACACCGTCGTCGTAGCTGACGATATCTTCAGCGCCGGCTTCCAGCGCCGCTTCCATCACCACGTCTTCGTCCAGGCCTGGTGCGTAAGTGATCACGCCCTTCTTGGTGAACAGGTAAGCCACGGAGCCGTCGGTGCCGAGGTTACCGCCACACTTGGTGAAGGCATGACGCACTTCGGCCACGGTACGGTTACGGTTGTCACTCAGGCACTCGATCATGACGGCAGTACCGCCCGGGCCGTAGCCTTCATAAATGATGGTTTCCATGTTGGAATCATCATCACCGCCTACACCACGCGCGATGGCACGGTTCAGGGTGTCGCGCGTCATGTTATTGGACAGCGCCTTGTCGATCGCCGCACGCAGACGCGGGTTAGCCCCCGGATCGCCACCGCCCAGTTTCGCGGCGGTCACCAGCTCGCGAATAATTTTGGTGAAAATTTTACCGCGCTTGGAATCCTGCGCTGCTTTACGGTGCTTTGTGTTGGCCCACTTACTATGACCTGCCATAAAAAATCTCCGAAAAAAATTACTGGACTGAATTAATCACAAACTCTTCAATCGCCTGCTGATTGCTCCAGGACTTGGTCAACTTCACGGCTTGCGCCGCCTCAAGCCACTGGTAGGCGTGATGCTCGGTGATCACCGGATCGCGCTCTTCAGGCAAAGCCAGACAGAACCAGTGCTCTTTATTGCGCGTGGTTCCCGGGGCATAGCGATGTCGCAAATGGACAAAGAGTTCAAACTCCACACAGCGCTGGCAATCGAACAACGGCAGTTTCTCTGCTTCGATATCGATGCCGACTTCTTCCATGACCTCACGCCGCGCGGCATGCGGCGGCGACTCATCTTCCTCCAGGCTGCCGGTCACCGACTGCCAGAATTCGGTATCATCGCGCCGCTGTAACATCAGCACCCGGCCACTGGATTTGGCATAAATCACTACCAGAATTGACTCGGGACGCTTGTAGTTCATCACTCGTTCTCGCTTGGTTTATTCACCACTCGGATGGCCAACTCCTGCAACGACGCAGGGTTCGCGAAGCTTGGCGCTTCGGTCATCAAGCAGGCCGCGGCGGTGGTTTTCGGGAAAGCGATAACGTCACGAATGTTGTCGGTGCCGGTCAGCAGCATCACCAGACGATCCAGGCCAAACGCCAAACCGGCGTGCGGCGGTGTGCCGTACTTCAACGCGTCCAGCAGGAAGCCAAACTTCTCGCGCTGTTCGTGTTCATTAATCCCCAGAATGCCGAACACCGTCTGCTGCATTTCGCTACGGTGAATACGCACGGAACCGCCACCCACTTCGTAACCGTTAATCACCATGTCGTAGGCATTGGCGATAGCGTTAATTGGCGTGCTGGCCAGCTCTTCCGGGCTCATGTCGCGCGGCGCGGTGAACGGATGGTGCATCGCTGACAAACCGCCTTCGCCGTCTTCTTCGAACATCGGGAAGTCCACGACCCACAGCGGTGCCCAGCTGTCCAGCTTGGTCAGTTCCAGATCGCGGCCCAGCTTCAGACGCAGCGCGCCCATCGCATCGGTCACAATCTTGAAGCTGTCGGCGCCGAAGAACAGAATGTCGCCGCTCTGCGCGTTGGTACGCGCCAGAATTGCCTCCAGCACTTCCGCGCTGAGGAATTTAGCAATCGGGCTCTGCACGCCTTCCATGCCGGCGGCGCGGTCATTGACCTTCAGCCAGGCCAGGCCTTTGGCACCATAGATGTTAACGAAAGCGCCGTACTCGTCGATCAGCTTACGGGTCAGCTGCGCGCCGCCTGGGACACAGATCGCGGCAACGCGGCCTTTGGCATCGTTAGCCGGGCCGGAGAACACCTTGAACTCCACATCCTTCACCAGATCGGCAACGTCCACCAGTTCCAGCGGGTTACGCAGATCCGGCTTGTCCGAGCCATAGCGACGCATGGCTTCTTCGAAGGTCATCACCGGGAAGTCGCCCAGGTCTACGCCCTTCACGTCCAGCCACAGCTCACGCGCCAGTTTCTCCATCACCTCACGCACCTGATCGGCGGTCATGAAGGAAGTTTCCACGTCGATCTGGGTAAATTCAGGCTGACGGTCGGCACGCAGGTCTTCGTCGCGGAAGCATTTGACGATTTGGTAATAGCGGTCGAAACCGGACATCATCAACAGCTGTTTGAACAGCTGAGGCGACTGCGGCAACGCATAAAACTTGCCTTTGTGTACGCGGCTCGGGACCAGATAGTCACGGGCGCCTTCCGGCGTGGCTTTGGTCAGCATCGGGGTTTCGATATCGAGGAAGCCATGGCTGTCCATAAAGCGGCGAACAAAGCTGGTGATTTTGGCGCGGGTTTTCAGGCGGTCTGCCATTTCCGGGCGACGCAGATCCAGGTAGCGGTATTTCAGGCGCGCTTCTTCGGTGTTGACCTGGTTGGAGTCCAGCGGCAGTGGCTCGGAGCGATTGATGATCTCCAGAGCATGGGCGAACACTTCCACTTCGCCGGTGGCCATATCTTTATTGATCTGGCTGTCCGGACGGGCACGCACGGTGCCGACGATCTGGATGCAGAATTCATTGCGCAGGTCGTACGCCTTGTCGAACGCGGCCTTCTGGTCCGGATCGAAGAACACCTGCACGATGCCTTCGCGGTCGCGCATATCAATAAAGATCAGGCCGCCCAGATCGCGACGACGGTTGACCCAACCACACAGAGTGACTTCCTGGCCCACGTGGGACAGATTCAACTGCCCGCAATATTCAGTACGCATACGCTATCCTTTTGGCTTAAGCCGATGCCGCGCGGGCTTTTGGCGCCTGCCACGCGGCTGTTTTCTGATGAACTCTACTTATTACCCGGTTTGAAGTCGGTTGCATACCACCCGGTACCCTTTAACTGGAAACCGGTGGAAGAAATCAGCTTGGTTAACGCGGGCTGCCTACACGCCGGACAATCCGTCAGCGGCGCATCGGAAAATTTTTGCAACTTCTCTAACCGGTGGCTGCAAGCACCACATGCATATTCATAAATCGGCATAGGTCGTTGGAGTAAAGTGAGTTGAAAAAAGGCGATCATTATAAAGGAAATTCATGCGACAGATAAGTGCGAACACAGCTTTGTTGCAGCACTAAATGACGTGTTTTTCACCGAAGTAACACATTGATTAACAAATTTCCCATTAACCGGTGATGCTTTTTTCACGTAGCCTGAATCGATGCTTGTTTAGCGCGCTATCTAAGCTGTGCGTATTTCATTCACCTTGTCACGAGATATTTCCATGTTGAAACTTGATGCTCAAACCACCGCCCTGGTGTTAATCGATTTGCAAAACGGCATCCTGCCCTTCGCCGGTGGCCCACACAGCGCCGCAAGCGTGGTGGCCAATGGCGCACAGTTGGCGGCACATTTCCGTTCGCTGGGAGCGCCGGTGATCCTGGTACGCGTCGGCTGGTCCGACTCCTTCGCCGAAGCGCTGAAACAGCCGGTGGACAAGCCGTCTCCCGCCCCTGCCGGCGGCTTGCCTGCCAACTGGTGGGAATTCCCGGAATCCCTGGCGGTGAGCGACCGCGACATTCTGGTGACCAAGCGCCAATGGGGTGCGTTTTACGGCACCGATCTTGACTTGCAACTGCGTCGCCGCGGCATTAAATCGGTGGTGTTGGGCGGTATCTCCACCAACATTGGCGTGGAATCCACGGCTCGCGCCGCCTGGGAACACGGCTACGAATTAGTGATAGCCGAAGATCTGTGCAGTGCGCAAAATGCGGAAATGCACCAGTTTGCTTTCGACAATATCTTCCCGCGGCTGGCACGTGTTCGCAGCACCAGTGAAATTGTTGCCGCACTCGACCAGTAACGCTAACTTGTAGGGGCGCCGTATGCTGCGCCCACCTTTGACTGGCAGGGAAAATTAATTAAGGAAGATGCAAGCTTGATGTATATCGGACTCCCACAGTGGCAACACCCGGCCTGGAATCGTATCGGCCTGCGCGATCTGGCGGATTACAGCCGCTATTTTAACTGCGTGGAAGGCAATACCACCTTCTACGCGTTGCCCAAACTGGAAATAGTCCAGCGCTGGCGCGATATGACCACCGATGATTTTCGCTTCTGTTTCAAGTTCCCCGCCACCATCAGCCATCAGGCCGCGCTGCGTAACTGCGCCGCCGACCTGCAGGCATTTTACCACTGCCTGGGCCCGGTGCATCAGCGCATAGGCCAGCTGTGGCTGCAATTACCGGCGGCGTTCGGCCCGGCGGAATTACCGGCGATGTGGCAGTTTTTCGACGCTTTGCCGAAAGAATTCACCTACGGCGTAGAGGTGCGACATCCGGCGTTTTTCGATAAGGGTGAAGAAGAGCGGCTGCTGAATCAGGGGTTACATCAACGGGGTATCAACCGGGTTATCCTCGACAGCCGGCCGGTGCATCACGCCCTTCCCAACAGCGCCGCCGTGCGCGATGCCCAGCAGAAAAAACCCAAGCTGCCGGTGCATGCTCTGGTCACCGCCAACAACCCGCTGGTGCGTTTCATCGGCGGCGATGTGCTGCAAGATAACCTGCGCTGGTTCGACGCCTGGCAGCAGAAACTGCCGCTTTGGCAGCAAAAACACCGCCCTTATCTGTTTATACATACGCCGGATAACGGCGACTCGCCCCAGCAGGCACAGAAAATCTGGCAGCAACTGTATCAGGCTATTCCGAATTTACCCCTGCCTCCGGACTGGCCGGAGCAGGATGCGCTGTTTTGACCGATTAATCTGACCAATTACATCAGATTTTTCCTCGCGACAGTGATTGCAATGGCGGCTATGATGCTGGCTGCCAGTTTTGGTTAGGGAATGGAGTTAAAAATGGTAAGCGCGCTTTATGTAGTGCTCGGCGCATTGTTGTTGATCAAACTCTCTTATGTCGTGGTTAGGTTAAGGATGCAATACCGTGTCGCCTACGGGGACGGCGGTTTCTATGAGCTGCAAACTGCAATCCGCGTTCACGGCAATGCCGTAGAATACATTCCTATCGCCACAGTGCTGTTGGTGATCATGGAGATGAACGGCGCTGAAATATGGATGATCCATATTTGTGGTCTGATGCTGATGGCCGGCCGTTTGGTGCATTACTACGGTCTGCGTAACCGCGAGGTGCGCTGGCGTCGTTCGGGCATGGCGGCCACCTACATTTCGTTAGTGTTAATGGTGCTGGCCAATATTTTCTATCTTCCCTGGGATCTTATTTTTAGCCTGCATTAATCCCCAGCTCGTCCTCAGGCGGCTAGGCCGCCTGCTTCCGCTGCGCTTTCTCGCCATTATCTGTTAGAATATGCCCCTTCGAATTCTGAACTGATTTTCCGCTATGCCAAACCGCGATACTCTTTTTTCTGCCCCGATCGCCAAATTGGGCGACTGGACCTTCGACGAACGCGTCGCTGAAGTGTTCCCGGACATGATCCAGCGCTCCGTTCCCGGCTATTCCAATATCATTTCCATGATTGGCATGCTGGCCGAGCGTTTCGTGCAGCCCGACAGCCAGGTTTACGATCTGGGATGTTCACTGGGCGCAGCCACGCTGTCGATGCGGCGGAATATCAAGGTGGCGGGTTGCAACATCATCGCCGTCGACAACTCTCCGGCCATGGTAGAACGCTGCCGCCGTCATATTGATGCCTTCCGCGCCGACACCCCGGTAGAAGTTATTGAAGCCGATATCCTTGATATCAACATCGAAAACGCCTCGATGGTGGTCCTGAACTTTACCCTGCAATTCCTGGAACCCGCCGACCGCCTGCGCCTGCTGGAACAGGTTTACCGCGGCCTGCGCCCTGGCGGCGCGCTGGTGTTGTCGGAAAAGTTCAGCTTTGAAGATGGCGATGTCGGTGAGCTGTTGTTCAACATGCATCACGATTTCAAACGTGCCAACGGGTACAGCGAGCTGGAAATCAGCCAAAAACGCAGCATGCTGGAAAACGTCATGCTGACCGACTCCGTGGACGCCCACAAGGCGCGCCTGAAACAGGCCGGTTTTGAGCATGCGGAAGTCTGGTTCCAGTGTTTTAACTTCGGTTCACTGATCGCGTTGAAAGCGGGAGCCGCAGCATGATTGAGTTTGGTGATTTTTATCAACGCATCGCGAAAAGCAACCTCAGCCACTGGCTGGATACCCTGCCGGCACAGCTCAGCGCCTGGCAACGCGAATCGCTGCACGGCAAGTTCAAGCAGTGGTTTAATTCGGTTGAACATCTGCCGGAACTGACGCCGACCCACCTTGATTTGCTGCACGGCGTACGCGCCGAGATGGAACCCCGCCTGTCGCCTGGCCAGTTGGAAGGCATCGAAAAGATGCTGCGCACCATGATGCCGTGGCGCAAAGGTCCGTTCTCACTGTACGGTATCGATATCGATACCGAATGGCATTCCGACTGGAAATGGGATCGAGTATTGCCGCACATTTCACCGCTGGCTGGCCGCACCATTCTGGACGTCGGCTGCGGCAGCGGTTATCACCTGTGGCGAATGGTCGGCGCCGGTGCGCATCTGGCGGTAGGCATAGATCCGATGCAGCTTTTCCTGTGCCAATTCGAAGCGGTGCGCAAACTGTTGGGCGGCGATCAACGCGCCCACCTGTTGCCGCTAGGCATTGAGCAACTGCCTGAACTGGCGGCGTTCGATACGGTGTTTTCGATGGGCGTGCTGTACCACCGCCGTTCGCCGCTGGACCATTTGTATCAGTTGAAAAACCAGTTGGTTTCCGAAGGTGAGCTGGTATTGGAAACTTTGGTGGTGGAAGGCGATCGCCATCAGGTTCTGGTGCCGGGCGATCGTTACGCGCAAATGCGTAACGTTTACTTTATTCCGTCAGCCGAAGCATTGAAATGCTGGCTGGAGAAGTGTGGCTTCGTCGACGTTAAGATCGCCGACATGTGCGTCACCAGTACCGAAGAGCAACGCCGCACCGATTGGATGACCAGCGAATCACTGGCTGAATTCCTCGATCCGCAAGACTCGAGCAAAACCGTCGAAGGCTACCCCGCGCCCTTACGCGCCGTACTGGTAGCCAAGAAGCCCTAAAGCGAAAAACGTCATCACCTCGCCCCCATCGGGGTGATGACGTTACGCCCGTTATTTTCGCCAGGCCTCCAGCAAGTCCTTTTCCAGCATGCCGCTGGATTTGCATTCAAAAGGTTTCACTTTGTCATTGCCATCCGCGGTCGTCAGCCCGGCAATGCCGTTGACCTGCACCTTAACGTGACTTCCCTCCCCGGCGCTGTAAATCTGCACCAGAATTCGGTATTCCTCCGTCAGATTCGACGGGGTCGCCTGGTCGGTACAATCCAGATAAAGCCCCGCCAGTTCGGCCTCGCTTCCGGCAGCCCCGATAACGCCAAGGCGACTGTCGGTCAACGTCGGGGTTATCCCTTTCGCGCTTAAAATGGCGAGGGTTCGCGTGAACAGCTCATCCGGCTTTCTGTTGCCGATCAGGCTGCCGTCATCGGCTGCTAAGGGAACGGATGCATCACCTGTCGTGCCCTCGGCGGGTTGATTACCGGTTTTTGTCGGCCCATACACCGACACGCAGCCTGTCAGCATCAGCAATGCAATAGCGGTTAGTCTTCTCATCGTCATTCACCTGTAATACAAAGAGGCACAGGCGCTTAAACAACAAATCAGCGATAAAATCATCAGATAACGCATGCCACTCTCCTTAGCGGTAATAAGCTGCGACGCAGCCGGACAATGCAAGACAGGCCATCAACATCAAAATCAAATAACACTTCATGACTCCTCCATAACCGTACAATTCCCTGTGTTTTATGCAGCCATGCGAGCTGGCTGACGACAGAGGTTATTGCACTTGTCATGGTGCTGTCATTGTACGCCATCAGTACCAGCGCTGGCAGGACAAGGCCGTGGGGGATCTGGAAATAAAAAAGCCCCGGCTGGAAAACCGGGGCTTGCGGGTTAGCAATGCGCTTTAGGCGCTTTGCGCCAGAGGATCAACCAGGGCCAGCGAGTTTTTCATCGCCTCTACCATGTCGCCGTCTACGCAATAGTGGCTGAACTCGTCAAACTCACTGTCTGAACACATGGTGACACCGGCTTTGCGATAGCGCATGGTCGAAGGCACCGCATGACCGGAGGAGCTGTGCAGCTCCTGAATACCGATATCGACAAACTTGTGCAGGTTGCTGAGCCGCACGCCGGCACCGGCCATAATGACCGGCCCCTGGCTGGCCTGCACCAGGTCGCGTAGCAAGGGCAACCCCAATTCCGCATTTTGCTGCTGGCCCGAGGTGAGTATTCTCGCCACGCCCAACTGAGTCAGTTGATCGAGCGCCACCAGCGGATTTTGGCACATGTCGAAAGCGCGGTGGAACGTCACCGCCATATTACCGCTCAAACGCATCACTTCTTGCATGCGCGGCAGATCGATATGCCCTTCTTCATCCAGCATGCCCACCACCACACCGGCAAAGCCCATATCGCGGATCTGGGCGATATCATGCTTAATCACGTCAAAATCCACCGCGCCGTAGCAAAAATCCCCGCCGCGCGGACGAACAATAGGATGCACCGGTACGCTGACTCTGTCGCGCGCCAGGCGCAAAGAACCGTAGCTCGGTGTCAAACCTCCCTCACTTTGGCTGGCGCACAGTTCTATGCGATCGGCTCCTGCCCGCTCGGCCGTCAGCGCACAATCGACGCTATAGCAGCAAACTTCCAGTTTAATCATTGTCCCCCCCAGATGACGGCTAACTTGCGACGGCCATTGTTAATTTTTCGATTTCTCACGTAGGCTCATAGTAACCATAAGCCAGCTCAGGGTAATAACTATGGCATTCAATTTTGATCTGTGGGTAGACCGCAGTCACAGTGACAGCGTTAAGTGGGATAAATATCGTGGACGCGATATTATTCCACTCTGGGTCGCCGATACCGACTTCCCGTCACCGCCAGCGATTATCGATGCCTTACAGCAGCGCGTTGCGCATGCCGTGTTCGGCTACGGTCATCCCTCCCCTGAGCTGATTGAGGTTTTTACCCACCGTATGCTAGAGCGCTACGGCTGGCGTATCAATCCCGAATGGTTGGTTTTCCTGCCTGGCCTGGTTTGCGGCCTGAATTTATGCGTGCGGGCTTTTACCGCCGAGGGAGAAGGCACGCTGGCTCCCTCACTTATCTATCCACCGTTTCGCAAAGCAGCGAAATTTGCCGGCCGCACGCAGCTGCCGGTGCCGTTGACGCTGCAGGACCGGCGCTGGCTATTGGATTTCAGCGCTGTCGAAGCGCAACTCAGCGGTACAGAGAGATTATTGATGTTGTGCAACCCGCAAAACCCGGGCGGCACCGTCTACCGCAGGCAGGAACTGTTGCAACAGCATCAGTTTGCCAAAAACCATAATCTGGTTGTTTGTTCGGATGAAATTCATTGCGATCTGCTGCTTGAAGCGGGTTGTGAACACATCCCCTTCGCCACGTTGAATGAGGATGCCGCCCAACGCAGCGTCACGCTGATGTCGCCGTCGAAAACCTTCAATATCGCCGGTCTCGGTGCCTCAATGGCGATTATTCCCAACCCGGAGCTGCGCAAGAAGCTGGTCCGGGCGCGCAGCGGCATTGTGCCAGAGGTGGACGTGCTCGCATTGGTTGCCGCACAGGCCGCTTACCAACATGGGCAAGAGTGGCTGGACGCGTTGTTGATCTATCTGCGTGCCAACCGTGATTGGGTGACCGAACGTATTAATGCCATGCCCGGCCTGGCGTTGCAGCCTGTCGAAGCCACCTATCTGGCCTGGATTGATTGCAGCCAGCTGCCGGTCGATAACCCGCACGCCTTCTTTGAACAGGCCGGCGTAGGATTAAGCCCGGGTCTGGATTTTGGCAACCGGCGCTTTGTCCGGTTGAATTTTGGTTGTCGGCGCGAACTGCTCAGCCAGGCGTTAGACCGCATGCTGCTGGCCACCCGCTCGCTGCAGCCCAATTAACCCTGTTCGCTGGCGACAATTTCCCTGATGGAATAAGGATGGAATTTGATCGTCACGGTGCCGTCGGTAATCGCCAGCGTTGGGTTCGGTAAACGTTCGCCTTCCCCTTTAGGTGAACTTTGTTTCAGTTTGATGCCCGGCGCCAGCAGCGCTTCATCCGGCAAGTGGGCCAACGCACGCGCATAAAGCGTGGCCGGTTCGCCGCTAAGCACCAACTCTACGTGTTCCCAACCTTCGTGCGGGTAGCGCTTGTCACCGGGATAAGGCAGCTCCACGCAGTCGATCAGCCAAGGTCCCACCTTGAGCGGTTGCTGGAGATCAAACAGGCAAATCGGACGGCCATTGATCATCGCCTCCGACAGCAGTGAACCACACTGCTGTAACCCCAGTCGCCAGCGTTCAGCGGTGGTGTTTTGATGGCAACGCAGCGAAACATGGTCTGCCGTGAACTGGGACAGATCCAGATGCAGTTTTTCGGCAAACTGGCTCAGCGCCTGTTCAAAACGCGGCAGATCCAGCGCTAAATCGTGAAGTTCGGCAATGGCCGGGAAGCTAGTCATAGGGTCCTCGAAACAACAAAAGCGGTTTTCAGGGGAAGTAATTTACACGCCTGAGACGTTGCTATCCACCCGACCGGCCCGGGAAACTGAAATTTTTAACCGCAAAGTGCAAAAGGGTAAAATCCCCTCCCGTTAAGCCCGCCAAAAGTACAAAATGAATATTAACGAAGACGCTATTACCGCACCAATTGACACCTACCCGAATCCAATTTCAGATGAAAGTTAACGCATAAGTTTATAGCTTTTTCTTATGACTGATGGATTGAGAATTTTACTAACTTATTAAGCCTGATAATTCACCTAATCCGTCGTTCATAAATGCTTAAAAAATAGTTAACGCCAGCGTAGTAAAAAGACATTAAAAAACAAGACAACTAAAAACAGACAAATTAACAATATGTTTTAAATGGATTTATTTTACACCCAACATGAGAATCCTCCTAAACACCCCGTGGGTAATTGCGTGAAAATATCAATTGGGCTACTTTAGTGAAAATTGAGCCAGAGACCCTCCATTATGTTCCTTTTAATAATATCCCTGTTATTAGTGATTATTGCTGCCTATGCGATATATCGTCACTTCAAATCGCGCCGTAATAATACGCTGGACGCTGGGCGCAGAAACAAAAAACACTAAGTTTGCTATTTGATTTTTCCATCAGCCTATTCTTTTTGCTCGTCTGAATTATCCGCTTCGTGACCCATCCTCTTCGCCCCTTGGTGGGCCAGACACAACGCAATGCTTTATCACGCCGACTTTCACCTTCCCCCGAGCCAACTGCTGACGTACCCCATCAGATCGGTTACAATTACAGGCTGTTTTGTGGTGGGTCGGCGTGTTGACGCAAGGCCAGTAAAACCACCTTTGAATCCCGCAGGGGCATGGCATACGGCCCCTCGTTCGTCATTAAGGTAACCCGGTGAATATTCAGGTTCTTCTTTCAGATAAAGTCAGCCAGGCGCTGATTGCCGCAGGCGCGCCAGCCGATTGCGAAGCGCAAGTCCGTCAGTCCGCAAAAGCGCAGTTTGGCGACTATCAGGCCAATGGCGTGATGTCCGTTGCCAAGAAACTCGGCATGCCGCCACGCCAGTTGGCAGAAAAAGTGGTGCAACTGCTTGATCTCGGCGACGTCGCCAGCAAAGTGGAAATTGCCGGTCCCGGCTTTATCAATATCTTCCTGAACAGCGACTGGGTCGCGCAGCAAACTGATTGGGTGCTTGGCGCGCCAAAACTGGGCATTGCGCCCGTCAAACCGCAAACCATCGTCATTGACTACTCGGCGCCCAACGTGGCGAAAGAAATGCACGTCGGCCACCTGCGCTCTACCATTATCGGTGACGCTGCGGCACGTACTCAGGAGTTCCTGGGGCATAAAGTGATCCGCGCCAACCACGTGGGTGACTGGGGCACCCAGTTCGGCATGCTGATTGCCTATCTGGAAAAAATGCAGAACGAAAACGCCAGCGATATGGGCCTGTCCGATCTGGAACAGTTCTATCGTGAAGCAAAGAAACACTATGATGAAGACGCCGAGTTCGCCGAACGCGCCCGTGCCTACGTGGTAAAACTGCAAGGCGGCGATCAATACTGCCTGAAGATGTGGCGCAAGCTGGTCGACATCACCATGGCACAAAACCAGCTGACCTATAACCGTCTGAACGTCACCCTGACCGAAGACGACGTAATGGGTGAAAGCCTGTACAACGCGATGCTGCCGGGTATCGTGGCCGATCTCAAGGCCAAGGGGCTGGCGGTGGAAAGCGAAGGCGCCACCGTGGTGTTCCTCGACGAATACAAGAATAAAGACGGCGACCCTATGGGCGTCATCATCCAGAAAAAGGATGGCGGCTACCTGTACACCACCACCGACATCGCCTGCGCAAAATACCGTTATGAAACGCTGGGTGCCGATCGCGTGCTTTATTACATCGACTCCCGTCAGCATCAGCATTTGATGCAGGCCTGGACCATCGTGCGCAAAGCCGGTTATATCCCGGACAGCCTCTCGCTGGAGCACCACATGTTCGGCATGATGCTGGGTAAAGACGGCAAGCCGTTCAAAACCCGCTCAGGCGGCACGGTGAAATTGTCCGATCTGCTGGATGAAGCGGTTGATCGTGCAGGCAAGCTGATCGCCGAGAAAAACCCGGACATGCCGGCAGAAGAGATGCAGAACCTGGCTAACGCCGTGGGCATCGGGGCAGTTAAATACGCCGACCTGTCAAAAAGCCGTACCACCGACTATATCTTCGACTGGGATAACATGCTGGCGTTTGAAGGCAATACCGCGCCTTATATGCAGTATGCTTATACCCGCGTGGCCTCCGTATTCAAACGTGCCGGTGTCGACGAAAGCAATCTGACCCTGCCGCTGGTGATGACCGAAGAGCGCGAAATTGCGCTGGCGACCCGCCTGCTGCAGTTTGAAGAAGTGATCACCACCGTGGCGCGCGAAGGTACTCCGCACGTGATGTGTAGCTACCTGTACGATCTTGCGGGCCTGTTCTCCGGCTTCTACGAGCACTGCCAGATCCTGAATGCAGACAGCGAAGAAGCGCGTCAGAGCCGCCTGAAGTTGGCGCTGCTAACCGCCAAAACGCTGAAAATCGGTCTGGATACGTTGGGTATCGAAACCGTCGAACGTATGTAAGCCGCTGGCTGATAACGAGAAAGGGTCGCCGAGGCGACCCTTTTTTATGCTCTGACGGCGGAGAAAGCCGTTTAGGCTACTCGCCGGGCGAAGTCGCGCGGACGGAAGCCCAGCCCGGCCAATACGCCAAAGTAAGCCACCACACCGGTAACCACCACCAGCGCCAAACGCAGCAAACGTGCCAACATATTGCCCTGATCCCAGGGCGGCATCAGCCACATTACGCCAACCAGCACCACCGACATCACGATCACCGCGATCACCAGCTTGGTCAGGAACATCGCCCAACCCGGCTGCGGGTGGAAAATCTTCTGCTTGCGCAACTGCCAATACAGCAGCGAAGCGTTAAGACAGGCCCCCAGACCAATCGACAGCGAAAGTCCGGCATGCTTTAACGGGCCGATAAACATCAGGTTCATCACCTGGGTCAAAATCAGCGTGATAATGGCAATCTTAACCGGTGTTTTGATGTCCTGACGCGAATAGAACCCTGGCGCCAACACCTTCACGACGATCAACCCCATCAACCCTACCGAATAGGCCACCAGCGCGCGCTGGGTCATCGCAGCGTCGAAAGCGCTGAACTTGCCGTACTGGAACAAAGAGACGGTCAGCGGTTTGGCCAAAATGCCCAGAGCGATGGCGCTCGGCAACGCCAGCAGGAAACACAGGCGCAGACCCCAGTCCATCAAACGTGAATATTCATCGTGGTTACCGCTGGAAAAACTTTTCGCCAGCGATGGCAACAGGATGGTCCCCAGCGCCACACCCAGCACGCCGGAGGGAAACTCCATCAGGCGGTCGGCATAATACATCCAGGACACCGAACCGGAGACCAGGAAGGAAGCGAAAATGGTATTGATGATCAGTGAGATCTGGCTGACCGAGACGCCGAAAATCGCCGGCCCCATCTGTCGCATCACTCGCCATACGCCGGCGTCGCCCAGCTTGAGACGCGGCAGCACCAGCATGCCGATCTTCTTCAGATGCGGGAGCTGATAACCCAACTGCAGCACGCCGCCCACGACGACCGCCCAGGCCAGCGCCATCACCGGCGGATTGAAGTAAGGTGCGGCAAACAGCGCAAAACCAATCATGCTGACGTTAAGCAACGTCGGCGCAAACGCCGGGATCGAAAAACGGTTCCAGGTATTGAGGATTGACCCCACCAATGACGCCAGCGAGATCAGCAGAATATATGGAAAGGTGACCCGCAGCAGTGACGAGGTCAACGCGAATTTGTCCGGAGAATCGACAAAGCCCGGCGCGGTAATGTAAATCACCCATGGGGCGGCCAGCATCCCCAACACCGTCACCACGGCCAACACCAGCGTCAGCAGTCCGGAAACGTAAGCGATAAAGGTGCGCGTGGCCTCTTCTCCCTGCTGGCTTTTGTATTCGGCCAGGATCGGGACAAAGGCTTGCGAAAAGGCCCCTTCGGCAAAGATGCGCCGCAGCAGGTTAGGCAGTTTGAACGCCACGAAGAAGGCGTCCGTTGCCATACCGGCACCAAATACCCGCGCCACGATGGCGTCACGGGCAAAGCCCAGCACCCGTGAAAACATCGTCATAGAGCTGACGGCTGCCAGTGATTTTAGTAGGTTCATGTGGTTTTTCTGATGTGCCCTGTAAATGTCGACGCCTGCATCAGCAGGCGTCAGTAAAACTATCGGCTAAGTTTACCCTTACGTCGCAGAATAGCTACTCTCATATGTTACATGGAGTTATGTTACAAATTGGCGTCTCGCAACAGGCGTTCAATCACCCGCTGGGCTGCGATTGCCTGCTCTCCGGCGGTGTCCGGCAGCGTTTGGTTACTGACGGAGGCAAGGAAATGGCGGATCGCGCCGTCAAAACCGCGCTGCGCCAGCGTGGTTTGCCAGCCTGGCGCCGGTTGCTCCAGCACGCCCTGCGAGTCTTCCCGCAGCCACTGACGCATATCGTTCAACTGATAAACCGCGCCGTCCGTCACCGCCTGAACGCTTTCACGCTGGCTGCCTGCCCGACGATGCATGCTGGTGGTCACCAGCGTTTCTCCGCATTCAAAATGATGTTCGGCATAAACCAACTCACCGGCATCGTTAGTCCGCAGGCTGCCGCTGAGCAATTGCCCTGCATTCCCACCCAACCACAGAGCGGTGTCCACCACGTGCAGATAATCGTCCAACAGGGTAAAGCGCGCATCGTTAGGTCCGACGCTGTCGGCACGGTGCTTATCCATGCGAATCGACGCCGGTTGCTGCATGTCCTGCTTCAACTGACGGTACAGCGGTGCAAAGCGACGGTTAAACCCGACCATCAGCGCCTTGCCCTGTTTTCCAGCCAGGGCCAGTAGCTGTTCGCCCTGCTCCACGGTCTCCGCCAGCGGCTTGTCGACATAAACGTGAACGCCATTTCGCAACAGCTCGCCAATCACCTGAAAATGACTGGCGGTGCTGCTGTGTACGAACACCGCGTCACACTGCTGCGCCAGGCTGTCGAGCCCTGAAAAACAGGCCATGCGATAGCTGTCGCAAATAGGCTGTGCCTTTTGCTGATTCGGAGAGAAACCGCCGACTAACGTCCAGTCTGCGGCCTGGCTGAGGATCGGCAGATAAGCCTTTTGCGCGATACCGCCCAACCCCACCACGCCAACGCGTAATTTACTCATGCAATCCCCGCTCCAATAACGCCTGCACCTGCTGTTTAAGCTGCGCCACTTCGTTTTCCAGCACACTCACGCGCTCGTGCAAATCGCTGTCATTGGCCAGCGATGCTTCCGCAGGAGCCTCGTCAATCTGGCCGCTGAACAAATGCATAAATCGACTTTCACGCTTGCCCGGCTCCCGCGCCAGTCGCACCACAAAGGGGCCATCCTCACGCGCACTCAGCTGCGCCAGCACCTGCTCCACTTCGGTAACATCATTAAATTCATGCATGCGGTTGGTTCGGGTGCGCAATTCCCCAGGGGTTTGCGCGCCACGCAGCAGTAAAGTGGCGATCACCGCCAATTCAGCGGCGCTCAGCTTGAGCTGACCAAACTCTGAATTGCAAAAACGCTGTTCATATTTGACCACCCGGTTGCCAAAACCGCTTAGGGTGCGCAGAAAGTGTTTCTTTAACAGCAGATCCAGCACCTGCTGGACTTCGTTTTCAGCAAGATCCATCACCGGTTCGCGGTTGGTTTTCTGATTACAGGCCAGGGCGATGGCATTGAGGGAAAGGGGATACTGGTCCGGGGTGGTGACCTGCTTTTCCAGCAGGCAGCCAATCACCCTGGCCTCTTTGGCGCTTAATTCGTATTTCATTATTTTGCCTCAGCGTGGCGGTAGCCATTCTTTATTGGTTAAAGCCGTCAGTACGTGATCCTGCCACTGCCCGTCGATCAGCAGATAGTCCTTGGCATAGCCTTCACGTTCGAATCCCAGGCGGGTCAGCAACGCGCCGCTGCGCTGATTGTGCGGCATATAGTTGGCCATGATGCGGTGCATACGCTGCTGACGCAGCATATAGCGGATGGCGGACTGCAGCGCTTCAAACATCAGCCCCTGGCCCTGCCATTTCTCGGCCAGTGAATACCCGAGGAAACAGGCATGGAATGAGCCACGCAGCACATTGCTGAAGTTGGCCACGCCGCGCACTTCATTTTCTTCCGGATCGAGCAGGATAAAATAGTAGGCGCTGCCCTGCTTTTGCATTTCGGTGATCATCCCCAGCCGCGCCTGCCAGCCGGAAGGATAACAGTGGCTTTCATCCCGTACCGGTTCCCAGGGTTTAAGGAAGCTTCGGTTATCGGCATAGTATTCCGCCAGCCGGTAGGCGTCGCGTTCATGAACTAAACGGACAACCAGCCGTTCGGTGGTCAGGCGTACTTTTGGTGATGCAGAGCGGTAGCCAAACATCATTTCCCCCGCGGTCAGAACGGTTCGATAAGAAGTATTTATTGGGCGCACGTGTGGATAATAATCCGGCGACGAACCTATTCTGAGTCATTATTTCTCAACCCTCGGCGCAGAACCGCACTTACCCTCATTTAATATAACCGCAGCCTGCCCCAGAGGTAAAATCCCGACAGCTCAGTAAATAAGCGATTAGTCATTTTACGACTATTTTCGTGCCGTTTTGCCGTGCAGGTAACGTATTGACGATAAAAAAATATTATCTATCCCGCCCCTATCGGCAATACGGGATTGGGTACACACTAGAGCGGTCGCACTCCTCTCCCTCTTAATTGCTCGTGGTGAAGCATGTCTCTGGTATCGCAAGCTCGGAGCTTGGGTAAATATTTTCTATTACTCGATAATCTGTTGGTGGTTTTAGGCTTTTTTGTGGTCTTCCCGCTTATTTCGATTCGCTTTGTCGATCAGCTTGGCTGGGCGGCGGTGGTGGTCGGCGCAGCGCTGGGGTTACGCCAGTTAATCCAGCAAGGCCTGGGGATCTTCGGGGGCGCGATAGCCGACCGATTCGGCGCCAAACCGATGATTGTCACCGGCATGCTGATGCGCGCAGCAGGCTTCGCCACCATGGCGATGGCCGACCAACCCTGGATACTGTGGTTTTCCTGTGCCCTTTCCGCCCTCGGCGGCACGCTGTTTGACCCGCCACGTACCGCATTGGTGATCAAGCTTACCCGCCCGCACGAGCGCGGCCGTTTTTACTCGCTGCTGATGATGCAAGACAGCGCCGGTGCGGTCATCGGCGCCCTGATCGGCAGTTGGCTGTTGCAATATGATTTCCACTTTGTCTGTTGGGTCGGCGCGGGTATTTTCGTGTTGGCGGCGGGTTGGAACGCCTGGCTGTTGCCGGCATACCGAATTTCTACCGTTCGCGCGCCCATGAAAGAAGGCATGATGCGCGTGCTGCGCGACCGCCGTTTCCTGACCTACGTACTGACCCTGACCGGTTATTACATGCTGTCGGTACAGGTGATGTTGATGCTGCCGATTGTCGTCAATGAAATCGCAGGCTCACCGGCGGCGGTGAAATGGATGTATGCCATTGAGGCCGCGCTGTCATTGTCGCTGCTCTACCCGCTGGCGCGCTGGAGCGAAAAACGTTTTCGCCTGGAGCAACGCCTGATGGCCGGGCTGTTGCTGATGACCCTCAGCCTGATCCCGGTCGGGCTGGCCACCAGCCTTCAGGGCGTATTTACCCTGATTTGCTGCTTCTATCTCGGCTCCATCATCGCCGAACCGGCGCGTGAAACCCTCAGCGCTTCGCTGGCGGATCCACGCGCACGCGGCAGTTATATGGGATTCAGCCGGCTTGGTCTGGCACTGGGCGGCGCCCTGGGTTACACCGGCGGCGGTTGGATGTACGACACCGGCCATGCGGTAGGCATGCCGGAGCTGCCCTGGATACTGCTGGGCATCGTGGGGCTGATAACCCTGTTCGCCCTTTATTGGCAGTTCAATCCGCGCAGCATCGCATCGGAAGTGCTGCCCGGCGGCTGAGATTTTTCTCTAAGTTGCCAGAAAATCAGCCGAATTACCCACAGCTGCTATCCTGATAGTAAAAACATAAACGGGAGAAGTTGGCGATGAGTGATGAAGACAAATTACCGCAGCTGTTGGAACACATGGTATTGAACCTGCGCATGATCTACGCGCGATCAACATTGGTAGAAAAAGCGCTGGCCCACGTCATCGCTGACAATGCCACTTTAAAAAGCGACATCATCAAACAGCTGCAGATAGTCAACGCCAGCAACGAGCGTGATAAAATCGATTTGGAAGAAGCACGCATGCATTTGATAGAAGTGATCAATTCCGTTCCGACAAAAAAATAATCCCTGCTTTGGCCCGCGCAGTCTGTACGGGCCAAACAACAATTACGCACCTTCCAGCAAGAACTTTTCGCGACAGCCTCAGTATGCTGTGATAACTATTGCTGTTAAAACCTGACAACCGGAGCAAGCATGAAACTGTTTATCTACGATCATTGCCCATTCTGCGTTAAAGCCCGCATGATTTTCGGCCTGAAAAACCTGCCCGTCCGCCTGGTCACCCTGCTCAACGACGATGAAGCGACGCCTGTCGGCATGATTGGCAAAAAAATGGCGCCGATCTTACAAAAGGATGACGGTAGCTATCTTCCGGAAAGCATGGATATCGTGCATTACGTCGATAACCTCGACGGCAAGCCGCTGCTGACCGGCAAAACCAACCCGGCAATCGCCGACTGGCTGCAACGGGTCGGAGGTTACAGCATCAATCTACTGCTGCCGCGCTTTGCCAATGCCGACTTCGAAGAGTTCGCCACTGACAGTGCACGCCAGTACTTTAGCGACAAAAAGCAGGCCTCGATCGGGGATTTTTCCGAGCACCTTGCCGACAGCGCCGATCTGATTGCCCAACTGGAGGGTGATCTGCAGACACTTTCCGGTCTGGTCGTCTCAGCAGACGCGGTGAATGGCACGCTGTCGGAAGACGATATCCATCTGTTCCCCTTGTTGCGATCGCTGTCGATCGTCGCCGGACTGACGCTGCCGGAAAACGTGGAAGCCTATCGCAACCGTATGGCGCAACGCAGTGACATCCCACTGCTGTTCGATATGGAACAGTAGCCCCGCGATAAGGATATAGCCCGCAAATGTTGAAAATGGTGCTGGTCACTGCCCGCGATCGGGCAAGGCTGAAAGAAATCTCCGCCGTGCTGATCCGTTATGGATTGCAGGATGTGATTCGTCTGCTGGGGCTGAGCAGCCTGTTGAGCGGTGGTGATGGCGGCAGCGAGCAGCAAGACGGCCAAACGTTGCCGCAGCGTCTGCGTGCGGCGCTGGAAGCCTTGGGGCCGACCTTTGTCAAATTCGGCCAGATCCTGGCAACCCGTTCAGATCTGTTGGACTCAAGCTGGACCGACGAACTTGACCGTCTGCACAGCCAGGCAAGCACCCTTTCGTGGGAGCAACTGGCACCGCAGATCCGGGCAGACTTGAAGGGTGATCCGCACAGTCTGTTCGCCGAATTTGACGAAACGCCGCTGGCCGCTGCTTCGATGGCACAGATCTACCGCGCCCGCCTGCACAGCGGCGAAGCGGTAGTGATCAAGGTGTTACGTCCCGGCCTGGCCAAAACCATTCAGGCCGACCTGCGCCTGCTGACCTATCTGGCGGAAACCGTGGAGCAACAGAGCCCGGCGTTGGCCCGTTATCGTCCGCGGCAGATGGTCAGAGCCCTGGCAACCGCGCTGACTCATGAACTGGACCTGACTCACGAGGGCAACAACTGCGAACGGGTCGCCCAACAGTTTGCCCAGCAGCCCAATGTGATCATCCCCAAGATTTATTGGCAATGGTCGTCCCAACGCCTGCTGGTACAGGAATTTCTGCCGGGTATCGCGCCGGAAAATCCGCAGCAACTGGCGGCGGCAGGATTAGATGGCCCCTTGCTCGCAAGACATGGCGCACAGGCCTTTATGAAAATGGTGCTGGAGCACCGTCTTTATCATGCCGATCCTCATCCGGGTAACGTAATGGCGTTAGCGGATAATCGCGTCGGTTTTATCGATTTCGGTATGGTCGGCCAGCTTTCCGAACGGCGACGTAATCAATTGCTGCTGTTGCTGCAGGCCATCGCCGAACGAGAATCCGCCGGCATCATCAACACTTTGATCGCCTGGTCGGACAGCGATCCTTTGGATCTGTTGGATCTGGAGCTGGCGGCGCAAAACTTTCTCGATAAGCAGGCTTCCTCCACTCTCACGCTGGGCAAGGCGCTGACCGATTTGTTGGTGATGGCGCGTGAACATCAGTTGGCACTGCCGCCGGACCTTGTGTTGCTGTTCAAGGCGTTAATCACGGCCGACGGCGTGCTGCATCGGCTGGATCCCCATTTCGATATCATCGCCACCCTGAAACCTATGCTGCAACAGGTGATGCTGCAGCGTTATACCCCGGAGGCGGTGCGTCGGCGCATGCTGGCGTTGGGCGGCGAGGCACTGGATGCCAGTGAAGAGCTGCCGCAAACCTTACGCCTGCTGATGCGTCGCCTCAAAGGCGGGAAAATCAGCGCCGATATCAACGTCAAAAACATCGATCAGTTGAGCAAGGCGCTGGAACGGGCCGCCCTCACCCTGGCTATTGCCATTGTCACAGCCGCCTTCGCACTGGGCCTGGCCCCTTATCTGATGCACTCCTCGCTGCGGTTGTGGGGCATTCCGCTGTTTCCGGCGCTGGGAGCCCTCGCTTGCCTGGGCGGCGTCTTGCTGTTGGTGCTGCGCCTGCGACGCTGAACAGTTTCAGCGTTATCCGATAGGTACCTGGGCATTTCGCGCGCACTATCCCCCTGTTTGCTGACATCAACGGTTTCCTTCGCCGTCAGCGAGTGTTTATAATGATAAATCAATTATCTGCAGCATTTTCGTTGGCAGTAGCTATGAGGCACAAATGAAAAAGATCCTGATGGGCGCAGCCGCCCTGCTGTTCGCCGGCGCATTAATCGGCTGCAATCAGCTGACCCAGTACACGCTCAGCGAGCAGGAAGTGAATGATTACCTGCAAAAGCACAACGATTACCAGAAGCAGATCGGCGTGCCGGGGCTGTTGGACGCCAATATTGTGCTGACTCAGCTACAGAGCCAAATTGGGCGAAGCGAACCGGGCAAGGTTACCCTTTCCGGCGATGCAAAAGTGAACATCACCTCCATTCTCGGCCCGCAGACTGCGGACCTGAAGCTGACGCTGAAGGCGCAGCCGGTGTATGACCGTGAGCAAGGCGCGGTGTTCTTCAAAGATATGGAGTTGACCGACTACAGCGTGCAGCCGGAGAAAATGCAGACGGTGATGAAGGCCCTGACCCCTTACCTGAATCAGTCGCTGAAATCCTATTTCGACCAAAAACCGGCCTATGTGCTGAACCCGGATAACAGTAAAACGGAAGCCATGGCCAAGAAGTTGGCTAAAGGGCTGGAAGTGAAGCCTGGTGAACTGGTTATTCCGTTTACGGACTGATACTGACGCTAAAAAACAACAAGCCCGCTGTTAAGGCGGGCTTGATATTTTTCAGACGCTAATACGCCGGAAAACGGTGAGATTATTGCGGTTCGCTGTAGGTGATTTTACCGGCGTTGCAGTCGAGGGTGACGTTGTAGGTTTTATCCAGCTTGGTGCCGCGTACCGTTAACGGCACTTGCCAGACTGCATCCTTGCCGGTAATCGCCTCCGGACTGATCCAGGCTATCGGGGTGGCCGTCCCCAACAGTTTTTTATCCGATTCCCAGCGCGTGATGCGGTTCTGCAGGTAATCGCGTTTCACCTGAGCGGCGACGTCTGTCGGTTGCAATCCTGCACACTGCGCCACCTTTGCGCTACGTTGTTCCTGCGCCTGCACCGTGGTGGTAAAACCTACCGTGGCCAACAGTGCTACGGCCAAACTCAGTCCCGTTGCTTTCATATTCCCTCCAGTTGTGATTTACGCTACCCGCGGGCGCCAGCCCTTGGCTCACAACTGGTCTGGCAAAAGATCAGCGTTTGACGAAGGTGATGACGAACAGCTCATCGAGCCCCGGATAGATTTCCTTGATCACCTGCTTCAGTTCGCTGAGCGACATGTTTTCTTGCTGGGCGTGCTGCTCGGTTAACGCATCCAAACGCACCGGCGTAACCGACAACACTTCAATCATGCAGAAGAAAACACCGTCTTCATTGCGGCTAACGCGTAAAACCTCACCGGGTTGAAAGTGAGACTCACTGGCGTCCCGGATGGTGATGGTCTTGCGCCCGGCCAAAATGTCTTGCTCAAAGCGAGTGAAGAAAGTTATTTCACGGCTCATTCTAGATCCTTTTTCATCACATTACCGCAACATAAGTCATTATGCTGCCTGCTTTTCTGACGCAGATCCCTCTTTTGGGGTAGCAGCAGGTTTTTCCGTTTTCACTTTGGCCGCTTTCTTCGGTGTTTCAGTCGGCGTCGCACCGCGCAAAATCTGCCCCAGTGCGTCTTTGTTTTCCGCCAGGAAGAAGCTCAGGCCTTCTCGCTGTTCGTCATCCAGCTCAAGCGGAGCCTGCTGCAGCCACTCACCGAGGCTGTCGGCCAGATCCAGCATTTTGTCGTAAGCGTCGGCTTCTTTCTTGGTCGCGAAAGTCATCTTTTCCTCACCGTTTCTCACCACCACATATTTAACTTCAACCGCCATGTGTGCATTCCTCAAAGGTTAGAGTGCTGTATTTATATACAGTATAAGGTGATTTTACGCAGGGATGCAAGCGCACCCCTGACGCGACTTATTTCAACAACCGCACCTTGCAGTTCTTACCCTTGATTTTACCTTGCTGCAGCTGCTGCAGTGCCTTGCGCGCGCTGGCCTTGCGGATCGCCACGTAGGCATGCACCGGGAACATGTCGATTTTTCCGACTTCTGCCGCCGTCAACCCAGCCTCGCCGGTCAGTGCGCCGAGAATATCGCCGGGGCGGATTTTGGCTTTACGCCCGCCGTCGATGCACAGGGTGACCATTTCGGCTTCCAGCGTGGTATTTCCTGCACCGCTTAACTCGGATACCGGGGCCCAGTTAACTCTGATCTGCAGATACTCTTCAATCGCATGCGCGCGCGTCATTTCTTGTGGCGTACACAGGCTGATCGCCAGGCCGCTCAAACCGGCACGGCCGGTACGACCGATACGGTGCACGTGCACTTCCGGATCGAACGCCAGCTCGTAGTTGACCACCAACTCCAGCTCTTTAATATCCAGACCGCGCGCAGCAACGTCAGTCGCCACCAACACACGGCAGCTGCGGTTGGCAAAACGCACCAGCACCTGGTCGCGATCGCGCTGTTCCAGATCGCCATGCAGCGCCAGGACATTAATGCCTCGTGCTTCCAGCGCTTCATACACGCTCTGGCAATCGCGTTTGGTGTTGCAGAACACCACGCAAGAAGAAGGTTGGTAATGACGGATCGCCGACACCAATACCGCCGGGCGTTGATCGCGGGTCGTTTCGTAGAAACGTTGTTCGATGGTGGTTTGCTCTTCACCGTCGTCCACTTCCACATTCAGCGGATCACGCTGCACGCGAGCGCTGATGCGTTCGATCCCGCTCGGATAGGTTGCGGAGAACAGCAGCGTCTGACGTTGCGGCGGCGTGTAGCTGATCACATCGTCGATATCGTCGGCAAAGCCCATGTCCAACATGCGGTCGGCTTCGTCCAGCACCAGCACTTTCAGCTCATCCAACACCAGCGTTTTCTTACGCAGGTGTTCCTGAATACGCCCCGGCGTGCCCACCACGATATGCGGCGCATGCACCAGCGAATCGAGCTGCGGGCCCATCGGCTGGCCCCCGCACAGGGTCAGAATTTTGATGTTCTGAGTGAAGCGCGCCAGACGACGCAATTCCTTACTGACCTGATCCGCCAGCTCACGCGTCGGGCACAGGATCAGCGCCTGGGCCGCCACTTGGGAAACGTTGATTTTGTCCAGCAGGCCAATGCCGAACGCCGCCGTTTTACCGCTGCCGGTTTTTGCTTTGGCACGTACGTCCTGCCCTTTCAGGATGGCGGGCAGTGCAGCAGCCTGCACCGGTGTCATTTCGGCATACCCCAGTTCGTTGAGGTTGGCCAACTGTTCGGCTGGCAGCGGCAGGGAAGAAAAAGAAACTGTGCTCACGGCGATAACTCTTATATGGCAAATGGAATGGCGGCGCGCCCACGGCAGCACCGAATCAACCGCAGATGATAACAGAGATAGTCAGGATTACGGATTTCACGCATAAAAAAAGCCGCCAACCGGGGTTTTAACCCAGAAACCGGCAACGCGTTTGCCGTAGGCTGCACACGCAAACGTTTTCGTATATAATCTTCGCCCACAATCAGACCGCGTTACTCTCCACAGATCCAGGTACGAGACTATGTTAACTATTGGAACCGCCCTGCGCCCCTCCGCCACCCGCGTTATGCTGCTCGGCTCCGGCGAGCTGGGTAAAGAAGTTGCCATCGAATGTCAGCGTTTGGGGCTGGAAGTGATTGCCGTAGATCGTTACGCCAACGCCCCAGCCATGCACGTGGCCCATCGCAGCCACGTTATTAACATGCTGGACGGCAACGCGCTGAAAGCCGTAATTGAACAGGAACGCCCTGACTACATCGTGCCGGAGATCGAAGCTATCGCCACCGGCATGCTGGTTGAGTTGGAGCAGCAAGGGCACCGCGTGGTGCCGTGCGCAGAAGCGACGCGCCTGACCATGAACCGCGAAGGCATCCGTCGCCTGGCGGCAGAAACCCTTGGTCTGCCGACCTCCAGCTACCGTTTTGCCGACGGTGAAGATGCCTTCCGTCAGGCCGTCGACGAAATCGGCTACCCGTGCATTATCAAACCTGTCATGAGTTCTTCCGGCAAGGGCCAGAGCCTGATCCGCAGCCCGGAACAGCTGAAAACCGCCTGGGATTACGCCCAACAGGGTGGCCGTGCCGGCGGGGGGCGGGTGATTGTCGAAGGCCTGGTGAAGTTCGATTTTGAAATCACTCTGCTGACCATCAACGCCGTCGATGGCGTACATTTCTGCGCACCGATCGGACATCGTCAGGAAGACGGGGATTACCGCGAATCCTGGCAGCCGCAGCAGATGAGCGAACTGGCGCTCAGCCGCGCGCAGGCAATTGCGGAAAACGTGGTGAAGGCGCTGGGTGGTTTTGGCCTGTTCGGCGTCGAACTGTTTGTCTGTGGTGATGAAGTGATTTTCAGCGAGGTTTCACCGCGCCCGCACGATACCGGCATGGTGACTCTGATTTCACAAGACCTGTCTGAATTTGCGCTGCATGTGCGTGCCTTCCTCGGTCTGCCTATTGGCGCGATCCGTCAGTTCGGCCCTTCGGCCTCGGCGGTGATCCTGCCACAGCTTACCAGCAGCGACCTGCGTTTCAGCGGGCTGGATCGTGCACTGACCGGTCACAATCAGCTACGTTTGTTCGGCAAGCCGGAAATTGAAGGTCAACGTCGAATGGGCGTCGCGCTGGCGACAGCTGAAAATATCGAGTTGGCGGTAGAGTCGGCTAAGCAGGCCGCCGCTGCGGTGGTCATCGAAGGTTAAGGCTTTGGGGCCGGCGGGCCGGCCCCTGCAACATCAATAGTTTTCGTCTTCTTCCGAGTCGTCATCACCCTGGTCTTCCGGGCGTTCCTGATACTCTTCATCGTCATCTTCGTCATCGAACATTACGCTGACCTGGTCACCCTGATGTTTTTCGCGGATTTCCTGCGCGACGCGCGCGATGGCTTCACCACTGCTCATGCCTTGTTCCATCAGCTGATGGATACGATCCGCAGCTTCCTGCTGCTCTAGATGGCTTAACGACGGCATACCTGCAAGCATGTGTTTCTCTCCGGTAAAATGGAGGGCGAGTATACCCCTTAAACCGGCGGATCCCAACGTCTGTTATTCAGCGGCGGGTTGTGAGCAATGATCGCCATGTCGCCACTGTTTCAGGCGGTGTAACCAGAGCATGACGTGCCAATTCTGCTTGAGGCCGCGCGCATTGGTGGCCATCGCCCGATCGATACCCCGCTGATAGAACTCATCGGTGATCCGGCACTGCGCCGCCAGTTCGGGTTCGCGGCGAATGCTGTGACAAATGCCCAGGGCTTCACGGGTGATCTGCCAGTGAAAAGCCGGACGGATACTGATTTTCCGCGCATAGCGCTGGTTCATCGCCACCAGCATCTCCACTATTTTCATATAATGGCGTTGATATTCGACGTTGGCCTGACCGGTTCGACGACGGTTGCTGATCGATTTATCGTGCACTCGTTGGCGATATAACGCTTTGCTGAGATATTTCACCCGCTGTGCATTGAACATCACCTCGGTGGTCCAGGGAATATCCTGGTGGTGCAAACCCGGTTCAAAATACAATCGATGCTGTTTAATAAAATCGAGGCGATATACCGCCAGCCAGACCACATGAATAAATTTTCTCGATTTCAGCGCACGTTCCAACCATTTCACTCCGCTAATAACGCCGGTGTCGCCCAAGCGGTTTTGCGGAATAATTGGTTGCAGTTCATCTTGACCGGTGAAATAACGTTCACCGTTGCACTGCATGACATCCAATTGATTTTCTTCAGCCATTTCAATCAGGATTGCATACATTTCCGGCGCCAGTAAATCATCGGCGTCAGGAAAAGCCACATATTTTCCGCGTGCCACAGCCAACCCGGCATTGCGCGCACAGGATACGCCCGCATTGAGCTGGTCAATAACGGTAATATGAGGATGCCGTTGGGCATAGCGGTGGGCGATATCACCAGAGCCGTCGGTGGATCCGTCGTTGACGATGATCACCTCCAGCCGCCGCTCCTGTTGGGCTAACAGCGAGGCCAAAAACGGCTCAAACAGTTCACCCACGTTATGTAGCGGGACGATGACACTCAGCATTAGGGGCATAGGCAGCTCTTCGCAAAAAGTAACGAATGAATATTTCTATTTTTTAAAAATATCAGGGTGCAATTAAATTAGAACGCAGTGGCCCGGCGATAAAACGGGTCTAAATGCGTCTTGTTACTGTTTATAGTTTTAGTCGAAACGTGCTCGTTTTTAGGCATTTATCGTTCAGATGTCGGTATTTTCAGGCGATGACATAAGTTCGTCTGATATTTTTGTGATCTCAATCAAAAGTAATAACGCAATAAAACTAATTACGGGTTTTACTTTATAAAAACCGATTCCAAAGGATAGGATATATCCGAGCTTTTAATTGATAACGCAGTTTTTAACATATTGGATTATAGTTGAAGTCGCAAAAAATGCTTCATTTGCAAATTTGTTGATTCATTGTTTATGTGAACTGTGCTTTGTACGCACATGCCAGGACATGCGCCCATCGGCCGAATATGGCAGAATAGCCATCATAAACAGCCGCCCCGTCAGTCAGGTTTATTGAGGCCCATGAGCGCAACTGCACCGAATCTAAAATCTTTGCCCTACACCCCCACCACCCTGCTGGAGCTGTTTGCTCCTCTTGCTCAACGCCCTTGGGCAATGCTGCTGCATTCCGGCTTTGCCGAACATTCGCATAACCGTTTCGATATTTTGGTCGCGGCCCCCAAGGTCACTCTGACTACCCGAGGGCAAATCACGGAAATTTGCCGCGGCGCGGATGAGCAGCAATCACAGGAAGATCCCTTCCAGTTGCTGCAACAGCAGTTGGAACGGCAAAACTGGCAGCCGGCAGCGAATGCCGGCTTGCCGTTCCAGGGAGGAGCCCTTGGGCTGTTTGGTTACGATCTGGGCCGCAGGGTGGAACAACTGCCGCAGTTGGCGCAGGTGGATATCGCGCTGCCGGACATGGCGGTGGGAATATATGACTGGGCGCTGATTGCCGATCACCACAGGAAGACGCTGACGTTACTTAGCTATGAGGACGTTGAACAGCGCTGGCTGTGGCTATGCAGCCAGCAGCCTGAACCCCGACAAGCTTTTGCCTTGGTCAGCCGTTGGCAAGCCAACATGACGCGGCAGCAGTACGGCGAAAAATTCCAGCGCATCCAGCATTATTTGCGCAGTGGCGATTGCTACCAAATCAATCTGGCGCAGCGATTTTCCGCAGATTATCAGGGTGATGAATGGCAAGCCTTTCTGCAACTGAACGCCAGCAATCGCGCCCCCTTCTCTGCCTTTTTACGTCTGCCGGACAACGCCGTACTGAGCGTTTCGCCCGAGCGCTTTTTGTGGCTGGAGAACCGGCAAATCCAAACCCGACCTATCAAAGGCACCCTGCCGCGGCTGGCCGATGCCGAGCAAGATGCGCAACAGGCGCAACGGTTGGCGAATTCCACCAAAGATCGCGCCGAAAACCTGATGATTGTCGATCTACTGCGCAACGATATCGGCCGCGTCGCCGAGCCGGGCAGCGTCAAAGTTCCCGAGTTGTTCGTGGTAGAGCCTTTCCCGGCGGTGCATCATTTGGTCAGTACCATTACCGCCATCCTGCCCGAACACACGCCGGCGACTGAGCTATTGCGCGCCTGCTTCCCGGGTGGATCCATTACCGGTGCGCCCAAGGTACGGGCAATGGAAATTATCGAAGAGCTGGAACCACAGCGGCGCAATGCCTACTGCGGCAGTATCGGCTATATCAGCGCCTGCGGCACCATGGACACCAACATCACCATCCGCACGCTGTTTACCGAAAAGGGCCGCATTTACTGTGCGGCCGGCGGCGGTATCGTGGCCGACAGCCAGGAACAGGCGGAATATCAGGAAACCTTCGATAAAGTCGGCCGCATTTTGCCGCAGTTGGGGGAGGTCATCGCTTCGTGAACCCACCGAGTTACCCTACCTCGCTGGCGGCTTTTATCAGCCGCTTCCAACTGCAACTGCCGCAGGCATCGCAGATTTCGCATAACGTCCGCCCGGCGGCGGTACTGATACCCATTATCTGCCGACCTGAGCCCACGCTGCTGCTCACCCGACGTGCCGATTCCTTGCGAAAACATCCGGGCCAGGTGGCGTTTCCCGGAGGTAAAACCGATGCCGAAGACGGGTCGGCGATTATTACCGCCCTGCGTGAAGCCCAGGAGGAAGTGGCAATCCCCCCCAGGCGGTGACCATCCTTGGCCAGCTGGCCCCGCTCGACAGCAGCACCGGTTTCCAGGTCACCCCGGTTGTCGGTCTGATCTCACCCGACGTACAATTTAGCGCCAATGAAGACGAAGTGGCCGACGTTTTCGAAATGCCTCTGCACGAAGCGCTGACGCTCTCACGCTATTACCCGCTGGATATTCAGCGCGCCGGCCATTCGCACCGTATTTATTTGTCCTGGTACCAGAGCCAATTTGTCTGGGGATTGACCGCCGCCATCATTCGCCGACTGGCGCAACAGGTCAGCATTTAGCGCTAATTTCGTGACGCCGATCACAAGCCAAACGGTTACCTGCACCAGCGGCACGGGTAAAGCGATCGGCATCACTTCATTTGTTTGCTTTTTCAACTACCGTTCTGGCTATCAGAGTTTTAAAAAAACTGTAAACCCTCTCTTCAACCTTACGAAATACCTGTAAAATACCGCCGTCCGGAATAAACCACTATTTCAGCAGGGTTTAAGCCGGCCGCGTTCAGCAACGGAAGCTGGCGCGATTGCCATTAACCGAGTTTAGGCAGCGGCGGTTCTACGACTGGCCGAACGCCTGCGGCAATCATAAACAGGACTGACACCAAGGATTATTTTATTTCATGCGAAAAAGGCAACCGAACCCGTACGGCCCTTTTACAATATCGCTGTTCCCTGCACGGTTTTTAACCGATGCAGCCATAACAATATGCCTCTAAGGAGTTTTAGCGTGATTAGCGTTTTCGACATGTTTAAGATCGGCATCGGCCCGTCCAGCTCTCATACGGTTGGACCGATGAAAGCCGGCAAACAGTTTGTCGACGATCTGGTAAATAAAGGCCTGATGCCTTCTATCACGCGTGTTGCCGTAGATGTTTACGGCTCACTCTCATTGACCGGTAAAGGTCACCATACCGATATCGCTATCATCCTCGGCCTGGCGGGCAATATGCCTGATACCGTTGATATCGATAGCATCCCGGGTTTTATTCGCGATGTAGAACAACGTCAAAGACTGATGCTGGCCAGCGGCCTGCATGAGGTAGATTTCCCGCGTGACGGCGGCATGGTATTCCGCAGCGATAACCTGCCGCTGCATGAGAACGGCATGCAAATCCACGCCTTCGCCGGGGATAAACAAGTTTACAGCAAGACTTACTATTCTATCGGCGGTGGTTTTATCGTCGATGAAGAGAATTTCGGCAAAACCGATGCACATGAATTGAGCGTTCCTTACCCGTTCAATTTTGCGCGTGAAATGCTTGAGCATTGCCGTGAAACCGGGCTGTCGCTGTCCGGCATGGTGATGCAGAACGAACTGGCGCTGCACAGCAAGCAGGATATCGAAACCTACTTCGGCAACATCTGGCAGACCATGCGCGCCTGTATCGACCGCGGCCTGAATACCGAAGGCGTACTGCCTGGTCCACTGCGTGTACCGCGTCGTGCTTCCGCATTACGTCGTCTGTTGGTCTCCTCCGACAAGCTGTCCAGCGATCCAATGAACGTTATTGACTGGGTCAATATGTTCGCGCTGGCGGTCAACGAAGAGAATGCGGCGGGTGGCCGTGTGGTCACCGCGCCAACCAACGGCGCCTGTGGCATCGTACCGGCCGTATTGGCTTACTATGACCACTTTATCGAATCCGTCAGCCCGGATATTTACATCCGTTACTTTATGGCGGCGGGTGCTGTCGGTGCGCTGTACAAAATGAACGCTTCTATCTCCGGCGCCGAAGTGGGCTGCCAGGGGGAAGTGGGTGTGGCCTGTTCGATGGCGGCAGCCGGTTTGGCTGAACTGCTGGGCGGCAGCCCGGAACAGGTCTGCATCGCGGCAGAAATCGGTATGGAACACAACCTGGGGCTGACCTGTGACCCGGTTGCCGGCCAGGTTCAGGTGCCTTGCATCGAGCGTAACGCCATTGCCTCCGTGAAGGCAATCAACTCGGCGCGCATGGCCCTGCGACGCACCAGCGAACCTCGCGTGTCACTGGATAAGGTGATCGAAACCATGTACGAAACCGGCAAAGACATGAACGCCAAATACCGAGAAACCTCTCGTGGCGGTCTGGCCATCAAAGTTCAGTGCGATTAATCCCAACCCCGCCTCTCCGGCGGGGTTAGTCTGATGACAAACACCCGAAAAGCGTGGTTTTCGGATGTTTGGGGTAAACCTGAAGACCTAATCCTTTGTTTTTATTAGTCCTCAGATCAGAACTTTTCACTGCAAAGAACTCTGTCAGCAGTCTGACCCCGCCTTTCCGGCGGGGTTTTTCTTAGTGCGATGCGTTGATAATCAATCCGCTAACGCCGATCATGTGACAATGTCACACATAAAAACTGTTGGCAACGTCACATTGATCCTGCGGTTAACCTGCAATTTCACCCTCTGTTTCGCCAAATTTAAATAATTTACTGGGTTACCATCACTTCTTGTATAACAACAGGCTAGAATTAGCCGAGTATCATTTGGGACTGTTTGGCCTGACGGTGATCCTGGGCTGGCTTACCGAACAAGGATTTAGCGATGTTGATGACCCAACTTACCGTGACCAAATACCGCTATTACCGTTGGCTGCTGGCCGGGGCGGTTGGGTTGGCTATTCTGCTGCTGTCGCTGTACACCCGCTATTACCAGGAAATCGGCAGCATCGAGCACAATCGTCAGGTGCTTGCCCACCGCACCGTCACCAAGATCAACAATCTGCTTGTCCCGGCTGAACAACAGGCCAAACGCTCCATGCCCCTGCTGACCTCCACTTGTGAAACCGTAATGCCAACGCTGCGCTTTCGCGCCGCGCAAAACCAGGCGCTTCGGGCAATGCTACTGGTCAAGGATGGCGTTATTTACTGTTCCAGCCTGTTTGGTTCCCGCAAATATATTTTCAGTGCTATTTTGCCCACAATAGCAAACGATGGCGCGAAGCTGGCGCTGCGCCCTTCGCTGTCGGTCGCCAAAGGTGTCCCCACCCTGATCATGTGGACGCCAGAAGAGGACAACAATCACCGTAACGGCGTCTTGCATGTCTTCAATATTGAACTGCTGGCAAACTTTCTACTCGAGCCTCAGGAGCCCTATGCACAACGGGTGGTGCTGAACGTGGGTGACTACAGTCTGGAATACGGCCGCCGCGAGATCCTGCGCAGTGCCAGCCTGACGAACGACCTGCGCTATACCGCAAAGTCGACGCAATACCCCTTTTCTATCTCGCTGTACGGGCCCCAGACCAATATGCTGGCACTGGCGGCGCTGCCGCGCCATATTCCGCTGTCGTTGTTGATCAGCCTGCTGGCAGCCTACGTGGTGTACCTGCTCACCGCCAACCGCATGAGTCTGTCATACCATATAGGGCATGCCATTTCTCATCGCGAATTCCGCGTTTACTGTCAGCCGATCATCAACGCAGAAACCGGTCGCTGCGTTGGGGTTGAAACCCTGCTGCGCTGGAAAAACAAACGCCAGGGCTGGATCTCCCCGGACGTGTTCATCCCCTTGGCGGAACAGCATGGGTTAATCATCCCCCTGACCCGCTACCTGATGAGCACCGTGGTGGAAAACCTGCAGTTATTCCCGCCGCGGCCGTCGTTTTATATCAGCATCAACGTCGCCGCCGAGCATTTCAACGCGGTGACCATTATCGATGACATTCGCCGTCTGTGGCTGCCTGCCCAGCCGATGCCGTCGCTGATGCTGGAGCTGACCGAACGTACCGCGCTGTCGGAAATTCAGTATGAGCAGATCAAAACGCTGAAGGAAATGGGCATCATGCTGGCGATCGATGATTTTGGCACCGGGCACAGCTCGCTCAGCTACCTGAAAAAACTCAGTCCGGACGTGTTGAAGATCGATCGCGGGTTTACCGCCGCCATCGGTACCGATGCCATTAACGCTACGGTCACCGATACCATTATTACCTTGGCGCAGCGCCTGAAACTGAAACTGGTAGCTGAAGGGGTAGAAACCGCCGAACAGGTTGAATATTTGCGATCGCACGACGTGAATGCCCTGCAAGGCTTCTATTTTGCCAAGCCCATGCCGATCCATGTTTTCCCACTGTGGCTACAGCAGTACGAATCGCGGTTACGGACGGGGAGTCAGCGGGAGGAGCAAAAGGCAGCGCAGGAAAAAAAACCGGAGGCGTGATGCCTCCGGCTTGTGTTACTGATGTTCCTCGTCGTGAGGCTCCACTTTGGTGATGCGCACCAGCTCAATGCGGTACTCTGATACCTCAATGACTTCGAAGCGCAGCCGGTTCAGCTCCACCACGTCACCCACCACCGGCATTTGGCCGTAATGGGCCAGCAGGAACCCCGCCAAGGTGGCGTAATCCGCCGTCGGGCTGACCAGATCTTCGCAGTTCAACGCCTGCTCCAGCGAGTGCATATCGGCACCGCCTTTTACCAGCCAGCTGTTGGCTTCCACCACGATATCCGGCGTTTCGTCCTCATCGGGGAACTCACCGGCAATGGCTTCCAGCACGTCCAAAGGCGTCACCAGCCCCTGCACCACGCCGAACTCATTGGTGACTACCACCAGTCGCCCTTTGGCACGACGCAGTACTGCCAGCAGATTAATCACGTCCATGGTTTCCGGCACCACGATCGGCGGCGTGCGCGCAGCGAACTCGGCGATATCTTCGCCCTGTTCTACCGCCACCAGCAGATCCTTGGCGCGAACCACGCCGATAATTTCATCCAGAGAATCACGGCAAACCGGGAACAGGCTGTGTGGGGTATCCAACAGCTGTTCGCGTACCTCTTCGCGGGAACGATCGCAATCCACCCATGAAATTTCGGTGCGCGGAGTCATCACGCTACGCAGGGAACGCGAAGCCAGCGTCAACACGCCGCTGATCATATAGCGCTCTTCTTCCGCGAAGGTTTCATTCACCGGCAACGGTGCCGCTTCATCCGTCTGCTGCGCCCGCTGTTGGCCCATCAGGCGCATGATCGCCTCAGCGGTACGTTCACGCATCGGGCGATGTGCCTGGTGCTTGATAAAGTTACGGCGCGCGATTTGGTTAAACAGCTCAATCAGGATCGAGAAGCCAATCGCAGCGTACAGATAACCTTTCGGAATATGCATGCCAAAGCCTTCGGCGATCAGGCTCAGGCCGATCATCAACAGGAAGCTCAGACACAGCACCACGATAGTCGGATGCGCATTCACGAAGTTAGTCAGCGGTTTGGAGGCCACCAACATCACCACCATAGCGATAACCACGGCGGTCATCATCACCGGCAGGTCGTTCACCATCCCCACGGCGGTAATCACCGCGTCGAGCGAGAACACTGCGTCAAGGATCACAATTTGCACCACCACCGCCCAGAACTTGGCGTAACCACGGTTGGCGCCATCCTGATGCGTCTGCCCTTCCAGCCGTTCGTGCAACTCCATGGTGGCCTTGAACAACAGGAACACACCACCGAACAGCAGGATCAGATCGCGGCCGGAGAAGCTGAAGTCCGCGACGCTAAACAGCGGCGTGGTCAGCGTAACCATCCAGGAAATCACCGACAGCAGGCCCAAACGCATAAACAGCGCCAGCGACAATCCGAGGATACGCGCTTTATCACGCTGCTTCGGCGGCAGCTTATCGGCCAGAATGGCGATAAACACCAGGTTGTCGATGCCCAGTACAATTTCCAACACGATCAGTGTCAGTAACCCAGCCCAAATTGAGGGGTCCATTAAAAATTCCATATCAGACTCCGGAAAAAAGACAGGATTGCCGAGCAAGGCTCAGGCGTGAGAATGCCAACGCAGAATAAGCGCAGACAGCAACAGCAAGATAACGGGATTGTAGTACCGGGGAATGACCGAGCGGCCGTGTGATTTTTGCAACGCCAGCGGGTGGCGGGTGGAACCTTGAAAAACAGTAACTTCGGTGACAGTCCATAGGGTGGGCTGAGGCCCTTCACTCCTAAATATGAAAGAGGAAATACTCTAGCAGGAATTTTTTGGGCGGCAAAGAAGCTTTTTTACCTTCTGCATTCTCTTGTAACAGCTCTGTTGTTTAATTCCGCAAACACCCCCGTTAGGACTTATCCGAGCGCTCAATAACAGAGCAACGTCACAAAATTTATTTTTTCACTCACTAAAATAAATGGCGCTAACGTGGAACAACGCGCACAGGCATTTGAAACTGCGCGAGAAATGTTAAGAGCGGGTTTCCAGATTTCTACCATAATGTATCTGAACCGCGGAAGTGACTGCCAGGAAGCAAATGAACTAAAGACCGACACAATCCGTGCACGAAGTTCAATGAGGAGGTAGCGAGTGGCAATAGCTATTATCATCGGCACACACGGGACCGCAGCGGAACAATTGCTGAAAACGACGGAGATGCTATTGGGCGAACAGGACAACGTCGCTTTTATAGATTTCGTCCCCGGTGAAAATGCCGAAACGTTAATCGAGAAATACAACGGGAAAATCAGCGGGCTCGACACCAGCGGTGGCGTCCTGTTCCTGGTGGATACCTGGGGCGGCAGCCCGTTCAATGCGGCCAGCCGCATCGCCGTCGATAAAGAAAACTATGAGGTCGTCACCGGGGTTAACATTCCCATGCTGGTGGAAACGTTCATGGCACGAGACGACAACCCCAGCTTCGACGAATTGGTCGCCCTGGCGTTGGAAACCGGCCGTGAGGGCGTGAAAGCGCTGAAAAAACCGGCAGAAGAGAGTGTTAAGCCCGCGGCACCGCAGAGTTCTCCCGCCGCCAAACCCGCTGCTCCGCAAGTGCCGCTGGGGCCCAATGACCATATGAAAATCGGCCTGGCCCGTATCGATGACCGCTTGATCCACGGCCAGGTAGCGACCCGCTGGACCAAGGAAACCGACGTCAGCCGCATTATCGTGGTCAGCGACGAAGTTGCCGCCGACCACGTCCGCAAAACCTTGCTGACTCAGGTTGCTCCGCCGGGCGTCACCGCACACGTGGTTGACGTAGCGAAAGCCATTCGCGTGTGGAACAACCCGAAATACGCCGGCGATCGCGTGATGCTGCTGTTTACCAACCCGACCGACGTTTGGCGCCTGGTTGAAGGCGGTGTGGATATCAAATCGGTGAATATCGGTGGCATGGCGTTCCGTCAGGGCAAAACTCAGGTGAACAATGCCGTGTCGGTTGACGAAAAAGATATCGAAGCGTTTAAGAAATTAAACGAGCGCGGTATTGAATTGGAAGTGCGTAAAGTCTCGTCCGACAGCCGGTTAAAAATGATGGACCTGATTAACAAACTCAATTAATGGCGACAGCCAGTAATTATTTTACTCAGAGATCTTTGGTCATAGGAGAAGTGCAATGGAGATTACCACTCTTCAGATTGTACTGATATTTATCGTTGCCTGTATCGCCGGGATGGGTTCCGTTCTCGACGAGTTTCAATTTCACCGTCCGCTGGTCGCCTGTACCCTGATCGGTTTTATCCTCGGAGACATGAAAACCGGTATCATCATCGGCGGTACGCTGGAGATGATCGCCCTGGGCTGGATGAACATCGGTGCGGCGGTTGCGCCAGATGCGGCATTGGCGTCCATCATTTCCACCATTTTGGTTATTGCCGGCGGACAAAGCGTCGGTGCCGGTATCGCCCTGGCCATCCCGCTGGCGGCGGCCGGACAAGTTCTGACCATCATCGTGCGTACCCTGACCGTCGCCTTCCAGCACGCAGCGGACAGCGCGGCAGAACGCGGCAGTTTGCGCGCCATCACCTGGCTGCATATTTCCGCCCTGCTGTTGCAGGCGATGCGTATAGCTATCCCGGCGGTTATCGTCGCTATCTCGGTCGGCACCTCTGGCGTTCACGCGCTGCTTAACTCGATCCCGGAAGTCGTCACCAGCGGCCTGAACATCGCCGGCGGGATGATCGTGGTGGTCGGTTACGCCATGGTGATCAACATGATGCGTGCCGGTTATCTGATGCCATTCTTCTACCTCGGCTTCGTTACTGCCGCCTTCACCAACTTTAACCTGGTCGCGCTCGGCGTTATCGGCGTGGTGATGGCCGTGCTGTATATCCAGCTCAGCCCGAAATACAACAAGTCACAAGTTGTGCAAGCCGGCCCGGCTAACGCCAACGACCTCGATAACGAACTGGACTAGGAATAGGTGAGAGAAATGGTTGATACAACAGCTCAAAAGAAACTCACGCCAGCCGATATTCGCGGTGTGTTTATGCGTTCGAACCTGTTCCAGGGTTCATGGAACTTCGAACGTATGCAGGCGCTGGGTTTTTGCTTCTCCATGGTGCCGGTGATCCGTCGCCTGTACCCGGAAAATAACGACGATCGCAAACAGGCGATTAAACGCCATCTGGAGTTCTTCAACACCCATCCTTACGTGGCGGCGCCGGTGCTTGGCGTTACCATGGCGATGGAAGAACAGCGCGCTAACGGTGCGCCGATCGACGATGCGGCCATCAACGGCATCAAAGTCGGCTTGATGGGGCCTCTGGCCGGCGTAGGCGACCCGATTTTCTGGGGGACCGTTCGTCCGGTATTCGCCGCGCTCGGCGCCGGTATCGCCATGAGCGGCAGCCTACTGGGTCCGATTTTGTTCTTCGTCCTGTTCAACCTGGTGCGCCTGTTGACCCGCTATTACGGCGTGGCCTACGGCTACCGCAAAGGGGTGGATATCGTTAACGATATGGGCGGCGGCTTCCTGCAAAAACTGACGGAAGGAGCGTCCATTCTCGGCCTGTTTGTCATGGGGGCATTGGTTAACAAGTGGACGCACGTGAATATCCCGCTGGTGGTGTCTAAAATCACCGACCAGACCGGGCATACCACGGTGACCACGGTGCAGACCATCCTCGACCAGCTGATGCCGGGTCTGGTGCCGTTGCTGCTGACCTTTGGCTGTATGTGGCTGCTGCGCAGGAAAGTGAATGCGCTGTGGATCATCATCGGCTTCTTCGTCATCGGTATCTTCGGCTACTGGGTTGGCCTGCTGGGCCTGTAAGACGATTAACCGCCGGGGGGCAACCCCCGGCCAGGTTATTGACAAAGGGGGATAAAAGCGTGGTTTTTCCCCCTTTGTGTTATCAGTCGAAAACCAATAAATTGATTTTCCTGGTTTATTTTCAAAACCTTTAGCGCCTGCCGCCAAACATTATATGTTTGTCAGCAGTCTCGCCGGGGGCAAGCCCCCGGTTTTTTATTTGTGGAGTTGAAAGATGTCGCTGACCGATGGCGTATTACTGATTTTCACCGCGCTGATGCTGTTGTATGCGATTTACGACGAATTCGGGATGAACCTGCTGAAGGGCAAAACGCTGCTCAAGGTACAGCTAAAGCGACGTAACCGGATTGATTGTCTGATCTTTGTCGGCCTGATTGCCATTCTGATTTATCGTAATGTCACGACGCAGGGTGCTGCATTAACCACCTATCTGCTTATTTCTTTAGCACTGATCGCCGTCTACATATCCTATATCCGCTGGCCCAAGCTGCTGTTTAAAGCGCAGGGTTTCTTTTATGCTAATGCGTTTATTGAATATAACCGCATTAAAGCCATGAATTTATCCGAGGATGGTATCCTGGTCATAGATCTCGAGCGGCGCAGACTGCTGATTCAGGTCACTCAATTAGACGATCTTGAAAAGATCTACCATTTTTTTGTTGAAAATCAGTAAGTAAAAGCAATCCCAATAGAATCTCTTTTCTCACCACGCGCTGAATGTGGATAATTAATCACCAGCGCACCAGGCTACCTGATTATTATTTATGCAACATTATTGCACTCGCCTACATTATATTCCGTCTTGCATATTTCATTAATGAAAATAATTATCAATTCCAAATAAATATCCATGGGGAATAAGGGTTGTTGCCAACGGAAATAATATGGTATGGTTGCGCCGTCATTGGGGAGTAGCCGGTTTCTGGACAATTAAACGCCAGAAACGCCCGTATCAACATACTCGTTTTATTCATTAAAACGTGGTGCGGGCAGCCAGGTAAGGTTGGCGAGACCATAGACACGTAACTCCGTCGTATGGTTGGGGGTGGGTTACGTGTATATGGAGCCGCCCGGCCGAGGCTATTTTACATGAACTTGTCAGCTACACTCATTCTCGCTTTTGGCATGTCTATGGATGCGTTTGCCGCATCGATCGGCAAAGGTGCCAGCCT
>JAAXZN010000036.1 GCA_012719855.1 Serratia liquefaciens | reverse complement strand
CGTGCGGGATTCGAACCTGCGACCAATTGATTAAAAGTCAACTGCTCTACCAACTGAGCTAACGACCCAATTTCCTTGCTGCTTTAACATCTTGCAAGATGTCTTGGCAACGGCGGCATATATTACTAATTTATCTTGGCAGCGCAACCTAAATTTTTGAACAAGGGGTTCAACTGCTTGTTCTTCACGCGAATGAGCCCAGAAAGCGGTCAAATCGACTAACTTCTGGGCTCATTTTTTTTCTGACTAACCGGCTACGCGACTTTTCGCCTGTTTGGCCGCAGCACTGGTTGGGTATTGTTTAATCACCTGCTGGAACACGGCTTTGGCTTTATCGGCCTGCCCTTTTTCCTGCATGATGATACCCACCTTGTACATGGCGTCCGGCGCCTTAGGTGACTTTGAGTAATTCTTCACCACGACCGCATAATAGTAAGCCGCATCGTCTTTCTTACCCTTGTTGTAATACAACTGCCCCAGCCAGTAGTTGGCATTAGGCTGATAAGTAGACTTTGGGTACTGTTTTACGAAGGTCTGAAAAGCGGAAATTGCCTGGTCATACTGTTTTTTTTCCAGCGCCAATGAAACAGCGGCGTTGTAGTCGCTGTTTTCATCACCCGTACTGGCCGGTACCGCTGCTGTAGCGCCCGCAGACGCATTGTCAGCGCCTCCGGAGGACGCAGCCGCTGCTGCCCCACCCGCGGCGCCCGCTGCGGCAGCAGAGCTCTGAGCGCCACCCTGGCTGATGCTATCCATCTGTTGATAGATTTGCTTTTGGCGTTCAACGACCTGATTCAGTTGATATTGGCTTTCCTGGATTTGCCCGCGGAGCGAGTCAATATCGCGCTGATTGTCAGAGAGTTGTTGCTGGAGTTGGTTTAAAAGCTGGCCTTGAGCATTGCTGATGCGCTCAAGCGAGGTGACACGGTCTTCGACCGAGCCGGAGCCGACATTACTGATTGGCGCTTGGGCAGTAGCGGCCCATGGGACCGCTACGCCAACCAGTAACGACAGACTCAACAAGTGACGTCTGAAGTTACTGTTCATGCGATTCTCTTAGTAAACCAGAACTGCACGACGGTTTTTAGCATAAGCCGCTTCGTCGTGGCCCAGTACTGCTGGTTTTTCTTTACCGTAAGAAACGATAGAGATTTGGTCAGCTGAAACGCCTTTACCTTGCAGGTACATTTTCACGGAGTTAGCACGACGCTCACCCAGGGCAATGTTGTATTCCGGCGTACCGCGCTCATCCGCGTGGCCTTCTACGGTCACTTTGTAAGACGGGTTGTTACGCAGGAATGCAGCGTGTGCGTCCAGCATCTGAGCGAACTCAGAGCTCACGTCATACTTGTCCAGACCGAAGTAAACAATGTTGTTCTTCTGCAGTTCTTGCATCTGCAGACGAGCTTGTTCTTCAGAAGACAGGTTGCTGCTGCCGTTTTCTGTACCAGTGCCAGCGCCAGCGCCCAGACCAGATTGGTCGTTGTTTGCGCTTTTGTTAGAACTACAAGCTGCTACAGCCAGGACTGGCAGTGCCAGCAGAAGCCCTTTCAGCACTTTGTTCAGTTGCATTTCTTTAATCCTTTTATAGTTTGCCATACATATTTACACATGCATCACAGATACGGCGACCAGGCAGGGAATTTGACCTGTCCATCAGTTGCCGGAAGACGCGCTTTAAAACGCCCATCAGTCGATACCAGTTGCAACACGGAGCCCATACCTTGCGTGGAGCTATAGATCACCATGGTGCCATTTGGCGCAATACTAGGCGTTTCGTCCAGGAAGGTGCCGGTTAACACTTGAACGGCACCCGATCCGAGATCTTGTTTGGCGATATGCTGAGCACCGTTGTTTGAGCTCACCATCACCAGGAATTTACCATCAGAGCTGACTTCAGAATCCTGATTCTGAGAGCCTTCCCATGTCAGACGCTGTGACGCACCGCCACTGGCACTGACTTTATAAATCTGTGGTCGGCCACCCTGATCGGAGGTATACGCCAGAGACTGGCTATCCGGGAACCAGGTCGGTTCGGTATTGTTGCTGCGCCCGTCGGTGATTTGGGTAATCTGGCCAGAGCCCAGATTCATCACGTACAGGTTCAGGCTGCCGCTTTTAGACAGCGCAAAGGCCAGGCGGCTGCCGTCCGGTGAGAACGCCGGTGCACCGTTGTGGCGCGGGAACGAGGCGATCTGACGGATAGCGCCGTTAGCCAGGGTCTGAACCACCAGCGCAGAGCGGCCGCTTTCAAAGGTCACGTACGCCAGTTTGCTGCCGTCCGGCGACCAGGCCGGGGACATCAGTGGTTCCGGTGAACGGTGTACCACAAACTGGTTGTAGCCGTCGTAATCCGCTACGCGCAGCTCGTACGGGAATTTCCCGCCGTTGGTCTGCACAACGTAAGCGATACGGGTACGGAATGCGCCCTTGATACCGGTCAGCTTTTCAAACACTTCGTCACTGGCGGTGTGAGCAGAATAACGCAACCACTGTTTGGTCACTTTATACTGGTTCTGCGCCAATACGGTGCCTGGAGAACCTGAAGTGTCCACCAGTTGATAAGAGATCAGGTAGCCGCCGTCCGCACCAGGTTGCACCTGGCCGACCACGACCGCATCAATGCCCAATGCAGTCCAGGCCGCCGGCGTCACTTCAGACGCGGTGGTCGGTTGCTGCGGCATGCGCGCTACGTCAATTGGGTTGAATTTGCCGCTGTTGCGCAGGTCTGCGCCGACAATCTTGCCAATATCTTCCGGAGGCGTGCCTGGGCCAGCCCATTTAAACGGCACCACACCAATCGGGCGAGCGGAGTCGACCCCCTGGGTGATTTCAATGCGAACTTCCGCGTGAAGAACGGAGGCCCACAGTATTAAAAAACCTAACGCTACTCGAAATGCCTGCTTCATCTCATCTCCCTTATCCAGGCGGGATGCCTGCGATAAATTAGCAGAATTTTAACAAACCAACGCAAACAAAACTACATAATCCCTGTTGGTTACCTTAGTACATCCCTGCGATATGACTCAGCTAAAACAACCATTATTCTGGTCTAAACGTAAGGGGAGCATTCTTAAACACCTCGTAAACTGCCTGGCTTGGCGGTTTCGGTATTCTCGCCTGCTTAGCGGCGGCTATCGCTGCCTGACACAATGCCGGATCGCCCCCCTCCGATTTAACATCAATCAGCAAACCGTCCGGTGCCAATTTGATCCGCAGATCGCACTTACGCCCTTTATACAAGTCCGCGTCGTAAAACTTGCTCTGAATAGCTGAAGTGATCTGCCCGAGATAGCCGTTAATCTCGGCACCACTGGCCCCCGCGGTCTTGGCATTGCCCTGACCGGCCGGTTTGCCGTCACCCTTCGCTTTAGCCCCGCCGCCTTTCGGCGCGTTTTTGCCGTCCGCCAGGTCGCCAAACAGATCATTGACGTCCGAAGACTGAGCTGCAGCTGCGGCAGCCGCTTTCTTCTTGGCGTCTGCGGCCTTCTTGGCAGCGGCTTTCTCAGCGGCCGCTTTTTCGGCAGCGGCGGCTTTTTTCTCCGCTTCTGCGGCCGCTTTCTTCTCGGCATCAGCAGCGGCTTTTTTCTCAGCTTCTGCTGCAGCTTTCTTCTCTGCTTCGGCAGTTGCCTTTTTCTCTGCGGCTTCGGCGGCAGCGGCTTTCTTCGCTTCTTCCGCCTGTTTCTTGGCGGCAGCGGCGGCGGCGGCTTCTTTCTTGGCTTCAGACTCTGCTTTCTTCTGCGCGTCGGCCTGCGCTTTAGCGACTTTATCTGCCTCGGCCTTCGCCTTGGCGGCGGCCGCTTCCGCTACTTTCTGTTGTTCTTTGGCTTTCGCCGCGGCGTTCTCGGCCGCTTTTTGCTGTTCAGCAGCCTGCTTTTGCTGCTCCGCCGCCTGTTTTTGCTGCTCTGCGGCCTGCTTCTGCTGTTCCGCCTGTTCTTTCGCGTCCTGTGCCGCTTTTTCCTGCGCAGACAAACGCTCTTTCTCCAGCTCTTTCAGGCGCTGCTGTTCCGCCGCCTGCTTCTGCTGAAGTTCTTCGGCTTGTTGTTCCGCTTTTTTCTGGCGCTGCTTTTCAGCACGCTGCGCGTCGTTACTCTGCTGTTGCTGGCGGTTATACTGCTCCACCACTGCCCCGGGATCGACCATCACTGCACCGACAACCGAACCGTCGCCGCCACCGCCGGCACTGTTCATGTCGACGTTTTCTTGCAGCGATCCCCAAATCAGCAGGGCAATCAATACAAAGTGCAGAACGACCGAAACAATAACGGCGCGGTTCAGCTTATCGTTTTGCTCAGTTGCCTTTACCAAAATAGATTCCCAAAAACTGGTGTTGCTTATACGGGGTTCCTGCACCGCAGCACAGGAACCGGGTTGCCACTGACCTCAGGGTCAGATTGGCTGGGTCATTAGCCCCACGGAAGCCACGCCCGCCTGATGGAGAATATTCAATGCCTTGATAATCTCATCGTACGGTACTTCCTTCGCCCCACCGATCAAAAAGACCGTTTTCGGGTTAGCCGCTAAACGCGACTTGGCTTCGGCGGCAACCTGTTCCGGTGGCAGCAGCTCCATGCGGTTGTGATCCACCACCAGGGTATATTGACCCACGCCTGAAACCTCAAGGATCACCGGCGGGTTATCATCGCTGGACACCGTTTTGGAATCGGTCGCGTCCGGCAGATCAACCTCAACGCTCTGCGTGATAATCGGCGCCGTTGCCATAAAGATCAGCAACAGCACCAGCAACACGTCGAGCAACGGAACGATGTTAATTTCGGACTTCAGCTCGCGCCGATTACGTCCACGAACTCTCGCCATGCTACCTCCTACTTATTTGCTGTCGCTGGAGAAGGCCTGACGATGCAGAATAGCGGTGAACTCTTCCATAAAGTTGTCGTAATTCTGCTCAAGCTTGTTGACGCGCTGGTTGAGGCGGTTATAGGCCATAACGGCCGGAATAGCGGCGAACAAACCGATGGCGGTTGCGATCAGTGCTTCGGCGATACCCGGTGCTACCATTTGCAGCGTGGCCTGCTTCACCGCGCCCAGTGCGATAAAGGCATGCATAATCCCCCACACGGTGCCGAACAGACCGATATACGGACTGATCGAACCCACGGTGCCAAGGAAAGGAATGTGGTTTTCCAACGTTTCCAGCTCGCGGTTCATCGAGATGCGCATGGCGCGTGACGCCCCTTCGATCACCGATTCAGGCGCATGGTTGTTAGCGCGGTGCAAACGAGCGAACTCTTTGAAACCAGAGTGGAAAATTTGCTCTGAGCCGGTCAGGCTATCGCGACGCGCCTGGCTTTCCTGATACAGACGGGAAAGCTCAATACCGGACCAGAATTTGTCTTCAAAGGCTTCGGCGTCACGCGTGGCCGCATTCAGGATGCGGGTGCGCTGGATGATGATCGCCCAAGAGGCTACTGAGAAGCATATCAAAATCAACATGATAAGCTTAACCAGCAAACTCGCCTTCAAGAATAAATCTAGGATGTTCATGTCAGTCACTGCTTAAACTCCGCGACAATAGACTTAGGAAGCGCTATCGGCTTCATTTGGTGTGGATCAATGCATGCAATCAACACATCGGCCTGACTCAAAAGAGTCCCGTCAGAATTGACAATGCGTTGGGCAAACGTGAGAGAGGCCCCGCGCATTGAGGTGATTTCACTCTGCACTTCCAGCTGTTCGTCGAGACGAGCCGGAGCCAGGTAATCCACCGTCATGCGCCGAACCACGAAAGCGACATGTTCACTGAGCAGCTGCTGTTGATGAAAGTTGTGATGACGCAGCATCTCGGTGCGCGCTCTTTCAAAAAAGGCGACATAGCGGGCGTGATAGACCACACCACTGGCATCGGTATCCTCGTAGTAAACGCGAACCGGCCATCGAAACAACGTATTACTCACTCTACTTCCCAGCAATGCAATTTAACGGTGCTACTATACGCAAGACGGATCGGGTTGGGAATGGGTTACAAGAGGGGAACGAAAATAATTATGGGCCGGAAGGGCCCATAACGCGGGGATATAGAAGAGATTATAAAGAAACGTAAAGTAATCCTGCGGCGAGGATCACAATTGCCGGAAGTGGCGCAAAAAAAGCGCGCCATAACGTCCGCTGCGGTTTGAAACCAACGCCGTGAACGACCCCGGCGCAAACAGCCCAAATCAGCAGCAGCCCTTCCCAAATCTCCAGCGAGCTGGTCTTCGCCGCAAAGCGGGTCGGATCCCAGAAAATACAGCCCGCCAAAATCAACGCCAGCACCAGTGAAAGGGCCCGGACCGGGCCCTTGTCAGTTATGGCGTACAGCTTGTCAGTTAATGACGAACTCATCACTTACCGTCTTGCTGTGCTTTAGAATCTTCGTGGTGCTCAAGCGCCAGCGCCGTGATGATACCGAAGGCACAGGCAAGAAGCGTTCCGAGAATCCAGGCAAAATACCACATGGTTTAGCTCCCTATCCTTAATACAGCGAATGCTTGTTGTTCTCGACAAAGTTCTTGTCGAGACGGCCGAACATTTTGTAGTACGACCAGCTGGTGTACCCCAGAACGATAGGCACGAAGATCGCCGCGACAACGGTCATCACTTCCAGCGTCAACAGACTGGAGGTGGCATCCCACATGGTCAGACTGATGTTAGGCACGGTGCTTGACGGCATCACGAACGGGAACATGGTCACACCGGCAGTCAGGATCACGCAGGCAATGGTCAGTGACGAAGTCACGAATGCCAGCGCGTCTTTCGACGTGCGAGAGAACAGCACCGTAAACAGCGGCAGCACCACGCCCAGAGCAGGCAGTGCCCACAGCAGCGGATACTTGTTGAAGTTGATCAACCAGGCACCGGCCTGATGAGCCACTTCTTTACGCATCGGGTTAGACTCCGCCATGGTATCCAGCGCCGAGGTAATCACATAACCATCGATGCCTTTCACCAGCCAAATGCCACCTAACAGGAAGAACACCGCCATCACCAGCGTGGAGATCTGCGCCGCAGCACGGGCACGCAGGTGAATCTCACCGGTAGTACGCATCTGCAGGTAGGTCGCACCCTGGGTCACCAGCATGGTCAGGCTGACCACGCCCGCCAACAGACCAAACGGATTCAGCAGTTGGAAGAAGTTGCCGGTGTAGAACAGACGCATGTATTCGTCCATGTGGAACGGCACGCCCTGCAGCAGGTTGCCGAACGCCACGCCGAACACCACCGCCGGCACAAAGCTGCCGATGAAGATGCCCCAGTCCCACATGTTGCGCCAGCGGCTGCTCTCCAGCTTCGAGCGGTAGTCAAAACCGACCGGGCGGAAGAACAAGGCGGACAGCACCAGGATCATGGCGACGTAGAAACCGGAGAACGCCGCCGCATAGACCATTGGCCAGGCGGCAAACAGCGCACCACCGGCCGTGATCAGCCACACCTGGTTACCGTCCCAGTGCGGCGCGATGGAGTTGATCATCACCCGGCGCTCGGTATCGGTTTTACCGATAATGCGCACCAGAATGCCGACCCCCATGTCGAAACCGTCGGTGACGGCGAAACCGATCAGCAGTACGCCAATCAGGATCCACCAGATAAATCGCAGTACTTCATAATCAAACATACGTGGACTCCTGTTTAGCGCGCTTCCTGCACGGCGGCAGTCGGTTGTTCAAAGTGGTAGCGGCCAGTTTTCAGGCTGCTTGGACCCAGGCGTGCAAATTTGAACATCAGGTACATTTCAGCCACCAGGAACAGGGTGTACAAGCCGCAAATCAGCCCCATCGAGAACAGAATGTCACCCGTAGTCAGCGATGAGTTGGCGACCGCCGTTGGCAGCACCTCACCAATCGCCCAAGGTTGACGACCGTATTCAGCCACAAACCAGCCGGCTTCGATGGCAATCCACGGCAGCGGCAGGCCATACAGCGCCGCGCGGTGCAGCCACTTTCTCTGGCCAATGCGGCCACGAAGCACGCTCCAGAATGACAGGCCGATAATCAGCAACATCAGCACGCCACAGGCCACCATGATGCGGAAGGCGAAGTACAGCGGCGCTACGCGTGGAATAGAGTCTTTGGTTGCCTGCTGGATCTGCGTTTCCGTCGCGTCGGTGACGTTCTGGGTATAACGCTTCAGCAGCAAACCATAGCCCAAGTCTTGCTTGGCTTTATTGAACTCGGCGCGAACCGCCGGATCGGTATTGCCGCTGCGCAGCTCTTCCAGCAATTGGTAGGCTTTCATCCCGTTGCGGATACGCACTTCATGCTGCGCCATCAGATCTTTCAGGCCGGTGACCTGTGTATCTGTTGAGCGGGTGGCAATCAGGCCGAGCGCATAAGGAATTTGGATCGCGTAGGAGTTTTCCATTTTATCCTGATTCGGAATACCGAACAGGGTAAAGGAAGCCGGAGCCGGTTGAGTGTCCCACTCGGCTTCGATGGCGGCCAGTTTGGTTTTCTGCACGTCACCCATTTCGTAGCCGGATTCATCACCCAGAACGATAACGGACAGCACGGCAGCCATACCGAAGCTGGCAGCAATGGCGAAGGAGCGTTTGGCAAAGGCGATATCACGGCCTTTCAACAGGTAGTAAGAGCTGATACCCAGTACGAACATCGCACCACAGGTGTAGCCGGCCGCAACGGTGTGAACGAACTTCACCTGCGCAACAGGGTTAAGCACCAGTTCGGAGAAGCTGAGCATCTCCATACGCATGGTTTCGAAGTTGAAGTCCGAGGCGATAGGGTTCTGCATCCAGCCGTTGGCCACCAGGATCCACAGCGCGGAGAAGTTTGAGCCCAGTGCCACAAGCCAGGTTACGGCCATGTGCTGCACCTTGCCCAGACGATCCCAGCCGAAGAAGAACAGGCCGACCAGCGTCGATTCAAGGAAGAACGCCATCAGACCTTCGATGGCCAGAGGGGCCCCGAAAATATCACCGACGTAGTGTGAGAAATATGACCAGTTGGTCCCGAACTGGAACTCCATGGTCAAACCGGTGGCCACACCCAGAGCAAAGTTAATTGCAAATAACTTGCCCCAGAATTTGGTCATATCTTTATAGATTTGTTTGCCTGACAGTACATATACCGTTTCCATAATTGCCAGCAAAAACGCCATGCCTAGCGTTAATGGGACAAATAAGAAGTGGTACATCGCCGTTAAAGCAAACTGTAAGCGCGACAGTTCGACAATATCAAACATCTTGACTCCTTGCTCCTCGCAGGAAGACTCCGACATGCGGTTATCGATATGACTTCGGGTGAAGCTACCGGTAACGCCCCGCAGTGAATGCCCTTAAAAACAACAAAAATTTGATCCAGCTTCTCCGCTTTCAACCATGCATTCGACGCGGGCCGCACTGGCCAGTGCACTAAACACACCACTGAAAACCGACAACGGGTAACAAATGCAACAAGATCAACCATCCATATTCACCATGGATGATACTCGCCCAATCCCACACAATAAATAGGTTTTTACGTGATATGGGTTAGACTTTTGGTTACAGGTCAAATTTTAGCCCAAAGAGGTACTCAGCCGTAATTTGATCTGGAACAATTTAAGCCTATCTGAATTTTATTTCCAGATTCAGCTCACAATTTCTCATAATTATCTTGTGGTTATGTTACATAATGGTTTCGTAGTCTATGTAGGTACTTTTTGTGTTAAATAGATGTGATATTTAATGGTTATCTGTATTTAAATGAAGTCTTGAGTGTGAATGATGTTAACGATTATTAACCTACCAATAGGACAAGCTTAGCTTATTTTTTTACTCTGATAATTGTAGGCAATAAAAAGAATAATTATCGATAATGCCGCGCTTAAATACCCCGGCCTCATCCCCTTTCCCACTTAATTGACGCCGCTAATCCCCACCACCGCCACACTGATGCCCAGCTTACCTTCCAGCAGGCAAAAAAAACAGGGCCAGACGCTTGGTCTGACCCTGCTTGAATACGGACTACCGCAGGTTAAATTAGCGGTTCAGAACCGCTTTGACAGCTTCGCCGATATCGGCCAGGCTGCGCACGGTTTTAACCCCTGCCGCTTCCAGCGCTGCGAATTTCTCGTCTGCAGTGCCTTTGCCGCCGGCAATGATGGCACCGGCATGGCCCATACGCTTGCCTTTAGGCGCGGTAACGCCCGCGATGTAGCCCACGACGGGTTTGGTCACGTGTTCTTTGATGTAAGCCGCAGCTTCTTCTTCCGCGCTGCCGCCGATCTCACCGATCATGACGATCGCTTCAGTTTGCGGATCTTCCTGGAACAATTTCAGGATATCGATGAAGTTGGAGCCTGGGATCGGGTCACCGCCGATGCCCACACAGGTAGACTGGCCCAAACCGGTATCGGTGGTTTGCTTCACCGCTTCGTAGGTCAGGGTGCCGGAGCGGGATACGATGCCCACTTTGCCTGGCAGGTGGATGTGGCCTGGCATGATGCCGATTTTGCACTCGCCCGGGGTGATAACGCCTGGGCAGTTCGGGCCAATCATTCGCACGCCTGCTTCATCCAGCTTCACCTTGACGGTCAGCATATCCAGCGTCGGGATGCCTTCGGTAATAGTGATGATCAGTTTGATGCCTGCATCGATAGCTTCCAGAATGGAATCTTTACAGAACGGTGCAGGTACGTAGATCACGGACGCCGTGGCGCCGGTCGCTTCAACCGCTTCACGCACGGTGTTGAACACTGGCAGGCCCAGGTGCTGAGTGCCGCCTTTGCCCGGCGTCACGCCACCGACCATTTTGGTGCCGTAAGCGATAGCTTGTTCGGAGTGGAAGGTCCCCTGGCTACCGGTGAAACCCTGACAGATAACTTTGGTGTTCTTATCGATTAAAATGGACATTATTTACCCTCCACTGCCGCAACAACTTGCTGAGCCGCATCAGTCAGGCTGGTCGCAGCAATGATATTCAGACCGCTGTCCGCCAGTTTCTTGGCGCCCAGTTCGGCGTTATTTCCTTCCAGACGCACCACCACCGGGACGTTAACGCCCACTTCGGCTACTGCGCCGATGATACCGTCAGCGATCAGGTCGCAGCGCACGATACCACCGAAAATGTTAACCAATACCGCTTTCACCTTGTCGTCGGACAGGATGATTTTGAAGGCTTCGGTCACGCGCTCTTTGGTTGCACCGCCGCCTACGTCGAGGAAGTTGGCTGGCTCACCGCCGTGCAGTTTAACGATGTCCATGGTCCCCATCGCCAGGCCTGCGCCGTTAACCATGCAGCCGATGTTGCCGTCGAGAGCAACGTAGTTCAGCTCCCACTGTGCCGCACGGGATTCACGCTCGTCTTCCTGAGACAGGTCGCGCATTTCACGCAGCTCAGGTTGACGGAACAGTGCGTTACCGTCAGCGCCCAGTTTGCCGTCCAGACAGATCAGATCGCCCTGCTTAGTCACCACCAGCGGGTTAATCTCAACCATCGCCAGGTCGCGCTCCAGGAACAGGGTCGCCAGGCCCATGAAGATCTTGGCGAATTGGCCAACTTGCTTGCCGGTCAGGCCCAGTTTGAAGGCCAGTTCGCGGCCCTGGTAAGGCTGCGGGCCGGCCAGTGGGTCGATGGTCATTTTGTGGATCAGTTCCGGCGTTTCTTCCGCAACTTTCTCAATCTCAACGCCACCCTCGGTGGATGCCATGAACACCACGCGACGGCTTGCACGGTCAACTACCGCACCCAGATACAGTTCTTTATCGATGTCGGTCGCGGCTTCTACCAGGATCTGGTGAACCGGCTGGCCCAGCGCGTCAGTCTGGTAGGTCACCAGACGCTTGCCCAGCCAGGCTTCAGCGAAAGCACGGATGTCTTCTTTGCTGTTAACGACTTTAACGCCGCCAGCTTTACCGCGGCCGCCAGCATGAACCTGACATTTAACCACCCACGGGCCGGAGCCGATTTTGGATGCGGCTTCTTCCGCTTCACGCGGTGTGGTACAGGCATAACCGGTTGGTGCCGGCATGCCATACCGAGCAAACAGCTGTTTTGCCTGATATTCGTGTAAATTCATGATGTTCTATCCATTCAGTTCTGAAGGTTTTAGCCGAGTCATTTTGGCGGAAAACCGCATGACTTTCGTCGGCCACATAGCACAGAGTGTGGGCGCGGCGTACCGCGCCCATCAGGGTTATACGTCCAGCAGCAGACGAGCCGGATCTTCCAGCATCTCTTTAACCGTCACCAGGTAACCGACGGATTCTTTACCGTCGATCAGGCGGTGATCGTAAGACAGTGCCAGATACATCATTGGCTGGATCACAACCTGGCCTTTAACCGCCATTGGGCGATCTTTAATGGCGTGCATGCCCAGGATGGCGCTCTGCGGTGGGTTGATGATCGGGGTAGACATCAGTGAACCGAATACACCGCCGTTGGTAATGGTAAAGTTACCGCCGGTCAGCTCTTCCACAGTCAATTTGCCATCACGGCCCTTGACTGCCAGCTCTTTGATTTTCTTCTCGATGTCCGCCATGCTCATGGTGTCTACGTCGCGCAGAACTGGGGTCACCAGGCCACGTGGGGTAGATACCGCAATGCTGATATCGAAGTAGTTGTGGTAGACCACGTCGGTGCCGTCGATGGAAGCGTTCACTTCCGGGAAGCGTTTCAGTGCTTCAACCACCGCCTTGATGTAGAAGGACATGAAGCCCAGACGTACACCGTGACGTTTTTCGAAAGCTTCACCGTACTGCTTGCGCAGGTCCATGATCGGCTGCATGTTGATTTCGTTGAAAGTGGTCAGCATCGCAGTGCTGTTCTTCGCTTCCAACAGGCGCTCGGCCACGCGTTTGCGCAGGCGGGTCATCGGCACGCGTTTTTCGCTGCGGCTGCTCAGAGCAGGCTGCGGTGCGGCTTCGACGGCGGCTGGTTTGTCGGCTTTTTTGCCGTTAGCCAGGTGCGCCTCCACGTCTTCACGGGTGATACGGCCACCCACGCCGCTGCCCTTGATGGCGGCAGCATCGAGATCGTGTTCGGCGATCAGGCGGCGGATCGCCGGGCTGAGCGCGTCATTGCTCTCTTCTTCCAGGCTGGCAGTCGCGCGCTGTGCAGGCGTGGCTTCTTTCTCCTGGCTCTTCTCAGCGGTCGGCTTGCCGGAGCTGTCGCCCGGACGGATGCGGCCTAGCAGCTGGCGAGACAGCACGGTTGCGCCCTCTTCTTCCACGATCGCATCGAGGATCCCAGCTTCACTTGCCGGAACTTCCAGAACCACTTTGTCAGTTTCGATTTCAACCAGAACTTCGTCACGCTGGACGCTGTCACCTGGTTTCTTGTGCCAGGTGGCTACGGTCGCATCCGCAACCGATTCAGGAAGGTCAGGTACCAGAATATCTACGCTACTCATTTAGCTTTCCCTTAATCTTTAACAATATTCAGCGCGTCATTAACCAGAGCCTGTTGCTGCTTCTGGTGTACGGACATATAACCGACTGCCGGTGAGGCAGAGGCTGGACGTCCGGCGTAACGTAAAGAAGCCCCGAACGGCACCACTTCACGGAAGTTGTGTTGGCTGCAGTACCAGGCGCCCTGGTTCAACGGCTCTTCCTGACACCAGACGAAATCATGCACGTGAGCATACTTCTCCAGCACCGCCTGAACGGCCTGATGCGGGAACGGGTACAGCTGCTCGATACGGATGATAGCCACGTCTTTCTGATCGTTCTTGCGGCGTTGTTCCAGCAGATCGTAATAGACCTTACCGGAGCACATGACCACGCGTTTGACCGCTTTCGGATCCAGCTCGTCGATCTCACCGATCGCCGGCAGGAAGGTGCCGTTAGCCAGCTCATCCAGGGATGAAGTCGCCAGCGGATGACGCAGCAGAGATTTCGGCGACATCACCACCAACGGACGGCGCATACCGCGCAGCGCCTGACGACGCAGCATATGGTAAACCTGCGCCGGGGTGGACGGGATGCACACCTGCATGTTCTGCTCAGCACACAGCTGCAGGTAACGTTCCAGACGCGCAGAGGAGTGCTCTGGGCCCTGGCCTTCGTAACCGTGCGGCAGCAGCATCACCAGGCCGCACATACGACCCCATTTCTGCTCGCCGGAGCTGATGAACTGGTCGATCACCACCTGAGCGCCGTTGGCGAAGTCACCGAACTGCGCTTCCCAAATGGTCAGGGTGCGCGGTTCTGCAGTGGCATAACCATATTCGAACGCCAATACGGCTTCTTCTGACAGCACGGAGTCCCAAACTTTGAACTCGCCCTGCCCGCTGTGAACATTGGCCAGCGGAACGTAGACCGAACCGTTTTTCTGGTTATGCACCACGGCGTGACGGTGGAAGAAGGTACCGCGGCCGGCGTCTTCACCGGAAAGGCGAATCGGGATGCCTTCATCGACCATGGTGGCGTAGGCCAGCGTTTCCGCCGCGCCCCAGTCGAACGCTTTATTGCCTGCCGCCATCTCTGCGCGGTCTGCGTAGATTTTCGCTACGCGTGACTGCATTTCGATCGCTTCCGGCACGGTGCTGATGCGACGGGCCAGTTCCTGCAGGCGCTTCATCTCAACCTTGCTTGGGTACTCTTCATCCCATTCGTGGTTAAGGTACGGCGACCAGGTAAAGCTATGCAGATTCATCGGACGCCACTCTTCAACCACGCAATCGCCGCGGTCGAGTGCATCACGATACAGGTTGACCATTTCCGTGGCATCTTCCAGGCTGGCGACTTTTTGTTCGGTCAGCACGTCAGCATAAAGCTTGCGCGGCGTCGGGTGTTTTTTGATCTTCTGGTACATCACCGGCTGGGTTGCACTTGGCTCATCGGCCTCGTTATGCCCATGGCGACGGTAGCAGACCAGATCGATCATCACGTCACGTTTGAAGGTGTTACGGAAATCCAACGCCAGGCGGGTCACAAAGGCCACCGCTTCCGGATCGTCAGCATTCACGTGGAAGATCGGCGACTGCACCATCTTGGCGATGTCAGTACAATATTCGGTAGAACGCGCATCCAGCGGGTTGGAGGTAGTGAAACCAACCTGGTTGTTGATCACGATACGCACCGTGCCGCCCACTTCGTAGCCGCGAGCCTGCGACATGTTCAGGGTTTCCTGAACCACGCCCTGGCCGGTAATGGCGGCGTCACCGTGGATGGTGATTGGCAGTACCATATTGCTGCGCGCTTCGTCCAGACGGTCACGGCGGGCACGAACTGACCCCATGACTACCGGGCTGACGATCTCCAGGTGCGACGGGTTAAACGCCAGCGCCAGGTGAACCATGCCGCCTTCGGTTTCTACGTCAGAGGAGAAGCCCTGGTGATATTTCACGTCACCGGTGCCGAGGTGTTCTTTATGCTTGCCGGCAAACTCGTCGAACAGGTCGGCAGGTTTTTTGCCCAGTACGTTGATCAACACGTTCAGACGGCCGCGGTGGGCCATGCCCAATACCACTTCGCGCGTGCCGTTTTTGCCGGCGTGACGCACCATCTCTTTGAGCATCGGTACCAGCGCATCGCCACCTTCCAGCGAGAAGCGTTTCGCCCCTGGGAATTTGGCACCGAGGTAACGCTCCAGACCTTCCGCTGCGGTCAGTTCGTTCAGGAAGCGGCGTTTCTCGTCATCGGTAAAGCTGGCGTGCCCCACCACCGATTCAATACGCTGCTGGATCCAGCGTTTCTCTTCAGTGTTGGTAATGTGCATGTATTCCGCACCGATCGAGCCGCAATAAGTCTGCTTCAGCGCGGCATACAGGTCGCCCAGCTTCATGGTTTCTTTGCCGATAGCGAAAGAACCCACGTTGAAGGTTTCCTGGAAGTCGGCTTCGGTCAGGTTGTGATAGGCGGGTTCAAGGTCAGGAACTTGCTCACGCTGCCACAGACCGAGCGGATCGAGGTTGGCATGCTGATGTCCGCGGAAACGGAAGGCGTTAATCAGCTGCAGTACCTTGACCTGTTTGGCATCGGTGTCTGGATCGTTGATGGTGGTGTTGTAACGCGCGGAGTCTTTCGCCAGGCGGCGGAAGTAGTCACGCGTTTGAGAGTGAAGCTGATCGGGTTTTACACCCGCGGTTGGTAGCTGTTGAAAAATGGAACGCCAGCTATCTTCAACGGAGCCCGGATCGGTTAAGAAGTCTTCATAGAGCTGTTCTATGTAAGACTGGTTCGCGCCCGCCAGATAGGAGGAATCCAGCCAGGCCTTCATTGCGCCGTTCTGCATCATGATCCCTTAAGCTTTGAAGCTTTAGTTTTCGCCGTGGTTAACATAATTACCGTGATGGATACGGTTTGCCGTAGAAACGGTTCACTCGACGTACTTTTACGGTACGTTCTGCTATGGACCTTGCGGTCCCTTACAAGGAACCTCTAAAAACCGGCGGGCGAACCTGGCTGCATAGTGCCGCAGCCACGGGTCAGTTTTTAGAGGCTCCCTCCTTTGTGATGTGCGCCGGAAACTGCCCGGCGCAGCATCTCGTCCCACTTATGCGCCGCGTTGCAGCAGCATAGACTTGATATGACCGATAGCACGCGTCGGGTTCAAGCCTTTAGGACATACACTGACACAATTCATAATGCTATGGCAGCGGAAAACACTGAAAGCGTCGTCTAGATCGTCTAAACGTTCTTCCGTTTCCGTGTCACGGCTGTCAATCAGGAAGCGGTATGCCGCCAGCAGGCCAGCCGGGCCAATGAATTTGTCCGGGTTCCACCAGAATGATGGGCAAGAGGTCGAACAACAAGCGCATAAAATGCACTCATAAAGTCCGTCCAGCTTGGCACGTTGCTCCGGCGATTGCAGGTGCTCACGCGCCGGCGGGTTCTTGCCGTCGTTCTGCAGGTAAGGTTTGATCTTTTCATACTGGGTGTAGAACTGACCCATATCCACCACCAGATCGCGCACTACCGGCAAGCCAGGCAGCGGGCGGATCACAATCTTGTTGTTGCCTTTGCGCAGCGACGAGATCGGGGTGATGCAAGCCAGGCCGTTTTTGCCGTTCATGTTGATCCCGTCGGAACCACACACGCCTTCACGGCAGGAACGACGGAACGACAGGCTGGGATCTTTTTCTTTCAGCAGGATCAAGGCATCCAGCAACATCATGTCGCGACCTTCTTCCGCTTCCAGGCTGTAGTCCTGCATATGCGGAGCGTCATCGACATCCGGATTGTAGCGATAAATTGAAAATTCGAGTTTCATCAATCGATCTCCGCAATTAGTAAGAACGCACTTTCGGCGGGAATGCCGGGCGCAGCTTCGGTTGCATGTTCACTTCACGACGCGTCATGCTTTCCGATTGCGGCTGATACAGCGAGTGACACAGCCAGTTGGCGTCATCACGTTCCGGGAAGTCGAAGCGGCTGTGTGCGCCACGGCTTTCGGTACGGAAGTTGGCCGACACGGCGGTGGAAAACGCGGTCTCCATCAGGTTATCCAGCTCCAGGCATTCGATGCGCTGGGTGTTGAACTCGCTGGAGGTATCGTCCAGACGTGCGTTCTTCAGACGTTCACGGATCACTTTCAGCTCTTCCAGGCCTTTCGCCATCGCATCGCCTTCGCGGAATACCGAGAAGTTGTGCTGCATGCAGGCTTGAAGCGCCTTACGGATTTCGACCGGATCTTCACCGGAACGGGTGTTGTTCCAGCGGTTCAGACGATCCAGCGACGCCTCTACATCAGAATCGCTGGCATCACGGCTTTCGCCCTGCTCCGCCAGAGACTCATGCAGATGCATGCCGGCGGCACGACCGAACACCACCAGGTCCAGCAACGAGTTGCCGCCCAGACGGTTGGCGCCGTGCACCGATACGCAGGCAATTTCGCCCACGGCGAACAGGCCCGGGATGACCACGTCTTCGCCTTTTTCGTTCACGGTCAGCGCCTGGCCAGTCACTTTGGTCGGAATACCGCCCATCATGTAGTGGCAGGTTGGGATAACCGGAATCGGCTCTTTCACCGGGTCGACGTGCGCGAAGGTGCGCGACAGTTCCAGAATGCCCGGCAGACGGGATTCCAGCACTTCTTTGCCCAGGTGATCCAGCTTCAGCTTGACGTGTGGGCCCCATGGACCGTCACAGCCGCGGCCTTCGCGGATTTCAATCATGATAGAACGGGCTACGACATCACGGCCCGCCAGGTCTTTGGCGTTCGGCGCATAGCGCTCCATGAAACGCTCGCCGTGTTTGTTCAGCAGATAACCACCTTCGCCACGGCAACCTTCGGTCACCAATACCCCGGCGCCGGCGATGCCGGTCGGGTGGAACTGCCACATTTCCATGTCCTGCACCGGCACGCCGGCGCGCAGCGCCATACCGACACCGTCGCCGGTGTTGATGTGGGCGTTGGTGGTGGACTGGTAAATACGGCCTGCACCGCCGGTCGCCAGCACGGTGGCCTTGGCTTTGAAGTAAACCACTTCACCGGTTTCGATGCAGATAGCCGTGGTGCCGACCACTGCGCCATCCTGGTTTTTCACCAGATCCAGCGCATACCACTCGGAGAAGATAGTGGTGTGATTTTTCAGATTCTGTTGGTACAGGGTGTGCAACAACGCGTGACCGGTACGGTCAGCTGCCGCCGCGGTGCGTGCCGCCTGTGCGCCACCGAAGTTCAGTGACTGGCCGCCGAACGGACGCTGATAAATGCGGCCTTCGTCCGTACGCGAGAACGGCAGGCCCATATGCTCCAGCTCCAGAACCGCTTCCGGGCCGGTTTTACACATATATTCAATGGCGTCCTGGTCACCGATATAATCGGAACCTTTCACCGTGTCATACATGTGCCATTCCCAGTTATCTTCGTGGTTGTTACCCAGCGCTACGGTGATGCCACCCTGCGCAGACACGGTATGGGAACGGGTCGGGAATACTTTTGACAGCAGGGCACAGCTGGAGCCTGCTTGAGAAATTTGCAGTGCCGCGCGCATACCTGCGCCGCCTGCACCGATAACTACAGCATCAAACTCTCTGATCGGCAGTTTCATCTTACGCCCCCCACACTACGATTGTTCCGTACAGTAAATAGACCAGCAACACGACAACAATCGCCAGTTGCAACACCAGACGTACCGCCAAAGGCTTGACGTAATCCGTCAAGACCTGCCACAAACCGACCCAGGCGTGAACCAGAATCGACAGCAGCGTCAGCAGGGTGAACACTTTCGTAATAGAGGTGGCGAAAAAGCCGCGCCAGATTTCGTAGGTAAGATCCGGAGCCGTAACGAAGAAGCCCAGGATATACAGAACATACAGGGTGATGACGATAGCGGAAGCACGCAGTAACAACCAGTCGTGTACGCCGTTGCGCCCTAATGCAGAAACATTGTTTACCATACGAGGACTCCAGCCAGAACTGACAGCACGACGGTCAGACCGATCGCCACCTGGGCAGAACGGGTACCGGCAGCTAAACTCTCTTCGATATAGCCAAAATCCATTAACAAGTGGCGAATACCACCGCAAATGTGATAGGCCAGCGCCGTGAGGATGCCCCAGAATATGAATTTGACAACGAAGCTATTCATGATGGCGGCAGCCTGCATGAACCCCTCTTGGGAAGAGAGAGACAGGCCCAGCAGCCAGAGGAGGATACCCACGGCAACGAAGGTAATTACGCCAGAGACTCGGTGTAAGATGGACGCTATCGCAGTTACGGGAAACCGGATCGTTTGCAGATCCAGGTTGACAGGTCTTTGTTTTTTCACGTTTTTGCCCACACAGCTCTTATTATTTTCCTTCCTCCGGCCTGGGCGGGGATCAGACAGCGTTAAGAGCCAAAACCCTCACACGTCACGCGCTCAAACAACAACATCCTCTGTGCTTAAACGGCGCGTAGTTATAACGCTGGGTGCTCCTACTTCAGGGTATCCCGGAGACCTGGCGGCAGTATAGGAGGATCACATTCTGATTACAATTCCCATACAATCCCTTTGGTAACATTTCCCCCGAACAGTGATTTAGATCACGAATTTCACAATTGGCACAAAATTAATTATCTGATTTGACAAGAGATCAACAATTCCATTACATATAGGGGCACAAACGGTCCTATGATGCGCTATAGGTCAGCAGATACACTTCCCCCTGTGTTCAAGATATGCAACAGTGTATTTGGCAGAACCTATCCCAATGGGGGTTTTTGCCGGGCATGTTTGCAGCAGTTCGCCGCAGATTAAATAAAATAAGGCATATAAAACAGTTTATTGGGATAGGTTCAACAACCCCCGAACACGTCGTAGGTAAGATTAACAGAATATAACGAATTCCGATGAATCGTTAACAACTGGTCACCCGCCTCGTTCGCCTGGTTAGCACTCTGTACCCTACCCGCGCATTTGCGCAGTCGCTCACAGAGTTAGCGTCCGCACCATTTTTTGCGGGCAACCTGAGGAGAATTAAGGTATTTCAGTTGTTAGAGGTTTTTAAAATAAGGCGCTAAGGAGACAGTAAATGACTGATAAGAAAGCGACGCTAACCATTAATGATGGTGAAGCTCCAATCGAACTGGGCGTATTATCCCCGACACTGGGCCCCGATGTCCTCGATGTCCGCGCCCTGGGCTCCAAAGGTTATTTCACGTTTGATCCCGGCTTTACCTCTACCGCTTCCTGCGAATCCAAAATCACCTTTATCGACGGTGACAAAGGCGTGCTGCTGCACCGTGGCTTCCCGATTGAACAGCTGGCGAAAGAGTCTTCTTACCTGGAAGTGTGCTACATCCTGCTGTACGGCGAGACCCCAACCGCAGAAGAGTTCGAAACCTTCAAAACGACCGTCACCCGCCACACCATGATCCACGACCAGATCACCCATCTGTTCCGTGGCTTCCGCCGCGACTCGCACCCTATGGCGGTGCTGTGCGGCGTGACCGGTGCCCTGGCGGCGTTCTACCACGATGCGCTGGACGTCAACAACGAGCGTCACCGCGAGATCACCGCGTTCCGCCTGCTGTCCAAAATGCCTACCGTGGCGGCCATGTGTTACAAATATTCCCTGGGCCAGCCGTTCGTTTATCCACGTAACGACCTGTCCTACGCCGGTAACTTCCTGCACATGATGTTCGCGACCCCGTGTGAAGAATACGTGGTGAACCCAGTGCTGGAACGCGCAATGGATCGCATCCTGATCCTGCACGCAGACCACGAGCAGAACGCTTCCACCTCTACCGTACGTACCGCCGGTTCTTCAGGCGCTAACCCGTTTGCCTGTATCGCGGCCGGTATCGCCTCCCTGTGGGGCCCGGCACACGGCGGCGCCAACGAAGCCGCGCTGAAAATGCTGGAAGAGATCAAGACCGTTGAGCACATCCCTGAGTTTATCAAACGCGCCAAGGACAAGAACGACTCCTTCCGTCTGATGGGCTTTGGCCACCGCGTGTACAAGAACTACGACCCACGCGCCACCGTGATGCGCGAAACCTGTCACGAAGTGCTGAAAGAGCTGAACAAGAAGGACGACAACCTGCTGGAAGTGGCGATGGAGCTGGAACACATCGCGCTGAACGACCCGTACTTCATCGAGAAGAAGCTGTACCCGAACGTCGACTTCTACTCAGGTATCATTCTGAAGGCAATGGGCATTCCTTCTTCCATGTTCACCGTAATCTTCGCCATCGCCCGTACCATCGGCTGGATTGCACACTGGAACGAAATGCACGACGAAGGCATCAAGATTGCCCGTCCGCGTCAGCTGTACACCGGCTATGCCGAACGCGATTTCAAATCTCAGGTGAAAAACAAATAACGCCGCTTTACCCTACATAAAGCAGCTCAAGCCGCCCGATGGGCGGCTTTTTTTTGCTATTTCTGACAGCCGGGACACCAATAAAACGGCCGCGACGACAACGAAGTACGGACGATCATCGCGCCGCAACGTTCGCAGGGTTCACCGCTACGGTGAAACACCTTGAAGCTGAATAACGCTCCGTGATGACGGTTCTCATTCACCTGCCTACGAGTCTGGTAAGACAGCCTCGGCACCGCCAGCAAGGCCTTTGCCAGCCGTTGCAAAGCCTCTGGCGACAGATCCTGCGGCTTATGCTGCGGTGCCAGTTCGGCCTGCCAGAGAATTTCTGCGCGCAGATAATTGCCCAGTCCGGCAAGAAACGCCTGATCGAGCAACATGCCGCCCAGTTGCCTGCGGCAAAACCTCGGTGACAGCAGCCGCTGTTCTACCGCCGTTTCCGTCAGCGTCATATCCAGCACATCGGGGCCGATGCGTTGCAAAAACGGATGCTGTTCAATTTCCTCGCGCGGCCCAAGGGTAATATCCGAAGCGCTGTACAACAGAATTGCCCGCTCCGCCGTTTCCAGCCGTACGCGCAGATCCCGTTTGGTTTTCGGCGTTTCCCCTGCGTTCACCACCTTCCACACGCCATACAATTGGTTATGGCTATAAAGCGTCAGCCCATTGGAAAAGTGAGTCAGCAACGCCTTGCCGCGCGGCTCGATAGCAATGATCCGCTCACCGATTAACCGGTCGCGATAGTGTTTAAGCTGGGGAAAGGCAAAACCGACGTCGGTCAGCGGCTGGTCGATCACCGCCGCCGCCAGTGCATCTGCCGCCCGGCGAATCTCCGGTCCTTCCGGCATAGAATCACTCCTGAGTAGCCCCCGACGCGACAAACCGCGCCGGGGAAAAACGGCGATTAATGCGTCGCGCCGCCGACGACCTTCAAATCGTGTTCAACCTGCAGTGCAATGGAGACGGCCAGTTCCAGCGCGAACAACACCGTGGTTGCCGCCATGCTGGGAGCGCCAGGATGTGCGGCAGCCTGCTCCGGCAGATAAGGGATATGAATGAACCCACCCTTGATCGCCTGCTGTTTGCTTAAACGGTGCAACAAGCCGTACATCACATGGTTGCAAACGTAGGTGCCGGCCGTTTGCGATACGGAAGCCGGGATGCCCGCTTCACGCATCGCTTCAACCATCGCCTTGACGGGCAAGGTGCTGAAATAGGCCGCAGGCCCGTTTTCAACGATAGGCTCGTCTATCGGCTGCTGCCCCTGATTATCCGGAATACGCGCATCGTCGATATTGATTGCCACGCGTTCCAGCGTAATGTCAGTCCGTCCACCGGCCTGGCCGATAGCTAATACCATCACTGGCTGCACATCATCAATCGCCTCATTGAGCGCTTCCAGCGCCGCGCCGAATACGCAGGGCAGCTGGCGCGCAATAATGCGCGCGCCGGAAAGCTCCATATCATTGAGTTGCTTTACCACTTCCCACGAAGGATTAACGCGCTCGCCGCCAAAGGGCTCAAAGCCCGTGATCAACACCTTTTGCATGCGTTCTCCTTAAAGGAACATCAGGAAATAAAGCAGGAATACGTTCACCAACAGCAGCAGCACCCCGGTCGGCACCTGCGCCTTGATGACCGCATTCTTGTCCGGCAATTCCAGCAACGCCGCCGGTACAATATTAAAGTTAGCAGCCATTGGCGTCATCAGCGTGCCGCAATAGCCGGAAAACATGCCGATGGCCGCCATCACCGCCGGGTTACCGCCGTGTTGCAGCACCAGGATCGGGATGCCGATACCGGCGGTGACGATCGGGAAAGCGGCAAAGGCGTTACCCATCACCATGGTCAACAGCGCCATACCGATGGCATAAACCGCCACCGCGATAAAGCGGTTATCCACCGCCAGATACTCTTGAGTCAGATGAGAGATGGCCGTGCCGACGCCTGCGGCGGTAAACAGCAAGCCCAGCGTGGCGAGGATTTGCGGCAAAATAAACGCCCAGCCAATGGAATCCAGCAGGCGGCGCGCTTCCTGAATCGGTTGCAGCGCTTTTTCATGGGTCATTTTCACCGCAATCACCAGCCCCAGCAAACAACCGGCGGTCATTGAGAACAGGGTAATCAAGGTAGCGTGGTTGCCGCTGCCGAACACCGCAGTTTGCAGTGACGGAATATTGTTGAACAGCAGCACGCCAACCACCGTCACCACCGGAATGGCCAGCGCCGGAATAAACAGCCGGTTACCCAAGCGTTTCGCGCTCTCTTCGCGCTGCTGGGGAGTCCGTTGATGATAGCTACCCAGACGCACGCCACCAAAGCCGGCGATCAACGCCATGACCACTACCACCACGCCGACGATGATATGCAGCATGCGTTTTTCGTTACTGCCCTCTCCCAGCACGTCGCCCAACAGGCTATAGGTCCAGTCACCGACCAGGAACACCACGCCGTACAACGCCCAGAACAGGCCGGTGGTAATGCGCCGTGGGTTGGCGCGATCGCGGAACGACATCACGGCGACAATCAGCAGCACCACGCCGGCCAGCCAATAGAGATATTGTTGTTGGAAAGTCATTGGGCATCTCCTTTGGCCTGCAGCGCCGCCTGATTAAGCTGCGACAATTCAGCGCTGAGTTGCTTATCCATCCGGTAAAGCCGGAACGCATGGATCAGGAAGGCAAAGATAGCGGTGGGAATGCCCCACAAGGCGATATGCAGCGGCTCGGTCTGGATACCGCCGGATTCCAGCATAAAGTTGTGCATGAAGATGATCGCACCGAAGGCCACAAAAATGTCTTCGCCAAAGAACAACCCGACGTTATCCGTCGCGGCAGACATGGCACGCAGGCGGTGGCGCGTACGCTCCGGCAGCTCGCCGTAACGGTTTTCCGCGGCCCCTTCCGCCATGGGTGCCAACAGCGGACGCACCATTTGCGGATGCCCACCCAGGCTGGTCAGCCCCATCGCGGCCGTAATTTCGCGCACGAACAGATAGACGATCAGCAAACGTCCAGCGGTGGCGCTTTTGATCTTGGCGATCCATGCCTGTGCACGCTCTTTCAAACCGTGACGTTCCAGCAAACCGATCACCGCCAAGGGCAGCAGCAGGATCAGCGGCAGGTTACGGGTATTCAAGAAACCCTCACCCAGTTTTTCCAGGATCACATCCAGCGGCATCAATGCCGCCAGCCCGGTGATAATGCCGGCGACAATCACCACCAGCACGGGGTTAAAGCGTAAAACAAACCCGACCACGATGGCAGCAATGCCAATCAGTGGCCAGAGGTTAACGGCCTGTTCCATAGTATTCCCTCGATAATTTCTAATAGTTTTTAGTTTGTGATGTTGTGTGTACTGCTTACTACTCAGCGCTGACGTTAATGCCCTCCACGGCAAAACGTTGGCGCAGCATGCGCGCATATTCCAGCGCATGTTCACCGTCGCCATGCAGGCAGACAGTTTCGGCCCGAACGGCGGCCCAGGTGCCGTCCAGAGTGCGAACCCGATGGTGGCGTACCATTTCCAGCGTTTGCGCCAGCGCCTGTTCGTCGCTGGTAATCAAAGCCCCTGGCTGACCCCGTGGTACCAGCGTGCCATCGGCCTGATAACCGCGATCGGCAAAGACCTCTTGTCGCGTCGCCAAACCTTGCTTTTCACCGGCGCGGATCAGTTCGCTGCCCGCCAGCCCCACCAGGCGCAAAGCCGGATCGACCGCTTTAACCGCACGGGCAATGGCTTCCGCCAGCGCCGGCTCCACGGCCGCCTGGTTGTACAACATGCCGTGCGGCTTCACGTGCACCATTACCCCGCCTTCTGCACGGGCGATCGCCGCCAGCGCACCGAGTTGATACACCACCTGCGCATACACCGTTTCCGGCGGCAACTGCATGCGGGTACGACCAAAGTTCTCGCGATCGGGAAAACTCGGATGCGCGCCAATCGCCACGCCGTACTGCAGCGCCCAACGCACCGACTGGCGCATGGTTTGCGCATCCCCGGCGTGAAAACCGCAGGCGATATTGGCCGAGCTGACCAATTGCAGCAACGCCCGATCGTTAGCGCAGCCTTCGCCAAGATCGGCATTCAAATCAACGTTCATCTAACCCCCAGGCAATCTGTTGGATAAAGTGCTCCTGTTCGGCCTTGGCGCGCTGCGCCTGGGCCAGGGTACAGGGAACAAAGTGGATAGCCTCACCCAGACGGATCTGCGCCAAATGATAGAGATCGGCTTCGATCACGCAGGCAATGCGCGGGTAACCACCGGTAGTTTGAGCATCGGCCATCAGCACGATCGGCTGACCGTTATGCGGCACCTGAACCACGCCTGGCAACAGGCCATGCGACAACATTTCGCGTTCGGTGGTGCGGTTCAGCGCGCTGCTGCCGTGCAAACGGTAGCCCATGCGGTTGCTCTGCGGGCTCAGCTGCCAGGCAGTACGCCAGAAAGACTCTTTCGCCTCTTCGCTGAATTCGTCATATTCCGGCCCCGGCAAGGCCCGGATACGGTTGTTGAACAACAGTTGTTTCACGCCGGTGCTTTGCTTACGCAATTCGCGCCCCGCTCCCAACGGCAGGCAGTCGCCATCTCGCAGGTTACGTCCTTCCAGCCCGCCAAAAGCGGCTTTGTTGTCGGTGCTGCGTGAACCGAGTATTTCCGGCACGGCGATACCACCGTCTATCGCCAGATAACTGCGCATGCCGCGTTTTGGCATTTTCAGCATCAGCTGCTGGCCCGCATTAACCGGATAACGCCAGCCGGTCCACAGCGGCTTACCGTCCAGTTGCGCATCGCAACCGGCGCCGGTCAGCGCGATCCAGCCCGATCGGGTAAATTCAGCGCTAAATTGCCCCAGGGTGATTTCCAGCCCGGCGGCATTGGCATCGTTACCCACCAGCAGGTTGGCGATCCTCAGCGCTGGTTCGTCGAGCGCACCGCCCTGGCTGACGCCCAGACGACGGAAACCGTTACGGCCCAAATCCTGCACCGTGGTGTAAATGCCCGCACGCAGGATCTTCAGCATACGCCCTCCTTCTGTGGAACAAACCGCACGCTGTCGCCGGGGCGCAGCAGGGTGGGCGGCATTTCATAGGGATTAAACAGCGCCAGAGGTGTACGGCCGATCAACTGCCAGCCGCCGGGGGTCACCAGCGGATAAATACCGGTCTGACTGCCACCGATACCCACGGAGCCGGCGGCCACCGACAGGCGCGGTTCGGCACGGCGCGGCGTCGCCAACTTGTCCGGCATGCCGCCCATGTAGGAGAAACCAGGTTGAAAACCAAGGAAATAGACCACGTAATCCGCGGAGGAATGGCACTCCACCACCTGCTGCGGGGTCATGCCGGTGTGGCGCGCTACCTCATCCAGATCGGGCCCATCCTGTCCGCCATAGATCACCGGAATATCCACCTGACGCGATTCCGGTACCAGGATCTGCTCGCTGTCCCAACCTTGTTGCAACAGCGTCAACATCATTTCGGCATTGGCCTGCGGCGTCTTCAGCAGCAGCGTAAGGTTGTTCATGCCGGGCACCACTTCGCGCACGTCGGGATGATGATTCAGCTTTTCGGCCAGCGCCCAAATCCGCTGCTGGCTTGGCAGCGTCACCGGCGGCGACAGTTCAAGCACTACCGCGCGTTCACCTAACAGGTAACATCGTGCTCGTTGCACCCTTTTCTCCTTATTATTATCGCGATGAAAACACATCAGTTATGCGCGACAGCGCTCCGGCTGTCAATAGAACAACCTTCGAGAAAATAAGGGATTAGGCTATTAAAAGGATTCAGCCTCGGTATAAACCGGGCTGGATCCTGGCAGGGAAATCAGGCGGGATTCGGGATATCGATAAAGGTCACATCAAAACCATGCTGCTGGGCCAGCCATTCACCCAGCGCCTTGACGCCGCCGCGCTCAGTGGCGTGATGGCCGGCGGCAAAAAAGTGAATGCCCATTTCGCGCGCGCTGTGAATGGTTTGCTCGGAAACCTCTCCGGTAATGAAGGCATCGACGCCAAATCGCGCCGCGCTGTCGATAAAGCCCTGACCGCCACCGGTGCACCAGGCCACACGGCGGATATGCGCCGGAGCGTTATCACCACAATGCAGTACGGCCCGACCGAGGCGGCTCTCGATACGCTGCTGCAATTGTGCGCCGGTCAGCGGCTGCTCGAATTCGCCGTGCGGCACCAGCGGCTCCACATCGCCAATCACCCGGATGCCCAGTTGATGCGCCAGCTGAGCGTTGTTGCCCAACACCGGATGCGCGTCCAGCGGCAGGTGATAAGCGAACAGGTTGATATCATTGCTCAACAGCGTTTTCAGCCGATTGCGCTTCATGCCACGTACCGAGGGCGCCTCGTTTTTCCAGAAATAGCCGTGATGCACCACCACGGCGTCGGCCTGATGTTCCACTGCCGCATCCAGCAGCGCCTGACAGGCGGTAACGCCGGTAACGATACGCTGCACATGAGGCCGCCCTTCCACCTGCAAACCATTGGGGCCGTAATCCTGAAACGCGTCGGTATTCAGTTCGGTGTTGATCAACTTTTCAAGATCGAGGTTACGCATAAAAATTCTCTCTTCAATTCAAAATGTCTGCCGGTCGCCCTGCTCCATCAGGATGAACTTCACGCCCAGATCGTTGCCCTGATCCAACTGCTGTTTGATGGTCGCGCGTACGTCTTCTCCCTGCTTCAGGCTGGGTTTGATATGGCTGATGACCACCGGGAAATCCTTCAGCGAGCCTTCTCCCCCGCTGTACTGGGTCAAGTTTTTCAACTCCTTCAACAGCCACGCTGGCGTCAGGTGCCCGTAGAGGTTTTTATCTTCAACTTCGTTGGGATAGGAGCTTTCGATGATCATCCCCTTGAGCTTTTTCTGCTCGATGAGCGGCCCCAACACGCGCCAGGCGCTGTCGAGATTACGTGATTGCTCAAGCGTATCCGAGCCGGTATCGCCGAAATAGGCGAAAGAGCCGCTGCGATCGGAGATCAGCAACATCGAAGAAGGATAACGATCGTGGCTGAGCGGATACATTACGCCGCTCAACCCCGTCACGCCCAGCGTCACGCGCTGCTGAGGTCGCACCGTTTGCAGCCGGTAGGTTCCCAACCGCGATCCGTTGCCGGAATCGGTGAAATTGGGCCAGGCCTTCCAGTTAAAGTAATGATTGCGCAGGGTCAGAATGGTATCGGCCTGGGCATAGATATTCTTCTTGCTGTCCTCCGGCGAACCTATAATCAACCCCGCCACATGGTCCAGATGACCATGGCTGATAAAGTAAGCGCCAATCAGTTGGCGGAATACATAACCCTGCGGAGTATAAGGAGCCGCCAGTTCAGGCGTCACCTGCGGGAAACTGCCTTTTTCCAGCCCTTTAGCGATACCCGGTAACAACGAGCCGGCATCCAGCGCCAGATACTGCGGCTGGTTGTCGCTGCGGATCAGATAAGAGGTCAGATTGCCGTCGCTGACGCCGCCATCCACGCCCAGCGCCACCACGTCAAAACCGGCCAGCGCCAGGGCTGAATAGCCGCTCAGGCACAGGGCCAGCACCTTTTTCATCATTATTTCGCTCCTTGCTGTTGCCTTAGTATTCCCCGCGCTTCGCCGCCTCAAAGGCCGCCAGCGTTTCCAGCCGCGCCTGCTTGTGGTCGACAATCGGCAGCGGATAATCCAGCACGCGCTGCTGTTGTTCTGCCCAGCGATGGGGTTGATGGATAGCATTGTCCGGTACATCCGCCAGCTCGGGCAACCATTTACGGATAAAAGTGCCTTGCGGATCAAAACGTTCGCCCTGAGTGGTCGGGTTAAATATGCGGAAATACGGCGCGGCGTCGGTACCGGTGGAGGCCGCCCACTGCCAACCGCCGATGTTGGCCGCCAGATCGCCGTCCAGCAGTTGCGACATGAAATAGCGCTCACCTTCGCGCCAGTCGATCAGTAAGTCTTTCACCAGAAAACTGGCGCTGATCATGCGTAACCGGTTATGCATCCAGCCGGTTTTATTCAACTGGCGCATAGCGGCATCAACGATCGGGTAGCCTGTGGCGCCCTGCTGCCAGGCCAGCAGCAGCTCGCGGTCGTTCCGCCAGCGTACCTTATCCGTCCAATCGATAAAGGGACGGTGCTTGCATAACGCAGGATAGGCCACCATCAAATGCCGATAAAACTCGCGCCAGATCAGTTCATTCAGCCAGCCAAAAGCGCCGCCGTCGGGATTTTCCAGCACCTGTGGGCATTCAGCACGCAGGCGGTTAAAGCATTGGCGCGGTGATAACGCCCCTATCGCCAAATAGGGTGACAGGCTGCTGGTACCGTCAATGGCTGGCAGATCGCGCTGCTTAAGATAATCTTGCACCTGCTCCCGGCAAAAAGTACGTAATCGCTGCAAAGCCGCCTCTTCCCCGCTTGGAAAATCCCCTGCCGGCTCTGCCGGTGGATAATCGAATGCCCCGGGTGCGGCAGGGGCGGGCAGTGCGCCACCACCTCGCGGTTTGGGTGCGGGAACAGAGCGGATGTCGGATTCGGTCAGACGCTGGATAAAGGCTTTACGGAATGGCGTATAGACTTTATACATTTCGCCGCCGCCAGTTTGCACGCTTCCCGGCGGCAGCAGCAGGCTGTCGTCAAAACTCTGGCAAACCACCTGCCCGACTAAACGCTGTTCCAGCCGTTGGTCACGCAGGCGTTCGTTGATTTCGTACTGGCGATTGTAAAACAGCGTATCCACCCGCTCCTGTGCGCAGTACGCCACCAGCCAATCCACTGAAGCCGAGAAGTCGTCGCATTGGTGATAGCTAAGGGGAATGCCGCGCTCGGCAAGGGCCTGCTGCACCTGCAGCAAACCCGCATGGATAAACGCCGCCTGACGCGGCGCCATTTCGTGCTGCCGCCATTGTTGCGGCGTGGCGATAAATACCGCCAGAACCCGAGCTTCGGGATCGCTACAGGCGGCGTGCAGGGCTTTGTTGTCGGTGATACGCAAATCGTTACGCAACCAGACCAGATGCGTGGTCATAAAACTCCTTGTCAATCAGTGGCCATAACGCAGGCGCAGCGCCTCGGGATAGGGCTCGAAATAGCGTTGGTCGGCCAGATAACGATCGGGGTATTCGGCCATGTAATGTTTAAGCAGGGTTATCGGTGCCAACAACGGCTGCACGCCCTGCCGATAACGATCGATCAACTGCGCCAGTTCCTGACGCTGTGCAGAACTCAGGTGATTGCGGAAATACCCCTGCACGTGCATCAATACGTTAGTGTGGTTACGGCGAGTGGCCTTGTGCGCCAGCAGTTTCATCAGGCGGCTGCGGTATTCGAGGGGGAAGGCTTCCAGCGAATCCCATTTGTCGATACCTGCCACAAAACGCCCCAGTTCCCGGTATTCCGGCTGCGAATGCGCCAACAGCGACAGCTTGTAGCGACTGTGAAAGGCGATCAGCCCGCCGCGACTCAAGCCTTTACGCCACAGCATGTTCAACTCATACAGCGCATAAACGCGTTCGACAAAGTTTTCCCGCAGCGTTGCGTCGTTCAGCCGTCCGTCCTCTTCCACCGGCAGCCAAGGCATTTGCCGCAGCAGCTCCGCGGTGAACAGCCCAACGCCGCTTTTACGCGCGCCGCCACCGTTCTCATCATACAGACGGACCCGCTCCATGCCGCAGCTTGGCGAGTTGGCGCAAACAATGTAACCGCACAGGTGCTGCAAAGCAGCAATACGCTGCTCGGAAAACTGCTGCATCCGCTCGGTTACGTCGATGCTGTCGTCATTGCTGTGGCGCAACGCCACGTGATGTTGTTTTTTGATCAACCGCAGCGCCGGGCGCGGGGTCGGCAAGCCGATGGCCATTTCCGGACAAATCGGCTCAAAACGCACAAAGGGCGCCAGTTGTTCTACCGCAAAGGCCAGGCGTTTATGACCACCGTCAAAACGTACCGTCTCGCCAAGCAGGCAAGCGCTGATACCGACCGGAATTTTGTCACTCATTGATAGGCTCCCGCAGCGTTGGATGTGACTAAAAGTGTAGAATAATTCGCGCCATGAGACGAACGCTATCGACACCATGCCCGAACCGCAGCCATAAAAAAACCCCCGCTGGAAAGCGAGGGTTTGCGTTGGGGTAGCGTGCGATCAGTAGAAATCGCAGGACACCAGTTCCGCCTGTTGCAGCCAGACCGGCTTATCGCTGGTTTTTGACCAGACACGGTGCAAATAGCTGTAAAAACGGGCGCGGTCGCTGCGGAACAGCATTACCGGTAAAGCCAACACACCTGCCAGGATCACTGCGCTGCGGCGCAGGAGAATCCGATGCAATGAATAAGCGTGATAAGTAGACATGCGAACCTCCTCAAAAACGCCTGGCCGTTGATTTGCTGCGAAACAGCGCTGGCGTAAACAATAGAAACAAGACCATTTGGTAACTGGACAAAATTTTAGCGCAATTGATGAAAGTTTACTACTCATCCGACCACTAAATTGCACAAAAAAATCGCAAATAATTCGCCAAATCCGTAATTTTGTTACACCAAGGTTAATAATTAACTAACCATTGGTTACATTGTGGTTATTTACAGCCTGTTTACGCAAACCTTCATCTTCACGCCTACGAACATGAGCCCAATCGCGCTCCCCCCCCTAAAATCGAGGCTAAAAAGCCATTTTCTGCTGTAATTTCAGCCATTTTTATACTTTTTTTACACCGGCCAACGCTATTTTTTCATCTTCTTTCTACCGCCCTCCCTACACTCGCTCTATCAAAAACTACACCTCTGGAGGTGTCCTGTGAGTATCAGCGTTATTGGTGGTGCGCTGTTGGTTCTGCTGCTGTTGGGCTATCTGGTTTATGCCCTGTTCAACGCGGAGGATTTCTGATGGCAGCTTCAGCCTTTTTATTGATTGCCAGCTTCCTGCTGGTGCTTCTGCTGCTGGCGCGACCGCTGGGCGGTTTCCTGGCACGCCTGATTGAAGGAGAGCCGCTGCCCGCGCTGCGTAGGTTGGAAGCCGGCATTTGGCGCTGCTGTGGCACAACCCCTGCCGAAATGAACTGGTGGCAATACGCACTGGCGATCCTGTGGTTTAACCTGCTTGGTCTGGTGCTGCTGTTCGCGTTACTGATGGCGCAAGGCTCACTGCCGCTTAACCCGCAGGGCTTCCCTGGTCTGTCCTGGGATCTGGCGTTCAATACCGCGGTCAGCTTTGTCACCAACACCAACTGGCAAGCCTACAGCGGTGAAAGCACCCTCAGCTATCTCAGCCAAATGGCCGGGCTGGCGGTGCAGAACTTCTTGTCCGCAGCGACCGGCATCGCCGTGGCCTTTGCATTGATCCGCGCCTTCACCCGCCGTTCCAGCGCCACTATCGGCAACGCCTGGATCGACATGTTCCGCGTGACGCTGTATGTGCTGCTGCCGATTTCGCTGTTGATCGCTTTATTCTTCGTTAGCCAGGGCACGTTGCAAAACTTCCTGCCTTACCTGCACATCAGCACGCTGGAAGGCGCGCAGCAGACGCTACCGATGGGGCCCGTGGCCTCTCAGGAAGCGATCAAAATGCTCGGCACCAACGGCGGCGGTTTCTTCGGTGCCAACTCGGCTCACCCGTTCGAAAACCCGACCGTGCTGACCAACTTTGTGCAAATGCTGGCGATCTTCCTGATCCCCTGCGCATTGTGCTTTGCCTTCGGTCAGACCGCCGGTGAAAACCGCCAGGGCCACGCGCTGATCTGGGCGATGGCGCTGATCTTCGTGGTTGCCGTGGTGGTGGTGATGTTCGCCGAGCTGGCGGGCAACCCTCATCTGGGCGAACTGGGCAGTGCCAGCAACATCAATATGGAAGGCAAGGAGTCGCGCTTTGGCATTCTCGCCACCAGCCTGTTCTCGGTGGTGACCACCGCGGCCTCCTGTGGTGCAGTCAATGCGATGCATGACTCCTTCACCGCGCTGGGCGGCATGGTGCCAATGTGGCTGATGCAGATTGGCGAAGTGGTGTTTGGCGGTGTGGGCTCGGGCCTGTACGGCATGCTGCTGTTCGTCCTGCTGACGGTGTTCATTGCCGGGCTGATGATCGGGCGTACGCCGGAATACCTGGGCAAAAAGATCGACGTCTACGACATGAAAATGACCGCTCTGGCGATCCTGGTCACGCCGACGCTGGTGCTGTTGGGCCCGGCGCTGGCCATCGCCACCGACGCCGGTCGCGCAGGCATCCTTAACCCGGGCGCGCACGGCTTTAGCGAAGTGCTGTATGCGCTGTCTTCCGCCGCCAACAACAACGGCAGCGCCTTTGCCGGCCTGAGCGTCAATACGCCGTTCTACAACCTGCTGCTGGCCTTCGCCATGTTCGTCGGCCGCTTTGGCGTGATCCTGCCGGTGCTGGCCATTGCCGGTTCGCTGTGTGCGAAGAAACGTCAGCCTGCGGGCAACGGGACTCTGCCAACCTACGGACCGCTGTTTATCGGTCTGCTGATCGGCACCGTGCTGCTGGTGGGCGCATTGACCTTCGTACCGGCGCTGGCGCTGGGACCGGTGGCCGAGCATTTGCAACTTTGGCTGGCCAAATAACAGGCGCATTCCCGGTGAGCGAGCTGGGCGCCTAGCTGCAACTCGAAATCCATAGGGAATGAAATAAAGAGAGAGATTAAGAGATGACTCGCAAACAACGTGCGCTGTTTGAACCGGCACTGGTCCGTACCGCGCTGATCGATGCGCTGAAAAAACTCGATCCGCGAACCCAATGGCGTAACCCGGTAATGTTCGTGGTGTATATCGGCAGCATCCTGACCACGGCCATCTGGCTGGCGATCCTGGCCGGACAGACCGACGGCAGCGCGGCTTTCACCGGCAGCATCGCGCTGTGGCTGTGGTTCACCGTGCTGTTCGCCAACTTTGCCGAAGCGCTGGCCGAAGGGCGCAGCAAAGCCCAGGCGGAAAGCCTCAGGGGCACCAAGAAAACCAGTTGGGCGAAAAAATTGGCCGGGCCGCGCCGTGATGGCGCCACCGAAAAAGTGTCCGCCGAAAGCCTGCGTAAGGGTGACATCGTACTGGTGGAAGCCGGCGATACTATCCCCTGCGACGGCGAAGTGCTGGAAGGTGGAGCCTCCGTGGACGAAAGCGCCATTACCGGCGAATCCGCACCGGTGATCCGCGAATCCGGCGGTGACTTCTCGTCGGTGACCGGTGGTACCCGCGTGCTGTCCGACTGGCTGGTGGTGCAGTGTAGCGTCAACCCGGGCGAAACCTTCCTCGACAGGATGATCGCCATGGTGGAGGGCGCCAAGCGGCGTAAAACCCCGAACGAAGTGGCGTTGACCATTCTGCTGGTTGCACTGACCATCGTGTTCGTGCTGGCGACCGCGACGCTGTTTCCGTTCTCGCAGTACAGCGTGGACGCCGCCAACGGCGGTTCGGTAGTCACCATCACCGTGCTGGTGGCGCTGCTAGTCTGCCTGATCCCTACCACCATCGGTGGATTGCTGTCCGCCATTGGCGTGGCCGGGATGAGCCGAATGCTGGGGGCCAACGTGATCGCCACCAGCGGGCGCGCAGTGGAAGCCGCCGGTGACGTTGATGTGCTGCTGCTGGATAAAACCGGCACCATTACGCTGGGTAACCGTCAGGCCTCCGAGTTCTTGCCGGCGCCGGGCGTGAAGGAACAAGATCTGGCCGACGCGGCCCAGCTGTCATCCCTGGCGGACGAAACGCCGGAAGGCCGCAGCATCGTGGTGCTGGCGAAGCAACGCTTCAACCTGCGCGAACGTGACCTGCAGGCGCTGAACGCCACCTTCGTGCCCTTCTCCGCCCAAACGCGCATGAGCGGCGTCAATGTGCAGGACCGCATGATCCGCAAAGGGGCGGTGGACGCCATCCGTCGCCACGTGGAGTCCAATCAGGGCCACTTCCCGCAGGCAGTGGACGATTTGGTCGCCAGCGTGGCACGCACCGGCGGTACGCCGCTGGTGGTAGCAGAAGGCCCGCGCGTATTGGGCGTGGTAGCGCTGAAGGATATCGTCAAGGGCGGCATTAAAGAGCGTTTCGCCGAGCTGCGTAAAATGGGCATCAAAACGGTGATGATCACCGGTGATAACCCACTGACCGCCGCGGCGATCGCCGCCGAAGCCGGGGTAGACGACTTCCTGTCGGAAGCAACGCCGGAAGCCAAGCTGGCGTTGATTCGCCAATATCAGGCAGAAGGCCGTTTGGTAGCGATGACCGGTGACGGCACCAACGACGCCCCAGCGCTGGCGCAAGCTGACGTGGCGGTGGCGATGAACTCGGGCACTCAGGCCGCCAAAGAGGCGGGCAACATGGTCGATCTGGACTCTAACCCGACCAAGTTGATTGAAGTGGTGCACATCGGCAAACAAATGCTGATGACGCGCGGTTCACTGACCACCTTCAGTATCGCCAACGACGTGGCCAAGTATTTCGCCATTATCCCGGCGGCGTTTGCGGCAACCTATCCGCAGCTTAACGCCCTGAACGTGATGCATTTGCACTCCCCTGCCTCCGCCATTATGTCGGCGGTTATCTTCAACGCCCTGGTGATCGTATTCCTGATCCCGCTGGCGCTGAAAGGGGTGAGCTATAAACCGATGAGCGCCGCTGCGCTGTTGCGACGCAACCTGTGGCTCTATGGTGTAGGCGGTCTGTTGGTGCCTTTTGTCGGCATCAAGCTGATCGACCTGATCCTGGTCGCCTTGCACATCGCCGGTTAATCATTGAGAGGAAATGAAAATGTCTTATTTACGCCCTTCGTTGGTGATGTTGATCCTGCTGACGTTGATTACCGGTATCGCTTATCCGCTACTGACGACCGGACTTTCGCAGCTGCTGTTTTCCGGCGCGGCCAACGGCTCGCTGCTGTATCAGGACGATAAGCTGGTCGGCTCCGCATTAATCGGCCAAAACTTTACCAAACCCGAGTATTTCTGGGGCCGCCCTTCTGCCACCGGTGATTCGGCCTATAATGCGATGGCGTCTGCCGGCAGCAACCTGGCCGCCACCAACCCGGCGCTGGATAAAGCCATCGCCGAGCGTGCCGCGCAGTTGCGTCTGGCCAACCCGGCAATGAAAGGCCCGATCCCGGTCGATCTGCTGACCGCCTCGGGGAGCGGACTGGATCCGCAGATTTCCCTCGCGGCAGCGCAATATCAACTGGCCCGGGTTGCCGCCGCGCGTCAGCTGTCGCCGGAGCAAATCGCCAAGCTGATTGATCAAAGCACCGATCAGGCCACCCCCAACTTTATGGGCGAGTCGGTGGTAAACGTGCTGAAATTGAACCTGGCGCTCGACGCATTGAAATAATGCCCCGCGAGTTAAAGGATAAGTATCGGGTTCGGCGTGCCGAACCCGCTTTACGTTGCTGCAAAAGGAACTCCGATGGTGGATGAGGAACAACAGCGCCCTGACCCTGACAGCCTGCTGGCGCTGGCCAACGAAAAGCCCCGCGGCCGGTTGAAAGTTTTCTTCGGCGCCTGCGCCGGGGTGGGCAAAACCTACGCCATGCTGCAGGAAGCCCAGCGGTTGCGCAGCCAGGGGCTGGACGTGCTGGTCGGCGTGGTGGAAACCCACGGCCGCAGCGAAACCGCAGCCCTGCTGAACGGGTTGGATCTGCTGGCGCAAAAACGCATCCAGCATCGCGGACGCTTAGTACAAGAGTTTGACCTCGATGCCGCGCTGGCACGCCACCCTGCACTGATCCTGATGGATGAGCTGGCGCACAGTAACGCCTACGGTTCGCGCCACCCCAAACGCTGGCAGGATGTGGAAGAGCTGTTGGACGCCGGCATTGACGTGCTGACCACCGTCAATGTTCAACATCTGGAAAGCCTGAACGACGTGGTTGGCGGCGTGACCGGTGTGCGTGTGCGCGAAACGGTGCCCGATCACGTGTTCGACGAAGCCACCGAGGTGGTGCTGGTCGACCTGCCGCCAGACGATCTGCGTCAGCGATTAAATGAAGGCAAGGTGTACATTCCCGGCCAGGCCGAGCGCGCCATCGAGCACTTTTTCCGCAAGGGAAATCTGATCGCGCTGCGCGAACTGGCGCTGCGTCGCACCGCCGACCGGGTCGATGACCAGATGCGTGCCTTCCGCGATACTCAAGGCCGTGAACGCGTATGGCACACCCGCGACAGCATTCTGCTGTGCGTCGGTCATAACAGCGGCAATGAGAAACTGGTGCGTATCGCGGCGCGACTGGCGGCCCGATTGGGTTGCCACTGGCACGCGGTGTATGTAGAAACACCGAAACTGCACCGCTTGCCGGAGAATCAACGCCGGGCGATCCTGCGGGCGCTGCGGCTGGCGCAGGAACTGGGCGCCGAAACCGCTACCCTGTCTGAACCTTATGAAGAACGCGCGGTATTACGCTACGCCCGCGAACATAATCTGGGCAAAATCATTATCGGTCGTCGCAGCGAGCAACGCTGGAAACTGCGTGGCAGCTTTGCCGATCGCCTCGGCCGCCTGGGGCCCGATCTCGATCTGGTGATCGTCGCGCTGGAAAACGACACCCCTGCGCCGCAGGGGAAAGAGCATGACGGGCGCAATTTCACCGAAAAGTGGCGCATGCAATTACGCGGCTGCGCCGTGGCCGTCGCACTCTGCGCCCTGATCACCCTGCTCTCCCAGTGGCTGCTGCCGGGCTTTGACCAGGCCAACCTGGTGATGGTGTATCTGCTCGGCGTGGCGATCGTGGCGCTGTTCTTCGGCCGCTGGCCTTCGGTACTGGCCGCGGTGATTAACGTCGCCAGCTTTGATCTGTTTTTCGTCCAACCTGAATGGTCGTTTGCCGTCAGCGATATGCAGTATCTGCTGACCTTCGGCGTCATGCTGATCGTCGGTATCACCATCGGCAACCTGACCGCCGGGGTACGTTACCAGGCCCGAGTCGCCCGTTATCGCGAGCAGAGGGCTCGCCATCTGTATGAGATCTCCCGCGGACTGAGCCAGGCGCTAACCACCGAAGACATCGCCAAAACCAGCCGCCACTTCCTCACCAGCAGCTTCCAGGCCAAAACCGTGCTGTTGCTGCCGCAGGAAGACGGCAAGCTGCAGCAAATGGTCGGGGAAACGGGCGGATTGCTGTCGGTGGATGAAGCCATCGCCCGTTGGAGTTTCGACAAGGGCATGCCGGCCGGCGCCGGTACCGATACCTTGCCGGGCGTGCCTTACCAACTGCTGCCGCTCACCACGTCGAAGCAAACCTTCGGCCTGTTGGCCATCGAGCCCAGCAACCTGCGCCAACTGATGGTGCCGGAACAGCAGCGACTGTTGCAGACCTTTGCGGTACTGATTGCCAGCGCGCTGGAGCGATTGCATCTGGCACGCAGCGCCGAAGAAGCCAAACTGGACGCCGAGCGGGAACAACTGCGCAACTCGCTGCTGGCGGCGCTGTCCCACGATTTACGCACGCCGCTGACGGTGCTGTTCGGCCAGGCGGAAATTCTGACGCTCGATTTGGCGGCGGAAGGCTCCAACCATGCCCCGCAGGCCAGTCAGATCCGCCAGCAGGTGCTGAGCACTACCCGTCTGGTGAACAACCTGCTGGATATGGCACGCATTCAATCCGGCGGCTTTAACCTGCGTAAAGAGTGGCAGTCGCTGGAGGAGATCGTCGGCGCTTCGCTGCACATGCTGGAACCGCTGATGACCCAACACCAGATCAAGGTTGAGCTGCCGCCGGAGCTGATATTGGTCAACTGCGACGGCAGCCTGCTGGAGCGAGTTTTCACTAACCTGTTGGAAAATTCCAATAAATACGCCGGTATCGATGCTACTATCGGCATTCGTGCCCATACGTTGCCCGACTGGCTGGAAGTCGAAGTCTGGGACGATGGCCCGGGCATTCCGGAAGGGAAGAAGCAGCTTATTTTCGATAAGTTTTCCCGCGGCAATAAAGAATCGGCCATTCCCGGCGTCGGTTTGGGGTTAGCGATTTGCCGTGCCATTATTGAAGTGCACGGTGGCCGCATTTGGGCGGAAAACGGCGCTAACGGCGGTGCCAGCTTCCGCTTTGTGCTGCCGCTGGAAAAACCGCCGGAAATAGACAGTGAAGCCTTTGACCTCTAACCAAACTCTGGGAGCCTTGTGAGCAGCACGCCAACCAATATTCTGATTGTCGAAGATGAAAAAGAGATCCGGCGTTTCGTCCGCACCGCCCTTGAGAGCGAGGGCCTGCGAGTGTTTGAAAGTGAAACGCTGCAACGCGGGCTGATTGAAGCCGGCACGCGCAAACCGGATCTGATTATTCTCGATTTAGGGTTGCCGGACGGTGACGGGCTTAACTATATCCGCGATTTGCGCCAATGGAGCGCCATTCCGGTGATTGTGCTGTCGGCGCGCAATGCCGAAGAAGACAAGATTGCCGCGCTGGACGCCGGGGCTGACGACTATCTCAGCAAGCCGTTTGGTATCGGCGAACTGCTGGCCCGCGTGCGGGTCGCCTTGCGCCGCCATTCAGGCAGCCTGCAGGAAAGTCCGTTGGTCAGCTTTTCTGAAATTACCGTCGATCTGATTAACCGCCGGGTATTGCGCCAAGGTGAAGACTTGCATCTGACACCGATAGAGTTTCGCCTGCTGGCCGAACTGCTGGCCAATTCCGGTAAGGTGATCACCCAGCGCCAGCTATTGAGCCATGTCTGGGGGCCGAATTACGTAGAACACAGCCACTATCTGCGTATTTATATGGGACATCTGCGGCAAAAGCTGGAGGCCGATCCGGCCCGGCCAAAACACTTGCTGACCGAAACCGGCGTCGGTTACCGCTTTATGCCTTGAGGTTAACGGACGCAGCATGCGGTTAAGCTGATGCAATATTCGATTAAACGGGTGCAGCATGCGGCACCCCTACACGTTTTGGCCTTTCTTCAGCCCCACCATAAATTCCTTGAACGCCTCGCGCAGCGGGGCAAACACCGGGTGCTTACGGTTTTCGATCATCACTTCAGAGAACAGCTTCAAGCCGACGGCGAAGGCCGCGCTGTTATTCTCGCCAAAATTCAGATCTTCGCGCGCTTTGATACGCTCAACGATGCCAAGAATATCGTCGTGGTTTTCCACCTCAAAACTCAGCGGCGTTTTATCGACGAGCTCGCCTTGGCGATCGCTCATGCCTTCGACGGTAATGCGAAAACGGTGGCCGGGCATCAGTCGTTCTCCTTATCTGTCTCTGTCGGGGTAATGTTCATTTCACTTTCGATTGCCGCCACCGCGGTGAGCAGCGCTGCATTGATGCGTTCTACCTGCTGTGGCGAAAGATCGGCGCGCATCACATTGCCGCGTAACAAACTGCGCAGGCGATTCATGGCGTCGGAGATGCCTTCCGCCAGATTGCCATGATGATGGTGGCCGCGACCGGCACCTGCCAAACGCGCCAGGATCACATCGACGACGGCCTGATGTTTTTGTAATTCACTCTGGCCCAGCTCGGTGATCTGATAGCTTTTACGGCCGTTGCCGCTGGTGATCGGCTCGAGGAAATCCTGCTCCTCCAGCAACGTCAGGGTCGGATAAATCACCCCTGGGCTTGGCACATAGAGACCGGAAGACGCCTCGTCGATCGCCTTGATCAATTCGTAACCGTGGCTCGGTTTACGCGCCACCAGCGCCAGCAGCACCAGCCGCAGATCGCCGTGTTCAAACATGCGGTGACGGCCACCGCGACCGCCGCGCCCTCCCCGACCATGCTCTTCACCATGATCGCCGCCAAAATGATGGCGACCGCCACGACGGCGATGGTGATGTTCATGCCCTTCTTCGCTGTCATGGCGGCAACCGTGACGACGGTGTAAATCTAAACGGTGAAACATAGGGTAGCCCTCTCAATGGATAATCAGTTGTCGAGGTGATTTAGATATATCTAACTCACTTCGATATATCTAATCTAGATCGATATATCTAAATGCGCAAGAGGGGAAAAGTGAAAAAGATATATCTAAATCGCAGGCATAAAAAAAGCGCTGTAAAAACAGCGCTTTTTTATCACGGGGAAGCAGCGTTACTTGGCAGAAGCCAGCACTTCGCTGACGATTTCTACCGCTTCATGCTCGATCTTTTCACGATGCTCGGCGCCGAGGAAGCTCTCACAATAAATCTTGTAGGCTTCTTCGGTACCAGAAGGACGTGCCGCGAACCAGCCGTTGTCGGTCATCACTTTCAGGCCGCCAATCGATGCGCCGTTACCCGGTGCCGCCGTCAAACGTGCGGTAATAGGATCACCCGCCAGGGTATCGGCCTTGACCATTTCCGGTGACAGCTTGGACAACGCCGCTTTTTGGGCGGAAGTGGCCGGTGCCTGAATACGATTGTAGCTTGGCGCGCCAAAGCGTTTAGCCAGATCGTCGTAGTGGTGCTGCGGATTTTCGCCGGTCACTGCGGTGATTTCCGCAGCCAACAGGCACATGATGATACCGTCTTTATCAGTAGACCACGGAGTGGCGTTGAAACGCAGGAACGAGGCCCCTGCGCTCTCTTCGCCACCAAAACCCAGGCTACCGTCATACAAACCATCAACGAACCATTTGAAGCCCACCGGCACTTCCACCAGCTTGCGGCCCAAATCAGCCACCACGCGGTCAATCATCGCGCTGGAAACCAGCGTTTTCCCCACCGCCACGTCAGCACTCCACTGTGGACGATGCTGGAACAGGTAGTTGATGGCCACGGCCAGATAATGGTTTGGGTTCATCAGCCCCGCCGGCGTCACAATGCCGTGGCGGTCGTAATCCGGATCGTTGGCAAAAGCCAGGTCGAACTTGTCGCGCAGCGCCAGCAGGCCGCCCATCGCCGGGACTGAGGAGCAGTCCATGCGGATCACGCCGTCGTGATCGAGGTGCATAAAGCGGAAGGTCTGATCGATAGCATCGTTCACCAGCGTCAGATCCAGCTTGTAATGCTCGGCAATACGCTGCCAGTAAGCAATGCCGGAGCCGCCGAGCGGATCAACGCCCAGCTTCAGGCCGGCACGCTGGATCGCAGGCATATCAACCACGTCCACCAGCCCTTCAACATACGGTTGCACCAGGTCTTGTGCATGCACACGGCCGCTGGCCCAGGCCTTATCCAGCGATTGACGCTGAACGCCTTTCAACTGCAAAGACAGCAGTTCATTGGCGCGCTTTTCAATCACCGAGGTCAGATTGGTGTCCGCCGGGCCGCCGTTGGTCGGGTTATATTTGATGCCGCCATCTTCAGGGGGATTGTGGGACGGGGTGATCACGATGCCGTCGGCCAATGCCCCACCGTTACGGTTATGGCACAGGATGGCATGGGAGACCGCAGGCGTTGGCGTGAAGCCGTTATTTTCCTGCACGATCACATCAACGCCGTTGGCGCTCAATACTTCCAGCACCGAAATGAAAGCCGGTTCCGACAGCGCGTGGGTATCTTTCCCCACGTAGCATGGGCCGGTCACCCCTTGCTGGTGACGCACTTCGGCAATTGCCTGGGCGATAGCGAGAATGTGGGCTTCATTAAAGCTGTGGCGCAACGCGCTGCCGCGATGGCCTGAGGTTCCGAACTTGACCGCGTGTGCGGCGTTGCCCGCTTCCGGTTGCAGTACGTAGTACTGCGACGTCAGCTGGGCTACGTTGATCAAATCGCTTTGCTGAGCCGGCTGCCCGGCACGTGGGTTATTCGCCATCGACATATCTCCCTAATCCCTGTCCTGCGGCCTGGCAATATGTCGCTCACGGCCACCATGACGGGCTGTTCGCTAAATTAGATAGTGCCGCAAACTTTTTCAGTCAGTTCCGTCGGGAACTGCATAGCCTGCATGATGTGTTCAACCATGCTGCGTTTGCGACCGGTATTGGTATTGGTGATCACCCAGTAAGGCGTGCCCGGAACGTGCTTTGGCTTGGTGTGCGTTCCATTCGCCAACAGGGTTTGCTGATCGCCGGCAAAATAGGTACGGGTACGGCCATGCAACGCATCGGTGGCGCTGGCAAAGCCGGCCGCATCGAGGGTATACAGGGTGGAAAGCACCAGCATAAAACGGTTTACCGCTTTGTTCTGCTCGGCGTACTCATCCGACAGCAACAGCTCACGCACGGCACGCACGCGATCGCGAGGGCGCGATACAGCAACGATTTTTTCCTGTTCGGCGGTCTGTGCGCTGGCGGCCGGCGCTGCACGTAGCGGCTGGCCGGCGGTAAATTTCAACATACGGCGCAAAATATCGGACGCGCTCTCACCAATATGTTGCGTGTGGCTGGCAATATAACGGTAGAGCTCTTCGTCGACTTCAATAGTTTTCATCTTTATCCAGTACTGTTTTTTTCTACTTAGAACCTGAAGCCAGATCCGGCATTCAAGCCATGGGATTATAAGGTTAAAAGCGCAGGAGCGAACATAACAATGTGCCCCAATACGGCAAAAGCAGACTAATACCTATAGCCCGCCGGACACCGACGCTGCCAAACCTGCACCTTACCATGAAAAATCCGCGTTTTATCCTATGGATTTTAAGTTGCAGCAAGTACAGCGAACAACGCTGCCGCTTGAAAGGCGACGGGTTTATTCATCGAGTGTTTTAATCATGATAACCTAATCTGAATCTCTCTCAGTATGAACTTCGCCATGAAATTACATTATCAACTGCTGGCCACCGAGTCCGATGCATTGCCGGTGATCCTGATCCACGGACTGTTTGGCAATTTGGACAATCTGGGCGTGCTGGCGCGCGATCTGAATCAGCGTCACAGCGTAATTAAAGTCGATCTACGCAACCACGGCCTGTCACCGCGTTCGGAGGTAATGACCTACCCGGAAATGGCACAGGATCTGCTGACGTTGCTGGATGATTTGCAGTTGGAGAAGGTGATTGTCATTGGCCACTCGATGGGCGGCAAAGCGGCCATGGCGCTGACGGCAATCGCCCCGAAGCGCGTGGAGAAGCTGATCATCATTGACGTTGCGCCGGTGAACTATCAAACGCGCCGCCACGACGAAATTTTTGTCGCGTTACAGGCGGTGAGCGCCGCCGGCATTACCCAACGCCAGCAGGCGGCGGAATTGATGCGCGGCTACCTGAAAGAGGAAGGCGTGATCCAGTTCCTGCTGAAATCCTTCCACCAGGGCGAATGGCGTTTCAATCTGCCGGTGCTGATCGAAGAGTACGAGAACATCACCGGCTGGCAGGAAGTGCCGGCCTGGCCTCACCCGACGCTGTTTATCCGCGGCGGCCTGTCGCCTTACGTGCAGGACAGCTATCGCGAAGATATTGCCCGTCAATTCCCGCAGGCTCGCGCTCACGTCGTTGCCGGTACCGGACACTGGGTTCATGCGGAAAAACCGGAGGCGGTGTTGCGCGCCATTCACCGTTTTCTCGGCGAAGCCTGAGTCGCACCAGGCCCAACAAATGGGCCGTTTCCCTGCCAAAGTCACCATCTGATGAAAAAACGCGCTAAAGATAACGGCTTAGCGCGTTTTCAGCTCAGTTAAGCATTGTCGTCGCTCTACCTGCTGGGGTAATATGGCGCGCTATAATTTTGCCGCCGTGCCGAGCGTGTTCGCTAACGTCAGGCTGGGGGTGAATTTGGGTTAGGGTTTATTGGCCCGAAGTGTGTTAACCGAACCGTCCGGAAGCGTGTAAGCGCTTTTTGATGCAAACTCCCTTGCAGTACCGCTACCTATGGCAAAAGAACAAACGGATCGCACGACGCTGGATCTGTTCGCAGATGAACGCCGTCCGGGGCGCCCGAAAACCAACCCGCTTTCCCGAGATGAACAGCTTAGAATCAATAAGCGTAATCAGCTTCGACGCGATAAAGTCCGTGGCTTACGGCGTGTGGAACTGAAGATCAACGCGGATGCGGTGGACGCCCTGAACAAACTGGCGGAACAGCGTAATATCAGCCGCAGCGAGCTTATTGAGCAAATGCTGCTGGCACAACTGGCGGACGAGCAGCCAGAACATTGATCATTGCAGCCGCACATGCGGCGCGGCGTTAAGGATGACGCCCGATCAACACCGCTTTATTCCACCCGGCATCGCATTAAAGTGATAAATACCCGGGGTAAATTTCTGGCATGATACGCACTTACCGGTAAGAGATAACCTCTTGCCATGGCATCATTTTAATCGGTGTTATCGTAGTCAACGCTAACATCGTGAATGCAATTTATTGAATTTAAAGGTTATACGCGATATGGCTAATGTAGGCATTTTCTTTGGCAGCGACACTGGCAATACCGAAAACATTGCCAAGATGATCCAGAAAATTCTTCAGCAGCAGTTTGGCAAAGAGGTGTCTGAAATTCATGACATCGCCAAAAGCAGCAAAGAAGATCTGGAAGCTTTCGATATCCTGCTGCTCGGTATCCCCACCTGGTACTACGGTGAAGCCCAGTGCGATTGGGATGACTTCTTCCCAACGCTGGAAGAAATTGACTTCAACGGCAAGCTGGTTGCGCTGTTCGGCTGTGGCGATCAGGAAGACTACGCAGAGTATTTCTGTGATGCGATGGGTACCATTCGCGACATCATTGAACCACGTGGCGCCGCTATCGTAGGCCACTGGCCGACCAAGGGCTACCACTTTGAAGCTTCCAAAGGCTTGGCCAGCGACAGCCATTTCATCGGCCTGGCCATTGACGAAGATCGCCAACCTGAACTGACCAACGAACGTGTCGAAGGCTGGGTAAAACAAATCGTCGAAGAGCTGAGCCTGGCCGAAATCGTCGGATAACGCCAAAGGTTGAACAAAAGCCCTGCAAAGTGCATAGTGTGCCGGCAGGGCCATCATTGGCAGTACTGATTACTGCAATAGAAGCTACAGATTTGTAACTTCCCACACCGTCAAGGTAGACTGAGTTTTCGGTTTATCCCATTCATCAAGACGTTGCGTGTATAACATGCAATTGTGCAATTATAGCTTTGTTAACAACCGGCGGTTTCCATTTAGGGCAACCGGTTCTATAATGAGACGCAATTAACTCTTTGTGCCGACCGATGCCACAGGCGAGAATGCCTCAACTTGATTAGCATAGTAACAGGACTGAATCCGCATGACTGACAACAACACCGCATTGAAGAAGGCCGGCTTAAAAGTCACGCTTCCGCGACTCAAAATCCTGGAAGTACTGCAAAATCCGGAATGCCATCACGTCAGTGCGGAAGATCTGTACAAAAAACTGATAGATATGGGCGAAGAAATTGGCCTGGCTACAGTTTACCGCGTACTGAACCAATTTGATGATGCCGGCATTGTGACCCGTCACAACTTCGAAGGCGGCAAGTCCGTGTTCGAGCTGACCCAGCAGCATCACCACGATCACCTGATTTGCCTGGACTGCGGCAAAGTGATCGAATTTAGCGATGAGTCTATCGAAGTACGTCAGCGTGATATCGCCAAACAGCACGGCATCAAGCTCACCAACCACAGCCTGTACCTGTACGGCCACTGTGAAACTGGTGACTGCCGCGAAGACGACACCCTGCACGACAAGAAATAATGCCCTTAAACGGCATTGAGAACCGCCTTAACGGCGGTTTTTTTATGCCTGCAATAGCGGAATAAAAAATCCCCGGACAGGCCGGGGAAAGTTAACAGCGTTAAAGACAACAATTGCAGCGGCACTTCTCTACAGCACTTCTCTCGTTCCCCACTTGGACACCTTCAGCGTCAACTCACCCGCCGACACGCGGATGAGTAAACTCGTTACAGCTCATATTCAAGCAACAATAGGCTATCGAAAAACAACGTCCAGACCGGGTCTGAACACACCACGCAGCGGCACGCCGGTCGCGGCTACGGTTGTTAGATAACGGCCCGCCTGCGAACAGCGGGCCAGGTTTCAGATTTACACTTTCTCGGCGCGACTGTAACGCTTGCCATCCGGGCTCACCGCGCGGATTTGCACTTCACCGCTAACCTCAGGCTTGGCCTTGGCATCATAACGTTGCCATTGCTTGCCACCGTCGGTGGAATACTCGATGCCCAGACCCGGCAGCGAAATATTGGCTTCCAGCTTGCCCCCCACCACTCGGGCGCCTGGCACCGGCAACCGGTAGCTCACGCCACCTTTGTCCAGTTTTGCCAGCTCACGCTGACCGAGCAGGTTGGCGAAGCGCAGCCAATCCCGGTCCAGTTTCTTGGTATCGATGAAGTGGGTTTCGCCGCCTTTATACTCCCGGCCCGCCCGGTAATCCTGCTCCCAATCTGCCCGGTGCCATGCGCGCTCGGCCACCGACAACGAACGAGGGAAGATCATGTACTCCATTTGTTCGTCGGTACGCTGGGTTTCGCTCCACATCTGCGCGGAAATACCGTAAGCCCCCGGCCAGGGTTTGTCGCTCTTGGCGGTAAAGTGATTACCGTCGCGATCAACCGAGGTTTCGGCGTTTTGCGGCAAGTTGTTTGGCGCAAAGCTGAACATTTTCTGCTCGTCGCTGAAACGCGTTCCCCAGTAGTAACCGCGCTCGTCCGGGTTCACCTCATACGGGAAGTCCATGTAGACATAATCCGGGTTTGAGAGGATCAGCTCGTATCCCTTGTTGGACCAGTCGTTGGCACTGTCGAACCCGCCCCAATACAGCGTATCCCAGAAGTTAACCCCGACACGTTGGGTAGCAAAGGCCTTGGCGTTTTTCGCATCTTTCAGGCCATCCTGCCAGGCTTGCATTCTGTCGATCCCGTGCGCTTTCACCAATTGGCTGACTTCCACCCCGAAGTAGCTTGGCAGATGCTCCATATCGGCGACCTTGCCCTCTTTGATCATCGCCTGGCAGACCTGAGATTTCGCCCATGGCTTGTCTTCTTTGCTCTGATCGATGATGCCTTTGCCGGCTTCCGGCTTGTTCACATCGGTATAACCGGCACCCAACCTGATATTTTTCGCCTCATCTCCGCCAAAGTGCCAGGTGCTCAACGGTTGCCCGGCCTCTTTATGCATCTGGGCAATCTCGCCGATCACCTTGTCGACAAAGCGCTTGGACGAATCCAGGCAAGGATTGAGGTAGCTTTGGCGGTTAAAGTACTGCACCGAGGTGGTGTTAGAGGTATCGGTTGGATCCACCAATCGGAACTCGTTGGCTTCTTGTTCTTTACCGGCGGCATGCAGTTTCTTATAGCGAGCTTCCATTGAGACCACCGCCGCACGGGCATGCGCCGGCATATCGATTTCCGGGATCACTTCAATCTGGCGCGCCTTGGCGTATTTGATGATGTCGATGTAATCCTGGCGAGAGAAGAAGCCGCCGTAAACCTCGGGACCCTGGCCATACTGCGGCAACAGGCAGGTGGTTTCGCTCAGATCGTGGCAACGCTGCCCCCCGACCTCGGTCAGCTCCGGCAAGCCCGGAATGGCAATACGCCAGCCTTCGTCATCACTCAGATGGAAATGGAATTTATTGAGTTTGTACGCCGCCATTTGGTCCAGCAGGCGCAACACCGCATCTTTCTGGTGGAAGTTACGCGCTACATCCAGGAAGATGCCGCGATACTGGAAGCGCGGCGCATCTTTGGCCTCCAGCGTGGCGATTTTGGCGCTGCCGTCGGTAGGTACCAATGACAGAATCGACTGCAAGCCATAAAACACCCCGGCCTGATCGAAGCCGATGACTCGCGCTTCCTGATTGCCTATTTTCAGCTCATAGGCTCCCGGCACCGCCAGTTCACCTTTGAATTTTCCTGGTTGAATATCGGTTTTGATCGGATAACCGGCTGCGTTACTGGTTATTCCCAACAGCGCGAAACGCTGGGCTACGGCGTCTGCCGCCGGTTTGGACAATGCACTCAGCTCCAACGCAACGCCTTTGCTCAGATCCACATCCTGCGCATGCACTTTAACCTGCAGCGGCGTTGGCACTACCTGACCGCGTAACGACGCGGTGGGTAAAGTTTTTAGCTCGGCGTTTTTCGTGAAGCGCGAGGCCGGCGTCATCAGGATGTTATTGTCGTCTTTGGTGCGCTTCCACTGGTCGCCGGTGAACGGCGCAACGAACTGGTTCAGATCTTCGGTATCGGTATTGATCAGAATTTTTGGCTTGGCATCGCCCGAAGTGGCGTACCAGCGCGGCACGAAGTCGGTTTTAAACAGTTGCCAATATTCAGTAATAATCGGGATTTCTACCGTTTTCCCCGCCGGGAAACCGGTAAATTTGTCGGTAGGCTCCAGCTTGTACAGATCACCGGTCAGGTGAGCTATCTTGAACTGATCGTTATCCACCCGCAGGGTCTGACGGGCGCTGTGGAAGTAAATCGCCCAGTCCTGACCTTTGATCTCCTGATTGTCGTTGGTCAGGCCAATCAGCAGCTTGTTGCAGGCCGCCCAATCGGCCCCCAGCTTGCCGCAATCCAGGCCGTTTTCGGCGGCCCGGTTATCGACCATTTTCAAATTCAGTTTCAGCTGGCTCAGTTGATCCACCAGCGGTTGATTGGCCATCGCGTTCCCCACGCTGCCAAATAATCCAACGGTTGCCGTCAACGCGGCAAGCGCGCTCAATTTGAATTTATTCATTTTCAGCATCATCCTTAATTGTTGTTATCGCGGATCTCTTTCCAAATCTGGCCACATTTGGCGTCATAAGCCTGGCCGTTACCGCTGTGAACCGCCTGAATGCAGTTTTGATAATCCATCACCCGCACCGTTTCTTTCTCGGCGAACTGTTGATGCTGCTTCTCTTGTTTCAGTACGTTCAACACCGCCTGGCATGACTGCAGTTTTTCCGGTGAGCCCTCTGCGGTGTTGATGCAGGCGCTGTAGGCCTGTTTCAATTTGGCATCTTCCGGCGGGGCCGCCGGCTGTACGCAGGCGCTCAGCGTGGCTACCGCAGCCAACATCATCATGATTTTTTTCATCGTTTTATTCCCGTTAAATGACCCCGGCGCTGCCGCCGGGGAAGATACCGGTCATCTTTCAAGCCGCAGCGTTGCTAGCTGCACTGGCTGCAACCTGAAAGCTGTAAGGTATGTTTTAGAAAATGGTGAATGGCGCGATAACCATGAATTTGACGTCTTTCTCGTCCTGGAAGATGTTGCCGTAACCCCCGCCCCAGCTTGGGATATTGGTGTGGTTGTCGTATTGGGTGTAGTGCAGTTTAAGCAGCGTGCCTTTGGCGCGACCTTCCTGAATGGTGTACATGGCATCCAGGCTCCAGGCGCTCTCTTTCAGGCGCTGGCTCTGATCGTACATAGGGTTGGTGCTCGGTTTGGCGTCCCAGGCGTAAACGTAAGAACCGCCCACCGCCATGCCCGGCAGGTTCCAGTTGCTCAGGTCGTACATCACCCCGGCATAAACCGCTTTTTCGCCGTTGGCGTTAAAGTCGGAACGGTTATCCCACCACACGTCGAGGCGGCCGTTAGAAGAAGCGTAGGTTGGCGTCATGCGTTGCAGGAAGTAGCCCTGGTTGCCTTCGGCTTTGACCATGGTGCCTTCCAGGCGCCAGTTGAACTGGCCGGTGGTGTAACCAAAGGTCAGTGCTTGCAGCCAGGCCAGACCGTCGTAAATGCTGTTCGGGTCGTTCTTGTCGTTAATGCGGTCTTCGGTGCCGTAGAACTGGTAGCTGGTGGTCAGCGGGTTGCCCACCAGATCGAATTTATAAGACGCCTTGGTGAAGTACTGATTCACATAGCCCTGGGCTTGGCCGAATGCCGCCTCCAGCACCAAATCGTTTTTGAAGTCGTATTTGGCACCCAGCGAGTGCAGATAGGAGACACCGGTTTTTTTATCGTTCTGGCGGAAGTCGTCCATTTCGATATGCCATGGCGCTTTATATTTATTGGTCCACATGTAAGAGAAGCTCAACTCACCGGCATCACCGTAGTCAAACTTGGCACCGGCCTCTGCACCCTGATAGGTACCCGGCATAAAGCTCCAATGCGGCGCCAACAGAGTTTGGCCACTTGGCTGGATATAACCGCCACGTGCCCAGACGGGGCCATATTTGAATTTACCGGCGGCTTTATACAGGCTGATGCCGCCTTTGTCGCCGGAGTAGTCTTCATCGTAGGTACGGTTTTTGGAGGAGAACGCGATTTCATTCGGGTGGCCGCTAGCGCTGGATTCAGCCAGCTCGATGGCGGTAAAGGCGCCCACGTCCAGGCCGAACATGTCCCAGGCATAGCCCGAGGCAAAATCCAGGCTCAGGTTGGCCGTCGAATGCGACAAGTTGGTGGTGTATTTATTGTAATCGTCACTGGTCGGATTGAGATCTTTACGGTCACGCTCACGTTGCCAGTAGTAAACACCGCCGGTCATCGTGGAGTCATCGATAAATCCTGCGGCTTTCGCCTCAGGGGCCATGGCAAACCCTGTTCCCAACAGCGCACCCGCGACTGCGAGCGCCAGCGTTTTACGCTGAGCACCGTGCGTACCCATAATGAAATTCCTCTTTGACTTAACTTTAAAAGTTGCAGCCGCCCGTGTTCACCACTGCCCTGCACGACTGCCAATAAAAAACCCAACCGGGTAAAAAATATTGCCGATGGGCTAAATTCCCACAGCACTTATTGCTACAGACAGACTATTTTTCGCGACGCGAATTATCAAATGAAATATCAGAGAGATTTGTCAAAGTATGACAAAGAGCACATATCGATGAGATTTTGTTACGTGGGTATGCAAAGAGGCTGTCGAATAAAAAATTCAATAAAATCAGAATAAACAACGATACAAGGTCAATAAGAGACGATTAATGGTTTCAGCCGAATCAAAAAAGTCAGCCAGAAGAAAAAATATGAGAGCGCTCTCCAGATGACATTAATTCGCATCACGAATATATAAGACAATGTTATATGAGCGATGATTTATATCAAGAAATTACTGTTACAACGGTCAGATAAAAATTTAAAAGAGGATTGAAGGAACAACATCGCAGCGGGAGGGGGGAAATGGCGCAGGCATAAAAAAAGCGCAACCGAAGTTGCGCTCTTGGGGTATTAGCCGTTGATCAATCAGGCACCCAGTTTAGCCCAGGTGTCGCGCAGGCCAACGGTGCGGTTAAACACCAGGTGCTCAGCCGAGGAGTAACGGTTATCGGCACAGAAATAACCTTCTCGCTCGAACTGATAGGCTTTTTCCGGCTGTGCGGCAGCCAGGCTAGGCTCCACGAAGCCGTGCTTGATAACCAGCGACTCCGGGTTGATGGTGGCGAGGAAGTCCTCTGCCGCCGCCGGATTCGGCACGCTGAACAGACGGTCGTACACGCGAATTTCCGCCGGCAATGCATGCTCAGCAGACACCCAGTGGATCACGCCCTTCACCTTGCGGCCATCGGCAGGATCTTTACTCAAAGTGTCCGCATCGTAGCTGCAGAAGATGGTGGTGATCTCGCCTTCAGCATCTTTCTCGACGCGTTCAGCCTTGATCACGTAGGCATTGCGCAGACGCACTTCTTTGCCCAATACCAGACGCTTGTACTGCTTGTTGGCTTCTTCGCGGAAGTCAGCACGGTCGATATAAACCTCGCGGCTGAACGGCACCTCACGGCTGCCCATCTCCGGCTTGCTCGGGTGGTTAGGCATGGTCACCATTTCCACGCCGGAGGTCATATTTTCGATGACGACCTTCACCGGATCCAGCACGGCCATCGCACGCGGCGCGTTTTCGTTCAGCTCTTCACGAATGCAGGCTTCGAGCGCCATCATTTCGACGTTGTTTTCCTGCTTGGTCACGCCGATACGCTGGCAGAACTCGCGGATGGACGCAGCGGTATAGCCACGGCGACGCAGGCCGGAAACTGTCGGCATACGCGGGTCATCCCAGCCCTCAACGATTTTCTCGGTCACCAACTGGTTCAGCTTGCGCTTAGACATGATGGCGTACTCGAGATTAAGGCGCGAGAATTCGTACTGACGCGGATGGCAAGGGATGGTGATGTTGTCCAACACCCAGTCATACAGACGACGGTTGTCCTGGAACTCCAGCGTACACAGCGAATGGGTGATCCCTTCCAGCGCATCGGAAATGCAGTGGGTGAAATCGTACATCGGGTAGATGCACCATTTGTTGCCGGTCTGGTGGTGTTCCGCGAACTTGATGCGGTACAGCACAGGATCGCGCATCACGATAAACGGCGAAGCCATGTCGATCTTGGCACGCAGGCAGGCGCTACCTTCGGCGAATTCGCCGTTGCGCATTTTTTCAAACAGCGCCAGGTTCTCTTCCACGCTGCGACCGCGGTACGGACTGTCTTTGCCCGGCGAGGTCAGGCTGCCGCGATATTCGCGGATTTGCTCAGGCGACAGCTCGTCGACGTAGGCCAGCCCTTTGTTAATCAGCTCTACCGCATACTGGTGCAGCTGATCGAAGTAATCTGAGGAGTAACGGACGTTGCCGCTCCACTCAAAGCCCAGCCACTCCACGTCGTGTTTGATCGACTCAACGAACTCGATATCTTCTTTCACCGGGTTGGTGTCATCGAAACGCAGGTTGCACTGGCCCTGGTAATCACGGGCAATACCGAAGTTCAGGCAAATGGATTTTGCATGGCCGATATGCAGATAGCCATTCGGCTCCGGCGGGAAACGGGTATGTACCGACGCGTGTTTCCCTGACGCCAGATCTTCATCGACGATCTGACGGATAAAATTGGTTGGGCGGGCTTCAGCCTCACTCATTTCACTATTCCTCAATCCAAAGCGCTACACATAACCGCCTATGTTCCAACAAGCCACGCCCGGAAACAACCGTTTGTTTCACGAAAAATGCGGGACGTTGCACCACAACAGATCGCAGCACCACAACGGGGCAGCTTTCGTTACCTGTCGCCCATAAAAAAGCGGGAAGAGATTGCTCTCTTCCCGCCAAAGGTAGGGTGCGTTCCGTCATGACTCGTTAAACACCCTGGGTACTACTCAGGTAAATCGGTTTACTTTTGGATCTCAAACAGTTTGGTCTGGCCTGCGACCACAGAACCGGTCGCCAGCGCCGACAGACCGGCGTAATCGTCAGCGTTGCTGACCACTACCGGGCTTATCATCGAGCGTGCGTTGGCGTTCAGGAAGTCCAGATCCAGTTCAAGGATTGGCTGGCCCGCTTTCACCTCTGCGCCCTCTTCAACCAGACGCTTGAAGCCCTGACCGTTCAATGCCACGGTGTCGATACCCATGTGCACCACAATCTCCGCACCCTTGTCGGTTTCCAGACAGAAAGCGTGGTTGGTGTTGAAGATTTTCACGATGGTGCCGTCAGCTGGCGCCACGACGGTTTTATCCGTTGGGCGAATCGCCAAACCGTCGCCTACCGCTTTGCTGGCAAAGGCTTCGTCAGGCACCTGATCCAGCGCCACCACTTCACCGGTGACCGGAGCCACCAGCGACTCGAAGGCCACTTTCGGCGCGTTAGGCACCGCCTGTGATTTAACTGCGGTCACACCGGCTGCCGGTGCCACTTCTGCCGCAGGAACCGGGCCGGCTGCAATAACCGCACGCATGCCGTCGGCAATGGCTTCCGCTTTAGAACCCACAATCACCTGAACGGTTTGCTTGTTCAGTTTCACCACGCCGGAAGCACCCAGACGTTTGCAGCTTGCATCGAGCACTTTCGAAGACTCTTTCACGCTCAGACGCAGACGGGTAATGCAGGCATCAATGCCGGTCAGGTTGTCTGAACCGCCGATGGCACCGATATAGCTACGAGACAGAGCGCGCAGACCTTCATCGGTATTGCTGTTGGCTTCCGGTGCGACGATATCGTCAGACGCATCTTCGCGACCCGGCGTTTTCAGGTTGAACGCACGGATAATGACGGAGAACAGAACGAAGTAGACCGCGAAGGCGACCAGACCCATCAGGACCAGCATCCAGACGTTTTTACTGGCGGCCGGCAGGTTGTACATCAACACATAGTCGATGGCGCCTGCAGAGAAGGAGAAGCCGGCATGAATACCCAGCAGGGTAGCTACAAACAGGCTGATACCGGTCAAAATGGCATGGACCAGATACAGCAGCGGAGCCAGGAACATGAACAGGAATTCAAGCGGCTCGGTCACGCCGGTCAGGAACGCGGTCAGTGCCACAGACAGCAACATACCGCCAACCATTGGGCGACGCTCTTTCGGCGCAGCGAAATACATGGCCAGTGCCGCACCCGGCAAACCGAACATCATGATTGGGAAGAAGCCGGACATGAACATCCCGGCAGTGCCGTCGCCCGCGTAGAAGCGGTTGATGTCACCGTGGAAGATGGTGCCCGCGGCATTGGTGAATTCACCAATCTGGAACCAGGCGATGGTGTTCAATACCTGATGCAAGCCGGTTGGGATCAGCAGACGGTTAACGAAACCGAAGATGCCGGAACCCACCGCGCCCATGGACACAATCCATTCACCGCCGGCGTGGATGGCATTCTGAACCGGTGGCCAGATATAACCAAAGATCGCCGCAAGGATTAAACAGAAAAAGCCGGTGGCGATAGGAACGAAGCGTTTACCGCCGAAGAAGGAAAGGAACTCAGGCAGTTTGATGCCGGACCAGCGGTTATAAACCGCACCGCCCACCAGACCGGTAATAATACCGGCCAGCACGCCCATATTGATCGCCGGGTTGATGGTGACCATCGCTTTGGTCAGGATGAAGTAACCTACCGCACCCGCCAGTGCGGCTGAACCGGCATTGTCTTTCGACCAGGTTGCTGCCACACCGATAGCGAAAATCAACGCCAAATTATCAAAGATTGATCCACCGGCCTGTGCGATGAACGAAATATTGAGTAAGTCGGGCTGGCCGAAGCGGAGCAAAAGCGCCGCCACGGGCAGTACTGCGATTGGCAGTTGCAACGACCTGCCCAATCTTTGGAAAAAGCCGAGTATGTTCACCTTAATATTCCCCCTAATGCCCTTTTATGGGCTTTATCATATTTTACGCTAGCGCCATCACACACTGCGATTAACTCTGGACGAACGACAACAAAGTGGAGTGTAAAAAAATTATTTCGTATCGCAAATTAAAACCTCCTTTTTTGTGATTTATATCACCAAAAAGCAGTCTTAAGCTGCCACATTGCTAGCCATCACACAAAACTTATTTTATCATTAAAAAAATCATCGAACCTGACGCATCACGTGAGAATCATAAACCTGGGTTAGGCTTAAGACTCTCGTTCAGGCACGAACCAGTATAGCTTTAGTTTACTTACCCCAAGAGGTGTTAGATGAGACTTATCCCACTGAAAGATACTGCACAAGTCGGCAAATGGGCCGCACGCCATATCGTCCAGCGCATCAACGCATTCAAGCCTACTGCGGAGCGTCCATTTGTGCTCGGCCTGCCAACCGGCGGTACTCCGCTGGAAGCGTACAAACATCTGATTGCGATGCACAAAGCAGGTGAAGTAAGCTTTAAGCATGTGGTGACTTTCAACATGGATGAATACGTTGGCCTACCGCAGGAACACCCGGAAAGCTATCATACCTTCATGTACCGTAATTTCTTTGATCACGTTGATATCCCAAGCGAAAATATCAACCTGCTGAATGGTAATGCACCGGACGTTGACGCCGAGTGCCGCCAGTACGAAGCGAAAATCAAATCCTACGGCAAGATCAACCTGTTCATGGGTGGCGTTGGCATCGACGGTCATATTGCGTTTAACGAGCCGGCTTCATCTCTGGCCTCGCGCACTCGCATCAAAACCCTGACCGAAGATACCCGTATCGCCAACTCCCGCTTCTTTGGCGGCGACGTTAGCCTGGTACCGAAGTTTGCACTGACCGTGGGCGTGGGCACGCTGCTCGACGCAGAGGAAGTGATGATTCTGGTCACCGGGCACGCCAAGACTCAGGCGCTGGAAGCCGCTGTGGAAGGCAACATCAACCACATGTGGACCATCAGCTGCCTGCAGCTGCATGCCAAGGCCGTTGTGGTGTGCGATGAGCCATCCACCATGGAGCTGAAAGTCAAAACCGTTAAGTATTTCCGCGAATTAGAAGCGGAAAGCGTGAAGAGTCTTTAATTCCTGCAGGGGGCTACGATGTTCGCTTTAACCCACGGCCGTATTTTTACCGGCCACGACGTACTTGACGACCATGCAGTGGTAATCGCTGATGGGCTGATTGAACGAGTTTGCCCGCTGGCTGAACTGCCGGCCGGCATTGAAACGCGCGATCTGGGTGGCGCTATCCTGGCCCCCGGTTTGATCGACGTGCAGCTTAACGGCTGCGGCGGCGTTCAATTTAACGATTCTCTGGACGCCATTTCGGAAGAGACGCTGGAAATTATGCAGCGTGCCAACGAAAAATCCGGCTGTACCAGCTATCTGCCGACGCTGATCACCAGCAGCGACGAATTTATGAAGCACAGCATCGAAGTGATGCGCGCTTATCTGAAAAAGCACCAGAACCAGGCGCTGGGTCTGCACCTTGAAGGGCCGTACCTTAGCCCGTTGAAAAAAGGCACCCATAACCCGGCGTTTATCCGCAAGCCAACCCAAGAGATGATCGACTATCTGTGTGCGAATGCCGATGTGATCACCAAGGTGACGCTGGCGCCGGAAATGGTAGAGCCGCACTTTATCAAGCAGCTGACCGACGCCGGTATCGTGGTGTCCGCCGGTCACTCGAATGCGACTTACGAACAGGCCCGCACCGGTTTTGCTGCCGGCATCACCTTCGCCACTCACCTGTATAACGCCATGCCGTATATCACCGGGCGCGAACCGGGGCTGATGGGGGCGATTTTCGACACGCCTGAAGTCTATACCGGCATTATCGCCGACGGCCATCACGTGGCCTGGGCGAGTATCCGTAACGCCAAACGCATGAAAGGTGATAAATTGGTGCTGGTCACCGACGCCACCGCCCCGGCGGGTGCCGATATTGACCAATTTATTTTCGCCGGTAAAACAATATACTATCGCGATGGGCTGTGCGTGGATGAGAACGGCACCCTGAGCGGATCTGCGCTGACCATGATTGACGCGTTGAAAAACAGCGTTGAACATGTCGGCATCGCGTTGGATGAAGCGCTGCGTATGGCAACACTCTATCCGGCGCGTGCTATCGGCGTAGACGATCGTTTAGGTACGATCGAAGCCGGTAAGGTGGCAAACCTGACTGCGTTTACCCGCGACTTTAGCATCACCAAAACGCTCGTTAGCGGTAACGAGGTTTAATTTCATGAACAGCGAGTAAAATTATTGATGAGTACTGGCGGACAGGCACAGATAGGGAACGTTGACTTAGTCAAACAACTCAACGGCGCGGCGGTTTACCGCCTGATCGACCAACAGGGTCCGATCTCGCGCATTCAAATAGCCGAACTGAGCCAGCTAGCGCCCGCCAGCGTCACTAAAATTACTCGCCAGCTGTTAGAGCGCGGGCTGATCAAAGAAGTCGATCAGCAAGCCTCTACCGGCGGCCGCCGCGCCATTTCCATTGTCTCCGAAACCCGGCATTTCCACACCGTGGCCGTACGCCTTGGCCGTCACGATGCCACCATCACCCTGTACGACATGAGCGGAAAATCGCTCGGTGAAGAGCACTATCCGCTGCCGGAAAGGACCCAGGAAACACTGGAAAATGCGCTGTTCACCGCCATTGCGCAGTTTATCGAAGACTACCAACGCAAGCTGCGCGAACTGATCGCCATCGCGGTGATCCTGCCCGGTCTGGTTGACCCGGCGCTCGGTGTGGTGCGCTACATGCCGCACATCAGCGTCAGCAACTGGCCGCTGGTAGACAACCTGCAGCAACGCTTTAACGTCACCAGCTTTGTTGGCCATGACATCCGCAGCCTGGCTTTGGCCGAACACTATTTTGGCGCCACCCGCGACTGTGAAGATTCCATTCTGGTACGTCTGCACCGCGGCACCGGTGCCGGCATTATCGTCAACGGCCAGATTTTCCTGGGCAATAACGGCAACGTCGGCGAAATCGGCCATATTCAGATCGCCCCGCTGGGCGAACGCTGCCACTGCGGCAACTTCGGCTGTCTGGAAACCGTTGCCGCCAATGCCGCGATTGAACACCGCGTGCGCCAGTTACTGACTCAGGGCTACCCCAGCAAGCTGACACTCGACGACTGCAGCATCTCCGCCATCTGCAAGGCCGCCAACCGCGGTGACCTGCTGGCCAGCGAAGTGATCGAGCACGTCGGCCGCTACCTCGGCAAAGCCGTAGCCATTGCCATTAACCTGTTTAATCCGCAGAAAGTGGTGATCGCCGGTGAAATTACCGAGGCGGAAAAAGTGCTGCTGCCGGCGATCCAAAGCTGCATCAATACTCAGGTGCTGAAGGACTTCCGCAAGAACCTGCCGGTGGTCACCTCCGAACTCAATCATCGCTCGGCGATCGGGGCTTTCGCCCTGGCCAAGCGGGCAATGCTCAACGGCGTACTATTGCAGCGATTGCTGGAAAGCTGATCCGCCGCCTAAGGCAGGTGTGTTATCTTCGCGTTTTGCCTGCCGCCAATCATGAGAAACAGCAACAATGACAATCAAAAACGTTATATGTGATATCGACGGCGTGCTGCTGCATGACAACACGCCGGTTCCCGGCGCCGATCTTTTCCTGGCGCGCATTCAGGAACAGGGCATGCCGCTGGTGGTGCTGACCAACTACCCGTCGCAGACCGCACAGGATCTGGCGAACCGCTTCTCCGCCGCCGGGCTTGAAGTCCCGGAAAGCGCGTTTTATACCTCCGCCATGGCCACCGCCGATTTCCTGCGCCGTCAGGAAGGCAAAAAGGCCTACGTGGTGGGTGAAGGCACGCTGATCCACGAATTGTATAAAGCCGGTTTCACCATTACCGACATCAACCCGGACTTCGTGATTGTCGGGGAAACCCGCTCCTACAACTGGGACATGATGCATAAGGCCGCCTACTTCGTGAATAACGGCGCGCGCTTTATCGCGACCAACCCGGATACTCACGGCCATGGCTTTGTGCCGGCCTGCGGCGCACTGTGCGCCCCGATCGAGAAAATCACCGGCCGCAAGCCATTTTACGTGGGCAAACCCAGCCCATGGATCATCCGCGCCGCGCTCAACAAAATGCAGGCGCATTCGGAAGAAACGGTGATCGTCGGCGACAACCTGCGCACCGATATCCTGGCGGGCTTCCAGGCCGGTCTGGAAACCGTGCTGGTGTTGTCCGGCGTCTCGACGTTGAACGATGTCGAAACCATGCCGTTCCGCCCGAGCTACATCTTCCCTTCCGTTGCCGATATCAATATTTTCTAATCGCTGAGGTGGCCATCACGGCCACCCTTAATTTTCGCACCAATTTGAATTTAATTTATTATTGGCCGGGAAAGGTTTCACCCCACCCTCGTTAAAAATCCGCACTATGTATTTACGCCCCGCCAATACCCGCTATTGCCGGCGTGTGGAATTAATCTTACCTAAAATAACGAGGTTACTATGAGCTCCGATAATATTATCAATGCACAAGCTGCAGATGACGCAGCCGCCATGCCGGATATGTCGAATAAAAAAATCATGATGGGTTTTTGGCACAACTGGGCCGCCGGCGCCAGTGACGGTTATCAGCAGGGTCAATTCGCCAATATGAACCTGACCGATATCCCGGCTGAATATAACGTGGTGGCCGTAGCCTTTATGAAGGGCGTGGGTATCCCCACCTTCAAGCCTTACAACCTGTCCGATGCCGAGTTCCGCCGCCAGGTCGGGGTACTGAACAGCCAGGGCCGCGCGGTACTGATTTCCCTCGGCGGCGCCGACGCACATATCGAATTGAAAACCGGCGATGAAGACAAGCTGACCAATGAAATTATCCGTCTGGTGGAAACCTACGGTTTTGACGGTCTGGATATCGATCTGGAACAGGCGGCCATTGGTGCAGCCAATAATAAAACCGTTTTGCCTGCCGCACTGAAAAAAGTAAAAGCGCATTATGCCGCCGAAGGTAAAAACTTTATTGTCAGCATGGCTCCAGAATTCCCTTATTTGCGGACTAACGGGACTTACCTGGATTATATTACCGCGCTCGAAGGGTTTTATGATTTTATTGCACCGCAATATTATAACCAGGGCGGTGACGGTATCTGGGTTGACGAAGCCAATGGCGGCAAAGGCGCCTGGATCACCCAGAATAACGACGCGATGAAAGAAGATTTTCTGTATTACCTGACCGAAAGCCTGGTCACCGGCACCCGCGGCTACACCAAAATCCCGGCATCCAAATTTGTGATCGGTTTACCCACCAATAATGACGCCGCCGCCACCGGTTATGTGGTCGACAAGCAGGCGGTCTATAACGCTTTCGCGCGCCTTGACGCCAAAAATTTGTCGATTAAGGGCCTGATGACCTGGTCGGTGAACTGGGATAATGGCAAGAGCAAGGCCGGCGTGGCCTATAACTGGGAATTCAAAACTCGTTATGCCGCGCTGATCCAGGGCGGGGTCACCCCGCCGCCGGGAAAGCCTGAAGCGCCTACCGCGCTGAACGCCAGCGCGATTACCGCAACGTCATTGACGTTGAACTGGGCTGCGGCAAGCAGCGTCAAACCGATTAGCCACTATACGGTTTACCGTAATGGCAGCGCCATTGGCCAAACCGGCAGCCTGTCGCTGCAGGACAGCGGCCTGACGGCGGCCACTCAGTACAGCTATTTTGTCACCGCCACCGACAACCAAGGCAATACTTCGCTGCCGAGCAGTGCGCTGGCAGTTAAAACCTCGGACGGCGGTACGCCTCCCGATCCGGGCGTGGCCGAGTGGCAGAACAATCACAGCTACAAGGCCGGTGATTTAGTGACGTATAAAGGCAAGAAATACACCTGCCTGCAGGCACACACTTCCAATGCGGGATGGACGCCGGATGCGGCCTTCACCCTGTGGCAGCTGACCGCCTGATAGTCGGCAATGAGTTGCCGGTAAAATTATCCGGCAACTCATCCATCGATTGAAAAATTGAATATTCATTAATTTTAATAGCGGTTAACTGAATATCCGCTAATTTTAGCCCCCTCCCAAACAACTATTTTTCGGCGCAGCGCTAAAACGCTTGCATCCCCTGCCGGTTTTGACGCATTTTCATAAACACAACGCAGCAAAACCGCGCCATCACTGATGAAGCGACCATGCTGCCTATAACAGCAATACAACATCACAGTCTAAAAAAGTCGTTAGGAGAGTCGGTATATGTGTTCTATTTTCGGTGTGCTCGATCTGAAGTCCGATCCCGTTGAACTGCGTAAAAAAGCGCTGGAGCTGTCCCGTCTGATGCGCCACCGCGGCCCGGATTGGTCCGGTGTTTACGCCAGCGATAAAGCCATTCTGGTGCATGAGCGCCTGTCGATTGTCGACGTTAACAATGGCGCCCAACCGCTGTACAACGCTGCGCACACCCACGTTCTGGCCGTTAACGGCGAGATCTACAACCACCAGGCGCTGCGCCAGCAATTTAGCGATCGCTACGAATTCCAGACCGGCTCCGACTGTGAAGTGATCCTGGCGCTGTACCAGGAGAAAGGCCCTGACTTCCTCGACGAGCTGCAAGGCATGTTCGCCTTCGCACTGTACGATTCCGAGAAAGACGCTTACCTGATTGGCCGCGACCATCTGGGCATTATCCCGCTTTACATGGGTCACGATGAATTCGGCAACCTGTATGTCGCCTCTGAAATGAAAGCGCTGGTGCCGGTTTGCCGCACCATTAAAGAATTCCCGGCGGGCAGCTACCTGTGGAGCCAGGACGGCGAGATCCGTGAATATTATCAACGTGACTGGTTCGAATACGACAACGTTAAAGACAATGTGACCGACGCCAATGCCCTGCGCAACGCGCTGGAAGACTCGGTGAAAAGCCACCTGATGTCCGACGTACCTTACGGCGTACTGCTGTCCGGCGGTCTGGATTCTTCCGTGATCTCCGCCATTACCAAAAAGTACGCGGCACGCCGTGTAGAAGATCAAGAACGCAGCGAAGCCTGGTGGCCGCAGTTGCACTCCTTCGCCGTGGGTCTGGAAGGTTCTCCGGATCTGCGCGCCGCGCAGGAAGTGGCAAACCACCTGGGCACCGTGCACCATGAAATCCACTTCACCGTACAGGAAGGTCTGGACGCCATTCGCGACGTGATTTATCACATCGAAACCTATGACGTTACCACCATTCGCGCTTCCACCCCGATGTACCTGATGTCACGTAAAATCAAAGCGATGGGCATCAAGATGGTGCTGTCTGGCGAGGGGGCTGACGAAGTGTTCGGTGGCTACCTGTACTTCCATAAGGCACCGGATGCCCGTGAGTTCCACGATGAAACCGTGCGTAAACTGCTAGCGCTGCATATGTTTGACTGCGCGCGCGCCAACAAGGCGATGTCCGCCTGGGGTGTGGAAGCCCGCGTGCCCTTCCTGGACAAAAAATTCCTCGACGTGGCGATGCGTATCAACCCTAAGGACAAAATGTGCGGCAATGGCAAAATGGAAAAACATATCCTGCGCGAATGTTTTGAATCCTATCTGCCGGCCAGCGTGGCCTGGCGCCAGAAAGAGCAGTTCTCCGACGGCGTGGGTTACAGCTGGATTGACACGCTGAAAGAAGTGGCTGCCAAGCAGATCAGCGATCAACAGCTCGAAACCGCACGTTTCCGTTTCCCGTACAACACGCCGAGCTCCAAAGAAGGCTACCTGTATCGCGAAATTTTCGAAGAGCTGTTCCCACTGCCGAGCGCGGCCGAATGCGTGCCTGGCGGCCCGTCAGTGGCCTGCTCGTCAGCCAAAGCCATCGAATGGGACGAGTCCTTCAAGAAAATGGACGATCCTTCTGGTCGTGCAGTCGGCGTTCACCAGTCCGCCTACAAATAATCGTTCAGCGTTTTATTCCCTGGGCGGGCCTTCGGGCCCGCCTTTTTGTTGATGTTTTCAACCATTAATTGCCTGAATTGATGCTTTTATCGCCATACTGTTCACAACCCAGACAAACGACACATTCGGTCGCTTTTTCGGGAAAAAACTTGTTGACGCAAAACGGCCATATACGCATAATGCGCCCCGCAACGCCGATGAAGGTTGCGCGAAAAAAGATGGCTACGTAGCTCAGCTGGTTAGAGCACATCACTCATAATGATGGGGTCACAGGTTCAAATCCCGTCGTAGCCACCATCTTTTTTGCGGGAGTGGCGAAATTGGTAGACGCACTAGATTTAGGTTCTAGCGCCGCAAGGTGTGCGAGTTCAAGTCTCGCCTCCCGCACCATTTCTTTTCATCGAGTTGCAGGCATCAGATGGGGTATCGCCAAGCGGTAAGGCACTGGTTTTTGATACCAGCATTCCCTGGTTCGAATCCAGGTACCCCAGCCATCAACACTGTTGACTTTTAAAGTAAAATATTGAAAATGGCTACGTAGCTCAGCTGGTTAGAGCACATCACTCATAATGATGGGGTCACAGGTTCAAATCCCGTCGTAGCCACCATATTTTACTGTTACACCATTGGGGTGTCGCCAAGCGGTAAGGCTCTGGTTTCTGATACCAGCATACCCAGGTTCGAATCCTGGCACCCCAGCCACATTTAGAAAAGCCCGCTTCGGCGGGCTTTTTGCTATCTGGAATTTGGCGAGACCGGATGGATAAGGGCGCGACATTGAACTGCGCCCTTGTAGCATAAGGCCCGCCTACAGCCCCAGCGCGTATTTCAGCGCATGTTCCTTCAACTTGCCCGCCCGCTGAGCCGCCATCAACGCAATATTGCGCGCCACGCATAGCGGCGACAAATTATTGCTGAAAGCGGTATAAAACAGATCCATACCACTTTGCATCAGCAAGTTATCGGTGCGACGACGACGCTGATAACGCATCAGCACCGCTTCGCTGCTCCAGTCTTCGCCCAACTCGCGTGCATCACACAATACCGCCAGCAAGGCTTCCACATCACGATACCCCAGGTTTACCCCCTGCCCGGCGAGCGGGTTGATGGTATGCGCCGCGTCACCGAGCAACACCAGCCCCGGCAATACGTAGCGTTGCGCATGGCGACGCGCTAACGGGAAAGAACCGGCCGCATGCACCTTCACCTCCCCTAAACGGGCAGGGAAAGCTTCGGCGATCTCTTTCTCAAGCTGCGCCGGCGACATGGCCTGCAGTTGACGGATGCGCTGCGGACTGTCGTACCACACCAGCGAGGCCCATTGATCGTACAACGGCAGGAAAGCCCGGGGCCCGGAAGGGAAAAACTGCTGCCAGGTCGTGTCCTGCTGCGGCGTACCGGTATCGACGGTGATCAGCATGCAGGACTGGCGGTACTGCCAGCCGCTGGTACCGATAGCCGCCAGATTGCGCACCTGCGAGTTGGCCCCATCGGCCCCTACTACCAGACGCGCCTGTAGCGTCTGTGAGGAGTCCAGCGTCACTTGCCAATGGTCATCAACCCGTTGCAACGAACGCAGCCTGGCGGGGCAGTAGAGCGTCAGGTTGTCGCACTGCTCCAGCTGTTGCCACAGCGCCAGTTGCAAAATACGGTTTTCCACCATAAAACCCAGCTCAGGCAGGCCGAGCGAAGCGGCGTCAAACGCTACCCGTGAAGAGGCCCACTCCCAGGTTTCCAATCGGCGGTAAGGCGCCGAGCGCATCGCTTGCACCGCCGGCCAGGCACCGAGTTGTTTCAGCAGCCCCACCGAGGTGCAGCCGATGGCGGAAATACGCAGATCCGGCGGGCTTTGCGCATCGAACGCCTGCGGCGCCTGATGTTCCAGCAAGGCCACCGACCAACCGGCCTGCGCCAGCCCCAATGCGGCGGCCGCGCCGACCATCCCGCCGCCTACCACCACGGCGTCATACCCTTTTTGAGATACGTTCATATTGGCTATGTTTTCTTAGTGAATTATCGCCATTCCCACCGGCATGGCGTTTGGCACCAGTGTAACGGATTTTTAATTTGGCTTCAGGTCGCATGCCGTTTTCCCCGCGCTGGTCACAACGGCGTCAAATGTTTACAATAAGCGCCCTGCATGTCGCGTATCGCAACTTTCGTCCGCACTGAGTAATGGCAAGTCAATGACCAAAAAACTACATATCAAAACCTGGGGCTGCCAGATGAATGAATATGATTCATCGAAAATGGCGGACTTACTGGGAAGCACACACGGTTACCAATGGACCGACAACGCTGAAGAAGCGGACGTGCTGCTGCTGAATACCTGCTCGATCCGCGAGAAAGCGCAGGAAAAAGTTTTCGCCATGTTAGGGCGTTGGAAACTGCTGAAAGAAAAAAACCCGTCGCTGATCATCGGCGTAGGTGGCTGCGTGGCCTCACAGGAAGGCGAACACATTCGCAGCCGTGCGCCTTGTGTCGACGTCGTGTTCGGGCCGCAGACCCTGCACCGCCTGCCGGAAATGCTCAACCACGTGCAGGGCACCCGTAGCCCCATCGTCGACATCAGCTTCCCGGAAATCGAGAAATTCGATCGCCTGCCGGAACCGCGCGCCGAAGGCCCTACCGCCTTCGTGTCCATCATGGAAGGCTGTAACAAGTACTGCACCTTCTGCGTGGTGCCTTATACCCGCGGCGAAGAAGTCAGCCGCCCAAGCGATGACGTCCTGTTTGAAGTCGCTCAACTGGCGGCGCAGGGCGTACGCGAAGTCAACCTGCTCGGTCAGAACGTCAACGCCTACCGCGGCGCGACCTACGACGGAGAAATCTGCTCGTTTGCCGAACTGCTGCGCCTGGTGGCGGCCATCGACGGTATCGACCGCATCCGTTTCACCACCAGCCATCCGATTGAATTCACCGACGATATCATCGCGGTTTACGCAGACACGCCGGAGCTGGTGAGCTTCCTGCATCTGCCGGTACAGAGCGGTTCAGACCGCATACTGACCATGATGAAGCGCGCGCATACCGCGTTGGAATACAAAGCGATCATTCGCAAGCTGCGCAAGGTGCGGCCGGATATTCAACTCAGCTCCGATTTTATTATCGGCTTCCCGGGCGAAACCCAGGCCGATTTCGAGCAGACCATGAGTCTGATTGCCGAGATCAACTTCGACACCAGCTTCAGCTTTATCTACTCCTCGCGCCCTGGCACACCGGCGGCCGATATGGTCGATGACGTCAGCGAAGACGAAAAGAAACAGCGTTTGTATATCCTGCAGGATCGCATCAACCAGCAGGTGCTGCAGTTCAGCCGTCGGATGCTCGGAACCGTACAACGTATTCTGGTGGAAGGCACTTCTCGCAAAAGCGTGATGGAACTGGCGGGCCGGACGGCCTGCAACCGCGTGGTGAACTTTGAAGGCACGCCGGATATGATCGGTCAGTTCGTCGATGTGGAAATCACCGAGATTTTGACCAACACACTGCGTGGCGCAGTGGTGCGTACCGAACAGCAGATGGACCTGCGCGTGCATGAATCCCCGCAGTCAGTCATCGCCCGAACCCGAAAAGAGAACGCGCTGGGCGTCGGCATTTATCAGCCCTGACGCCCTCTCCGCAGTGCTGTAAGCGTGGCGCCCGTCGCCACGTCAGCGATTATCCTTATGACTTATCAGCCGGGTCTCCATGCCCGGCCATTTTCTTTTTTTATTTTTTTGATTAAGAGGCGACATAACATGCAACTCCCACACTGCCCGAAGTGCAACTCCGAATACACCTACCAGGATAACAACCTGTTTATCTGCCCTGAGTGCGCCCACGAGTGGAGCGACAGCGCGCCGGCGGACGACAGCGATACGCTGATTGTCAAAGACGCCAACGGCAACCTGCTGGCCGACGGCGACGCCGTGACCGTAGTGAAAGACCTCAAGGTCAAAGGCAGCTCTTCCATGCTGAAAATTGGCACCAAGGTGAAAAACATCCGCCTGGTGGAAGGTGACCACAACATCGACTGCAAGATCGATGGCTTTGGCCCGATGAAGCTGAAATCCGAATTCGTGAAAAAGAACTGATCGCCAGCCCTGATTCCCCAAAGCATTACGCGGCTGTTTTGGCCGCGTTTTTCCTCCTTCGGCCCTTGAATTTTGCCGCCGACGCACAGATAGATCATGGGTAAACTTGCGCCAGTGCGGCGCACCATGAATAATTCAAGGTAGAGAGTTCAGGCTTGGCCCTGAACGCGCGTACCGAAAACCAACCAGGCCCGATATGAGCCTTGAGGAATAGTTTGAACGTCGCAACACAAGAAATTTTGTTAGAGCCGGCAGACAATAAGCGATTGCTCAGCCTGTGCGGCCCGTTTGATGACAATATCAAACAACTCGAACGCCGGTTGGGCATTGAGATCAACCGCCGTGACAACCGTTTCAAGCTGGTCGGCAAAAACCCTTGCGTGGTTGCCGCCGCCGATATCTTGCGCCATCTGTATGTCGATACCGCCCCCATTCGCGGCGTGATCCCGGATATCGACCCGGAGCAGATCCATTTGGCGATCAAAGAAAGCCGGGTGCTGGAACAGGTTGCCGACAGCGTGCCGGATTACGGCAAGGCGGTGACCATCAAAACCAAACGCGGCATGGTGAAACCGCGGACGCCGAATCAGGCGCAGTACATCGCCAATATTCTCGATCACGACATCACCTTCGGCATCGGCCCGGCCGGTACCGGCAAGACCTACCTGGCGGTCGCCGCCGCGGTGGACGCATTGGAACGCCAGGAGATCCGCCGCATTCTGCTGACCCGTCCGGCGGTCGAAGCCGGTGAAAAACTGGGCTTCCTGCCGGGGGATCTGAGCCAGAAGGTCGATCCTTACCTGCGCCCGCTGTATGACGCCCTGTTCGAAATGCTGGGCTTTGAGCGCGTTGAGAAGCTGATCGAACGTAACGTGATAGAAGTCGCGCCGCTGGCCTATATGCGCGGCCGCACCCTGAACGACGCGTTTATCATCCTCGACGAGAGCCAGAACACCACCATCGAACAGATGAAGATGTTCCTCACCCGTATCGGCTTCAACTCCAAGGCGGTCATCACCGGTGACGTGACGCAGATAGACCTGCCGCGTAACCAAAAATCCGGCCTGCGCCACGCGGTGGAAGTGTTGTCGGACGTCGAAGAGCTGAGCTTCAATTTCTTCCATAGCGAAGACGTGGTGCGTCATCCGGTGGTGGCCCGCGTGGTCATCGCTTATGAAGCCTGGGAAGCCGCCGAACAAAAACGCAAAGATGCGATTGCCGAACAACGTAAACGCGAGGCGACCATCGCCTCCGAGCAGGAGACACCATGAGTCAGGTGATTTTGGATCTGCAGATTGCCTGTGCAGACAGCAACGGCCTGCCGGATGAAGCCGCCTTCCAGCGCTGGCTGGAAGGCGTGCTGCCGCAGTTTCAGGAGGAGGCCGAGGTCACCGTTCGTCTGGTGGATGAAGCGGAAAGCAACGAGCTGAACCTGACCTATCGCGGCAAGGACAAACCGACCAACGTGCTGTCTTTCCCGTTCGAAGCCCCCCCGGGTATCGAGCTGCCGCTGCTGGGCGATCTGATCATCTGCCGCCAGGTGGTTGAACAGGAAGCGGTCGAGCAAGAGAAGGCGCTGGAGGCCCACTGGGCGCATATGGTTGTCCATGGCAGCCTTCATCTGCTAGGGTATGACCACATCGAAGACGATGAAGCCGAAGAAATGGAGTCTTTGGAAACCGAAATCATGCACGGCCTGGGTTACCCGGACCCGTACCTGGCGGAAAAAGACCCCCTCTGACGTCAGCTGATTTCCCCGCAGCCCCCGTATGGGGCTGCCGCTGACTCCCCTAACTCTGACATGAGTGATATTAACTAAAACGCCATGAGCGACGACCATTCACAAAGCAATGACAGCCCCAGTCCCAAGAAGGGGTTCTTTACTCTTATCCTTAACCAGCTGTTCCACGGCGAACCCAAAAACCGTGGCGATCTGGTAGAGCTGATCCGTGATTCCGAGCAAAACGACCTGATCGATCCCGATACCCGAGACATGCTGGAAGGCGTGATGGATATCGCCGAGCAGCGCGTGCGCGATATCATGATCCCGCGCTCCCAGATGGTGACGCTCAAGCGTAACCAAACGCTGGAAGAGTGCCTGGACGTGATCATTGAATCCGCCCACTCGCGCTTCCCGGTGATCAGCGAAGATAAAGATCACATCGAAGGCATTCTGATGGCCAAGGATCTGCTGCCGTTTATGCGCGCAGAATCCGAGGAATTCAGCATCGACAAGGTGCTGCGCACCGCCGTGGTGGTGCCTGAAAGCAAGCGAGTAGACCGGATGCTGAAGGAGTTCCGCTCCCAGCGTTATCACATGGCGATTGTCATTGACGAGTTCGGCGGCGTGTCCGGCCTGGTCACCATCGAAGATATTCTGGAACTGATTGTCGGCGAAATCGAAGACGAATATGACGACGAAGACGATCTGGATATCCGCCAGCTCAGCCGCCATATGTATACAGTGCGAGCGCTGGCGCCGATTGAAGACTTCAACGAAGCCTTCGGCACCCACTTCAGCGACGACGAGGTCGACACCATCGGCGGCCTGGTGATGCAAGCCTTCGGTCACCTGCCTGCACGCGGGGAAACCATTGAAATCGAAGGTTACCTATTTAAAGTTGCGATGGCGGACAGTCGACGTATCATCCAGGTTCATGTAAAAATTCCGGACGATTCTCCGCAACCGAAACTGGAAGAATAAATCAAACATGGCTAAAGCCTCTTTCCTTGAACGCCAGTGGGTTCGCGCCCTGCTGGCGCTGTTGACCGGCGCCAGCGGCACGCTGGCGTTTTCCCCTTACGATATCTGGCCGGCGGCCCTTGTCTCCCTGTTCGGCCTGTTGGCCGTAACCCTGAACCGCACCACCAAACAGTCTGCCCTGCTCGGTTTTTGCTGGGGTTTCGGTCTGTTCGGAACGGGAATCAACTGGGTTTACGTCAGCATTGCCGACTTTGGCGGAATGCCTTTCTCCATCAATATCTTCCTGGTCGTGCTGCTGGCGGCTTACCTGTCGCTGTATACCGGGCTGTTCGCCGGGTTACTGGCACGCCTGTGGCCAACCACCAGCTGGTACCGTTTAGCGATTGCTGCGCCCGTGCTGTGGCAAGTCACCGAGTTTTTACGTGGCTGGGTGCTGACCGGCTTCCCCTGGCTGCAGTTCGGCTACAGCCAGATTAACGGCCCGCTGAAAGGCGTGGCGCCGTTGCTCGGGGTCGATACCATCACCTTTATGCTGATGGCGATCGCCGGGCTGTTGGTGTACGCCGTCAATCAGCGCCGGATCGCCGCGGCGGGGGTTGCCGTCGCACTGCTGTTGCTACCGTGGCCGTTACGCCAGCTGCACTGGTTTACCCCACAGCCGGACAAGGCGGTCAACGTCGCGATGGTGCAGGGCAATATCGCTCAGTCGATGAAGTGGGATCCGAAAGCGTTGGTCAGCACCTTGCAAACCTATTTGGACGAAACTCGTCCTTATATGGGCAAGGCACCGATCATCATCTGGCCGGAGTCTGCCATTCCGGATTACGAAGCCAGCCAGAACGGTTTCCTGACCATGATGGATGACCTGATGCGCGCCAAAAACAGCAGCCTGATCACCGGTATCGTTGATGTGCGTGCCACGCCGCAGGGCCAGCAAATCTACAACAGCGCCATCGTGCTCGGCGAGCCGACGCCGTACGTTTATCCGGCCAAGGACCGCTACAACAAGCACCATCTGGTGCCGTTTGGCGAGTTTGTGCCGCTGGAAACGCTGCTGCGCCCGCTGGCACCGTTCTTCGATTTGCCGATGTCCTCTTTCAGCCGTGGCGACTACATCCAGCCACAGCTCAGCGTGAAGGGCTATAACCTGACGGCGGCGATCTGTTATGAGATTGTTCTCGGCCAGCAGGTACGCGACAACTTCCGCCCGGACACCAACTTCCTGCTGACCATCTCCAACGACGCCTGGTTCGGCCATTCCATCGGCCCATGGCAGCACTTCCAGATGGCGCGCATGCGTGCTCTGGAGCTGGGTCGCCCTCTGTTGCGCAGCACCAATAACGGCGTCACCGCCGCGGTAGATGCCAACGGTGAAGTGATCGCAGAGATCCCTCAGTTCACCCGCAAGGTACTTGAGGTGAAAGTCACACCAACCACCGGCATCACGCCTTATGCCCGTTTTGGCGCCACGCCGTTGTGGATAATCACCCTGCTGCTCGGCGGTCTGGCGTTGATCCTCGGCCTGCGCCGTAAATAAGCCCCTGGGGCGCTGCCCATCAGCGCCCCGTTCAATTACTCGCGGTATACCCTATGAATTTCAAGTTGCAGCTAGGCGACCAGCTCGCTCATCCCCAGGCGCTTACTTAAGTAAGTAACTGGGGTGAGCGAGTGCAGGTAACAACGCTGCAGCTTGAAAGGCGACTAGCATAAACCGTCGCCAAATCAATGCTTCTGGCACACTCCTTGCTTTAATTACTCTGTTATAGAGAGCCGATTTACTTTTACTGACGTTTTGTCGCACCTGTGCACAACTCAAGAGCATGACCGGCACCACAAAGGTGCATTGGGGTTTTGTTGCATTAATTTGGTGCGCGTGGCGTCTCAAAAAAAGAAACATTTTAGTTTCAATCCATTCACAATCGGCTATTTTCTAACGGTTATGTGTTCTAAGACTATCTTTATACTTGAGCAATAAATCTCCATTTAGAATCTGATGCTCTTTGAATTTGAGCCACCACAACAGCAAAGGAGTTGGACCATGCAAATGCGTAAATTGGCGTTATCGTTACTGCTGATCGGTATGGCAGGTAACGTAGCCCATGCGGAAGAACTGACCGGGACGCTAAAGAAAATCAAAGACAACGGCGTGATCGTTGTCGGCCACCGCGAATCGTCAGTGCCGTTCTCCTACTACGACAACCAGCAAAAAGTTGTGGGTTACTCCCAGGACTACTCCAACCAAATCGTTGAAGCGGTTAAGAAAAAACTGAACGCTCCTGATCTGCAGGTCAAAATGCTGCCGATCACCTCACAGAACCGTATCCCGCTGCTGCAAAACGGCACCTTTGACTTCGAATGCGGCTCGACCACCAACAACCTCGAGCGCCAAAAACAGGCAGCCTTCTCCGATACCATCTTCGTGGTCGGCACCCGTCTGCTGGTGAAAAAAGGCTCTGACGTCAAAGATTTCAAAGACCTGGCCGGTAAAGCCGTGGTGGTGACATCCGGTACCACCTCGGAAGTGCTGCTCAATAAACTGAACGACAGCGGCAAGATGAACATGCGCATCATCAGCGCCAAAGACCACGGTGATTCCTTCCGTACTCTGGAAAGCGGTCGTGCGGTGGCCTTTATGATGGATGACGCCCTGCTGGCAGGTGAGCGCGCGAAAGCGAAGAAGCCGGACCAATGGGAAATTATCGGCACTCCTCAATCGAAAGAAGCCTACGGCTGTATGCTGCGCAAAGACGATCCTGAGTTCAAGAAGCTGGTCGATGACACCATCGCTCAGGCTCAAACTTCAGGCGAAGCGACCAAATGGTTTGATAAGTGGTTCAAGCAGCCTATCCCTCCGAAGAACCTCAACATGAACTTCGAACTGTCCGACGACATGAAGCAACTGTTCAAAGAGCCTAACGATAAAGCACTGAACTAATAGAACAAGAGCTGGGGCGGCCGCCAGGCCAAACCAGCCCTGTTGATGGCTGGGACAGACAGGAACACGGGAGGCCGTTCCCCTCCCGTATTTTTCCCATAACGCATTACCGATGCCCGCACAGATAAGTCAGCCCGACTGGCCGCGGCGCCCTCGGCGTTGAATAGTCATCAATCTTTAGGCGCTCTGCGCCCGCTTAACGGAGTTTGTTATGTCAATAGATTGGAACTGGGGTATCTTCCTGCAGCAGGCCCCGTTTGGGAATACCACCTACCTCGGCTGGATTTGGTCCGGCTTTCAGGTCACGGTAGCCCTCTCCGTCTGTGCATGGATCATCGCTTTCTTTGTCGGTTCGCTGTTCGGTATTTTGCGTACCGTGCCCAACCGCTTTCTTTCCACCCTCGGCACCTGTTACGTCGAACTGTTCCGTAATGTGCCGCTGATCGTCCAATTCTTTACCTGGTATCTGGTGATCCCGGAACTGCTGCCGACAAATATCGGCATGTGGTTCAAAACCGAACTCGATCCCAACGTGCAATTCTTTGTTTCCTCGATGCTGTGCCTCGGGCTGTTTACCGCCGCTCGCGTCTGCGAGCAGGTACGTGCTGCCATTCAGTCACTGCCGCGCGGCCAAAGAGCGGCCGGGTTGGCGATGGGCCTGACGCTGCCGCAAACCTACCGCTACGTGCTGTTGCCGAATGCCTACCGGGTGATTGTGCCGCCGATGACCTCGGAAATGCTCAACCTGGTGAAAAACTCCGCCATCGCTTCCACTATCGGGTTGGTCGACATGGCTGCCCAGGCCGGCAAACTGCTGGACTACTCTGCGCATGCCTATGAATCCTTTACCGCTATTACGCTGGCCTATATCGCCATCAACGCCGTGATCATGCTGTTTATGCGGCTGGTAGAGAAAAAAGTGCAGTTGCCCGGCAACTTGGGGAGTAAATAATGTACGAATTTGACTGGGCATCGATTGTCCCAAGTTTCCCTTATCTGCTGCAGGGCCTGTTAATCACGCTGAAAATCACCGTGACCGCCATCGTCGTCGGTATTCTGTGGGGAACCGTTCTGGCGGTAATGCGCTTGTCGCCAATCAAGCCTATCAGCTGGTTCGCCGCCGTTTACGTCAACCTGTTCCGCTCCGTCCCCCTGGTGATGGTGCTGCTGTGGTTCTATCTTGTGGTTCCAAGCTTATTACAACAGGTTCTAGGGCTGTCGCCGAAAACCGATATTCGCCTGATCTCGGCTATGGTAGCCTTTTCCCTGTTTGAAGCGGCCTATTACTCGGAAATTATCCGTGCCGGTATTATCAGCATCTCGCGCGGCCAGTCTTCCGCGGCATTGGCTCTGGGCATGACCCATTGGCAATCAATGAAGCTGGTGATCCTGCCACAGGCATTCCGGGCCATGGTGCCGCTGCTGCTGACCCAGGGCATCGTACTGTTCCAGGATACCTCCCTGGTGTACGTACTGAGCCTGGCTGACTTCTTCCGTACCGCCTCGACCATCGGCGAGCGCGACGGCACCCAGGTCGAAATGATCCTGTTTGCCGGCTTTGTCTACTTTGTTATCAGTCTCGCCGCCTCGGCGCTGGTAAGCTATTTGAAGAAAAGGACTGTTTGATGATATCCCTGAAAAATGTTTCTAAGTGGTACGGTCACTTTCAGGTTCTGACCGATTGCACCACCGAAGTAAAAAAAGGCGAGGTGGTGGTGGTCTGCGGTCCTTCAGGCTCGGGCAAGTCCACCCTGATCAAAACCGTCAACGGCCTGGAGCCGATCCAGCAGGGCAATATTCTGGTGAACGGTACCCCGGTCAACGACAAGAAAACCAATCTGGCGCAGCTGCGTTCCAAGGTCGGTATGGTGTTTCAACACTTCGAACTCTTCCCGCACCTGTCGATCATCGATAACCTGACGCTGGCGCAGGTGAAAGTGCTTAAACGCGATAAAGACGCCTCGCGCGAGAAAGGCCTGAAGCTGCTGGAACGCGTCGGCCTGACCGCCCACGCCAACAAGTTCCCCGGCCAGCTTTCCGGCGGCCAGCAACAACGCGTGGCTATCGCCCGTGCGCTGTGCATGGATCCTATCGCCATGCTGTTCGATGAGCCCACTTCAGCGCTCGATCCGGAAATGATCAACGAAGTGCTGGACGTAATGGTCGAACTGGCGAACGAAGGCATGACCATGATGGTGGTGACCCACGAGATGGGCTTTGCCCGCAAAGTGGCGAACCGGGTGATCTTTATGGATGAAGGCAAAATCGTCGAAGACCGCAATAAAGACGACTTTTTCAATAACCCGGAGTCCGAGCGCGCGAAAGACTTTCTGGCGAAAATCCTGCACTGATGCCTCGCCTGCGCCCCGCCCGGGGCGCAGTTTCATTCCCTCTTTCCGGCACTAAAAGCACTTGTTTCTCTCCGATTTTGATCCGATGCTCACTGGATAACAAATAAGGAGATAAACATGCCCCGCCCTATCATCATCGATTGCGACCCCGGTCTGGACGATGCCATTGCCCTTGCCATGGCGCTGAGTTCACCAGAACTGGACGTTAAAGCCATCACCACCTCCGCCGGTAACCAGACGCCGGAGAAAACCCTGCACAATGCGCTGGGTCTGTTGACGTTGATGAAGCGTGAAGACATTCCCGTCGCTGCCGGTGCCGCCGCGCCGTTGATGCGAGACCTGGTGATTGCCGACTACGTTCACGGCAAAACCGGCATGGGCAATACCCATCTGCCAACGCCCGCCATCAAGCCGGTGGCGCAAACTGCCGTAGAGCTGATCGCCAGCCTGCTACGCAGCAGTCCGCAGCCGATCACGCTGGTGGTCACCGGCCCCATGACCAATATCGCCCTGCTACTGGCTCAGCACCCTGAGCTGAAAGGTAATATCGAACGCATTGTATTTATGGGGGGAGGCATGAATGCCGGTAACACCACCCCGGTGGCCGAGTTCAACATCTTTGTCGATCCCGAAGCCGCCCAAATGGTGTTGAAATCCGGCGTACCGCTGACCATGGCCGGGCTGAACGTAACCCACCAGGCACTGGTGCTGCCGCAGGATATCGAACGCATCCGCCGGATAAACAACCCGGTGGCGCAGGCGGTGGCCGAAATGCTCGACTTCTACCTGCCGCTGTACCTTAGCCATCCGCGTGGGCTGCCCGGTGCCGCGATGCACGATCCCTGCACTATCGCCTGGCTGCTGGCACCACAGCTGTTTGGCAGTATCGAACGCTGGGTCGGCGTGGAAACCAAAGGGGAATACACCCTCGGAATGACCGTGGTGGATATCTTCGGCCAGAACGGCAAGCCGGCCAACGTTGAAGTACTGACCGATATTGATCGTGAAGGCTTTATCGATCTGTTGGCCGAGCGCGTAGCCCGCTATTGACCACCGGGCGGGAAACTGCCCTAACATTCAATATTTTTGATTTAACTCAGCGAATTTTTACGCTATCACTGGCCCAGGCTTGCCTCTAAGATGCAGTTAAACGCACAGCATCGCTGACACCTTAGACCAAGCCTGGAGATAGCCCAATGAGTCGTATACTGGTCCTGAAATCAAGTATCCTGGGTGATTACTCCCAGCCTGGACAATTAGTCGATTTTTTTGTTCAACAGTGGCATGAAGCACACCCTAATGACAGCTTTACGGTTCGCGATTTGGCTAACCCGACCCTGCCGGAGCTGGATGGTGAAGTGATTGGCGGGTTTAGCGCCGGTGACAAACCTTTAACGCCGCATCAGCAAAAGACGCTGGCACTTTCCGATGAGCTGATCGCCGAGCTGAAATCGCACGACACCATTATCATCAGCGCACCAATGTACAACTTCAACATCCCGACGCAGTTGAAAATCTATTTCGACCTGGTGGCGCGCGCCGGTCAAACCTTCCGTTACACCTCTGAAGGCTCAGAAGGTCTGGTCACCGGCAAGAAAGCGATTGTGATCTCCAGCCGCGGCGGTATTCACGCGGATACGCCAACCGATCTGATCACGCCGTACCTGAAGCTGTTCCTGGCGTTTATCGGCATTACCGACGTTGAGTTCGTGCTGGCGGAAGGCTTTGCTTACGGCCCTGAAGCGGCAGAAAAAACCGCTCAGGAAAGCCGGGTGGCGGTGGCGCAGAAAGTGCCGGCCAAAATCGACAGCGCCCCCGTCCCTCAGCCTGAAGTGGCTACGGCTCCAGCCAGCGGAAGCTTTCTTGGCAACCTGATGAAAAAACTGTTCGGCTAAGTGCAGCGCCTGCCCTGACCTTTTCTATCGAAGAGGCCAGGGCGCGCAGGACGTTTAAGGTTCGAAAGGCCGACGCTGGAACTGGTCATGACCGCATTTCGGGCACAGCGGCAGCACTTCCGGCGTGTAAAACGCCAAATGATGGTGGCATTTCTCGCACACCAGATTACCCAGCCCGACAACCTCACCGCTGTGGTAAACGCCATGGTGGCTGACGTCCTTGAACACCTCGCGCCATTCCAGTTGGGTTTTGTCGGTAATATCCGCCAGCTCTTGCCACAGGCTCTCCTTGATGACCCGCATGAAAACGCTGTCGGTAAACTCGTCCCGGCTTTCCTGATAACTGCGAGCGAACTCTTCCAGATCGCGCCGTACCGCCTGTGTAACCTGCTCAACTTCGTCGCGCGTCAGTTCGCCCGCTTCGTTTAGCCGTTTTTCTGCGCTCGCGACCAGCGAGTCAATATCACGCTCGCCATTTTTCAGGCGTTCCGTCAGAGATGCCACCAATTCGCGGTAGTACTGAGCAACCTTGTTCATAATCTCTCCTCGATGAACTTACGTGACTGGGCTTACCGCCTAAACTATCCCTTATCATTTTAGCCGTAAATTGCTGATGTCACTTGGCAAGACATGGGTTCCTCAAGATGTGAGACATATCATGGCCGGTATTTTTTAAATACGTCGAGTCGGGCGCTTGGTGTTGTTGCCGGGAGGTCTTATCAGCTATGCTATGCGGATCTATAAGTATACCCGTCGTATTTCAAGTTGCAGCGTTGTTACCTGCACTCGCTCACCCCAGTGACTTACTAAAGTAAGCGCCTGAGGATGAACGAGCTGGCCGCCTAGCCGCAACATGAAATCCATAGGGTACGCACAACAGAATGCTACGGATGTAGCTGTTTTACACCTACAGGACCACCAGCCGCCATGCAAGAGCAATACCGTCCAGAAGACATAGAATCGAACGTACAGCTTCACTGGGAAGAGAAGCAAACTTTCAAGGTTACCGAAGATGCGAGCAAGGAAAAGTATTACTGCCTATCCATGCTGCCGTACCCATCAGGCCGTCTGCACATGGGGCACGTTCGTAACTACACTATCGGCGACGTGATCTCGCGCTATCAGCGCATGCTAGGTAAAAACGTGCTACAGCCTATCGGCTGGGATGCGTTCGGTCTGCCGGCGGAAGGCGCTGCGGTTAAAAACAACACCGCACCGGCTCCGTGGACCTACGACAATATCGAATACATGAAGAACCAGCTGAAACTGCTGGGCTTCGGCTATGACTGGGATCGCGAGATCGCCACCTGCGATCCGGACTATTACCGTTGGGAACAGTGGTTCTTCACCAAGCTGTACGAAAAAGGCCTGGTCTACAAGAAGACTTCCGCGGTGAACTGGTGTCCGCACGATCTGACCGTGCTGGCCAACGAACAGGTGATCGACGGCTGCTGCTGGCGCTGCGACACCAAGGTTGAGCGTAAAGAGATCCCGCAGTGGTTTATCAAAATCACCGACTACGCCGATCAGCTGCTCAACGATCTGGACACGCTTGAAAGCTGGCCAGAACAGGTGAAAACCATGCAGCGCAACTGGATTGGCCGTTCCGAAGGGGTGGATATCACCTTTGACGTAGCGGGCAGCGACGAAAAGCTGACGGTTTACACCACCCGTCCCGACACCTTTATGGGCGCAACCTATGTGGCCGTTGCCGCAGGTCACCCCTTGGCGCAGCAAGGCGCGGTGAACAACCCGGCGCTGGCTGAATTTATCGAAGAATGCCGCAACACCAAAGTGGCCGAAGCCGAAATGGCGACGATGGAGAAAAAAGGCATGCCGACCGGCCTGTTCGCCATCCATCCGCTGTCCGGTGAGCAAGTGCCGATTTGGGTCGCCAACTTTGTGCTGATGGAATACGGCACCGGCGCGGTGATGGCGGTTCCGGCTCACGATCAGCGCGACTGGGAATTCGCCACCAAATACGGCTTGCCGATCAAACCGGTGGTCCTGGCGCTCGACGGCAGCCAACCGGATGTACAAGCCGAAGCGATGACCGAGAAAGGCACGCTGTTCAACTCCGGCGAGTTTGACGGCCTGGATCACCAGGACGGTTTCAACGCCATTGCCGACAAACTGGTCGCCAAAGGCGTTGGTCAGCGCAAGGTCAACTACCGTCTGCGCGATTGGGGCGTTTCTCGTCAGCGCTATTGGGGGGCTCCAATCCCGATGGTCACGCTGGAAGACGGCACCGTAATGCCAACCCCGGAAGACCAGCTGCCGGTGATCCTGCCGGAAGATGTGGTGATGGACGGCATTACCAGCCCGATCAAAGCCGATCCCGAGTGGGCGAAAACCACCGTTAACGGCCAACCGGCGCTGCGCGAAACCGACACCTTCGACACCTTTATGGAGTCTTCCTGGTACTATGCGCGCTATACCTGCCCGCAGTACGACCAGGGGATGCTGGATCCCGCTGCCGCCAACTACTGGCTGCCGGTCGATCAGTACGTCGGCGGCATCGAACACGCCATAATGCACCTGATGTATTTCCGCTTCTTCCACAAGCTGCTGCGTGACGCGGGCCTGGTCGACTCCGACGAGCCGGCAAAACGCCTGCTGTGCCAGGGCATGGTGCTGGCAGACGCCTTCTATTACACCGGCAACAGCGGCGAACGCGTCTGGGTTTCCCCGGTCGACGCCAACGTTGAACGTGATGACAAAGGCCGCATTATCAAAGCCACCGATCCACAAGGTCGTGAACTGGTCTATGCTGGCATGAGCAAAATGTCGAAGTCGAAAAACAACGGCATCGACCCGCAGGTGATGGTAGAGAAATACGGTGCAGATACCGTCCGTCTGTTCATGATGTTCGCTTCACCGGCAGAAATGACGCTGGAATGGCAGGAATCCGGCGTAGAAGGGGCAAACCGCTTCCTGAAACGCGTGTGGAAACTGGCCTACGAACACCTGGAAAAAGGCGCAGTTGAGCCGCTGAACGTGGCAACGCTGAGTGAAGATCAGAAAGCGCTGCGTCGCGATCTGCACAAAACCATTGCCAAAGTGACCGACGATATCGGCCGTCGTCAGACCTTCAACACCGCGATTGCCGCCGTGATGGAGCTGATGAACAAGCTGGCTCGCGCACCGCAAGAGAGCGAACAAGATCGCGCCCTGCTGCAGGAAGCGCTGTTGGCAGTAGTTCGCATGCTGTATCCGTTCACTCCGCACGTGTGCTTCTCACTGTGGCAGGCGCTGGGCGGTGAAGGCGATGTGGATACCGCAGCCTGGCCGCAAGCCGACGAGCAGGCCATGGTCGAAGACTCCAAGCTGGTGGTGGTGCAGGTCAACGGTAAGGTTCGCGCTAAAATCACCGTGGCTGCCGATGCAACCGAAGAGCAGGTACGCGCGCGTGCCGCCGAGGAACATCTGGTCGCTAAATATCTGGACGGGGTCACGGTTCGTAAAGTGATCTATGTTCCGGGCAAATTGCTTAACCTGGTTGTGGGTTAACACAAGGAGGCGTTGTGCGACATCGTATTTTGACGTTGTTGCTGGGGTTGGCGGTGCTGGTCACCGCCGGCTGCGGTTTTCACCTGCGTGGTACCACGCAGGTCCCTTCGGAAATGAAGACGCTGCTGCTGGACAGCTCGGATCCTTATGGTCCGCTGACCCGCGCGGTGCGTGAGCAGTTGCGTCTGAGCGACGTGACCATCGTCAAAGATGCCAAGCGTAAGGATCTCCCTTCCCTGCGCATCATTGGCGCCACGGAGAGCCAGGATACCGCCTCTATCTTCCAGGACGGTAAAACCGCGGAGTACCAGATGGTGCTGACCGTGCAGGCGCAAGTGTTGCTCCCGGGTCACGACCTGTATCCGCTGAACGTGAAAGTTTTCCGTTCGTTCTTCGATAACCCGCTGACCGCATTGGCAAAAGATTCCGAACAGGACATCATTCGTCAGGAAATGCGCGAGCAGGCCGCCCAACAGCTGGTACGTAAACTGCTGACGGTGCACGCTGCGGAAGAAGAAACCCAACAGAAAGCCGCTGCCGCCGGTGAAAAAGCGGCCAGTCGCGTAGATCAATGATTCGTATTTACCCTGAACAACTTGCCGCGCAGCTCCGAGAGGGGCTGCGCGCTTGTTATTTATTGAGTGGCAACGAGCCGCTGCTGCTGCAGGAAAGCCAGGATCTGATCCGCCATGCGGCACAAGAGCAGCAGTTCACCGAGCACTACAGCATTTCGCTGGACGCCCATACCGATTGGGATGCCATTTTCAGCATCTGTCAGGCCATGAGCCTGTTCGCCAGCCGTCAGACGCTGCTGCTGATTTTCCCGGAGAACGGGCCGACGGCACCGATTGGCGAACAGTTGATCAAACTGGCCGCACTGCTGCATGAAGATATTTTGCTGGTGTTGCGTGGGCCACGCCTGACCAAAGCGCAAGAAAACAGCGCCTGGTTCAAGGCGCTCAGCCCGCATGGCGCTTACGTCAGTTGCCAAACGCCGGAGCAGGCACAGCTCCCCCGCTGGGTCGCCCAGCGCGCCAAAACTCTGAAGCTGGAACTGGACGACGCGGCGAACCAACTGCTGTGTTACTGCTACGAAGGCAACCTGCTGGCGCTGTCGCAGGCGCTGGAGAGGCTGTCGTTGCTGCATCCGGACGGCAAACTCACGCTGCCGCGCGTTGAACTGGCGGTCAACGATGCTGCCCACTTCACACCATTCCACTGGCTGGATGCCCTGTTGGCCGGAAAAAGCAAACGCGCCTGGCATATCCTGCAGCAGATGCAGCAGGAAGATGTCGAGCCGGTGATCCTGCTGCGAACCCTGCAACGGGAACTGCTGCAGTTGCTGAACCTGCAACGCCGCATGGCTTCAGTGCCTTTGCGTACGCTGTTCGACCAATACAAGGTTTGGCAAAACCGCCGTAGCCTGGTGACTCAGGCACTGCAACGGCTGTCCGGTGCCCAGCTGCGACAAGCGGTTCATCTGCTCGCGCAGATAGAAATCACCCTTAAGCAGGATTACGGCCAGTCGGTCTGGTCTGAATTGGAAACCCTGTCGATGCTGCTGTGCGGCAAACCTCTGGCCACGAGTTTTTCAGATGTCCACTAATCCGCAAGGCACTCCCGTCCTGCACGCCCTGTTTGGCGGCACCTTCGATCCTATCCATTACGGCCACCTGCGGCCGGTGGAAGCGCTGGCCGCAGAGGTTGGTCTGAACCGGGTCACGCTGCTGCCGAACCACGTTCCGCCGCACCGCCCTCAGCCCGAAGCGAATGCTCAGCAACGGTTGAAAATGGTGGAATTGGCGATCGCCGGCAACCCGCTGTTTGCGGTTGACGATCGTGAACTGCATCGCACCACCCCTTCCTATACCATCGAGACGCTGGAAGCCATTCGTAAAGAACGTGGCGCCGCCTTGCCTCTGGCGTTTATCATTGGCCAGGACTCGCTGTTGACGCTGCACAAATGGCACCGCTGGCAGTCGCTGCTGGATACCTGCCATCTGCTGGTGCTGGCTCGCCCTGGTTACAACGATCGCATGGATACGCCTGAGCTGCAGCAGTGGCTGGAGCAACATCAGGTGAGCGATCCCGCCCAGCTCAGCCGGCATCCTCACGGATTTATTTATCTGGCCGATACGCCGCAGTTGGAGATTTCGGCCACGGAAATTCGTCAGCGCCGCCATCAGGGCCTCAACTGTGACGACCTGTTGCCGCGTTCAGTCCAGCGCTATATCGAGTTACAGGGTTTATATCGCTAGCAACAGCCGCGTGATATACTGCGCCGCTATTTTTCAGGTATTCGCTGAAAACCCCGGAATCCTTAGCTGGCCGGGCAGTCACCAGCTGGCTTTCAGCGGCATCCTGCCGACTTATCATTGATTCAGGCCGCGAAACGGGTAAATTGCCCGCCGCAGTCGAATGAACAGAACACACCCGAGGGGGAACCTTTGCAAGGTAAAGCGCTCCAAGATTTCGTCATCGATAAAATTGATGACCTGAAAGGCCAAGACATTATCGCTCTGGATGTACAAGACAAATCCAGCATCACCGATTGCATGATCATCTGCACCGGGACCTCTACCCGCCACGTGATGTCGATCGCCAACCACCTGGTGCAGGAAGCTCGCACCGCCGGTATGGAACTGTTCGGCATGAAAGGCCAGGAAGCCTCCGACTGGATCGTTGTTGACCTGGGTGACGTGATCGTTCACGTGATGCAGGAAGAGAGCCGTCAGTTGTACGAGCTGGAAAAACTCTGGAGCTAAGCGGTGAAACTGCAACTGGTAGCCGTCGGCACTAAAATGCCAGACTGGGTGCAGACCGGCTTTATGGATTATCTGCACCGCTTTCCCAAAGACATGCCGTTTGAGCTGACCGAAATCCCGGCGGGCAAGCGCGGCAAGAATGCCGATATCAAACGCATTCTGGAAAAGGAAGGCGAGCAGATGCTGGCTGCGGTAGGCAAAGGCAATCGCATTGTCACGCTGGATATCCCCGGTACGCCGTGGGAAACGCCGCAGTTGGCGCAACAACTCGAACGCTGGAAGCAGGACGGCCGCAACGTCAGCCTGCTGATTGGCGGCCCGGAAGGGCTGGCCCCGGCGTGCAAGGCCGCCGCCGAACAGAGTTGGTCGCTCTCACCGTTGACATTACCGCATCCTTTAGTGCGCGTGCTGGTGGCTGAAAGCCTCTATCGCGCCTGGAGCATTACAACAAATCATCCTTACCACCGGGAATAACCGGTGGTAATAGTGACAGAGTGAAATAAAGCAGCGGGATGAAAATAGAACGTAACCCTTTTCGCGACTATACGGCTGAATCTGCCCTGTTTGTACGCCGCGCCCTGGTGGCGTTCTTGGTCATCCTGGTGCTGACCGGCACCCTCATCGCCAATCTGTATAATCTGCAAATCGTCCGCTTTGAGGATTACCGCACCCGCTCCAACGAAAACCGCATCAAACTGGTGCCGATTGCCCCCAGCCGCGGTATTATTTACGATCGCAACGGCACTCCGCTGGCGCTCAACCGCACCATTTACCAACTGGAACTGATGCCGGAAAAGGTCGATGACCTGAAAGCCACGCTACAGGCGCTGCGTTCGGTGGTCGATTTAACCGATGACGATATCGTCAACTTCGAAAAAGAGCGTAAGCGCTCGCGCCGTTTCGTCTCTATCCCGGTGAAAACCGCCCTGAGCGAAGTGCAGGTGGCGCGTTTTGCGGTCAACCAGTTCCGCTTTCCCGGCGTAGAGGTCAAAGGCTATCAGCGTCGCTATTACCCTTATGGCTCCGCCCTGACCCATGTGATCGGCTACGTGTCGAAGATCAACGACCGCGACGTCGAACGCCTGGATAAAGACGGCAAGCTGGCCAACTATGCCGCAACCCACGATATCGGCAAGCTGGGTATCGAACGCTATTACGAAGAAACCCTGCATGGCAAAACCGGCTACGAAGAGGTTGAAGTCAATAACCGTGGTCGGGTGATCCGTCAATTGCATGAGCAGCCGCCTTCCGCCGGCAAAGACGTCTATCTGACGCTGGATCTCAACCTGCAGCGCTATATCGAGCAGTTGCTGGTGGGCAGCCGTGCGGCAGTGGTGGTGAGCGATCCGCGCACCGGCGGCATTCTGGCTATGGTGTCCAACCCCAGCTATGACCCGAACCTGTTCGTCGATGGCATCTCCAGCAAGGATTACCAGGGGCTGCTCAACGATCCGAACCGGCCGCTGATCAACCGTGCCACGCAGGGGCTCTATCCACCTGCCTCCACGGTGAAGCCTTATATTTCCGTTTCGGCGCTCAGCGCCGGAGTGATCACCAAGAACACCATCGTCTTCGATCCCGGCTGGTGGCAACTGCCCGGCTCGGAAAAACGCTTCCGCGACTGGAAAAAATGGGGCCACGGCCGCCTGAATGTCACCAAAGCGCTGGAAGAATCCGCGGATACCTTCTTTTACCAGGTCGCTTACGACATGGGCATCGATCGCCTGTCAACCTGGCTGACCAAGTTCGGTTACGGCGAATATACCGGCATCGATCTGTCCGAAGAGCGTTCCGGCCTGATGCCGACCCGCGACTGGAAATTCAAACGTTATAAAAAACCCTGGTATCAGGGGGACACCATTCCGGTAGGTATCGGCCAAGGGTATTGGACGGCGACGCCGATCCAGATGGCCAAGGCGCTGACCACCCTGATTAACGACGGCAACGTCAAAACGCCGCACCTGCTGCAGAGCACCCGCATCAATGGCGTGCTGGTCCCTTTCCAGCAGGAAGAGAGCAAGCAGATCGGCGATATTCATTCCGGCTTCTGGGAAATTGCCAAAGACGGCATGTATGGCGTGGCCAACCGCCCGAACGGGACGGCGCGCAAGTACTTTGCAGGTACACCATACAAAGCCGCGGCGAAATCGGGGACCGCACAGGTATTCGGTTACGAAACCTACAACGCCCACAAACTCGCAGAGCACCTGCGTGACCACAAACTGATGACGGCCTTCGCTCCCTTCGATAATCCGACGGTTTCAGTCGCCATCATTCTGGAAAACGGCGGTGCCGGTCCAGCGGTCGGGACGATCACTCGTCAGATCCTCGACCATATCTTGCTGGGCGACAACAATACGCAATTACCGGACGCGGCTCCGCTGCCGCCCGGTGTAGAAGGTGATTAAGGTAGAACATGACTGAAAGCCAACAAAAAGCGTCGATCTGGACCAAAATCCATATCGACCCTACATTCCTGCTGCTAATTCTGGCCCTGCTGGTCTACAGCGCGTTCGTAATGTGGAGCGCCAGCGGTCAGGACATCGGCATGATGGAGCGCAAGATCGGCCAGATTGTCATGGGGTTGATCGTCATGGCCGTCATGGCGCAAATCCCGCCGCGGGTCTATGAAAGCTGGGCGCCGTATCTGTATATTTTCTGCGTGATACTGCTGATTTTAGTGGACGCCTTCGGCCAGATCAGTAAAGGCGCACAGCGCTGGCTGGATCTCGGCTTCGTGCGCTTCCAACCGTCCGAGATCGCCAAAATCGCGGTACCGCTGATGGTAGCGCGCTTTATGAACCGCGACGTCTGCCCCCCTTCGCTGAAGAATACGGCCATTGCGCTGGTGCTGATTTTCCTGCCGACGCTGCTGGTTGCCGCGCAGCCGGATTTGGGTACCTCGATTCTGATCGCCGCCTCCGGCCTGTTCGTGCTGTTCCTGTCCGGCATGAGCTGGAAGCTGATCGCCGTAGCCGCCGTGCTGCTGGCGGCCTTTATCCCGGTGCTGTGGTTCTTCCTGATGCACGGCTATCAGCGCGACCGCGTCATGATGCTGCTCGATCCGGAAACCGACCCCCTTGGCGCCGGTTACCACATTATTCAGTCGAAAATTGCCATCGGCTCAGGCGGCTTGTCCGGTAAAGGCTGGCTGCATGGCACCCAGTCACAGCTGGAATTCCTGCCGGAGCGCCACACCGACTTTATCTTCGCGGTGCTGGCCGAGGAACTGGGGCTGATCGGGGTACTGGTGCTGCTGGCGCTGTACCTGCTGGTGATTATCCGCGGGCTGATGATCGCCGCCAAGGCGCAAACCACCTTCGGCCGAGTGATGGTCGGCGGGCTGATGCTGATTTTGTTCGTTTATGTGTTTGTTAACATTGGTATGGTCAGTGGTATTTTGCCGGTAGTTGGCGTACCTTTGCCTCTGGTCAGTTACGGGGGTTCGGCGCTGATTGTGCTTATGGCTGGGTTCGGCATTATCATGTCGATCCACACGCATCGGAAAATGATGTCTAAAAGTTTATAAGAGGTGAGTAATGCGTAAGGAATGGCTTTGGGTCGGCGTAGTCGCGGTGTTGCTTTCCGCCTGTACCGCCCCGACCACGGAACAGCAAGCGCCGCCGCAGCAGCCGTATAACGGACCAGTGGTGGAAATCGGTGGCGTTGAGCCTCAATATGAACCCTATAACCCTAATAACATGCAGGATTATAAGGTTAATGGCGACACTTACCGCATTGTGAAAGATCCGCAGAATTTCTCGCAGACCGGTCTGGCCAGCTCCTATGGCGAAGAAGCCAGGGGCAATACCACGGCGCTGGGGGAACAGTTCGATCCTAACGGCCTGACCGCCGCGCACCCGACGCTGCCAATCCCAAGCTACGTACGCGTGACCAACCTGGCCAATGGCCGCCAGTTGGTGGTGCGAGTTAACGATCGCGGGCCTTACACCAAAGGTCGCATTATCGATTTGTCGCGGGCCGTCGCCGATCGTCTGAACCTGTCCAACAACACCAAGGTCAAGGTTGATTTCATCAACGTTGCCCCGGATGGCACCCTCAGTGGCCCTGGCACCATCGGCACCACCGTCGCCAAACAAAGCTATGCCCTGCCTTCTCGCCCGGATCTGGGCTCCAGCAGCATGGGAACCCCAATCCAGCAGGACGCCCCGGTGGCCAGCGGTGCCGCCGTGCGCCCGATTGACAACAGCAACCTGAATACCGGCGATGCCGCTCCGGCAAGCACCGCCGGTAATAGCCGCAGCGGCTTTCTCGGTGCGCCAAGCGCCGTACCGGCTGGCGTACTGGAAGGCTCCGAGCCTGAACCCGCGGCCATTGTCGCACCGGTCGCCGCGACCGCAGCCGTTGCCGCAAGCAGCGCCTCTTCAGCTGGCGGTTATGTGGTACAGGTCGGCGCGCTGAGCAGTGCCGAGCGCGCGCAGAGCTGGCAACAAAGCCTGAGTCAAAAATTTGGCGTACCGGGTAAGGTTGCCGCCAACGGCAGCGTTTACCGCGTACAGCTCGGCCCGTTCAGCGACCGTCAACAAGCGGCTCAGCTGCAGCAGCGTCTGGCCACTGAAGCGCAGCAACAATCTTTTGTCACTGCCGCACCTTAAACGTAGACCGGCGGACAATCACGACTGATAAGCTGACTTTTAGCTGAAACATTTTCTTTCAGCAAAAGCTTGTAAAGCGTGATGAGTCAGAGGATTGGCTAATGCCTGCCGGGATCTCATCTGTTATAGTGTGGCTCGTTTTTAACTTTACCCTCATGGATGTTGTAGTCTCGATCATGAAACAAGTAACTTCTTTTCGCTTAATCAAGAGCATAGCGCTCGGCACCGTTATCGCGATGAGTGCAACCACCGTTGCGCATGCCGATGACGTTAATATCAAGACCATGATCCCAGGCGTGCCGCAGATCGATGCGGAATCCTACGTCCTGATTGATTACAATTCCGGTAAAGTTTTGGCGGAAATGAACGCCGATGCGCGCCGTGATCCTGCCAGCCTGACAAAAATGATGACCAGCTACGTCATCGGTCAAGCGCTGAAAGCCGGCAAAATCGGCCAGGAAGATCTGGTGACCGTAGGTCAAGATGCCTGGGCGACCGGCAACCCGGTATTCAAAGGCTCTTCCCTGATGTTCCTCAAGCCTGGCGACCGCGTACCGGTCTCCAAGCTGACCCGCGGCATCAACCTGCAGTCCGGTAACGACGCCTGCGTGGCCATGGCCGACTACGTGGCCGGCAGCCAGGACGCATTCGTTAACCTGATGAACACCTACGTCAGCAAGCTTGGCCTGCAGAACACTCACTTCCAAACGGTACATGGCCTGGACGCTCAGGGTCAGTACAGCTCCGCACGCGATATGGCGTTGATCGGCCAGGCGCTGATCCGCGACGTGCCGGACGAATACGCAATTTATAAAGAAAAAGAGTTCACCTTCAACAACATCCGCCAGATGAACCGTAACGGTCTGCTGTGGGATACCAGCCTGAACGTGGACGGCATCAAAACCGGCCATACCGACGCCGCGGGCTACAACCTGGTCGCTTCCGCTACCGAAGGCCAGATGCGTCTGATCTCCGCTGTGCTGGGTGGCCGGACTTATAAAGGCCGCGAAACCGAGAGCAAGAAACTGCTGACCTGGGGCTTCCGCTTCTTCGAAACCGTTGCGCCACTGAAAGTGGGCAAAGAGTTTGCGTCTGAGCCAGTCTGGTTCGGCGATGCAGATCGCGTTGAACTGGGCGTAGACAAAGACGTTTACCTGACCATCCCACGCGGCCGCATGAAAGATCTTAAAGCCAGCTACGTGCTGAACACCCCGGAAATTCATGCGCCACTGGCTAAAAACCAGGTTGTCGGCAGCATCAACTTCCAGCTGGACGGTAAAACCATCGATCAGCGTCCGCTGGTGGTGATGAACGAAGTGAAAGAAGGCGGTTTCTTCAGCCGTATCGTGGATTACATCAAACTGATGTTCCATCACTGGTTCGGTTAACAGTTGAAATGGGCAAAATTGCCCCCATATACTGATTAACATTAACTCCCGCTCCGGCGGGAGTTATAATTTATAGACTCGCTATATCGATAGCCGCACTCTGGAGCGCACATGAAAACTAAACTGAACGAACTGCTCGAATTCCCTTGCTCATTTACCTACAAGGTAATGGGCCTGGCACAACCCGAGCTGGTAGACCAGGTGGTTGAAGTGGTGCAGCGCCACGCTCCTGGGGATTATAACCCGCAGGTTAAACCTAGCAGCAAAGGCAATTACCACTCCGTGTCCATCACCATCAATGCCACCCATATCGACCAGGTGGAAACCTTATATGATGAGTTGGGCAACCTTGAAATTGTCCGCATGGTGCTGTAATTCCAGCACAATCCTCTACTTTTCAGCCCGGGCCAGAGCATCCTCTGCCCGGGTTGCGCATTTTTGGTCAGCGAAATGCTGGTCGCGGGCCAGAGCGCCCGGTATAATGGCTTTACCACTTCTGTAACCTGACGATGACTCTTTTGCAACCAGACAAGATCATTTTGCGTCAGCTGGGGTTGCAGCCCTACGAGCCTGTATCCCAAGCCATGCACAACTTCACCGATCGCCGAACCGAAACCACGCCCGATGAGCTGTGGCTGGTTCAGCATCAGCCCGTATTTACTCAGGGCCAGGCCGGTAAAGCGGAGCATCTGTTAATGCCGGGTGACATTCCGGTGATCCAGAGCGATCGCGGTGGCCAGGTAACCTACCACGGGCCGGGGCAACAGGTGATGTACGTGATGGTCGATCTGAAACGCAGCAAGGTTGGCGTTCGCCAACTGGTCACGGCTATCGAAGATACCGTTATTAATACCCTCGCCCACTTTCACATTGAATCGCGTGCCCGTCCGGATGCGCCCGGTGTTTACGTGGGGGAGCAAAAGATCTGTTCGTTGGGTTTGCGGATCCGCAAAGGCAGTTCATTCCACGGCCTGGCCCTGAATGTGGCCATGGATCTCACCCCTTTCCAGCGTATCAACCCTTGCGGTTACGCCGGCATGCAGATGGCGCAGGTCAGCGCGCTGGCGCCCGGCGTCGGCATAGAAGACGTACACCCCGTCCTGGTACAGGAATTTGTTCATTTACTCGGCTACCCGAAGGTCGAGCTTCGTAACTGGAACCTGCACGATTATGAGTAAACCAATTCAGATGGAACGCGGCGTCAAATACCGCGATGCAGACAAAATGGCGTTGATCCCGATTAAAACGGTGGTCACCGAACGGCAGGAGCTGTTGCGTAAACCCGAGTGGATGAAAATCAAACTCCCTGCCGACTCTACGCGCATTCAGGGCATTAAAGCCGCAATGCGTAAAAACGGTCTGCATTCGGTGTGCGAGGAAGCTTCCTGCCCGAACCTGTCTGAGTGTTTCAACCACGGTACCGCCACCTTTATGATCCTGGGCGCTATCTGTACTCGTCGTTGCCCGTTCTGCGACGTGGCCCACGGCCGCCCGGTGGCCCCGGATGCCAACGAGCCGGAGAAACTGGCTCAGACCATCGCCGACATGGGCCTGCGCTATGTGGTGATCACCTCGGTTGACCGCGACGATCTGCGTGACGGCGGTGCCCAGCACTTTGCCGACTGTATCGCGGCTATCCGCGTCAAGAATCCGACCATCAAGATTGAAACCCTGGTGCCAGACTTCCGCGGCCGTATGGATCGCGCACTGGAAATTTTGACCGAAACGCCGCCGGACGTGTTTAACCACAATCTCGAAAACGTGCCGCGTGTTTACCGCCAGGTGCGTCCGGGCGCTAACTACGAGTGGTCATTGAAGCTGCTGGAGCGGTTCAAGGAAGCGCATCCGCATATCCCAACCAAGTCTGGCCTGATGGTCGGCCTGGGGGAAACCAATGCGGAAATCGTTGAGGTAATGCGCGATCTGCGTCGCCACGGCGTCACCATGTTGACCCTGGGCCAGTACCTGCAGCCAAGCCGTCACCACCTGCCGGTGCAGCGTTATGTCAGCCCGGCCGAATTCGATGAAATGAAAGAAGAAGCGATGGCAATGGGCTTTACCCATGCTGCCTGCGGTCCGTTTGTTCGTTCTTCCTACCATGCCGACTTGCAGGCAAAAGGGATGGAAGTGAAGTAACCGCAGCAATGATTTGTTACGTTTCCCTCTGCGGAAACGGCAAAAAACGGATGTCCTCGCGGCATCCGTTTTTTATTGCCCGGCAGAAAGCGTGATTAAACGTCTTTCTTTTCGACGCTCTGCGGGTTGGCCTGGCTTTCTGCCGTATTGGCCGGCGGTGGGGTGGTATCGTCGCCCACGGCCTTTTTAAAGCCCTTCAGCGCAGCACCCAAATCCGCGCCCAAAGTACGCAGTTTGCTGGTACCGAACAGCAAGATGATCAACACCGCAATCACCAGAAGTTTGGTAATACTGATCCCTTCCATACTCACCTTCTTATTCATATAGCGCTGCGCACGCAGCGAGAAAACAAACCTTGCCTGTGGGTATTTACCTACTTTCTCCGGGGCAAGACAACAGCAACATGTAACAGAGTGAGATCCCCGCCACGGCTCGATTTTATCCGCATAGGACATTAATCAGACTATTCTGAGTTTAGAAGCCGCGTGGTACGCTGTCACCCTGCTCACCATGGAGTTGCCGGATGTACAAACCATCAGTCATAGATACCCGAAAATCCGGCCTTAGCTTTGCCAGACGCACCTACCTGCCGCGTATCGTCGGGTTGGGTATCGGCTCCCTGTGCGTATTTTCAGTTTTCTACACGCAAAACACCGCCCCTTGGTTGTGGGTTCTGCTTATTTTGCACGGTTTTATCTGGCCGCACCTTGCCTACCAATGGGCACGACGTTCCCCCCAGCCGTTCAAGGCCGAAATCCGTAACCTGCTTCTCGATTCGTTTTTCGGCGGCCTGTGGGTGGCGATGATGGCCTTTAATGCCTTGCCGTCGGTGGTTATCTTATCGATGATGGGAATGAACAACATTGCCGCCGCGGGTAAACCCCTGTTCTTCAAAGGCCTGATGGCACAGCTGGCCGGCGCCCTGACCATCGGTGCCCTGATGGGCTTCCCCTTTCAGCCGGAAAGCACGGCGCTGCAGGTCTACCTGTGCCTGCCAATGATCTACCTCTATCCGGTGCTGCTGGGGTTAGTCACCTACCGCACGGCAAAGCGGCTGGCGGAGAAAAAACAGGAGCTGCTGCGCATCAGCATGCGCGACGGGCTTACCGGGTTGTACAACCGCCGCCACTGGGAGCATTTGCTGCATCATCAATTTGACAGTTGTCGCCGCTATCAGCACACCGCAACCCTGATCCTGATGGATATCGATCGCTTTAAAACCATCAACGATACCTTCGGCCATGCGTTGGGTGACGAGGCGCTGGCGGTGCTGGCGGAAGAGCTGTTAATCGGCCTGCGCGCCGTGGATATCGTTGGGCGCTACGGCGGCGACGAATTTGGCGCAGTACTGCCCAACACCAGCGCCGAGCAGGCCAGCATCGCGCTGTTGCGCATTCAGGAACGGCTGAATGAGGTCATTTTTCGCGAAGCCCCTCAGTTACGGCTCAACATCAGCGCCGGCATTGCGGATTATCACGGCGAGATGAGCGGCTACCTGGACTGGCTGAAGGCCGCAGACAATGCGTTGTACCGTGCGAAGAACAACGGCCGCAATCGCCTGGAGCTGGCCGTACCCGGCCATTGACGCCCAGAGTGACGATTTGCGCTTTTTCTGTCACTTTTGCTACTACAAAACGGGCTGCGCTAGGTGTAACATTCCCTATGCGCAGCTAAACAGCCGTGCCGAACAACGGAGATGACATTCCTCCATAACCGCCCTCACAGGCTGATGATGTCTACGTAACCTCTCAGAGGGGGTGCGTAGCGTTACGCCTGAACCTTTCTGAGTTTTATTTCCCCTTGAATGAAAGGTAGTTTCGACCATGTTGAGTTCTTTACTGGCAGTTTTTATTGGCGGCGGTGTCGGCAGCGTGCTGCGCTGGGCCATAAGCATGAAGATGAACCCGCTGAACGCGCACATTCCGCTGGGGACGCTGGCGGTGAACCTGCTGGGCGGTTTTATCATCGGCCTGGCTATGGCGATATTCACCCGGATGACGCATCTGGATCCAACCTGGAAGCTGCTGATTACCACCGGTTTTTGCGGCGGCCTGACCACCTTTTCCACCTTTTCTCTGGAAGTGGTGTATTTGCTGCAGGATGGTCGTTTCGCCTGGGCGCTGGGCAATATGCTGCTCAACCTGGCGGGATCGCTGGCGATGACCCTGCTGGCGTTTATGCTGGTCATCTGGGTCAACGGGCAATAAGTGATTTCGTTGCCTTAATGTTTCCTTAATCTCCCGTGCGCATAATCTCATCCAGTCACCCCAACTGGATGAGAACTCAGATGCCAAGCCTGCCAAGAACCGTCACTGAAGTTGCCGCAACCCTGCTGTGCCTGCTGGTTGTTGCCGCCTTTATCAAGCTTTATCTGTTCGCCTAAACCGCAGCGCTTCCCCACCTTTACAGTTGCCCTATTGCCTATTGCCGTTGTTGCATTACAATTGAGAATGAACGTTCACACCCAGAAGGTGAACAACACATTTCTTGGCAAAGGATCGGGACATGATATCCACCAGCGACAGCAAGCAGGCTAAAGTGCAGGCCCGCCGCGATCAGATTGTCGACGCCGCAAAACTCTGCTTTCGCCAGCACGGCTTTCACGCCGCCAGCATGGCGCAAATCGCGCATGCCTCGCAGCTGAGCGTTGGCCAGATCTACCGCTATTTCGACAATAAAGACGCCATCATCGAAGAAATCGTCAACCGCATCATTGCCAGTAAAATGCAGCGGCTGGAAGATCTTGGCGATCATATCAACCTGATCGCCGGCACTTTGGCGGCACGCAGCCTGTTTCTGCAGCCGGGTGAAACAGAAACCGATCACATGCTGATGCTGGAAGTGACCGCTGAAGCCACCCGTAACCCAACGGTGGCGAAAATGCTCAGCGATGCGGAAACGCGCTTGTTCCATCATGTTTGCCAAAGCCTGCGTCGGCTCTACCCGTATTTCAGCGAGCAGGAAATTGCCGCCAGGGTAGAATTTGTCGCGGTGTTGAGCGAAGGCACCGGTTATCGCATGCTCACCACACAAAAAGCCGACGTCAGCTTGCTGAACGGCCTATACCAACAAGCTATCTCTCACCTGTTCAGGAAACCTTAATCCTTATGACCAGACAATTAGCCAGACAACGTCTGGTGTACGCGCTCGTGCTTGGCCTGCTCGCCTCACTGGGGCCGCTGTGCATCGATCTCTACCTGCCCGCCCTGCCGGAGATGGCCGGAGAGCTGAAAACCTCTACCGCCACGGCACAGCTCAGCCTGACGGCCGGCCTGTTAGGGCTGGGTGTCGGCCAGCTGATTTTCGGCCCTTACAGCGACAAGCTCGGCCGCATGCGTCCGCTGCTGGTTTCGTTAGCGCTGCTGCTGTTCGCTTCACTCTGGTGTGCGCTGGCGCCGAATATCGACCAGTTACTGGTTGCCCGCCTGTTGCAAGGACTGGCCGGTGCCGGCGGCGCTGTGATTTCACGCGCTATCGCCCGAGATCTCTATTCCGGGCATGAACTGACACGTTTCTTCGCCTTGCTGATGCTGGTTAACGGCCTGGCGCCGATCGTTGCGCCGGTGCTGGGGGGCGCCATGTTGCAGTTCATGGACTGGCGAGGAATTTTCGGCGTACTGGCAGGGATCGCAGTGCTGCTGTTTACGTTAGCCAGTTTGAAGCTGAGCGAGTCACTGCCCGCGGAACGTCGCAGCCAGGGCGGGATATTGGCGATGCTGCAATCGCTGGGCGGCTTGCTGACCCAACGCCAATTTATGGGCCTGTGCCTGACGCAAGGCTTTGTGATGGCCGGGATGTTCGCCTACATCGGCGCCTCTCCTTTTGTGCTGCAACAGATTTACGGCCTCAGCCCGCAGATGTTCAGCCTGTGCTTCGCCATCAACGGCGTCGGGTTGATTATCTCGGCGCAGGTCTCCAGTCGCCTGAGCATACATTGGGGTGAAAGAAAGGTGCTGAAAGGCGGCTTAACGCTGGCCGCGGTTTCCTCGCTGCTGCTGTTGCTGGCCGCCAGCCTGCATGCCCCATTGACGCTGTTGCTGGTGCCGCTGTTCTTCTCGGTAGCGGTGATCGGCATCGTAGGTCCTACGGCGTCTTCCCTGGCGATGCAAAGCCAGGGGGACAAAGCCGGCAGCGCCTCTGCGTTGATTGGCGTGAGCATGTTCGCGCTGGGTGCCTGCAGCGTGCCGCTTACCGGCCTGGGTGGCACCTCCAGCGTGTCGATGGCGCTAACCATTGTAGGCTGTTATGCCATCGCCATCCTGCTGTTTAAGCTGCTGGTACGCAAACCACAGGCGTAAATCGCCGTAAAAAGGCAATAAAAAACCCGCTCAGGGAGCGGGTTTTAAGAATTTCGGCTACTGTAGCTTAGATAGCGATAACGTTAGCAGCAGATGGCCCTTTGGCACCGTTCGTGATTTCAAATTCTACACGCTGGCCTTCAGCAAGAGTTTTGAAACCATTGCTAGCGATGGCAGAGAAGTGAACGAAAACGTCCTTGCTACCATCTTCCGGAGTAATGAAGCCGAAGCCTTTGGATTCATTAAACCACTTAACGCTACCTTTAATCTTAGACATCAAACTTACCTTTAACGTGAATGTAAGACACAAAACGTGTGTCCAGTACAGTACAGCAATTAGACGGGATTTTGTCCACAACCTGGATCACATAAAAACGATAAAAAGTGAAAAAATCCGTCCCCGCCGCTGTAAACCACCCGCCCCTTTGGCCATTGCCGTCACGGGCAGTCCAATCCTCTCTAAACCCCAGCGAACAGCGGTCGAACGCCTGTTTGATCGGCCGTCAACGCGCATTGACGGCCTGATGCAGACACAATCGCTATGAAATATAACCAGACAGTCTTTTTGCTTCCGGCCACCCTGCACTAGGGTTAGAACTTATTAACCACTGTGAGCCAAGACTATGACCAGCCAACTGGCCGAAAAAATCATCGCCTACCGCCGTGAACTGCATCAGAACCCTGAGCTGTCCAACCACGAGTTTGCCACGACCGCCCGCCTGACCCGCTGGCTGGAAGAGGCCGGCATCCGTATTTTGCCGCTCGGGCTGAAGACCGGCGTGGTGGCCGAAATCGGCAGTGGCAAGGGACCGATCATTGCCTTGCGCGGCGATATAGACGCCTTGCCGATCGAAGAAATTTCCGGCGTGCCGTTCAGTTCGCAAAACAGCGGCGTGATGCACGCCTGTGGGCATGATTTCCACACTTCAGTGATGCTTGGCACCGCCCACTTATTAAAAGCGCGCGAATCTACCCTGCCCGGTACGGTGCGCATTTTCTTCCAGCCGGCAGAAGAAACCTTTAACGGTGCCCAACACCTGATCGATTCCGGTGCTTTGGATAACGTGGCTGCGGTATTCGGCTTACATAACGCGCCAGAATTGCCGACAGGCACCTTTGCCACCCGTGCAGGCGCATTTTATGCCAACGTCGATCGTTTCCAGATCCTGATCACCGGCAAGGGCGCGCACGCTGCCAAGCCGGAGCAAGGAGTCGACACCATCGTCACCGCCAGCCAGATTGTCACCGCCCTGCAGACCCTGCCCAGCCGCAGCTTCAGTTCGCTGGAATCCCTGGTGGTAAGCGTCACGCGCATCGAAGGCGGCAATACCTGGAACGTTCTGCCGCAAACCGTGGAGCTGGAAGGCACGGTACGCACACACAGTGATGCGGTTCGCCGTCAGGTGCCGGATAAAATCCGCCAGGTGATTAACGGCGTGGCCGCCTCGTTAGGCGCCGAAGCAGAGCTGCGCTGGCAGGCCGGGCCGCCGGCCGTCGTCAATGACCCGCGCTGGGCTGCATTCAGTAACACCGTTGCGGCCGAAGCGGGCTACCGGGTGGAAGAGGCAGAATTGCAAATGGGGGGTGAAGACTTCGCGCTGTATCTGCATCATGTCCCTGGCGTGTTCGTCAGCATCGGTTCGGCGAGCGAGTTCGGCCTGCACCATCCGCGTTTCAATCCGGATGAACAGGCGATTTTCCCCGCATCGCAATATTTCGAACTGTTGGCGGAACTCACGCTGCAACAATTAGCCACGGTGCCGGAAAAAGCCACCAGCAACGTGTAAAACCTGCCTGATTATTATTTCGCGGCGCAGAGTATTCTGCGCTGCGATTTATTATTTCCCTCACCGTTATATTTGCTATTTTCAACATTTGAATATGCTGTTTTGTTGTTTTACATCCTGATGACGCTAATCAATAGTGGAAGCTCTAAAGAGAGCGCCACACCGGCATTTAACAGGGTGAAAGCAATGAGCAACAGTGCGAATAATCAACGGCAATTGCGTCTTGGCGCCATTTTGCATGGTGCGTCGGGAAATATGTCCGCCTGGCGGCATCCGGATGCCACCGCCGACGCCAGTATTAATCTCGATTTTAATATTGCCACGGCAAAGAAAGCCGAACAGGGTAAATTGGATTTCGTGTTTGTTGCCGACGGCTTATATATCAATGAGAAGTCCATCCCGCACTTCCTTAATCGTTTTGAACCGCTAACCCTGCTTGCCGCCCTGTCCGCCGCCACCGACAAAATCGGCCTGGTGGGCACACTATCCACCTCCTACAGCGATCCCTTTACCGTAGCGCGCCAGTTCGCCAGCCTCGATCATCTGAGTAAAGGCCGGGCGGGCTGGAACGTTGTCACCTCACCACTGGAAGGATCGGCGAAGAATTTCTCGCGTACCGAACATCCGGAACACAGCTTGCGTTACCGCATTGCCAGCGAATACCTCGACGTGACCAAAGGGCTGTGGGACTCGTGGGAAACCGATGCCTTCGTGCGTAACAAGCAAAGCGGCGAATTTTTCAGCGCCGGAAAACTGCATACCCTGAACCATCAGGGGGAGTTCTTCTCGGTGCAGGGGCCACTGAATATCGGCCGCACGCCGCAGGGCCGCCCGATCCTGTTCCAGGCAGGCGCTTCGGAAGACGGCAAGCAATTGGCCGCCAAACACGCCGATGCCATCTTCACTCATCATGAATCGCAACAACAGGCGCAAGCATTTTATCAGGACGTCAAAAAACAGCTGGTGGAACAAGGGCGCGAACCGGATGACCTGCGGATCTTCCAGGGCGTCAGCGTGATTGTCGGTGACGACAATGAAGACGTAGAACGCCAGTATTGGGAAACCGCACGCCTGGTCAGCATTGAAAATGCGCTCAATTACCTGGGCCGCTACTTTGAGCACTATGACTTCTCGCGCCACCCGCTGGATGAGCCCTTCCCGGACATTGGCGATCTGGGGCAGAACAGCTTTCGCAGCACCACCGACGCCATCAAGCGCAACGCCCGCGAGCGCAATCTGACGCTGCGCGAAGTGGCGCTGGAAGCGGCCTCGCCGCGCCCGGTCTTCGGAGGAACGCCGGAAGCCGTGGCGGACGGCCTGCAAGACTGGTTCGATACCCAGGCTGCCGACGGTTTCATCATCAGCGGCGGTACGCCCAATTCATTCAACCACTTTGTCGACCGTGTGGTGCCCATTTTGCAACAACGTGGCCTGTTCCGCAGCGATTACAGCGGCGACACGCTGCGCGATCACCTTGGCCTGAAGCAGCCACTGAACCAATTTACTCAATAACAATAATATTTTTTTCAGGGATAGCTGCTATGCGAAAAACCTTTACCGTCACCGCCGTTGCCGCACTGTTGGCTTCGTTGAGCCTGGCTGGCTCGGCCCTGGCCGCCGGCACCGGCATCGATTTAAAAGCCAATGAAACCCGTATCCATGTGGCTAAAAACCCGCAGGCGATCGCTAAACTGCCGCAAGGCTTCCATTTCGTACAACCGGGCAAGTTCACCGTGGCGATTGCCGCGCTCAACACCCCGCCGCTGGCGCTGTTCGCCTCGGACAATAAAACGTTGATTGGCAGCGAGTCCGACATCGCCCAGTTGGTTGCCGACAGCCTGGGCCTGGAACTTAACGTGGTGCAAACCTCTTGGGAAGACTGGCCGCTGGGCGTCGCCTCCGGAAAATACGACGCCGCTATCACTAACGTCACCGTGACCAAAGAGCGTAAGACACGCTTCGACTTCGCCACCTATCGCATCGATTCCCTCGGCTTCTACGTGAAATCGAACGGCAAGATCGCCTCGATTAAAGAGGCGAAAGACATTGCCGGGCTGAAGATCATCGTCGGCTCCGGCACCAACCAGGAAGCGATCTTGCTGGAGTGGGATAAACAGAACCAACAGCAAGGGCTGAAACCGCTGCAGCCTATCTACGTCACCGATGACGCTGCCGCCACACTGGCTCTCCAGTCCGGCCGCGCCGATGCTTACTTCGGTCCCAATGTCATGGGTGCCTACAAGGCTGCGCTCAATGGCCGAACCAAACTGGCTGGCACGGTAGACGGCGGCTGGCCAAAAGTGGCACACATCGCCGTCACCACCAAAAAAGGCAATGGCCTGGTGTTTGCAGTGAACGAAGCGCTGAACGGGGTGATCCAGGGCGGTCAATACGATCAGGTGCTGAATCGCTGGGGGGAAAGCGTCGAACGCATCCCGCATTCGGAGATCAACCCTCAAGGCTTGGGCGATTAGGAGCATGCAGATGGCAAATGACGTTTTTATCCAAACGCTGCCGAACGATCCGCTGATCACGCCGGTGATCGCCGGGCTGTTTGACGAATACCGCCAACGCTACGGCAACTATTTTGGTGACCAGGAGCAGGAAACGCTGGATCTGTACGCCCCTCCGCAGGGAGCCTTTACCGTGCTGCTGCGGGCCGGCGAGCCCATCGCCATGGGGGCCTTCAAACGCTACGATCCGCAAACTGCCGAGCTCAAACGTATCTGGACCCGAACAGACCTGCGCCGACAGGGGCTGGCGCAGCGGGTATTGCAGCAGTTGGAGACGCTGGCGCTGGAACAAGGTTATCGCCAGCTCTATCTGACCACCGGTTTTCGCCAGCCGGAAGCCGTGGGCCTGTATTTGAGCAACGGCTATCAGCCGCAGTTCGATCCCAGCGTCGACAGTGAAGTTTACAGCCGCCCACCCTACGACGGCCGGCTGCCGTTTCGTAAAAGCCTGATAACAGCGGACGCACTCTGTTGTGCGCCAGAAAGGAAGATTGCCTAGGGGAGCGCCCCTTATTCACCCTTTGATCTGTTTCAGGAGACCTGCGATGTCCAAACAAGAAGTGTTAAAAGTGGTTCCTGCACGCTACCCGCTACGGCTGGTGGGCGCGCTGTTTTCAGTCTTTATTCTGGCGGCCATCGTCCAGTCGGTGGCGGCTAACGAACGTTGGGAATGGGGCGTCTTCGCCGAATGGTTCTTTGCACCTGCGGTGCTGTCGGGCTTGGGGCAGACCCTGCTGCTGACGCTGCTTGGTACCCTGTTCAGCATCATCTTCGGCACCCTGCTGGCGCTGGCGCGGCTGTCACGCTCTTATCTGCTGGCCTCGCTGGCGTGGGGGTATATCTGGCTGTTCCGCTCACTGCCGCTGATTCTGGTGCTGATTATTCTGTATAACTTTTCATACCTGTACGATGCGATCTCGTTAGGAATTCCCTTTACTTCACTGGTGTTCGCCAGCTATCCGACCATCGATATTCTCAGCCAGTTCTCCGTGGCAGTGCTGGGGCTCACATTAGTGCAATCGGCCTATACCGCAGAAATCATCCGCGGCGGCATTCTCGGCGTGGAATATGGCCAGCATGAGGCAGCAGCGGCGCTCGGCCTGCCGGGCTATCGCCGCACTTTCCGCATTATCCTGCCGCAGGCGCTGCGCTCCATCGTGCCGACCGGTTTCAACGAAATCATCAGCCTGGCGAAAGGAACTTCAATCGTTTACGTATTGGCGCTGCCGGAGCTGTTTTACACCATTCAGGTGATCTACAACCGCACTCAGCAGGTGATTCCACTGCTGATGGTCGCCACGGTTTGGTACCTGTTCATCACTACCGCATTGTCGGTCATTCAGTATTACATCGAACGCTATTTCGCCCGGGGCGCGGTCCGCGAACTGCCGCCAACGCCATGGCAGAAACTGGCCGGCTGGTTAAAACGTTAGGAGGATCCCATGTCCGAAGCCATTGATTATTATGCCCTGCGCGAAGCGCCGGTGCGCAACATTGTCCCGGTACCGGCCCGCGGCCTGATTGAAATCAGCAACGTGAGCAAATATTTTGGCAAGCATAAAGCGCTGGACGACGTCAGCCTGACGCTGCAACCGGGAACCGTCACGGTCATTCTTGGGCCATCCGGCTCCGGCAAGTCCACCCTGCTGCGGGCCATCAACCATCTCGAGCGCGTCGACGAAGGTTTTATCCGTATCGACGGCGACTACGTCGGCTATCGGCGCAAGGGCGACAAGCTGTATGAGCTGAAAGAAAACGCCATTCTCAAGCAGCGCATCAACGTCGGCTACGTGTTCCAGAACTTCAACCTGTTCCCGCACCTGACGGTACTGGAAAACATCGTTGAAGCGCCGGTGGTGCATAAGATTTACTCGCGGGCCCAGGCCAGAGAGGTCGCTTATCAGTTGCTGGATACCGTCGGCCTGCGGCACAAGGCGGATGCCTACCCGCGCCATCTGTCCGGTGGTCAGCAACAGCGTATCGCCATTGCACGTGCTCTGGCGCTGAATCCAAAGGTGATTTTGTTCGATGAACCGACTTCGGCATTGGATCCGGAACTGGTTGGCGAAGTGTTGGACGTCATCAAAGGGCTGGCGGATCTGGGGGTTACGCTGGTAGTGGTGACCCATGAAATTGGCTTTGCGCGCGAAGCGGCGGATCAGATTGTCTTTATGGTCGATGGGCAAATCGTCGAACAGGGGAATGCGCGGCAGGTACTGAACCATCCGCAGCATCACCGCACCGTCAACTTTCTCAATAAGGTTCTGTAACTGCAGGGCGCCCAACGGCGCCCCGTTCTATCATGCCTGCGCGAAACGGCGCTTTTCGGCGACAAAATCCAGCGGTTTGATGCCGCGCTGGTTGCGATCTTCTTCGATCTGCAACGCCGCCGGAATAAACCAGGTCACTTCAAACAGCAGCCCGTCCGGATCATGACCGTAGATGCTCTTGTGCACGCCATGGTCTTCCTCCAGCCCAAGAATGCCCCGCTGCGCCAATTGATCGCGAATGCGCTCCAGTTCGTCCAGGCTATCGACCTCCCAGGCCAGATGATACAACCCGGCCGGAGGCTCGTTTTCCGCCGGCGGCTCACCGTTTGCGCGAAAAACGCCGGCCCGCTGCTGCCCCAGGTTCTTGCTGAACAGCGCCAAATCGTGATCATTGTCCGAATCGGCCGCCTGGGTAAACACCGCTTTATCGGGGCTGCCCGAAGGCTTGAGCTTGAATCCCAGCACCTGATGATAAAAGTCCGCACTTTGCTGCACGTCGCTGACATACAACACCGCGTGGTTAAGCCGTTTAATTCCCATCGATTTTCCCTTTCAGAAATGAATAAAGTCAGGCTGAAAATAGCATGCGGCCACCACGCGGCTAAATGCCGTTATCGCATTATCAAATGCCGGGCACGCAATCTGTCACTGCAAGGCATTCCGCGCTATCATAAGCACTGTATTGAACGACTTTATGAGAATGATGATGAACGGCAAGATAACGACTTTTTTTGAAGACAAAGGCTTCGGCTTTATTACCGACGAGAACGGGGAAAATCGTTATTTTCACGTGATTAAAGTGCAAAACCCGGAGCTGATTAAGAAAAACGCGGCGGTGACTTTCGAACCGACCAACAACACCAAAGGCCCTTCGGCATTTGCGGTCAAGGTGCTGGCGTCGAGCAAGTACATCATCATCGCCAACGAAAGAATCAAAATCACCAGCATCAAATCCTTCAATACTTTCACCAAGGAAGTGCCGGTGAAAGCAGACGTGGATAAAGAAAATACCGTGCTGTCGGTTGGCCTGCTGATGAACCGCATCCGCCCGCAGTCTGAGGACGCGTCCCAGACCATGCAGACGCTGCGCATGCTGACTATCACCACCTTCCAGAACGAAACCCATACCTTCTCCGAACACGAGATCGACATGGACGAAACGCTGAAAGTGCTTAAAAGCCTGTAATCACAACCACCGCCAGCCGCATATACCCTATGAATTTCGAGTTGTAGCTAGGCGACCAGCTAGCTCATTCCCAGGCGCTTACTTCAGTAAGTAACTGGGGGACAAATCTGCCGGGAGCAGATTTGAACGCTGCTGGCAGCGGCCCCTAAAAGGGGTGTGGCCCATGGACGGGCCACATAATTGAGTGCAGGTAACAACGCTGCAGCTTGAAAGGCGACGGGTATAAAACATTCTAAGCAATTTGATACCACCTGTGTTAGCGTGGGTTTTCACCTGACACAGGCCATTTATTATGTCTGATACCAGCAGTGTTAAAGGTTTCATCAACCGCTCAACCCAAATCGCCTGCCCGAAATGCGCCTATGTGACGACCCAAAAGTGCTCGATGCTGCAGCAAAAAGTCATGCTGATCTGCCCAAACTGCGGCACCGAGTTTGAACCCAAACAGAACTGACCCCTTTATTTAAACAGGATGTGGCCCACGCTGTTGCCGCTGATCACATTAAACGACTCCACCCTGTTACGCCCCTGCGACTTGGCGCGATAAAGCGCGATATCCGCCATATTCATCAGCTGTTCCAGCGATTTCACTTCGTTCATCGCCAGACTGGCGACACCCACGCTGATGGTGATGTTTAACGACACTTTACCGCCGGGAGACAAATCGGCTTTTTGCACCAACTGCCGTAAATGCTCTGCCAGGGCCACGCCCTGCGCCGCCAGCGCGCGCGGCAGCATAATCGCAAACTCTTCACCGCCCAAACGCCCAAACAGCTGATCGTGACGCAGCTCGCGCCTGACGATGTGGGCGAATGAAGCCAACACCTGATCGCCGACCAAATGGCCGTAGGTGTCGTTTATCTGTTTAAAATGGTCGATATCGATCAGCAGCAAGGACACCGCTTCTTTCGATTTAAGTTTGTGGTCCAACAGCTCTCCGGCCTTGCGCGTCAGGGCGTTACGCGCCAACACGCCCGTCAGAAAATCATGGTTGGCGCTGTGTTCCAGACGCCGCAGCAGCTTACGATTAACCGCGATTGAGCTGGAAAGGATCAGCGGCCCCATGACCAGCATGGCAATGCCCAGGCGGGCCGACATCAGCGTATCGAGGAAGGCATTGTGGTTGTTCGGCGTTTCATACAGCATCAGGTTGGCTGAAATGCTGCTGATCTCGGTCATGCCGGTCAGTAACGTCAGCAGAGTCACGGTGAACAACTGATAGCGAACCGCGCACCACAGCAACGCAGGTATTGGGAAGGCAATCGCCCCCGGCCCGCCGATATAGACGCTAAACGCCAGTGAAAACAGCAGCGCCAGCAGTGGCATACCGGCGCGCAGCTGCCAGTTGATCTGCATGCGCAGCAGTTGCTTAATTCGTGGGGCTGCCAGCAGGACAGGCAGCAGCAGCAGGTTGGTCGAGAACTGTTCGCTGAACCACGCCAACCAGGCAATAATCGCCGTGTTGTTGTACAGGCTGTCGTTGCGCAGTATCGACAGCGTCGACGCCACTGCCGCACCGCTCAGGCTGGCGGTGAACATGTAGAGGATGGCCTGAGGTTTGCCCATTCGGCGCTGCGACTGCGGCAACAGCAGCATCACACCATAGCCGGTGGCAATCAGGGACATATTGCAGGCATTCAGCCACAGCGCCAGCGCCAGGCCTTCGCCATTAGTCAGATCGGCGGCAATCATCCCAAGATAGGTGATCAACCACCCGGCAGGGCTGGCATAGGCGGGCTTGCGTAATAGCAGACCGAGTAAAATCGCATTCACCGGCCAAAACAGAGAAAGCGAACCTATTGGGCGTGTAAAAATACCCAGCAGGGACAGTAAATAGGCCAGCAGAAAAAGCGTGATCAACTGGATGGCGACCGGCAATCCCTGCTTGGCGTTTATTCTGGCGTTCATCGCCTTACCCATATATTTATAATCACCAGAGCAATTCTATGCATATTCCCCCGCCCGAGATGATGAGGAAGACATAACAATCAGAGTTAAAATTAAAAAATACAGACAGATCAGCAACAAAGATAGATTCGTTTTTTATTAACAGAATGCTCTTAACGCCACCGCTCAGCGGTATCCTTCAACGCGAAACGGATTTTCACCCGCCCGAAAATAATGTTCAAGGATATCTATCAGCATAGCGTAAACCCTCACCGATCATCACAACGCCAAAACCATAATAATAAGATGGGTATTTTACTTGCCGCTCAAGCCGCACTGCCGGTTATTATTTTCCGGTAACACGCAACGAAGCGCAATTCATAAAAAAAGCCCGCAGTGCGGGCTCGCTTGAAGAGCAGCTAATTGACAGTTACGACACGGCCATTGCTGGCCCTGCTGCCGCTCATGGTATCGCCGCAAGCTTAAGCACACCTTAGCAACAAAAAACCCGGTCTAGGAACCGGGAATATTTGTACGAAATGCAGTGTTAGCCCAAGCAGGCTAATAACGCACCCTAATTTACGCCCCAATTGTGTAGAAAAAATGAGCAGCAAAAAGTGTGCGTATGAATAAAAGCGTGCCTGGCTAATCTCCCCTTTAGCGTGCAAGGGAATAATACTTAAGCCAGTTTCGCGGCAAAGCCCGCAACGCGTTGGCCGTAAAGCGCGGCGGTTTCAAGATCGCCCGACAGCATTTCATCCACACCGGCATCCGAAGGCGTCTGCACCAGCAGCCCTACAGAACCGCCGAGATTGTTCACGTCGGTACGCTGCGCCGACTTGGTATTAGCCGGCAATAACCCCAGACTGACCCACAGGCCGCCATGCTGGGAGGCCAGCGTTTGCAGAGCGATCAGCGTAACCTGCTTATCGCCGTTCAGGCTGGCGCTGTTGGTGAAGCCACCAAAAACCTTGTCCTGCCACTTGCGGGTAAACCAGGCTTTTGAACTGGCGTCGGCGAATTTTTTAAATTGCCAGGACGGGCCCCCCATATAGGTTGGCGAACCAAAGATAATGGCATCCGCCTCATCCAGTTTTTGCCAGGCTTCATCGCTGACATTGCCTTCCTGATCGATAGCGATCAGTTCCGCTTCGGCACCTTGCGCAACCACGTTTGCCAAACGTTCGGTGTGGCCGTAGCCGGAGTGAAAAATTACCACTGTCTTCGCCATTAGAAACTCCCTGATCGTTGCATGAGGGTGCCGATGGCACCCGGAGATACTCTGATCCAATCTACTTAACTGTCACTGGAGGGAATACCAAATTTATCTGACAGAGTTATTCAAAAAAACCGGACGCTTATCGGCTCGCTCGCGCCCGTTAGCCCTGCTGCCGGGCGAAATCAATAAACGCACGCAGCGGACGCGGCATTTGCCGATTAGCGGGATAATAAAGGTAAAATTCAGCAGAAAGTGAACCCCACAACCCCAATACCATCGAGCTCGGTTTCCCCCATGATTTTCTGGCGCTGCAGGCCACCCGCGACATTATGTTTGGCGGACTGGCGATTACGCGCAGATAAAAAAATCCCGCACAAGGCGGGATAAAATTAACAGGGATGGGGTAATACACTACAGGGAATGGATAACACACAACATCATCGGGTAGCTGTTAAATTACCAGCCACAATGTATAGAACTGTCATGCCTGCGTAAGGTTGATCCGGCAGATGTAACCTCGGATGGAAATGTGACATTTTTACTGTTGCGCCGTTTGATGCAGAGCCCCCACATCACCGCGCGGCCCCACAGAAATGATTAATAAACAATCAATAAAGGGCTATTAACCCCGGCCAATGTTAGACTGAGGCTCCTTACATCTACCCGGTGAAAGATATGTCTATCTTTGATGCCCTTAAGATGTTCAGTGACTCATCAGTAAAAGTGATCTGCCCAAAATGCGCCCACGCTTCTGAGCAAAACGGTCGCAAAGTGCGTAAAAACATCACCATGATCTGCCCTAAGTGCGGGCATTATTTCCTTCCCGACGAAAAATAGCGCCTTTCTCATTGGCGATACTGCGACGTTATAAATACGGCCCAAACCGGCACTGCCGCGGCGGTACAAAGCAGCCTGTTGGGATAGGATGGCGGGTCTTAGCGGATTTCAAGGCTGATATCGGGGTAGGCTTTCTCGCCGTCGCTGAGATAATGACCCAGCGACCGGTAGGCCAATACATAAAGCGCGGTAGCTGCGCACAGGCAGAGTAACGTTACCAGCAAGAATTTTGATTTACGCACGGTGAGATCCTAATGGGCATTTGGCTGTATTTTAACGCTGCAGCATAAACAAAAGCTCAATTGTTCACCGATCGGATCACATAAACCAAAGCCCCAGCGCACAGCCAGGGCTTCAATCCCGAATTATTTCTTCAGGATGCAGATAAGCGAATCAACCCGGTCCCGCAGTTCCCGCAATGGTGGAACAGGAAGACAGTTGAGCGATGCCGTTCGTCAATCGTAGACGCCGTATTCAGTGTTTATCCTGCAAACGAGCCAACAGTGGCTCTCGCCGCCGCCCGCTGAAATACTTCAGCATTAGCGCCAGGCAAACCAACCAGGCCGGGATCAGCAACAGGCTGAAAATGGTCGCCGCAGGGTACTGATGACGCAACAGTTCAGCGCCGGCGAGCACGCCGGATATGGCACCAAAACGCCCCACGCCATACATGCTGCCCACCCCGGTAGCTCGGCAACCGGTGGGATAATACGAAGCGGCCAGCGACGCCAGTGCAGACTGCCCGCCACCAGAAACAAACCCCATAAAGAACACCAGTGAACCCAACAGCAGAGTATGGGTGACGTTACCAACCGCCAACCCTACGCCATAGGCCAATAACCCGGCAATCAGATAGGTCAAAGCCAATACTTTATTGGGTTCACGGCGGTCCATCACCCAACCGATCAGTATGGATCCCACGCCACCGCCTAACGGGAACAGCGCGCTGATATGGGAAAATTGCAGCACCGACAGCCCCGCCTCTTTTAGCAACAGGGGCATCCAGCTAACAATCATATAAAACACCAGCATGCTCATAAAACAGCTAAGCCACAGCAAGCCGGTGATAGTGCGATGAGGAGAGCTCAAAATGGCGCGGATCGCGGAGTGTCCGTCGGCAATTTTGTCCGCAATCACGAACTGCTCTGCCCGCTCGACGCCTTCCTTCTTTATACGCCGCAGGATGGCGCGAATACGGGCGCTGGGATAGCCCTTAAGTACCATATAACGCACCGATTCCGGCAGTAACCAGGGCAAGACTACGCACAGCAGGATAGGCACGACGCCCCCCACCACCAGCACCGAACGCCAGCCAAATGAAGGGATAAGGTAACCGGCCAGCAGGCCACCTACAGCTGCGCCCAGCGGGAAGCCGCAAAGCATGGCACTGACTATCATGGTGCGCCGTTTGCTGGGGCAATATTCGGACAGCAGCGTGATGCTATTGGGCATCGCAGCCCCTAACCCTAATCCGGTGATAAAACGCAGCAGGGTCAACGACCCTATCGAAGATGACCAGGCGGTAGCCAGACTGAACACCCCAAACAGCAATACGGAATAGATCACCGCCGGTTTGCGGCCAACCCGATCCGCCAGCGGCCCCGACAGCAGCGAACCAAAAGCCAAACCAAACAACGCCGCGCTCATGGCCGGCCCCAGTTCGGCCTTCTGCCCTCCCCATTCGTCCAGCAGTGAAGGAGCCACGTAGGCAATCGCGGCCATATCGTAACCGTCCATGAAAATCACCAAAAAACACAGCAGCAGCAGTAGCCATTGGAACGGGGAAAACCCCGCGCTATCGATGAAGCTTTCAATATCCAGAGGTGGGGAATGAGACATGAGGTCAGGCTCCTGTCAGCGAAGAGGGGGGGACTCTGCGGGCTGCCACGGGCTGGCGGCAGCCGGTGAGCGATTATAGTTTTATGCAGACATTGCTGATTTCAGAGTAAAAATCCAAAGAGTGGCGGCCACCCTCGCGACCCATACCGGAAAGTTTGCTGCCGCCAAACGGGGTACGCAGATCGCGGGCATACCAACTGTTGACCCAGACAATACCGGTGTGGATACGCCTTGCCAGACGATGCGCTCGCCCTACCTGGCTGGTCCACAACGCGCACGCCAGGCCATATTGGCTGTCGTTGACCCGCGCCAGCACTTCCTCTTCGTTATCGAAAGGCGATATGTGACATACCGGTCCAAAAATCTCTTCGCGCACGCAGCGTGCGTCGTCGTCCAGCCCGGTCCAAATGGTTGGGCGGATCCAGGAGCCGTTATCGCGTTCATCACCGAATACCGGCACTTCTCCCCCGGTAATCAGGTTTGCTCCTTCGCTACGCGCCAGCGCGAAGTAGGAAAGCACTTTATCCCGGTGCTTTTGCGACACCAGTGGGCCGAGATCCACGCCCTCTTCATCGGGATAGCCTATTTTCAAGGCTTCGGCCCGTTCTTTTAATGCCGCGACGAAACGCTCGAAGATCGGGCGTTCCACATAAACCCGCTCAGAGCACAAACACACCTGCCCGGTATTGAAAAACGAAGAACGCGCCACGCCAGCAACCGCCGCCTCAAAGTCAGCATCGGCAAACACCACCGCGGCATTTTTGCCGCCCAATTCGAAAGAGACTTCTTTTACGCCATCCGCCACCGCTTTCATGATGGCGCTGCCCGTACGAGACTCACCGGTGAAGGAAACGGCAGCAATCTCTGGCTGGCGGGTAAGGTACTCCCCCGCAGAACCCGGCCCAAAACCGTGGATCAGATTAAAGACCCCGGCAGGCAAACCGGCCTCATGCATCACTTGCGCCAGCAGCGTTGCCGAAGAGGGGGTTTCTTCCGACGGTTTGCACACCACGGTGTTACCCATCGCCAACGCCGGCCCGAGCTTCCAGGTCAGCAGCAGCAACGGCAGGTTCCAGGGAGAAATCACGGCCACCACCCCAAGCGGTTTGCGGACCGTATAGTTGAACAGCAGGCCGCCATCGGCCTGTGGCGTTTCGCAGCATTCATTGACCGCGGTTGCGGCCAGATCGGCGAAAGTGCGGAAGTTGGCAATGGCTCGGGGAACGTCCAGCGTACGCGCCAGACTCTCGGGGCGCCCTGTGTCCGCCACTTCTGCCGCGACAAATTCGTCAAAACGGGCTTCGATACCCTCGGCTACCCGGTGCAATAGCGCAACACGTTCCGGCACGCTCAGTTGCCCCCAGGGCCCTGAGAGTGCGGCATGAGCGGCCTTAACCGCTGCCGCGACCTGCGCTTCCCCCGCTTCGGCAACGCGCGAAACGAGATGCCCATCAACGGGGCTGATATTGTCGAACTGTCGGATCCCATCGACAAACTGACCGTCGATATACAAGGGTAAATCCGGCGCGGATTGATAAATTGCCACGGCACTGTTCCTCCTGAGTCACAAAGCGGCACGAAGAAGCCTGCCATTGGCGTCTGAAAGCAACGCCGTTGGCGGGGAGCTTCGGCCGGGTATCGTTACGCAGTGTAGGGAGCCGTAGAAATAAGGTGAAAATGAATAAAGCGGGCTTTGCTATGCCGTTTGGTTATAGCCAGGTAACGTATTGTCTTCCTGAACCGCCAATTTCAGGCATTCAATCAGTTGCCGGCTCGCCGGCGTCAAAGGCTTATCTTCACGGATGGAAAACCCGACCTCGGTGGAGGGGCCCACGTCGCCAAGCGGCAGTTGGAACAACAGGCCGGCCGCAATAAAGCGCCGCGCCGCAGCAGTCGGCATCAGGCCAAGGAATGAAGAATCCACCAGCAGGTTGACGTTGGTCAGCAGCGACAATGACTCCACGATATTTTCAGGGGCCGGCAGCCCGGACTCTTTGAAGAATTGATCGGCGACGCGCCGGGCCGGCGAGTCGAGCGGCGGCAGGATCCACGGCCAGGGTGCAAGGTGTTGCAGGTTAAGATTGGCTTCTTGCACCAGCGGATGGCGGCTGCCGGCCACCACGCAAAGGCTGTTGCAATATAACGCCCGGTGACTCAGCGCCATTCGGCCAGTCAGAGGTGCATCGGGTTCGGGCAAACGCCCCACCACCACATCCAGCTCACCGGTCGCTAACGCAGGAAATAAGTAGTCCTGCGGCCCTTCCCGTACGCTGACTAAAATTTTGGGTGCCCGCTCTTTCAGCAACAAGATAGCGCGCGGCAACAAACTGGCGCTGGCCGAGATCTGCGTTCCCACCACGACATGCCCGACAACGCCGCCCTTAAAGGTGTTCAGTTCATCGGTCAGGTAGCGCAGCTCGGCAATCACCGACTTAACCCGTTCTCCCAGCAGCACACCGCAGTCCGTTGGGGTCACGCCCCGGTTATTGCGATCGAACAGCAGGGTATCCAGCTGTTGTTCCAGTTCGCGGATCGCTTTGGTCACTGCGGGCTGGGTCAGATTCAGCTCACGAGCCGCACGAGCAATCGACTGATTGCGTAATACCCGGTCAAAAATCAGCAGCGGACGCAGCTTGAGTCGGTTCAGGATCATATCGCTAACGTTAAAAGGGGAACGTTCATTCATGGTCGTTTACTCCCAAAAATCGTCTGGGCCAGGCGCCTTGTCTGGCGACTATGGCATAACTTTAGGGAATAGCAAAAGCCGCTTTATTCATTTTCGCTTATTGGCCATCTGATTAGACTGCCCTGTATCCACTCTCGCCGGCTGGCTAAATCCTGTTCTCCAAAGCTCCCTTTCTTCAAGGGCATGGATCACGGCAATAACCAACCGCAGGGAAAACGGCCACGTCCAGGCGTGGCGCATTACAGGAGAGTCATGTGTCAAATTCACTGAAGCCTGAACACCATGAAGCGGCCAAAATGCTCAGACTGGCCGCCGAGAGTGGCCGCCCCTGCGCGCCGGTTCGCCACCTGGTGGGTTCTCAGGATATCGATGCCGCCTATGCCGTACAGCGGTTCAATAACCAGGAGCGGATCCAAAAGGGACAGCGGCCGGTGGGCAGCAAAATCGGGCTGACGTCGGCGGCGGTACAACGCCAGCTGGGGGTCAATCAACCGGATTTCGGCCAGCTGTTCGCCGACATGGCGCTGTGTGACGGTGAAGAGATTGCCGCCGGACGGCTGATTCAGCCCAAGGTGGAAGCCGAAATCGCCTTGGTACTTGAACAGGATCTTCCCCATGAAAAAAACACGCTCGCCGATCTGATCCGCGCCACCGCCTATCTGCTGCCCGCTCTCGAAGTGGTTGATAGCCGCATCGCCGGCTGGGATATCTCACTGGCAGATACCATTGCCGACAACGCCTCCTGCGGCCTGTTCGTGCTGGGCAACCGCCCGGTGCAGTTGAAGGACGTCGATCTGCTGGGCTGTGGCATGGTGCTGGAGCGCGCGGGCGAACCGGTTTCGGTGGGCGCCGGAGCGGCCTGTCTGGGCAATCCGCTGCTTGCCGCCTTGTGGTTGGCAGACACGCTGGCGCAACGCGGTAACGCCCTGCGAGCCGGCGATATCATCCTCACTGGCGCGCTGGGGCCAATGGTCGCGGCCTGCGCCGGGGATGTGTTTAGCGCCCGCATTGAGGGCCTCGGTCAGGTTAGCACCCGCTTCGCCTCTGCTACAGGAGGTGATCAATGAGCAACCCAGCGCAAATTGCTGCTGCAATCATCGGTTCGGGCAATATCGGCACCGATCTGATGATCAAGATCCTGCGCCAGGGCCGGTACCTGAAAATGGCCGCGATGGTCGGAATCGATCCTGCTTCCGATGGATTGGCGCGGGCGAATCGGCTGGGCGTGGCGACGACGCCTGAAGGCATTGATGGCCTGCTCGCGCTGCCAGACTTCAGCGAAATCAAAGTGGTTTTTGACGCCACCTCGGCCGGGGCGCACGCGCACCACAATAAACTGCTGCAACAGCATGGCGTTCGGGTGATCGACCTGACCCCGGCAGCCATCGGGCCCTACGTGGTGCCGGTGGTAAACCTGGCAACCCAGAGCGATGCGCCAAACCTGAACATGGTCACCTGTGGCGGACAGGCCACCATTCCGATGGTGGCCGCCGTCGCCGGCGTCACCGACGTTTACTATGCCGAAATTGTCGCTTCGGTCTCCAGCCGTTCTGCGGGGCCCGGCACTCGCGCGAACATCGACGAATTTACCGAAACCACCGCGCTGGCATTGCAAAGTGTAGGCGGCGCAAGGCGGGGCAAGGCCATCATTATCCTCAACCCGGCCGAACCGCCCTTGATGATGCGTGATACCGTTTTCTGCCTGACACCACCGAGCGATCGCCAAGCGATTACCGACGCGGTCGTTGCCATGGTGGCCAAAGTGCAAGATTACGTACCCGGCTATCGCCTGAAGCAGGAAGTCCAGTTTGAAACCATAGCCCCGGTCGACGCGCATCTTTATCCGGATTTGGGCCCGCAAGGAGGCCTGAAAGTGTCCATCTTCCTGGAGGTGGAAGGGGCCGCCCACTATTTACCGGCCTATGCCGGCAACCTCGATATCATGACGTCAGCCGCACTGGCCTGCGGTGAGCATATCGCAAGGCGTTTGCTGCAGGGTCAGGGAGCATGAAGATGAAAAAACTCTATATCTCCGATGTCACTTTGCGTGACGGTTCCCATGCCGTACGCCACCGCTATTCATTGCCTCAGGTGCGGCAAATCGCCGCCGCATTGGATCGCGCTGGCGTGGACTCGATTGAAGTGGCCCACGGTGATGGTCTATCCGGCTCCAGCTTCAACTACGGCTTCGGCGCACACAGCGACGTAGAGTGGATTGCCGCTGCCGCAGAGTCGGTCAACCATGCCCGGATTGCGACGCTGCTGCTGCCCGGCATCGGCACCGTTCATGATTTACGTAATGCCTATGATGCTGGCGCACGGGTAGTGCGCGTCGCCACTCACTGTATTGAGGCAGACATCTCACGCCAGCACATCAGCTATGCGCGCGAACTGGGGATGGATACCGTCGGTTTTCTGATGATGTCCCACATGGCTGAACCCAAGCATCTGGCACAGCAGGCGAAACTGATGGAGTCCTACGGGGCCACCTGCGTGTACGTGGTCGATTCTGGCGGAGCCATGCTGATGCAAGATATCCGCGATCGCTTCCGCGCGCTGCGCGACGTGCTCGATGAACACACGGAAATCGGCATGCACGCTCACCATAATTTATCGCTCGGCGTCGCCAACTCGATTGTCGCGGTGGAGGAAGGTTGCCAGCGGGTCGATGCTTCGCTGGCCGGCCAGGGTGCCGGTGCCGGCAATGCGCCGCTTGAGGTGTTTATCGCCACCGCCGAACGTCTGGGCTGGAACCACGGTTGCGATCTGCTGCAGCTGATGGATGCGGCAGACGATCTGGTACGGCCATTGCAGGATCGCCCGGTACGCGTCGATCGTGAAAGCCTGTCGCTGGGGTATGCCGGTGTCTACTCCAGCTTCCTGCGCCATGCCGAGAAGGCCGCACAACAGTATCAGCTCAAAACCGCCGATATCTTACTGGAGATCGGCCGCCGCCGGATGGTGGGCGGCCAGGAAGATATGATCGTTGACGTCGCCCTGGATTTGCTGGCCCAGCGAAACAGACCGCAGGAGAAAACCGCATGAGCAAAGTCATGGATCTTACCGCACTGGCCACTCAGTTGGACCAGGCCACGCTAAGCCAGAAAGCCACGGCACAGCTCACCGGGCAGGTTGCGCTGGATCTTCCCACTGCCTATCGGGTACAGGCTGAAGGGATCCGGCTACGCGAGCAGCGCGGTGAGCGCCGCGTCGGCCTGAAGTTGGGTTTCACCAGCCGTGCCAAAATGCAACAAATGGGCGTTGACCATCTTATTTGGGGAGAACTGACCGATGCCATGCAGATTGAAGAAGGGGGAATGCTGGATCTGCACGAGTTGATCCACCCGCGCGTGGAACCTGAACTCTGTTTTATCACCGGCAAAGAGATCAATGGCCCGCTGTCCCTGGCCGAAGCCAGCCGGGTGCTTGAAGGGGTATGCCCTGCGCTGGAGATTATCGATTCCCGCTACCGCGATTTTCGCTTCACCCTTGAAGACGTGATTGCCGACAACTGCTCATCCGCCAAATTTGTCGTAGGGGCCTTGCAGAACCCGCAGCTGGCTATCGATAACCTGGGTGTGGTGATGAACTTTCATGGGCGTCCGGTGCAGGTTGGCAGCACCGCAGCTATTCTTGGGCATCCATTGCGCGCACTGGTGCAGATCGCCAGTCTGTTGCATAAACAAGAACGCGTGTTGCCTGCCGGCTCGGTGATCCTCGCAGGTGCGGCGACCGCAGCAGAAGCTTTACGCCCCGGGCTGCACGTCAGCGTCGATATTTCCGGTTTTGGACGAACGGCATTTCATACCGAGGGCGAGCCATGAGTAACCAGGCTGTGGTTGTTAAAGGAAAAGCCACCCCGCGTGGACGCTTTCCACACGTAAAACGGGCCGGCGATTTTCTGTTTGTCTCCGGCACCAGCGCCAGATTACCGGACAACAGCATTGCCGGGGCCGAAGCCGATGCCATGGGCGCAACCCGTCTGGATATCGACGTACAGACTCGGGCAGTGCTCGATAATATCCGCGACATCCTGCGCAGCGTCGGAGCCGACCTGAATGATGTTGTCGAGATCAGCGCTTTTCTCGTCAATATGAACGATTTTGCCGGTTATAACGCGGTGTATGCCGACTATTTTGACTACGACGGGCCAACCCGCACCACCGTGGCGGTACACCAACTGCCCCACCCGCACTTGTTAATTGAAATCAAGGCCATCGCTTATAAGCCCCAAAAATAACCTGTGCATATCCTCTGCCCTACGAATCGGAGAATAACAATGTCTAACTTCAAATATGGATTTCCACTCAACTTCAATACTTGGCTAGACAGTAACGCGCATCGGCTCAAACCCCCGGTCAATAACCAACAGATTTGGCAGGACAGCGATTACATGGTCACCGTCGTCGGCGGGCCGAATCAGCGCACCGATTTTCATGACAACCCGGTGGAGGAGTTCTTCTACCAGTTTAAAGGGAATGCCTATCTGAACATCTGGGATGACGGCCGCTATGACCGCATCGACCTGCGTGAAGGGGACATTTTTCTGATGGCGCCCCACGTGCTTCATTCTCCTCAACGCCCGGAAGAGGGCAGCCTCTGCCTGGTGCTGGAGCGGAAGCGCCCGGAAAATGAGCCGGACGCCATACAGTGGTCATGCGCGGCCTGCGGCAACCTGATCAAAAGGTATGAAATGAACCTCAAGAGCATCGTGGCGGATCTCCCTCCGGTTTATGAACAATTTTATGCAACCAGCGATGAAGAGCGCCGCTGCGGCCAGTGCGGCGAAATTCACCCAAGCCGCGACGCACAAACCTGGCATCGCACACTGAAGGCAACAGAAAACCGATGAAAATAGATATCCACTCGCATTTTTTCCCTAAAATCAGCCAACAAGAGGCTGCCAGGCTGGATGTTGAGCGGGCTCCCTGGTTGGCAACCCACGGACGCGAAGGCCAGATCATGCTCAATGATAAGCCTTTTCGACCGGTTTATGACGCGCTGTGGGATGCCGAACGCCGTCTGGAACAGCTGGATGAACAGCAGATCGATATTCAAATAATGTGTGCCACGCCGGTCATGTTTGCCTATGACGTTGCTATTGACCGCGCCCTGCCCTGGGCCCAATTGATGAACGATCGGGCGCTGGAAATGGCGGCCGCCAACCCGCGACGGTTGAAGGTGCTGGCGCAGGTTCCGCTGCAGGACAGCGAGGCCGCCTGCCGCGAGGCCAGTCGTGCAAAAGCCTGTGGTCATATTGGCGTGCAAATAGGCAATCACGTAGGGGCAAAGGATCTCGATCATGAATCGCTGATCGCCTTTCTGACCCACTGCGCCCGCGAGAGTATCCCGGTGCTGGTGCACCCTTGGGATATGATGGGAAGCTCGGAACGCATGAAGAAATGGATGCTGCCCTGGCTAGTGGCAATGCCGGCGGAAACGCAGTTGGCGATCCTCTCTTTGATTCTCTCCGGCGCCTTCGAACGCTTGCCGCGCAGCCTGAAACTCTGCTTTGCCCACGGAGGCGGCAGCTTTGCTTACCTGATGGGAAGGGTCGATAACGCCTGGGAGCAGCGCGATATCGTGCGTGAAGATTGCCCGCATAAACCTTCAAGCTATCTGGATCGCTTCTTCGTCGACTCTGCGGTGTTCGATCCGCTGGCTTTACAACTCCTGGTGGATACCCTGGGGGCCGATCGAGTCATGTTGGGCTCGGATGCCCCTTTCCCGTTGGGGGAGCAACAAATTGGCCATTTGGTCAGCAGCTCTGCCTTGCCGGAGAACAGTAAACGCCAGATTTTGGGTGAGAACGCACAGTCGTTTTTCTCGTTGCCAAACGAGTAATATCCACGCTTCGGGAGCGAAAATATTCGTTCCCGAACTTTCTTCCTTCCCCTCCCCAATCGATATCGTTCCTCATCGAAACCCCAGATACTGCCGACACGCTTCGTGGTTGTTGTTAACCCCAATCTTCCCATTTTAAAATATGACGTTCGGCAAGAAAAAAGCTCCTTTACCGGGTAAATCACCGATCATGATTCGTTGGGTTATTGTTTATAAAGGCTCGCTTAAACTACTCCCTCAACACCAATAAAGGGAATTTAACAACATGAAAAATATAATCATTCCAGTCATCATTGTCGCGAGCACAATACTCAGCGGATGTGCAGTGCAAAATGATAAAACTCAAATTAATGGCTTGGGCCTCACCTATCAAGCCGATGTAAAAACATTGCCGAACGGCGACTATTTCACCGAGGTTGAAGCCGCTCCTTTTGCTGGTCGTATCTCGGGAGCGGAAGGTGCAGCAAATAAAAAAGCCTCTGATTACTGTAAAGCGCAAAATAAAGGGATGAAAGAAGTGAAGTTAGAAACAGATTCGCATGTGCTGATCAATGGCGTTGCGCGTCTGACATTCCGTTGTTCTTAAAACCCCCTGATCTTCACCCTATTGATTAAGCGTGGCCCAATATCTGGCCACGCTTTTTATCGCCCGTCAGAACTTCCAGGTAAAACCGGCGTTGACGCTGTTGTCCTGGTAGTTTTGCGACAGCAGCCCGCCATAGCCCAGCGACAGCGTGGCGTTCTTGTTCACCGCCACTTCCGCACTGGCTTTCAGCACCGCACCGTCACGCGACGCCGACACGCTGTTCACCACGAACGGT
>JAAXZN010000035.1 GCA_012719855.1 Serratia liquefaciens | reverse complement strand
TGGGGCTGGGGGATCCGGCGCGGCTGCTGGGGGCGGGGATCATCTTCCCGGTCGCTAACTTCGCCGCCTCGCTGGTGACCGGCCTGGTGATTGGGCTGGCGATTGGCTACCTGATCATTTTGGCGCGTAAATTTACCATCAATCAGAGCAACTCCACCTACGGGGCGGACGTGATGATGGGCGCCGGTAACTCTTCGGGGCGTTTCCTGGGGCCGTTGATCATCTTGTCGGCGATGACCGCTTCCATTCCGATCGGTATCGGCTCGCTGCTTGGCGCCTTGCTGTTCTATATCTGGAATAAGCCGATTACCGGTGGGGCGATCCTCGGTGCGATGCTGTTAGGGGCCATTTTCCCGGTAGCTATCGTTTAATCACGAGCGTGATTGCTGAGGACGGTACGCGGTGCCGTCCTCAGGCAGGAAAAGGAGTAATGCGGTATGTATGACTTAGTAATCAGACGCGCCAGGCTGGCGGATGATCGGCTGGTGGATCTGGCGGTCAAGGACGGCAAGATTGCCGAGGTGGGGCAGTTGGCCGACGACGTCCACGCCCATCGGAACCTGGATCTGGCGGGCAACTGCCGCCTGAGCGCCGGCTGGATCGACTCCCACGTGCACTGCTACCCCTCTTCGCCGATTTACCATGACGAACCGGACTTGGTCGGCGCGGCCTGTGGCGTCACCACGGTGGTGGATGCCGGCAGTACCGGCACCGACGACGTGGATGCGTTTTATACGCTGACGCGCAGCACCAAAACCAACGTTTTCGCCTTCCTGAACATTTCGCGCATCGGCCTGCTGCGTCAGAACGAATTGGCTGATTTGGCAGACATCGATAAGCAGAAAGTCAGCCGGGCGATCGACAAACATGCCGGTTTTATCATCGGCATCAAGGCGCGCATGAGCAGCAGCGTGGTCGGCCAGAACGGCATTCGACCGCTGGTGCTGGCCAAAGAGATCCAGCAAGAAAATAACCTGTTGCCGCTGATGGTGCATATCGGCAATAACCCGCCGGATCTGGATGAAATCGCCGATCTGCTGACCCGTGGCGACATTATCACTCACTGCTACAACGGTAAACCGAATCGCATTCTGACACCGGCGGGCACACTGCGTGAGTCTATCCAGCGCGCGCTAAAGCGCGGCGTCTTGCTGGATGTTGGCCACGGCACCGCCAGCTTCAGCTTCGAGGTGGCACGGCAGGCGATAGCGCTCGGCATTTTGCCGCATACCATCAGCTCCGATATCTACTGTCGCAACCGAATGGCCGGGCCGGTACACAGCCTGGCGACGGTGATGTCCAAATTCTTCAGCGTGGGGCTGTCGCTGCCGCAGGTGATTGCCTGCGTGACGGAAAATGCCGCCTCGGCGCTGCACCTGTCCCATAAGGGGCGGCTGGAACCGGGTTGCGATGCCGATTTCACGCTGTTCGAGCTCCGTCAGGGGCCACAGGTGTTCGCCGATTCAGAAGGGCAGTCGGCCGAGGGTCAACAATTGCTGGTTCCGTTGGCTGCCGTGGTGGCCGGGGAAATCCTATTAACCGATGAAGGGAAAGCCGCTCATGTCTTCGATTTATGAAAAATATAATTTAAAACAGGTCATCAACACTTCAGGTCGCATGACTGCACTCGGCGTGTCCACGCCGCGCCAGGACGTTATCGACGCCGTGGATTACGGCATGAACCACTACTTCGAAATCAAGGATCTGGTCGACAAGACCGGCGCTTACATCGCCAACCTGCTGAATGTCGAAAATGCGGTGGTAGTTTCCTGCGCCTCGGCGGGCATCGCCCAGTCAGTGGCGGCGCTGATCGTCAAAGACAACGCCAACCTGTTGGTGAACCTGCACTCCGCACCTATTACCGTTCCGCGCGAAATCGTGTTGCCGCGTGGCCATAACGTCAACTTTGGTGCCCCGGTCGATACCATGGTGGCGTTGGGCGGGGGGAAGGTGGTTGAAGCCGGCTACGCCAACGAGTGTTCTGCCGAGCAGCTAGAGGCCTGCATCACGCCGCAAACGGCGGCGATTCTCTATATCAAGTCACACCACTGCGTGCAGAAAAGCATACTTTCCGTTGAGCAGGCGGTGGTGGTGGCGCGCAAACATAACCTGCCGCTGATCGTCGATGCCGCGGCGGAAGAAGATCTGCTGTGCTACTACCAGATGGGAGCCGATCTGGTGGTTTACAGCGGCGCCAAGGCCATCGAAGGCCCCACCAGCGGTCTGGTGATTGGCAAGAAACAGTACGTCGAATGGGTGAAGCTGCAAACCGGCGGTATCGGCCGGGCGATGAAGGTCGGTAAAGAGGGCATCCTCGGCCTGACGCAGGCGATCGAAAGCTACCTGCGGCTGGAGAAAACCACCGGACAGCAGATGGTGGAAAGAATGACGCCGTTTATCGACAGTCTGAACACCCTGGCCGGTATCAGCGCCAAAACCGTCTGGGACAGCGCCGGGCGTGATATCGCGCGGGCAGAAATCACGTTCGATGAAGCGGTGCTGGGATGGTCGACCTACGACATTGTGCAGGCGCTGAAAACCGGCGAGATCGCCATCTACTTCCGCGGTTATAAAGCTAACGAAGGCAAGATTGAAGTGGACGTGCGCAGCGTTGACCAGCAACAGCTGATGACCGTCTTCACCTGTATTAAAAATCTGTTCACGGAGAAACAAGCATGAAGCTGCAACCTAACTACTATCGCGACCGCGTGTGTCTCAACGTGTTGGCCGGTTCGAAAGACAATGCGCAGGAGATTTATGCGGCGGCAGAAGGGCATGTGCTGGTGGGGGTGCTTTCCAAGAACTACCCGGACGTCGACAGTGCAGTTGCGGATATGCAGCGCTATGCGCGACTGATTGAGAACGCGTTGTCGGTGGGGCTGGGCGCAGGCGATCCTAAGCAATCGGCAATGGTCAGTCTGATTTCCCAGAAAGTGCAGCCGCAGCACGTCAATCAGGTGTTTACCGGCGTGGGTGCCAGCCGTGCGCTGCTGGGGCAGAATGACAGCGTGGTGAACGGTCTGGTGTCGCCAACCGGCCGCGTTGGCTGGGTGAAGATTTCGACGGGGCCGCTGAGCGCTGCCGCGCCGGACGGCATTGTGCCGGTGGAAACCGCCATCGCCTTGTTGAAAGACATGGGCGGCAGCTCAATCAAATATTTCCCGATGGGCGGACTGGCATGCAGAGAAGAATACGAGTATGTCGCCAAAGCCTGTGCCGCGCATGACTTTATGCTGGAACCTACCGGCGGTATCGATCTGGAAAACTTCGAGCCGATCGTCGAGATCGCATTGGCTGCCGGCGTGAAGCGCGTGATCCCGCACATCTACAGTTCAATCATCGATTCCGCCACCGGTAACACCCGCCCACAGGACGTGAAAGCCCTGCTGGCGACCACCAAAAAGCTGGTGGGGTAAAGCGCATTATCGGATGACGTAAGGCAGGGAGGCGACAGGCTCTGTATCCCCCGGCGCGGGCACACCGCGCCGCTAATCTTTACCCTATGGCTTTCAAGTTGCAGCTAGGCGGCCAGCTCACTCATCCCCAGGTAGGGTAGGGGCGCTGCATGCTGCGCCCACTTTAATCGGGGCGAATGTATTCGCCCCCTACGATATCAGCGCAGATAACAACGCTGTGGCTTGAAAGACGACGGGTATACCATCAGGATAACTATGCGAAACTGGCAAACTTCTTCCACCCTGCGAACTGCAGTCACTCTGGCGCTGCTGGCGATGGCTAGCCCGGCGCTGCATGCTGAGGATGCAATGAAATCTACGTCATCTCATTTTGCTTATATCGGTACTTACAACCCTAACGGCGAAGGCGTTTACCGGGTGCAGGTCGATCCGGTCAGTGGTGCACTGAGCGCCAGGACGTTGGCCAGCAGCCAGCCGAATCCGGCGCAGCTTACCGTGGATGCCAAAGGCCAGACGCTGTATGTCGCCAGTGAAGTGGCGGACTTTAACGGGACTCAACACGGCGGCATTATCGCTTACCGCATTCACCCAAAGGACGGCAGCCTGACCCAGCTCAATCAGGTTGATTCGCAGGGGGCGGGGCCGGTTTATCTTTTCCTGACGCCAAACGGGCGCCACCTGCTGGTGGCAAACTACGTCAGCGGCACCGTAGCGGTTTTCCCGGTTGAGGGCGACGGCAAGCTGGGCAAGGCCAGTTCGGTGCAGCAACAGCAAGGGCCGGCAGGGGCCGGCAAGCCGGAGGCGGCGGTGGAGGGGAGTTTTGCCATCAGCGATCACAATGGCCCGCATGCGCATATGATCGCCAGCGATCCGAGCGGCAAGTTTGTATTCTCTACCGATCTGGGGCTGGATCGTATTTATCAATGGCGCTTTGACGACGCCAGCGGCCAGTTAACGCCGAACGATCCGCCGTGGATCGCGGCATCTTCTGCTGGCGCCGGGCCGCGTCATTTCGTGTTCCATCCGGACGGGAAAACCGTGCTGCTGGTGAATGAAGAGGCTTCCACGCTGACCAGCTACCGTTTTGATAATCAAAAAGGTACTCTGAAACAGTTGCACGTGGTCTCTTCGCTGCCTGCCGATTATAAAGGCACCAACTTCGCCGCCGGCCTGGTCCTGAGCGAGGATGGCAAAAACCTGTACGTGGCCAATCGGCTGCACAACAGCATTGCGCAGTTCAGCGTGGGCAGCGGCGGCGAGCTGCATTCGGTGGCGGAAACCTGGACGCGCGGAGATTACCCGCGATCGCTTACGCTGAGCCCGGACGGGCGTTATCTGTATGCGATGAATCAACGCAGCGATAACGTCACCCGTTTCAGCGTGGATAAGGCCAGTGGCAAACTCAGCTTTGTTGAAGGCTATACGCCAGTGGGCAGCCCCTCGCAAATGGTGTTCTTGCCGCTTGCCAAGTAACTTGTTGCCCGCCGGATCCTCCTGGCGGGCACTCTAATTGACGGAAAGAGAATGGTGCGATTTCCCTACCCGCGTTTGGCCTATCTGTTTGATGCTTTGCAGTCCGAAACCTTGCCTCAGGATGAGCTGGCGAAGCGCTTCGCTGTGTCCACCCGAACCGTACGCGCTGACATCACCGCGCTGAACGATATTTTGGAAAAGTATGGTGCGCACTTTGTGCATAGCCGCGGGGCGGGCTATCGCCTGCAGGTGGATGACGCCAGGTTGTTCAGCGCCCTGCAGCATCAGGAGCGTAAAAAGCACGCTACGCCGCGCAGCGCACAGGAGCGGGTGCACTATCTGCTGGTTCGTTTTTTGACCTCAGCCTTTTCTCTGAAGCTGGAAGATTTAGCCGACGAATGGTTTGTCAGCCGCGGCACGCTGCAAAACGACATGGCTGAGGTGAGGGAGCGCCTGGCGCACTATCAATTGACCATCGAGACCAAGCCGCGCTATGGCATGAAGCTGTTCGGCTCGGAGATGGCGATCCGTGCCTGTCTGACCGACCTGTTATTCCAACTGCATTTGGCCGACGCCGAGAACCCGTTGCTTAACAATGAGATCCTGCGGCAACCGCAGGTGGCGACCTTTGCCGGGCTGCTGCATCCGCTGCTGTCGCAATATGCTATTCGTCTGACCGACGAGGGTGAGCAGTACCTGATTTTCTACTGTGCGGTGGCATTGCGGCGTATTACCGACGGCTATCCGCTGCCGGACTTTGACGTTGAGGACGGTGATGACGCGGTGCGCAAGGCCTCTACCTGGTTAGCCGGGGAGTTACGCAAAGCCAGCGGCAAAGAGGTCTCGGTGGCGGAGGAGGCTTATCTGCGGGTCAATATCGCCGCGCGTCGCGTGCAGGAGGTGCAGCCGACCGAGATCAACGCCGACGATGAAGAGGCGCTGGTGGATTACATCCTGTCGTATATCAATTCGCACTATAACTACAACCTGCAGGGGGACAAACAGCTGCGGGCCGATCTGCTCACCCACATCAAAACCATGATCACCCGGGTGAAATACCAGATTAATATCCCCAATCCCCTGTTGGCGAACATCAAGCAGCACTACCCGATGGCCTACGACGTAACGCTGGCGGCCGTATCGAGCTGGGGAAAATACACGCCTTACACCCTGAGTGAAAACGAGATCGGCTATTTGGTGCTGCACATTGGCGTTGGCCTGGAGCGGCATTACAACATCGGCTACGAACGCCACCCGCAGGTGATGTTGGTCTGCGATACCGGCAACTCGACGGTCCGGATGATCCAGGCGCAAATCGCACGCAAATACCCGCAGTTGGTGATGACGCGCATCGTTTCACTACGCGATTACGAGGTGCTCAATCATATCGACGAAGACTTTGTCATTTCCAACGCGCGGGTCAGCGAAAAGAACAAACCGGTAGTAGTGATGTCGCCGTTCCCGACCGAATACCAGCTCGAACAGCTGGGTAAGCTGGTGCTGGTGGATCGCACCAAGCCCTATATGCTGGAGAAATTTTTCGACGCCGAGCATTTTATGGTGGTGAACGAGCCGCTGACTCAGGCGCAATTGTTCCAGAAAGTGTGCAGCCAACTGGAGAGTGAAGGCTACGTTGGCGATGATTTCTATCCATCGGTTGTGGAACGTGAGGCGATTGTTTCCACGTTGCTGGGAGAAGGGATTGCACTGCCGCACTCGCTGGGCCTGTTGGCGAAGAAAACCGTGGTGGTGACGCTGCTGGCGCCGCAGGGCGTGGTCTGGGGAGAGGGAGAAATCGCCCATGTGATCTTCCTGTTGGCGATCAGCAAAAGTGATTACGAAGAAGCGATGGCAATTTACGAGCTGTTCGTCACCTTTGTACGTGAACGCTCAATGAGCCGCCTGTTGGGCAGCGACAACTTCGACAGCTTCAAGGCGGTGGCGCTGGACTGCTTGAGCCGGATCTAGCACTGGGGATCCCTCCCTAACGGGTTTCTGGCAAGAACAAGGCCGGCGGCAGGTTGAAACGTTTTGCCAGCGCCATGATATGGGGGATGGTCAGCGATCGCTTTCCGCTTAGAATTTGGCTCACCAGTGACTTTTTGCCGATCTCGTTTTCGAAGTCGCTTTGGCTGAGACCGTATTGCTCCATCAGTACGCTGAGCGCGGCTACGCCTTGTGGTAGCTGTGCGATGCGCTGATTGAACTCCGCAAAATCAGGGCTGTTATCTTCATACTCGGCGATCTTGGCTGCCAGAACGTCAATCAGCGGGTGGCGCTCGTCGGTTTCAAGCAGGTGTTCCACTAACGCCAGAGCATCACGGTAATCCTGCGGCGAGGTGCTGCCACCTAATAAGGGAATGGCGCGCAACAGCTCATGGGTGGCCTTAAGCGCATCGGTGATCATTTTGGGTTCCTCCGGTACTGCTGCAGTAATCTGTCGTACTCTGCGTGAGTCACTATCTGTTTAACAAATATTTTCTGGGTATCAAAGCTGGCAAAGAATAAGATCCTGAGATGATTTCCTCCGACATCAATGACCCACCATTTTGCTTTGTACTTCATTCGGTCCAGGCTGGGGAAAAGGGATTTTAATTCTTCCGGTGTATGGAACGTCCCTCGGCGCAGCGTTTTGTAGATTGTGTTGAGAGAGGCTGCTTCGTTGGGGTAGCGGATAGCGGCCTCGTTGAACGGTTCCCTTGAAATTATATGCATCGCTCCCTCATTCATGCCCTGTCATCATTGTAGCGGCTGAGCTATTAGTTCACAAATTGTAAACTTCATTTTTTGTCTCTGCGGCGAACGGCGGCGTAATATGTCGGTATCTTGCTGTTGAAAAACCACTGTGGATTTATTATTCAATAATAAAATCAGTTTGTTATGGTTTTTACAATCGTTGGGATCGGTTTTGCAGAGAGGCAAGATGTTTCTATTTTGTATGCACGGGGAATTGGGGACGTCTCACAAATGTTGAACGCGCCTTGATGGGCGCGTTCTTGATACTGGCTTCTTCGCAGTGGGGAAACTAGTCTTCGTCAAAACCGGAATTAATCAGCTCAACTACAGCGGCCAGCGCTTTCACCTCATCCGGGCCGGTGGCTTCCACCTCGATATGGCGCCCCTGCGCGGAGTCCAGCATCAGCAGCGCAATCACGCTGCTGGCTTCGGCCTCGGTGCCGCTGTCGTTACGCAGCATCACTTCGGCGTCAAAACTCTGCACCAGCTCGAACAGCTTCATCGCCGGGCGGGCGTGCATGCCCAGTTTGTTTTTGATTTCAACCGTTTGCTTGACCGTCATTGTTTACGTTTTTCCAGCGTGCGGTGGCGCGATTGCACGTTCTTGCCGCGTGAGCGGAAGTAGTCGGCCAACTGTTCTGCCACGTAGACTGAACGGTGCTTACCGCCGGTACAGCCAATGGCCACCGTCAGGTAGCTGCGGTTGTTGGTTTCCAGCATCGGCAGCCACTGTTCCAGATAACTGCGGGTCTGGTAGATAAAGTTGTGCACTTCAGTGTGGCGATCGAGGAATGAGGCGACGGGTTTATCCAGGCCGGTCATCGGGCGAAGTTTAGGGTCCCAGTGTGGGTTCGGCAGGAAACGCACGTCGAACACGTAATCGGCGTCGATCGGGATGCCGTGTTTAAAGCCGAAGGATTCAAACACCATGGTCAGTTCGCGCTCGCGTTTGCCCAGTAAACGGGTACGCAGCATTTCGGCCAGTTCATGCACCGACATTTCCGAGGTGTCGATGATCAGATCGGCCCGTGAACGCAGCGGCTCAAGCAGATCGCTTTCTTCGTCGATGGCGCTTTCCAGCGACAGGTTCTTGCTGGACAGCGGGTGTAAGCGGCGAGTATCACTGTAACGGCGAATCAGTGTGTTACGGTCAGCGTCGAGGAACAGCAACTGCGGCGAAAAGCTGTCCGGCAGTTGGGTCATCGCATATTCAAACACTTCCGGCGATTCCGGCATGTTACGCACGTCGATGCTTACCGCCGCGGAGCTGTTGCGTTCCGCCAGCGTATTGGCAAGCTGCGGCAGCAGTACCACGGGCAGGTTATCAACGCAGTAAAAACCCATGTCTTCCAGCGCCCGCAAGGCGACGGATTTCCCTGAACCGGAACGGCCGCTGACAATCATCAGCACCATGTGGCAACTCCCCCTGGCATCTCGGCGGCGTCTATCGCCACCGTTAGAAACTTTATTATTCCGGCCTGAACCGGAATCCATCATGGCTAAACAGTATCGTTATCCGGGCTGGAAGTCACGCCAGCCGGGCGTTACTCGGTGATGATTTGGTAAAGCTCTTCGTCACTTTGCGCCGCGCGCAGGCGACGGCATACTGTTTTGTCGGCCAGACGCTTGGCGACCAGAGACAGGGTATGCAAATGGGTTTTACATTGGTCGGCCGGCACCAGCAGGGCGAACAGCAGATCGACCGGCTGGTTATCAATGGCGTCGAAGGCGATAGGTTGGTCGAGACGAATAAATACGCCAACGGCCCGCAGTGTGTCCTCTTCCAGTTTGCCATGGGGAATGGCGATACCGTTGCCGATACCGGTGCTGCCCATGCGCTCGCGGGTGAGAACCGCGTCAAACACCACCTGGGGTGACAGGTTGAGCTGTTTGGCGGCCAGTTCGCTAATAATTTCCAAAGCCCGTTTCTTGCTGGTGCAATGTACAGAGCTTCTGGTGCACTCGATATTTAATACCGAGCTTAACTGCATTGTTTCGTTGTTCATCTCATCTTCACTTAAAACCACACCAGCAAGCAGGCTTGTGAGGTGATTTTTCGCCTTGTTTAACCCTGATGGCTTATCGGCGCGTACCCAAACAGGTAACGCGCCGATGGCCGAGGCTACGTTTGAGCCGTACCCGCTGACGGAAACGGCCCAGAATGTCAGTGTTGTTTCAGTTTGTCTTTATGTTTGTTCAATTGACGCGCCAGTTTGTCGATCAGGGTATCAATTGCCGCATACATGTTCTCGTCTTCCGAGGTGGCGTGCAACTCGCCTCCATTCACGTGCACCGTCGCTTCCGCAATCTGCTGCACTTTTTCCACACTAAGCACGACATACACCTGATTTATGCGGTCAAAATACTGTTCGAGTTTGGCGAACTTGGTGTTCACGAACTCACGCAAGGGTTCGGTGATTTCGATGTGGTGTCCGGTAATGTTGAGCTGCATAGTGTCTTCCTTCTCAATAGAGGTCAAACCAACTGTTTACGCTGTTTGGACGGCGGGATGGACAAAGACTCTCGGTACTTGGCGACGGTACGCCGCGCCACGATGATCCCCTGATCGGAGAGCAGGGTGGCCAGCTTGCTGTCGCTGAGCGGTTTGGCGGGGTTTTCCGCCGCAATCAATTTCTTCACCACCGCGCGGATCGCCGTAGAGGAAGCTTCGCCTCCGCTGTCGGTATTCACGTGGCTTGAGAAGAAATACTTCAATTCGAAAATGCCGCGCGGACTGTGCAAAAACTTCTGCGTGGTCACGCGTGAAATTGTCGATTCATGCATCTCCACGGCCTGAGCGATATCCGCCAGCACCATGGGCTTCATAAATTCCGCGCCTTGCTCAAAGAACGCCTGCTGCTGCTCGACGATGCAGCGCGAAACTTTCAGCAGGGTGTCGTTGCGGCTTTCCAGGCTCTTGATCAGCCATTTCGCTTCCTGCAGATTGCTGCGGATGTACTGACCGTCGCTGTCGTTACGCGCAGTGTTGCCCAGTGCGGCATACTGCTGATTGATCTTCAGCCTTGGGATGCTGTCGCTGTTGAGCTCGACCGTCCACACATCCTGCACTTTGCGTACCAGCACGTCCGGGATCACGTACTCAGATTCGCCGGTGTTGATCGACTGGCCTGGACGCGGATCGAGTGACTGGATCAGCAGCATCGCTTCTTTCAGTGTATCTTCTTTTGAGCGGGTTGTTCGCATCAGGCTGCGAAAGTCGTGGTTCGCCAACAGGTCCAGATGTTCGCTGATGATCAGGCGTGCTTCTGCGAGGTAAGGGGTGTCTTTGGCGTACTGGGAAAGCTGAACCAGCAGACAATCGCGCAGGTCGCGCGCCGCGACGCCAACCGGATCAAACCGCTGCACGCGCTTTAAAACCGCTTCGACTTCGTCCATTGTCACATTATCGTCACCCATGCTCTCCAGAATGTCTTCCAGCGGCACGGTGAGATAGCCGGTGTCATCGACGGCGTCGACGATCGAGGTGGCGATGGCGGCATCGGTATCGGAAAACGGCGTCAGATCCACCTGCCACATCAGGTAATCCTGCAGGGTTTGGGTGGTTTCGCCCTGATACACCGGCAGTTCATCGTCACTGTAATCGGTGCGGGTCCCTGACGGAGTGCCGGCGGTATAGATCTCGTCCCAGGTGGCGTCCAGCGGCAGCTCTTCGGGCATGTCCTTTTGCTCCAGCGCCTCCCGGGTGTCCAAACCTTCGGTTTCGGTGGTCTCTTTAGCGTCGATTTCTTCGTGCAAATCGGTTTGTTCAAGCAGTGGATTGCTCTCTAACGCCAGCTGTATCTCCTGCTGGAGCTCAAGCGTGGACAACTGCAGCAGGCGTATGGCCTGCTGGAGCTGGGGGGTCATGGCCAGTTGTTGGCTAAACCTGAGTTGCAAACCTTGCTTCATATTCTTCAGTCTACTTCCGTTAACAGTCGCCCATCAGGACGCGCCGGCACTCAGAGGCGGAATTCTTCGCCCAGATAAACGCGTTTTACCTGCTCATCGGCCAGAATAGCATCCGGCGTGCCGTGAGCAATCAGTTTGCCCTGGCTGACGATATAGGCGCGTTCACACACGTCCAGCGTTTCGCGCACGTTATGGTCGGTGATCAGCACGCCCAGGCCGCTGTCACGCAAGTGCTCGATAATTTTTTTAATGTCGATAACGGAAATCGGGTCAACCCCGGCGAAGGGTTCATCCAGCAGGATGAATTTCGGGTTAGCCGCCAGCGCACGGGCGATCTCCACGCGGCGACGTTCGCCACCGGACAGCGCCTGGCCCAGGTTGTCGCGCAGATGGGAGATATGGAACTCTTCCATCAGCTCCACCGCACGGTCCGCCCGCTGTTCACTGCTGAGATCGTCACGGATCTCCAGTACCGCCATCAGGTTGTCGTAAACGCTCAGACGGCGGAAGATCGAGGCTTCCTGCGGCAGATAGCCGATGCCACGACGCGCACGGGCGTGCAGCGGCAGCAGGCTGATGTCTTCTTCGTCAATCACGATACGCCCGGCGTCACGCTGAACGATACCGACCACCATGTAGAAAGTGGTGGTCTTGCCGGCGCCGTTTGGCCCCAGCAGGCCGACGATCTCGCCGGATTTCACTTTCAGGCTGACGTCTTCAACGACTTTACGGCCCTTGTAGGCTTTCGCCAGGTTTTCTGCGATGAGTGTAGCCATAAGTGATTAGTTACTCTTGTTTTGCCCGTTTTTGTCTTGCAACTGCGACGGTACCAGAACCGTAGTCACGCGTTTGCCTTTATCGCTAAACGCCTGCATTTGCTGCTGTTGCACCAGGTAGGTGATGCGATCGCCCTTGACGTTGCTGTCGAGCTGTTCCAGATAGGCGTTCCCGGTCAGGGTCACCAACTGAGACGCCACATCGTAACGCACCTTCTGAGCGTGACCTTTCACCGGCTTGCCACTGTCTTGCATCTGATAGAAGGTGACCGGGTTGCCAAAGGCTTCAATATAGGTTTTGTTCTGATCGCCGCCCGGGCGGGTGACCACGACTTTGTCCGCTTTGATATCGATGGTGCCTTGTTTGATCACCACGTTATCAGTAAAGGTGCTGACGTTGCTCTGCATGTCCAGAGACTGTTTCAGCGAGTCGATGCTCACCGGCTGATTGGAGTCGGACTTCAGCGCCCATGCGGGGGCGCTGGCGGCTAAAATCAAGCTGCCGATTAACAGATTACGGCTTGGTTTGTTGGTTTTGAATTTCATAGTTGGTCTTAACCTTATCAATCAGCTCAGCGGTCTTGGCCCGCAGGTTCCCACGCATTTTCATGCCGTTAGAGGTGAAGTTCGTCCCGTAGAGCGTCACTTCGTCATCCGAAGCCACATCCTGGGTCACCAGGTTCACCTGAGCATTGTCTGTTTTAATTTTTTCCAGCTGCGACGTGGTGGTCAGGCTGTTCACCTCGACGTGGCCGTAAAGATACAGCATCCGGTCTTTAGTCAGTTTGGCGCGGTCGGCGCGAACTGACCAGGTGGCCACCGCGTTTTCATCAAACAGCGTCATCACCGGCTGGGTGAACCAGCTTAATTCATCGGCGGTATAGTACTTCACGTCTTCCGCCACCAGCTTGTAACTCAGCTTGCCGGTCGGATTGTACACTATGGTGACCGTATGCTGGCTCTGATAAGTCGGGTCCTGGCTGTTCACCGGCCCCGGAGCCGTATCATCACTGAAATCCGTCATGTTCCAGCCAATCAGCGCCAGTGCGATCACCGCCAGCAGCACGGTGATCCAAAGTTTGGTTTTACTCATATCGATAGCCCTTTGGCGTCTTCCAGCTTGTTTTGAGCCAAAAGAATAATGTCGCACAGCTCACGTACCGCACCGCGGCCGCCGGCAATGCGGGTAACATAATGGGCCCGTGGCGTCAGCAGCGGGTGCGCATCTGCCACCGCGACCGCTAGGCCAACCTGCGCCATCACCGGCCAGTCGATCAGGTCGTCGCCGATATAGGCTACCTGATCCGCCGTCAGCGACAGTGTATCCAACAGTTCACGGAAGGCCAAAAGCTTATCGGATTGCCCCTGATAAAGGTGCGTGATGCCGAGCGTTTTAGCCCGGTCTTCCAACAGCTTGGCGGAGCGACCGGTAATGATCGCCACTTCGATATCCGAGGTTTTCAGGCAGCGGATGCCATAACCGTCGCGTACGTTAAACGCTTTTAATTCTTCGCCATTGTTGCCCATGAAAATCAGGCCGTCTGACAGCACGCCGTCGACATCACAAATCAGCAGGCGGATTTTGCCGGCACGCGCCATGACCTCTTGCTCTACAGGCCCGTAGCAGGTTTCAACCAGACTCATTGAGTTCTCTTCCATAGTTAAACGACGCCGGCGCGCAGCATGTCATGCATATGTACCACACCCAGCAATTGGTCGCCATCGGCAACCAGCAGTGCGGTGATGTGACGTTGCTGCATCAGATTCAGCGCGTCGACCGCCAGCAGGTTCGGGCGTACCCGCACGCCGCCGAGCGTCATGACATCGACAATGCGGGCCTCGTTGAGATTGATGCCCATATCGAAAATCCGGCGCAGGTCACCGTCGGTGAAGATACCGGCAATTTTCATCAAATCATCGCAGATAACCGTCATGCCCAGATTCTTGCGGGTGATTTCCAGCAACGCGTCGCGCAGCGATGCATCGGCGCTGACGTGAGGAATTTCATCGCCGCTGTGCATGATGTCGCATACGCGCAGCAGCAGGCGGCGGCCCAGAGCGCCCCCCGGATGTGATAACGCAAAATCTTCCGGCGTGAAACCGCGAGCTTTTAACAGTGCGACAGCCAACGCATCCCCCATCACCAGCGTGGCGGTGGTGCTGGTGGTCGGCGCCAGGCCGAGTGGGCAAGCTTCCTGTGGCACCTTGATGCACAGATGAATATCCGCCGCCTTGCCCATCGAACTTTCCGGGTTGTTGGTCATGCAGATCAGCGGGATGCGCTGACGCTTCAACACCGGGATCAGCGCCTGTATTTCGTTGGACTCACCCGAATTGGAAATGGCGAGCACGATATCCTGTGCGGTGACCATGCCGAGATCGCCATGGCTGGCCTCGGCCGGATGAACAAAGAACGACGGCGTTCCGGTGCTGGCGAAGGTGGCGGCAATCTTGCAGCCGATGTGCCCGGATTTACCCATGCCCATCACAACCACTTTGCCGCTGCATTCGGCGATCAACTCGCAGGCGCGGGTAAAGTCTGCATTGATGTATTGATCGAGCTGGGCCAGCCCGTCACGCTCAATCTGCAGCACTTCTTTGCCTGCCTGCTGAAAATCAAAGCCCGGTTGCAACTGAATGTTCGACATGCTCATTCCCATCGGTCATACCCGTCATCTCTCAAGTTACAGCACCGTTTCCACTCATCCCGGTGACTTACCTGAGTAAGCGCCTGGGGATGAGTGAGTTTGCCGCCTGGCTGCAACTTGAAAGCTAGAGGCTATAGCTAAATGAATTGAAAGGGTTAAAAAACAGCACCGCAAGATACGCAATAAAACCACATAATAACAGAGCGCCGGCCAGATGACCGATGCGATGTTTGCGCCCGATGCACAGGGCGCTGAGCACAATGCTGACGGCCAGCATGACCCAGTAATCGCGATGGAAGGCGGCGCCATCGACGGTCCCCGGAGACAGCAGGGCGGGCACGCCCAGCACGATCACCGTGTTGAAAATGTTGGAGCCGATGATATTGCCAATCGCCATATCATCTTCGCCCTTGAGTGCGCCGGCGATCGACGTGGCCAGCTCCGGCAGGCTGGTGCCGATGGCGATGACGGTCAGGCCGACCACCAACTCACTCATACCGAAATAGTGCGCGATGACCGTGGCGTTATCGACCACCATTTTGGAAGACAGCGGCAGAATGATAAACGCCAGCACCAGCCACAACACCGCCACGGTGTTGCTGCTGTCCTGCGGCAGTTCGGCGAGTTGCTCCACGGTCAGGCTGTCGCTGCCTTCACGCTGCGCCAACCGGGCAATTTTCAACATCAACAGAATAAATACCGCGGCGGCGGCCAACAGCAGCACGCCATCCAGCCGGCTCAGCGTGCCGTCCATCAGCACGAAACCGCACAATACTGTGACCGCCAACATCAGCGGCAGTTCGCGCCGCAACACTTCGGATCGCGCCGCCAGCGGGTGTATCAGCGCGGCAACGCCGAGGATCAGCAAAATATTCGTGATGTTGGAACCTAATACGTTCCCCACGGCCATATCGATTTGCCCGTTCAATGCCGCGGTGGTCGACACAAACAGCTCCGGCAGTGAAGTGCCGATGCCGACGATGGTCATACCGATAATCAGCGGTGGCACGCCGAGTGAACGGGAAATTACCGCAGCACCGTAAACTAAGCGGTCTGCACCATATACCAGTAAAAATAAACCAACGATTAATAAAGCTATCGCGAGAAACATGCAGGGTCCTTTGTTGGGTATCATCCCGGTTCGTTGGTTAAAAGCCGTAATTCGGCTATCTTGCTTTGCCCTCCGTTGCGCAGGTTAAAACCGCAGCAACGGGTTTTCCCGGCTAATAGTTGAACACTTTCGTTTTTTTTCGTTATGGCGCCAATTTTGACCGGGTGGCGCGTAAAAGTAAAATTAGGCTGTGCTTCTCCTTGTGCGTGAGCACCGCTGGTGGCAATTTGAGTGCGCAGCAAGGCGCGAGTCGTGAGATTTGGTGTGCCAAATAAGCGGCTCGTAACACAGGGGCGCGCTCAAATGGCCCCAGCCCTTAGGGTCGCGCCCCAAAAGCCCGTACTCTGCGTTGTCGGGCTTGAACGTAGGTCCACTATGCCCATCACCCTCCGCCTTGATTACGGACTTTTGGGTCTGCGACGGTGCCACGCACAAGGAGAAGCACAGCCTTAGCGCACCATTGGTAGCGAAATGGCGGTAAGTTTTTGTAAAGATGAGACGCATTGCGCCCGTTGCTTTAACATCGTGGGTAGATTTGGCAAAAATGACCCGTAAAGGATCAATTAACATGCACCAGAAGGCAGAGAATCTGGTCGAAGTTCGCGACATGACGTTCTCGCGCGGCGATCGACTGATATTCGAAGATATCAACCTGACGGTTCCCCGTGGCAAGGTCACGGCGATCATGGGGCCGTCCGGTATTGGCAAAACGACGCTGCTGCGTCTGATCGGCGGTCAGCTGGCACCGGACAGCGGTGAAATCTGGTTTGATGGCGATAACATTCCCGCATTGTCTCGCCATCAACTGTATGAAGCGCGCAAGAAAATGAGCATGCTGTTTCAGTCTGGCGCGCTGTTTACCGATCTGACGGTGTTCGAAAACGTGGCTTACCCGCTGCGCGAACATAGCCGTTTGCCGGAGCCCATTCTGCGCAGCACGGTGATGATGAAGCTGGAAGCGGTGGGGCTGCGGGGAGCGGCCGATCTGATGCCGAATGAATTGTCAGGCGGCATGGCGCGGCGAGCTGCGCTGGCACGTGCGATTGCGCTCGATCCGGAGATGATCATGTTCGACGAGCCTTTCGTCGGCCAGGATCCCATCACCATGGGCGTACTGGTCAAGCTGATCGATGAGCTGAATCACGCGCTGGGCATCACCTGCATCGTGGTTTCGCACGACGTGCCGGAAGTGCTGAGCATCGCCGACTACGCTTACATTGTGGCCGATCATCGGGTGATAGCCGAAGGCACGGCGCAGCAATTACAGAACAATCCTGATGCACGCGTGCGCCAGTTCCTGGATGGTATTGCCGATGGGCCGGTACCCTTCCGTTATCCGGCCGGCGATTACCAGGCCGAGCTGTTAGGTTTAGGGAGTAAATAAGCTGATGTTATTACGGGCGTTAGCGTCGTTAGGACGCCGTGGCATCAACACCAGCGCCAGCTTTGGGCGCGCCGGGTTGATGTTGTTCAACGCGCTGGTCGGGCGGCCTGAGCCGCGCAGGCAGTGGCCACTGTTGCTCAAGCAGTTGCACAGCGTTGGCGTGCAGTCGCTGCTGATCATCGTGGTTTCCGGGTTGTTTATCGGTATGGTGCTGGGGTTGCAGGGCTATCTGGTGCTCACCACTTACAGCGCTGAAGCCAGCCTGGGCATGATGGTGGCGTTATCGCTGCTGCGTGAACTGGGTCCGGTGGTCACCGCGCTGCTGTTTGCCGGACGTGCAGGCTCTGCATTGACGGCCGAAATTGGCCTGATGAAGGCAACGGAACAAATCTCCAGTCTGGAAATGATGGCCGTCGATCCGCTGCGGCGTATCGTTGCGCCGCGCTTCTGGGCCGGTTTGATCAGCATGCCATTGCTGACGATGATTTTTGTCGCTATCGGCATCTGGGGCGGCTCGGTGGTTGGCGTAGACTGGAAGGGCATTGACAGTGGCTTCTTCTGGTCAGCCATGCAGGGCGCCGTTGAGTGGAAAAAAGACCTGCTCAACTGCCTGATCAAGAGCGTGGTATTTGCCATCACCGTGACCTGGATTGCCATCTTCAACGGGTATGATGCCGTACCGACCTCTGAAGGGATAAGCCGGGCAACGACCCGTACCGTGGTACATTCGTCACTGGCGGTGTTGGGATTGGATTTCGTGCTGACAGCACTGATGTTTGGGAATTGATTCGATGCAAACGAAGAAGAGTGAAATCTGGGTTGGGGCATTTATGCTGATTGCGCTGTGCGCCATCGTGTTTCTGTGCCTGCAAGTGGCCAACATTAAGTCGATCGGTAACGAGCCGACATACCGCATCTATGCGACCTTCGATAACATCGGCGGTCTGAAAGCGCGTTCTCCGGTGAAAATCGGCGGTGTGATGATTGGCCGAGTGGCTGATATCACGCTCGATCCTAAAACCTATACGCCGCGCGTAGCCCTGGATATCCAGGACAAATACGACCAGATCCCGGACACCAGTTCGCTGGCGATCCGCACCTCCGGCCTGTTGGGGGAACAATATCTGGCGCTGAACGTCGGTTTTGAAGATCCGGACATGGGCACGGCCATTTTGAAAGACGGCGGCACGATTCAGGACACCAAATCAGCCATGGTTCTGGAAGATCTGATCGGCCAGTTCCTGTATAAGAGCGGCGGTCAGGATGATGCAGCCAAAACGGGAGACGCGGCTGCTCAGCCGGCTGCCGGCGCTGCCCCACAAGCCGCTGCCCCTATTCATTAAGAGAGGAAACCTGCATGTTTAAACGTTTACTTATGGTTGCCCTGCTGGTGGTCGCACCGCTGGCGAATGCGGTCGATCAGACCAATCCTTACAGCCTGATGCAAGACGCGGCCGAGAAGACCTTCACCCGTCTGAAAACCGAACAGCCGAAGATCAAGCAGGACCCGAACTACCTGCGTTCAGTGGTGCATCAGGAGCTGATGCCGTTTGTGCAGGTCAAATACGCCGGTGCGCTGGTGCTGGGCCGTTTTTACAAAGAAGCGACGCCGGCGCAGCGTGAAGCCTACTTCACCGCATTCCAGTCCTATCTGGAACAGGCTTACGGCCAGGCGCTGGCGATGTACCACGGCCAAACTTATCAGATTGAACCCGAGAAGCCGCTGGGCGACGCCAGCATTGTGGCGATCCGCGTGACCATCATCGACAACGGCGGTCGCCCGCCGGTGCGTCTGGACTTCCAGTGGCGCAAAAACACCAAAACCGGTCACTGGCAGGCCTATGACATGATCGCCGAAGGCGTCAGCATGATCACCACCAAGCAGAACGAGTGGGCTTCTACGCTGCGTACCCAGGGGATCGACGGCCTGACCAAGCAACTGCAAGCGGCGGCGGCTCAGCCGATTACGCTGGATCAGAAAAACTGATGTCAGCGGCACTCAGCTTTGAATCGCAGCAACAGACCCTGATCCTGCGCGGTGCGCTGGATCGGGAAACGCTGCTGCCACTGTGGGAACAGCGGGAAACGTTGCTGGCGGATAAAACCGCTATCGACGTGACTCAACTGCAGCGGGTGGACTCGTCCGGGCTGGCACTGCTGGTGCATCTGCGCGAACAGCAGCGCCAACATGGCGTGGAATTAAAAATTTCTGGCGCCGGCGATCGCTTGAAAACGCTGATCGCACTGTACAATCTGCAAGCAATAATGCCTGTCGATACCGCTGGTTAGCCCGATTTTCAACTGGATGAAGACGTTTTCTCCCCAGAAAGCCCCTGTACAACAGGGGCTTTTTCTTTAGTTTAAGAAAACGTCGTATTCCACTAAGATATCAGGCTGATTATGATCCTTTTGATACAGAACTGGATACTATGGAAAATAGCGAGATTAAAGATGTGCTGATGCGCGCATTGGTACTGGAAGAAGCACATGTTACCGGCGACGGCAGCCATTTTCAGGTGATCGTGGTCGGTGAGCTGTTTGCCGCCATGAGCCGCGTCAAGAAACAACAGACGGTCTATGCGCCGCTGATGGAATACATTTCGGACAACCGTATTCACGCCTTGTCGATTAAGGCGTACACCCCTGAAGAGTGGCAGCGAGATCGCAAACTCAACGGATTTTAAGGCTGTTTGCCCAGCGGGGCGGGCAGCGTCAGTTTAGATAACAGAGAGTAGTCAAATGGATAAATTTCGTGTGCAGGGCCGGACCCGCCTCAGCGGTGAAGTGGCTATTTCCGGGGCTAAAAACGCCGCCCTGCCGATCCTGTTCGCCGCATTGTTAGCGGAAGAGCCGGTCGAGTTGCAGAATGTCCCGAAGCTGAAGGACATCGACACCACCATTAAGCTACTCAGCCAATTAGGCACCAAGATTGAACGCAACGGCTCCGTATTCGTTGACGCCAGCGGCGTGAACGAGTTCTGTGCGCCCTACGATCTGGTGAAAACCATGCGTGCTTCTATCTGGGCGTTGGGGCCGTTGGTTGCCCGTTTCGGTCGTGGTCAGGTTTCTCTGCCGGGCGGCTGTGCCATCGGTGCGCGTCCGGTCGATCTGCACATTACGGGTCTGGAACAGCTCGGTGCAGAGATCAAACTGGAAGAAGGCTATGTTAAAGCTTCCGTCGATGGCCGCCTGAAGGGCGCACACATCGTTATGGACAAGGTCAGCGTTGGCGCTACCGTGACCATCATGAGTGCTGCCACCCTGGCGACCGGTACCACCGTGATTGAGAATGCTGCGCGCGAACCGGAAATTGTCGATACCGCCAACTTCCTCAACACGCTGGGCGCAAAAATCACCGGTGCCGGCAGTGACCGCATTACCATCGAGGGCGTTGAACGCCTGGGCGGCGGCGTTTACCGCGTTCTGCCGGATCGCATCGAGACCGGCACTTTCCTGATTGCTGCAGCCGTTTCCGGCGGCAAGGTGATGTGTCGCGACACCCGTCCTGATACGCTGGATGCCGTGTTGGCCAAGCTGCGCGAAGCCGGTGCGGATATCGAAGTGGGCGAAGACTGGATCAGCCTAGATATGCATGGCAAACGCCCTAAAGCGGTGACCGTGCGTACTGCGCCACACCCGGGGTTCCCGACCGATATGCAGGCTCAGTTCAGCCTGCTGAACCTGGTTGCGGAAGGCACCGGCGTGATCACCGAAACCATCTTTGAAAACCGCTTCATGCATGTACCTGAGCTGATCCGCATGGGCGCACACGCTGAGATCGAGAGCAACACCGTGATTTGCCACGGCGTTGAGCAACTGTCAGGTGCTCAGGTGATGGCGACCGATCTGCGTGCTTCTGCCAGCCTGGTATTGGCCGGTTGCATCGCCGACGGCGTGACCGTGGTCGATCGTATCTATCACATCGACCGTGGTTATGAGCGTATTGAAGACAAGCTGCGCGCGCTGGGTGCTAATATCGAGCGTGTGAAAGGCGAGTAATTTGTCTGACGCCGGGGCCTGGCTCCGGCGTAGTCAATGCAGTATTGAGGGCTCGGCATTGCCGGGCCTTTTTAATTATTGTCTTCCGGGAATTCGCCCACGGTCATCTTCAGCGTGATGCGTTTGCCTTCGCGCAGGACCACCACCGGAATTTCCGTACCCGGGCGTATCTCGGCCACCTGATCCATGGTCTCCAACACCGATATCGCAGGCTTGTTGTCCACGTTAATGATCACGTCGTTAATATGGAAACCGGCGTTGCCTGCCGGCCCGCCCTGGGTAATTTCAGTCACGATAATGCCCTGCAGGCGATCGATACCGGAATTGGACGAGCGCAGCGGAATAATCTCTTTGCCCTGAATACCAAAATAACCCCGGATGACCCGGCCGTCGCGGATCAGCTTGTCCATAATCTTGGTGGCCAGTTCGATGGGAATGGCGAAGCCCAGGCCTTCCGGCGTTTCACCGTCGGTGATTTTATCGTAGGTCAGGGTATTGATACCGATTAACTCGCCCAGCGAGTTGACCAAAGCACCGCCCGAGTTGCCGCGGTTAATCGAGGCATCGGTCTGCAGGAAGGTCTGGCGCCCGGTGGTGCTCATACTGATACGGCCGGTGGCGCTGAGGATCCCCTGAGTCACGGTCTGGCCGAGGTTATAAGGGTTGCCAATCGCCAGCACGACGTCACCCACGTGCGCGGTGCGCGCGTTATTAATCGGGATCACCGGCAGGTTGCCCTGATCTATTTTCAGCACCGCCAGATCGGTCAGGCTGTCCGAGCCCACCAGCAGCGCCTCATAGCGGCGACCGTCCTGCACGACCACGGTAATTTGTTGCGCATCCTTGATCACGTGTCGATTGGTCAGGATATAGCCGCGTTCATTCATGATCACGCCAGAACCCAGCGACAGCACGTTGGCGGTGCCGTTCATGTTGCGGTTGTAGATATTGACTACGGCAGGCGCGGCACGTCGCACCGCCTTGTTGTAACTGACGGGTGTTTCATCACGGGTACTATCATGTTTTTCTGCGAACAAAGCATTGGAAGAACGTAGCACGGGTAAAGCAACCAGCAGCAGGCCGGCAACGATTAGACCAATAACGACGGAGCGCAAGAGCTTAGCAAACATGGAGTTTTAGTACGTGAGATGAAAGATACCGGGAGGATAACATGAGAATACCGGGCGCAGTATGTCACCGCGCCCGGTTTTTAAACAAATATACGATCAGCGCAGCAGCAGATAAATGGTTTCGCCGCCGCGCACGATGTTCAGCGCCATGACCGGTGGTTTGGCTTCAAGCACCTTGCGCAACGCCGTGATGTTCTCAATTCGCTGGCGGTTGACGCCAATGATCACATCGTCTTTTTGCAGCCCGATTTGTGCAGCCGCAGAGCCTTTATCCACTTTATCGATCTTCACGCCTTTTTCACCGCTTGGGATCGCCCCGTTGCTGAGTGAAACCCCCTGCAGGGCTGGGGAAAGCGTTTCGGCATTGGTTGAGGCGCTTTCGCTGTTATCCAGCGTAACGGAAACTTCCTGCGGTTTGCCGTCGCGCAGCAGGCCAACCTTGATGGTTTTCCCCGGAGCGGTGGTACCGACCTTGGCGCGCAGTTCGGCGAAACTGCTGACGGGCTTGCCGTCGACCGAAACCAGGATGTCGCCGGCCTTGATACCCGCCTTGGCCGCGGCGGATTTCGGCAGCACTTCACTGACGAATGCCCCGCGTTGCGCGTCGGTATTAAAGGCTTTGGCCATATCAGCCGTCATTTCACTGCCTTTAATGCCCAGGAGCCCGCGTTTCACTTCGCCAAATTCGATCAACTGCTGGCTGAGGTTCTGCGCCATGTTGCTCGGAATGGCAAAACCGATACCGACGTTGCCGCCGCTTGGCGCCAAAATGGCGGTGTTGATGCCGATCAGCTCACCATTGAGGTTAACCAGTGCGCCACCGGAGTTACCGCGGTTGATGGACGCATCGGTCTGAATAAAGTTTTCCAACCCTTCCAGGTTCAGGCCGCTGCGACCCAACGCGGAAATAATGCCGGAAGTGGCGGTTTGGCCCAGGCCAAACGGGTTGCCGACGGCCACGGCGAAATCGCCGACCCGCAGTTTATCGGAGTCCGCTATTTTTATAGCGGTCAGGTTTTTCACGTCGTTGAGCTGCAGCAGGGCGATATCGGACTGTTCGTCACGGCCTACCAGCTTGGCGTCTACTTCACGGCCATCGTTCAACTGCACGCTGATTTTGTCGGCATTGTTGATCACGTGGTTGTTGGTCAGCACATAACCCTTGGCGGCGTCGATGATGACGCCGGAACCCAAGCCTTCAAACGGGCGCGAGCTTTGTTGTTGCCCAGGGCCGCCTGGGCCAAAGAAGCGTCTGAACTCCTCCGGAACTTGCTGGCGCTGTACCTGGGTTCCTTCAACATGCACGCTGACCACTGCGGGCAAGACCTTCTCCAGCATCGGCGCCAGGCTTGGCAGCGGTTGCCCTTGAACGGCGACGGGCATCGCGGCGGTGGCAGCCGGTACGGAGGTCAGTGTGAGGCCAATACTCATTGCCAATGCACTAAGAATTAACGACTTTTTCTTCATTGATAATAGCTCTCTCAATACCTGCCGGTGGAATAGTGATGATAAAGCAGCAGCAATACCATAGTGAAGGGTAAGACCGTGAATTTGCGTGAAAAGTTCACTCAAACGTCTGCGTTAAGGATAGCTCAGCGTGGGGGAAGAAGTATGAGGAGGATCAAAAACCCGTGGGACTGGCCCACGGGCGAAGAACGGCGTTTAGTCGCGACGTGGACGTTCGCCACGCAGCAGGCCTGATGCGCCTTCCGAATAGTCGCGCGGCATTTCTACCGGCGCCTGATCGTTATCCGCTTCGGCTTCGGTCAGGCGATAGCGGAACGGATTTTCCTGCATCGGCAGATCCGGCAGCAGGTTGTTGGAGCTTTTCGCCATATGCTGATACAGCTGGCGATAATCGCGTGCCATATTGTCCAGCAGCTCGGCGCTGCGGGCAAAGTGACCGACCAACTCCTGACGATACTCTTCCAGCTCGGTTTTGCTCTTATCCAACTCGTTCTGCAAAACTTGTTGTTGACGTAATTTACGGTTACCAAAACGCATCGCTACCGCACCAATGACGATACCGACCACCAAACCAATCAGCGCATACTCCCAGGTCATGATGACTCCTATTTTGACTTCGTTGTTCCGCAGGGATTTTTCACTTAATAATATCCACTATAACCGTTAACCTTGTCCGAGTGGAATCCTGATGAGCTTTGACCTGATTTTTGCAGGGTTTTCAGCGCCGCTCAGAGTGGGCATTTGTGGCGATATGAGGGCTAACCGGCCGTAATATGTCGCGAAAATGGGCTAAATAATTTCTAAGCGTTCTTAGGGAACATCGAACAGATGCAGGCACAATCACCGTTATCACGCTACCAGCGGCTGCTTGCTGCGGGGGAATACCAGGCCGATGAGGTTCAACGCCAGGCCGTGACTCAGCTGGATCATATCTATCAGGCCTTGCAGCAAATACCGGTTGCCAGTACCCCGGTCGGCGGTCTGCGCGGCAAGCTGAGCCGTCTGCTGGGTAAAAGCAGCGAAACGGCAAAACAGCGCCCGGTACAGGGCTTATATATGTGGGGCGGGGTCGGGCGTGGCAAAACCTGGCTGATGGATATGTTCTTCCACAGCCTGCCGGGTGACCGCAAGCTACGGCTGCATTTCCACCGTTTCATGCTGCGGGTGCACGAAGAGCTGACCGAATTACAGGGGCAGGAAAACCCACTGGAAATCATCGCTGATGGGTTCAAGGCGCAAACCGATGTGCTGTGCTTCGACGAGTTCTTTGTTTCAGACATCACCGACGCCATGCTGCTGGCGACGCTGTTACAGGCGCTGTTTGCCCGTGGCATCACGCTGGTCGCTACCTCCAATATTCCGCCGGACGATTTGTATCGCAACGGTCTGCAGCGCGCGCGCTTCCTGCCGGCGATCGATTTGATTAACGAATATTGCGATGTGATGAACGTTGACGCCGGCGTTGATTATCGTCTGCGCACCCTGACTCAGGCGCACCTGTATCTGACGCCGCTGGATGAACAAACCCGACAGGCCATGGACCAGATGTTCGTGAAACTGGCCGGCAAGAAAGGCGAAGCGGCACCGGTATTGCAGATCAATCACCGGCCGCTGCAGGTTATTCACGCGGTAGACGGCGTGCTGGCCGTAGATTTTCACACCTTGTGCGAGGAAGCACGCAGCCAGCTTGATTACATCGCCTTATCGCGCCTCTACCACAGCGTTATCCTGTATAATGTGCGCGTGATGGGGCCGTTGAAGGAAAATACCGCCCGCCGCTTCCTGGCGTTGGTGGACGAATTTTACGAGCGCCACGTCAAGTTGGTGATCGCCGCCGAAGCCTCGATGTTCGAGATTTACCAGGGCGAGCGGCTGAAGTTCGAGTACCAGCGCTGCCTGTCACGCCTGCAGGAGATGCAAAGCGAGGAGTATCTCAAGTTGCCGCATCTGCCGTGATTGCCCGAGGGCGCTACTGCTGGCGCCCCGATTTTCCGCTGCTGGCGATTAATTGCGTTTCCATTCAAAAAGCGTTCGATCTTTGTGAGCGACTTCTCTATAATCTTGCGACCCCACGTTACAACAAAGTTTTTTTTCCCAAAAACTTTATAGTGCCGGCAATGGCTATTCGAAGGGGTAGGTTTGCTGGACTTGTATGGTCGTGTGAGCCTCAACTGTTTTCGAGCGTTTGGGTGTTCACCAACGTGTAACTAATTATTGGGTAAGCTTTCTAATGAAAACTTTTACAGCTAAACCAGAGAGCGTTCAACGCGACTGGTACGTTGTTGATGCAGATGGTAAAACTTTAGGCCGTCTCGCTACTGAACTGGCTCGTCGTCTGCGCGGCAAGCATAAAGCGGAATACACCCCGCACGTTGATACCGGTGACTACATCATCGTTCTGAACGCAGAAAAAGTTGCTGTAACCGGCAACAAGCGTACAGACAAGGTGTATTACCACCACACCGGCCACATCGGTGGTATCAAGCAAGCGACCTTTGAAGAGATGATTGCCCGCCGTCCTGAGCGCGTGATTGAAATCGCGGTTAAAGGCATGCTGCCAAAGGGTCCGTTGGGTCGTGCAATGTTCCGTAAACTGAAAGTTTACGCGGGCAACGAGCACACTCATGCGGCACAGCAACCGCAAGTTCTTGACATCTAATCGGGATTATAGGCAATGGCTGAAAATCAATACTACGGCACTGGTCGCCGCAAAAGCTCCGCCGCTCGCGTTTTCATCAAGCCGGGCAGTGGTAACATCGTAATTAACCAGCGCAGCCTGGAACAGTACTTCGGTCGCGAAACTGCCCGCATGGTAGTTCGTCAACCGCTGGAACTGACTGACATGGTTGGTAAATTTGACCTGTACATCACCGTTAAAGGTGGTGGTATCTCTGGTCAAGCTGGTGCTATCCGTCACGGTATCACCCGTGCACTGATGGAGTACGACGAGACTCTGCGTGCAGAATTGCGTAAAGCTGGCTTCGTCACTCGTGACGCCCGTCAGGTTGAACGTAAGAAAGTCGGTCTGCGTAAAGCACGTCGCCGTCCGCAGTTCTCCAAGCGTTAATTTTTTACTGCTTCGGCAGTGGAATTTACGCCAAAAACCCGGTGCTTCACCGGGTTTTTTTATGCCTGAAAATCACGTTGCTGCTACTAAAATCTTTGGTATATCAGACAATTCAATACGAATTCGCCGCACAGCCCCCACAAAACAAGCAAAATCTGGTAAACTATCATCCACTTTTGCGCCTGTTCGCCATGCAGCAGTTATCAGTTTACCTCCGAGGCCGGTTTTATGACCTAAGGTTTAGCTGCGAGTTGCTGGCCTGCGGTCAAGATCATTCAGGATAGCAGCCTGTCAGTGGGCTATTCGCAGTATTTTCTAGATAACTTGGAGGTTTTCATGGCTGTCGCTGCCAACAAACGTTCGGTAATGACGCTGTTCTCTGGCCCGACCGACATTTTTAGCCATCAAGTACGTATCGTACTGGCGGAGAAAGGTGTCAGCGTCGAGATTGAGCAGGTTGAGTTGGATAACCTGCCGCAGGATCTGATTGACCTCAACCCGTACCAGACGGTGCCTACGCTGGTCGATCGCGAACTGACCCTGTATGAATCCCGTATCATCATGGAATACCTTGATGAACGCTTCCCGCACCCGCCGTTGATGCCGGTTTATCCGGTCGCGCGTGGCGAGAGCCGCCTGATGATGCTGCGTATCGAGAAAAACTGGTATTCGCTGATGTACAAAATCGAGCAGAGCAACGGTCAGGAAGCTGAATCAGCTCGCCGTCAACTGCGCGAAGAGCTGCTGGCGATTGCCCCTATCTTTGGTCAGACGCCGTATTTCATGAGCGAAGAGTTCAGCCTGGTGGATTGCTACCTGGCGCCGCTGCTGTGGCGTTTGCCGCAGTTAGGCATTGAACTGAGCGGTGCCGGCTCCAAAGAGCTGAAAGGCTACATGACTCGCGTGTTCGAACGCGATGCCTTCCTGGCCTCCCTGACCGAAGCCGAGCGCGAAATGCGCCTGCAGACTCGGGGCTAAGCGTCATGGATATGTCTCAGATGACTCCACGCCGTCCGTACTTGCTGCGGGCGTTCTATGACTGGTTGCTGGACAATCAGCTGACACCGCATCTGGTGGTAGATGTGACGCGTCCTGATGTGGAAGTGCCGATGGAATTCGCCCGCGATGGACAGATTGTTCTGAACATTGCGCCGCGTGCGGTGGGCAATCTGGAACTGGGCAACGACGAAGTGCATTTCAACGCACGTTTCGGCGGTGTGCCGCGTCAGGTTTCCGTGCCAATGGCAGCCGTGCTGGCGATCTATGCGCGTGAGAACGGTGCAGGTACCATGTTTGAACCGGAAGCCGCTTATGAAGTGGAAGGCACGTTTGAAGGCCTGGACAATGAGACGATCCCATCGGAAAGCCTGATGTCGGTGATTGATGGCGATCGGCCGGATCTGAGTGAAGATAACGATTCGGACGATGAACCGCCTCCGCCGCCACGTGGTGGCCGCCCGGCACTGCGAGTGGTGAAATAACCCCGCGGTAGTGAGCATGAAAGGTCGCTTCGGCGACCTTTTTTATTGTCAGCCCTAAACCACCTCCTGGGGAGGTGGTGATTGTCCCTGTGAGGCTCTAGCCTGAAGAAAGCCCATGCCAGAAAATTCCAGCTTACTCACCACAAGTAAGAAGGAAATCACTGACATGAGCAGTTA
>JAAXZN010000034.1 GCA_012719855.1 Serratia liquefaciens | reverse complement strand
TAACCCGCAGCCCCGAGCCGGGTTCGATCTCACCGGCGACGCCGGCACCGACTTCTTCAGCTTCGGCGGCGGCCGCGTGGTGGATAACAGCCGCAATGCCGGCGATGCGGCGCTGTCGGTGTCCTACACCGATACCAGCAAGGTGAAGGCCAACGATTACCGGGTGGAGTTCGACGGCAGCAACTGGCAGGTCAGCCGCCTGCCGGACAACGTCAAGGTCAACGCCACGGCGGGCGTCGATGCCACCACCGGCAAACCGACGCTGAGCTTTGACGGCCTGAAGGTCGATATCGACGGCACGGCACAAAAGAACGATAGCTTTACCGTGAAACCGGTCAGCGACGTGGCGGGCAGCCTGAAAGTCGCCATTACCGACTCGGCGAACATTGCCGCTGCCGGCAAAGACGACAGCGGTCGCGGCGATAACGAAAACGCCAAAAAGCTGCTCGACCTGCAGACCAAAAAGTTGGTCGACGGCAAAGCCACCTTCAGCGGCGCCTACGCCAGCATGGTGAGCAGCGTCGGCAACCAGACGGCATCGGCCAAGGTTTCGGCGACTTCTCAGGCCAATATCGTCAAGCAACTGACCGTCCAGCAGCAGTCGATCTCCGGCGTTAACCTGGACGAAGAGTACGGCGAACTGCTGCGTTTTCAGCAGTATTACATGGCTAATGCGCAGGTCATTCAAACCGCCAGCTCAATGTTTGACGCGCTGCTGAATATCCGTTGATTTCCACTTTGACGGGAGCCCTGACGGCTTCGGTCGCTGATTTTGAGGAACCTGCACCATGCGCATGAGCACCAGCATGATGTACCAACAGAACATGTCCGGCATTACCGGCAACCAGTCGCTGTTTATGAAAGCCGCCGAGCAGCTTTCCACCGGCAAAAAAGTCAGCAATCCGTCCGACGATCCCCTGGCGGCTTCGCAGGCGGTGATGCTGGCTCAATCGCAGTCGGAAAACACCCAGTACGCTTTGGCGCGTACCTTTGCCCGTCAAAGTGTGTCGATGGAAGAGACGGTGCTGTCCGGCGTGACCAGCACCATCTCCGATATGAAAGCGCTGATCGTCAGCGCCGGCGGCACCAAAAGCGACGACGATCGCGATTCGCTGGCGACCCAGCTGCAGGGCCTGAAAGATCAGCTGCTCAACCAGGCCAACAGCACCGACGGCAACGGCCGCTATATGTTTGGTGGCTTTGTGAACGACAAGCCCCCGTTTGAAGACAAGGGCGGATCGGTCAGCTATGTCGGCGGCAATACGCCGGTCGAGCAGAAAGTGGATGCCAACCGCACCATGACCATTGGGCATACCGGCGATAAGGTCTTCATGGCATTGACCAGCAACCCGAAGCCGGAGCCGGATGGCAGCGCTTCCGTCTCTAACGTGTTTGAAAGCATTGATATCGCGCTGAAGGCGTTGAAAACTCCGCAGAAGGATGCGGATGATGCTACCAAGCAGCAGGTGAACGATGCGCTGGCCAAAGCCAACCGCGGCCTGGACAACTCTTATAACAAAGTGCTTAGCGTGCGCGCCGAACTGGGCAGTCAACTGCAGGAAATGGATACGCTGGACAGTATCGGCAAGGACCGCGACATGATCAATAAAACGCAAATGAGCGCGCTGGTTGATGCCGATCTGGCCGAGTCGATTTCCAGCTATTTTATGCAGCAGGCCGCCTTGCAGGCGTCATACAAAACCTTCGGGGATATGCAGGGGATGTCGCTGTTCCAGCTGAATCGCTAATCCCCTTTGTTGCTCGGGGCAGATAAATTCACTCCGATATGGTTGATGCGGGCGCAGCATGCAGCGCCCCTACGTTCGCCGGGGATGGAGGAGCGTGAGCCTGGCTGCAACTCGAAATCCATAGGACAGGGGAATAGGCCGTTCTTGGCCTGCCGTGAAGTTGAAGTCATGGTGGGTAATCTCTTTGGGTGTGCTTAGAAGACGTTATTGCTGCGTAGCAGCGGTAGGGAATTCTTGAAACCGGGCGCACTTGTTTGGCACGTCACGCTTCCCCCACACAGGTTTGGCGTGACGTGCCTTTTTTTATCGCCACGAACTCATCCGTTGAGCAGGCGTTAACGTTTTATTTGGCTGCCGAGGCTTCGGCCACCGGGTCAAAATCGAAACGCAAGATCGGCCCTCGTTTGCCTTCTTTACTGCTAAATTCGGCATCTGCTGCGCTACTGCCGGCCAGACAGAAGGCGATCTCGCGTTTTCCGTCCTTCATGGCTTGCTGCACGGTTTTGGTAACATCCAGGGTTTTCATCACCGTATCTTTCCACATTTGGGCATGGTCCAGCGCCGGTGTCGATGGGCACTCAGTGATGTCAGGCTGATGGGTATTTTCATCCCACCCGGTGTCCGGCAGTGCATATAACCGCACCTGACCGGTTTCGCCGCTCACCTGGTGGCCGTAAAGGCGCAAATCGGCTTTGGTGACAGTGTGGTTGTCCAGGCGCTGCGGTAGCTCGAATTTGAGCAAGCCAATGTTATTTTCGCCGCCGACTTTGATGACCGCTTCATCAAAGTGCTTTTGCTTCCCTTTCGCCGAGATCCAGCCATCGGCGCTGCTGCGTTCGAAATCGCCGGTAATATCTTTATCACAAGCCACTTTACGATTAAGACACTCTTCAACGCTGTAGCGGCTAGTGCGCGGGTTCCAGGCGGTGAAGAAGTCCGCATGGGCGCTGTACAGATCGCCCCAAACCGGGATGATGGCACCATGCTCGTCGACCGTCGGGTTCATGGATAGCTTGGCCCCCTTAAGATTACCGTCATCCTTCATCGGGTAGTGGAGGCGCATGTCCAACTGTGGAATTTTCACGGGGAAAGCGGCAGGACATATGCCATTTACGCTGAAGGCGGCATTACGGTTTTTGGGATTGGCGGCGGTCTTCAGGTTTTTGCCATCCCAACAATCAGGGAAGGACAACACGATGTTGAACTCGGCCCCGTCATTGAGTCCGGCGACTTGCGGGCAACTTTCCGGCGGTCGGTTTGAGTGTTCGCCACCCTCCGGCGATGTGCGGCAATAGAACCAAACGTGCGGGTCGTATTGCCCCTCCGGGCGATGATGGTTGCCAGCCAGCAACTGCAACCCCGGTGGGATAGGGGCCGCCGCCTGCTTTTCCGGGTTGTCGTTGCGGTAATACACTTTGATGTAGGAGGGTTTGACGAGGGTGCCGTTAGCGCGCATCAGCTGTGGTGCCCAGTACGATGAACTGTCATACGCAGAGGTGCAGGTGGTTCTAGGGGCGTGCTGCAGCGACTCGGTGGTGGTCATGGCGTCGGCGCTGGTATTGCCGAAAAAGTCATGAATCATCGAAAATCCAGGGCGGCCAGGCATGACAATGGCATCATCGGCCAGCGTATGTGAATAATCGCACACCACGTTAAAAATACCGGTATCGTAATCGGCAATCACCTCTACTGGGGTAAAGTCAGGGACCAGTGATGATGCACCGACAAAAAATGGGATAAATAATGATGAGGCAATAGAGTAAGCTAATTTATTCCTTAACATAACGGCTCCTTGGTTAGAGATATTTTTTAAGTGTGATAACACTCGGTGAATATAAATCCCCGGCTAATTTCGAGAGATTATTATTCACTGATTAAATAACTTTTTTCACCTTCACTATTCCACGAAATCTGGCGGGTGACCTTATTGTTACGATGTATGGTCTTTCACAGGATAATTCTGTGTGACATTCCTTATCAGTGGGTTAGGTGTTTTATTATGGGTGTTTTCATCGCGAGGTTCATCGGGAATGCTGGGTTTAAACGTGTTCAATTGTAACTCAGAGTCGATGTGTGATTGGGCTGTAATAGAGTTGAAGAAAATAATGGGTAACTGTGGGCGTTATGCTGGGAGAGAAATACATTTCATTAAAGACAAGTAACACCGGGGCTGGATTATTATGATTTTGGAGAAAATAATCACGAAAGTATTTTCGATGGCCGGAACGAAGTCCCTGTCCGGCTTTATTCCTTTCCGAGGGGCATCTTCATAACTCGGTTATGACATACCGCGTATTACTTCGGACAGTTGGTTGAAGAATTCGCCAAACAGGTGCTCACAAAACGGCGCCAGCATCGGCATCATCATGCCGATGGTCATAATGCCAATGGTCATGGTCACCGGGAAACCGATGACGAACACCGACAGCTGCGGCGTCATGCGGTTAAGCAGGCCGAGCGCCATGTTCAGCGTCAGCAACAGGCAAATCAGCGGCAGCGCCAGCATCATGCCGTTGATGAAAATCAGCGAACCGGCCTGGGTCAAGGCGAGAAAGCCATTGCCGTTCAGCGGCTCGGCCTGGATCGGCAGGGTATGGAAGCTGTCCACCAGCAAAGAAATCAGCCACAGATGGCCATTGAAACTGAGGAACAGCAGCATCGCCAGCAGGTTGAGCAGCCGTGCCAACACCGGCATGTTAGGCCCGCCGCTGGGGTCGAAGAAGGTGGCGAACGACAGCCCCATCTGCATGCCGATCACTTCGCCAGCCAGGCGTATCGCCGCGAAGGCGAACTGCATGGTCAGGCCCAGCGCCACACCGATCAGGATTTGCTGGGCCGCCAGCCACAAGCCGGCCGCGGAGAAAATAGGCACGGTGCTGGTGGGCAGCCCGGGAGCAATCAGTATGACGATCAGCCCGCCGAGGCCAATTTTCACCTTCTTGCTGATCTGTTTTTCGCTGAACACCGGCGCGGTGCTGATCAGTGCCAGAATGCGCAGCAGCGGCCAGAAATATTGGCTGAGCCACACGCCGAACTGCGCGCTGTCAAATGTGAGCATGGTTAACCAATCAGGTTGGGCAGGTTAGTGAACAGCGTGCGCATATAGTCCAGCAGCAGGTTCAGCATCCACGGCCCGGCAATCACGATGGTCGCGACCACCGCCAGGATTTTGGGAATGAACGACAGCGTCATTTCATTGATTTGGGTTGCGGCCTGCAGCAGGCTGACCACCAGGCCGCTGACCAGCGCGGCGAGCAACAGCGGTGCGGCCAGGGCCAACGCCACTTTCATCGCCTCGGTGCCCAGCGCCATAACCGATTCGGGTGTCATGATGGATCCCTCAGTGGCGGCGGGTATGCCGCGAATTACGAATAGAAACTTTGCGCCAGCGAACCCAGCAGCAATTGCCAGCCGTCCACCAGAACAAACAGCATCAGCTTGAAGGGCAACGAGATGGTTGCCGGTGGCACCATCATCATCCCCAGCGCCATCAACACGCTGGCGACCACCAGATCGATAATCAGGAACGGAATAAACACCGTGAAGCCGATTTGGAACGCGGTTTTCAGTTCGCTGGTGACGTAGGCAGGCAGCAGGATGCGCATCGGCACCGCTTCCGGCCCGGCCAGCGGCGGCTGGTTGGCGAGCTTGGCATACAGCGCCAGATCGGTTTCACGCGTTTGGCGCAGCATAAACTCGCGCAACGGTTGTGAACCTTTATCGAGCGCGATATCCAGGCTGATTTTGTCCTGACTGAATGGCAAGTAAGCGTCCTGATAAACCTTGTCGAACACCGGCGACATAATGAAAAAGGTCAGGAACAGCGCCAGGCCCAGCATCACCTGGTTGGGTGGGGCAGAGGGGGTACCGAGGGCATTACGCAGCAACCCCAGCACGATGATGATGCGGGTGAAGCTGGTCATCATCAGCAGCATCGCCGGCAGGAAGCTGAGTGAGGTCAGCAGCACCAGCGTTTGCACCGGCAGCGACCAGCTTTGGCCGCCGTTGGCCAGCGGCTGGCTGATCAGACCGGGCAATTGCGCCAACGCCGCAGGGCTGATCAACAACAGGGCGGTGGCTAGAATGCCAAGGCATTTTTGGCCTCGCCCACGGGTGGCGACACAGGGAACGAGGGATTTCATGCCGATTTTTCCGGACGTTTGAGAACTTTTTGCATCAGTTGGCGAAAATCCGCCGGCGTGGTCACTGCGGCGGCGTCGGTGTCCTGCGCCGGAGCGGGCAGGCTATGCAGCGGGGTGATTTGCTGGGCGGTGACGCCCAGCACCAGCAAGGTGTTATCCACTTCGATCACCACCACGCGCTCGCGTTGCCCGACCTGACAGCTGGCACGCAGGTTGAGCAGCTTACTGTTGCGTGCCTGCGGGGCAAAGCCCAGGCGACGGAACAGCCAGCCGGCCAGCAGGATCAGCAGCAAAATGCCGCCGAGTGCGCTGCTGACCTGCGTCAGCACTGAACCGGCCGGCAGTGCCGGCTCGGTGGATTGCAAGGTGCCCACGGTGGGCGCGGCGGCGCTTGGGTTCATCAGCGGCTCAGGCGGCGCATGCGCTCGGAAGGGGTGATGATATCGGTAATGCGCACGCCGAATTTGTCGGCGACCACGACCACTTCGCCCTGAGCGATCAGATAACCGTTGATCATAATATCCAGCGGTTCACCTGCCAGCCCATCCAACGCCACGACGGAGCCCTGCGACAGGCGCAGTAGTTCCTTGATGGTCATCTTGGTGCGGCCCAGTTCAACGGTCAATTTGACCGGGATGTCGAGGATCAGATCGATATCCTGCAGGCTGCCGCTGGTATCCTGCGGCTCCAGCGATTTGAACACCGCATCGCTGGCAGACGTCTTTTCGGTTGCTTGCTGTTCGTTAAACGCATCAGCCCACAGATCGTCCACGGATTCCTTTCCTTCGCCAGACGGTTGCTTAGGATCACTCATTTGGGCTGTTCCTCACTCAGAGCATTCAAAATAGGGTTAATCAAATGTTCAACACGCAGGGCGTACTGCCCGTTTAACGTGCCGTATTGGCTGGTCAAAACCGGCACGCCGTCGACGTGGGCGATAAGGCGATCCGGTTTATCAATCGGTAATACATCTCCCGGCTGCAGCTTCAGGATTTTTGACAGGCGCATCGGGATATCGACGAAGTTGGCAATCAGCTCCAGCTCGGAATGTTGCACCTGCTTCACCAGCGTTTCACGCCAGTGGCTGTCTTCCTGCCGCGAATTTTCCAACGGTGGGTTGGTCAGCAGTTCGCGCAGTGGTTCGATCATGGCAAACGGAATGCAGATGTTGAACTCACCGCTCAGCGCACCAATTTCCACCTGGAAAGGAGTGGTGACCACGATGTCGTTTGGCGACGTGGTGATATTGGTGAACTTCACCTGCATTTCAGCACGCACGTATTCCACGTTGATCTTGTAAATTGCGCTCCAGGCGTCGCCGTAGGCGTCCAGCGCCAGCCGCAGCATGCGCTTGATCACCCGCTGTTCGGTCGGCGTGAATTCGCGGCCTTCCACTTTGGTGGGAAAGCGACCGTCGCCCCCGAACAGGTTATCTACGGCGATAAACACCAGGCTCGGCGCAAACACGAACAGCGCGGTACCGCGCAGCGGGTTCAGGTGCACCAGGTTCAGGTTGGTGGGCACCGGCAGGTTGCGCGCAAATTCGTGGTACGGCTGGATCTTGATCGGGCCAACGGTAATGTCCGGGCTGCGGCGCAGCAGGTTGAATAACCCCATGCGGAACTGCCGGGCAAAACGTTCGTTGATGATTTCCAGCGCGTGCAGCCGTTCGCGCACCACTCGGCGCTGGGTGGTCGGATCGTACGGCTTGACCTCGCTCTCATTGAGGGCAACCGCTTCGGGTTCATCACCCGCGCTGTCGCCGTTGAGCAAGGCGTCGATCTCTGCCTGTGAAAGAATGCTGTCGCCCATAGTGATTACCGCAATATGAAGGCAGTGAACAGCACGTCGCTGACCACCTGCTTCGGTTGTCCCTTAACCAGCGGCGGGCTAAGCACGTCCTTAATCTGCGCCACCAGTTGCTGCTTTCCTTGTTCACTGCTCAACTGGCCCGCTTCCTGACGGGACAGCAGCATCAGCAGACGGCTGCGCACCTCCGGCAGGAAATCATTCAGTTGGCGGCGGGTACTTTCATCCGGCAAGCGTAACGTCAGGCCGATATACAACACGCGATCCGGGTTGTTATCGGGCGTCATCAGATTGACGGTAAAGGTGTCCAGCGGCATAAACACCGGTGCGGCCGGGGGAAGTTCTTTGGCTGCGGGCTGCGCGCCCTCCTGGTGCTGCTTGAGCTGCCACCAGCTGTAGCCGGCCGCGCCGCAGGCGACGAGGGTTATCAGCACCAGCAGAATGACCAGAAGGGAGCGTTTCGGTGCTGCCGGTAGGGTATTTTGAGACATAGATAAATCAAATTCCTGTTGTTATACCCGTCGTCTTTCAAGCTGCAGCGTTGTTCCCTGCACTCACTCCCCCCAGTCACTTACTAGAGTAAGCTCCTGGGGATGAGTGAGCTGGGCGCCTAGCTGCAACTTGAAATCCATAGGGTATATGCCCTTCATTTTTCAAGCTGCAACCTAAGATCTCGCGGGTATATAGCGCGTGTAAAAGCCGCACGCATGACATAATTTACCCAAAATATTTGGAGTTGCATCGCGCCGGCAAGTTTGTAAGTTCCCAGCAGCATAGATAACTATATGGCCGGGGCGCGCAAATGCAGCTTCAAGTATGAAGGGTAACGGTATTATCGCGCCTATTCCGGTACGCAATAGCCAGAATAGGCAGGGAAAAGCGTTCCAGCTTGGGCGTTTGCGGCCACTCAGGCGAAAATATCAACGCCGCTGACGGCGCGGGCCATCGCCTGCAATTCCGGCGGCGCGCTGTGGGCATCGGCGGACAAATCGCCGTCGCCCTGACGCTCGCGATAATCCGGGCGACCCTGCTGCCCGCCATTGTGCTGCTGCGCCTGTTGCCACTGCGGCATCTGGTCGCCGCCCACGCTGCTTTGTCCCAAATTGATGCCACTCTCAGCCAGCGCATGACGCAGTTGCGGCATCGCCGCTTCCACGGCGGCTCGGACCTGGCCATGTGCCGAGGCAATGTGCAGCTGCGCCTGGTTGTCATCCAGCTTGAGGGTGATCTGTAACGCCCCCAGTTCCTGCGGATGCAGACGCAGCTCGGCGCTTTGCTGACCGTTGCGATGGAACATCAGTACCTGTTGGTTCAACGCCTGCTGCCACTCCGGGCTGCCCAACTGGGCATTTAGCTGCGGCGTAGGCGGGGCAGTGACCAACGCAGCGGTTGGCGCTGCCGCGATAGTCGGGCTGGAGACCGGTGGGGCGATCAGAGAGGCATTCGGCGTTGGCGATTGGCTATCTGCGCCAAGCTTCAACGCCGCGGCATCCGGTTTTTCGTGCGCAACTGCAATTTGCTGTGGGCTGTCGGCACGGCTTTCACTGCCGAGAGACGCTGGGGTTACCGGCGTTGGCGCCTTTTGCGTGTCCGTTACCTCAGTCTGGCGCCCCAGCGAAGCGCCGAGGAGCGTTGCAGGCTGAGGAGTATCTTGATCGCCTTGAAGGCTCAGTTCCGCCGCGCCGCTACCTGCATCAGGCATTGCTGGGGGAATGGCGATCGGCAGCATGGCGAACAGCGCTTGCAGCGTAGCGGCGTCGATCTCACCGGCAGGCCGCTGCGCGGTGTCGTGCGGCGATCGCTCCAACGTCGGCTCCTCGTCGTTGCTGATGGAGACTGGCTGGCCTTGCTTTAACAGCGAAGGCGCTAACAGCCCATCGCGCTCGCCGAACGCGGCCAGTAACTGCGTCAGTTGGTTGCGGCTCAGCGGCGCAGAGTCTTCTTCTGCGCTTAACGCCATCGGTGACGGCTTGCCTGCGGACTTGTCGGCTGGCAGCACGCGGGCGCCAAGCAGTTGAGCAAAAGCGGAAGAGAGCGATGACTCATCCAGCGGCAGCTGCGCGTCCGGCAACAGGCCGGTATCGCCCGGCAGCGACGGGCCCGGCAAAGCGTTCAGGTTCATTGATGTATATTCCTTTGTGCACTGCGTTGAGCGAACTCATCCATCAGTTTTTGATCCCGTTTGTTCTCCAACTGCAACTCCGCGCTCTGGGCTCGGGTATGCAGGGTTTCGAAAGCGTTCAGCCGTTGCTGTTTGTCCTGCCATTGTTTCATCGCGTGGTCCACTTTCTCTCCCCACTGCGTCAACTGCTGGCGGTGCTGGGCGATCGCCTGTTCCAGCGTGCCGATAAACTGCTGGTAGTTCTGCCAATTAGACGATTCCATGCCGCCGCTCAGTTGATTATTCAGCTTCTGACGGTACTCATCCTGATAGTTGAGCAGCATGGAAAGTTGCTGTTCAGCGGCTTGCTGAGCTTGGCGCACCTGGCCCAGTTGGCGAGTCGCCTGTTCTACTGCATCCTGCGCCAGATCGCGCAGGGTAATCAGGGGGGACTGTGGTTTCATCGGGTTTGCGCCTTTGGTGACGTTAAACGATCAACTGCTGTAACTGCTGGCAGGCGTCCTGGTAGCCGCTGCGCTCGAAAATGCCCTGCTGCAGATAGGCTTCCATCTGCGGATACAGCGTCATGGCCTTATCCAGCAGCGGGTCGCTGCCTGCGACGTAAGCGCCGACGCTGATCAAATCGCGGTTGCGTTGGTAGCTGGCCAACATCTGTTTGAAGTTACGCACCCGACGATAGTGCTCTTCATCAATCAGCGAGGTCATGGCGCGGCTGATGGAGGCTTCAATGTCGATGGCCGGGTAGTGGCCGGCCTCCGCCAGGCGCCGTGACAGCACCACGTGGCCGTCGAGGATGGCGCGAGCCGAATCGGCGATCGGATCCTGCTGGTCATCGCCTTCGGTCAGCACGGTATAAAAGGCGGTAATGGATCCGCCGCCGCTGATGCCGTTGCCCGCACGTTCGACCAGTGCCGGCAGCTTGGCGAAAACGGATGGCGGGTAGCCTTTGGTGGCCGGCGGCTCGCCGATGGCGAGGGCTATCTCTCGTTGCGCCATGGCGTAGCGCGTCAGTGAATCCATGATCAACAGCACGTGCTGACCGCGATCGCGGAAATCTTCAGCGATGCGTGTGGCGTAGGCCGCACCCTGCATGCGCAGCAGCGGTGAGACGTCCGCTGGCGCGGCGATCACCACCGAACGCGCCCGGCCTTCGGGGCCGAGGATGTTTTCGATAAAGTCTTTCACCTCACGGCCACGTTCGCCGATCAGACCGACGACAATCACGTCGGCCTGGGTGTAACGCGCCATCATGCCCAACAGCACGCTTTTACCGACGCCGGAACCGGCAAACAGCCCCATGCGCTGACCGCGACCGACGGTCAACAGGCCGTTGATGGTTCGCACGCCGACGTCCAGTACCTGTTCGATCGGCGTACGCTGCAGCGGGTTGAATGGCGCGGTGATCAGCGGTGCACGATAGCCGGTTTCCGGTGCAGGCAGGCCGTCGAGCGGCTTGGAGCTGCCGTCCAGTACCCGCCCCAGCAGGGCCGGACCGAGCGGCAGTTGCTTACTGGCGCTTTGGCCTTCCGGCGAGATGCGGGCGTAAACCCGGGCGCCGGGCACGATGCCTTCCACTTCTTCCAGCGGCATCAGAAACAGCCGCTGGCCGTTAAAACCGACCACTTCGCTTTCTACTTCCTGGACCTCACCGGCGTCGTGACGCTCGATCAGGCAGGTGGCACCGATCGGCAGCTGTAGCCCGGTGGCTTCCAGCACCAAACCGGTGGCGCGGGTCAGGCGGCCGTAGCGGCGTACCGTCGGGGCGTGTGCGATGCGTTTTTCCAGCGCATCCAGTGAGGTCAGCCAGCGGCCGAGGCGCAGGGTCATTACACGTCTCCCGGAGCGGCCAGACGGCAGAGCTCATGCCAACGGGTTGCCAGGCTGGCGTCGAGATCGCCTTCGTCGGCGCTGACCTTGCAGCCGCCAGGGTGCAACTGACCGTCCGCCAGTAACCGCCAGCCGTGCAGACTGAGCGTAGCACCCAACTGTTGCTCGATTCGCTGATAGTCGTCCGGGTGCACGCGCAGCTGCGGCTTGCCGCTGAACATCGGCTCCTGCTGGATCAACTGTTGGATCTGCGCCAGCAGGGCAGTGCCGTCGCACACTGGCGGTTGGCCCAGTACCTGTTTGGCGGCAGTCAGAGCCAGCTGCATCAGGCGCGAGGCAATCACGCTGTCGAGGGCGTCCAGCGTGTGCTGGAATTCCGTCACCAGATGCTGCCAGTGCGCGGTCAGCGGCTGCTGCTGTTGCTGAGCTTCCAGCAAGCCCTGTTGGCGACCCTCTTCCATGCCGGCCTGGAACCCGGCGTCGTAGCCTTTTTGCTGCCCGTCCGCATAGCCTAACTGCTGGCCCTGCTGCTCCGCCTGCAGGCGGAGCTGGGTGAGCTGCTGTTCCCGAACCAGGCTGTCGTCCAGCGGTGCGCCGTCGGTGATTTCCACCGGCAGCGGCAGCGGGTCGAGCACCGGTTTGGGCTCGTTGAGATCGTTGAGCGACCAGGGCTGCCAGGGCAGGGTATTAATGCGATCAGACATAGGTGTCCTCGCCACCGCCGATAATCATTTCGCCACTCTCGGCCAAACGACGGACGACCAGCAGGATAGCCTTCTGCTCGTTTTCCACCTGCGACATGCGCACCGGGCCACGGTTGGCCAGATCGTCGCGCAGGATGTCTGCGGCGCGTTGCGACATGTTTTTGAGGAACTTCTCGCGCAGCGGCTGTTCCGCGCCTTTGAGCGCCACCAGCAAGGATTCGCCTTCCACTTCCTGCAACAGGCGCTGGATGCTGCGATCGTCGACTTCCACCAGGTTCTCGAACAGGAACATTTCGTCGATGATCTTCTGCGCCAGCTCGCCGTCGTATTCGCGCATGGCGTCGATAACCGCCTCTTCCTGCTGCGTTTTCATCAGGTTGATGATCTCGGCCGCGGTACGTACGCCGCCCATTTTGCTGCGCTTGAGGTTCTGGCCGTCGAGCAGGTTGTTGAGCACTTCGGTCAGTTCCGCCAGCGCCGCCGGCTGCACGCCGCCGAAGGTGGCGATACGCAACATCACGTCGTTGCGCAGCCGTTCGTCGAACAGCGCCAGAATATCCGCAGCCTGGCCACGCTTGAGGTGCACCAGGATGGTGGCGATGATCTGCGGATGCTCGTCGCGGATCAGATCGGCGGCGCTCATTGGCTCCATAAAGTTGAGCGTTTCCATGCCGGTGGTGGTCTCGCGGGATTCGAGAATATCCTCCAGCAGGCTGGCGGCACGTTCTTCGCCCAACGCCTTGACCAGCACCGAACGCAGGTAGTCGCTGGCGTTGACGCTCAGCGCAGCATACTGTTCGGCGTCGTCTTCGAACTCACGCAGTATTTCATTGAGCTGCTTGTGCGATACCTGGCTCATGCTGGCCATGGTGCCACTCAGCTGCTGCACTTCACGCGAGGAGAGGTGCTTGAATACTTCGGCGGCGCGGTCTTCGCCCAGCGTCATCAGCAGGATGGCGCTTTTTTCGGTTCCGGTCAGACTCATAATTCGTTACTCATCCATTGGCGGATTACCAGAGCGACCACGCGTGGGTCTTTATCAGCCAAATCGCGGATCCGCTGGCTCTGGACTTCTGCACTGACGCGCTGCTGGGATTTCCTGTGCTGCGCCAGCTCCTCATTGCTGGGTTTGCTGCTGTCGGCCGGTTTGGCCATCGGCGTTGCGGCGGCGGCGAGCGCAGCCTTTTGTACCGCCTGACGGTTTTGCAGTTGCGGACGCACCAGTTTGCGCCACAGTACCCAGGCGACCAGCAGGATCAGCAGGTAGCGGCCAGCGTCGATCAGACGATCGATAAACGACTGGCTTTGCCAGAACGGCAGCTCGCCCCCGGTAATTTCGTTATCGGTAAACGGCGTGTTGACCACGTTGAGGGTATCGCCACGGGCGCTGGAGAAGCCCATCGACTCACGCGCCAGCGATTCGATCTGCGCCAACTGCTCTTTGCTCATCGGCAGCGGTTTGCCGTCCTTATCAGTGCCGCGATAGTTGATGACCACCGCGACCGACAGCCGCTGTACCGTCCCGGCTTTATGCTGGGTATGGCGAATGGTGCGATCGACCTCATAGTTGGTGGTTTCATCGCGGCGCGAGTTTTGCGGCCCGCTGCCCTTGGCTGCGGAACTGCGCGCCGTGGCCGTATCGGTTTTAGCCGCATCGGCATTAGTGCCGGCGGTGGCCGGTTGGGCGGTTTCAATCGGGGCGGCAGCCGGCGCGCTCGGCTGATTGGACAGTGCACCCGGCACGCCACCGACCAGTGGCCCACCAATTTGATCGCTTTGGCTCATTTGCTGCGAGCGTACGGCGGCCTTATTCGGCGCTTGGTTAGGCTGGTACTCTTCGTCGGCTTGTTCGCGGGTGGAGAAGTCGATCTGCGCGGTGACCTGGGCGCGCACGTTAGCGCTGCCGACCATCGGGGCCAAAATCGCTTCGATACGGCGCTGGTAGCGGTTTTCCACTTCGCTGGCGTATTTAAGCTGTGCGGCGTTCAGATCGCGTCCGGTGCCGTCGGACTGAGTCAGCAGGCGCCCGGCCTGATCGACCACCGTCACGTTGCCCGGCGGTAAACCGGCTACGCTGCTCGAGACCATATAAACGATGGCGTTGATCTGGCCGTCATCCAGAGCCCGACCCGGCTGCAACGTCAGGGTCACGGAAGCGGAAGGGGATTTTTGCTCGCGGACAAACAGCGAAGGCTTGGGCAGAGCCAAATGCACCCGGGCGTTTTGTACCGGCCCCAGTGATTCGATGGTACGGGACAATTCACCTTCCAGCGCTCGCTGATAGTTGATTTGCTCGCTGAACTGGCTGATGCCGAATTTTTCCTGATCCAGCAGTTCGAAGCCCACGGCACCGCCTTTGGGCAGGCCGAGCTGCGCCAAACGCAGACGGGTTTCATGCACTTTCTCGGCCGGGATCAGCAACGCTGCGCCGTTTTCGGCAAAGCGGTAGGGGATGTTCATCTGCGGCAGCTGGGTGACGATGGCGCCGCCGTCGCGATCGTTAATGTTGCTGTACAGCACGCGGTAGTCTGGACTTTTCACCCATAACAGCAGCGCGACCACGATGGCGATGGCTGCGGAGGCCGCAATCAGCAGCGGGACTTTTGGGTTGGCGCGCAGACGGTTCCACATGGCCAGCAGGCCATTATCGCGGCTTTCGGTAGCGGAGATTGAAGCATTCATTTTAGCCCGAGTCCTTCAATGACGCTCAGGATCCGGTGCGGGCCACGGCGTAGCTCCCTGCCAGGCTGATGAACGGTGTGGTTAGCGTTGTGTGACAAAACAGACTCCCTGATACACATATAAATATACCCTATGCCTTTCAAGTTGCTGCCAGGCGACCCGCTCGCTCATCCCTCGGTCTTGTAGGGGCGCAGCATGCAGCGCCTGAGTTAATCGGGGCGAATTTATTCGCCCCCTACAGCCATTGGGATAAGCCCGGGCAGACAACAACGCTGCAACTTGAAAAGCGACGGGTATAGCGGCGCTCCCATTTCTGGGCATGGTATTATTCGCCCTTGGGGCCGATTTCGATGGCCCGATAAGCCGGGTTTTTTGCAGTTAATTAGCCGCTTTAGGATGAAAATGCTGTGTTAGGGTGTTCAGCATCAAAGTAGTGCCTGATGCAACAACGTCCGGCAACAGCGTTTTTATTGAGGTCATAATGGCAATTCAGGGTATTGAAGGGGTTTTGCAGCAGTTGCAGACCACGGCGATTCAGGCAGGGCAGATGGGGCAAGGCGCATCCGCGCAGGGCGTCAGTTTTGCCAGTGAGTTGAAGGCGGCGATCGGCAAGATCAGCGATACCCAGCAGGCTGCACGCAAGCAGGCACAGGATTTCGAAGTCGGTGCGCCGGGCATCAGCCTGAATGACGTGATGGTCGATCTGCAAAAGTCGTCCATCTCGCTGCAGTTAGGGGTGCAGGTGCGTAATAAGCTGGTTTCGGCTTATCAAGAAGTGATGAATATGCCGGTGTGATAAGACTGGCCTCGTACCCGAGGCCAGAATGAGACGGGTCTGCGCTTCAGGAAAACAGTTCAACAATTTGATGACGCGCCGCTGCCAGGCCGCTGTCCCGGCCATGCGGTTTCATATCCAGGCCCTCGGCATACACGAATTGCACTTCCTTGATGCCCATCAAACCCAGCACTGAACGCAGGTAGGGGGTGACCGCATCGGTTTCGCTGCCGACGTGTACGCCGCCACGCGAACTGAATACCAGGGCGCGCACGCCCTCAACCAGCCCCATCGGGTAGGTCGCGGTATAGTTGAACGTCACTCGCGCCCGCGCCACCAAATCAAACCAATTCTTCAGATGCGTCGGCACGTTGTGGTTGTACATTGGCGCACCTATCACCAGCAGATCGCTGGCTTTGAGTTCGGCGATTAATTGGTCGGAAAGTGCCACCACCGCTCTGGCCCGCTGGCTTGGGTTTTCACCGCCGCGTAAAGCGCTGAACAGTTCGGCGTCCAGCACCGGCAGGTTAAGATCCACCAGGTCACGCACCACAACATTATCCTGCAGCCCCCGGGCGCGGCGTTCGCTCAAAAAGGTGTCGATCAGCCCATTGGTGTGGGATTGGTCGCCCATGATGCTGGATTTAAGTACCAATATTGAGTGCATAAAATTTTCCTTATGATCGTGCTGGACAGCCGTGCGGCAGCCGTTGCGCCGCGGTGGCATTCGGGATAATGCATGGTAGCATTGCTGAATATTCACCAGTGGTGATAGTGTTTCACATCATTGATTCCTGTGTGGACGCAATCGAATGCGAAGTGAACTGAGCGGAATACCGATATTCGTTGCCGTGGCGGAAGCCGGCAGCTTTGCCAGTGCCGCAGAAAAACTGCATCTGACCCGTTCCGCCGTCAGCAAAATCATTTCGCGGCTGGAACAGCGGCTCGGGGTGATGCTGTTTGTGCGGACTACGCGCAGCCAAAGCCTGACGGATGAAGGGGTGCTGTTCTATGAGCATTGTCGGCAGGCGTTGGCGACCATCAACAGCGCTGAAACCTTGTTGGAGAGCGGTAAGGTCCAGGCCAGCGGGCGGCTGCGGGTGTCGATGCCGGTACTGTTCGGCCACCTGTGCATTGCGCCGCTGCTGACGGAGTTGGCGTTACAGCACCCGCAGCTGACGCTGGAACTTTCCTTCAGCGATCGAACGGTGGATTTGATTGAAGAGGGGGTCGATCTGGCCATTCGTATCGGCGATTTGCCCGACAGCAGCAGCCTGATTGGTCGACGGCTCGGCCAGCACGGCATGACATTCTGTGCGTCACCGGCCTATTTGCAGCGTTGCGGCGAGCCGCACTCGCTGCGGGAACTTGGCCAGCATCAGGCGGTAGGTTACTTGCGCGCCGGCATGGTCCAGAGGTGGCTACTCAGGGATGCCGATGGCAGCCAGCAGGAGATACGGCCAGCGGCCAGGATCCTGATGGACGATATGCAAGCCATCACCAACGCCGCCGTCAGCGGGGCCGGTGTGGTTTGGCTGCCTTATTGGCTGGCCCGCGAACACCTTGCCGAAGGGCGGCTGGTGGCGCTGATGCGCGACTGCGCCAGCGTTGATTTTCCGGTTAACGCCGTCTGGCCTCGCCGCGCTTACCAGCCCTTGAAAATCAGGCTGGCGGTGGACCATTTGCTTGCGCGACTCCCGGCCCGATTGGCGCAGATTTCGCCTGCCGTTATTCAATCTTGAGTTTTGGTCGCCTGGTCGGGAACGTCAATCGCTGGAGTAGCAGGGCAGAAACCCCGGTTTAACTCACATTGCTGCACAGGATGCGGGGGTATAATTTCCGGGTTAAGGTTTTTCAATTACCGGATAAGAAAATGAGCAGCAAAAGTGAACGCAGATGGAAAGGGGTAAGTATTTTAATCCTGATCGTTCTGGTGGTATTAATAAGCGTTTTAATTAAGCAAAGCTAAAATAATCTGGGCCACGGCTGTGGCCTGCAGATTTATTTTCCCGCCAGCATCCGCATGGCGTCTTCTTCGTACGTCAGGCCCAGCAACCATATGCCGAGCAGCAGCACCGCAAGGGAAAATAGCAGTTTTTCGTTGAGCATGGTTTATTCACTTCTGATGACCCGAATGCTCGCCGATGCTATCCCACCCGCCTGTTTTGCGCCAATATTGCCGGTATAAACCACAGTTTCATTGTTCAATGATTTAATTTACGCCGGCGGCCATCACTCCGGGGCTTGCATCATGCTGAAATGATCGGGGCGAATGGCCATGGGTTCCATGGCCCGCTGATGTCCGCGAATGGCGGTGGGCGCAAAGCCGAAGCGTTTGCGAAAGCGCTCGGCAAACCGCGAAGCGCTTTCATACCCCACGTGCTGGGCGATTGCCGATATTGGCCAATCGGTAGATTGCAGCAGGGCCAGCGCGCTGCTCATGCGCACGTCGATCATCAGATTACGCAGCGCAGTATTTTCCGCCGACAGCTTGCGTCGCAGCACCACCTCGCTCATTGACAAGGTTTCGGCGACTTCGGCCGCCGTCCAGATGTTGTGCGGATCGGTGGCCAGACAGCGGCGTACCCGTTGGGTTAAATTCCTGGCTTCGTTATGGATAAAGCTGATATTGAATTGTTTTAACCACAGCAGAATTTCCAGCATTTTATGGCGGATGATGACCGTGGGGAAACGATGCTTAAGCGCCAGCGCCAGGCTGGTGGTCTCGAAACTGTGCATCAGCGCGCAGGGCAGATTGCATAATGCCATCACCGCGTCAAAGGGAGTCGGTGGTGAGCTTTCAACCTGGGGCGGCGGTACGGTGAGCAACTGCGGATCGCAGGTCAATAGCTGACAGCTGAATACCCCGTCCTCAGAGAGTTCGTTGATAATATCCACGGTTTGGCCCCCATCGATAATCAACAGCTCGCCCGCATGAGCCACCACTTCACGCTGTTGCCAACGTACGCGTTTGTGGCCTTGCTGCACCAGGTACAAGTGCGGCTGTTCAAAATAGACTGAAGGAAATAATAATTCAGTATGCTGAATGATGTGTGCCGATGCACCAATTCCTGGACAAAGATTAATTGTACGTTCCATCGATATTCATTTCGCAGCCATTATCTATGAATATCTTTACGCTTTGATTGGCGTTGGAGCAACATCTTTCCATAGGTTGTGAAACACAACAGCGTGTTTTATCTATCAAAAATCAATTTCCTGCTGAACAGAAAACGTCCGTGTCGGAGTGGTATTTATCCGTTAAAGTGAGAGCAAGGCTCGAATTGCACATTTTATCTAATTACCCAATATCTGAATAATTCAAATGGCATGGATTAATATTCTGACTTAACCGGGGAATAATAGTGCATGCTGCTATCTATTCCATTGTTGCCGTTATTGCTGCGAGCTTATCTGATTTGCGGATCTCCCAGCAACAGGGCGCGATCGTGAAACTGGCCGTAAGTGCTGTTAACCACGTTTTGGCGCGTCGACTGGCCGATTAATTCTTTCAATTGATCCATGCGTTGCTGCAGCAGACGTTTTAGCTCGGTCTCGTTGTCGAGGATTTGCTGCAGCTTATTGCGCAGCAATTCCTGTAACGCCATTGAAGGACCGGCCTGGCCGGTAAATGCGGCGGTTCTTTCCACCGCCGTCACGTAGGACAGTTCCAGCTCGACCAGGTCTTCCCATCTTTCCGTCTGTGCCAGAACGATCATCTGGCTACTCAGGCTATACACCTGCTGATAGGCGGCTAACAGCTGTTGTTGACGTTCCATTACACGGCGTCCTGAGTAGGGTGATAGTTGGGGCCAATCTGGCGCCAGGCGTCAGCAATATTTTCCAGCAGCTTCACCACTTCGGAGATCGCCGCTTCATCATTGTGCAAATTGGCCTGCATCAGGCGCCGTTTCATATAGTCATACAGCGCCGCCAGGTTATCGGCCATTTCACCGCCCTGCTGGTGGTCGAGACCGCTTTTCAGGCCGTTATCGATAATATTGATGGCCTTTGACAGAGCCAGTCCTTTGCCAGCGATATCACCCTGATTCATCAGTATCCGTGCGCGTAACAGGGCGCTAAGCGCCCCGTCGAACAGCATCACGATTAACTGGTGCGGGCTGGCGCTCATTACGCCACTTTCCAGACTGACCTGGGCGTAGGCCTGAGTTCCGCTACGGTTATACATGTGATTTTTTACCTGGTTAAAAAGTTCTTACTTGAACTGTTGTTTTAAATAATCACCGGTGCCACTCAGCTTGGACATCATGGTATCCAGTTGGACGAATTGTTGTTTATAGCGATCGATAGTGCTTTGGATGCTGGCCGTCACGGTGGTGATCTTGCTGTTCAGGCGGTCAAGGCTGGTATTGATGCTTTTGGTCGAGTTCTCAATGATGCCGCCGGCCTTGATGTAGCTTTGGATCTCATTGTGGATCTCGGTGGCCATGCCGGTATCTTTGCCGTTGCCGGCGAAGAAGTTGGCAACCTGTTCCGGTTTTTCATCGATGGCTTTGTTGAGCTTGGTGCTGTCGATTTCCAGCTTGCCGGTCTTGGTGTTGGTGGTGATCCCCAGGTTGCCGAGGCCCTTCAGCTCCGGGTTATCCTGCGCGCCGCTGAGCGCACTTTTAATCGACGACTGGATACCGCGCAGGGTGTTATCCCCCAGCAGCGCGCCGTTTTTGGCATTCTGCGTCTCACCGGTTTTGACCGGAGTATATTTGGTCAGCGAGTTAAAGGTATCCAGCAGCGAGTTATAGTTGTCGACCCAGTCTTTGATCTTGTCGGCGGTGCCGGTTTTGTCGGTGCTGATCACCAGGTTCTGCGGTTCATCTTTTTTGGTGACGGTTTTCAGATCGATGGTCACGCCCTGCAGGGCATCGGCAATCGAGTTGGTGCTGCGCTTGATTTTCGTGCCGTTAACCAAGACTTCGGCATCCTGACCGGCCACGGTTTGCTTCATTGCGTTGCTTTTAGAGGTGGCGTCGTAATTGAGGATGTCGCCCAACTTGTTGTCATTATTGACCTGCACCGAAACGGTGTTTTTCTCGCCGGTGGCAGTGGAGCTGATCGCCAATTGGTAGTCGTTGTCGCCTACCCGCATGATGCTGGCGTTGACGCCGGCTTTGGCATTGTTAATCGCATCACGCATTTCCACCAGCGAGGTTTGATCATCGGTTAGTGGGATCTTCACTTCTTTCTGTGGATCCCCTGCGGTTATGGTGATTGAGCGGTCACTGCTGCCGGGCGTGCCGAGTTTTTCCGTCTGATTGGTAATCGACGCCTGAGTGGTCAACGTTTGTGGTTGTGCCAGTTTTTGAACTTCGACAATGTAGTTGCCCGCCACGGCCTTGTCGGTGGTGGTGATGGCAAACTGATCGTGTTTGCTGGCGGTGGTGTTGTTGAAAAACGTCGGTTTCGCCAGCTCTTTACTGAGGTTATCGAACTTTTCCAGCGAGCCTTTTAACGTGCCGTAGGCGGTCAACTGGGCGTTATAGCTGGTCTGCTGGGTAGTGTACGGGGTCAGACGCTGCTGTTCCGCTTTGGTCAGCTTGTCCAGCAAGCCGTTGAGGTCGAGTCCTGAGCCGATGCCTAATGAACTGATCGATGCCATTCGTAATTCTCCTTAATAATGACTTTATTCGCTTTACGCGTTTATCGGCCCAGCGGAGAAAAAGTTTACCGAAAAGTTTAAAAAACGATGGCGCAATAGAGGAAGGAAAAACCGCGTTATTTCTGCCATTGCGGCAAAGCGAAAAAAAAACAAAAAATTTCTAAAGGTTGCAGGGGGAGGGCCGATACCTGATGGGACGGTGGTTGACGCCGTGGGCAAAGCAGCCCGAACCTTTTAACTACGTTGCGAAGATCGCAACTGACACGTAAGGAAAGCATACAATGGCACAAGTAATTAATACCAACAGCCTGTCGCTGATGGCGCAGAACAACCTGAACAAATCTCAGTCTTCTTTGGGTACTGCGATCGAGCGTCTGTCTTCCGGTCTGCGTATCAACAGCGCCAAGGATGATGCTGCGGGTCAGGCGATCTCTAACCGTTTCACCGCTAACATCAAAGGCCTGACTCAGGCTTCCCGTAACGCCAACGACGGTATCTCTCTGGCGCAGACCACCGAAGGCGCACTGAACGAAGTCAACGACAACCTGCAAAACATCCGTCGTCTGACCGTACAGTCTCAGAACGGTTCTAACTCTTCCAGCGACCTGCAGTCTATCCAGGACGAAATCAGCGAGCGCATGTCAGAGATCAACCGTATCTCCGAACAAACCGACTTCAACGGCGTGAAAGTGCTGAGCGGCGACCAGAAGCTGACCATCCAGGTGGGTGCTAACGACAACGAAACCATCCAGATCGATCTGAAAAACATCAACTCTAAAACTCTGGGCCTGGATAAGTTCAGCGTGGCAGACGGCGTTGATACCACTAAAGTTGGCGGTGCAGCAACGACTGTTGCTACAGGTAAACAACTTACTATTGATATCGATGGTAAAAAAATCGGTAGTCCAGCAGCAGATCCGGATCACCTCGTACAAGCAGATGATGGCAAGATCTATGGTACTGACGCAGGTGGTACTAAAACATTTGAAGCCACTATCGATAAAACTACGGGCAAAGTAACCGGTTTCAGCACTACCGATTCAGGTGCAACGACTGCTTTGACCGGTGCAAAAACTGTTACTACAGTGGGTGAAGAAGTTACTGCAACGGGCGACACTACTGGTCTGAAATCCTATGACGGCGGCAAATCTTACCTGATCCAGGAAGGTACCGGTGCAGACGCCAAATACTTCAAGGCCACTGCAGACAGCGCAGGTAAAGTAACCAAAGGCGCTGAAATGAGCACCACGCCTAAAACTGCCGACCCACTGGCAACCCTGGACAAAGCACTGTCTCAGGTTGACGGTCTGCGTTCTTCCCTGGGTGCGGTACAGAACCGTTTCGATTCTGTTATCAACAACCTGAACAGCACCGTGAACAACCTGTCTGCTTCTCAGTCCCGTATTCAAGATGCTGACTATGCGACCGAAGTGTCTAACATGAGCCGTGCCAACATCCTGCAACAGGCTGGCACCTCTGTTCTGGCACAGGCTAACCAGTCTACTCAGAACGTGTTGTCCCTGCTGCGTTAATCGACTCTCCCCGATTAACCTGTCGCAAAAGAACCCCGCCTCGGCGGGGTTTTTTTATGGTCGCGCGCCGCTCAGCTAATGCATGGCGCAAATAAGGCCTGTTTTGTACGACTGTTCAGCCGATTGGCATTTTGCCCCCTACGGATAATAGCGCTGACTCTCTTATCCGCAGGTTTTAGACATAGTGAGCGATCTGTATACCGCCGAAGGCGTGATGGACAAAAATTCTCTCTGGCTACGCTACGTTCCGTTAGTGCGCCACGAGGCGTTGCGCCTGCAGGTCAGGTTGCCCGCCAGCGTGGAGCTCGACGATCTGTTGCAGGCCGGAGGAATTGGGCTGTTGAACGCCGTTGAGCGTTATGACGCCCTGCAGGGAACCGCCTTTACCACCTATGCGGTGCAACGCATTCGCGGCGCCATGCTCGATGAGCTGCGCAGCCGTGACTGGGTGCCGCGCAGCGTGCGTCGCCATGCCCGTGAAGTGGCGCAGGTGATGCGGCAGTTGGAACAGCGGCTCGGCAGACCGGCCAGCGAAGTGGAAGTGGCGCAGACGCTGAACCTGCCTTTGGATGAGTACCGTCAAATTCTGTTGGACACCAATAACAGTCAGCTTTTCTCCTACGACGAATGGCGGGAAGAGCACGGCGAAAGCGCGGAACCGCTGCTGGAAGGGCACGAAGAGGCCAATCCGTTACATCATCTGCTGGAGGGCAATCTGCGCCAACGGGTGATCGACGCCATCGAGGCGTTGCCGGAACGCGAAAAAATGGTGCTGACGCTGTATTACCAGGAAGAGTTGAACCTGAAAGAGATCGGTGCCGTGCTGGACGTGGGCGAATCGCGCGTCAGCCAACTGCATAGTCAGGCGATCAAACGTCTGCGCGCCCGACTGGCGAACGAGAACTGACATGTACTCAACCTTGATCCTTCAACCTGATCACCATTGCGATAATCGGACTGCTCCTATGCCAGGCATACTATTGAAAAAACGGCCGCTGAGCCGTTATTTGAAAGATTACAAACACAGCCAGACCCATTGCTCTCAGTGCGGCAAGCTATTGGATCGCATGGCGTTGGTGTTTCGTGGCAAGATCATCAACAAAGATGCCATTGCGCGCATGGACCAGCCGATTGACGATCACGTGTGGCTGAATGTGCAAAATGAGCTGACGGCGCTGTGCCGCTTTTGCAGTGAGATCTCCTGCAACAGCCATCCGAGCTATTTCGACATCATGGCGTTCAAGCAGTATCTGTTTGAGCAGACCGAAATGAGCCACAGCACCATCCGCGAATACGTGGTGCGCCTGCGTCGGCTGGATGAAATGCTGGTGGAGCGCAATTACCCGGCCGACAAGTTTGCCAGTAACGTCAGCCATCAGCGCATCATCGAAGACCTGCCTTCGGCGGCGCACAACAATTACCGCATCGCGCTGCGCAAATACGACCAGTATCTTGCCTGGCAAAAAAGCTACTGATCTGCCTCCCCGGCGCGCCAGCCGGGGTTTTCGTGTCTCTCCCGCCACGAATAAAGAGTGATTATTGGGTTCACATCTGCTAAATCTATCTTTTGGATGTTGATATCTGATTCCCTGGGGGAAGTTGTGAATCTGCAACACAAACTGGCGCAATTCCCGCGCCTCGATTTAGTGGGCTCTGCCACTCCGCTCGAAAAACTGTCTCGCCTTTCAGACTACCTTGGCCGCGAAATTTACATCAAACGTGACGACGTCACACCGATGGCAATGGGCGGTAACAAATTGAGAAAACTGGAATTTCTTGCCGCAGAAGCGCTGCGTCAGGGTGCGGACACGCTGGTCACCGCCGGCGCCATCCAATCCAACCACGTTCGCCAAACGGCTGCCGTGGCGGCCAAGCTGGGTCTGCACTGCGTAGCGCTGCTGGAAAATCCAATCGACACCCAGGCAGAAAACTACCTGACCAACGGCAACCGCTTGCTGCTCGGGTTGTTTAACGCCGAAGTGGTGATGTGCGATGCGCTGCACGACCCGCAACAGCAGTTGGCCGATCTGGCGACCCGTCTTGAAGGGCAAGGTTTCCGACCTTATGTGGTGCCGGTAGGGGGCTCCAATGCGCTGGGGGCGCTGGGTTACGTGCAGTGTGCGCTGGAAATTGCCGAACAGAGCCAGCGCAGCAACGTCGCGTTCAGCTCGGTGGTGGTGGCCTCCGGCAGCGCCGGGACCCATGCCGGGCTGGCCGTTGGCCTGCAGCAACTGCTGCCGGAAACGCACCTGATCGGCGTGACCGTTTCACGCAAGGTGATCGACCAATTGCCCAAGGTGGAGCTGATCCAAAAAGCGCTGGCCTGTTCGTTGGACATCGACGAACTGGCGCCGATTACGCTGTGGGACGACTATTTTGCGCCGCAGTACGGCATGCCAAACGAAGAGGGCATGGCGGCGATACACCTGTTGGCACAGCAGGAAGGGGTGTTGCTGGATCCGGTTTACAGCGGTAAGGCGATGGCCGGTCTGATCGACGGCGTAGCCCAGCAACGTTTCCGCGATGAGGGCCCGATCCTGTTTATCCATACCGGCGGTGCGCCGGCGCTGTTCGCCTATCATCCACAGGTGTGAACGCGGTTTGTTATTCCATTTTGAACTATATTTATAAGGTTATATTCCTTCAAGCAGGCGGTCACACTGTTAAAGTGCTGATATCAAAAAAGATAAACAACAGATGGGGTGTTTATGATCTTTTCCAAAGTTCGTCGTCAATTGCTGCTGGGCGTGATGAGCGTTGCGCTGACCGCCGGTTTGAGCACGCAGACCTATGCCGCCGATAACCTGCTGGAGCAGGTGAAGCATCACGGGACCCTGGTTGTCGGGTTGGAAGGCACTTATCCGCCGTTCAGCTTCCAGGGGGAAGACGGCAAATTGACCGGCTTCGAGGTGGATTTCGCCAACGCCCTGGCGGAGTATCTTGGCGTTAAAGCTAAGCTGAACCCTACCAAGTGGGACGGCATGCTGGCTTCGCTGGATTCAAAACGCATCGACGTGGTGATCAATCAGGTGACCATTTCCGACGAGCGTAAAAAGAAATACGATTTCTCGACGCCTTATACCGTCTCCGGTATTCAGGCCTTGGTGAAGAAGGGCAATGAAGGCACCATCACCAAGCCGGAAGACCTGAAGGGCAAAAAAGTCGGCGTGGGTCTTGGCACCAACTACGAACAGTGGTTGCGTGACAATGTGCAGGGCGTTGACGTGCGTACCTATGATGATGATCCGACCAAATATCAGGATCTGCGCGTAGGCCGTATCAACGCCATTCTGGTGGACCGTCTGGCGGCGTTGGATCTGGTGAAGAAAACCGGCGATACGCTGGCTGTAGCCGGCCCGGCGTTCTCGCGTCAGGAGTCGGGCGTGGCGGTGCGTAAAAACAACCCGGAACTGCTGGCCGCGATTAACCAGGCGATTGCCGAAATGCAAAAAGCCGGCACGCTGGCGAAGATCTCCGAGAAATGGTTTGGCGCGGACGTAACTAAATAATGCACGAAAGTATCCAACTGGCGCTGGATTCAGCGCCATTTTTATTGCGGGGCGCGATCCTCACTCTCCAGCTCAGTCTGGGGGGCATGGCGCTCGGTTTACTGCTCGGTTTTCTGCTGGCGCTGATGCGTCTTTCGCCGTTATGGCCGCTGTCATGGCTGTCGCGCTTCTATGTGTCGCTGTTTCGCGGCACGCCGTTGATTGCCCAGCTGTTCATGATTTACTACGGCCTGCCGCAGTTCGGCATCGAGTTTGATCCCTTCCCGGCAGCGCTGATTGGTCTGTCGCTCAATACCGCCGCCTATACTTCGGAAACCCTGCGTGCGGCGATTTCGTCGATTGAAAAAGGGCAGTGGGAAGCGGCAGCCAGCCTCGGCATGACCCGCTGGCAGACGCTGCGTCGGGTGATCCTGCCGCAGGCGGCGCGTACCGCATTGCCGCCGTTGGGCAACAGCTTTATCGGCCTGGTGAAAGACACCTCGCTGGCGGCGACCATTCAGGTGCCGGAACTGTTCCGTCAGGCACAGTTGATTACCTCGCGTACCCTGGAAGTGTTTACCATGTATCTGGCGGCCTCGCTGATTTACTGGGTGATGGCGACCCTGCTTTCTGCGCTGCAAAATCGTCTGGAAGCCCACGTAAACCGCCAGGATCAGGAGTAACGCATGAGTGCCATAGAAGTGAAAAAGCTGACCAAGCAGTTCAACGGTCAAACGGTGCTGCATGGGATTGATCTGGAGGTCGGTGCCGGTGAGGTGGTGGCGATTATCGGGCCAAGCGGCTCGGGGAAAACCACTTTATTGCGCAGCATCAACCTGCTGGAGGTGCCGGATTCCGGGACCATTCGGGTTGGCGATATACTGATCGACGGTTCCAGGCCGCTGAGCAGACAGAAAAAACAGGTTCGTGCATTACGCCAGCAGGTGGGGTTCGTGTTCCAGAACTTCAATTTGTTCCCGCACCGCTCGGTATTGGAGAACATTATTGAAGGTCCGGTCATCGTTAAAGGCGAGCCCAAGGCCAGCGTGGAACAACGTGCACGGGCTTTGTTGGCCAAAGTGGGATTGAGCGGTAAAGAGTCGGCCTATCCGCGCCGTCTTTCCGGCGGGCAGCAGCAGCGAGTGGCGATAGCCCGGGCGCTGGCGATGCAGCCGGAAGTGATCCTGTTTGACGAACCTACGTCGGCGCTCGACCCGGAGCTGGTGGGCGAGGTGCTCAACACCATACGTTCGCTGGCGGAAGAAAAGCGCACCATGGTGATCGTCACGCACGAGATGAGCTTCGCCCGCGACGTGGCCGACCGCGCTATTTTTATGGACCACGGTCGCATCGTGGAGCAAGGGCCGGCAAAAGAGCTGTTCGCTAATCCGCAGCACCAACGTACCCAACAATTCCTCGACAAGTTTTTGAATCAGTAAGAAGGGGGGCGTTCAGCCCCCTGGCTCTTGACTACCCGGCTTTCAATAATTCATTGCGGGCGGCTGCGGCCAAAAAGGCGCTGCGGCTACCGTAACCGGGATGTTGCTGCACCAGAGAATCTATGCGGTTCAGCAGGCGGTGCGGCAAGGTAATATTGATACGCTCCGCCCGACCATCAAACTTATCCATATTAATATTGACCAACAACCACTGTCCGCCATTCAGACTGTCGTTATCCTGTGCCAGATGAAAGGTCACGGCCTGTGGGCCGGGAATGGGTTGATTGTCTTCGCTCAAGAATTCGAAATGGGTATCCAGCGCACTTCTGGCGTCTTCAAAGGCCCTGTCCAGAGTCTCACCGGCAAAATAGCAGCCCGGTACATCGGGAAAGAAACCGCTGGCGCTTCCGTCCGGTTCTGAATGTACATAAGCAGGGTAGAACATAATTTCTCCTGTTAACTCATGGCTCCGGGTTAGCACAATCCGGCATCTTTCATGATTTGGCGTAGCGTTCCCGCTTTCAGATCCTTACGCGGATGTGGAACGGTGATCACCAGACGGGAGTTCGGGTGCTTAAACTGATGTTGGCTTCCCTTGATCCGCGTTAAAACCCAACCTTCCTGCTCTAATAGCCCGATCAGTTCTGAACTTTTCACGCGTTTACCGTCCCTTTGTGATACACACCATACACACTTTGTGACAACAGGGTCGATACGCTAGCGTGCCGGTGGGGCGCAGACAATAAAAAACCCTGCACGAATGCAGGGTTTGCGGGAGGGTTCGCAGATTAAGTGACCTGCGGCGGTGATCCAGCGAGGCGGATTACCCTATGGTCATCAGGCTGGCGTTACCGCCGGCAGCTGCGGTATTGACGCTCAGTGAGCGCTCGATCAGCAGGCGCTCCAGCAGGATGTTGGTTTCGCCGTGGGCAAAGCCCTGCACTGAAACGATCGCGCCGCTGCGCTGGGCGATTTGCTCGCACAGGATACGCAGCTGATCGGCGTCGCCGTGGTAAATGGCGGCATCGAACTCCACCTTGTCCTGCTGCCAGTCTTTGCTGAAGCTGATGCTGGCCTGAACCGCCGCCGGCAGGCGGCGATACAGGGTGCGTTGCAGCTCGGCTTCCGGCCACAGCACGCTGCTGCCGACGGCCAGTACCGCGGCCAACTGAGTCAAGGCATCGGCTTCGTTATCGGCCAGGCACAGTACGCGCTCGCGCGGCAACAGGGCATAGGTATTGCGCTCGCCGGTAGGGCCAGGCAGAGGACGTAAGGTACCGCCTTGGCCCAGTTCGGCGTAGCGTTGCGCCAGCGTCACCAGATCGCGTTGGTTTTCGGCAATCGCCCATTGCTCCAGCGCCTGATGGGCCTTGAGCAACTGTGGCCGTGCGGTGGCCTCCAGCGGACGTTCTTCGTCCTGACGGTGCAGGGTACGTTGCACCGCATCATCCGGACGGTTGGCCAGCAGACGATACAGGTACAGCGGGCCACCGGCTTTAGGACCGGTGCCGGACAGGCCTTCGCCGCCAAATGGCTGCACGCCGACCACGGCGCCGACCATGTTGCGGTTAACGTACAGGTTGCCCACCTTGGCGCGTTCGGTCACGCGGGCGATGGTTTCATCAATACGGGTGTGAACGCCCAGCGTCAGCCCATAACCGGCGGCGTTGATCTGATCGACCAGCGACTCCAGATTGGTGCGTTGGAAGCGGACCACGTGCAGCACCGGGCCGAAGATCTCTTTTTGCAGCTCGTCGAAGCTGTCCAGTTCGATCAGGGTTGGCTTGATAAAGGTGCCACGGGACCACTCTTTCTCATCCTGCACATTGCCTTTCGCGGCCTGGTAGACTTTACGGCCCTTGGCGCGCATCGCCTGGATATGACGTTCGATACCGGTCTTGGCCTCGGCGTCGATCACCGGTCCGATATCGGTCGACAGGCGTTCCGGGTTACCCATGCGGCATTCGGCCATCGCGCCGCGCAACATTTGCAGCGTATGTTCCGCCACATCTTCCTGAATGCACAGGATACGCAGGGCGGAGCAGCGTTGGCCTGCGCTGTCGAATGCGGAGGCGACCACGTCAGTCACCACCTGTTCGGTCAGTGCGGAAGAGTCGACGATCATGGCATTCAGACCGCCGGTTTCGGCAATCAGCGGCGTTGGGCGACCTTGCGGATCCAGACGGCCTGCGATGCTGCGCTGCAAAATGCCGGCAACGTCGGTAGAGCCGGTAAACATCACGCCACGAACCCGAGCGTCATTGACTAGAACCGAGCCGACGCTTTCGCCCTGGCCTGGCAGCAGCTGCAGCACGCCTTGCGGAATGCCGGCTTCCAGCAGAATGCGCACCGCCTGTGCGGCGATCAGCGGCGTTTGCTCTGCCGGTTTGGCCAGAACGCTGTTGCCTGCCGCCAGCGCAGCGGCAATCTGACCGGTGAAGATGGCCAGCGGGAAGTTCCATGGGCTGATACACACCACCGGGCCCAGCGGACGGTGGCTGTCATTGGCGAAATCATCGCGTACCTGACCGGCGTAGTAATGCAGGAAGTCGACCGCTTCGCGCACTTCGGCGATGGCGTTGTTAAAGGTTTTGCCCGCTTCGCGCACCAGAATGCCCAACAGGCTTTGCAGTTGGCCTTCCATCAGTTCGGCAGCACGCTCCAGAATGGCGGCACGCTCGGACGGCGGGGTAGCAAACCAGATGGGACCGGCGGCAGCGGCGGCGTCGAGCGCCCGGCTGACTTCACCTTCGGTAGCTTCACGCACGTAACCGACCACGTCGCCCGGCTCGGCAGGGTTAATCACCGGTTGCTCCACGCCCTGATCCAGCTCGGCGTCGATAATCGGCTCTGCGCGCCAGGGCTGGGTGGCACTGGTCAGCAGTGCGCTGGACAGGGAGGCCAGGCGCTGTTCGTTCGACAGGTCCAGACCGCTGGAGTTGATGCGCTTGGTGCCATAGAGCTCACGCGGCAGCGGAATGCGCGGGTGCGGCAGGCCAAGTTGACCTTCGCTGGCGGCCAGGGCTTCGACCGCGGTAACCGGGTCGGCAACCAGTTCGTCGAGCGGCAGGGTGGCATCGGCGATACGGTTAACGAACGAGGTGTTAGCGCCGTTTTCCAGCAGGCGACGCACCAGATACGCCAACAGCGTTTCATGGGTGCCGACCGGTGCATAGATGCGGCATGGACGGTTCAGCTTACCGTCGGCCACTTTACCTACCACTTGCTCGTACAGCGGTTCGCCCATGCCGTGCAGGCACTGGAACTCATACTGGCCCGGATAGTAGTTGTTGCCCGCCAGATGATAAATCGCGCTCAGGGTATGGGCGTTATGGGTAGCGAACTGCGGATAAATCAGGTTCGGCACCGCCAGCAGTTTGCGGGCGCAGGCCAGATAAGAAACGTCGGTGTAGACCTTGCGGGTGTAGACCGGATAGCCTTCCAGCCCGTCCATTTGGGCGCGTTTGATTTCGCTGTCCCAGTAGGCGCCTTTTACCAGACGGATCATCAGGCGACGGCGGCTGCGTTGCGCCATGTCGATCACCGCGTCGATGGCGAACGGGCAGCGTTTCTGATAGGCCTGGATCACGAAGCCGATGCCGTTCCAACCGGCCAACTGAGGTTCGAAGCACAGCTTTTCCAGCAGGTCGAGCGAGATTTCCAGGCGATCGGCTTCTTCAGCATCGATATTGATGCCGATGTCGTATTGGCGCGCCTGCAGGGTCAATGACAGCAGGCGAGGGTAGAGCTCTTCCATTACGCGTTCGTACTGTGCGCGGCTATAACGCGGGTGCAAAGCGGACAGCTTGATGGAAATGCCCGGGCCTTCATAGATACCGCGGCCGTTCGAGGCTTTGCCAATCGCATGGATTGCCTGCTGGTAAGACACCAGATAGGCCTGCGCGTCGGCTTCGGTCAGGGCGGCTTCACCCAGCATGTCGTAGGAGTAACGGAACCCTTTGTCTTCCAGCTTGCGGGCGTTGGCCAGCGCTTCGGCGATGGTTTCGCCGGTCACGAACTGTTCGCCCATCAGGCGCATCGCCATATCCACGCCTTTACGGATCAGCGGTTCGCCGCTCTTGCCGATAATGCGGTTCAGCGAGCGTGACAGGTTGGCTTCATTATGAGTGGATACCAGCTTGCCGGTGAACAACAGGCCCCAGGTGGCGGCGTTAACAAACAGCGATGGGCTGCGGCCGAGGTGAGAATGCCAGTTGCCGTTGCTGATTTTATCGCGGATCAGCGCATCGCGGGTTGGTTTGTCCGGAATACGCAGCAGGGCTTCGGCCAGGCACATCAGCGCCACGCCTTCCTGTGAAGACAAGGAGAACTCCTGCAGCAGGCCTTGCACCATGCCGGCGCGGCCATTTGCACTCTTTTGGTTACGCAACTTCTCGGCGATGTCGTAAGCCATCTTATGGGTGGCTTTGGCAAGATCGGCAGGTAATCGCGCCTGTTCGAGCAACATCGGCACCGCTTCGGTCTCAGGGCGGCGATAAGCCGCGGTGATGGCTGCGCGGTTAACCGACTGCGGCAGAATTTGTTCTGCAAATTCAAGGAATGGCTGGTGTGACTCTTCCTGCACTTGCGGCATAATGTCGTCCGCTTCGGCCTGGCCGGCAGCGGCAAGTGCCGGAATTTCAGGGATATCGGAACCGTTCTCGAGACGTTCGAGATAATTAAAAATGGCCTGCTTGATCAGCCAGTGCGGCGTGCGATCGATACGCTGTGCGGCGCTTTTGATTCGATCGCGAGTGGCCTCGTCGAGCTTCACGCCCATTGTGGTAGTGCCCATGCCAATCCAACTCCTGTGTTAAGAACCTATCCCATCAGGCTATACAAACTGCGGGCCAGATAGGCTGCTGGGATAGGTTCGTGCGTTGTGTGCTGTGATGAATGCAGACAATATCCTGCATGTTGCAACTTTGTGCAACCGTGTTAAATCAGGCGGATGAACGAAGTGTGAGTTCCATCGATTTTTTAACATCAATAATCGGCATGGTTCTTGCTCTGCCTGTGGGATGGCGCGTCGGCGATCGGCCATTCGCGCGCGTTAACCCCAGCAATATCAGGGATAACGCTGAATTAGTATGAGGTGCAACTCTGTTTTTGAATGTGAGGTGTAACCTTGCAGGTGGTTAAATGTGACGCAGGGTAAACTTTGTGTAACTTTGTTGTTAAATGTCTTGTTGGATAATCAACAGGTCAACTAGGATAGCCGACGGTCAGACAATTGCGGGAGGAAACTATTTTCACTCGCGGGAGTGTCAGCTTTTCGCCACGTTCCGGCGGATTGGCAAGCAGTAACTATCGCAATACAGCGCGAAATAATAATGAGAGTGGAGAATTTCATGACAATGAGCACACCAATGCTGGTCACCTTCCTGGTGTATATCTTCGGGATGGTGTTAATCGGCTTACTTGCCTACCGGGCAACCAATAACTTTGACGACTACATTCTGGGCGGTCGTAGCCTGGGCAGCGTGGTGACCGCGCTCTCTGCCGGCGCATCGGATATGAGCGGCTGGCTGCTGATGGGCCTGCCGGGCGCCATCTTCCTGTCCGGCATCTCTGAAAGCTGGATTGCGATAGGCCTGACCATCGGCGCTTACCTTAACTGGAAGCTGGTGGCGGGGCGGCTACGCGTTCATACCGAAGCCAACAATAACGCCCTGACGTTACCGGATTATTTCACCAGCCGTTTTGAAGACAACAGCAAGCTGCTGCGGGTGATCTCCGCCATTGTCATTCTGGTGTTCTTCACTATCTATTGTGCTTCCGGCATCGTGGCCGGTGCGCGTCTGTTCGAAAGCACCTTTGGCATGAGCTACGAAACGGCGCTGTGGGCCGGCGCTGCGGCCACTATCCTTTATACCTTTATCGGTGGATTCCTGGCGGTGAGCTGGACCGATACCGTGCAGGCCAGCCTGATGATTTTTGCGCTGATCCTGACTCCGATAATTGTGATCTTCGCGGTAGGCGGCATTGATACCTCGATGCTGGTGATCCAGGCGCAAAACCCGGCCAATATCGACATGCTGAAAGGCCTGAACTTTGTGGCCATTCTCTCGCTGCTGGGCTGGGGGCTGGGTTATTTCGGGCAGCCGCACATTCTGGCGCGCTTTATGGCGGCTGACTCTCACCGCACTATTCGCAGTGCGCGTCGCATCAGCATGACCTGGATGGTCCTGTGCCTGGCGGGCACCATCGCCGTCGGCTTCTTCGGTATTGCCTACTTCGCCAATAACCCTGATCAAGCGGGGAACGTGTCGCAAAACGGCGAGCGCGTGTTTATCGAACTGGCGATGCTGCTGTTCAACCCGTGGATTGCAGGCATTTTGCTGTCAGCGATTTTGGCGGCGGTAATGAGCACCCTGAGCTGCCAGCTGTTGGTGTGTTCAAGTGCGATCACCGAAGACCTGTACAAGGCCTTCCTGCGTAAGGGCGCCAGTCAGCGTGAACTGGTATGGGTAGGGCGTATCATGGTGCTGGTCGTGGCGTTGGTGGCCATAGCGCTGGCGGCAAACCCGGAAAACCGCGTGCTGGGTCTGGTGAGCTACGCCTGGGCCGGCTTCGGCGCTGCCTTTGGTCCGGTGGTGCTGATCTCGGTCATGTGGTCACGCATGACGCGTAACGGCGCCCTGGCCGGCATGCTGGTTGGCGCAGTAACGGTAATCGTCTGGAAACACTTCGCCTGGCTGGATCTGTATGAAATCATCCCAGGCTTCCTGTTCGGCTGTATCGCCATCGTGGTGGTGAGCCTGATGGGGCGTTCACCTTCCGCGACCATTACCGAGCGTTTCGATCAGGCGGAAGCCGAGTTCAAAACCGTTTAATCTCTCGCATCGCGAGTCACCAAGGGCGCTTTATGCGCCCTTTATCATTGCAGGCAAACCACCTAAATGCTTAGCTTGCAGTGGGCGGAATGTTCGCCCCGATTACTCCCTCGATGATATGACCGGGCGCAGCATGCAGCGCCCCTACCATTCAATATTTCTCATTCCGTTATTCTTCGTCATCTTGCGGAAACAACTGGCGACATTTGATTAGAAAAAATCACCCTTGGGGCTCTTGTATTTCTGCCAGCCAGAATGATAATCACTATCGTTGAGTTTTACTTTTCTTTACATTGGCGCTGCCATCATTTCTGACGTGCGGGCGCTTCGCAGCAGATGCCTTTTTAGAGGTTATTACTTATGTTTGTTCCCTTCCTTATCATGTTCCGTGAGGGGCTGGAGGCGGCGTTGATCGTCAGCCTGATTGCCAGCTACCTGAAACGCACGCAGCGGGGTCAATGGTTAGGCGTGGTATGGATAGGGGTGATTGTTGCCGCCGCCCTGTGCCTGGCGCTTGGAATCTTCATCAATGAAACCACCGGCGAATTCCCGCAAAAGCAGCAAGAGCTGTTCGAAGGCATAGTCGCGGTAGTGGCGGTGCTGATCCTGACCTATATGGTGTTCTGGATGCGTAAGGTCTCCAAATCGGTCAAGGTGCATCTGGAAGGCGCTATCGACAATGCGCTCAATTCCGGCAAAGGTCAGGGCTGGGCGCTGGTGGCGATGGTGTTTTTTGCCGTGGCCCGCGAAGGGCTGGAGTCGGTGTTCTTCCTGCTGGCGGCTTTCCAGCAAGACGTGGGGATTGAAGCGCCTATCGGTGCGGTGCTTGGCCTGGTGGCCGCCATTGTACTGGGCATGATGATTTACTGGGGCGGCGTGAAGCTGCACCTGGCCAAATTCTTCAAATGGACCAGCCTGTTTATCCTGTTTGTTGCCGCCGGCCTGGCCGCCGGGGCGATCCGCGCCTTCCACGAAGCCGGGTTGTGGAACCACTTCCAGGATATCGCGTTTGATCTCAGCAACCATTTGTCGACCCACTCCCTGTTTGGCACCCTGCTAGAAGGCATCTTCGGCTACCAGGAAACGCCAACGGTAAGCGAAGTGGCGGTCTACTTCTTGTATTTGATCCCAGCACTGATTTTCTTTTTCCTGCCGCAGCGTGCGGAACCGGTAGCGGTTTCGGCGCAACGTAAAATCAATCATTAATTTAATAGGGAATCTTGTATGTCTACTCCGTTATTCCGCCGCAAGGCTTTGCACGCAGCATTACTGGCACTCCCGGCGTTTGCGCTGAGCATCGATGCTCTGGCGGCGGACGTGCCGCAGGTAAAGATCACCGTTAACGACAAACAGTGCGAGCCGATGCAACTGACGGTGCCGGCCGGTAAAACCCAGTTTGTGGTGCACAACACCAGCCAAAAAAACGTGGAGTGGGAAATCCTGAAAGGGGTGATGGTGGTGGAAGAGCGTGAAAACATCGCGCCCGGCTTCACCCAGAAGATGACCGCCAATCTGGAAGCGGGCGAATATGACATGACCTGTGGGCTGCTCAGCAATCCGAAAGGCAAACTGACCGTGACCGCCTCGGCCGGGGCTGCCAGTGACGGTAAACCGAACGCCATGGATTTGGTTGGGCCGATTGCTGAATACAAAGTCTACGTGACCAAAGAGGTCGAAGGGCTGGTTAAACAAACCAAGCTGTTCACCGATGCCGTGAAGGCCGGCAAAGTTGCCGAGGCTCGTAAACTCTATGCGCCGACCCGCCAGCATTACGAGCGAATTGAGCCGATCGCCGAGCTGTTCTCCGATTTGGACGGCAGTATCGACGCCCGCGAAGACGACTACGAGAAAAAAGCGGAAGATCCGAAGTTCACCGGTTTCCACCGCTTGGAGAAAGCGCTGTTTGCCGACAACACCACCAAAGACATGAGCAAATACGCCGATCAACTCTATAACGACACCCTTGAGCTGCAAAAACGGGTGACCGACCTGACCTTCCCGCCAAGCAAGGTTGTGGGGGGCGCAGCCGGCCTGATCGAAGAAGTGGCGGCGAGCAAAATCAGCGGTGAAGAAGACCGTTACAGCCGTACCGACCTGTGGGACTTCCAGGCCAACGTAGACGGCGCACAAAAAATCGTTAACCTGCTGCGCCCGCTGTTGGTCAAGGCCAACAAGCCGTTGCTGGACAAGATCGACGCCAACTTTAAAACCGTTGATACCATTTTGGCGAAATACAAAACCCAGGATGGCTATGAATCTTACGAGAAGCTGACCGATGCCGATCGCAACGCCATGAAAGGGCCAATCACTACCCTGGCGGAAGATTTGTCACAGCTGCGTGGCGTTCTGGGTCTGGACTGAGGCAAAGCATCATGAGTAACAAGATCGGCCCGGAAAACGGGCCGCATCCACAAACGCAGGGCGCGGCGTCACCGTCGCGCCGTCGTTTATTGCAGGGATTGGGGCTGGGCGTACTGGCGTTGGGCGGCAGTCGTCTGACTCAGGCGGCAGATAAAACCGCAGAACCGCTGGCGGTGGCTAAGGATGAACGCTGGCAGAAGCAGCCGTTCTACGGCGCGCACCAGGCCGGGATCCTCACGCCGCAGCAAGCCGCGATGATGCTGGTGGCCTTTGACGTGCTGGCCAGCAACAAGCAGGATTTGGAGCGGCTGTTTCGGCTGCTGACCAACCGCATTGCGTTTTTGACCACCGGCGGCAAAGCCCCGGAAGTGGATCCCAAGCTGCCACCGCTTGATTCGGGCATCATGGGGCCGGAGATCTACCCGGATAACCTGACCATCACCGTGTCGGTCGGCACCTCGCTGTTTGACGAGCGTTTCGGCCTGCAGGCGCACAAGCCGTTGCGGCTGCAAAAAATGACGCGTTTTCCCAACGACTCGCTGGATGCCAGCCTGTGCCACGGCGATTTGGTGTTGCAGATTTGCGCCAATACCAATGAAACGGTGATCCACGCACTGCGTGACATCATCAAGCATTCGCCGGATCTGCTCAGCGTGCGCTGGAAGCGGGAAGGGTTTATCTCCGCCCACGCCGCACGCAGCAAAGGTAAAGAGACGCCAATCAACCTGCTGGGCTTTAAAGACGGCACCGCCAACCCGAAAACCGACGATAAACCGCTGATGGATCAGGTGGTGTGGGTGGCCGATAACGCCGGGGAACCTGCATGGGCGGTGGGCGGCAGCTATCAGGCCGCGCGTATTATCCGCTTCCACGTGGAGTTTTGGGATCGCACCCCGTTGCAGGAGCAGCAAACCATCTTCGGCCGCGAAAAGCACAGCGGTGCGCCGCTTGGCATGAAGCATGAACACGACGAGCCGGACTATGAGAAGGATCCCGAAGGGAAGATGATCCCGATGGATGCGCATATCCGCCTGGCAAACCCGCGCACGCCACAAACCCAGAGCAATTTGTTGCTGCGCCGGGGCTACAGCTATTCGATCGGCGTGTCCAATTCCGGTCAGTTGGAAATGGGGCTGCTGTTCGTCTGCTACCAGGCCGATTTGGAGAAAGGCTTCCTGACGGTGCAAAAACGTCTGAACGGCGAGGCGCTGGAAGAGTACGTCAAACCTATCGGCGGCGGTTATTTCTTTGCGTTGCCAGGGGTCAAGGACAGCAACGACTATCTGGCCAGCGGCTTGCTGAAAGCCTGAGCCTCACTTCACCAGGCGGGGTTTTCCCGCCTTATTTTTGAACCAACAGCCGTTAATTAAAATCAACCCTGGGCTTGCGAAATCGAGAGCTCCGTCTTTAATTAGGCTAACTATTTTCATTTTTTGTTAAAAGCATTAACATATTGGCCATAACGTTCCAAATGGTTCATATTCTCCGATCCCTTTAACGGCATTCTCCTGATGAAAAGCACTCATAAAAACCGGTTGGCGGTTTCAGCTCTGGTTATCCCTGCCTTACTGCCTGTCTGCGCCCTGGCGCAGGACAAGGATAGCGAACAGACCATGGTGGTCACGGCCAAACGCAGCGGCCTATCCGAACTGTCCACCCCGGCTGCCGTCAGCGTGGTGAATGGCGATCAAATCCGTGAGGCCAGGCCGCAGATCAACCTGTCGGAAAGTTTGGGCAGCGTGCCCGGCCTGCAAATTCAGAACCGCCAGAACTATGCGCAGGATCTGCAGCTTTCGGTGCGGGGCTTTGGCGCACGTTCAATGTATGGGGTGCGCGGCGTGCGTATTTATGTCGACGGTATCCCGGCCACCATGCCTGATGGTCAGGGCCAGACGTCGAACATTGACCTTAACTCGGTTGAAAAGGTGGAGGTGCTGCGCGGGCCGTTTTCTGCCCTCTACGGCAATGCGTCCGGCGGTATGGTGAATGTGGAAACCGAAACCGGCCAGCAACCTGCGCGTCTTGAAGCCAGTTCGTACTTTGGCAGTTACGGCACCTGGCGTTATGGCGTCAAGGCGACCGGGGCGACCGGCGACGGCACCCACGCCGGCGACGTTAACTACACTATTTCCGGCACCCGCTTTACGACCCAGGGCTTTCGCGATCACAGCGGTGCGCAGAAAAACCTTGGCAATGCCAAGTTGGGCGTACGTATCGACGACGTCAGCACCCTGACGTTGTTGTTCAACAGCGTCGATATTCACGCCAATGATCCAGGTGGCCTGACGAACGCGGAATGGCACGATAATCCGCGCCAGGCGCCGCGTGCCGACCAGTACAACACCCGTAAAAGCACTTCGCAGACCCAGGCCGGGTTGCACTATGAGCGCCAGATGGGGGCCGATGACGACCTGAGCATCATGATGTATGCCGGTGAGCGCGAAACCACCCAGTACCAGTCGATCCCGGTCGCGGTGCAGCAGCGTAGCGCCCAGCATCCTGGCGGGGTAATTGATCTGACGCGTCACTATCAGGGGATTGATACGCGCTGGACGCACCGCGGCGAGCTGGGCGTCCCCTATACCCTGACCGGCGGGTTGGACTATGAAACCATGACCGAGCAGCGTAAAGGCTATGAAAACTTTACCCAGGTTAACGGCGTAACCGAGTTGGGCACTCAGGGGGCGCTGCGCCGCAATGAGCGCAACCTGATGTGGAACCTGGATCCCTATCTGCAAAGTTCGTGGCAGTTGACGCAAAAACTGACGCTGGATGCCGGCATGCGCTACAGCACCGTCAATTTCGACTCCAACGACCACTACGTGACCGGCAGCAACGGCGATGACAGCGGTAACGCCAGCTACCATAAATGGCTGCCGGCCGGATCCTTGAACTACGCGGTAATGAGCGGCTGGAACCTGTATCTGTCCGCCGGACGCGGGTTTGAAACACCGACCATTAACGAGCTGTCGTACCGCTCCGGCGATCAGGCCGGGCTTAACTTTGGTTTACAGCCTTCGACCAGCGACACGGTGGAGTTGGGCAGTAAAACACGCATTGGCAACGGCCTGTTGACCGCTGCGGTTTTCCAGACCGACACGCGCAACGAAATTGTGGTGGATGAAAGCAGCAACGGTCGCACCAGCTACAAAAACGCCGGGCAGACCCGCCGACGTGGGCTGGAATTGGCGCTGGACCAGCAGTTCGCTTATGACTGGCGGGTGCAGTTTGCCTGGACGCTGTTAGATGCGCGCTATCGCGAAGATGTGTGCGGCGACAGTCAGTGTTCAGAAGCCAATAAGGTGCCAAGCGGCAACCGTATGCCGGGCATAGCGCGCAATATGGGCTATGCGTCGTTGGCCTGGTCTCCGCCGGAAGGGTGGTATGCCGGTGCGGAGGTGCGTTACATGAGCGATATCGAAGTTAATGATGCCAACACTGAACAGGCTCCGGCCTATACCACCGTGGGCTTAAATACAGGCTATCGTTATCCAATGGGTAACTGGATGCTGAATGTTTTCGGTCGGGTGGATAACCTGTTTGACCGCCAATACGTGGGATCGGTGATCGTCAATGAAGGCAATGGCCGTTACTACGAACCGGCGCCGGGAAGAAACTGGGGCGGTGGGGTGAGCGTTTCTTATACCTTCGAGTAACCGCCAAGGGAGTTACCGGCGTAATCAAAGAACGGCAGGGCGGGAGCTTTCCCGCCTTTTTTATTTATAAATCGAGAGAGAAGTGCCGGTTTTTGTTTGTGCAAAATTTAATCAGGAAACCGAAATGTCATTCAAGGGTTTTAATCATAACGATATGATATTTATTAAAATAAAAATTACATTGAATGACGTAATCGGCGTGATATAGTGTTCTTGCGGCGCCTAAAAACAAAAAAGATTAAATTTTTTTACATTTTAGCAACGTACGCGGTTTGAATGTCATTATACTGTAATCATCTGGCGGTAGTTTTCACAAGGTGCACAGCTTGAAGCTGTAAATAACACTGCGGGGATCGCTAATGGTAAAGTCCTTGGTTGGGCTAGAAAGAAAAAATAACAGACCTTCCCTGATGACTCGTTGTAACGAGGGCACTCTCTCCGACTCTCTTTTTCTGACCAGACCACACTCCCGTTATCAAAAATTCTTGTCACTTTTTACTCTCGATTTAATTATGCAATCGCGTTGTCCCGTGAAAAATCGGCGTGCCGAAAAGCCTGCCGGAGATTCATTTTTTCTATTGGCTATCGTTGGCTCAAAAGGGAGCCAAACCCGCATCTGTATGTGAAACATAATCGCACGGCCTGGCCGTTGCGGTAGGTGAAACAAACTGTAAGGTGCCACTATGAGACAAAAAGCAGTGATCAAAGCACGTCGTGAAGCGAAACGCGTTATTCGTCGTGACGCTCGTAGTCATCGCCAGCTGGAAGAAGAGTCCGTAACCTCGCTGGTACAAATGGGTGGTGTTGAGTCTATCGGCATGGCACGCGACAAGCGCGATAGCTCTCCCATCTTGGCGCGAACCGAAGCTCAGGGTCATTACTTAATAGCCATAGACAAGAAGCAGTTGATATTTGCCACCGGTGAAGCCGGCTGCGGCAAAACATTTATCAGCGCTGCGAAAGCGGCAGAAGCCCTTATACATAAAGAAGTGGATCGGATTATCGTTACTCGTCCGGTTCTGCAGGCGGATGAAGACCTCGGTTTCTTGCCGGGGGATATCTCTGAGAAGTTCGCCCCTTATTTCCGTCCGGTGTATGACATTCTGGTGCGCCGTTTAGGATCGTCCTTTATGCAATACTGCCTGCGCCCGGAAATCGGCAAGGTGGAGATCGCGCCTTTCGCCTATATGCGCGGGCGTACTTTCGAAAATGCGGTGGTTATTCTGGATGAAGCCCAGAACGTTACCGCCAGCCAAATGAAGATGTTCCTGACCCGTCTGGGTGAGAACGTCACGGTTATCGTCAATGGTGACATCACCCAATGCGACCTGCCGCGCGGTGTGAAGTCCGGCCTCAGCGATGCGATGGAGCGCTTCGAAGAGGATGAAATGATCGGCATCATCCGCTTTGATAAACAAGACTGCGTCCGCTCCGCCCTGTGCCAGCGTACGCTCAACGCCTACAGTTAACACCTGCCCGTTCACCAAAGGCCGCCTCGGCGGCCTTTTTCTTGCCTTGAATATCAGCGCAGCCGCAACATCAAAACCAAGGGTACTGGCTCATGACGCCGGCGTAAAACAGCATTCGGCCACCAATACAGGCCGAGAGCAGGGTCAGCATCAGTGCACCCGCAACGCCAACGTTCAGAACCGGCCGTTGGTACAGATAGGCCGCCAATCCGCTGCCGGTAATTAGCGCGCCAAAAATAAGCCACCCCATCAGACCCGAGCCAAAAACGGTGACGGCGCTGGCGAGCATTTTTCCTTGCTGGGTGAACCCGGTGCTGTAGCCCAGGATTACGACCAGCATCAGCATCACGCCGCAGAAAATGCCTGCCGGCAACGCGACGGGGAGCCACCGTTCGTGCTCGTTTTGAGCCGTATTGAACACGCTGAGCCGCAGGCCAAGGGTGGTAAACCCCAGCAGCAGAGCCGTGGCGATGAAACCGAGGTGGGTTAGCGGCGTGTGCCACAGAGGGTGGCTCGCCATCTGGTAATAAACCTGTGCGGAAACCAGGATCGCGGCCACTCCCGTGCACGAAGTCAGCAGGCTAACCTGGCGAATCAGCCTGGGGTTAGAGTTAAAGCGAAATACCATGGCGGCCCAGCAAACGACCGCCACGTTCAGCAAGGAGAAGGCGGCGACTTCCCGGCTGAGCCAGGAATGACCGATGCCCAGAATGGCTCGATAGGCGCCGGTGGGGGAACCCAAATGCAGCAGCGACAGCACGGAGCCGAGGATATTGATTGCTACAATCCCTAACGCCAGCTGTCGCAGGACATTAAAGCGCTTTTCGTCGCTTAGCCAGCTTGGCTGCGCCAGAATCAATGCCGTGATGGCTACGATCGTGCCGACCGCCCACTGACAAAACACGGTAAAAAAGACCAAGGGAAGTTCATATTCAGACATGGGTTATTCCTTATCACCGGCGGGAATAATGACGACATTGGGCTGACTGATTCGATGGTCCGGCAGCGAGTAGCGGGTCTCGATACGCGTCAGGTCAGCGGAGTGGCGAGCGCGCAGTTCGTCAATATCGCCAAACTGCAGCACGCCGGCCGGGCAGGATGCGACGCAGCGGGGCAGCAGCCCTTCATCAAGGCGTTCAGCGCAAAGGTTGCACTTACTGGTTTTTCCTTCGACGGGATCAAATACCGGCGCATTATAAGGGCAAGCCATAATGCACATTCGGCAACCAATGCATTTGTCATGATCTTGCACGACAATGCCGTCAGGCCGCTTGCTGTAGGTATCCGCCGGGCATACTTTCATGCACTGCGGATCGTCGCAGTGGTTGCACGACATCGAGATAAACGCCATCGCGTTGGGGTCGTCAAAGTGAAATTCTCTGACCCGCCGCCACAACACGCCAGCCGGGGTGGCATTTTCAGATTTGCAGGCCATCGAGCAGGTTTTGCAGCCATAACAGCTGCGCATATCGACTAAAAATCCATATTGTCTGACCATGATTATGCCTCCGCCCGGACGTCAACCAGGGTGCTGTTACAGCAATGACCGTTGCCCAAAACTTCCGCATGGTCGTTGGTGACGTGGCTGCTGCTGCCTCCTTGCTGTTCCCACCAGCCATTATCCAGGCACACCACGCCGCGTTTGATTTGACGCGTCACCACGGCCAATGCCCGGTGTTCTCCACGGTGATTGAAAGCAATCGCCCATTCGCCGTTCCTGATATGGCGGCTGGCAGCATCATCCGGGTGGATCATGATGTTAGGCTGATTGCGCTGCACCTCGAGGATCCATTCATTCATCCCGTGGCTGGAGTGGATGCTGCGGGCCAGCTTGCGTTGAACGGCCATTAAGGGGTATTGGCTCGCCAGTTCCGGGGAGCCTTTCGGCGACTCTTTCACCTGCATATAGGTCACAATCGGTGGGAAATCTTTCTTCTGCCACTCTTCGATAAAGAAGTGGGCCTTTTTGGTCGGCGTGCGGAAAATACCTTTTTCGAACGGGATCCAGGGCGTGGGCGCCGGTTTAATCGGCCCTTTACGCAGCTGTTCGATAGTGAGGCCGGTTCCGACCAGACAGTTTTCTATATAGTGCTCGATCGGCTGGTTAAACACCTCGCCGAAGCCGAAACGCTCCGCCAGTCGGGCAAAAATCCAGTAATCCGGTTTGGCCTCTGCCACCGGTTCTACCGCTTTTTCCATCAGTTGGACATAGTGGCTGCGAACGCCGGCCATCAGGCTGAGATCTTCAAAGATGGTGGTGACCGGCAACACCAGATCGGCATACAGCGTGGTGGAGCTCATCAGGTTATCGGCCACGACGACAAACGGCACCTTCTTCAGGGCCTTCTTCACCATATTGGTGTTGGGCAACTGGGTCAGCGCGCCCATGGTCATGATCCACCAAAAGTTAATCGGGTGAGGGCGATCGTTGACAATCCACTCGCCGGTTTTGGCGACCGGTATCGGCGGAATTTTTTGCACGTTGGGCGCCGGGGGCAGCGGCGGACTGAACTTCATCATTTGTTTGGCGCCGCCCGCGTCGCAGACTCCGCCACCGGCTTTGCCCATATTGCCGGTCAGCAGCGCCAGATAAAACTGGCTGGCCGCCACGTAGGTGCCGAATTCGGTACGCTGAGCGCCGGACATGTTCTGTACGATCATCGAAGGTGTATTGCTGGCATATTCACGCGCCAGGCGCAGCAGGGTGGCCGCCGGGATGTCGGTTTCCGCCTGCACTTTCTCGACGCTCCAGGGAGCCGACTCCTGACGGATCAGTTCAAATACCGTGGTATAAGCCGCATCGGCAGGCAATTCGACCTGGGTCAGCGCCGGGACGATGGCGGGTGTGTCATGGCGCACCAGACGGCGGCTTAGGGTGTCGTACACCAGATAGCTTTCTTTGTCCTGCGGATCTTCTCGCAGCTGTTTTTGCTGGCGGTTCACCAGATAAACCGCCCCGGTGTGTTGCCGCAGGAAGTCAGCGTCGTAGCGCTGTTCATCAATGATGATTTTGATCATCCCCAACGCCAGGGCGGTGTCGGTGCCGGGAACGATAGGGATCCACTCATCGGCTTTGGCGGCGGTTTCGTTAAAGCGGGGATCGATCACCACCAGGCGCGCGCCTCTTTCCTGCGCCTTGAGGTGCTCTTTGAAATAGGCCTGCATGGTCACGGCCGGATTATTGCCCCAGCACAGAATGTAGTGGCTGTCGGCAATAGTGTCGCGCATATCCGCATAGCGCAGGCCAAGCATCGGGATCATGGCGGCGGTCACCGCAGAACAGCATAAAGAACCGGAACGTTTTGTCGCCCCGCCGAGGTAATCAAAGAAGGCTTTCCCCATGTCGTTTTTAATGGAATCCATATTCCCGGCATGGCTTGAAATTAACAGGCCTTTATTACCGTGACTGGCGAGGGTATTACGAATATTAAGCTCAACCAGATCTAGAGCTTCATCCCAGGATATGGGTTTGAATTTCCCTTCACCTTTTTCCCCCACCCGAAGCAAAGGCGTTTTAACCCGTTGTTGGTGATAAACCCATTTGGTCCGGCTGATGCCGCGCAGGCAGCATTTGACGTTAAAATCTTTGCTGGCCTCTATTTTTTTAAGTTCCCCCTGATAGACATAAGCCGTTAAATTACAATGCAAACACTCCATCGCACAGGTTGAACGAAACGTCTGGTAGTCACTGAGTTTGAGGCGCACGCGAGGGAGGGGTTTGCCCTTGTCCATTGCCATAGAAAATACGCAGGGCGATATGCTGGCCAGCCCAATCACGCCAAGACCTTTTAACAACGTTCGGCGATTCATTCTGATATCAGATATATTTTTCATGATGTATTCCGTACGTATTATTTGTTTTTATTATTGTTTAATGACTTGCCTTGGGATGAATCAGGCCCCCTGAGTTAATCATGGTTGAATTGCTGCACACTGATCAAAATCAAATTAGTCATTTATTATTCTGGAGTGAATAACGGATGTCGTTAATAATCCATGCCTGAAATACCCGCTTATTTTTTTAATCAAAGGCTCTCGTATCTAACCCGGAAGATGACCACAGTCACCGGCTTTGGGCGCAAACCAAGAGATCGACCAATGGCCAGCGGTAACGCCGGCTTGTTTAGCCTTTGTGTAAACTATTGTGGTTTTTTGTATGGATTTTTGTTGGTTTAGCGTTAATGCTTAGGGGTGTTCCAGACAGGCGCAGCGGCTTATTCGCCTAAAGGAAATATCTGGGGTGCACGCCGGATGGGCGTGCAAGGTATTGGGATCTTCAATGCGGTTCAATCATGAAATACATTATTTTACTCCTATTTATTTTATGCGTTGTGTACGTCCATTATCGTGGGCGGGTGCGTTACACCTTCTGGCGACAACTCTCCGATCATTCCACATTTACCGCTCCGCTGAACGTTTTCATGTATCTGTTTTCACGCGTGCCGACCACGCCCTACCTGCAGCCGGAACAATTCCCGGAATTGCAGGCGTTGCGGGATAACTGGCAAAGCATTCGCGATGAAGGCCGGCAGTTGATGGCGATCCAGCAGATTAAAGCCTCGGATCAATTTAATGACGCCGGTTTCAATTCGTTCTTCAAAACCGGCTGGAAGCGTTTCTATTTGAAATGGTATGAAGACAACCACCCGTCGGCGATGAACCTGTGTCCGCAGACTACCGCACTGTTGCGCAGGCTGCCTTCGGTGAAGGCGGCGATGTTTGCCGAACTGCCGGATGGCAGCCGCCTGCCACGTCACCGCGATCCCTATGCTGGTTCACTGCGTTACCATTTGGGGCTGATCACACCGAATGATGACCGTTGCTTTATTGAAGTGGACGGCGAACGTTACAGCTGGCGCGATGGTGAGGCGGTGATGTTCGACGAAACCTACCTGCATTACGCCGAAAACCAGAGTGGGCAGAACCGGTTGATTCTGTTTTGCGATATTGAGCGGCCGATGCGTTTTCGTTGGGCACAGGGCATTAACCACTGGCTGGGGCGCAACCTGATGAGCGCGGCAACCGCGCCAAATGAAGAGGGCGATCGCACCGGTGGCGTCAACAAGTTGTTCAAGTATATCTATGCGGTACGCAAAGTGGGGAAACGGCTGAAGGCGTGGAACCGAACCGGGTACTACATCATTAAATGGATTTTGTTTGGCGGTATCGCGGCGGGTATTTTTTTCGCCCTGTAAAGAGGGAGGGCGCTGTGAAAGCGCCCTCCGGCTAATCAGGCAAAAATGGTCATCATGTAGGCGGCAAACAGCGCCAGGTGCGCGGTGCCGTTCAGCACGTTGGTTCTGCCGGTAGAGAACGACAGCTGGCACAGCAGCAACACGGTCAGCATCACGACGATATGCGGCGTCTGCAGGCCGAAGATCAGCGTTTGCCCGGTCAGGGTCGCGATGATGGTTACCGCAGGCACCGTCAGGGAGATGGTAGCCAGTACCGAGCCGAAGAACAGGTTCATCGCACGCTGAACCTGATTGTTCAACACCGCACGCAATGCCCCCAGGCCTTCTGGCGACAGGATCAACAGCGCGACCAGGAAGCCGGTAAACTGCGCAGGGGCATTCACCTTGGTCAGCAAACCTTCCAACGGGTTGGCGTTGAACTTGGTCACGGCGATCACCGCAATCAAATGCACCACCAGCCAGCCGGCATGCCAGGCACTGCTGTGCGAAGAAGGCTTGCCATGGTGCGGGTCACCGTCGTCATCTTCGTGCTCGTAGACAAACAGGCTTTGGTGGGTTTTGGTCTGGATCACCAGGAACACACCGTACATGGCGGCGGAAATCACCGCGACCAGCAGCGCCTGTCCGGTGCTGAAGTTGCCGCCCGGCAGCGCACTTGGGAACACCAGTACGATCACCGCCAGCGGGAAAATCGCCATCAGATACTGTTTAATGCCGCCCAGATTGACGTATTGGGTGGCGAATTTGCGACCGCCCAGCAATAAGGCGAAGCCCACCAGACCGGCGCTGACAATCATAATGATGGAGTAAAGCGTATCGCGCATCAGTGCCGGTGCGGCGTCGCCGGTGGCCATCAGCGCAGAAATCAGGCTCACTTCCAGGATCACCACCGACAGGCTGAGGATCAGCGAGCCATAGGGTTCACCCAGACGGTGAGCCAGCACGTCGGCGTGGCGCACAACGCTGAACGCGCTGCTGAGAATACCGACCAGGGCAATGATGTTAATGCCGACGATCAGCGAGAAATTGCTGGTACTGCCCCACAGGTTCAACACCACCAGGGCGGCGATGGGGAAAAGCAGTGAGTACTCAGTGTGGCGGGATTTGGATCGGCCAGGATCGTTTTGCGACTTCATTTCGATGGTACTCCTTCTCAAACAGCGTGGTCCCGTCATCGCTGACTGCCGTTAAGGGCAATTATGCGCATCCAGAATGTATTTATAATTTAATAATAATAGGATACACCGGCTGGCGTGTGCCGGGGAATGATGTGATGTTGTTTTACTTGCAAAAGCAAATGCTTGCTTTATGTGACTAGGTTAACAAAAAAACCGCATCGGATGCGGTTTTATTTACTTACTTTTACGTAGTGAAATGAATTTTCTTCACTAACGGCACATAAATTGCAGTTTTTAACTGCATTGCTTGATTAATAAGGGGGAAATCCCCCTTTAGTCATCAATATTATCCATGATTTCATGCCGTTTATTATGATAACCCTCTTCGTTTAGCCCCTCACGCCAGTAAGGGACAGCATAAAGCTGATTACGGTCACATTGGCGCTCGCGGCGCAGGTAACGGCGCAGATCTACCACCAAACGATCTTCCCCGGCCAGCCAATACTGAATTTCTGCCTGTGGCAACGGCAATGAACAAAATTGCGTCACCAACTCGGCGGTTTTTTCGGTGCCGCCGATAATCCAGCTCAGTTCGAAGCCTGCCGGTTTTTTCAGATCGATAACGTCAGCCGCAGTGTCGACGCGGATAAAGGCATGGCCTTCGCTGCGCGCAGGTAACCCTTCCAGCAAGGCCGCCAGCGCGGGCAAAGAAGAAGGATCGCCGGCCAGGCAGTAGAAATCGGCCTCTGGCAGCATAGGTTTAGGGCCGCCGGGGTTACTGATGCCGATTTTATCGCCTGCTTTTGCCGATCGCGCAAAGTTAACCGCCGGGCCACTGTGATCGTGAATGGCGAATTCAATGTCGATTTCCGCCAGCTCCGGCCGTACTGCGCGAATCGAATAGGTGCGGACAATCGGGCGTACCGCATCGGCCGCCCAGCGAGGGCCATTTTCGGTCAGCGTCGGCAGGTCCGGCTGCGTCTGGCCTTCAAGCGGCAGGAAAACCTTGATGTGCGCGGCGGCGGCGTTTGCCGGGTAATAACGCAGGTCAGGGGCGGTGAAGGTGATGCGGCGCAGGTGCGGGGTAACATCGCGAATCGCGCTGACAGCAATCAGGTAGGGTGCGCGTGAGCGTGGGGCTTCGGTAGTCACGGGGTTCTCCTTATGTTCGTTTGGCGAGGAGTATAACATGCCATGTGATAATGAGAATTGTTTGCTAATTGAGACGGCGGTGAAGCAAAGCTACCGCAAAGGTGACGACGACCGTTGGCACAAAAAGTAAGGTTCCCCCGGCGCTTTTGTGCGTCGGGAAATCATGAAATCTGATCCTATGCTCAGGCAATTAATATTATTGCTGCTGAGTACAAATACTTTTTCACTTTTCAGCTCTTTTGAAACTTGATTGCTTACTGAGAAAAGAATAAGGTCATTATTATCGCGGGCAGGTTATTGTATTAATATAAATCCGCACTTAATAAATAAGACTGAACAGTGGCGAGGGAGTAAGGGCAATCCTATTCCCGGGAGGTTGTTAAGGTGTTAACGCGAGATTTTCTGCAAAATGCGGATTGCAAAACTGCATTCGGCACCATTGAGGAGTCGCTGTTACTGACATCAGAGCAGCGGGCGGCCTCGTTGGATTGTACTTTATCCCGTCGGCCGGATAACAGCCCGGTGTGGGTCTTCGGCTACGGTTCACTGATGTGGAACCCAGTGTTTGAATCCGAAGAGGTGCGGCCGGCCACGCTGCAAGGCTGGCACCGCGCCTTCTGTTTGCGGCTTACCGCCGGGCGCGGCACCTTGCACCAGCCAGGACGGATGCTGGCGCTGAAAGAGGGCGGCCATACCACCGGCCTGGCGTTTCGCCTGCCGGAAGCCAAGCTGCGCGAAGAGCTGGAACTGCTGTGGAAACGCGAAATGGTCACCGGCTGTTATTTGCCGACCTGGTGCGATCTTACATTGGCAGACGGCGAAGTGGTGACCGCGCTGGTGTTTGTCATGAACCCGCAGCACCCGCTGTTTGAAGAAGATACCAGCCATCAGGTGATAGCCCCGTTGATCGCCAGCGCCAGCGGGCCGCTGGGGACAAACGCTCAGTACCTGTTCTCGCTGGATAATGAGCTGAAAAATCACGGCATGCAGGACGACTGCATTGGCGATTTGGTCAGCTACGTGCAGCAATGGCTGCAGCAGAATACCTCCGGCCCTATCGGCGGAGAAGCCACCGCCTGATCCCGCTCATATGACGCTTTCGAAAGGCTCAGCTTGCTGAGCCTTTTTTGTTTATATATCTAATGCCTATATTTAATAACTTTATTTAGCATAAGCATTTAATCCACATTTTAAAAGTGGATATCTATGTTGTTAATTTTAAAGCTATTCGATAATTTAAGATTAAAAAACAGCTAATTTGCAACGTTGAAAAATTCACTTAGCATGAAAATGCATAACTAAAGGTTATTTCTTATTTGTCCCCTTACGTCAGACTCCGTATCACTGATGTTAACAATTTAGTTCGACAGGGGGAGTGGATGAACTTTCAACAATTAAAAATTATTCGGGAATCGGCGCGTTGCAACTACAACCTGACCGAGGTGGCCAATACTTTATTTACCTCGCAGTCTGGGGTCAGTCGCCATATTCGGGAACTGGAAGAAGAGCTGGGCATTGAGATATTTATCCGCCGCGGCAAGCGTTTATTGGGCATGACCGAACCGGGAAAAGAGCTGTTGGTGGTGGCGGAGCGCATCCTGAATGATGCCAATAATATCCGTCGACTGGCGGATGTGTTCAGCAGCAACGACACCGGCCAGCTGCATATTGCGACCACCCATACGCAGGCGCGCTACAGCCTGCCGGGGGTGATCAAGGAGTTTCGTGCACTGTACCCGCGGGTAAGGGTAGTGCTGAACCAGGGCAGCCCCGAAGAAATCGTCGCGATGCTGGCCTCCGGCGAAGCCGATATCGGCATTGCCAGTGAACAGCTGATGAGCGATGAATCTCTTGCGGCGTTCCCTTACTACCGCTGGCATCACACCATCCTGGTGCCGGAAGGACACGAACTGACCCGGCAACCGCAGGTGACGCTGGAAATGCTCAGTACCTTGCCGCTGATAACCTATCGCCAGGGCATTACCGGCCGCTCGCGGCTGGATAGCGCCTTCAAAGCCGCCGGGCTGACGCCGGACATTGCCTTAAGCGCGCAGGATTCCGACGTAATAAAAACCTATGTCGAGCTGGGGTTGGGGGTCGGCGTACTGGCGGACATGTCGTATGAGAAAGAGCGCGATCATGGGCTGGTCAGCCTTAACGCCGAGCATCTGTTCGAACCCAATACCGTGTGGTTAGGCTTGAAACGCAGTCAGTTACAACGTAACTATGCCTGGCAGTTTATCCAGCTTTGCAACCCGACGCTGTCACTGACGGAAATCAAAGACAAAGTGTTCTCCTCGCAGTTGGAAACGGTGATCGATTACCAGATTTGAGCATAGGGCGACGGAAACAGCAGCGCAGATAGCAAGCGGGATACATGCTAGGTATTTGCGCTGTCCTGTTTCTACAGGGCCAGAAGTCTGGCGTGCAGAAGTCAATCGCTGATGGAGGTTCTGCTGTTGTACAGGCCTTTATTTTCGAGCCGTTTACTGACACTGCCAATCGCTACTTTCGTCTTTTCATTGATATCACAGCCAGAGATGGCTTGTCCTTTGACCCTTTCCGGGCACTGAAAGAGTATTTTGTTACCGGGAAAGTACCTACTCAGCATTTTGAGCCTTACAAGGTGAGGCTATGACCCCAAACCAGGTGTCTGGTTCGTAAAACAGTCGGACTCTCACGCTTGATGTCACCGTATGAAAATTTGCTAGTGCCTTCGTCGAAAAATTTATGTTCTACTCATTGGCGTTACCACCATTTTATTCCATAAAATCAGCGTGATTCAGACTGACTGGATTTATTATTCCTAAGGCGCCCTATACATGCAAATTATCTATCCTGATGATTATTCGAACTTGTGCAAACCGGATGAAACTTTTGAACTGGAGTATCTGTGTGCCCGGGAGCGCGGGATACATTGCCTGTTACTTGCCTCAGAAGCGGCAGCGATGGGTAAATATCAGTTTTCGGCTCCCTTTGAATCCGATAGCCCAGTGGTCTGGCGAGGGTGGATGCTGAACGTCGATGAATATCGTCAGTTGTACAGTGCCGTGGCTGCACGGGGAGGGAAGATGCTTGAGTCCCCTGAAGAATATATCAGTAATCACTATATAACGGGTTGGTACGAGCGCTGTAAGGCATATACACCGGAAACTATTATAACCACAGCTGATGCTGATTTTGAGAGTCTCGTCTGCCAGCTTCAATGGCCCGCTTATTTTGTTAAAGATTACGTAAAATCCTTGACGACGTCACGAGGCTCTGTGGCCAAGGATGCACAGGAAATCGCAGAAATTCTCAGCCTTATTGCACATTTTAGAGGGAGTATAGAAGGTGGTGTTAGCCTGAGGCGTGTTGAGAAATTTGTTAATAACACTGAGCGTCGCTATTTTGCGCTTAACGGGAGGGTGTTTTCATCCGATGATCGGATACCTGAATTTGTTAATGAAATTGCACGCTGCGTGGAGACTCCGTTTTATTCAATAGATGTCGTAGAAAATACCCGGGGAGAATTGCGCCTGGTAGAGATTGGAGACGGGCAGGTATCAGATAGTAAGGAGTGGGAAGCTGAAAAGTTGATTGCAGCTTTTTGCTTGTCAGGAGTTTAATGCATTGAAATATAATAGTTATCCACTCCCTTGAAACTGTGGTGACGGTGATTTCATTCAACCTGGTTGTCGAGGCATGTCTGCCCGTCAGCACTTGTAAGGCTTTTGCTTCGTCGTCGTCTGTTACAACGTCAGATTGCCGTTGTCAGTAGAACAGTAAGCCTCTCAAGCGTGATGGAACTTAATGAGGAGGGGTACCGCCTGCATCGAAAAGATATGTTTTGTCGTAGCGCTTGCACAACTGACGCTATCCTCCCGCCTGCTTAATAATCAAAATCTCAGCTATAGACAGAAAAAGAATATCTATAGTTATTTAAGTACCTTCGCCTGCCGAGAGCTCTCACATACACTCGCGAAATTACTATAAATTCCATCCGCTTGGAGAGTTTTGATGAAAGCGTTCGTTCCCTCTTTGGTGTTTTTGGCCGTGGCGGCCAGTTTCAACGCACAGGCAGCAACCCCGGCGAACACGTTGGTGATTGCCCAGTCCATCGATGACGTGGTCAGTTTTGATCCGGCCCAGGGTTTCGAGTTAACCACGGTGCAGTCATTCAACAGTCTCTACCAGCGGCTGATCCAGTCCGATCCTAAAAATCCTATCGAACTCAAACCGACGCTGGCCAGCGAATGGCAGGCGGGCAGCGATAACCGCAGCCTGACCTTCACCCTGCGACCGGACGCCAAATTTTCCAGCGGCAATCCGCTGCGTCCGGAAGACGTGATTTTCTCGCTGTCGCGGGTAGTGAAACTGAATCTGGAACCCTCGTTTATCCTCACCCAGTTGGGCTGGGACGCCAAGAACGTCGACCAGCACCTGACCAAGGTGGATGACCGGCGGGTCAAAATAAGCTGGAGCGAAAACGTCAGCCCGGCCTTTGTGCTTAGCCTGCTTTCGGCGCCGGTGTCTTCTATTGTCGATGCCAAAGAAGCCTTGTCCCATCAGCAGGGGGATGACCTGGGTCACCAATGGCTGAACAGCCATTCCGCCGGCAGCGGCCCGTATAAAATCCGTACCTATGTGCCGCACGAAGTGGTGGTGCTCGACGCCAACCCGGGGTCACCGGAAGGCGCCCCTACGTTGAAGACCATTTTGATCAAAAACGTACCCGATCCGGCAGCCCGCCGTTTGCTGATCGAACAGGGTGATGCCGACATCGCGCGTAACCTGGGAGCAGATCAGATGGCGGCGCTGAAAGGCAAGCCGGGGGTCAAGCCGTTGGCCATCCCTTACGCCTCACTTTATTTCCTGCAGTTCAACGCCAAGGCGTCACCGGCGCTGGGCAATCCGGCGTTCTGGGAAGCCGCGCGCTGGTTGTTCGACTATAAAGGCATTGCTGACGATCTGTTGAAGGGCCAGTTCCAGACCCATCAGGCGTTTCTGCCGGAAGGTTACCTGGGCGCGCTGAAAGACCGCCCATACAGTTTTAACCCGCAGAAGGCCAAAGAGATCCTGGCGAAGGCCGGCCTGACCAACGTCAGCTTCAAGCTGGACGTCAACAATCAGCCGCCGTACCTGGATATCGCGCAGGCATTGCAAGCCAGCTTTGCGCAGGGCGGGGTGAAGGTGGAACTGGTGCCGGGCCTCAGCGCGCAGGTTTCAACCAAGGTGAAATCCCTGAACTATGACGCGACCCTGACCTCCTGGGGGCCGGATTATTTTGACCCGAACACCAACGCCGCCGCCTTTGCCTATAACCCGGAAGACGGCAGCAAAACGCTGGCCTGGCGCGCCAACTGGCAGATCCCTGCGCTGAGCAAGCTGACGTTGGCGGCCACGGCGGAAAACGACACCGCCAAACGGGTCGCGGATTATCAGCAGCTGCAGCAGGCCGTTCAGCAAAGCTCGCCGTTTGTCATCGGCCTGCAGGCACGCAGCCTGATTGCGGTGCGTGACAACCTGAAAGGCTACGAGCAGGGCATCAACCCTGACATGGTGTTTTACAGCAAGGTCAGCAAGTAATGATAAGCCGTACCACTTCCGCCGGGTTCGCCCGGCACAGTTGGCGTTGGGGACGCAGGCTGTTGACCGGCTTGCTGTCATTGGCGCTGACGCTGCTTGGGCTGCTGCTGTTCACCTTTATGCTCTCGCATCTGGCGCCGATCGACCCCACTTTGCAGATCGCCGGCGATCACGCCAGCGAAGCCACCTACGCACAGGTGCGTCACGATCTGGGGCTGGATCAACCGTTGCCGGTGCAGTTCTGGCGCTATCTGGTGCACCTGGCGCATGGAGATATGGGGATCTCACGCATTACCGCGCAGCCGGTGCTGAGCGATCTGCTGCGTACCTTCCCGGCCACGGTGGAACTGGCGACCTGCGCCATTGTCCTCGGTGCGTTCGGCGGCATTACGCTGGCCTTTCTGGCGGTGATCAAACCGGGCAGTTGGCTGGATAACGCCGCGCGCCTGCTGTCGCTGATCGGGTATTCGGTGCCGATTTTCTGGCTCAGTCTGCTGGGGCTGCTGCTGTTTTACGCCACGCTGCACTGGTCGGCGGGGCCGGGGCAGCTGGACGATATCTACCTTTACAGCATGGAGCCACGCAGCGGATTTGTTCTGATCGACACCTGGCTGTCCGGCGATCGTGACATGTTCTATAACGCCATCAGTCACCTGTGGTTACCGGTTGTGGCGCTGGCGCTGTTGTCGATGGCGGGTATCACCCGCTTGCTGCGGGCGGCGATGCTGGAAGAGTGCAATAAAGAGTACGTCACCCTGGCACGATCCAAGGGGGCCAGCCGTACGCGTATTTTGGTGCGTCACGTGTTTCCCAACGTGCTCGGCACGCTGATCACCGTTTTGTCCCTGTCCTATGCCAGCCTGCTGGAAGGCGCGGTGCTGACCGAAACGGTGTTTGCCTGGCCGGGCGTGGGGCGTTACCTGACCACTGCGCTGTTTGCCGCCGATACCCCGGCCATTCTTGGCGCCACCTTGCTGATTGGCACCTGCTTTGTGGTATTGAACGCGCTGGCCGATGCGCTGACCTATTTAGTGGACCCGCGAACCCGATGAGCCAATATCTTTCTGAACATGAACCCCAGAGCGAACCAGCAGTCGGCTATCGCCCACGCGGCAAGCTGACCACGCTGACGCTGGGGGCGACGCTGGTGGCTGTCCTGATCCTGACCGCGCTGTTGGCCCCCTGGCTGGCCCCTTTCGACCCTAACTTGCAACACATCGAACTGCGCCTGTTACCACCGTCCTCCGGGCATTGGCTGGGGACCGACGGCTTTGGCCGCGACCTGTTGTCGCGCGTGATTTACGGCGCACGGCCAACGTTGATCCTGGTGTCATTGATCTTGCTGCTGACCATTCCGATTGGGCTGCTGGTGGGCATCAGCGCCGGTTATCTCGGCGGCTGGGTCGAGCGTATTCTGATGCGCGTGACCGATATTTTCCTCTCATTGCCGAGCCTGGTGATTGCGCTGGCATTTGTCGCGGTATTGGGCCCGGGGCTGATGAACGGCGCACTGGCGCTGGCCCTGACCAGCTGGCCGGCTTTCGCCCGGCAAGCCCGGGCGGAAACGCTGGCGCTGCGCCGCAGTGACTATCTGGCGGCGGCGCGCATGCAGGGTATCGGTGGGCTGCGATTGATGGCCGGGCACATTTTACCCCTGTGCCTGCCAAGCGCAGTGGTGCGTGCGGCGCTGAGCTTGGGCGGCATTATTCTTTCCGCCGCGGGATTGGGCTTTCTCGGCATGGGCGTGGCCCCGCCGACCGCAGAGTGGGGCTCGATGGTGGCCGAGGGCAGCAAAGTGATTTTTGATCAGTGGTGGGTCGCCGCTGCACCGGGCGGCGCTATTTTGTTCGCCAGCCTGGCCTTTAACCTGCTGGGCGATGGCCTGCGCGATAAAATGGATCCTCGTCATGGACATTGATAACCCATTATTGACCGTCGAACGCCTGTCGGTGCTGTTACCGGCTTCGCCGCCGTTGGTGAAAGGCATCTCTTTCAGCATGGGGCAGGAGCGGCTGGCGCTGGTGGGGGAGTCCGGTTCCGGCAAATCCCTGACAGCCCGGGGCCTGATGGGGCTGTTGCCGCCGCCGTTGCAGGTGCAGGCACAGCGTTTGACGCTGGGCGATGACGATCTGACGCGCTTGAACGAGCGCCAGTGGAACCGGCTGCGCGGGAACAAGGTGGCCATGGTGATGCAGGATCCCAAGCACGCGCTGAATCCGACCCAGCCGATTGGGCGCCAGGTAGAGGAGCCGCTGCTGTTGCATACCCGCCTGGGACGCGCCGAGCGGCGGGAGAAGGTGCTGGACATGCTGGCAGCGGTTGGCTTGCCCGATCCGCAGACGCTGAGTCAGCGTTACCCCCATCAGCTGTCCGGCGGCATGGGGCAGCGAGTTATGCTGGCCATCGCATTGATCAACGATCCGCAGCTGTTGATTGCCGACGAACCGACTTCGGCGCTGGATCACCAGATGCGCGATCAGGTTTTGCAACTGATCGAAAATCTGGTGCAGCAACGTAATATGGGCCTGATTTTAATCAGTCACGATTTACAGCAGGTGGCGCACTACTGCGAACGGGTGCTGGTGATGTACAAGGGCGAACTGTTGGATCAACTGCCTGCCGATCGTTTGGCCTCCGCCACCCATCCTTACACGCGCACGCTGTGGTCATGTCGGCCAAGCCGCGAGACTCACGGCAAAACGCTGCCGGTACTGGATCGCGCACTGCTGGAGTCACTGAAATGAGCCTGATTACCCTGGAAAACCTCAGCGTCAGCCACCGCCAGGGCTATGAGATACGCACCGTGGTGCATGATGTCAATCTGCACATCGAACCGGGCGAGTGCTTCGGCCTGGTTGGCCCGTCCGGCTGCGGCAAGTCATCGCTGCTGTGGGTGTTGGCCGGGCTGAATGAAAACTGGAGCGGCGGTTTTCAGCTGCTGGGCCGTGATTTGCAGCCGGGCCGTCCTTTTACCGGAGCTCTGCGGCGTGAGGTACAGATGGTATTTCAGGACCCCTATGCCTCGTTACATCCCAAGCACCGATTGCTGCGTACGCTGGCAGAACCCCTAAAGTTGCTGAAAGAGAGCCATATCGAGCAGAAAATCAGCGACGGTTTTCGCCAGGTGGGGCTGGATCCCAAACTGTTGGATCGCTATCCGCACCAGCTTTCCGGCGGGCAACGTCAGCGGGTGGCGATAGTGCGGGCGCTGTTGCTGAAACCAAAGCTGTTGTTGCTGGATGAGCCGACTTCGGCGCTGGACATGTCGGTGCAGGCGGAAATCCTCAACCTGTTGAACGAACTGAAGCAGGCGGGCGATCTGACGATGATCCTGGTCAGCCATGATGCCGACGTGATTGACCACATGTGCGATCGTTCTGTTGCGATGGCGCATGGCCGATTGGTGAGCTGAAATCAGCCCGCCGTTCATCCGGCGGGCATATTCATCTGAGTAATAAATAAAGCAATTTATAGTGGTTCTTCTACTAAGTCGCTGCCCCTACACTCGCCAAATAACGCATCCGCGTGATTCTGGAGAGTGCATCAATGAAACGGCTAATCCCAACGTTATTGTTCAGTGCCCTGGCGGCGAGCTTCGGTGCGCAGGCTGCCACCCCGAAAGACACGCTGGTGGTGGTCAGTTCCCTGGAAGGCATCATCAGTCTTGATCCCGCCGAAAGCTTTGAAACCGTCAGTTCGGCCAACCTGGTCAATCTGTATCAGCGCCTGCTGACACCGGATCGCACTACGCCGGAAAAGCTGGCACCGGAGCTGGCCAGCGGCTGGCAAGCGGGGGCGGACGGCCACAGTTTGATATTTACCCTGAAGGCCAACCAGCGTTTCGCCTCCGGCAATCCGGTACGCCCGGAGGATGTGATCTTCTCGCTGGTGCGGGCGGTGAAACTGAACAAGGCGCCGTCGTTTATTCTCGGTGAGTTCGGCTGGACGCCGGAAAACGTCGAGAGCCAGTTGAAAAAACTGAGCGATAACCAGGTGCAGCTAAGCTGGTCGGCCAATATCGGCAGTGGGCTGGCGCTGCGGCTGTTAACCGCGCCGGTGGCGTCGATAGTCGATGAAAAGCTGCTCAGCGAGCACGGTCAGCAGGGGGACTTCGGCAATGCCTGGCTGCGTTCGAACTCAGCCGGTGCCGGTCCTTATCGCGTCAGCAACTATGTGCCGCACGAGGCGCTGCTGTTTAGCCGCAACGATTACGCTCAGCCGCAGGCCAAACTGAAAACGGTGCTGCTGAAAAACGTCAGCGACGCCGGCACCCGCCGTTTATTGCTGCTGAAAGGGGATGCTGACGTGGCCTACGATCTGGGGGCCGATCAGTTCAACTCGCTGCGTAACGAAAAAGGCATCAGGATCGAGCAGCGCGATTCGTCCAAAGTCTTTTACCTGGGGTTCAATACCGGCAGCAAGCAGGTGCCGGCTTTGAGTAACCCGGCCTTGTGGCAGGCGGCACGCTGGCTGGTGGATTACCAGACGATTGCCGACAGTCTGCTGAAGGGGCAGTATCGCGTTCACCAGGCATTCCTGCCGCAGGGGCTGGATGGCGCCCTCGACAGTCAGCCTTTCAAGCTCGACGTCGCCAAAGCCAAACAGATTCTGCATGACGCAGGTATCGCCGAAGGAACGCGTATTGATCTGATCGTCATCAACCAGCCGCCGTATACCGATATCGCCCAGGCGCTGCAGGCCAGCTTTGCCAAGGCCGGCCTGCAGTTGGATATTCATCCGGTGGTGGAGAGCGATCTGTGGGGCAAAATGCGCGGCCGCGATTTCCAGGCCATCTTCACCTACTGGGGGGCCGACTATCTGGATCCGAACACCAACGCCAGCGCCTTTGCCTACAACGTGCCTAATGGGCCGAAAACCCTGGCCTGGCGTACGCAATGGAACATCCCGACATTGAGTGCGGAAACCCGTGCGGCGGCGGCGGAAGGTGACGCCGCAACCCGCGCTGCGCGTTATGTCACGTTGCAGCGCGAACTGCAGGCCAGCTCCCCCTATGTCGTGGCGTTGCAGGGGCAAACACTGGTAGCACTGCGCGATAACGTTAAAGACGCGCATGTGGATATCGCCAACAGCATGCTGTATCTGGATCGTGTGAGTAAGTAACCCGCCTCGGCACGGCTTTTGCAGGACTGGGTTATTTATCTCGCTCAGGGGATCCTGTCATGAGTCGTAATCACGCTTTCCCCCCCAGTGCCGGCGATTTCTTGCTGGCCTCAAAACGCTGTGAAATTGCCGTGCTGCAGCAATTGTTGCAGATGGGGAAATTGGTTGGCCGGATCAGCCAGCTAATCCACGTGCTTCAGAGAGAGCGCGGCACTGTCAATATTTACCTGTGTTCGCAAGGGACGCTGTTCGGCGAGCGGTTGGCCGGTCGCGCTCAGGACGTGGAGCAGGCAGAGCTGGCGGTACAGCGGTTGTTGGTGCAGTTGGATGACAACAGTGCGCCGTTGGTCAGCGCCAGCCGTCTGTTCAGCCGTATTGCCTGCGCGCTGTATAGCCTCACTGCCTTACCCAAGCTTCGCCGTCAGGTCCAGCAACGAGAGATGCCGCAGCCTGTGGCCATGAGCACGTTCAATGACATTATTAGCAGCCTGTTGGCGCTGGTATTCGAAGCGGCGGATGCCTGTGTTGAGCCAACCACTGCGCGTGCGCTGCTTGCCATGTTCAGCTTTATGCAGGGCAAGGAGTTGGCCGGGCAAGAGCGGGCAATCGGATCGGCCGGTTTTGCCGCCAGGCGTTTTGACGAGGCGTCTCATCAGCAACTGTTGATGCTGATAGAGGGGCAGGAGCGATGTTTTCATACTTTCATCGAGTTTGCCGATCAACCTTCGCGAGACCAGTGGCAACGCATGCAACAGCAGGATGACCGCGAGTTTGAGCGCTTGCGCCGCATCGCCTGCACCCAAGGGCAATTGAGCGAGCGCGCTGACAGCAGCCTGCGTTGGTTCGAGATAACCAGTGCGCGAATCGATCTGATGAAACTCATTGAGGACCGCCTGGAAGAAGCGCTGATGACCAGTTGTCGCCATAGCCTGGCTCAGGCCCAGCGTGCACTGGTGACGGATTGTGCCGGAAATGTGCCGCAACAGACGAAAGAAAGCTACGCGGTTTTTGTCGCGTCCCCCTTGGGCGATACATCGCCGTTGGTGGGAGAGGGCATCAACCCGCGCCTGGGCCGCTCAATGCTGGAGTTGATTCAGCAGCAGTCGCAACGGCTGCAGGTACTGTCGGAAGAGTTGGCAACGGCACGCGCAACGCTGCACGAACGCAAACAGATCGAGCGCGCCAAAGGGTTACTGATGCAGCATCGTGGTCTGACGGAGGCGGAGGCTCATCGCCAGTTGCTTAACATGGCGATGAATCAAAACCGGCGGTTGATTGACATCGCCAGCGCTATGCTGGCAGTCGCGGATATCTTGCCGCCGGCAAGCGGTACCCCCTAAGGAGTATATGCACACAGTCAGTGCAGTTTCTGCCTTGAGATTGTGCAGACAAGCCGGTGTACCCGTTGCCTTTCAAGCGGTGTGCGCAAACTCCAGCCACCGTAGGGGGCGAATATATTCGCTCCGATAAATGCGAGCGCAGCATGCAGCGCCCCTGTCTGGCATGGGGATCAGCGAACCGGGTATCTGGCTGCCACTCGAAATTCATAGGGTACAAATGGGTGGGATTAAAATTATAGAAATGGCACGCAAGCTGCATTAGATAAAACGTAACGCGGCCAATGGCGGTCGGGTTGCCAACAAATTTTGGATAAAGGCGTCCTTTCAGCATGTTCACCCCAACGGTGGAATGTGCTGATGGGACGCCTTTTTTATTTTATCGCCTGATTGAAGGACTTGCTGATGACGCACACCAAACCCGCTGGGCTTAGCCTGACGCGCCGCCGTTTTTTGGTCGGCAGCGCGGCGCTGGGAGGCAGCATGCTGTTGCCCGGCCTGATGAACGCAGCCTGGGCGGCAGGCTCTGACGCACCGGAGAAAAAAGAGATCCGGGTGGGTTTTATTCCTCTGACCGACTGCGCTTCGGTGGTGATGGCGGCGGTGAAACAGTTTGATCAGAAATACGGCATCAAAATCATCCCCAGCAAGGAGGCCAGTTGGGCCGCGGTGCGCGACAAGTTGCTGTCCGGCGAGCTGGATGCCGCTCACGTGCTGTACGGCATGGTTTATGGCCTGCAGTTGGGCGTCGCCGGGCCGCAGCATGATATGGCGGTACTGATGACGCTCAACAACAACGGCCAGGCGATCACGCTCTCCAACCAGTTGAAACAGGCCGGCGTCACCGATGCGGCAGCCTTGAAAAAAACCGTCGATGCCGGCGCCAAGGGCACCTACACCTTTGCCCAGACATTCCCGACCGGCACTCACGCCATGTGGCTGTATTACTGGCTGGCGAACGCCGGCATTCACCCGTTTGACGACGTACGCAACGTGGTGGTGCCGCCGCCGCAAATGGTGATGAACATGAAGATCGGCAACATGAGCGGTTTCTGCGTGGGTGAGCCCTGGAACCAACGAGCAATTACCGAAAACGTGGGTTTTACCGCAATCACCACTCAGGAAATCTGGCCCGACCATCCGGAGAAAGTGTTGGGTACCACCGGCAACTGGGTGGCCGCCAATCCGAACAGCGCCCGCGCACTGACTGCTGCAGTGCTGGATGCCGCGCGTTGGATCGACAGTTCGGATGCCAATCGCCTGGAAACCGCCCAAACCGTGGCGGGGCGCGCCTATATCAATACCAAACCGGAGATCATTACCGGTCGCATGCTCGGCCAATATCAGAACGGCCTGGGCAAGACCTGGCAGGACACGCACGCCATGCGCTTTTTCCACGACGGTGAGGTGAGCTTCCCCTACCTGTCCGACGGCATGTGGTTCCTGACTCAGCATCGCCGCTGGGGGCTGCTGAATACTGATCCGGACTATCTGGCCGTCGCGCAACGCATCAACCGTACCGACATCTACAAACAGGCCGCTGCCGCGGGGGGCGGGGTCAACCTGCCCAGCGGCGATATGCGCACCAGCACGTTGTTTGACGGCAAGCGTTGGGACGGCAGCAATCCGGCGGAGTACGCCAGCAGTTTTTCTTTAAAGCGTTGAGGTAAATCATGAAAAATCTCGCCGAACGGATCGAAGTCCCTGTGTCATCAAACGTAGAAGTCAGTGCGGAGATCGTACCGCTAAAACGCGCGGACGCCCCACAGCCGCCGCGTGTGCCGCGTTGGCGTTTGCTCCTGCAGCAGGGCTTTCGCCGTGGGGTCCCTGCGGTTTTGGGACTGGTCCTGACCCTGGTGGTCTGGCAGGTCGCGGCGCTCAACAGCAAGGGGTTCCCTACGCCATGGGCAACCTGGCAGGCGGCGTTGGTGCTGTTCGCCGACCCATTTTATTCCGCCGGCCCGAACGATCAGGGCATTGGCTGGAACGTATTGGCCTCGTTGCAACGAGTGGCGGTCGGTTTTGGGCTGGCGGCGCTGGTCGGTATTCCGGCCGGCTTTCTGCTGGGGCGTTTTGCTTTTCTGGCAAACATGCTCAACCCGATCATTTCGTTGCTGCGTCCGGTGAGCCCGCTGGCCTGGCTGCCCATCGGCCTGCTGCTGTTTCAGCGTGCAGAGCCGGCGTCGACCTGGACCATTTTTATCTGCTCCATCTGGCCGATGATCCTCAATACCGCAGAGGGCGTTACGCGTATCCCGCAGGATTACCTCAACGTGGCACGGGTGCTCAAACTGTCGGAATGGACGGTGATGCGCAAGATCCTGTTACCGGCGGTGCTGCCTTACGTACTGACCGGGGTGCGCCTGTCGATCGGCATCGCCTGGCTGGTGATTGTGGCGGCGGAAATGCTGACCGGCGGCGTGGGCATCGGTTTTTGGATCTGGAACGAGTGGAACAATCTCAACGTTGAAAACATCATCATCGCCATCGTGGTGATCGGCGTGGTGGGGCTGCTGCTCGAGCAGGGGCTGATGTTATTGGCAAAACGTTTTAGCTATCAGAACCGTTAAGGAGCAGGCCATGAAACCGATTATTCAGATCCAGAACGTCAGCCAGCGTTTTGCCACACCTCAGGGGGAATTTATTGCCCTGGAGCGAGTGAGCTTCGATATTCAGCCCGGTGAGACCGTCAGCCTGATCGGGCATTCCGGCTGTGGAAAATCGACATTGTTGAATTTGATTGCCGGGCTGACCTTGCCCAGCGATGGGGTGTTGCTGTGCGACAACCGGCAAATCACCGGGCCGGGGCCAGAGCGCGGCGTGGTGTTTCAAAACCATTCACTGCTGCCGTGGTTGACCACCTACGAAAATGTGGCGCTGGCGGTGCATCAGGTCTTTCGCCAGGAGATGACGCGTAGCGAAATGCGCGACTGGATCGAACACAACCTGGCGTTGGTGCACATGAGCCACGCTCTGCACAAGCGGCCGCATGAAATCTCCGGCGGTATGAAACAACGCGTCGGTATTGCCCGTGCGCTGGCGATGAAACCCAAGGTGCTGCTGATGGATGAGCCGTTCGGTGCGCTGGACGCGCTGACACGCGCGCATCTGCAGGATGCGGTGATGGAAATTCAGCAGCGGCTCTATACCACCATAGTGCTGATCACCCATGACGTCGATGAAGCCGTGCTGCTGTCCGATCGGGTGCTGATGATGACCAATGGCCCGTCGGCTACCGTCGGCGAAATTCTGTCGGTGGCGCTGCCACGTCCGCGTTCCCGGGTCGCAGTGGCGGATGCCCCGGAATATCACCATTACCGTCGGCAGGTACTGAAGTTCCTTTACGAGAAGCACGCGAAAGCGGCATGAGAGCCGGATGATGGACAAACCCAAACTGGTGGTGATTGGTAACGGCATGGCCGGTATGCGACTGGTGGAAACCTTGTGTCGGCTGGCACCGCAACGTTATGCCATTACGGTGATTGGCGAAGAGCCGCGCGGCAACTACAACCGCATTCTGCTGTCGCCGGTGTTAGCGGGGGAGAAAACGTTCGGCGATACCCTGCTGCATGACCCTGAGTGGTATCGGCAGCACGGCGTGCGGCTGCTGGCCGGTGAACCGGCACTGGCGGTAGAACGGCAGAAAAGACAAGTCATTACCGCAACTCATCGGGTGGCTTACGACCTGTTGGTGTTCGCCACCGGTTCACGGCCATTTCTGCCGCCGCTGCCGGGGGTGACATTGAACGGCATAAAGGGGTTTCGCACCCTGGATGATGTTGAGGCGATGCTCACACGCTGCCGACCGGGCAGACCGGCGCTGGTGGTGGGCGGCGGCGTATTGGGGATAGAGGCGGCGGCGGCGCTGGCACAGCGCGGTATGGTCGTCACCGTAATACACCGTGGCGAACACCTGATGGAGCGACAGCTGGACGCCCGTGCCGGTGAAATGTTGCAACACAATTTGCTTCAGCGCGGTATCGAATGCCGGTTGAGCTGCGAGGTCAGCCAGTTCAGGGGAAGCGAACAAATTAGCGGCGTCAGATTGAATAACGGCGAGCTACTGGCCTGTGAATTGGCGGTGATCGCCATTGGTGTACGGCCAGAAATCAGCCTGGCGCAGACCGCCGGACTGGCCTGCGATCGCGGCATTGTGATCGACGCTCGGCTACAAACGGAGGATCCGGCGATATTCGCCCTTGGCGAGTGCGCCCAGTTTGGCGACACCACGTTTGGCCTGGTGGCCCCTTGCTGGCAGCAAGCCGGATTATTGGCGCAGCGGCTGAGCGGAGAGCCGGTGGCGGGCTATCGTCCGACACCGCTGCATACCCGGTTGAAGGTCAGCGGTGTCGAGGTGTTCAGCGCCGGTGAAATGTACGCAGACGGCCAAACCGAACTGCATCACGCCGAAGACCCGCAGGCCCGGCATTATCGCCGCCTGCTGATGCGCGACGGCAAATTACAGGGCGTGGTGCTGTATGGCGACGCTCAGGACAGCGCTTTTTATCTGCAGCAGCTTGGCATGCCGGTGCTTCACCCGGATGAACTGTTGTTTGGCCGTTGCGAACCCGGGGCGCCTGCGGCGTCTGAAGAGAGGATTTCTGATATGCACAAACCCGTTTTGTTGGTTGCCGGTCACGGCATGGTCGGCCACCACTTCCTGGAACAATTGGTCGCACGCGAGCTGCATCAGCGGTATCACATTGTGGTGTTTGGCGAGGAGCCGATAGCGGCATATGACCGGGTGCACTTGTCCGAGTTTTTCTCCGGTCGCAGTGCGGAATCGCTGTCGATGGTGGAGGAGGGATTCTTCGAACGTAGCTGCATTGAACTGCGGCTGGGGCAGGCTGTTGCCGCTATCGATCGCCAACGCAAATGCGTGATTGACGCCGAAGGTCGAGAAACGGCCTACGACCAATTGGTGCTGGCGACCGGCTCCTACCCCTTTGTTCCACCGATCCCGGGCAACGATCGCCCCGGCTGCCTGGTTTATCGTACGCTTGATGATTTGGCGGCAATAGCCGACTGTGCCAACAGCGCACGGGTCGGCGTGGTGGTCGGTGGCGGTTTACTGGGGCTGGAAGCCGCCAATGCGTTGCGACAACTGGGGCTGAATACCCACGTGGTCGAGTTTGCGCCGCGCCTGATGGGCGTGCAATTGGATGAGGGCGGCGCGGCGATGTTGCGCAAAAAAATTGAGGCGTTGGGGGTCAGCGTACATACCGGCAAGCAAACTCAGGCAATTGTCGAAGGTTCGTTACACCGTCACTGCATGAATTTTGCCGATAATGAGCGCTTAGAGGCTGATTTAATTCTGTTTTCTGCCGGTATTCGCCCACGAGACCAGCTTGCCCGCGAGGCCGGACTGGAGGTGGGGGCACGCGGCGGGATTGTGATTGACAGCCAGTGTCGCACCAGCGATGAGGCGATTTATGCCATTGGCGAGTGCGCCTTGTGGAACGGACAAATCTTCGGTCTGGTGGCTCCCGGCTACCAGATGGCGCGTACCCTGGCCGATCGGCTGGCCGGCAAGGAAACGGTGTTCTGTGGTGCCGATATGAGTACCAAACTCAAACTGTTGGGGGTGGAAGTGGCGTCGCTGGGTGATGCCCATGGCCATACTCCCGACAGCCAAAGCTACAGTTGGGTAGACGGCCCTGCACAGGTGTATAAAAAGCTGGTGATTGACGCCGACGGCAAGCGACTGCTGGGCGCGGTGCTGGTGGGCGACAGCGCGGAATACAGCACGCTGCAACAGATGATGCTCAACGATCTGCCGCTGCCCGCGATGCCGGAGAGTCTGATTTTACCGGTGACGGCCGGATCAGCACCGAAAGCCTTGGGGGTCTCAGCCTTGCCGGACACGGCTCAGATTTGCTCTTGTCACAACGTCAGCAAGGGCGATATCAGCGCCGCAGTGGAACAAGGCTGCGGCGATTTGGCGGCGGTCAAGGCCTGCACCAAAGCGGGAACCGGCTGTGGCGGCTGTGCGGCGTTGGTCAAACAGCTGATGGAGCACGAACTGCAGCAGCGTGGCGTAGTCGTGAAAAAAGACGTTTGCGAGCATTTCGCCTATTCACGTCAGGAGCTGTATCACCTGGTACGCGTCGGCAACATCCGCACCTTTGACGAACTGCTGTCTCGACACGGTCATGGGCGTGGTTGTGAGGTGTGCAAACCTCTTGCGGGGTCAATTCTGGCGTCGTGCTGGAACGAATATTTGTTGAAACCGGAGCATTTGCCGCTGCAGGACACCAATGACCGTTTCTTCGCCAATATCCAGAAAGACGGCACCTATTCGGTGGTCCCACGGGTACCGGCCGGTGAAATCACCCCGGCAGGGCTGATTGCCATTGGTCAAATCGCCCAGCGTTATCAGCTCTACACCAAAATTACCGGCGGGCAGCGGGTCGACATGTTTGGCGCGCGGCTGGAGCAACTGCCGGAGATTTGGCAGCAGTTGGTCGATGCCGGTTTTGAAACCGGGCATGCCTACGGCAAGTCGTTACGCACGGTGAAGTCGTGCGTCGGTTCCAGTTGGTGTCGTTATGGCGTGCAGGACTCTACCGCGTTGGCGATCGCGTTGGAGCATCGTTACAAGGGGCTGCGCTCGCCGCACAAAATCAAGATGGCGGTTTCCGGTTGCACGCGAGAATGCGCAGAGGCGCAGAGCAAAGACGTGGGGGTGATTGCCACCGACAAAGGCTGGAACCTCTATTTGTGCGGCAATGGCGGCATGAAACCGCGCCATGCGGATCTGTTTGTCAGCGATCTTGATGCTGACACGCTGATCCGCACCGTCGATCGTTTCCTTATGTTCTATATCCGTACCGCCGATCGCCTGCAGCGCACCAGCACCTGGATGGATAGCCTGGAGGGTGGGCTGGACTACCTGCGCCAGGTGGTTTTGCAAGACAGCCTGGGCATTGGCCGCGAACTGGATGCCGAAATGGAGAGGGTGGTGAGCGTCTACCAGTGTGAATGGCAAACCACGCTCGCCAGCCCGGATCGGCTGAAGCTGTTCCGTCCGTTCGTCAATAGCGAACAGCCTGACGAGGCAATTGTCTGGCAGACGGATCGCGGCCAGCGTCGCCCGGCGCTGGGAGAGGAACGGGCCCAGGTGATCGAGGTGCAACCCGCCGCCGGCACTGGTGGACAGTGGCATGATGTTTGCGCGCTGACGGATATTCCGTCCCATGCCGGCATTGCCGCCCGTTTGGGACAACGGCAAATTGCGCTGTTTCATCTTCCGGACTGCGGGGTTTATGCGTTGGCCAACCAGGAGCCGGACAGCGATGCCAACGTGTTGGCGCGTGGCTTGATCGGTGATGTAGCGGGCGAGCCGGTGGTGATTTCCCCTCTGTACAAGCAACGCTTCCGCCTGAGTGACGGCATCTGCGTGGACAATCCAGAAAATGGGGTAACCGCCTGGCCGGTGCGGGTAGAAGCGGGCCGCGTGTGGGTGTGCAGCCTGCCGCTGGGGGCAACGAGCAGACGGCCGGAAGCGGTGGACGTCACGCCATGAGCGCCGGGCATTGCACCACCTGTCCATACTGCGGCGTTGGCTGTGGCGTGACCGTCGATCGACAGAGCGAAGGTGCGTTCGCGGTCAGCGGCGATATTGAGCATCCGGCCAATCAGGGGCGACTGTGCGTAAAAGGCAGCGCGCTGGGGGAAACTCTGGATCTGGCGGGCCGCCTGTTGCAACCACAGATTGAAGGGCAGCCAGTGGGATGGGAACAGGCGCTCGATCAGGTGGCGCTGCGTTTTAGCCGCATTATCGAACAGCATGGCCCGCAGGCGGTGGCGTTTTATGCCTCAGGCCAACTGCTGACCGAAGACTATTACGTGGCGAACAAACTGATGAAGGGATTCATTGGTGCCGCCAATATCGACACCAATTCCAGGCTGTGTATGGCTTCGGCAGTGGTCGGCTACAAACGGGCGTTCGGTGCCGATGCGGTACCTGGCTGCTATGAGGATCTCGAGCAGGCCGATCTGGTGATTCTGACCGGCTCCAATACTGCCTGGGCGCATCCGGTGGTTTATCAGCGGTTGGTAAAGGCGCGTCGGAAACGTCCGCAGATGCGGGTGGTGGTGATTGATCCACGTGAGACGGCGACCTGTGACATTGCCGATTTACATTTGCCGCTGCGGCCCGGCAGCGACGCGGCGCTGTTTACCGGTGCTCTGAACTGGCTGGCCGAGCACGGCGGATTGGATAAAGCTTTTTTGCAACGGCATACCAACGGCGTAGAGGCCACGTTGGCGGCAGCAATCCCCTGGTCGCCGTCACGAGTGGCGGAGTTTTGCGGGCTGCCCCTGAACAGGGTATTGGCATTCTTCCAACTGCTGACTGCGTCCCGTGACTGGGTGACGCTCTATTCGATGGGTATCAACCAGTCGGCAAGCGGGGCGGACAAGTGCAATGCGATTATTAACCTGCATCTGGCGGGGGGACGCATTGGCCGGGCGGGCAGCGGCCCGTTTTCGATCACCGGCCAACCCAATGCCATGGGCGGGCGAGAAGTGGGCGGCTTGGCCAACCAACTGGCGGCGCATATGGGGTTCAACGCTGAGGATATAGACCGGGTGCAGCGTTTCTGGCAGGCACCGCGCATAGCCCGGCAGCCGGGGTTGAACGCGGTAGATCTGTTCCAGGCGATAGCCACCGGCCAGGTAAAGGCGGTATGGATTATGGGGACCAACCCGGCCGTTTCCTTGCCGGATGCCGATGCGGTACGCCAGGCGTTGAAGCAGTGCCCGCTGGTGGTGGTGTCCGAAGTGATGGCGGCGACCGATACCGCCGAACTGGCGCATATCCGTCTGCCGGCGCTGGCCTGGGGGGAAAAAGAAGGCAGCGTCACCAACTCCGAACGCTGCATTTCACGCCAGCGCGCATTTTTACCGCCGCCGGGAGAAGCTCGCGCCGACTGGTGGATCCTCAGCCAGGTGGCGCAGCGTATGGGCTATGGTGCGGCGTTTGGCTACCGTCATCCTTGTGAGATATTCAGCGAACACGCGGCGCTGTCCGGTTTTGAAAATGAGGGGGCACGGGCGTTCGACATTGGCCTGCTGGCAGGACTGGATCGGCAGCAATGGCTGCGGATGAAGCCGGTGCAGTGGCCGCTCAATGCGCAGCACCCCACCGGTTGCCGACGTTTGTTCTGCGAAGGACGGTTTTTCCATGCGGACGGCAGGGCGCGATTGCTGCCGGTAACGCCGCGTCTGCCGCACAATGCCGTGTCGTCACGCTACCCCCTGGTGCTAAACACCGGTCGTATCCGAGATCAATGGCACACCATGACGCGCACCGGCAAAGCTGCGCGGCTGATGCGTCATCTGAGCGAGCCGTTTTGCGAGATGCATCCTCAGGACGCTGCCGAACAGGGCATCATCGACGGCAGCCTGGTGCGGCTCAGCTCCCCTCACGGTTGGATGCTGGCGCGTGCGCAGTGTAACCCTGGGCAGCGACGTGGCAGCGTGTTTGTGCCGATGCACTGGAATGGGCAGTTTACCGCGCAGGGGCGAGTTGACGTTTTGATTCCACCGGTGGTGGATGTCGACTCCGGTCAACCGGAAAGCAAGCATGCCCCGGTGCGGGTCAGTCATTGGCCGGTGAGCTGGCAGGCAGAGATTTTTCTACGTACCGAGATTGCCGCCCCCAAGGGGATTTACTGGAGCCGGGTGGCGCAGGACGGCCTGACTCACTACATCATGGCAGGGCAGCAACCGGTGGAAGACTGGCAAGCCTGGCTCAGGCGGCATTTCACGCTGGAGGGCCTGACGCTGCAGACGGCACAGTTGGCGCAGCGTGGCTTGCACCTGCTTGGTTGGCGACAGGGGGAGGTACAGCTGGCGTTTTATGTGCGCAGGCATGCACCGGTGCTCGATCGGCCGGCGATCCTCAATGCATTTGAACAGGCACCTGCCAGCGGGCCGCAGCGGCTGGCTTTGTTGGCAGGGCGCGGCGCACCCGGTGAACAGGCGGCGGGGGCCACGATTTGCAGCTGCTTCGGCGTAGGAGAGAACCACATCATCGCTGCGATTCGGGCGGGGTGCCACAGCACGCAAGCGCTGGGCGCGAGCCTGCAATGCGGGACTAACTGCGGTTCCTGCTTGCCTGAGCTGAAAAAATTGATTCAACAACAT
>JAAXZN010000033.1 GCA_012719855.1 Serratia liquefaciens | reverse complement strand
TATCCTGGAAACGCTGTTTAAACGCGGCTACCTGGAGAAGAAGGGAAAAATCCTGCTCTCCACGCCGATTGCCGGCGAACTGATAGATGCGTTACCGACGGCGCTGACCAACCCCGGGATGACGGCGCTGTGGGAGCAGGCGCTGGACGAGATTGCCCAGGGACAGATGACACTCGAGACGTTCATGAGCCGCCAGGCACAGTGGACGGGCCATCTGGTGGAGAAAGGGAAGACGCAGGCGGTGAAGTTCACTGCGCCTCCTTCACCGCCGTGCCCGACATGCGGAGGGACGATGCGCCGGCGTGCAGGCAAGAAAGGCGGTGGCGCCTTCTGGGGCTGCAGTAATTACCCCACTTGCCAGGGCATTATCAACATTGATGCAAAAGGTGGTCGTAAGGCTAAGCGCTATAAAGCAAAATCACCGGCTAAAAATAAAACAACCGGTGCGGAGTAAGAGATTGTCTGATGTTTATCGCTGAAAGTTTTGCTAATGTGGGCGAGCTTTGATGCAGAGCACCCCGTGGCTGCGGATGGCAGGAAAGTTTAATGCATGGACAATTCTGCTTCAGCCCGTATCGATGGCCTCCACACTCAGGTTGATTGATTAAGCGCATGCGACTTCGTGAAAAGCGCGCCAGGAGTCTACTACCCCTCCTCGAAGTCAGATGAGATCTACTACCAGTTATGGTGCAAACTCCGCGGCGCAGTCTTTGACTGTGCCGTTTTTGTTTTCTCAATTCACAAAATTGATATTCCTGGTTGACAGCAGCAGCACCTGAACTAAAAATGAACAGGCTTACTTGTTGTCTTCGGACAACCACCAATGCTCAGTGGGTCTGTGATGAGCGCCTTCGGGTGACCCTGCTGTTAATTGACAGCCACTAATGATCCCGTTACCTGAGAGGATCGCCTTCGGGTGGTAACAAAAGAACGCTTCCTTAGCCTGAGAGGGAGTACGTAGCTTAGCTGCGTGGTACATCTGCCCGCCTTTGAGAGTAGATATCGTTGATAGTGAGCGCGACTTTGCGTAACGATTAAGGCTTATTCAATCTGATCAGACAGTCAGGATATGGCGTATACCCATACCTGGCTCCCGACGGGAAATACTTTTCCCGTCAGGGAAGGTGTATTTCTCCGTCACCGAATCTTTACTCCTGGAGAAAACATCATGTCTACCCAATCTCAGCAAGCATCTACCAAAACTGAATACTTCAACCTGACTATCAAGGGCATGGGGTACCTCAGCAACATTCGTCAAGTCAATGGGCCGAATGGCACCTTTATCAGCTGTGTCGTCAATGGACTCTCCGGTCCTACCGATAACGCCAGTTACACGCGTTTCGATGTAACGGTCGCCGGTAAAGAAGCCAGCAGCCTGATAAACCGCTGTCAAAAATCGGTTGATGAAGACAAAAAGGTCTTGATTGGTTTTGTGCTCAGCAATCCCAAAACGGACATCTTCACGCTCAACAGCGGCGAACATGCCGGTGAACAGCGCGTCAGTCTCAAAGCCCGCCTTATCAAGGTCGATTGGATCAAAATCGGTCAGGAAAAGGTATATCAGGCTGAGAAGTCCGACTCTACGCCGCCTCAGCAGGGTTCCGCACAGCAACAATACGCGGAAAACTCTTTCTGATAACGCCCTCTACGCCTCGATTTTTCGGGGCGTTTTTCCCTTTCTAATTCTATTCCCTATGAGGATTCGATTATGGCGTCTCGCGGCGTAAACAAAGTCATACTTGTCGGTCATCTCGGCCAGGATCCTGAAGTTCGTTACATGCCAAATGGCGGTGCGGTGGCTAACATTACCCTGGCGACCTCTGAAAGCTGGCGCGATAAGGCAACCGGTGAGCAGAAAGAAAAAACCGAATGGCACCGTATCGTGCTGTTCGGCAAGCTCGCTGAAATTGCCGGCGAATACTTACGTAAAGGCTCGCAGATTTACATAGAAGGCTCCCTGCAGACCCGCAAATGGACCGATCAGGCCGGTGTTGAAAAATACACCACTGAAATCGTCGTCAACATTGGCGGCACTCTGCAGATGTTGGGGGGGCGTTCGCAACCTACCAACGCCGGACAATCAGGCCAGGGCAGTTGGGGGAAACCTCAGCAACCGCAACCTTCGCACAGCGGTACGCCGGCTCAGCAACCCCAGCCAGCTCAATCGGGTGGAAATGCCGCGCCGATGGATTTTGACGATGACATACCGTTCCTTGGGTTTGGTTATGGTATCGCAAAATCAGCCATTTACGCTTTGTGATCGTCGGGAGACATTATGCCGACAATACTTAGAGTAGGTGGTTTTCGCTTTTACTTTTACAGTCATGAACCTAACGAACCGGCGCATGTCCATATTGATAAGGGCAATGCAACCGCTAAAATATGGTTACATGATGTCAGTATTGTGCGTAGTGTGGGATTTGCATCACATGAACTGCGTATACTGCAGCGTCTGGTGACTGAACATCGGACACTTTTACAGGAGGCCTGGGATGCTTACTTTACGCAATGAAAATGATCTGCGTGTAATGAATGTCCGCATCGATGATGACCGTTTGTCGGTTGATTTGATGGATGGCCGAACTATTTCGGCACCGTTAGCCTGGTATCCCCGGCTTGCGGCCGGTACGCAGGCGCAACGGGAAAACTGGGAACTCTGCGGGGCTGGAATGGGTATACACTGGCCAGATCTGGATGAGGACTTAAGTACGGAAGGGTTGTTGATGGGAGCGAAAGGCATTACTCGTACCCCTTCATTATCCTGATGTTGTGCCTCGTCATCTGACACTAAACGCTGACCTTCGGGTTGGCGTTTTTTTTTGAATAGCAATAAAGAGTTGTTAATTGAGCCTCCTGGACGGTAACCGCACAGTGACACCTGCCAATTGTCACTGAATAGGAAATCTTCCGGATGAAAAAAACAATTCTCGTCTCTTCCCTGGCTGCACTCATGCTGACCGGGTGCGTTACTCAGCAGCCACTGCAGCAACGCGATATTTCCCCTGTCACGCCTTCGGTCACCGTCAACCGCAATGTTCAGCCGGTCAGCCCGGATGCCTACGGGCAGGCGCCTGAGGTCGTGCGCTACGACCGTTATTTACTGGTCAGCACTGATCCGGCGGCCGTTCAGCGTGATCCGCTCTCGCAAATCATCGATATCCGTATTCCGGCATCAGTAAAACCGACGGTGGCTGACGCGTTGCGTTATGCGCTGCGTCAGTCGGGCTATTCACTGTGCGCGACCGGACCGGCAAACGGCGTGCTGTACCGCCAGGCGCTGCCGGCGGTGCAGTATCAACTGGGGCCGATGCGTTTGCGTACCGCGCTGCAGGTACTGGCAGGCCCTGCGTGGCAGCTTGAGGTAGACGACGTGCAGCGTGTTGTCTGCCACAGCCTGCGTGACGGGTATCAGTTGCCGGAGACACAGCTGCCGCCAGTGACGGTGACGCCGGCCAGGGCGGTTTCAGCACCGGTTTCAGCGCATCCTGCTGCGACGGTCATAGTACCTCAGCCCGTTAACACGGTACCGGCAACCGGCGGGGGGCTGAAAAAATGACTGAGCAAAATGATGAAATGATGCCGATGACACCGGCAAAAAAAGGGTTGCTTCGCAGCAGGGCCTTCTGGGGGACAACGGCCGGCGTTGTTGTTGTCCTGGTTGCAGGCCTCGTCGGTTCAGGGGCTATCAGGCATATCGACCAGCGTATTGCCCTGCTTGAGCAGGCACAGAAAGCACTGGCACCGCAGGATGGCATGAACTCTATGGCCGATGAGCTGCAGGCGCAGGCTAAACAGCTTAAAAGCCTGGCTGAACGCCAGGACTCGATCGCGCGGCAGATTGGGGCGCTGACGTTAACCAATGGGCTACCGGAGAAACTTGAGCAGCAGCTGCAGGCGCAACAGGTTGAGTTAAATGCGCTGAAAGACAGCATCGAATCCGTGAAAAAGTCAGCGATTGAAAAACCTGTACCGGCTGTAGCCCCATCAACGGACGTACCCGCTGCACCTTCAGCCACCGCCAAAATCATCCCAAAGCACAAGCCCACGCCAGTTAAATCCTCCCCGCGTAATGCGGGACCTCGTGTGGCGCGAAAAGCACCATTCGTGCTGACCGGGGTGGAGCAGCGCGGGACGTCGGCCTTTGCTGCCGTGGCACCGCAGGGGTTCAGTGATTTGTCGCAGGTGCGGTTAATCGGGGAAGGGGAGTCGGTCGCCGGCTGGACCCTGGTCAGTGCCGGCTACGGGCAGGCGACGTTTCGTGTGAACGGCCGCCTGCAGACCGTCAGCGCCCAATAAGGAGAGCGTGATGAAACTGAAATACAGCGTGATTTCCCTGATGCTACTGAGCCCGTTATCACAGGCGGCGCAGCATACGGCCATCGAGAACAGCCAGTCAACTCTGCGCGAGATTCAGCAGAGCCAGGCCAACAAGACGGCGCAGCAGGTCAGGCAGTGGGGGCTCAGTGGGGAGGAATACCAGCGTTATCAGCAGTTGATGGATGGCCCTCGCGGGACGCAGTCTCCGGGGCTTGATCCGTTAACTGCCCTTGGCATCGAGGCACAGAGCGATGCCGAGCGTAAAAAGTACGCCGAGCAGTGGGTAAAGCAGGAGTTCGCCCGCACCGAGAAAGAACTCAGGTTCCAGCGTGAGGTGGATGCGGCCTGGCAGCGCCTTGGTGTGCTGCCGGTCAACATGGGGAATGCGGCGGGTATTGCCCATGACACCGGTGGGCGACTGGCGCTGTTCGTGAAAGCGAAGGACTGCGGTCAGTGTGATGCTCGGCTGGCGGCGGTGCTGGCAGATAACCGGCCGGTCGACATTTACCTGGTCGACAGCAAGGGCAATGACAGCTTGCTGCGTGACTGGGCCCGGGCGCATCACATTCCCATCGACAAGGTGCGCGCACGTCAAATCACGCTCAATCATGACGGTGGCCGCTGGATGAAGTTCGGCAACGGCCTGATGCCCGTGGTGCTGCAACAAGGGGAAAACGGATGGACACTCGCCGCGTTCTGACCCGGGGGCTATTGCCCTTGTTTGCCTTCCTCTCCTCTGTGGGGGGAGGAGCCGTTCATGCTGCTACCCAGCAGGTCCCTTCCGGCTATCGGGAGGTGGCGCTGCGTCACGGGGTTCCTCCGGAATCCCTGTATTCGGTGGCGCTGGCCGAGACATCGATGGCGCCGAAAAGCATCATCTCGGTGACCCGAGGGACCGGGCCGGCCCCGGATGTTGAGCGTCCCTGGCCCTGGACCATCAACGTTGCCGGCAAAGGGTATCGCTACGCCAGCCGCCTGCAGGCCTGGGAAGCCCTGCAGCGCTTTTTGAAAACACATCCTCGCAAACGCATCGATGTTGGGATTGCCCAGGTCAATCTGGGCTGGAACGGCCACCACTTCACGTCGACCTGGGCGGCGTTTGATCCGTACACCAATCTCAACGTGGCGGCGGCCATCCTGCGGGAATGCTATGACCGCAACCCTGGGAGCTGGCTGGTTGCCGCCGGGTGTTATCACCATCCCGCCGGCGGTGCGCCTGCAGCCCGGTATAAATCCATCGTGAGCGGCAAGCTGGCACGCCTGAACGGCAGGGCATCCGCCCCGAACCGGGTGGTCAGCACTATGCCCACGGCGTTACCGGCACAAACGGCGGCGCTGACCTGGATTGAACCACGGAGCCAATAATCATGAAAAAAGTGAATTTCTTACTGTTCGGCCTGAGTCTGGTGACCACCACTGCGCTGGCCAACCTGAAGGTGATCGCCGATATCGGTGGTGAAGATGCTTCGCCGTATTTTGAAGGTATCAACCGTCAGGAGGGGGCGCAATCGTCTCCGGTCGTGCCGCCGGCGCCGGCATCGCCCGCTGAGGCCGAGGCGGCCGCGTTGCCTGTGGCAACGCCAGAACTTACGCCCGGCGATGTGGCTGACAGACCGCTGCAGTTACCGGGGATTGGCGCGCTGTTCATTGTGGGTGATGACGATGCCAGCCGTATCTGGCTGCAGGCGCACGCTGAACAACTCAAGTCCCTGCACGCTGCGGGTCTCGTCGTTAACGTCAGTAACCTGCCTGCCCTGCAGGCGCTGCGTGAGCTGGCGCCAGGTGTGCCGATGGCGCCAGCCTCCGGCAGTGAGTTGGCGCGCCGGCTGCAGCTGTCGAATTACCCGGTACTTATCACCGATACCGGCTTGTCCCAGCAGGTCACACCATGATGTCTCCGCAGCATGTCGTTATCGCGCTGATGGCGAATCCGGTGCTGGCTATCTTATTGATAGGGCTGTTTATTACTGTGATGGCCACGCTCAATCTGCGTGGCCGTGAGTCGGCCTCCGTACGCCGTCACCGGCGTTACCGTGCGGCTGCTGTCCGCGTTCTGCAACGACTGCCCCAGTTGGGCGGCGATGGGCAGCGTCTGGCGTACCTGCGCAAAATCAATCCCTACGTTTTTGAAGAGCTGCTGCTCCTGGCGTTCGAGCGTCAGGGGTATGCGGTTATCCGCAATACCTCCTACAGCGGTGACGGTGGTCTGGACGGACAGGTCATCATCGGTGACCAAAAATACCTCATCCAGGCCAAACGTTATGGCCGAGCCATCACACCGTCCCATATCAAGGGTTTCGGCGCGTTGCTGCGGCATCACCACTGTCAGGGTTTTTTCATTCATACCGGCCGTACCGGCCAGCTGAGCCGGGCTTTGCTGCAGAACCATCCCAACGTGCACCTGGTCAGTGGCCAGAAGCTGCTGGCGTTACTTGCCGCTAATGCGGAGTGGTTGTCATTTCTGCCTGGGAGCACGGTAACCAAACGGAGTACCTCAAATGTTTCATCAGCCTAATTATGTTGTTGTGGCTATCCGCTTTCTGTCTGCGGTTCTCAGAGTCTTGTTGGTCTGGCCTGGCGTTGTGCTGGCAGTTATAGGCTTCATGTTTTTTGTCTCAACGCTCGGTGATCCCGGCGGGCAGAAGGCTGCCTCACGCATGGCCAACATTGCGCAAAATTACCGTGCAGCCCCCGACGGGATGGTGATGGTTCAGCCTTGTCCGTATCCAGATGCCCCTGACTTAAAACCGTTGACTGAATCGTCGGCGGTGCTGATTAAAAAACGGGACTGTAAACCTTATCCGCAGGCGTTTGCAGAGGTTGCTGCGAAGGAGCGGCACCTGATTCTCATCATCGGGAGTGGGCTGGTCGCATTGGGTTTGTTGGTCGAACTGTTTTCTTTGCTGATCAGGCGCCGCCAGATGAGTCGGAGCGCTGTTTACTACGGATCTATCAATGCAAAAGGGGAGCGCAACATAACCCTCCAGTCTGGTGAAACCGTGAATGACAAGGAAGGCCGCCATGAGTAACCGGCATGTGATGGAAGCCTTGCTGCGCCCTGCAGTGGAGCTCAATACGGCGATTGTGTCAGGGGCCGCCGCTGTGGTTTGTGCGGTAGCGCCCTGGTCGGTAGCGCTGGCGCCAGAAGTGAGCTACGTCACCGCCGGCAGCTTTGCGGTGTTGTCTGTCGTACGTGCGCGCCAGGGGATGCGGGTGATCCGCTATCGCCGTAACCTGCGCCGGTTGCCGCGCTATGTCATGACCAGCGCACAGATCCCGGTGAGCCGGCAGCGGCTGTTCCTGGGGAAGGGGTTTCGTTGGCAGCAAAAACATACCCAGCGCCTGATGGACACGCGCCGTCCGGAAGTCGAGAAGTATGTCCAGCCTTCCAAAGCCTATCAAATGGCGCGCCGCCTTGAACTGCAGACCGAGTACAGCATGCCCTGGCTGTCGAAGCTGCTGCGCAAGGATTCTCCACTCAATCCAGTGCGACCGTCACCGCCGGTAGGTGGCAACCCTGCCATTCACGGCATTGAACCCGACGAGCTCGATGTCTCAATGGCGCTTGGCGAACGCGTAGGGCACAGCCTGGTGCTGGGCACCACCCGTGTCGGTAAAACCCGCCTGGCAGAGTTGCTGATCACCCAGGATATTCGCCGCGGTGACATCACCATTGTGTTTGATCCAAAAGGCGATGCGGACCTGTTGCGGCGGGTCTGGGCTGAAGCCCACCGTGCCGGCCGCGGGGATGAGCTGTTCATCTTCCACCTGGGCTGGCCGGATATCTCGGCACGCTATAACGCCGTCGGGCGTTTTGAGCGTGTCTCCGAGGTAGCTGGCCGTATCTCCGGGCAGTTGAGTGGGGAGGGCAACAGTGCGGCGTTCCGCGAGTTCGCCTGGCGATTCGTCAACATCGTCGCACGAGCCCTGGTCGCCCTGGGGCAGCGACCGGACTACACCCTGATCACCCGTTATGTGAACAACATCAGTGAACTGTATGAGACCTACGCGAAAAAGGTGATTGAAACGCGTATGCCGGCACTGCAGCAGCAGATAGACAACAACCTGCAGGTACTGACGGAAGACGATGTGCCGCGCAGCATGCAGGGACAACCGAACGCGGTCAAAATATTCGCGGTTGAAATGGCCCTGAGCTCAGAAGCCGGCAAGCAGCTGTACGACCCTATCCTGGATGGACTGCGCAGTGCGGTGCGCTATGACCGCACCTACTTCGATAAAATTGTGGCGTCACTACTGCCGTTGCTGGAAAAGCTCACCACCGGCAAGACCGCAGAGCTGCTGGCGCCGAACTACATGGACATGAATGATCCCCGGCCGATATTTGACTGGGAGCAGGTTATCCGCAAGCGCGGCATTGTTTACGTCGGACTGGATGCGTTGTCGGACGGTGTGGTCGCTTCTGCCGTCGGCAACAGTATGTTTGCTGATCTGGTGTCCGTGGCCGGTCATATCTATAAACACGGCATGCATGGCGGGTTGCCGACTCGCGCTGACGGCAAACTGCCAATCAACCTGCACTGCGATGAGTTTAATGAGCTCATGGGGGACGAATTTATCCCTCTTATCAACAAAGGTGGCGGCGCCGGCATGCAGGTGACGGCCTACACGCAAACCGAATCAGACATTGAGGCGCGCATCGGGAGCACCGCCAAGGCGGCCCAGGTCACGGGTAACTTCAATACCCTGATCATGCTGCGCGTGCGCGAGAACCGGACCGCACAGCTGCTGACGACACAGCTCCCGGAGGTCGATGTCTACACCAAAACCCTGGTGTCGGGGCACGCTGATACGGCCGACGTCGAAAAGGGGCAGGACTTCACGTCCAGCACTCAGGATCGTGTCGGTACGGTGAAAACGCCGCTGCTGATGCCGGCAGATGTGATCAACCTGCCGAAGGGCCAGGCGTTTGCGCTGCTGGAAGGCGGGCAATTATGGAAAATCAGGATGCCTCTGCCGAGTGGCGACGGCGATGATGCACTGATGCCAGCTAATTTGCAGAAGATTGCCGAGGAGATGCAGCGCAACTACCGGACCAGCGAGTCCTGGTGGTCAGCAAGCCAGGTAATGCCTGATGTTGTTATGAAAGGAGGGCTGAATGTCACAAGCGGTGAATAATCAGCCTCAGCAGCCCGTCCAACCCCGTAAACATGGGCTGTTTTACAACGTGCTGTGGGGCTGGCCATGGATGCTGATCGGGGTGTTCTTTGCCTTGTTGTTCGTGAGCCTGGTGATTGAATATGTCGGGATGGCCTTCTTCTGGCCAGAGCTGGGTGCGTCGCACAGTGAAGCGGTGATGAACACCGAGTTGGGGTACCTGTCCTCCGAGTTTACGCGCAGCCTGCTGCTGTCTGAACCTTCGGTGACCGTCACTCATTGGATTATGGTGGCGTATCAATGGACCTTCGTGGACAGCGGCTTTTTGGACTGGATCCAACGTGCGTATGACACGCAGGTACACAGCCAGAATGCCGTTGCCAGGGAGCTGAACAGCTGGAGTGGTTGGCTGGCCGCCACGCTTAAAGAGTACCTGATGGCGACGGTGTACGTCACCGTCATCACCCTGGTGCGGGTGACCATTCTGGTGCTGTCCATCCCGTTGTTTATCCTGGTGGTCTTGGTTGCGCTGACAGAAGGCCTGGGGCGGCGTGATGTTCGTCGTTATGGTGCCGGCTATGAAAGCAGCTTTGTCTATCATCATGCGAAAAGAATGGTAAGGCCGGCTATCTATATTCCCTGCATGCTGTACCTGTCATGGCCAACCGCAGTATATCCCAATCTGCTGTTGTTGCCGGCTGCTATCCTCCTCGGTATTGCGGTGACGGTAACTACCGCCTCCTTCAAAAAGTACCTGTAGCCCTGAATTCCGGGCTGGACGGCGGTGTACAAAACTGGTTTTTGTGCGCCGCCGTCAGCAGACAAGCCGCGTAGCGGCGCGTCAGTTGATTACCACTATCCTGAATAGATTCACCCTCCCTGGCCCCTCCTGAAGTGAGTAAAAATTATCAAAATTCCATAAAGAGTTATCCGCTGACCTGATCCCCCATCTATCGCACCCTGACAGCACCCTAATCGTTAAGGAGTGCTTGTGTATGTCTATCTCCGTTGTTCGCGGTCTCGGCGCCGGCTGTTTGCTGGGGCTGACTTTGCTGACTGCCCTGCCTGCCCAGGCTGCTGAAAAAGATGAGCTGGCGTCCGCCCAGCGCATGTTGATTCAGGTGCAGGCAGCGCTTGAACGTGCGCGCGTTGCCGCCGTTCAGGCCGACCCGTCCGAGCGTGGTCGTTTCTTCTTTGACTATGCCCGCGCCACTGCCGACCTCAAGACCATCAATGCCGGTATCGATCGTTACCTGGAGCCCTCGCACGCGCAACCCCGTGATGGCAGCGCCGTGGCCGGCAACTACCGTCGGGAGCGTCCATGACCGGTGCACAGGAACAGGCCTTCAATGCGGCCAGCGGTGGGGTTGAAGTCAGCATTCTGTCGCTGATTTGCATCGGCGGCTTGTTGGCGACGTTGTTTGTCTGGGCGGCCTGGGCACTGATCGATGTGTACCAGGGGTGGAGCAACGAAAAAGTACGGAATGGGGCGCTGGTTCACTTCGTCATCAAAACCGTTCTTTTGTTGGTTGTCTCGATTTGGATGTTTGCCAGCTGACCTGAGCGCGACGCTGGACAAGTTTTACACGTTGTTATTTTCACACTGCAAAAAGGAAAGTTTTATGAATGTTGTTGTTCGTTTTTTCCGTCATTTATCTGCCCGAGTCGCGGTGGCGACTTCCCTGGCCTATGCCGCCAGTCAGTCGGCACAAGCGGCCTTACCCTCTGTTGAACCCCCGTCCTCCGGTGGCGGCGGTGGTCTGATGGATACCATCAAAGGCTATTTCCAGGACGGGATCGTCATTATTGGTCTGGTCGCTGCCGCTGTGGCCTTCCTGATTGTCGCCAATGCTGCCATTCACACCTTTGCTGAAGTGCGTGATGGTAAAGCGACCTGGGCCAAGTTTGGCGCCATTGTGCTGGTCGGTGTGGTGCTGTTGGTGACCGTGATTTGGCTGGTCGGCAAGTCCGCGGAAATCCTGTTCTAAGGTGGCTCACCATGCAGACTATCCGTTTTTTGCCTGATCGCCTTAACGCCGAACCTGTCGTCTTCCGGGGCTTTACCACCCCGGAGATGGGGTTGGCGGCGTTGGCGGGCGTAGGGCTGGGTCTGCTCGTGTCGTTGCCTTTTTTCCCCCTTGCCGGCTGGGTTGTGATACCCACCGGCATGCTGGTAACCCCTCTCCTCGTCATCTGGTTTGGTGGCAGCCGGCTGACGCGCCTCAAGCGCGGTAAACCGGAGAATTATATCTGGCAGCGCCTCGAGGCGCGTAAACGTCGCATGGGGTGGGGTGATCCCACCCTGATTATCGACAAACAGGGCTGGTCGTTGCGTCGCAGCCGCGTTGTAAAGAGGTCCCAATGAGCCGTTTCAGACATGCGGTTAAAAACCGCGACCAGCACATTCTCACGTTGCGCATTGCCTGCGGCGTGCTGGTTGTTTTCCTTCTGGTGGCCAGCATCGGCTGGATGCGGGCGCCGGATAACCTGACTATCCATAATCCTCCCGACCTGCGCAGCGGCTCTACCCGTGCCTGGTGGGAGGTTCCTCCCTCCACGGTTTACAGTTTTGGTTTCTACATTTTCCAACAGCTCAATGCCTGGCCAAAAAACGGTGAGGCGGATTACCCAGCCAAAATTGCCGCGCTGTCCCCTTATTTGACGGACTCCTGCGCACGTTTTCTGAAGGCGGACGCCAAAAAGCGCAGCGAAAGCGGTGAGCTGGCCGGCAGGACGCGCGTGGTGTTCGAAATTCCCGAGCATGGCTACAACGGCCGTTATAACCCGAGCCCGGTGACGGTGAAAGGCCGTGATAACTGGGTGGTGCGCCTTGACCTGGTGGCGGACGAGTCTTTCGCCGGCGAGCCGGTGAAACGCGCACTGACACGCTACCCGCTCAAAGTGGTACGGGCAGAAGGGGATCCGGAGCGTAATGAGTTCGGTCTGGCCCTGGATTGTTACGACAGCATGCCACAGCGTTTGGCTGCGGCGCCGGCGGAACCCGCGCCTGAGAAGAAAGGAGTATTCCAATGATGAAAGCACGCGTACTGGCGCTTTCCCTGAGTGTGCTTCCCCTGGCGGCGACGTTCACCGTACCGGTAGCCCAGGCGGAAGAGCTGATGAAATGGGAGCGTATCCCGTTGCAAATCCCGCTGGCCGTCGGCAAGGAGCGGGTGCTGTTTGCCGATAAAAATGTCCGCGTCGGCTTCCCGCCGGCGCTGAACGGCAAGCTGCGGGTGCAAAGCAGTGGCGGCGCGGTTTACCTGAAAGCTGATGCGGCTTTCCCGCCAACGCGTCTGCAACTGCAGGACGTGGAAAACGGGGAGGTTATTCTCCTCGATGTGACGGCATCGGACAAAGGCTCCGCCGAGCCGGTGCGCATTGTCTACAGCGGTGACGTGTCGTCGATCAGCAGCAGTAATGATACTCCGTCATCGTTAGCCGGGAACCCTTCGGCAGCGCCTGGGGCGGAAGACGGCACCCAGGCGAAGCGTAAAAAAATCAAATACAACGCCCCGCTGCCGGTGGTGCTGACACGCTACGCGGCACAAAGTCTGTACGGTCCGGTGCGTACGGTTGAAGCGGTGCCCGGCATTCATCCGGTTAACCCGCACCTGCCGAAACGCATCACCACTCTGTACCCGTCAGAGCCGGTGGCCATCACGCCGCTGGGCGGCTGGGGCATTGGCAGTCGCAACGTGGTGGCGCTGAAGGTGCAGAACACCGCCAGCCGTAAAATCACGATGGATCCCCGGGTGCTCCAGGGGCAATTCGTGACGGCCACCTTCCAGCATCGTTACCTGGGACCCGTTGGCACGCCGGAGGACACCACCACGCTGTACCTGGTCACCGCCGGTCGCCCGGATGGCGCCTTTGTCGCGGAGCCGTCGGTCGTTCGCAAGGCCGTAAAAGCGGTGAAGAAGGGGGCAAACCATGGCTGACGTGAAATCCAATATGCTGCCGAAAGTGATTGTGATCGGCGTGCTGGCAGCGTCCATTGTCGTCGGGCTCAAAGCCTGCAAAGACGATAAAACGCCGGAGAAACCCCAGCAGGCGCATAACGTCCTGGCCAACATGTCGCCGGAGGAGTTGCGCGCCCTGGGCGTTGAAGGGGATACCCCGGAAGACACACTGCGTACCCTGGTCGGCACCCTGCGCACCACCCGAACCCAGCAGGCCGAGCTGCAGAGCAACATTGACAAAGTGTTGAAAGAAAACGAAGCACTGCGCAAACGCAATACCAATGTCTCCGGCCAGGTCAACGAGGCCGTTGCCGGCTACCAGAAGCAGGCGCAACAGCGTCAGCAGCAGCTTCAGCAAGAGCAGCAAACGCTGATGGGGAAAATCCAGACGCTGACCGAACAATTGGCCGGAAACAAAGACAAGGCGAAGAGCGACAGCGATATCCCGCTCGGCCTGGGGCTGGATGGCATGGGGGCCGGCGAGGGCAGTGCGGCGCCTGGCCAGGACGGGTTGATGTGGGTCGGTCCGAAGGACATGAAAGAACCCGATCCGCGCAATCCGAACAGCGCCAAAGACGGCCCGCAGTTCCCGACGTCGTTCCTCTCGGACAACGCCATCACGCGCCAGAAAGCTGCCTATGAGCAGCAGGTCAAAGGCCACACCAATGAAAAAGGGGCGGAGGAGAACGCCGAGCCGGTGTTCACCCTGCCCGAGAACTCGACCCTGGTGGGCAGTCGTTCGATGACGGCGCTGCTGGGCCGCGTGCCGATCAACGGCACGGTGACCGACCCCTACCCGTTCAAACTGATGATTGGCAAAGACAACCTGACCGCCAACGGCATCGAGCTGCCGGACGTGGAAGGGGCGATTGTCTCCGGGACGGCCAGCGGCGACTGGACGTTGTCCTGCGTACGTGGCCAGGTCAACAGCATTACGTTTGTGTTTGCGGACGGTACGGTACGCACCTTGCCGCATCCTGACACCAATATGAAGGCCAACAGCAACCACAATAGCGGCAACACTGGCAAAGACGTCAGCACGACTGCCGGTATTGGCTGGATCTCCGATGACAACGGCATTCCGTGCATCGGCGGGGAACGTAAATCCAATGCCTCGACCTATCTGCCGACCATTGCCGCGTTGTCTGCCGCCAGTGCTGCCGGTGAGGGGATCAGCCAGGGGCAATACACCACCCAAAACAATGTGAATGGTATCACCGCCACCATGACCGGTAATGCCGGCCAGGCGGTGCTGGGCAAAGCCCTGTCCGGCGGGATGAAAGAGACCGCCGACTGGGTGCGCGAACGCTACGGCATGATGTTTGATGCCGTCTACGTCCCTCCGGGCCAGAAACTGGCCGTGCACATTACCCGCCAGCTGGCGATAGATTTTGAGACCAAAGGGCGCAAGGTGCGTTACGACTTCAGCCTGCCCGGCGAAGACGGCAGCACCGGCGGACTGGATTAACACGTCATTCAGAGGAGGAGAAGCATGCTGTGGCGTCAATGCGAAAGGATGAGTCGCCCACAGAGTTGGGCGCTGGTCTTGCTGTCCAGCAGCGCGTTTTGGTTGGGTGTGCTGCTCCTGCTGTGTTTGCTTATAAGAGAATGATAATCATGCGGAAAAATCTGTTTAACCGAGTCCTGGCGACCGCAGTCATTGTCAGCGTCATGGCGTTGGCCGGCTGTTCGACGTCGAAAGAGGAAATGCTGCCGCCAGGCGACAGCTCGATGCTGGAATTGTGGCAGGGTGAAGACGGGGGCGGTTCAGCGCGTAATGCGGTGGCGGCCCGCGATAGTCTGCGCCGCCCGCTCACCGACAACGAACGCCAGGCGACAGCGGCGGACGATCGCAGCTACAGCCGCACCCAGGAAAGTGAAATCAGCCAGCAGTTCCCACGGTTGCCGAACCCCGACCTGGTGATGTACGTGTTCCCGCACCTGGCGGACGGTAACGCGCCGGTGCCGGGGTACAGCACCGTGTTCCCGTTCTACAGCCAAGTGCAGTATGCGATGCCGGGTGAACGGACGGAGGCCTATTGATGCGATTTTCCCTGTTTGATAAAAAGCGCCTGACGCGCAAGACGCCGGCGGTGCCGGCTACGGGTGACGAGGACGGCGTGCCGCTGTCCGTTGACGGACGTGAACCGTTACGGCGCCCGGGCAAGATGACGGTAAAGGATGAACAGCAGGTGTATCACGCCAATCCCTCCATCGTTGATTACCTGCCCTGGGCGGAGTTTCTCGACCGTGAGCAGTGTATTTTGCTGGATGACGGGGTGTCCGTCGGGGCCGTATTCGACATTACACCGGTGGCCACCGAAGGGCGCACGGACGATCGCCTGGAGCAAATGCGCGACACGGTGGAAGACGCCCTGCAGGACTCGTTTGACGAGCATGACGAAAACCCCTGGGTGGTGCAGTTCTTTTGCCAGGATGAGAACAACGTCGATGCGTATCTTGACCGGCTGAGAGGGTATATCAAGCCGCATGCGCAAGGCTCTCAACTGTCTGAATCCTGGCTGAAAGAAACCGAGCGCCATATGCGCGGAATTGCCCGTCCGGAAGGCCTGTTCAAGGACACGCTGATCACCGATCAGCCATGGCGTGGGCAGCAACGCCGGACCCGCATGGTGGTGTATCGCTGGATTGGCAAGGGCAACACCGACCCGATGCCGCCGATCGCTATGCTGAATCAGACCTGTGAGCGCGTGACGGGGGCGCTGAACGGGGCAGGCGTGGTGTGTGTGCGGCAAAATGGCGGCCAGGTTCACGACTGGCTGCTGCGTCATTTTAATCCCAGCCCTGAGTGGGTGGATAAAGGGACGTTGTACCGTGACGCCGCCTATTTTGACAGCCGTGACACACCGGAAGGTGCCATGCCGGTGCAGAACGATTTTGCCGAAACCCTCCTGTTCACCCCGCCCGTGTCCGATCCGGACCAGGGGGTGTGGTGGTTCGATAATCAGGCGCATTGTACCATTCCGGTCGAGAAGCTGCGCCGGCCGCCGGAGCCGGGCACCCTCACCGGTGAGCAGAAGCGTGGCGAGAAGAAAATCAACGCGCTGATGGATATGTTCCCGGAAGGGACAATGGTCTGCATGACCATCGTGGTGCAGCCGCAGGACACGCTGGAAAACGACTTTAACAAGTTGTCCAAGAACGCCGTCGGTGAGAATACCGAGTCCGGGCGCGTGCGTCAGGACGTGGCACAGGTCAAGGAATACCTGGGTAATCGTCACAAGCTGTACCGTGCCGGCATCACCTTCTTGTTGCGTGCCAGCGACCTGACCACGCTCAATCATAAACGTGTCGATCTGACCAACGTGTTGCTCGGCGCCGGCCTGCAGCCGGTACGGCCGGAGTTTGATGTGGCGCCGCTCAATACCTACCTGCGGGCGTTGCCGATGTGTTTTAACCCGGAATCGGACAAGAAACACTGGTACACCCGCCTGACCTGGGTACAGCATCTGGCCGGCCTGTTGCCGGTGACCGGGCGTGAAACGGGAACGGGCAACCCCGGACTGAGTTTTTTCAACCGCGGTGGCGATATTCTGACGGTTGACCCGCTCAACAAGCATGACCGCAGTCAGAATGCCCATATGCTGTATTTTGGGCCGACCGGCGCGGGGAAGTCAGCGACATTGTGCGCCACGCTGACGCAAACCATGGCGGTACATCGACCTCGTCTGTTCATTGCTGAAGCGGGCAACTCGTTTGGATTGTTGGCTGATTACTTTGAAAGCCAGGGGCTGACGGTCAATAAAATCAGCATCAAACCGGGCAGTGCTGTGTCTCTGCCGCCGTTCTCTTTCGCGCATAAGCTTATCGAGGAACTGAGTTCACTGGAGCTGGATGAAAGTGAGTTGAGAGATATCGATGCGGACGACGACGATGAGGATAAACGGGATTATCTGGGGGAGATGGAGATCTCGGCGCGCATGATGATCACCGGCGGTGACCAGAAGGAAGAAGCGGAGTTAAAACGGGCTGACCGGGCAATGATCCGCGAAGCCTTGCTGATGGCGGCGAAAAGCGCCTTTGACGAACAGCGCCAGATGTTACCGTCTGATTTACAGAACGCCTTGTATGCGATTTCTAACGACACGGCCAACGAAAAGCGCAATCCACAGCGTCGGGCGAAAGCGGCCGAAATGGCGGAAGCGCTGGGGATGTTTACCCAGGCCGGCAGCTTCGAGGCTGAGCTGTTTAACCGCGAAGGTAGCCTGTGGCCAGAGGCGGATGTCACCCTGATTGACCTGGGGCATCTGGCGCGTGAGGGGTATGAGGCGCAGATGGCGCTGACGATGGTGAGCTTGACCAACACCATCAACAACATTGCCGAACGAGACCAGTACTCGGAGCGGGACATCGTGTTCGCGGTGGATGAAGCGCATATCGTGACGGTGAACCCGCTGCTGGCGCCGTACATGACCAAAATCGTCAAGATGTGGCGTAAGCTCGGCGCCTGGCTGTGGCTGGCGACACAGAACTTAAAAGACTTCCCAAACATTGCCGAGAAGATGCTGAACATGGCGGAGTGGTGGGTCTGTCTGACCATGCCGCCGGAGGAGGTCAACGACATTGCCCGCTTCAAGGCGCTGACCGAGGAGCAAAAGGCGGTGCTATTGTCAGCCAGCAAGCTGTCCGGCTGTTATACCGAAGGCGTGGTGCTGTCGAAAAAACTCGAGGCGCTGTTCCGTGCGGTACCGCCGAGCTTGTATCTGGCGCTGGGGATGACCGAGAAAGAAGAGAAGGCCGAGCGCCGCGCGCTGATGCAGGAATTTGGCTGCAGCGAGCTCGAGGCGGCCCGCAAGGTGGCACAAAAACTTGACCGCCTGCGTGGACTGGCGGCTAACGGGGAGGCAGCGGTAGCATGATGACGCTGAAATACCCGGAACCTGTTGTTCGACCGCATGGTCAGGTCTGTCGTGAGCCGTCGTTGTTCACCCTTCCTCCGCAGGGGGTGGCCACCTTAAGCGAAACGGATGCGCGGCGGCTTGAGACGTTCTGTGCGGCTATCCGCGATCGGCTGTTGGGGCCGGTCCAAATGACTGCCCACCCGCATCGCATCGGGAGTCGTACCAGCGTGGCACTGCATCTCGAGGGCCGTCTGGGGCGTTGCATCGATGTGCTGATCACGGTGACCGGCAGTACGTTATGGCCCCAGCCGGAGGAGTATGATCACCCGCGCTGGTATGTCACCGTACCGGATGCGGCGGATGTGGTGTATCTGCTTCTCCATCTGGGCGAGTTGTGTGAGCGATTTCGGGTTAATTAATGGAGGGGGGATAAATATAGAACAGAAATAATCCGGTTATTCTGTTCGAGAATATTCCGGATTATTTCACTTATAAAGTCAGCAATGAAATAGTAATTTCGACTATTAATATTACTAAGCTGTGATGATTTTATCTCGTTTGGCTTTCAAATTATCTCGCCACGTCTTGAGCGACTCGATATCAGCGCGAAGTTCTGGCTCTTCTGGAATTATAGCAGGTACTTCGGTTGACTGGCTGTGCTCATAACAACTGTACTTGGTCATGAGGTCATCGATCAACTTGCAGTCCTCGACAGATATTTGACGAACACCGCTAAGGCGGCGATCAGTTGTCACACTCCTTCGATGTCGTAGAACTACCTTATTGAGTAAGTCTTCCTCTACAGAGCGCTCTACCAGTTTACGAAAATCGCTGCAAACTCCTTGGGCCAAAGCCCTATATGCTACCCCACCCCCAGCTTCACCGGCTTTTCTTGCGGCATCTAGCCGCGTGAGAAGAATATTATTGGCTTTCTTAGTATTCGCATTCCAGACGTCTTGCGCTGCCGGATGACCTGCGATGCCTGCATAAGCCTCGATACACATAGGGTGATAATGAGTATCCTTCCACGCTTCTCCAGCTTTTTTTGCCACATCTTCCAATGCACCATATAGCGATAGTCGGTGAGTAAGGACAAGAACCTGCCGGCTTTTGGCTAGTTCAACTAGTCTGCAGGCTACATGCCACTCAAAATCATTATCGAGAGATGAAATTGGATCGTCGAATACAAATGGCGCAGCGCCTGGTTTGTCCGAAACGTCGGCCAGAAAAGCTGCAAGGGAAATAATTCTTCTTTCACCTTCACTGAGTATATTCTGAGGTTTGTCGTTTTGAACACCTTTCAGGCGTAGCTGGTGAAGCACTCGGGCATTTTGTGTTCTAGTTTTTACTAGTTCGACTTGTATCCGGGGAGCTCCGAGGGATTGTAGTTCGCGATTAAATCTTGCAACGTACGCTTCAGTGACGACTTTTTGCGTTATTTCCGCAGATTTCAGTGACACAGGTCGGGAACCTGTAAGTGCTTTCCATGTATCATAAGCCGCATGTTTTTTGAACCGCTCAACCTCGGTTTCAATAGCACCTTTTTGCTCCGCTACCCATTTTTTCGCTTCTAATCCGAGCTTTTCATTACTTGCTTTAACCCTGTCGAATTTCTGTGCATCTAATTCATGCTGAATAGCCTGAGCTTCTAAGCTGTCACGATAAGTTACAAGGTTGGCTAAATTTTCCTTTAGGTCTTCAACTGGTTGAGCACGTTGAGTATTTTCGTGGGACTGTAACGCAAGAAGCGATTGCGAGGTATGCTGCCAAGTTTTCCAGAGATAATTTTTCCAATCATCTGACAGACCTGTTGCGATACATAGAGTATGAACTTGCTGTTCAGTGATATCAGAAGGAAGCTGTTTCAATGCTGATTGATAGAGAGTTTCAGCAGTTTTTGCGTCCCCTTCGAGCTTGGTGTTAACAAATGTCTCGAAGTCCGTAAGCCGTTGTTGTGCCTCTGTTGTGAGCTCTTGTTGGCAAAGAATGCAACGGGCGTCGACTGTAACTGGAAATTGTGAACTTGGGTAAGGTATAGCTGAGAATTCTCTTGCTGCTTCCCACATTGCACGCCATGTCGGCGTACCTATTCCATCAAGTACTGAGGCCTGTACTTTACCACTCTCAATGGCAATGTTGCGTTTTTCTATTGCCGACTTTCTGAGGGCTCGGATTGCCTCCAAATTATCAATCCCATATTCCCTTGAGGTTTGTGTGAGCTTGGTAATAAGTTGCTGTACTTCAGCTTTAGTCGCGCGCTTTTGCCTGGCCAGCGCTATAGGATCTTGAGCTTTAAGGCGTTCATCTAACTCTTTGAGTTGCTGTTCTTGTTCAGCAGTCCAATTAGTAATTGCAGCAATCGTAGTTTGGGTCGCGTTAGATAGCACTTTATAAGTATTGGCAATTTCACACTGTTGGTATATGGGTGGGAGAGTTGGTAATGAGCTAATAAGTTTTGCTTGTTCAGCATCCAGCAGCGCTCTGATTTTCTCAATTTCTGCGGCAAGTCTTTCGAACAATCCTACGATCGAAGGGATGTAGGTCGCTGTACTTTCAGCGCTTAGATAATGGTTTGCTTCGTCGCTATCAAATATGTCTATGGCCTTTAGCTCCTCGATTGGCGCGCTTCCTACGTGCCATTCGGTAGTGCTAGTTACACCATTCAATTGATACGTGATTTGGCATTTGCGTTCCTGCGGTGGTTGCAGAAACACATTCGCTTTCAAGTCAACGGCTCGTGGCTTACCTGAGACTTTTTTCAATACTCGTGTATAGCTGGATTTGCCTGAGCCATTATGACCATAAATTACGGTCAGATTTCCCGTCCCGAAGTCCAGAGGCTGCCGTGGCCCTAGGTTTTCAATACCATAAACACCTTCAATACGTTTTAAACTAAGCTCTTCAACTATAAGCGAGGGTTGCATCAGACTTGCAAAGGTGCGGTGTTTAGTCACCTTTTGACCTTCAGGTGTTTTCAACAGAGCAACGAGATCTGACAAATCCATTGTAGTTAATGGACCATTATTTATGAGTCTATCGGCTGCTTCTTGAAACCATTCCTGTTGTCCTAACAACCACGAACGAATTTCGTCTTGAACGTCCATAGCTTAACTCCCTTTAGAAAGTATGTGTATTGGCAAGCTAGCAAAACCCTATCTCAATATCTATAGAAGAACTCTGCTCTAAAGTGAATTACTGTTGGTTTTGTTGTGTTGATCAATAAATTTTCATAATCCAATAAAGACTTCTTTGCTGCCTTTCTGAGCTGCCCATAGCACCCTGTATGGATTCAATCCATGCAGGAGTACAGGTCATGAAAATCAGCACGTTGCTGACGTTATTTCCTCTGCTGATGCCGGAGTCGGTGCTTGCCGGCACGGTACTCTATACCGATTCCCACCATCCCCCGACTAACGTCGATGCCTCTGTATCCGTTATTTATCTTGACGGTCCTGAACAGTTGCAGGCGCAGACGTTTGGAGAGCTGTCGTCGAACCCTGATGACGCAGAACGCCAGGCTAAAGCCGTGCTGCAATCACCGCAATGGCAGGCTCATGAACAGGAGCTGGCCACGGTCTACCGTGCTGTGGTGCGTGCCTGGGAAATCGGCATTACAAAAGTGCCGGCCGTCGTATTTGACGATACGGATGTGGTGTATGGCACGGCTGACGTAGCCCAGGCAACGGCACTGCGCGCCCAGTCACAAGGGGGGCAGTGATATGCAGCAACCCCCCTTGTATGGGGTGTCTCTTGGGCAACCCCGCCTTACCCTTAAATCCCTCAGTGTGGCCATGTTGTTGTCCGCGGCCAGCGTGCCGGCAGCGAACGCTGCGCTCAACAGCGCGCAGATTGTCGCGAGTGCTGTATCGCAGGCCTGTATCAGCTGGCGCGTCAGCGGCATTTGTTATTGGCTGCTGTGTACGCCGTTTGGCTGCAAGGTGCGGACCTCCGTCAAAGTCACCCACTTTATCCCGGAAGCTGTGGTGTCGGCGTACAACACCCAGGGAGGCAATCCCTGGCGTGAAATGTCGATGGTGAGCCAGGCCGCCGGCGGGTTGGAAAGCAGTATCACCAGCGCGTTGAGTGGCGTGTCCGCCGGCGGCGGCAACAACGAGCGGAAAACGCCCGGGCAACGTAAAACCAATCTCCACTTCAAGTATGCCGATGCCATTGGCCATCCGGCGACGTCCCTGATTGGCGGTAGTATTGCCGGCTATTCGTGCCGCTCTGCGGCGACCCCTTTTGTGCCGTATTTCCTCAGCACACTGGATAGTCTGGCATGGCGTACCGGTATGCCCGAATCGCTGTACCCGGAGGCGTTGATCCCCGGTCAGCGTGAGGTCGGCAGTCAGGCGGCCGCGAATATGTGGGGCAACGTCTATCCCCGATCGGGATTTGTGACCCAGGTCGATGACGACAAGGCCGGCGCCCTGGTGGCGCAGCGGGTGGCGGACATCATCACCCGTTCTGGCCAGCCCCATGTCTATCAGCCCCTGATGGGACAGCGCTCGGAAGGGTATTGGCCACCAGGTGCAGTTCAGGAAAATACCGGTACCAGTAACCACAAGTGGCAGCGCCTGGCGCCGCAACTGAGTCAGTCCTGCGCGGTGTTCCCGGACGGCGACCATCCGCCGGCAGCGGATGCGAACGCTGCCTTTGCCCTGTGGCAACCCTACAGCTGCTGCCAGCGCCGCGGGCAGCGTTTCCTCTACAGCACGGATTTTTGAGGCATAAACGATGAATAACACGATGAATAAATCTCTTTTGGGACGGCGCAGCCTGCTGTCTCTGCTGATTGCCGGCAGCCTGGCGCTGGCCGGCGTGAACGCACACGCTGACGACAATGATGATAACGGCACCCTGTTTGGCATTTCGTTGCCCCAGGTGAATGACAGCAATGTGGGGTACGGGAAGAGCGCCAGCGGCGCAGTCTCGGACAAATTGTTCTACTCCCTGGGCGGTGGCTCGGTGATTTCACAGCCGGCGACGCGCGGCAACATGCAGCGGCTGGGTATGAACCTGGGCTGGAGCTCGGATTTGATGTGCGGCAATTTCGACTTGAAGACCACCATTGGCAACCAGCTCAACGGGGTGACGGACGGCTTCAAGAACCTGATGGGCAGTGTTATCCAGGGGGCTACCGGTGCGGTGGCCAGCCTGCCGGCGATGGCTATCCAGCGAGCCAACCCGGGACTGTATGAAATGCTGACCAACGGGGTGCTGCAGGGCGGTGTCGCGTTCGACAAGGCACAGCTGAATTGTCAGAACCTCTCCAAGCGGATGATGGATATGGCGGACTCCGGCGGCTGGAGCCAGGCCGCCGCGATGGAAGAAGCCAAGAGCCTGATCAATAACGGGGATGCCGATGCGGTGCGGTCGATGAATGCCACGGAGAAAGTGACCGGACAATCCGGCCAGACCTGGATCGGCGGTCAAAAGCGGGGTGGTGCCGGCCAGCCTGCCATCAAGCCAACGCACGACCTGGCGGCCGCCGGCTACAACATGATGAATGCGCTGCCGGTCACCAGTACCTCCAGCGTATCCGGCAGTAGCTGCACCGGCGGTGCCTGTGCCAAATATGCCAGCAGTGAAGAAGCGGCCGCCGCTGTGGTCAAAGTGTTGGGGGATTCCTCCCTGCGCACCTGTAAAGATGCGGCGCAATGCACCAGCGGGGAAGGCAGCGAACAGCCAGGCAGTACCGTGGCCGGCACCGGCTTTGCCCCGATGCTGGAAGAGGCGACGAAGGAGAATAACGAGCAGTTGGCCAAACTGGTCAACGGCGCAGAGAAACCCACCTCGGGCAACCTTGCCAAACTCAAAACGGGCAGCCTGGCGGTGACCGCCGGCGTCATCAAGGCACTGCAGCGCGACCCGGATAATGCTGCCTTGGTCGGTCGCCTGGCCAGCGAACTGGCGATGGCTGACACCATTGAAACGGCCTTTATCATGCGCCGTATGGTCACCACCGGCATGTCAGAGCCCAATGCTGCTGTCCAGAAAATGGCGATGGAAGAGGGCGATCGGCGTATCGAGGCGTTGGACCGCGAAATCACGGCGCTGAAAAACGAGATGGAGATGAAACGCGAGATTTCCCGCAACGCGGTGCTGACCATCATCGATCGCGAGAACAACCGTGCGGAAACCAACCCGCAGCGTCAATCGGTTGACAGCCCGGACGCCAAGTTTAATCAGCTGGCTGTACCGGAAAGTGACCAGTAAATGTGGAGACCTGTTGATGACTGGAACTGAAAAGAGAAATTGGCCAACCCGTCGGGGTGGCAGGCTTGGCCAGTTGACAAAGCGTGCTCTGCAGTTGCTGGCGATGTTGGTTGCTTCGATGGCGTTTGCGTTGTGGATGGCCCACTGGGGACTGAATCACCCGGGAGAGACAGCATCGCTGCGTGACTGGATGCAGAACACACGTTACGGCTGGCTGTTCTGGCGCCTGGCGCTTTATGCGGCGCTGGCCTGGGGATTCTGGAAAACCTGGCATACGCCGGGCTGCAAACCGGAATACCGGCAGCCCCTCAAGCGTATGGCCATCGCCTGCGCGGTATTTGCCCTGGTGTGTGAATACTCCGTCTTTGGCGGAGGGCTGACCTTATGATGACCAACAGTTATCTGGAGTATTTCCTGACGCTGCTCGGCTGGATCGTGAACAACGGCCTGTGGGAATTACTGGTCAGCACGGGGCTATTTGTGTTGCCGTTGCTGTTCAAAGTGATTGGTATTTGGCTGAAAGTCCGCGAAGAGGGGGAGGACGAAGGCAACAAGGGGATGTTGTCCTTGCCGCGCATCGAGAACCTGCTCTACGGAGCATTCTTCGTGATGCTTGCCTGTTGCCTGCCGTTGATGAATGTCAGCCTGGACACCATCAAGTATGACAGCAGTCGGGCGGCGACCTGTGGTACCTGGACACCCAAAAAGCCGGATGAAACCGGGTACGCCAACATCATGTCGAGCATGAACGGCCAGACGGCGAAGGTGCCGGTGTGGTGGTTGGTGGTGCATAAACTGTCTAAGGGGGGAACTGCGGCGGCAGTGGCCAGTATTCCGTGTCGCCCGGACTTGCGACAAGTCCGCTTTGAGGTTCAGCACAGCCGGGTCAATAACCCGGCCCTGGCGAAGGAGCTGCAGGACTTCACCAACGACTGTTATGCGCTGGCGTTGTACACCTGGCAGAACCGCGACCAGGGACAAACGACTGACAAGGCCACGCTGCGCGATATTGAGTGGCTGGGGTCGAAGACTTTCCTGAGCGGCGGGTACTACAACAACCTGCAGTCGAAAACACCGCGTGCCAGCTTCCCCTGGAATGAGTCGCGGGACAGTGGCCGGCCAAACACCGGGCGGGGTGGGTACCCGACCTGCAGCGAGTGGTGGTCTGCCGGTGAGACGGGCCTGGAAGCCAGGGTGGTGAAACAGGTTGACCCGGGGGTGATGCTACGGATGTCCGCTGCGCTGAAGATGATGGGTCAACCGGACGCGGACTATAAAGAGGCGGTGGTGCGCCGCCTGGTCAGTCCGGATAACCTGACCGTCTCCCAGGGAGGGCATGCCTATGCCGGTTATGGCGGCAACGCCGATTTTACTCTGGACAACTCGGTTAACCGTGTTGCATCAACAGGTGGTACCGCACTGGGGAGCTTGGCGGCGTATCCGGCGTTTGATGCCATGCGTCAGGCGCTGCCGATGGTACAGGCAGTGCTGTTGATGGCTGTTTACATCATGATCCCACTTATCCTTGCCTTCGCAGCTTACGAGTACAAGACGGTGATCACCGTGACGTTCGTGGTTTTTGCGCTGAATTTCCTGACGTTCTGGTGGGAGGTGGCGCGCTGGCTGGATAGCTGGTTGCTGGAAGCACTATACGGGTCGGATACGCACAGCCGATGGAACGTGGCCGGTTTTCAGAACAGCTCTGATGACTTGATCATGAACATCGTTATGGGGGGGATGTTTCTTGTACTTCCGGCTATTTGGCTTGCTGCATTCTCATGGGCTGGTGTACGAATTGGCGAACTGTCCCGCATGGTGACTGATGGTACGTCTAAGTCCCAACAAACAGGTGGACTTGTAGGTGATGCTGCTGCTTCAAAAATTGCATCAGGAGGAAAATAGTTAGGAGCCTGTTGAGCCATCCGAACCGTTGGAACCATTAGAGCCATAGTTATATGTATGGCTCTTTTCTTCCCAGTTAGTAACCTTTACATTCACTGTAGGTCTGAGAAACTCCATAACGGACGGGAGCAGTATAAATGCCCAAACAAACAGAATTATAACGGCTACCAGTAATCCCCCCGTTAGACAACTAACGGCTGATATGACAACTAAGCATGTGATAGGCACATGGCCCAACCAAGTTGGTAGGTTGTGTTTACGAGCCTTTGACACCCAGAACGAATCCCATCTCAGAATTGTACCTTTAAGGCGCTTCCACAGGTTCGCCATGCGAACTCCACGCTGATAGGCGTGCTGCTGTTTTGTTTCGTTCATCATCACTCCTTAGCCAGATGATAGCCTGACCTCATCATAGCCTAAATAACAATCAATGGCTATTTGCCTGGTTCTTGGGCAAGCGGGTGGGCAGCCGAAGCATTCGTTGTTCGTTTTTTGATACACTGGAAGCCGCTCAATATAAACAAGGCATAACCTGGAGATCTTTCATCTCCAGTCTGAAGCTTCGGCCACCCTCAACAAAACTTGAAATATCGTCTGGTTTAATAGTATTAAAATCAACCATTACCTGTCTTTGCTCTGGTCCGAGGAAGATAACGCTGGCGTTTTTGTTCCTTAGGTTCACACACAAATTACTGTCATTGAAATCAAGCTGGTGAGCAAGGAGATATATTTTCTCATTCAGAGTGTCTTTATTAAAGTTATTACTTACCCATCCCCATGAAAAGTAGGTGAACACGAGAGTTAGAAAAATATAGGTGATTGACCCCCATGGGATATCTCTATCAGTGTCACTATTCCATAATTTTTTTAGATAATAGCCTATTGGTAAAATGTTAATTGCTGCTGCAATCAACAAAGCATAAACAAGCTGTGAGGCGTAAGTGAAAAAAGTATATGCAGTTAGAATACTCCTGGTGAACGGGAAGTGAGATGAATCAATTCCAAAAATACCATTTATGGTAGATGATGCTGATGCTGTAGAGAATACAAGTAATGCAGTAAATGATAATGAAATCATGATTTTTGTTATGCCAAATTTCCAGAGTTCTCTGACTAACAACAATCTTTCAATGTTAACGCCTATCCAAATTGCCGTAAGGAAGACTGAAAAAAGATACGCATAAAACTTCCATTTCGTTAGGTATTCAGAATCGCCATCTCGGTTTATGGAGAATATGAATATTAAGATGGCTAAAATAGCTAAGCCATTAAGGGCGCTAATTATACTCCACTCTTTTTTCTTCCCCTCGTACTCTTTTTCACGTTTTAGATATGTTACAGAGTCTGCTATATCTTGTATCAGTTGTTTGGTCGGCTTTATTTTATTATGTCGTGAGTATCCATCAATCTTAAACTCTGATGCCAGATGTTTTATCGCTTCATCTTTATTTCTATTATTGTCCATTAGTCCCTCAATATGTTTTATCGAAACGTTCTTACTTGGGAGGTTTTGACGAGTAATACTGACGCTATTCCACACATAAAAATACAACCTTTATTCTTTAGATAAGACATATCGATCACTTTTCGGTACTTAGTTTCTGAGAGGAAAGTTATCAAATAACTGAAAAATGTCTATCCCTTTGTTTGACGTGGGTTGATCAGATTGTTAGGATTGCGACGTTGTAATGTCGTCCTTTGACGACCACCAATGCTCAGTGGGTCTGTGATGAGCGCCTTCGGGTGACCCAGCTGTCGAAAGACAGCCACCAATGATCTGGCCATCTGCGAGGATCGCCTTCGGGTGATGGCAAAAGAAAGCTTCCGTAGCCTGAGAGGGAGCACGCCAGGTATGGTGTGGTACATCTGCCCGCCTTTGGGAGCAGATATCGCTCATTCAACGTAGTATTCGGAGCGGTTAAGGCTGCTGAAAAGTCTCTCAATGCCTTGGTGCTAACTAGCCAGGCACACATCTACATTGGGCAGTCCTTGCCTGGATAAATCAGTCACAACTGACTGATATCGCTTACTTCTTTAAAGCTGTTAAAGGCTTAAATGACGTGTTGCCGACGATGCAACCTTTGAACGAACGTGTAAAGCCAATGGGTACATTTGGCTGCTTACGTGAGTCTCATTGGGAGCAGAGGAGCGCGCGTCACTTGTGAAGTGGCGAAGACACTACCAAGTGACGCGCGTAGCGCATAACGCCTCAAACCACGCACGACGTGGCTTTCAACGTTTTACTACCATCTGACCAACATGTAGTCCGTGTCAGAACGGTTTTAAACACTCATTCACTTCAACGTAATTACGACGGGAAATCCGTTTTGAACGTTTCACTATCTAAAAGGAGGAAATCGACTCGGTATCGATGGCGACACTACGAACAGTAGTGTTGGAGGTAGCTTGACGAAAGTCAGCTCTGCATAAGCAGCAAACAGATCAGAGATCTGGGGTGCCTCGCAAGAACTCAACATTTCGCCGCCCCGATGCACAGATACCAGTCGAGACGCAGGAAGCGCAAAAGCAACCGTGTCGTCGGGGTTGAAATTACTGGGGTACAGATCCGTCTACTTTTTTTTTAAAGCAGACGGACGTGTATCCCATTGGAGATATTGAAATGTCCAGATTCGGTAAACAGCTAGGAAAGCAACTTGTCACGCTTGCTCGTCAGGGACGAGGGAGTTTTAAAACCGTTGCTGACCGTTCCAGAATTGCAGACCGTTTTTCTGAACGACTAGCAAAGTTGAATATTCAAATTCGGGATGTAAAACACATCAAGACGACACATATCGAAAAATACATTCATAGCCGGCAGGCTGAAAATCTGTCGCTCCGTACATTGCAAAACGAGATGGCAGCAGTACGTTCAATCATGTCAGCTGCGGGGCGGAATAAACTGGCTGATCCCAATCATGAGAAATTGAGCAACCAGGCTTTAGGGATTTCAGGTGCTAATCGGGATGGGACAAAAGCCCCTATTTCAGATGAAAAGTTAACTGCTGTCATAAATCACGTCTTAAAAAAAGATGTGGGGGTAGCATTGGGTGTTCAGTTGTCTCGCTATGTAGGTTTGCGAACGGAAGAAACTGTTCAGTCAGCAAAGTCATTAAAAACATGGCGACAGGCTTTAATAAACGGAGACGATCGTGTTCGGGTTGTTTTTGGCACGAAAGGAGGTCGCCCTCGCGATACGACCATTTTTAATCGTGAGAAGGTTTTATCTATTTTAGATGCGGCAATAAAACATTGTGATAAACACAATGGGAAACTGATTGATAAGTCTTCATTGCATACAGCAATAGAACGGTACAGAAATATTGTTCGTGAGGCAGGAATGACAGGGAAAGATGCTCCCCATAGTTTGCGATACGCATATTCACGCGATGCGGTGACTCATCATGTTAAAAATGGAATGAGTCGCGTAGAAGCAGAAGCACTGGTATCGATGGATTTGGGTCATGGGGATGGCCGAGGGCGTTATATAAAACAGGTTTATTTAAAAGGTGATGGAGATTAAAATTAAATGTAGTAAGTTACGGTCGCCGCTCTCACAGGGCGGCGACCTTCATAATAATATTCCCTAGCATTAAATATTATAACCAATTAAGCTGATTGATATTTATGTGGTGGTAATTTCGTCATACCTTGAGGGGAACTACCAATACATCCACAGTCAGTACATTGATGGCGTTCCTGGTAGCCGAAAACAGATTACTCCAGATATCATGATGATGACCGAAAATAAACAGATCGATACCCTTCTCGGTGGCTGCGAGGTTCAATTCATACGCCAGCTCACCACGTCGGATGATGATCTCGGAAATGGGATAGACCGCAGCCGAAACCATAGGCTGCATCTCCTGGCGGAGTGCGGTTTCAAACTTCTGTTCGGAAAAATTATGCACCATTCTGCCGAGTTCGGAATAATAGTAGCTATGGTGTTCGTCTACATAAATCAGCGACAACTTCGCGGACAATGCTGTAGCCAGCGAGACACCTTTATCGATAAGCATGCGTTCCTCATCCAACAGGGACGTGGCAACCGCAATATGTTGATAGCTCATGTTTCCTCCGTACCCGCAGTCATGGGAATGACCAGAACGTCAACCTCAAGGTTATTGATGGCCTGGCGAGTGGTGGAAAACAGATTGCTCCACAGATCCTGATGATGGCCGAAAATTATCAAGTCTATCCCGCGCGCCAGGATCTCCCGACGCAAGGCCGGAACCAACTCGCCGGTCACCATGATGGCATCTGGTATCGGATAAGAGGAGCGCAATGCCAGCGCAGCCAGCGCTTTCTGGGTTGTGACATTGGTGGGAACTTCGCCGTCATAGTGGTAGGTCTGTAAACCCAGTGCTGAATAGTAAGGGGCATGGTGAATATCGACATGAATTAATGACAGCTTGGCCCGTGTCACCTTGGCCAATGCTGCCCCTTTTTCTATCAGGCGAACATCCCTATCACTGAGGTCAGTGGCAATAGCAATATGCTGATAGCTCATGGTGCCCCCCTATCGGCGAACATGACGCCCGTATCGAGTTTGCTCCACAGTGTCGTTGCTCGCTAAACGACAGCTAATAATTAGTTTAGTACAGAAACCATTTTTCGGATGGTAAATCAGATATGGGAAAGTCAGGCCTTGCTCACGAAGGCGGGGCGCTATGGCGATTGGTGGACTGGCTAATATTGTTAGGGCTGAAGTGACAGGATAATCATAGGGGCGTCGATAAAGTATACGAAAAACAACACCCCGCTAATCGCGGTGACTATGGACAGTATTTCACTCATACGTGAGCTGGGACCTCCAGAAAGTGGAAGATGAGTTTAAAGAAGGCCCGCTGTTTGAGGGCCTAGAGAAGCCATTCCATCAAGTAATGCAAAAAGATCATGAAGAGCAGTGAACTCTACGTGACTATTTCAAACTAGGATTATTCTGAGTCAAGGGCAAGCAGGTTTGTACCAACCGGACTGTTTTAAGATAAATCTCAGTAAGGTAGCTGAAAAATAAATAAAAAACCCGCACAAGGCGGGATGAAAGATGATAACTAAATCCATTCGTTGTTGGCGTGCCAGTCATGATACATAGCGGGGTACTGATCGTTACCTGAAAAAATACCACTGTTAGCATCCAGATGATACCGGAAATTAGTCATTCTCTTTTCAGTTATGCCAATAACAATATAATTGCCCAATGTAGTTGTGGGTTAATACCAGAGAATTTTTTTGTTTTTACAAACATCTTCAGTAAAAAGAATGTATCACTCAGGCTACACACACCTTTGACTAAATCTCTATATGCTATTTTACTAATAAATAACCTCCTGATTTTTTCTTTGTCCCTCACCTTTTTTCTATATAAACCAAGGAAGTGTCTGGCCTCATATAGGGCATGCCTAAACAGCGATACGCTCAAATCATTATTTTTTATCGACTTTGCGTAGCCGATGGTTTTAGATATTACATCAATATAACATTCTGCTCGGACGTCGAAATAATCACCGCGATTAGTGATGGATTCATTATTGTACTTATAGGTGTAGTCCATATCTTTTGATATGTAGAAACGCCCATTTGCCAACGCCAATTCCATCGTCCATAAAATATCTTTGTGACTCCGTCCATCATGAAATGACAGATTGTTATTCATGATATAGTCAGATCTAACTATCTGTAACCAAAGGTAATGTGGCCATTCCCTGACTTTTACTGCGTGACTTACCCACGCATTGCCGGATAAAATTTCATCATAAGGTTGGTTGGTATGTACAGGTTTTTTATTATCGCTTTCATGCCAAAGCTTCCAGGCATTGGACAAAAGCACATCGGCATTATGGCTGGAAGCCTGGATGTACCTGTTATAAATGAATCCTTCAGACACATCGTCATCGGCATCCAGAAACATGACCCACTGGCCTTTATGCTTGTCTAATCCATTATTTCTTGCCGCGTATACACCTTTATTATTTTGTTCAATCACTTGAACTCTGCCATCCTTTATGTAGTTAATTATCGTTGACGTGTTGTCTGAGGAACCATCGTTAACGATAATAACTTCAATGTTGATCCTGTCTTCTAACAAGATATCTTCGATCAAGGATTTGATGGTTTTTTCTGCGTTGTAAACGGGGATTATTACACTCACCGCAATTTCATTTTTCATGTTCACTCCAGTAAATTGAATGTATTTATTTGTACCCGGAGTTATTTCCGGGGACAATAATCACCTCAGCATTAAGAGTGGGATTTGTGTTTTTTCCAACATGGCGGTGGTGTTGCTGCCGATAAAGAATCGCCGCAATGGCGAATGGCCATAGGCACCCATCACAATCAGGTTAATGTCGTTTTCATTAGCGTGACGGCAGAGCGCCTCAGCAACGGATGTACCTTCCAGTAGGTGGCTTTCGGTCGTGATGCCAGCTGCTTGCAGCACACTCTGTGCTTCCTGCAAAGCTGGTGTATCCCCCTTAACCATCACGAGGTGGCAAACCAGGCCATTGAGTAGCGGGCTAAGTGTCAGGCGCGTCAGGTTTTTGCGACTCTCATCGCTGCCATCATAGGCGAACATAACTTTGGATGGTGGAGAATAAGCCTCCGGCACGATAAGTACCGGTTTTTTCTGCAGGCGAATAATGCTTTCCAGGTGGCTGCCAACCGGGTTCTGCGTTCCACGGCGGCCCAGCACCATCAGGCGAACATCCCCTAAATCAGCCAGGATTTCATCCAACGCGCCATGTTTTTGCAGTAATTGAACATCAGCATGACCGGCATCATTCAGCAACTTCGCACAGCTAGCCAGTATAGCTTTGCCCTGCGCCATTAATAACCGACTACGCTCTCCTTCGCCTTTCACCAGCTCTTCGGTGAGATGCGCCTGGCTATCAATGCCGATGCTTCCGGTCAAATCTGACACGGCAGGATGCGCATCTTTCTCCAGTACGTGCAGCAGGGACAGCGGTGAATCCAGCAGGGCAGCGGCCCATGCCGCGTATTCGCACACCGGTCGGGTCGACGGCGAACCGTCAACACAGGCAATAACGGTATTGTTCATTTCTGTTCTCCTGTCTGTTAATGGCCGCCCATTAATTTTTCCACTTCTTCGGGTTTGTCATGCACCCCAAAGCGGTCAACAATGGTGCGGGTAGCCTGATTCATGCCACGAATTTCTACATCCGTACCTTCACGGCGGAACTTAATGACCACTCTGTCGAGTGCGCTGACCGACGTGATGTCCCAGAAATGTGCATGCGAGACGTCAATGACTACGTGCTCCACCGCTTCGCGAAAATCGAAGTGGCTCATGAACCGATCGGCAGAAGCAAAGAACACCTGACCGGATACGGTGTAGGTCCGCGTTGACGCTTTAAGTTCGGATGACACCGCCATAAAACGGGACACTTTGGTGGCAAAGTTCAATGAGGCAATCAGTACGCCAGTCAAGACGCCATACGCCAGATTGTGTGTTGCCACGACTACGGCGACGGTCGCCAGCATGACGACGCTGGTTGACAACGGGTGGCTGCGTAAGTTGGCTATCGAACGCCAGGAGAAGGTGCCGATGGATACCATGATCATGACCGCGACCAGAGCCGCCATTGGGATCTGAGAGACCCAGTCACGCAGGAAAACCACCATGCAAAGTAGGACGACACCCGCAGTGAGTGCGGAGAGGCGCCCACGCCCCCCGGATTTTACGTTGATCACCGACTGGCCGATCATCGCGCACCCTGCCATGCCACCGATAAATGCGGTGCAGACGTTGGCGATGCCCTGCGCCTTGCATTCCCGGTTCTTGTCGCTCGGCGTATCGGTCATGTCATCCACAATGGTCGCGGTCATCATCGACTCAAGCAGCCCCACCACGGCAAGGCCGGCGGAATAAGGCAGAATGATTAATAGGGTATCGAGATTAAGCGGCACATCGGGTAACAGGAAGACCGGCAGGCTGTCCGGCAACTTACCCATGTCGCCAACGGTGCGTACGTCCAGATGCAGCCACATGGCGATCCCGGTCAGCACGACGATGCAGACCAGCGGCGAGGGGATGGTTTTATTGAGGTACGGGAACAGATAAATAATGCCTAGACCGGCCGCCGTCATGGCGTAAACGTGCCAGGTGACGTTGGTCAACTCCGGCAACTGCGCCATGAAAATGAGGATCGCCAGCGCATTAACAAAACCGGTAACTACCGAGCGGGAAACGTAGCGCATCAGGCTTCCAAGCTTCAGATAGCCCGCAATAAGCTGAATCACACCTGTAAGAACGGTGGCTGCCAGTAAATACTGCAAGCCGTGGTCCTTCACTAGGGTGACCATCAGCAATGCCATAGCACCGGTTGACGAAGATATCATCCCTGGACGACCACCACAGATGGCGATTATCAGCGGGATACAAAACGCAGAGTAGAGCCCAACTTGCGGGTCAACACCAGCGATGATGGAAAAGGCGATCGCTTCAGGGATAAGCGCGAGCGCGACAACAATACCGGCGAGGACGTCTCCACGGACGTTACCCAGCCAGTCCTTACGCGTCGAGGACAGCAACATAGTCGTTTCTCAGTTTTTGAATACAGTCAGCCCGTAAAGGGCAAAAAATTTAGATACGGTAAAGCACATCCGCAGACGGGATGTTAAAGAGTGCGCGCTGAGGGTTACTCAGTACGACAGAGGTGGGGGAAACTCAGGGTGGCGTAATACGCATGGTCGTTTTTATTACTCCTTGATGGTCGGTGTGTACACCTTCAGGGATGAGAAAAACCAAATGATGGCGTTCAGCGCTGGTCACGAAGTCTGCTTGAGCAAACCGCGTACTACTATAAACGAAATTGAAACGGGATCAAGCGAGAGAAAATTGGGACTACTCATATCTTGACAGTCCACCATTTTGCTTTGAAAATGAACAGGCTTACTCGTTGTCTTCGGACAACCACCAATGCTCAATGGGTCTGCGATGAGCGCCTTCGGGTGACCTAGCTGTCAGTCGACAGCCACCAATGATCCAGTCACTTGTGAGGATCGCCTTCGGGTAGTGGCAAAAAACGCTTCCGTAGCTTGAAAGGAAGCACACCGTTTACGGTGTAGTACATCTGCCCGCCTTTGAGAGTAGATGTCATCGTAGTTTTGATGAACAAGGCTTAACTTTCTTACCTATGATGATTGCGCGTGACGCAATCAAATCCCAAGGGAAATACCTTTCCCCTGGGAGCGGTGTTTCCCTTTTTTACAGGAGAAACACCATGACTGTTTTTACTTCTTCAGTTGTTCCTGATTTCTTCTCAACCCTGCACCGTGTCAAATCGGCTGTCCAGCGAATACCTTTTCGCATGGCGCCGCCGCGTTTTACTGACTGGTACGTCAATGCAGCAGGTAATTTTGCCGTTCGCGCGCATGTTATCTGCAGTGATGATGGTTCGGTCAGCGCGTTACTGACGCTGCGCAAAGGTTGGTACAAAGGCGAATATACCTACGCAAG
>JAAXZN010000032.1 GCA_012719855.1 Serratia liquefaciens | reverse complement strand
TCAGGCGTTATGTGAGGTATCAGGATAAGAAGGACCAAGAATACGAACAGCAAATGGAGTTGTTACAGGATTAAAACGGACAAGGCTCCCTTCTAGGGAGCCCCATGTAAAGCCACCTCTTCAAGAGGTGGATTTTTACTGATTGAATTTCGTACCGGGGCTTGACGCATTGCCGACAAATGAAAATACTAATAAATAGTAATTAACACTACTTTCCGGAGTCGGCTATGCCAACCAGCATTGCTTTAAGCCCTCATTTTGAAAAGTTTGTTCATGAGCAAATTGACAGCGGACGTTACGGCAACGTCAGCGAAGTGATACGGGCAGGGCTGCGCCTGCTTGAAGAACATGAGCGCGCGATGAAAATTGAAGAGTTGCAAGTGGCCATTGTACAGGGAGTTGAAAGTGGTGAGGGAGTCCCGGCGGAAGAGGCGTTTGCGCGCTTGCGGGCTAAATACCAACGGATGGTGGATAACGGAAGTGACTGATGGGGCTAACAATATCGCCAGCAGCGATATATGACATTGAAAGTATTGGCGACCATATTGCACAGGATAACCCGGCCCGGGCGCTGAGTTTTATTTCTGAACTGTATAACCAATGCCAGCGTATCGGCGAGTCGCCGGAAGCCTACCAAAAGCGTCCTGAACTTGGCCGGGACGTCAGGATCAGCGCCTACGGAAAATACCTTATCGTTTTCACAGCGATACAACGTAATGTCAGGATCGAGCGAGTACTCCACGGGGCGAGAAATATTTCGCGTCTGTTGGCTCATCGCTAGGTCGTCAGGGCCGCTCAAATCAACCGCGGCCCCGGCGTTGTTTAGCGCTTATTAGCCGCGAGCGTGCGCCGCTGCACGGGCGATCTGTTCATCGGTAGGGCGTACGCCGGTGTAGAGGACAAACTGTTCCAGCGCCTGCAGCGCAATCACTTCTGCTCCGGTAATCACCTGTTTGTCGTGCTCACGTCCGTAACGAACCAGTGGGGTTTCTGCAGGCAGTGCCACCACATCGAAGACGATTTTCGCCGTATCGACAGTCGCCGGGGAGAAGGCCAACTGCTCGGCGACTGCGCCACCCGCCATGCCGATTGGCGTTACGTTGATCACCATATCCACCTTTAGCTCATCGACTTGCGCCTGCCACTGATAACCGTATGCACTGGCCAGAGCCTGTCCGGCTTCCGGGTTACGGGCGATGATATGGCCATTTTTGAAACCGGCGTCACGCAGTGCCGCGGCCACCGCTTTTGCCATACCGCCGCTGCCGCGCAGGGCAAAAGAGGTTTCTGTCGGGATTTGGTACTGGGCCAGCAATTTGGCGATGGCGATATAATCCGTGTTATAGGCCCGCAAAAAACCGGCGTCATTGACGATGGTATTGACCGATTCAATCGCCGTTGCGGAAGCGTCCAGCTCATCGAGGAAAGGGATGCAGCTCTCTTTAAACGGCATGGAAACCGCGCAGCCACGGATGCCCAAAGCCCGTACGCCGCCCACTGCTGCCTGGATATCCTGGGTAGTGAACGCCTTGTAGATAAAGTTCAGATCCAGTTCCTGATACAGATAGTTATGGAAACGGGTGCCGAAGTTGCCTGGGCGACCGGCCAGCGACATGCACAGCTGGGTATCTTTGTTAATCTCACGGCTCATGCTGAGCTCCTTAAGCGGGAAAAGAAAAAACTCAAGTCAGGGCTGGCCGAGCAGCGCCTTCGAACCGGCGTGGCGCCAGTGGATGTTGCCCGGCAGGTAAAGCGCGTTCTGTTCCAACGGCCGCTCGTCAATCAGCGCGCTGACCATGTCGAAACTGTGTTGGGCCAGGGCGCGACAGTCTTGTGCCACGGTGTCGATTTTCAGCGTCAGGCCATCGAACAGGTAGTGATCGTCGAAACTGCACAAATGCAGATCGCTCTCCATCAACTGGTGCTGATTCAGGTAGCGCAATACCCCTTCCAGCAGGCCGCAGGCGGCGGTAAAGAGCGCCTTGGGCGGGCGACCCAACTGCGCGCAGAGTTGGGCGAACATCTCGTAGCCGGAGCTGGGGTGATAATTGCCGTTGATGATCCATTCCGGTTTACATACCACGCCGGCGCGCTCAAGGCCGAGCTGAAAGCCGGCCAAGCGATCGCGGGTCGGCGAGATTCGCGGTTGTCCGCCAAGGAAATAGAACTCGTCAGGATGCTGGCGTGCGACGTTTTCAATCAGAGTAGCGGTCGAGCTCAGTGAGTCGGTGATCACCAGCGGCAACTCGGAGCCGGTTATCAGGCGGTCCATCTGCACTACCGGCAGGCTGGCGTTAATCTTTTGGTATTCCGCATCGTTGAGCTGGCTGGAGGCGACAATCAGACCGTCGACCTGACGTTGCACCAGGCTGTTCACCGCCATCATTTCCTGCGCCGGATTTTCGTCGGTACAGGCGATCAGCAACTGCAAACCGGCCTCGCGGCACAGCGTTTCCAGCTCGCGTGAAATCACCGCAAAACCGTAGTTGGTCATTTCCGGCACCACCAGCCCCAGGGTATGGCTGCGGGAGGAACGCAGCGAACGGGCATGGAAGCTGGGCTGGTAATGGTGCTCGCCGGCCAGCGCCAGGATGCGATCGCGGGTATCGTCGGACACCCGATACTCCTTGCTGCGTCCATTAAGCACCAGGCTGGCGGTCGATTTCGACACGCCGGCCAGTGCGGCAATATCACTGATGGTTATGCGTTTATTTTTTTTCACTGACGGCATCTGAATTCATCGAAGGATGCGTCATTCTAGCATGCATGGCGTCAGCGACCAGTGCTCGAGCGCCAGCTGCGCTTTACCGCGCAGGCGCAGCAAGGGGTGTGGGTCGGGGAAGTAGCGCGAACTCATGGTCGCTTCGCCGTGATTGATAAAAATCTCCACGCTCGAGCGGTCGAACAGTATCTGCAGCTGAGTCAGCTCACCGCGCCAGTAACGGTGTTCCTGCTGCCCGCTGCGCAGGTTGTTGCGCGTCAGCCGCAGCACGGTGCCATCCCAACTCAGGGTCATCGCCCCGCCAAAGTCGGCGTTGAACGTGCCGTTTGGCACCAGCAGCAGCTCCGCGCTGTCGACAGGCCAGCAAGGTGCGTCGTCGGCGGTGCCCTGCCATTGGCGGCTTTCGCCCCGCAGCTGTTGCAGTTCACGTGCCGGACGTTGGCAGAGTTTGCCGTTATGCAACGACAGCTCCCGTGGGCAGGTCAGAATATGGATCCAGCCATACTGCCGGGTCGGGTGGCAATCCTCATCTTGCTCCGGCACGCCCATCCAGCCAACCAGCAACCGACGGCCATCTTCGGTCAGGGTGGTCTGCGGCGCGTAGAATTCAAACCCGGCATCCAGCTCGTGGAAGTCCTGATGGTCGAAAGTGGCCTGTCGATAATCCAGCCTGCCCGTGAAATAGCCCGCCTGGTAAACATTGAGATAGCGTTCGGCTTCCGCCGCCAGCCCTTGTGGACAGCAGATCAGCACCTCGACACCGTCCAGCGTAAACAGGTCCGGGCATTCCCACATATAGCCGAAGTCGCCCATGCCGTTCAGCTGTGAACCTGCGATTTCACCCAACAGCTGCCAGTTGCGCAGTTCGGCGGAGCGCAGCAGCAAAACCTTACCGCGATCCTGCAGGTCACGCGCGCCGAGCACCATGTACCAGTTGTCCTGATGGCGCCAGACCTTCGGATCGCGCACGTGGCCGCTGTAACCCGGCGGCAGCGGCAACACCGGCCCGAGCTTGTCATAGCCGCCTTGTGCATTCTCCTGTGCCAGACATTGATAAGCGGTGCGTGAGCCGTCGGGATATTTTACGTTGCCGGTATACGCCAGCATGATTTTGCCGTCCGCCACTACCGCCGAGCCGGAGTAACAGCCATGGCTGTCGTAGCAGGCTCCCGGCACCAGCGCCACCGGCTGGTGCTGCCAGTGGACCAGGTCCGTCGATTGCCAGTGGCCCCAGCATTTGTTGCGGTGATCGCAGCCCAGCGGGTTCCACTGATAGAACAGGTGGTAAACCCCGTTATGCTGGATAAAACCGTTGGGATCGTTGAGCAGCCCGACGCTGGGGGCCAGGTGCCACGCCGGTCGGTGCGGATCGCGCAGCGCCTTGGGCATGCCGCTCATCATCGCCTGAACGGCCTGTTTCATCAGCTTCAGTTCTTCCATCATTCACTGTCCGTTTTGTATTTCAGCAACAACGAGAGGGTAAAGGCGCTGCCAAAGGCGATCACCAGACCAATGATATAACTCACCAGCGAACTGGCCTGCACAATCGCCATTCCCGGAATGGCCGTGAGCCCGACGGCGTTCATGCCGACATGATTGGCCACGACCCAGGCTCCACCGAGCGCACCGCCTGCCAACGCTGCCAAAAACGGCTTCACAAAGCGCAGGTTGATGCCGAACAGCGCCGCTTCGGTAATGCCAAGCATGGCGGAAAAGGCGGAAGGTACCGCAATGGCTTTGATTTTTGCATCACGGGTTTTGAAATACACCGCCAGACAGGCACCACCCTGGGCGATGTTGGCCATTGACCAGATCGGCAGCAGGAAGTTAACGCCGATATTCGGATTCCCTAACAGCCCGGCTTCGACGGCATGGAAGCTGTGGTGAATGCCGGTGATCACGATAGCGGAATAGAGGCCGCCGAACAGCAAGCCGGCAAACCAACCGGCGTGGGCAATCAACGTGCTGAGGACAAAGGAGATGCCGTCACCCAGCGCACGCCCGGCGGGCCCGATAAACAGCATGGCGACGAAGCCGGAGATCACCACCGTCAGGAACGGCGTCAGGATCAGATCCAGCGCGTTGGGGATCACTTTACGCAGCTGTTTTTCCAGCACGCTCATAAACCACACCGTCAGCAGCACCGGGAATACCGTACCCTGATAGCCGATCATGGCGATTTCCAGCCCGAAGAAATCCATGGTGTGGAAGCCGCTGGCGACACCCCAGGCGTTGGTCAGCGCCGGGTGAGTCAGAATGCCGCCGAGCGTGGCGCCCAGATAGGGGTTACCGCCGAACTCGCGCGCCGCGGTGAAACCGATCAGGATCGGTAAAATGATGAACGCCGCCGAACTGAACATGTCCAGCATCACGAACAGGGCGCTGTTGGCATCAGCCCAGCCGTAGGTTTTCACCATACCGAGCAGGCCCATCAGCAGGCCGGAGGCGACGATGGCCGGAATGATCGGCACGAAGATATTCGACAGCAGGCGGGCGATGCGTTGCAGCGGATTAAGCTTTTTAGCGGCTATGTCGGCGGCTTCCGATTTACTGGATTCGCTGACGCCGGCCGCTTTGATAAATTCCGCGTGCACCTTGTTGACCAGTCCGGTACCGAAAATCACCTGGATCTGTCCGGCGTTGCTAAAGCAGCCTTTCACCCCGTCCAGCTTGCCGATCGCCACTTTGTCTACCTTGCTGTCATCCACCAGCACCAGACGCAGGCGCGTGGCGCAGTGGGCGGCGCTGGCGATATTTTCTTTGCCGCCGAGCAGCGGCAGTAGCGCGTTGGCGGTTGCGGTTATGTCCATGTTCACTCCCTTCATAAATAAAAATGCCGCCGCGGATTTTCGCGGCGGAAATCAGTTCATCAGCGTCAGAAGAAGTACTTGAATCTGGCGCGTACGCCGTAGCGCTGATCGTTATTGGCGTTAGCTATCTTGTTCTCGGCATTGGCCTCCAACATCGAGACGTAGGCGCCGAGGTACAAATTGAAATTCTTCATATTCATGATGTTAGGTATCTGATACGAAGTATGGATTGTATGGATGTCATACTTGCCCGGTTCGCTGAGCGGGTTGCTGATATCGGCCGTCATTCCGGCCGTGTTGAACTCTTTGATATTGTTGTGAGCATAGATATAACCCACTTCAAAGCGACGCCACAGCACGTTGATCCCGGCGGTAAAGTCCTGCTCGCCGGCGGCGTCAAGATAGGCGGTGCTCAGGTTGGCGACCACGCCGTTGTCCGGATGGGTGGCGGTGTTGTTCCAACTGAGGGTCATGCCATAGCCGTTGCGTTTGGACTGGTCGACGAATTGCCCCTGACTGTCACGGTAGCCATAGGCGTTGTTGACCACGTTGCTCTCCATCGCCACCGCCGCGCTGAGCCGATCTTTTTTCCAGGCGATCACCGGTCGCAGATAGGCGACATTCTTTTTGTTATCCAGACTGTTGCCGTGGTAGGCGTCGTCCTGGAACAGCGAAGTACCGTCTTCGACCAGCGTATTCAGTTCGAAGTAGAAGTCGCCGGCGTACTTGCTCAACATCAGGTTACCGCCGCTGCTGCTACGACCGCGGCCTTCTTTCATCATGTAGATATAACCGAAGCCATCGGCGTACAGATCGTTGGCGGTATTGCCGGAATACTGGATGAAGGTGTCCTGATTGAGCGGGAACATGTCATAGGCTTCAAAGCGACCAATCTTGGTTTGCCAGTTCTTTTCGTTGCCGAAGAAGAAGGCGGCGTCGTCGAGGTTCATCTTGCCGGTCATGTCCGCCAGCGGTTGCACGCTGAAACCGGAGAAATTGCCGTCCGGGTTGCGGCGATAACCGTCCACGCCGACCAGTATGCGACCGTTGATATCCCACTTTTCTTTGTTGCCGGGCTTCCAGTCTTTGTTGTCGCTGCTTTTTAGCGACGTAAGCTGGCCGCTGCGGCTGGCACCGTCCAGGTTGAATTCGACGTCGCCGTACAGCTTGAGATCGGTTAAGCCGGTGAGCTTCAGGTTGCTGGCCGGCGCGGTCTGAGTTTCCAGCGTTGCAGTGCGCTGCGCCACCTGAACGGTTTGCCGCTCGGTGTTGGCGGTGCGTTGTTCCAACTGCTGGGCCTTGCGCTCCGCCGCCGTGGCGCGCGTTTCTGCCTGGCTCGCCCGTTGTTCGGCCTGCTGCAGCCGCTGTTCCAGCGCATTCAGACGCGCTTCGATACTGTCGTTGGCGCCTGTTGCCGCCGCAGAGGTAGAGATGAGAAGCCCTGTAGTGATGGCCAGATAGCTAAGTTTTTTCATGATTTTCTATCATCCGGGAAGGTTGTTATTATTTTTTGCTAAATTGCTAAACCGGTTTTTCAGGATGAAAGATAGTGAGTTGAAGAGCGACTGGCAATCAAGTTTGCTAACCCGATTCAGCTATTGTGATCGAGTCCGCAAATTGTGCCTGAGCAACAAACAGTGAAGTCGGCCCCAATTTCGCCCGCTTAAGCTCGAGTTTTTCGGGGCCCGATGGGCTGAGAATGCATCAGTGGCGGAGGAAGGCCCGCAGTTCGTCAGCGTGCGGCAGGGCGGTCATTGCACCTTTGGCGGTGGTCGCCAATGCGCCACAGGCCTGGGCCTGAGCGATCACCGCCGGCCATTGTTCCTCCTGCGGCAAGGCGCCGATCTGCGCCAGCGCCGCCAACAGGCCTGCGACAAAAGCGTCACCTGCGCCGGGGGTGTCGATCGGGGTGATCGCAGGGGCACGAAAATGCCGGATCTGCTTGCCGTCATGCACACATACGCCGTCGCCGCCCAGCGTCACCAGCAACAAACGCAGCGGGTAGCGTTGCATCATCCAGTCGATGGCGCTCTCTAACTCACCGATATTGCTGATAAAACTCAGCTCCTCCCGCGATATTTTCACCACGTCCGCCAGCAGCAGGGCTTTTTGCAGGCAGGTGCGCAGCGCATCCGGTTGACGCCAGACTTCTTCACGAATGTTCGGGTCGAAGCTGACCCAACCGCCGGCCGCCTTGATGTTCTCCATGGCGGTGAAAGTGGTGCTGCGGCTGGGCTCTTGCGACAGGGCGATAGAGCAGACGTGCAGCCACTCATCGGCTTTGAAATCAGGCAGATCGCCAGGCTGCAGGAACAGGTCGGCGCTGGGGTTGACCATGAAGGTAAAGGAGCGTTCGCCCGACAAATCGAGGTCCACCACCACGGTGGAGGTGTGGTGATCGGCGTCCAGGAACATATGGCGAATGTCCACCTGTTCTTCGCTGAGCACCTGTTGCAGAAAGAGACCGAAACTGTCTTGGCCGACCCGGCCGATAAAGGCACTGTCGCCGCCCAAGCGGGCAATGCCGACCGCCACATTGGCGGGCGCACCACCGGGACACTTTAGGTAACTGTTTGAATTTTCTGGAACCAGGTCGACGACTGCATCACCCAGAACCCATACGCGATTAACCATGTTCTACCCCTGTTTTCACCCGTGTCAGATGGCGAGCTAAAATAGAAGAACCGGTTTAGCATTGCAACGAAAGAATCTGTCGCGCAACGCGAAAGGGCAGCAGACTGCGAGGTGGCTCTGGCCTGATGGCGGAATAAGTTATATCGATTGTGAATAAGTAACGCATTGACAAATATAATTAAAAATCAGCATGGCAATTAATCGCGAATTTGATTTCTGGCGAGAACTAATAAAGCGCTCAACCGTATTGGAAATAGGAAGTTTCCTAAAGACCATGGCCTGTTTGGCATTAATCACTCGGTGATGAATAATTGCATTGTTTAGATGCAATTATTCATGAATATGAATGACAATCAAAATAAAATAATAAATATAATGATTAAAAACAATTGGTTGAGTGTTGTTTTTGACTTGGGATTACAGCGGTGGCATTAGCGTCGCAGATCATTCTTATTAAGCATTTTGTTACCCAGCGCCCATTACCGACCAAAATTAAGTTGATCGTGAGCTATTCGTGCGCATAATGTTTGCGTTTGTTTACAATTCTTATCTTTTATTTGTCTTTCGACAGGGAAAAAGTAATGCGCCACTCCGCTTACTCTTCGCTCAGCCTTGCTGTGCGCAAGGGCTGTATTCCATTTGGCTCCGTTGTCTTGCCGCTATTTATATTCAGCCAACCGCTGCTGGCGGCAACATCAAACAGCGAACAGCTGATCATACAGCAGCAGCGGCAAAAGGCGCTGGAGCAACAGCTGACCCCCCCGACGCCTGATGTGCGCCTGTCGCCACCTTCGTCCAGCTTTGGTCGCATTGCTTTCCCAGCAGAAAAACCTTGTTTCCCAATTGATCAGGTCGTGTTGAGCGGCCAGGACAAGCTCCCCCATTGGCTGCCGTTGCAGCGCATCGCCAACCAGGCGCAGGGCCGTTGCCTGGGCGGGCAGGGCATTAACCTGCTGATGAGCACCCTGCAAAACCGGCTGGTGGATCACGGCTATATCACCACCCGCGTATTGGCGCCGACGCAGGATCTGAAAAGCGGCCAACTGCGATTGGTGGTGGTGCCAGGCTACGTGCGGCAGGTGAAACTGACGCCGGACAGCGGCCATTACATTCAGCCTTACAGCAGCTTCCCGGCCCATGCGGGCAACCTGCTGGATCTGCGTGATATTGAACAGGGGCTGGAAAACCTGCAGCGCCTGCCGACGGTGCAGGCCAATATGGAAATTATCCCCGGCGAACAGCCCGGCGAAAGCGACATTGCCCTGAGCTGGAAGCAGGAACGCATGTGGCGTATTGGCGCCTCGCTGGATGATTCCGGCACCAAGAGCACCGGGCGTTATCAGGGCGGTTTGACGCTGTCGCTGGATAACCCGTTTTCGCTCAGCGATCTGTTCTATATCTCCGGCTCTACCGATCTGCAAAACCAGGGCGGCAAGGGATCGAAGAACATCACCGGGCACTATTCGGTGCCTTTCGGTTACTGGATGGCCGGGGTCACCGCCAACAGCTATGACTACCACCAGACCATTGCCGGTCAGAATCAGGATTACCGCTACAGCGGCAAGAGCAAGAACCTGGATTTCCAACTCAGCCGCGTACTGCACCGTAACGGCAGCCAGAAAACCACGCTGACCTATGACGTGCTGGCGCGCGAGTCCAGCAACTACATCAACGATACCGAAGTGGAAGTGCAGCGCCGACGCACCTCGGGCTGGCGCCTGGGGCTGCAGCACCGCCATTACATTCAACAAGCCACGCTGGACGCGGGTGTCAGCTATCAGCGCGGTACCCGTTGGTTCGGCGCATTGCCTGCGCCGGAAGAGACCTTTGGCGAGGCGACGGCGCTCAGCAAAATTGTGCAGCTTAACGCCCAGCTCGACGTGCCATTCAGCCTGTTCAGCCAGAACTTCCGCTACAACGTGCAATACCAGCGTCAGATCAGCGATACGCCGCTGACGCCGCAGGACCAGTTCGCTATCGGCAACCGTTGGACGGTGCGCGGCTTTGACGGCGAGCGCACCCTGAACGCCAATCACGGCTGGTTCGTCCGTAACGATCTGGCCTGGCGCACGCCGTTGCAGGGGCAAGAGTTGTATCTCGGTGCCGACTACGGCGAAGTGGGCGGTTACGGTTCCGACTATCTGGTTGGGCAGCACCTGGCCGGCGGCGTAGTGGGCCTGCGCGGCTACGCCTTCAAGGTCGGTTACGATTTGTTCGCCGGCGTGCCTTTCTCCAAACCCAAGGGGTTCAGCACCAGCCCGGTCACTCTGGGCTTTAACCTTAGCTGGAACTACTGAGGGTACGACCATGCGCATAGGCGAATACGATATCAGGGCGCCGCTGATCCTCGGCGGTGAAGACAGCGAGGCAGAAGCCTTTGGCGCGGCGGTATGGCTGTGGATGCATTCGCCGATGCACCGCGACGCCCCGTTGCACACCCTGCCGACCCTGCTGCTGCCGATCATCAAGCGACAGCAATATGTGCTGGCGTCGCACCAGAATCAGCCGGTGTTTTTCCTCAGCTGGGCGTGGATGAATCAAGAGGCCGAGGCGCGTTATCTGACGCAGCCTGCGGTGAATATGCTGGAAAGTGACTGGAACAGCGGCGATCGCCTGTGGTTCTGCGACTGGATAGCGCCCTTCGGGCATACGCGAGAAATGCGCAATCTGATTGTGCGGGAAATCTTCCCGCACCTGTGCATGCGGGCGCTGTATCACCGCGGAGAGCAGCGTGGAAAGCGCGTGGTGAACTTTAAAGGCGCGCAGGTTAGCCATCAGCAGGCGCAGCAATGGTGGGCGAGCCACCCGTTAGCCGTCGAGCCGTCAGAAATCCAATAAGGACATTGCCATGAACAAGAACCTGTATCGTATCGTTTTCAACAAAGCGCGTGGCATGCTGATGGTGGTGGCGGATATCGCCCGCTCCGGCCGTGCCGGGTCTGCCCGCTCGTCCGGTCTGGGGCATACCCTGAGCCAGTGCATCGGCAAGATGAACGCCGTCAGCTTTAGCCTGCTGATGGCGCTGGGGGCTATCCAACCGGTGCAGGCGGCGATTATTGCCGACGGCAATGCGCCGGGCGGCCAGCAGCCGACCATCGTCAACAGCGCCAACGGTACGCCACAGGTCAATATCCAGACGCCAAGCGCCGGTGGGGTTTCTCGCAATACCTACAGCCAGTTTGACGTCGACAAGCAGGGCGCGATCCTCAACAACTCCCACAAAATGACCCAAACCCAACAGGGCGGCTGGGTCGACGGTAACCCGTGGCTGGCGAAAGGCGAAGCCAAGGTGATCCTCAACGAGGTCAACTCCCGCGATCCCAGCCGTTTGAATGGTTATATCGAGGTTGCCGGGCAGCGTGCTCAGGTGGTGATCGCCAACCCGTCCGGCATTACCTGTAACGGTTGCGGCTTTATCAACGCCAACCGCGCCACCCTGACCACCGGTCAGGCGCAGATGAACAACGGTAACCTGACCGGCTTTAACGTCGAGCGGGGTGAAGTGGTGGTTGAAGGCGCCGGCATGGACAGTTCGCGCCAGGATTACACCGAAATCATTGCACGTTCGACGAAGATCAATGCTGGACTGTGGGCGAACGATCTCAAAGTTACCACCGGGCGCAATAAGGTGGATGCCGCGCATCAACAGATCGACAAACAAAGCGACGAGCCGGCCACTCGCCCACAGCTGGCGGTAGACGTGGCGAAGTTGGGCGGCATGTATGCCGGTAAGATCCGCATGATCGGCACCGAAACCGGCGTCGGGGTGCGTAATGCCGGTAACATCGGTGCGCAGGCCGGTAGCGTGGTGGTCACCGCCGATGGCCGCATTGAAAACAGCGGTAAAATCAGCAGCGGCGGTGATACGCAGCTGGCCTCGAAGGGCGGCGTCAGTAACAGCGGCTCACTGTTCGCGGCGGGCCATGCCGACGTCAGCAGCGATGGCGAAGTGCAAAACAGCGGCTCTATTGCGGCCCGCAATAATGTGCGTGTCCAGGCAGCCAGCCTGAACAGCAGCAAAGGCAGTACGCTGGCGGCCGGTGTGCAACAGGATGGCCGGCTCGGCGGCAGCGGCGAACTGGCGTTAACCACCAGTGGCAAACTGACCGCTCAGGGCCAAAATCTGGCGGCAGGCAACCTGCGTGCCAACGGGCAGGGCGTGGACATCAGCGGCAGCCGCACCGCGGCTACCCAGGTCACGCTGGAAGCCGGGGCCGGCGATTTGTCCACGGCCAATGCGCAGGTTGAAGCCGCGCAACAGCTCACCGCCAGCAGCGGCAAGCGGTTCAACAATGACGGCGGCAAGCTGGCGGCGAATAAGCTGGCGCTCAACGCGCATGACTTATCTAACCGCAAGGGGGAGATCACCCAGCTTGGCGAAGACAACCTGCGGATGAACCCGCAGGGCAAACTGGATAACGCCGGCGGCCGTATTGCCAGCAACGGCAATGACTTGACGTTGGAAGCCGGTTCGATCGACAACCAGGACGGGCAAATCGTCCATGCGGGTAAAGGCGCGCTGGCGGTGAATACCGGTCGCTTGCAGGGCGATGGCGGCAAGCTGTTGTCCAACGGTCAGCTCAGCATGCAGGGCGGCGACTATGTGTTGGACGGCGGCACCACTTCGGCGCAGCAGATCGCGTTGGATGCCGGCAGCCTGTCTAACCGCAACGGTCAACTGGTGCAGAGCGGCAAGGGAGAGATGCGCCTCAATGCCCGTGAGGGGATTGATAACCAGGGCGGCCAACTGGCGGCCAATGGCAACGTCGCACTTAACGCCGCGCGGTTGAACAACCAGAGCGGCAAAGTGATTGCTGCGCAGAACGGCAGCCTGAAGGCGCAGGTCAGTGGCGCTATCGATAACCGCCAGGGTCAACTGGCGGCCAGTGGCCATACTCAGCTGCGGACGGACAAGTTGGATAACCGCAAAGGGCTGGTTTCCGCCGCGACGGGCGACGCTGAGATCACGGCACGACAGGCGCTGGATAACCGCGGCGGCCGTATCGAGGCCAGACAGGCTCTGCAACTGACCGGGGCCGGGTTGGAGAATCAGGCCGGGCAGGTGGTGGGCGGCGCGCTTTCGCTGGCGCTGGGCAAAGGGGCGCTGAATAACCAACAGGGCGTCATTGCCGCCAGCGGCGATCTGGGCCTGAACAGCGGGGTGCTGAACAATGACGCCGGCCTGCTGCAATCCGCCGGCAACATGAATATCGACACCCAGGGCGCGGCGTTGAGCAACCGCCTGAGCGGTGAAACCGGCGGCATCCTCAGCCAGGGGACGTTGACTGTCCACAGCGGTGCGCTGGACAACAGCCAGGGCATGCTGGTGGGCGCCGGAACGACCGATCTGTTCACTGGCGAGCTTGATAACAGCCAGGGCACTCTGGTCGGCAAGCAGAAGCTGAATATCGACAGCCTGGCACTGACCAACGACGGTGGACTGTTGCAGGCGGGCGGCGATGCGCGCATCGATACCCACGGTCAGGCGTTGAGCAACCGTGATAGCGGCAAGAATGGCGGTATCAGCAGCCTGGGCAAGCTGACGATCGCCAGCGGTGCCGTGGATAACCAGGCCGGTTTTATCGCCAGTTCGGGTGACCTGCAACTGCATGGCGAGCAACTGGATAACCGCCGCGGCACGCTGGCTTCAGAGAAGCAGCTGTCGGCCACCGCCAGGGCGTTCAATAACCAGGGCGGGGCGATCAAGTCTGGTCAGGATATGACGCTGAATGCCAAAGAATTGCTGGATAACAGCAATCTGGGGGTGATTGGCGCAGGTAAAAAACTGCGGTTGGACAGCGATCATCTGGTGAACAATCAGGGCACGGTGGCCAGCGCCGATGCGGCGAAGATTAACTTCGGCCTGCTGGAGAACCAGGGCGGCCAATTGGCGGCACAGACGGCGCTGGAGCTGCACGGCAATAGCCTCAATAACAACGACGGCGGCCTGATCCAGAGTGGTGAGGGGTTAGATCTGACCGTTGATCGGCTGACCAACGCCAACAGCGGTGACAAGGGCGGCATCACCAGCCAGGGGGCGATGAACCTCACGACCGGCGTGTTCGATAACGGCCAGGGCGTGGTGATTGCCGGCAAGGGCTTGCAGCTCGATGCCGAAGCGCTGCTGAACGGTGGCGGCAAACTGGTGGCACAGCAGGCATTGGTGTTGAATACCACCGGCGCGGGCGGCCTGAATAACCAGGGTGGATTGGTGCAGTCGGGCGCGGATATGCATGTCGATACCCACGGCCAGCGGCTGGATAACCAGAACGGTACCCTGCACAGCCTGGGTAAACTGCAGCTCAGCAGTGGCGACGTCAATAATCAGGGCGGAACGCTGGGGGCCAAAGGCGACTTTGCCCTGGCGGCGCTGAAATTGGACAACGGTAACGGCGGGCGGATTATTGGCGAACAGGCGCTCCAGCTCGCCAGCGCCGGTCTGGATAACCGTAACGGACAAATTCAGGCGGTCGGCAACCTATTGCTGGACAGCGCGCAGGGGGTTATCGACAACGCCCTGGGGCTGATCCGCAGCGGCGCCACCGTGACGCTCAATACCCTGCAGTTCATCAACGACGACACCAAGGCGGAAAATAAAGGGCTGGAAGGCCAAGCCGTGGCGCTGAATACCGGCTCGCTGAGCAACCGTGGCGGCAGCATTCTGGCTAACCAACAGCTGACTATCACCAACGGCGGTCAGTTGGATAACAGCGCTGGCCAACTGGCCGCCAGCGAAAACCTGCAGTTGCAGGGCGCGGCGCTTAACCTGCTGAACACCGGCGGTATCGTTAAAGCGGGCAAGCTGCTGGACATCAACGCCGCAGCGGTCGGCGGCGACGGGCAATTGCTGTCGCTGGGCGATATGAACCTGGTCAGCGCGCAGGGCATCAATAACAGCGGTGAGATGATTGCCAACGGCAATTTCAACTTCACCACGCCGGGCGATGTGACCAACAGCGGCAAACTGCTGGCGGGCGCCAAGCTCGATCTGCGCGCCAATAATCTGTTCAATGCCGCCAGCGGCGAGATTAACGCCGGGCAGGATTGGCTGACGGTCAACGGCACCCTGACCAACTATGGTCTGATTGACGGCAAACATACGTTGCTCCAGGCCAACACGCTGACCAACATCGGCACCGGCCGTATTTATGGCGATGCTATTGGCGTGCAAACCGTCACCTTTAACAACCTGGCGGAGAACGGCACCGCTGCCACGCTGGCCGGGCGCGAACGGGTGGATATCGGCACCCAAACGCTGAATAACTACGATCATGGGTTGATTTACAGCGGTGGGGACATGGCGATTGGCGGCCAGCTTGACGCCAACCATCTGGCCACCGGCCAGGCCGGCATCCTCAATAATCACAGTTCGACCCTTGAATCTGCGGGCAACATGGCTATTTCGGCCGGACAGATCAACAACGTCAACGACCGCTTTACTACCGAACTGGTTACCGTTTCCAACGGAAAAATCACCGAGTATCAGCAATCGGGCGATCCGGTACGCTGGATGGCCGGAGAACCGGGCGTCTTCGTTGACCGCAATTCATCAGACTCGCTGTTGAACCTGAATACCCCCGGGAAAACGGGGCATAACAACGACAGATTTACGCAATACGACTACAACCGTACGGTGCAGGAAACCCAGGTCAAGGAAAGCGATCCGGCCAAAATCATCGCGGGTGGCGATATGGCAATCAACGCCGGGCATCTGCTGAACGACAAGAGCCAGGTGATCGCGGGCGGCACGCTGGCGATTAATGCCGGCAGCGTGGATAACGTGGCGGTACCGGGCCAGCGCCTGACCACCGACGTCGGCGAAGTGACCAGTTACTACCGCATCAAGAAGAAGGGTAAAGATAAGCAGGGGCACAATGCCACGGCCTATACGCCGCCGACCACCATTCAGACCATTTCGCTGAAGCCGAGCCAGCTGATTGACCACGGGCAGGTGGCAGGTAACCCAATCGCCATTGCCCCACTGACGCAGCAGGGCACCAATACCACTATCGGCGCTGCCGGTGGGGTCAATGCGGTGGTCAGCGGCAGTGATATTTCCGCCGGCTTGCAGACCATTGGCAGCGGCGCGCTGCCGGTGATCCAGGCCGTAGCATTACAGCCGGGCCAGCAGTTCGAAGTCGCCAACAAGGTCAATAACCAGCAGGGCGACGCGGCGGACAGCGTGGTGCGCATTGTCGGGCCAGACACCCGTTTGCCGGACAACAGCCTGTTCAAGACCAATCCGGCACCGGGCGGCCAGTATCTGGTAGAGACCGATCCGCGCTTCACCAACCAGAAAGCCTGGTTGGGCTCGGACTACATGATCGCCAAGGCAACCAATAACCCGGACAACGTATTGAAGCGCCTGGGCGACGGTTACTACGAGCAGCGGCTGATCCGCGAACAGGTGATCAACCTGACCGGCCAGCGCTATCTGGACGGTTACAACAACGACGAAGAGCAGTTTAAGGCGCTGATGGATCAGGGGTTGGCCTTCAGCCAGCAATATAACCTGAAGGTGGGCGTGGCGCTGACGGCCGAGCAGATGGGGTTGTTGACCCAAGATATCGTTTGGCTGGTGAACGCCAAAGTCACCTTGCCGGACGGCAGCCAGCAAAACGTCCTGGTGCCGCAAGTGTATGCCCGTATGCAACCGGGCGATCTGGACGGCTCCGGTGCGCTGATCGCCGGGCGTAACGTCAATCTCAATCTGGGCGAAGGCCTGTTCAACAGCGGCCATATCGCCGGGCGTGAAGTGGTGAAACTGAGTGCCGCTAACATCACCAACGTGGCGGGCCACATTCAGGGGGCCGACGTTGGCCTGACTGCCCGTACCGACATTAACAATATCGGCGGGGTGATCCAGGGCAACAACTCGCTGCTGGCCAGCGCCGGGCGTGATATCAACGCCATCAGCACCACCCGGACGGCACAGAGCGTTAACGGTGCCAACAGCTTCGAACGCACCAACATCGACAGCGTGGCAGGCATGTACGTGCAGGGAGCTGACGGCAAGCTGATGCTGCAGGCCGGTCGCGACATCAAGTTGGATGCGGCGCAGGTAGTTAACAGCGGCGAGAATGGCCAAACCCTGCTGAGTGCCGGGCGCGATCTCACTCTGAATACGGTGACCACGGCCAGCCGCGACAACCTGATCTGGAATGGCGACAACAGCCTGAAACAGGGCAACAGCCAGCAGGTCGGCAGCGAAGTGGTGGGCAAAGGGGCCGTGACCCTCAATGCCGGGAACGATATCACTGCCCATGCTGCAACGGTTTCGGCCGGCGATGCGCTGAACCTCAATGCCGGCCATGACATCAATATTCTCAGCGGCGAGAACACCCTCGATCTGGACGAGCGACACAAGGTGACCGGCGGTAACGGCCTGATGTCGAAAACCACTACCACCACCCGCGACACTCTGGATCGCCAGACCGTACAGGGCACTACCCTGAGCGGCGACAGCATTAATGTGTTGGCGGGCAACGATTTACGGGTTCAGGGCAGCAGCGTGGCCGGGACTCAGGACGTGAAACTGTTGGCAGGGAACGATCTGAGCATCTCCGGCGCGACCGAAAGCAACAGCGAACTGCACCTCAAGCAGGAGAAAAAATCCGGCCTGATGAGCAGCGGTGGTATCGGCATCAGCTACGGCACCGAAAGCCTGAAAACCACGGATACCGCGCAGGGGCTGACCAATCAGGGCAGCACCGTCGGCAGCGTAAACGGTAACGTCTCCCTGGGGGCCGGTAATAACCTGGCGGTGACCGGGTCCGAGCTGGTGGCCGGCAAGGACATGGCGCTGAGCGGCAAGAATGTGTCGGTGACGCAGGCGCAGGATCAGAACAGCCAGACTCACAAGGTCGAACAGAAGAAATCCGGCCTGACGCTGGCACTGTCCGGCACGGTCGGCAGTGCGCTGAACACTGCGGTAGAAACCTCGCAGAAGGCGAAATCCACCGACGACAGTCGCCTGGCGGCATTGCAGGGAACCAAGGCGGCGCTGAGCGGCGTACAGGCGGTGCAGGCGGCGCGTTTGGCGCAGGCGCAGGGCGCCGACCCGGCCAATAACAACATGGTGGGGATCAGCATTTCCTACGGTACCCAGTCTTCCACGTCTACTCAAAACAGCGGGCAGAGCACCGCGCAGGGCAGCAGCCTGACGGCGGGCAACAACCTGAGCATTACCGCCAGCGGCAACGGCGTGAAGGGCCAGGACGGCGACATCCTGGTGCAGGGCAGCCAGTTGCAGGCGGGCAAGGACGTCACCCTGAATGCTAACCGCGACGTTAACCTGCTTTCCGCCGAGAACACCCAGTATCTGGACGGTAAAAACAAGAGCCAGGGCGGTACGCTGGGCGTGGGTATCGGTGTCGGTTCCGGCGGTATTGGGCTGAGCGTTTCCGCCAGCGTCAACAAGGGCAAGGGTAACGAGAAGGGCAACGGCACCAGCCACACCGAAACCATGGTTAACGCCGGTAATCAGGTCAAGATTACCAGCGGGCGCGATACCAACCTGATCGGCGCACAGGTCACCGGCGAATCGGTCAAGGCCGACGTGGGCCGCAATCTGCTGCTGGAAAGCCAGCAGGACAGCGATCGTTACGATTCCAAACAGCAAAACGCCAGCGCCGGTGGCAGCTTCACCTTCGGTTCGATGACCGGTTCGGGCAGCATCAGCCTGAGCAAAGACAAGATGCACAGCAACTACGACAGCGTGCAGGAGCAGACGGGCATTTTCGCCGGCAAGGGCGGCTTTGACCTGACGGTGGGCGAACATACCCAGCTCAATGGCGCGGTGATCGGCAGCACCGCCACCGCCGACAAAAACAAGCTCGATACCGGCACGCTGGGCTTTAAGGACATCCACAATCAGGCTGATTTCGAAGTGGAGCACCAGAGCGTAGGCATCAGCTCCGGCGGCAGCATCGGCAGCCAGTTCGCCGGCAACATGGCCAACGGCCTACTGGTGGGCGCCAACAACAGCGGACACGACAGCTCAACCACCCATGCGGCGGTGAGCGACGGCACCATCATCATCCGCGATCGGGACAAACAAACGCAGGACGTCAACGACCTGAGCCGCGACGTGGAGCACGCCAACCAGACGTTAAGCCCGATCTTCGACAAAGAGAAAGAGCAGAAACGGCTACAGCAGGCGCAGCTGATCGGCGAGATCGGCAATCAGGCGATGGATATTGCGCGGACCGAGGGGGCGATCGCCGCAACCAAAGCCGCCAACGAGAAAATGAATAACGTTACCGATGCCGATCGCAAGGCCGCGGCAGATAAGCTGGCGAAAGAAAAACCTGGCAAGGTCATCACCGATAAGGATATCAACGAGCAGATTTACCAGACGGCGTATAACCAGGCGTTCAGCGAGTCGGGCTATGGTACGGGCGGTAAGGTTCAACAGGGTATGCAGGCGGCGGTTGCCGCAGTGCAAGGGTTGGCCGGTGGCGATCTAAAAGCCGCGATTGCCGGTGGGGCTGCGCCGTATCTGGCTGAACAGATACATCGCCTGGCACCGAATGAGGAAAGCCGAATTATCGCACATGCCGTGGTGGCTGGCGCGCTGGCTGAACTGCAAGGCCAATCGGCCGCGGCGGGAGCTGCGGGCGCTGCGACAGCCGCGTTAGGCACCAAAGCGATTGCCGAGGCGATGTTCGGCACCAGTGACTTCAGCAAAATGAGCGAAGAACAGCGCCAGACTGTTTCCGCGTTGGCTACGCTTGCAGGTGGTTTGGCCGGCGGCCTGGCAAGCGGTGATACGGCGGGGGCGGTCGTTGGTGGACAATCTGGTAAGAATACTTCTGAGAATAATGACCAGTTTAACTTCCCTATACCACCAGCCGTCCAGCAGGATGCATCGCTGGCGTTTTGGATGGCACAGCAAGGGGCCGGACCAGAGGCTATTGATCAGGCAGTCAAAGACTCACATCTTGGTCCTTCAGTTGGTGTTACATATAAAGTTAAACCTTACGGTAAAGTTGAGGCTGCGGTTGGTGCCGGCTATGGCCTTTATGTAGACGGGACAGTCGACACAACGCAAATATCGCTTAATCAGGGGGAGACACTTGCTCTGGGCGGACGAGTAGCTGGCCAAATAGGTATACAGCTGGGGCCATACTTTGCTAATACGCTTGATATGGAACGAAATAACTCATTAGACTTTGGTTTTGGGATTGCCGGTGTGGGGATTTCGTATGGTAAAGATGGTGTAGGGTTAAGCTTGGGTGTAGGACCAGCTATCGGCTGGACCGGAATATCAAAAGAAACTGGAGTTGGTAATGTTGATATAAATGGTTCCTCCGGGACTGAGTTCTATCACTATGATTTTGAAAAAAAGTGAGATAGATAATGATGTTAATTTACTTTCAAATATTAATCATTGCCATTTTTTTTGTCTCTTTTATTGTTTTTTGTAAAAAAACGGGGCTCTCTTATTCGGCTCCTTCATCAATGTCAGTGTTCTTTGATGCCATTTTTTTTGTTGGTAAAGAAAACGTTACAGCTATGACTGCGAGGATTGTTCTTCTATTGGTCATTCCTGCATCTTTTTTACTGCGTTTTGATATAGAGGCGAGAAGTACATATCAATTTATTCTGATAGCTGGGGCATGGGCTTTTCTCATGTATTGCTATTATTACAAGGGTGAGATTAAGCCGGGAAGAATAAAAAGCTCAGCAATCTTTAGTGAGGTTTTTTTTGCCAAAAGAGCTGGATTACGGGGTTTGGCCTTGTGGAGTATTAGGGTAATATATGTTGTTGGTATTATCTTTCATTTTTTAAGTTAAGTTTTATACTTCATTTTAACTTAATATAGTAGAGGGTAATTCCATTGGGTTATTATTGAGCGTTTTCCGGATAAATATATTGCCGGGTATCAGGAGGAGAGGCTATGAAAAGGTTTTACAAGACAGCCCTACCGTTGGTGACCGGCGGTTTTATATTGCTTGGCTCCTTGGACTCTAGTGCTGTCACACGCGAAGAAATGCGGACACTCGATGCCGCCTATCCGCCTGGCAGTATTGTTAACTGCGAGGCCGAACTTGCCGGGAATGGTAAAAATCTATTGCCTATGACCACAAAAATTCGTGGGCATATCATAAGTAGAGCGGAAAATCTAAGCCACGCCGATGTCCGCGTGATGTTCATTCCTCATGGCTCATCAATGGCAACAATTACTCTGAGCTATCGGCAGAAAGTGATTATGGAAGAGAATGGTCAGCGGGTTTATATCGATCCGGAAAGCCTGAAAGTCTCAATGCCGCTCAGCCCTTCGAGTGAGGCGATTGTAGCCAAAGGATTTCGGGATCGGCTTCCAGCAACGCAAGAAGTCCAGCCCTATCAGACGACAGAAATCACCGATTTCCCGTCTTATGTGGTCAGGGTTCCGGGTGAATCCCCCCTTTATTGCCATAAAGTAGAGTAGGGAATAGTTTGAAAGCGAATAGACAGTTCCCAGCGACTAAAGACAGCGTGATTGTTCTTTCTAAAAGGCGGTTAGCAAATTGCACGTTCAACTAATTAATAATAAATAGGGTTTGCTATAATCTAATTTTATCAACCAATTTTTCTTGATAATGAAAAATTAATGATTTATGCCGCCAATACGATATGGATAGTTATTTTTTTACCAATGTTGTTCCACTTACGATTAAGGAAGATTGCATGAAAAAGTTAATCATCTCCACTTTGGTTCTTTCCACTCTGGGTTTCGGCATGGCTGCCCATGCCGGGCAAAGCACTATCACTGCCGGTTATGCGCAGAGCAAGGTACAGGACTTCAAGAATATCAACGGCGTGAACATTAAGTACCGTTACGAGTGGGATTCGCCAATCAGCGTTATCAGCTCATTTACCTATATGAGCGGTGACAAGGACGAGTCTTACAATGTCTATCGCGACAAGGTTAATAATCATGCCGAAGTTAAATATTACTCACTGTCCGTTGGTCCGGCATACCGTTTTAATCAATTTGTCAGCGTTTACGGGCTATTGGGTTTGAATTATAACAAGGTGGATTACAAGTCATCCTGGAGTAATTACGCATACAACACTTACGAATATATGGGTGAAGAGAGCGGTAACCAGAAGAAAACCTCCTTTATGTACGGCGTTGGTTTCCAGGTTAACCCGATGGAAAATCTGGCGGTAGATATCGGTTATGAAGGCTCCAAACTGGATGCCGGTGGTAAAAATCGCTCTATCAACGGTTTCAATATCGGCGTTGGCTATCGTTTCTGATAGTTGCATGCTTCCGGCCTCCCGATATCAAGAGGCCGGTAATCTTCACCCCATCTTCGGATAGACCCCCGGCCCGATCGGCAGGCCGAGTGCGTACCACGCCAGCAACAGTAAAATCCACACGGCAAAGAATACCAGCGGATACGGCAGGATCAGCACGTAATAGGTGCCGAGCTGGGCGTCTTTGCGGTAACGCTGCAGGAAACCCAGGAACAGCGGCAGGAACGGCGACATCGGTGCCAGCGGCAGCACCGAGGAGTCGGCAATGCGGAAGATCATCTGCGCGAATGCCGGGTGGAAGCCGAGCAGCATAAACATCGGCACAAAAATCGGTGCCAGAATCGACCAGATGGCTGAACCGCTGGCGATAAACATGCACAGGAAGGCGGAGAGGAACATCAGGCCGAGGAACGCCGGTGCGCCGCTCATGCCGGCGGCTTCCAGCATGTCGGTCAGGCCGATGGCCATAAACTTGCCCATGTTGCTCCAGTTAAAGAACGCCACGAACTGCGACAGCGGAAACACCATCACGATAAAGCCGGCCATGCTCTTCATCGGCTCTATCAGGTGGTGGGGAATATCGTCTGGCCGTCGGATCTGTTTGGTCACCACGCCATAGGTAATGCCGACGGTGAAAAAGAACAGGATGATGATCGGTACAATGCCTTTAATGAACGGCGAGGGGATCACCGAGCCGGTTTTCGGATCGCGCAGCGGAGCAGCTTCCGGCACCACCAGCGCGGCGATAATCGCGATAAACACCAGTGCGGCTATGCCGCTCATCATCAGCCCACGGTTTTGCAGCGGGGTTAGCGCTTCAATTTTATCTTCCGCGCTGCCGCGCCATTCTGGCAACCTGGGTTCAATAAACTTATCGGTCAGCAGTGCGCCGGCGATGGTCAGCACGATCACCGAGGTGGCCATAAAGTACCAGTTGTCGATCACGCTGACGTGAACGGCGGCGTCTACAGCTTTGGTGGCCTCGGTACTGATACCGGAAAGCAGCACGTCGGTGGTGACGATCAGCAGGTTGGCGGTAAAGCCGGAAGCGACCCCGGCGATAGCGGCCAATAGCCCGGCAATGGGGTGGCGGCCCACGGCAAGGAACATCAGTGCGCCGAGCGGCGGCATCACCACCAACGCGGCGTCCGATGAAATGTGGCTGAAGAAGGCGATAAACAGCACCATGTAACTGGCATAGCGTGCGCTAACGCGTGAGGCCATTTTATACATCAGCGCCTGCAACAGCCCGACTTTCTCTGCCAGCCCAGCGCCGATGACCAGTGCCAGAATGGCTCCCAGCGGCGCAAAGCTGCTGAAGTTATGGATGATGTTCGGGAAAATCCACTGCATGCCCGCTACGCTCATCAGGTTATTCACCTTGATCAGCTCGCCGGTGGCCGGGTTCTTCACCGCTAGGTCCAGCCAGGAGAACAGCGCTGTGGCCAGCATTAAAACAACGATTAAATAGACGAACAGTAAAAAAGGATTGGGAATTTTATTCCCGATGCGTTCTACCCAGTAAAAAATGCGACCGGGGCTTTTATTGACTGACGTTGTGGCCTCACTCATTGTCTTACCCTCTGTGTTTGTCCTGTTGTGTTTATTTTTTATTATTTGATTTATTTATAATTATTTTCACAGGCCCGTGGGTGGGCCTGTGTCGTTCAGTCTTTATTTTAACGGCGAAGGTTTAACCCCCGACGGGATTGGGCAACTGTACGGCTGTTCTGTTCGTTGGCGTTCGAACTCGCGGCGGCACTCCGCCAGCAGTGCGCTGTCGCTCAACAGGTCGATGGCGGTGGCCGCCATCACCTTGCCCGCCAGGCACATGCCCTTGTGCGCGATAGAGGTGCGGCCCTGCGCCACCAGTTGCCAGGTGTGCAGCGGGGTGCCGAGCGCAAAGCACGGGCTGAAGCACTGGGCGGTCGGCGTCACCCAACTGACGTCGCCGACGTCGGTGGAGCCGTACAGCAGATCTTCCGAGGCCACATAAGGCGCGACTTCATCCATCAGTACCTTGTCGCCCAGGTTTTGCACCCATTCACGGCCGGCCGCCCCGCCAGTCCGGGCGATGTTCAGCTTGGCATTACGCAGGTCGTCCTTGTTCAGCGTTTGGCGGATCTCGGTGGCGAAGCTGCGCTCCTCCTCGCTGTACTCCGGCAGACCGAAGCCACAGACGTGGCGATACATCACCTGCTCCAGGCTGCGGTTTGGCACATAGTTGGAGCAGGCCTTGTCGAAACGTACCGTCATTTGGGTGTCGGTCATTAGCGCTGCACCCTTGGCGATGTTGATCACTCGCTGGTAAATATCCTGCGCTTGATCGAGCTGCGGCGCGCGGATCAGATACAGCACTTCGGCGTCGGCTTGCACCACATTGGGCGAACTGCCGCCGGTATTGGTAACCGCATAGTGCAATCGCGCTTCCTGCACGATGTGCTCACGCAGGAAGTTGGCGCCGGTGTTCATCAATGTCACGGCATCCAGCGCGCTGCGGCCAAGGTGGGGTGAGTTGGCGGCGTGCGCGGCGACCCCTTTGAACTGAAACGCTGCCTGAATATTGGCCAAGGTGCTGGTATTGAACATGCCGCTGAAGCCTTCGGGGTGCCAGGTGAGGGCGGCGTCGACGTCATCGAACAGCCCTTCGCGTACCATAAAGGTTTTGCCGGAACCGCCCTCTTCGCCAGGGCAGCCGTAGAAACGCACGGTGCCGGTCAGGTGCTGTTGCTGCATCCAGGCTTTGACCGCGAAGGCTCCTGCCAATGCGGCGGTGCCCAACAGGTTGTGACCACAGCCGTGACCGTTCCCGTTTTCGACCAGCGGTTGCGGCGTGGCGCAGCCTGACCGTTGGCTTAATCCGGCAAGGGCGTCGTACTCGCCCAGCAGGGCGATCACCGGCTGGCCGCCGCCATAGCTGGCGATAAATGCGGTTTCAATGCCGCCGACGCCGCGTTCAAGCGTAAAACCTTCTTGCTCCAGCGCATCGGCCAGCAAATTGGCAGAATAGGTTTCGGTAAAGCGTGTTTCCGGGTGATCCCAGATGCTGTCGCTCAGTGCGCTAAAACGCGGCTGGTGTTGGTCAATGTAGTGATGGATAAACTTCAGCAGCTGTGGATAGCTCATGCTTGGCTCCCAAAAGTAGGCAGGTTAAGCGCCAGCGACGCCAGCGTTTTTACTGCCACCGCCATGACCTGTTCGTTAAAATCAAACTTCTCATTGTGGTGCCCGGCGCTCAGCTCGGTGCCGAAGATCACATACGAGGCCTGTCCGCCGTGCGATTTCACCCGTTCCATCATGTAGGTTGCGTCTTCAGAACCGGCGGCCTGTTCGCGGCGGTCGACCACCGAACTCAGTTCGGCAATGTCCTGCGCCTGGCGGTGAATGTAGTCCACCCACGGCTGGGTCGGTTTGCTGCTCTGCGCCGCGCCCATCAGTGCGATATCGCACTCCACGCCGTGCATTTTTGCCGCGCCCTCAATCACGTTCAGTGCCTGCTGGTAGACAAATTCGTTGATGGCATTGGCGGCGCCGCGAGTTTCTACTTTCATAAATGCGTGGTCGGCGATCACATTACGACCGGTCCCTGCCTGCAGCACACCGACGTTGATGCGCGAGCTGCCTTCGCTGTGGCGTGGAATGGCGTACAGCCCCAGCGTGGCCTGTGCCGCCGCCAGCAGCGCATTGCGGCCATCTTCCGGTTTGGCCCCCGCATGGGCGGCCACGCCACGGTAGGTGACGTCGAGTTTGCTGGTCGCCATAAAGCTGTCGCTGCCGCACACCAGTTCGCCGGCCGGTACGCCGGTGCCGATATGCACCGCAGTGAAGAAATCAACGTCGTCCACTACGCCGGCTTCCACCATGGATTTTGCGCCGCGGGTGCCTTCCTCCGCCGGTTGGAAAATCAGTTTGATGGTGCCGTTGAGCTGAGGCTCCAGGCTTTTGAAAACGTGTGCCAGTCCCAGGCCGATGGTGGTGTGGCCATCGTGACCGCATGCATGCATCATGCCGCTGTTGCAGGAGGCAAAACCTTCGCGAAACGGCAGGTGATCCGGCTGCAGCTTTTCGTTGAGATCGAGCGCGTCCATGTCAACGCGATAGGCGATCACCGGCCCGGGGCGGCCGGTATCCAGCGTGGCGACAATACCGGCGAAGCCGCCGGAAAAATGTGGCAGCCATTTTTCCAGCGCACCCTGTTCGCGGGCGCGCTGCTCCTGAGCCTGCAGAGCCTCGGCCGACGGTAACCCCATGCGGGCGTCGGCGTTAATCACTTCACGACCCAGTTGCAGGCGGTAGCCCAATCGATCCAGCTCTTCCGCCACCAGGGTAGCGGTGCGGAATTCAAACCAGCCGGACTCGGCGTAGCGGTGAAAGTCACGCCGCCAGGCCTGCAGCTGCGGGTACAGATCGGTCACCAACATCGAAAGCGGATTATTCATTTTGATATCTCATAAGTTATCGCGCCCAGGTAAATGCCGGGCAGCAGTGGTGCGCTGAACCAAATCAGACGGTGAAGCTATTTAATGAAAAAAAAGACGTATTTAGTGACTAACTGCCGTGAATAGCGCTTATCGGCGCAGGAAATGCGATTAATTAAGCGAAATAAGAATTTGGTTATATATTCTGTTTTTTTCGAATGTACACAATGGAATCAGGCTAAATAAGATGCCAATATCTTGCTATTGATAAACAACGGTTATCGCCATTTTCCTATGCCAGCCTCAATAAAATTGCACCAATTACGTGCGTTTGTAGAAGTCAGTCGTCAGGGCAGCATCCGCGCCGCCAGCCGCACTTCACGCCTTTCCCAGCCTGCGTTAACCAAGTCTATTCAGGAGCTGGAGCAGGTGCTGGGGGCCAAGCTGTTTATTCGCCGCAGCCAGGGCGTGGTGCTGACCGACTGCGGCGATAACTTTTTCCAGCATGCCAGCCTGATCCTCGAAGAGCTGCGGGTGGCGCAGGAGGATATTCAGCAACGGCTGGGGCTGGCGGGTGGTTCGGTGAATATCGGCGTAGGCGGTAGCATTGCGCGCACCGTCATGCCGCAGGTTATCACCCAGTTTCATCGTGAATACCCGAAGGTCAAAGTACGGATTGTCGAAGGACAGCTGGTGTCGATGATCCCGGAACTGCGCCAGGGTGAGCTGGATTTTACCGTCAATACCTATTACCCCAGCAGCCTGGACAATGAATTACAGTACGAACGGCTGATGGAAAAAGAGTACAAGGTGGTGGTGCGCAAGGGGCATCCGATGGAAGGAGCGACGTCCCTGAAACAGCTGCAGCACTGCGACTGGACCATGCCGACGCCCAAAGGCAGCTACTACCGCCTGCTGCACGATCTTTTCGGGGATTTGGGAATGGCGCCGTCAATCAGCGTGACCTGTGAGACATTTATGGCCTGCACCAGCCTGGTGGCGCAAAGTGACTTCGTCAGTATTTTATCGGTAGATGTGATCTCTGACCCAATACTGGGTAAGCATCTGGTGCCGCTGGCGCTGGAAGAAAGCTTGCCTAAGGCGACGTTTTATCTGATTCAGCGTAAGGACACCACGCTGACGCCGATGGGCGCACACCTGGCGCGCCTGTTTCGTCTGCACTGTCGCTGAGATCAGCGCCCCCCGAAGAGGGCGCTGATGCTTAGAACGCCACGGAACCCTGCACGAAGAAGGTGCGCGGTTCACCGACGTATTTGCCGAAGTTGTTGTCATTGGAGCGGGTGAAGTAGCGCTGATCGAACAGGTTTTTCACCCCGGCACCCAGCGTCAGGTTCGACAGCTGCGGCCCGAAGTTATACTCCCCGCGCATATTCCACACCATATACCCAGCGATGTTGCCAAACTGGCCGTCGGCGCTTTCCTGCGTGATGTAATCCGGCCCGGTGCCCGGCGAGTGCTGCCTGGACTGGGCATAGCTGTCCAGATTCCACACCCAACTGCCGGTGGCGTAGCGGGTGCCGACGGTATACACCTGGCGCGAATAGAACGGCAGATCCTTACCGGCGAAGTCGCCCTTGTCGGTGCTGGCTTTGGTATAGGTGTAGCTGGTGTAGACGCTTACGCCATCCAGCGCGCGGTTCAGTTCGCTGAGATCGTAGCTGAGCGCCAGCTCGATACCCTTGTGCTTGGTGGCGCCCATGTTGGTCCAGCCGACGTCGTTGCTGATGTATTGCAGCTGGTTATCGAAATCGATATAGAACAGCGTGGCTTCGGCTTTGACGATGGTGTCGTCGTAACGGGTACCGAACTCATAGGTATGGGCTTTTTCCGCCGTCAGGCCCGGTGCGGGTTGGTTGCCGTTGCCGCCCTTGGTCAACTGGAAGTACTGCATGCTGCCGAACGAGGTGTTGGCGTTGGCGAACAGCTTCCAGGCGTCGGACATGTGGTACATGACATTCAGTGACGGCAGCGGTTCGCTGTAGCTCTTCTCGCGGCTGATATTGTTGAACGAATCGTCTACATGGGTGCGGATGCTTTCATAGCGCAGGCCCGGCGTAACCGTCCAGTTGCCGACGTTGATGGTGTCGTCTATGTACAGCGCGTGGGCTGCGGTGCCGCCGGAGGTGTGCTGATAGTAATCCGGCGTTTCCGGGGTGGAGCCGATATCTGCCGGGTTGTACCAGGCAGAACGGGACGCTTTTTCATCCATGGTTTCGTTCAGGTAGCGGTAACCGAGGGTGATCTCGTGCGCCATGTCCCAGAAACGGAAGACCTGCGAGTAGCTGGGTTCAATCGCCCAGGTGGAGTAGTGGCGCGGGTAAGACACCATACGCTTCATCCCGGCGTTTTTACCGGTGCCTTCCGATTCGATGCTGCTGCCGCGATAGCTGTCGGTGAAATAGGTCAGCACTTCGAACTGCTTGTCGTCTTCCTGGTGCTTATATTTGAACGACATGTCCTTGCGGCGGCCTTCGAACTGGTCCCACGGACGGGTCGACTGGAACGGATTTTGCGCATATTGCGCGCTGCTCAGCCCGCCCGGCATGCCGGATTTTGCGTCGTAATAGTGGAAATTGGCCAGTAACTCATCGCGATCGGTAAACGCATAGCGCGTTTTCAGCATGAAATCGTCGATGTCGGTATTGTCGTTGTTGTCGCGATAGCCCTGGCCGTGCAGGCCGGAATACAGCAGCTCTGCGCCGAAGCCGTTGTCGGCGGTGCCGCCGAGCGAGGTGCTGGTCAGGGTTTTAAGGCCGCCGTGGCTGGCCCCCTGGGTCTGTACGCTGGCCGCGCCGCCGAAGGTTTTCGGGATGTCCTTGGTGACGAAGTTAATTACACCGCCGACGTTTTGCGGCCCGTAACGTACCGCGCCACCGCCGCGTACCACGTCAACCGATTGCAGGCTGCCAATCGACAGCGGTGCCATCGACAGCTGCGGCTGGCCGTAAGGCGCGACCGCCAAGGGGACGCCGTCCATCAAAATGGTGGAGCGGGGGGAAAGGCGAGAAGTCAGGCCGCGCACGCCGACGTTGAGCGAAATGTCGCTGCCGCCGGTACCGTTGCTGTCGCGGACCTGCACGCCAGGCACGCCGCGCAGGGTATCGGCAATGGTCTGGTCGCCTTGTTCATGCATTTGTTGTTCGGTTACGATGGAACGTGCGCCGGGGTGGTTGAGCAACACCGAACTGGTATCCGGGTTATCCAGCCAGTTGCCGACGACGGTAATATTGTCGGCAGGCGCATCATTTTGAGATTTATTATCAGCAGCAAAGACTGGCAGCGCCATGGCAACGGAAGCCGCCAACAGCGAAAGACGAAAAAGAATTGACATAATAATGCCTTAAAAGTTTCGAACCCGGATGTGTTTTTTTAGAAATGACAATCTTAATGATAATTATTGGCAAGTAAATAGCTTTGTTGCGGAATAATTCAACCGGTAAGCAAGCGGTGTGGAAAGGTGTCGGAGCCCGGCTGGCGGGCCCCGAGCAGGGGATTATTTTGCGGTGACCCAAAACACGCCGCTGTAATCCAGCGCGGTGAATTTATGGTGCACCATTTCAATATCCGCTTGCGGATCAATATCTTTAAATAAGTCCGGGTGCAGGAATTTGGCGATGGCCTCGACCGCAATAAAATTCAGCGGCGTGTCATAGAACTGGTGGTAGATCGCCATCACGCGTTTTTCCTTGACCGCCTTCAGCACGTTCAGCCCGGTGCGGTTCATCAATACCGCCAGCTTTTTCTCTGTGGTGGCCGTATCGGTGGCATAACCCAGGGGAACCGCCAATGTGCCTTTATGACCACGGCTCCAGTCGGCGCCGGTCATCAGATAGAAATCCGGGTTGCTGGCGATCATCTGTTCCACGTTCACCTCACCGCCCATTTCCGGGAACAGTTTGCTGCCGATGTTGTTGCCGCCGGCGGTATCGATAAACTGGCCAAAGCTGCCCTTGCCGAAGGTGTTGCAGCACTGCTCGCCCTTCATGCCGGCGCTGCGTTCGATAAACACGCTGGGGCGCTGTTCCGGCTTCAGCGTAGCGACCCGCTGGCGTACCAGATCCAGACGTTGCTGGTAGAGCTGGATAAAGGCGTCGGCATTTTGCTGCTCGTCAAACACCTTGCCCAACAGTTGCATGCTGGCGACGGTGTTGGTCAGCGGCTGCTGACGAAAGTCGATAATCAGTACCGGGATGCCGATTTTTTCCAACTGGGCCAGCACGCCGCTGTCCTTCAGCTTGCTCAGCAGGCCGATGTCGAAAATGATCAGATCCGGCTTACGGACAACGGCGCTTTCGACGCTGAAATCGCTGACGTAAGGGTTATCGAAGGTGGGAATCTGCATCACCTGCGGGAATTTTTTCGCGTAGGCCTCCACCAGATCCGGTGCCTTCACCTTCAGCGAGTTATCCCAGGCGATGATATTTTTCAACGGTTCCTGCGGATGCAGGATATTCAGTGCCAGCAGCGCGCGGGCATCGGCCAGGATCACCCGCTGGGCGGGCTGCTGCAGGGTGACTTCTCGACCCGCGACATCGGTCACGACGATCGGTGCGGCCTGTACGGCGCTGACCATCAGCAGGGCGCAGGCGGCCAGCCAACGGCTGGCTTTGGCAATAAGAACGGCAGGCATGGAGATCCTTGGGCATCGGGTGTTGAATAAAGAGGCTAATGATAATCCATATCCTTTCGCTTTTTGAACACCCCCGTGCGGATATCTTAGGCTTTGCCCATCAGCGGATCGCTGACGCTGTGCTCACCGGTCTCCAGCCGTCCTGCCAATCGGCGCTGCCAGTCGCCGGAACCCTGCAATGAAATATCGTACCAACCTCCGCTGACCCTGGCGTCAAAGGCCTGCTGGTGGCGTCCTCCTGCCGGCAGCTCAATCGACCAGGGGCCGTTTTGCGTATAAGGGCAGCGGGCGACAGTCACGGTTATAGCCTGGCGGGTGGGGTTAGTGAGCGTTAATGACAGCTGGTCGCCTTGTGGCGTCAGCCGGACTTCCGGCTGCGGTTGCCCAATGGCGCCGCGCAGCTCACGATGGAAGCCGTTCGGGCCCAGTAGCCACAGGTGGTACTGGTTCGCCACGGACCAGTTATCGCTGAGCGCTTTGCCGGCCTCGACGGTATAGCGCCGTGGGATCTGGTTCAAATCCAACCGGTCGTAAACGTGAAATACCACCCCTTGCGCACCGGTATTGTACAGGTTGAGCGTCAGTAATTGCTGGCTGGGGTAGAGGGTTTCTTCAACATGCAATTGATAAGGCAGGGCGCGTGAAGGGCGTGCCAGCCGCGCCTGATGCGGCAACTGTTGTTTATCTGCTGCCGGCAGAGGCACCTGCGGCAATTGCTCCTGCCGCTGGCGCAGGCTGTCGGCGGAATGGCGGCTGGTGACGGGCAGGTTGGGCAAGGTTTCCCCGTTGGGATCGACAAAGTTAAAGGCCGAAGTGAGATCGCCACATACCGCGCGTCGCCAGGCGCTGATATTGGGTTCATGTACCTTGAAGCGTTTCTCCAGAAATTGCAGCACCGAAGTGTGGTCGAACACCTGCGAATTGACCCAGCCACCGCGGCTCCAGGGCGACAGCACCAGCATGGGCACTCGGGGGCCGGGGCCGTAGATGCGGCCATCCGGTGGCGGTTGTTCCTGTGAGCCTGGCGGGGCGACATGCTGGAAGATTTCACTGTCGAACGGCACCGTCGATTTACCGGCGAAGCTGCCATCTTCACGCAGCGACGGCGCGGAGGGCGACGGCATATGATCGAAGAAGCCATCATTTTCATCATAATTGACCAGCAGCACGGTTTTGCTCCACACCTCGGGGTTCTCCGTCAGCGCGTTGAGGATCTCTTGGGTAAACCATCCCCCCTGCACCGGGCTGGAAGGCCCAGGGTGTTCCGAGTAGGCTGCCGGAGCGATGATCCAGCTTACCTGCGGTAATTTGCCCTGCTGCACGTCGGCACGGAAACCGGCCAGCATGGCCTCTAAATCGTTGCCGTCCGCCGCCGGCAGCGTATTGCCATTGCCTTTGTATAACGGCGCATCGGCGTTCAGCTCGTCGCGGTAGGGGACAAAGGCAGTAAAGTCCTTCGGCGGCTGCGCCGGGTTGCCCACTTTCACGCTGGCCGCACGGTACTGACGGAACCCCGCCAAAGGGTTGTCGGTGAAGTTATCCGGTAAAAACTGGTAGACCTTCCAACTGACGCCGCTGGCTTCCAGCCGTTCCGGATAGGTTCGCCATTGGTAACCCACGTCGGGTGGGCCTGGGCTGTCCCATTCGTTGACCACTACGGCGACCCCGGCCGCCGTCGGGCCATTAGTGCCGGTCCAGTGGAACAAGCGATTGGTGTTAGTGCCGGCGTGGATCGAGCAATGATAGGCGTCGCACAGGGTGAAGGTTTCGGCCAGGGCAAACTGGAAGGGCAATTCGTGCCGACGGTAATAGCCCATCGAAGTCGGCGTTTTATAGGTCGGCCAGGCGCTCATGCGGCCGCTGTCCCAGGCGAATTGCTCATCCACCCACGAGTGCGGCGTGCCGCTTACCCGTTGGGCATTGCCGCGTTTGCTGTCCAGGTGGTAAGGCAGCACCAGTCGATCTTCCCCTTGCTGCTGCCAGACGTGACGGTTGCCGGGCAAAGGAATGGTCATGCGATCGCTAAAACCGCGTACGCCGGGTAGCGTGCCGAAGTAATGGTCGAAGGAGCGATTTTCCTGCATCAGGATCACCACGTGTTCGACATCGTTGATCGTGCCGGTACGGTTATTGGCTGGGATCGCCAAGGCTTTGCGGATCGAGGCGGGTAACAGTGAAAAAGCCGATCCGATGGCGGCAGCCCGCAGTATTTCTCTGCGCGAAAAGTCAGGCATGCGTCGTTAAACTCCCTGAGGTTTGTTTTGAAGATAGTTGCTAACGACGGTAATGGCGAAAAATAACAAGGAGATGAACAGGGGAAAAATAATGCCCCACATGGGGCATTGATGGGAAAACTTATTGTCGGATCAGACGACCGAGTGTGGGGGCCGCTTCAAAGTCGCTGCGGAACGGGTTGATGTCCAGACCGCCGCGGCGGGTATAGCGGGCGAAAACGCTGAGCTTTTCCGGTCGGCAGCTTTGTTTAACGTCGTTGAAAATACGCTCGACGCACTGCTCGTGGAACTCGTTATGCTGGCGGAAGGAGATCAGGTAGCGCAGCAGGCGCTCGCGATCGATTTTCCGGCCCTGATAGTGGATCACCACGCTGCCCCAGTCCGGCTGGTTGGTGACCAGACAGTTGGATTTCAGCAGGTTGGACGACAGGGTTTCGGTCACGATTTCCCCCTGTTGGTCTGCTGCGCCGTGCAGATATTCCGGCTTAAAGTCGAAATCATCCACGGCAATATCCAGATCGTCGATATTGATGCCCGGCAGGCTGTCGATCTGCGGTGAATATCCGTCCAGCCCCGGATAGAGCTTAACCCCAACCTGGCCGTTTGCCGCTTGCGACAAGTCTTTTTGCATCGCGGCACTCACCTGTTCCACGCTGTCGAAGCGCGTCTGGTTAAAGCTGTTGAGATAAAGTTTGAATGACTTGGACTCGATCAGGTTGGTGGAAGAGTGGGGCAGGGTGAATTCGCCAATGCCCACCACCGGCTTGCCTTTGGCGTTGAGCCAGGAAAGCTCGAAAGCGGTCCACAGATCAAAGCCGCTGAACGGCAGATTTTGTTCATCTACACCGATCAGATCCCGGCCGCGGGAGCGTGGCAGGGCCTCGAGCAATTCGGGAGCGTACTGGTCCGGATAATCGGAGTTAGCGCCAAGATGGGTGATTTTATCTTGTTTTTTGATATGCATATTCATTGCTCCTTGCATGATCGTTATTGATATAGCGGTTAAACAGGCTGCGAGCGGCGTAAATCGGCCCGACACCCACCAGGGCGTAGACCACCTTGATCAAGAACTGTGACAGGATCATGGTCTTGATGATATCCCAGCTCAGGACGTTGTAGAACGCCAGCGTACAAAACACCACGCTGTCGATGGCCGAGGCGACCACTGTACTGGTGATCACGCGCACAAACAGGTAGCGGGAGTTGGTCAGCTCTTTGATTTTGCACAGCAGGTAAGAGTTGACGTTCTCGGAGATTAAATAGGCCGCAGACGACGCCACCAGGACCGCCATGATGCTGTGGACGATGCCGTCATAGGTCTTGCTGAATTCCCACTGCGGAATACTTGGCACCAGCGTGGTGACCCAGACGCCCAGCACGAAAATCAGGTTCGCCATAAACGAGATGATGATGGTGCGTCTGGCCAGCCGCAGCCCGTAAAACTCGTTCAGAATATCCACCAGGATAAAGGTGAGGGGGTAAATAAAAATCGCCGGGGGAGTGATGAGGTTCAATGCGGGAATTTGAATCGGTTTGACGCCACACAGGGTTGAGAAGATATAAATCACGCTGAGTGCGACGGTGATGATCAGGTAGGCGTACCACGATCGTTCATGGCGATCGCTGAGCTCATAGGCGGTTTGCTGCTGATTGTTACCGTAGATTTTGCGGTACAGCGCCTGCAGCTCATGGCGGCTCAGATCTTCCGATATTTCGCTGTCGGCCAGCTCATTGAGCCCCATGGTGATGGTTTTGCCGGTGGCCAATATCATGACATTGGCGGCCAGGGTGCCATGCCGGGTAAAGCCCAATAGCTTGAACTTTTGATTCGGTTCCATTTATAGCCGTTCTCCAAAGATATAACCCAGGAATTGCACGGTATCCTGATGATTTTTTTCCATGCAGTAATCTTCTTTGTCGTTAACCACAAAGAAGCCGTTTTTTCCCGAGTGATACAATAAAGGCGAATCGCAAACCAGCACCGGCGGGCGTTTTATAATAATGACCTCGCCTGGAATAAATGAACCTTTTATTTCGGTCTCTATTTTCATTGCTACCATATTTGACTCATCCCCGAAGAAATAAGTCAAAGGAAACTCCGTCACCAGTTGGCCGACTTTCCAACCGGCAACCGCTAAAAAACGCGACTGAGGAATTACGGGGACTGCGGAAGGGTTTTTATTGCCTTCGGTAGAAAGCGTTTCGTTCAGCAGTTCCAGTTTTGCCAGATCATAATCTTCGATCTCTTCACAGGAAACGCCAAAGAAATCTGAAATCCGGTTGACGGTGGCCTGTTGCACGTTGTTGACCCGGCCGTCGAGAATTTTATAGATGGTGGTACGCGTCAGGCCAGTGCGGTTAGAGAAGGATGCTTTAGTTTCGCCCCGGGTGCGCATCAGATATTCAATATTCTTAATGATGTTGATTTTGCGCTGCGCGTTAGTGGTCTTCATAAGCATTCCTTACAATATTCTGGCCGGCATTACTATATCGCACGCGCCAACATTGTCCAGAACTGACGCTGAGAAGCTGGGGGTAACCGGCTGATTAATCATTGAAAATGGGTTTTTATACGTCATGCATCATGCCAAATGATGCTTTTATCATGATGAGATAAATGTGAAATTAAAGTAATTAAATATAAATCAATTGCTTAGACGAAGATCACTTAAAAAGTGGACACAAAAGTGGGTTTTGTGTCTACTTTTGTGTTGACCGCGGTGGTTTGCGTGAGCTACTGTTCATCCACACTGAAGTGTTTCTTGACGGTCAAAACGGTTAATAAACGATTGTCTGACAACTTCTATAATAAAAAGCTCAGGGAGGGAGGCGTTTCCATTCTCTGGGTATTAAAGGATGTTTTAGCTACCGACACCAGGGATCCCCACTACGTCTTCAGTTTTAGCACCGCAGTAAAAAACCCGCTTTCGTATTGATGCCAGTCGGCTTTTAGCCGACCGATATCAATTTGTTGCGCCTAAAAGAGGCTGCGGCAATATCACCGAACACCCTTCATGTTCCGATTATCCCCACTTCCCAGAGCGGGAGAGCAGGGATATCAATCAGCTTTGCGCCTGCGCCGGCTTCTGGGAACGGCTCATGGCCAACTTGAACACCCAATATAACAGACTGGCGGCCAGCAGTGAGTTGATGGTCGGCACGCCCCACTCGGTTACCAACCCGACGATGCTGCCGACGATGCTGGCAATGATCGCCGCCCAGCCGATGGTCGGCGTCTGGTCCGGCAATTTCCCTTCCCGGCGGCTCTCGTCGAGAATTTTACGGTGGGTGCGCAGCAGATAATAATCCACCAGCATGACGCCGATAATCGGCGGGAACACCACGCCAAGCACCGTCAGGAAGTCGACGAAGCGGTCCAGGATCCCCAGCACCGACAGCGTGGTGCCCAGTACGCCGATCACCAACGTGGTGGCGGTGTACTTCAGTCTTTTGCCCGTCATGCCTTCGACGGCGTTAACGATGCCGAGCGAGGAGGAATACAGGTTGAGGTCGTTAACCCTGAGGGTGGAGAACACCACCACCAGCAGGCCTGCGCCACCGGCGACCTGTGACATGATGGTGACCACATCCGCCGTGCCCAAGGTTTTGGCGATCAGTATCGCCAGGCCGTTAACCACGAATTCCCCGGCAATAATGGTAAAAATGGTTACGCCGAAAACATGCTTACCGTTCTTGGAGTAGCGCGTCAAATCGGGCGTCATCAGGCTGGCGACAATCGCACCACCGACCACGATAGTGATACCGGCGCTGATCGACAGAGGTTCACCCGGCGGTACCAATTGAATAATTTCAGGCAGATTGTGGCCGGTGAGGGTGATGATGGAGATATAGGCCACCAGCATAATAAACATCGGTACCGCAATCCTGGCGGCGATGCGCAGCGCTTTGAAGCCGAAGGCCACCAGAATGGTCAGCAGGGTGCCGGACAGGCCGGCCGCCAGGCCAAAGCCCAGCTTGTTCCCCAGAGCAAAATCCAGCGACTTGGCGAAGATGGCGTTTTGAATGCCAAACCAGCCCAGCAGGCTGACGGCGACCACCACCCCGATCAACAC
>JAAXZN010000031.1 GCA_012719855.1 Serratia liquefaciens | reverse complement strand
TGACAGGCATGAATAAATTCAAGGCGTTGCATGGTAACAGTCTCGGTCCAGGGCATAGTGAATTACCTCCGCCATGCCAGTCTATAACTGTTACCCATGTGACCGGTTAAAAGTGTTACCTATGTGACCGGTTTGTACCTACATTCGCCCCGGTTAATTCGGGCCCAGCATGCTGGGCCCCTACAATATCTGTTACTTACCCAGCGGTACTACCAACGGCGTGTGCGAGACGGGATCGTCAATGATCATGCAGCGCAGGCCGTAGACCTTTTCGATCAATTCCGGCGTCACAATATCCTTTGGTGCACCCTCGGCCACCACCTTACCGTCGCGCATGGCAATCAGATGGGTGGCGTAACGACAGGCGTGATTAAGGTCGTGCAGCACCACCACCAGCGTATGGCCGTTTTCACGGTTTAGCTGACGCATCAGCTCCAGCAAGTCGATCTGATGGCTGATATCCAGCCAGGTGGTCGGCTCATCCAACAACAGCAGCGGCGTTTGCTGCGCCAATACCATGGCAATCCAGACCCGTTGACGCTGTCCGCCGGAGAGCGTATCAACCGGCTGTTCAGCCAGTTCAAACACGCCGGTGGAGCGCATGGCCTGTTCGACCGCCTGCTGGTCTTCTTCGCGCCAGCGGCTGAACAGACGCTGATGCGGATAGCGGCCGCGTGCCACCAGATCAAACACGGTAATGTCACCCGGCGCGGTCGAGCTTTGCGGCAGCAGCCCCAACTGGCGTGCCACCTCTTTGGTGGCATAATCGCTAATGTGTTTGCCGTTGAGCCAGATAGCCCCGGCCTGCGGTTGCATCAGGCGGCTGAGTGTGCGCAGCAAGGTCGATTTACCGCAGGCATTCGGCCCGATAATGACCGTCAGTTCGCCGTGCGGAATAGAAACGGACAGGTCGCGCGCGACGATTTTTTTGTCATAGCCGAGCGTCAGGTTTTCGGCGCGTAACGGCGCGGGCTGCAAAGGTTCAGCATTCATTTTTTTCGTGACTCACGGATTAATAGCCAAATCAGATAAATGCCGCCCAGGCTGACGGTCAATACCCCGACCGGCAACTGATAAGGCATAAACAGGCGTTGCGCTGCGACATCGGCGAGCAGCAGTAACAGGGCCCCCGTCAGGGCTGTCAGCAACAGGACGCTGCGGTTGGCGCACAGGCGTCGTGCAATCTGGGGGGCCACCAGCGCAATAAAGGAGATGGGTCCGGCGACGGCGGTGGCGGCGGCAGTCAGCGTTACACCGACCAATAACAGCAGCACCCGTGAGCGCTCCACCGGTACACCGAGCGCGCAGGCGGTGTCATCACCCATTTCCAGCAGCCGCATGCGGCGGGCCAGCATCAGCAGCAGCAGGCAGCACAGCGCAATCACCGCCAGCACCGGCAAACTTTTTGCCCAGGTCACGCCGTTGAGCGACCCGGCGCTCCACAATCCGGCGGTCATGGCGGACTCCAGTGAGGCGCTGATGATCAGCCAGGTATTACCGGCCACCAGCAGGGCGCGCACGGCGATACCGACGATAATCAAGCGGAATGACTCAACGCCGTTGCGCCATGCCAGCAGATAAATCAGCGCGGCGGTCAATAGGCCCCCGGCCAGCGCCCCGGAGGTAATGCCGAGAACGCCGCCGTTAAACAGCACTATTGCCACCAGCACGCCGCTGTAAGCGCCGGTATTAAAACCGATGACGTCGGGACTGCCCAGCGGGTTGCGCAGCAGCGATTGGAAGATGGCTCCGCTGATCCCGATCGCTGCGCCCAACAGCAGTGCCATTACCACGCGTGGCAAGCGCCACTGGGTGACGATCACCGCCAGGTTGGCCGGGCCTTCACCGCGTAAGGCGTCGATCACCTGCAGGGCGCTGAGCGAAAGAGCGCCGGAACCCAGGGCATAAATCGCCAACGCCAGGGCGGCAAGCAATAGCAGTAACGCGGTTAGCGCCGGTCGCGACAGGGCGCGCATTTTGTGGTTGGCCATTTGGCGGGCTGCGGACATCGACATTAGCGCTGCCTCCTGAACATATGGCGTTGACGAACTAGCATGATCAGCAGCGGTGCGCCAATAAGCGCGGTGACGATGGAAACGCGCAGTTCACCGGCGACCAGGAAGCGACCGATCAGGTCGGCACTCAGCAGCAGGATCGGGGTCAATACCAACGTCCACGGCAGCATCCAGTGCAGCTCGGAACCGGCCAGCCGCCGGGCAATGTGCGGCATCATCAGGCCGACAAAGGCAATCGGGCCGACGGCGGCGGTGGCGCCACCGCACAGCAGGGTGATCGCCAGCAGTCCCAATAGCTGGGTGCGGACGATGCCGGTGCCCAGCGCGGTGGCTAGCTCGTTGCCCATACTCAGGCTGTTCAGCGATTTGCTCATCCACAGCGTGATTGCAGTGCCCAACAGGATCGGCAGGGCGACGGTGCGTACCACCTGCATATTTTGAATATCCAGCGAACCGGCCTGCCAAAAACGAAGCTGATCGAAGACCAGCGGGTTCAACAGGGAAATACCGGAGGTCATGCCTTCCAGCACCGCCGCCAGCGCGACGCCAGCCAGCGTCAGGCGGACCGGGTTCAGGCTGCTGCCGCCTAATGCGCCGATCAGCGCGACCAGCAGGGCGGCAAACATAGCGCCGGCAAAGGCGAACCACAGATAGTCGCCGACGTGAGCGGCACCAAAGAAAGTGATGCCCAGCACCACGGCAAAACCCGCGCCGGCGTTAACGCCGAGAATGCCGGGGTCGGCTAGCGGATTGCGGGTGAGGGTTTGCATCAGGACGCCGGACAAGCCCAGGGCGATGCCCGCCAACACGCCAACCAATGTGCGCGGCAGTCTGGCGTTGGTAATGATGGTGCAGTCGGCACCGCTACATTGGCCGTTGAGCGCCTGGATAACCGTATCGAAGGGGATAGATTTGGCACCGAGCGACAGGCTGAGCAGCATGACGACCAGCAGGGCGCAAACCGCTATCAGCAAGCCAAGCAGCTTGCGACGAAATGAGCGGGGAGTGCCACCCGCAAGACGGTCGCTGGGCAGCGGAATGGACGGTGTGCAATTGCGTGTAATCCGTAACATAACAATCCATTATTTTATTGAATATGAATGAGTTTTATTATCATTATTGATTGTTTTCATCTATGGTACCATGAGTCCCTTCGCTATTGCAGCACAGACGCTGCCCCTTTTCTTTAGTTGTGGTGAGAAAGCTAATGAGTAAGCCCTCTATTTTGCTTGATTTTGGCCTGCTTAAGACCAATAGCGCCTTTCGCGCTGTGTTCTGTGCGCGTTTTATTTCCATTTTAGCGCTCGGGCTGATGGCCATTGCCATCCCGGTACAGATCCAGGCCCTGACCGGGTCGACGCTGCTGGTCGGGTTGTCCGTGACGCTGGCTGGCAGCGGCATGTTTGCCGGCTTGCTGATGGGGGGCGTACTGGCCGACCGCTATGAGCGCCGCCGTCTGATCCTCTTCGCTCGTTCCACCTGTGGCATTGGCTTTATCGGCCTGTGCCTTAATGCCGCCTTGCCTGCGCCCTCCTTGACGCTGATTTATCTGCTGGCGGTTTGGGACGGGTTCTTCGGGGCGGTGGGCGTGACGGCGTTGCTGGCAGCGACGCCTGCGCTGGTCGGGCGTGAAAATATCGTTCAGGCCGGCGCCATCAGCATGCTGACGGTGCGTTTTGGCTCCATTCTTTCCCCGGCGATCGGCGGGTTGGTGATTGCCAACGCCGGCGTAACGTGGAACTACGCTTTGGCGGCGTTCGGCACCTTGCTGACGTTGATCCCTTTGCTGCAGCTGCCGCAGCTGTTGCCGCCACCGCAGCCACGCGAGCATCCGTTGCGCGCACTGGCCGGGGGGTTTGGCTTCCTGTTTCGTAACCGGGTGATTGGTATGGTGGCGTTGATCGGCGCGTTGCTGACCATGGCCAGCGCGGTGCGAGTGCTGTACCCGGCGATGTCCGGCATGTGGCAGGTCAGTGCGGCGCAGTTGGGCTTTATGTATTCCGCCGTGCCGCTGGGCGCGGCAATTGGCGCCTTCACCAGTGGCCGTGTGGCGCACGTGGCGCGACCGGGCTGGATGATGCTGATGACGGCGATCGGCGCGTTTGTCGCTATCGGCCTGTTCGGCCTGATGCCCTGGTACGGACTGGCACTGTTCTTCCTGGTGGTGTTTGGCTACCTGAGCGCATTGAACTCCCTGCTGCAGTACGGGCTGATTCAGAACCTGACGCCGGATGCTTTCCTGGGGCGCATTAATGGCCTGTGGACGGCGCAAAACGTGGTGGGGGACGCATTGGGTGCCCTGCTGCTGGGGGCGATGGGGGCGTTTATGCTGCCGGCCATGCCTTCACCCAGCTTCGGTTTTGGCGTGGCGGTATTGGGTGGGGTGCTGGCGTTCG
>JAAXZN010000030.1 GCA_012719855.1 Serratia liquefaciens | reverse complement strand
GTTCAGTACCATCAACCGCACGCTGGGTGAAGGTATCGCCAACCTGTTATCCGCACAGATCATGGCCGGTCAGTATGAGCGCCACACGCAGCTGCTGGCGCAGTCGGAAATCAAATTGCTGCATGCGCAGGTCAATCCGCATTTCCTGTTCAACGCCCTGAATACGCTGGTGGCGGTGATCCGTCGTGACGGGGACCGGGCCTGTGAGCTGGTGCAGTACCTTTCGACCTTTTTTCGCAAAAACCTCAAGCGTTCGGACGATGAAGTCAGCCTGGCGGACGAACTTGAGCACGTTAACGCCTACCTGCAGATCGAACAGGCGCGTTTTGCCGATCGGCTGGAGATTGCGGTATCGCTGCCGGAAGAGCTGTTGGCGGTACGTCTGCCGGCCTTTTCACTGCAACCTATCGTTGAGAATGCCATCAAGCACGGCACTTCGCAGTTGTTGGGCATCGGGCGCATAGATATTGGCGCGCGGCTCGAGGGCGGCTGTCTGTTATTGCAGGTGACCGACAATGCGGGCTTATACCAACCTTTGCCGAACAACAGCGGGCTGGGAATGAACCTGGTAGATAAACGTATTCGCGTACGCTACGGCGACGGCTATGGCGTACGGGTGGCCTGTGAGCCACAAACATTCACCCGCATTACGCTCAATGTCCCCTTGGCGAGGGCTGCCTGATGTTAAACGTACTGATTGTCGATGATGAACCCTCTGCGCGCGATAACCTGCGACATTTGCTGGAAGCGGAAGAGGGCATCAGCATTGTCGGCGAATGCGCCAATGCGATAGAAGCCATCAGCGGGATCCATCGCCTGCAGCCGGACGTGGTGTTTCTGGATATTCAGATGCCGCGTATCACCGGGCTGGAGATGGTGGGCATGCTCGATCCTAATCGCATGCCGCACATCGTGTTCCTGACCGCCTATGACGAATACGCGGTGCAGGCCTTTGAAGAGCATGCGTTCGATTACCTGTTGAAACCGGCGGAACCGAAGCGGCTGAGCAAAACGCTGCAGCGCCTGCAGCAACAGCGCGGGCAGCAAAACATCGCCGCGCTGGACGAAAGCGCCGGCTACCTGAAATACATCCCCTGTACCGGCCACAGTCGCATCTATTTGCTGCGTTTTGACGAGGTAGTCGCGATACGTTCGCGGCTGAGTGGCGTGTTTGTGGTACGTAATGACGGCATGGAATGTTTTACCGAGCTGACGCTGCGAACGCTGGAACTGCGGACACCGCTGGTACGCTGCCACCGTCAGTATTTGGTCAATCTGGAGCAGGTGCGTGAAATTCGCTTCGACGACGGCGGGGCGGCGGAAATGATCATGCCGGTGGGTGAGCCGGTCCCGGTCAGTCGCCGCTACCTAAAAGCCTTGAAAGAAGAGCTGGGGCTGCGGGGGTGATTAATCCTTTGGCCATTGGCGGCGGGAATGTACGACTGCCAAAATAATAAGAAGATCGTTTTTTATTTCATAAATCAGCAGGTAAGAATGATGAATGACCCATTCGCGTGTACCTGAAACCCGACCCACTTTGCCACTTGATGGGTTTCGGGATAGTTGGCTTGCCGCCGCAGAAATCAAAGCATCAATCTCTGCGGCAGCTGTCGGGTTCTTTGACGCCAGATAGTCATAAATTGCCATACGGTCAGCAATTGCGGGATCCGTCCACTTTAGCTTCACGATATTTCCTTATCGTTTTACCGCATTGATTTTACCCTGCGCTCGGCGAAATAGGCCTCAACGTCCTCATTATCAACCACTCTTCCTTCCTGGAGCGCTTTTCGGCTTAAATCGACCTTTTCCTGCAACCACTGTTCATATTCTTTTTGCTGCGATTGTCGACTGACAAAATCTCGCATGAAATCGCGTAAAAGTTGGGATGCCGTACGATCCGCTGCTTTGGCCGCACTGGCGAAAGCCATTTTTAACTCGTCATCCACGCGGATAACCACGGTTGATTCAGACATGGTAAATACCTCGTATATACAGAGTACTGCTTACTATATCACTGGTGTTTTATTGTTCAAGCGGGTTATGGCATGACGGCAATGCGCTAAGCGGAATCCTAAATTTACCTGTCCAGTTGGCGGGTTAAGGGGCCGATTTTTGTTTGTCCTTGACGGGGTTAAGTCCCCCTTATAGCTTTATTGACATCAACAGGCGCTTTTTGCGTCGCGTCCAAGGAAAAGAAAATGAGTGAAGCACGGATTATCGCCAAAGCGATGAAAGACGGGAAACCGGGACAGGATCTGGTCATCCTGCCGGCATTGGCGAACCGCCATGGTCTGATCACCGGAGCGACCGGGACAGGTAAAACCGTGACGCTGCAAAAAATGGCCGAGCAGTTTTCGCGCATTGGCGTACCGGTCTTTTTGTCTGACGTGAAGGGAGACCTGTCGGGTATTGGTACCGAAGCCGTGACTTCCGAGAAGCTGCAGGCGCGTTTGGCGGCAATTGGCGTCACTGACTGGCAGCCGCAGGCCTGTACGATTATTCCGTGGGACATTTATGGCGAGAAGGGCCACCCGATCCGCGCCACCGTATCCGATCTGGGGCCGCTGTTGCTGGCCCGATTGCTGGATTTGAACGAGGTGCAAAGCGGCGTGCTGCAGCTGGTGTTCAAAATAGCCGACGACAATGCGCTGCTGCTGTTGGATATGAAAGACCTGCGCGCCATGGTGCAGTACGTGGGGGACAACGCCAAACAGTTCCAAACCCAATACGGCAATATCTCTTCGGCCTCGGTCGGCGCTATTCAGCGCGGATTGCTGACGCTGGAAGAGCAGGGGGCGAACCAGTTCTTCGGCGAGCCGATGCTGGACATCAATGACCTGATGAAAACCGACGCCAACGGCCACGGCATCATCAACCTGCTGGCGGCGGACAAGCTGATTAATCAGCCGAAACTCTATTCGGTGTTCCTGCTGTGGCTGCTGGCCGAGCTGTTCGAACACCTGCCGGAAGTGGGCGATCCTGAACAGCCGAAGCTGGTGTTCTTCTTCGACGAAGCTCACCTGCTGTTCAACGACGCACCGGCGGCGCTGTTGACGAAAATCGAACAGGTGGTACGCCTGATCCGTTCCAAAGGTGTCGGCATCTACTTTGTTACCCAAAACCCGCTCGACATTCCGGACAGCGTGCTCGGACAGTTAGGCAACCGCGTGCAGCACGCGCTACGCGCCTTTACCCCTCGCGATCAGAAAGCGGTGAAAGCCGCGGCGCAAACCATGCGCGCCAATCCGGCCTTCGATGCGGAAACGGCGATCACCGAGCTGGGCGTCGGCGAGGCGCTGGTCTCTTTCCTCGACGAAAAAGGGCGACCAAACGTGGTGGAACGGGCGATGGTGATCGCGCCGGAATCCAAGATGGGCATGCTGGGGGCGGAAGGGCTGAACAGTGCGATCAACAAATCGCCGCTGTACGGTCGTTATGAGGATATGGTGGACCGCGAGTCTGCCTACGAGAAGCTGTCTGCGGAAGGTTTCGCAACCGTCGGTGCACCGCAAGCGGGCCAACCTGCACAGCAAACCCAGGCGCAGCAGCCGGCGGGCGGCGGCCTGATGGGCGGGCTGAACGATATTTTGTTTGGCTCTACCGGCCCACGCGGCGGCAAGCGCGACGGCATAGTTCAAACCGCCGCCAAGAGCATGGCACGCGATCTCGGGCGTCAGATCCTGCGCGGCGTGCTGGGCTCGATCATGGGCGGTCGCAAGAAGTAAGCTGAAATTATCGGTAGCGGCACTATCGTGAGGGCGTTGTATACTGCGCCCGTGTAAATCGGGGCGGCATATTCGCCCCCTACGATGATGTCTGTTGGAAACACTATGCTGCTGTTGATCGATAACTACGACTCTTTTACCTATAACCTTTACCAGTACTTCTGCGAATTAGGCGCCGAGGTGCTGGTGAAGCGTAACGATGAGCTGCAACTGGCCGATATCGAAAGGTTGGCGCCGCAGCGTCTGGTGATCTCTCCTGGGCCCTGTACCCCGAATGAAGCCGGCATCTCATTAGCTGCCATCCAGCATTTTGCCGGCAAGCTGCCGATCCTCGGCGTTTGTCTGGGGCACCAGGCGCTGGGGCAGGCATTCGGTGCTAAGGTGGTGCGCGCCCGCGAGGTGATGCACGGCAAGACCTCGGCGATCCGCCATCTCGACAGCGGTGTTTTTCACGGTTTGAACAATCCGCTGACCGTTACCCGTTATCATTCGTTGGTGCTTGAAGCCGCCACGCTGCCGGACTGTTTTGAAGTCACCGCCTGGAGCGAGCGCAACGGCGTTCGCGATGAGATCATGGGCATCCGCCACCGGCAGTTGGCGCTGGAAGGGGTACAGTTTCACCCAGAAAGCATTCTCAGCGAGCAGGGGCATCAGCTGTTGGATAATTTCCTTAAAAGTTAACTGCTTAGAATTTTTTTAGCCGCCAAGGCGATTTGAGTTTGCCCTTAACTGGTTTTTTATGCATATTTTGTGATTATATTTTCATTCAATTGCAATCAAAAGACTGAGTCACTTTCAGGGTGGACCCCATAATGACCGAAAAATCTGCAGTAACCCGCAGCACCTTTGATCAGGTTATCCTGCCTGTTTATGCACCTGCTCAGTTTGTCCCGGTCAGGGGCAAAGGCAGCCGCGTGTGGGACCAGCAAGGGAAAGAGTACATCGACTTCTCCGGCGGTATTGCGGTGACGGCGTTGGGACACTGCCACCCGGCGTTGGTTGAGGCGCTGAAACAGCAGGGCGAAACCCTGTGGCATACCAGCAACGTGTTCACCAACGAACCGGCGCTGCGCCTGGCGTCCAAGCTAATTAACGCCACCTTTGCCGATCGGGTGTTTTTTGCCAACTCTGGCGCAGAGGCTAACGAAGCGGCCTTCAAACTGGCGCGTCATTATGCGATTACCCGCCACAGTCCGTACAAAACCAAAATCATCGCCTTCTATAACGCGTTTCACGGCCGCACGCTGTTTACCGTCTCTGTAGGCGGACAGGCCAAGTATTCCGACGGTTTTGGACCGAAACCGGCCGATATCGTCCACGTGCCGTTCAACGATCTGGCCGCGGTGAAAGCGGTGATGGACGACCATACCTGCGCGGTGGTGATGGAGCCGATCCAGGGTGAGGGCGGGATTACCCCGGTAGATGCCGACTTCCTCAAGGGCGTACGCGAACTGTGCGACAAGCATCAGGCGCTGCTGGTATTCGACGAAGTGCAAAGCGGTATGGGACGCAGTGGCAAACTGTTCGCCTATATGCACTATGGCGTGACGCCAGACATCCTCACCACGGCCAAAGCGCTTGGCGGTGGCTTCCCGGTCAGCGCCATGCTGACCACCGAAGAGATTGCTTCGGTGATGCAGGTGGGCACCCATGGCACCACCTACGGCGGCAATCCGCTGGCCTGCGCGGTGGCGGAGGCGGCGCTGGACGTGATCAATACGCCGGAAGTACTCAGTGGCATTGAACTGCGTCATGGGCTGTACGTGCAGGCGTTAAAACAGATTGGCGAGAAATATGGTGTTTTCAGCGACATTCGCGGCATGGGCCTGCTGATCGGTGCCGAATTGACTGCGCCGTATCATGGCAAGGCGCGCGATTTCCTGACTGCCGCTGCTGCGCGCGGGTTGATGATCCTCAATGCCGGGCCAAACGTGATTCGTTTTGCGCCTTCGCTGGTAGTAGCAACCGAGGATATTGACGAAGGGATGGCGCTGTTTGAGCTGGCGGTACAGGACGTGATTAACGCTTAATACGTCGTGTTGATGTCGAGGGTGCCAGACGGCGCCCTTATTGATCGCGCAGTTTGCGTTTCAGCCAGATGCCATGGTGTGGACGCTGGCGCCAGGCCAACGACGAAATGGTGTGCATGACGCTCAGGTGGGACAAAATCCGCCGCAGGTGACGCTCCATTTCGGTTACCGGCATCTCCGGGTGCAAATCCGGCGGCTGCATAATGGCACTGCCGCTGCTCGGGCCGTCGTATTCCAGCCGCTGCTGACAGCTTTGCAGCGCGATTTCACAAGTCTGCAGATACTCCTCCGCCAGCTTTGGCGTCAGCATATAGTGTTCGCGCGCCAGAATGGTCATCGCATTCAGGTGTTCGACAATAAACTGGCTGTGCGTGACCCACAGGCGCATATCTGCCAGATAGCTCGATTCAAACCCCGGTTCCTGCATCGCCTGATTAAGTGAGGTGAACAGCGCGTTGTGCGCCTGATTGACCTGCATACGAGCATAGGCCAGCGCACTGGCATCGGGCTCTTGTTCTTCCAGCAACAGGCGCAGCGGCTGCTGATCGTTTTCCAATGCCTGATGGGCATTCTTGCGTAACAAACCGCTTTGCCACTGTGGCCACAGCCAGATGGTGCTACCGAACACCAGCACGCAGCCGATCAGCGTGTCGATCAGGCGCGGCACCAGGAAATGCGTGCCGTTAAGTGCCAACAGTTGCAGGGTATAGACCGCCGTCACCGTAAAGCCAATCACCGCCAGCCCGTAATTTTTACGTGAAACCAGGTAGGCCAGCAGCGTGATCACCAGCATCACGCCCAGCGTCTCAGCCTCGGGCAGCTGCAGTTGCAGTAACCCGGCGGCAATCACCAACCCAACCAGGGTGCCGAGCGCACGGTGCTGGATGCGCACCCGAGTGGCGTTGTAGCCGTTTTGGCTCACCAGCATGATGGTCAACAGGATCCAGTAAGGCTTTGGCAGATTGAACATCATGCCCAGGCTGCTGCCCGCCGCCAGGGTGACTCCCAGCCGAGCCGCATTGCGCAGGGCGTTGGATTTGAACGACAGATAACTGACCAGCGCGGGCCAGAACGGCAGACGGTTTTGATTGGCCATCAGATCGCGTCGGTAGAGTGGGTGCTGGGTGCGCAGCAGGCGGGCGATGCGGCTGAAGTGGTAGTAACAGAACTGGCCGACCGGGTTGTCCGGATGCTGCGCCGCCACTTTTTCCAGGGCGGCCAGTTCATTGTCCATATTGAAACGCTGAGAATGCTGATGATAGAGAATGTCATGCGCTACCGTGCGCAGCCGGTTGGCAATCACCTGTGCATTGCGGCGGATGATGGCTTCGGCCTGGCTCTGTTCTACCAGCTTTTGTACCTCTTCCGGCAGATGCAGGCTGACGGTGATGTGCTCCTGCAAATCCAGTGCGACCTGGAAGGTGCGTTGCAAACGCTTTTGCTCGAGATTGCTGGCATGGGGCAGAAAATTAAGTTGTTGATACAGCAAAGTGATCAGGTCCATGACCTTTTGCTGGCGCACCAGCAGTGGCGGTAAAGCGGTCTGCGGATCGGTGTGCTGGGTTAACAGTGAATATTTGGCTTCGAAGTAGTCCGCCAGTTCCAGATAGAGCTGGTTGAGTGATTCGCGCATCGGTTGCTCTTTCCACAGCTTGAACCAGAACCAGGTAAACAGGCCGTACCAGGCGGTGCCCACGATATACAACAGGGGCGCGTGCCAAAGCGGCACCGTACCGGCCATGCTGAGAGAGAAGATGGCGGCAACCAGCGCGGCGGGCAGCAGGCGGGCGTGCAGCGGGCTGATTTCACCGCTGACGCCGAGCAGCAGCGCCAGGCCCAGCATCAGTATCGGCAGCGGCAATTGCCAAAGTAGCGCCTGTTGCAGTAGCAGGCTGCTGAGCGCAAAGAGCGAACCACCGACGATCAGGCGTTTGAAGAAGCGCTTGTGGGGTGTGTCCAGCCCGGCGATGTTGCAGCAGGCAGGAACCAGAGAAAACAGCAGGCCGTATTGCAGTTGGCCGATCAGCAGGCCAAGCAGAACCGGCAGGCACAGCACCAGCGTTTGCCGCAGTGCGTAATTGACTTCCGGATGGTAAATCAGTCGGCGCCACATGATAAATCGGGGCATAAAAAAACGGCGCGATGATTCGCGCCGTTTTTTCAGTGATTAACGGGTGCCGTAAACGACAATAGTTTTGCCGTGAGCGGAGATCAGGTTTTGATCTTCCAGCATTTTCAGGATACGACCCACGGTTTCACGAGAGCAACCGACGATCTGGCCAATTTCCTGACGGGTGATTTTAATCTGCATGCCATCCGGATGGGTCATGGCATCAGGCTGTTTCGCCAGGTTCAGCAGGGTTTGCGCGATGCGGCCCGTAACGTCCAGGAAGGCGAGGTTACCCACTTTCTCAGAGGTTATCTGCAGGCGGTTTGCCATCTGGGCAGACAGGCGCATCAGGATGTCCGGGTTAACCTGGATCAACTGGCGGAATTTCTTGTAGGAAATTTCAGCCACTTCGCAGGCGGTCTTCGCCCTAACCCAGGCGCTACGCTCCTGACCTTCTTCAAACAATCCAAGCTCGCCGATGAAATCCCCCTGGTTAAGGTAGGACAGGATCATCTCTTTACCTTCTTCATCCTTAATCAGCACCGCAACGGAGCCTTTAACGATGTAGTAAAGCGTTTCGGCTTTTTCACCTTGGTGAATCAGCGTACTTTTGGATGGATATTTGTGGATATGGCAATGAGACAGGAACCATTCGAGAGTAGGGTCTGTTTGCGGTTTGCCGAGAACCATTCGCTGTTATCCTCTGTTGTTATCGCTGCCTTGTGTCACAGGGGTCAGAGTTCCCTGTAAAACGTGCTGTCGCCGTTGTTTTAATGGTGGCTATCAGCAGGTTTTGAGGCGTGTCATAAATATACGCTGTCGCTCTAGCATATTAACTTGCCGGGAGAGCTGCAAGCTACATTCTGTTAACATACCGGTAAAGGAGCCTTTCCCTGGGAGTTTCCCTGAAATCAGTGTCCCGGAAAGATTTATTGCGGCTCTGTTTGTAGCACAGAGTGAGGCGGGTGTCTCGTGTTGTCTCGCTTCAGCATGATTAGCATCAGGTTCCGTTGCCAGTTTCTATGCGAAAGCGTACTGTGATTTTAAGAAATTAACCGGAGTGACCAGCATGCAGGCAAGAGTTAAGTGGGTGGAAGGGTTGACGTTTCTGGGCGAATCCGCGTCTGGCCATCAGGTATTGATGGACGGCAACGCCGGCGATAAAGCACCCAGTCCGATGGAAATGGTGCTGATGTCAGTAGGGGGATGCAGTGCAATCGACGTGGTGTCGATCCTGCAAAAAGGGCGTAATGACGTGCGTGATTGCGAGGTGAAGCTGACCTCTGAACGTCGCGAAGAAGCGCCACGGTTGTTTACCCACATCAACCTGCATTTTATCGTGAGCGGCAAAGATTTGAGCGACAAGATCGTGGAACGTGCGGTGAACCTCTCGGCCGAGAAGTACTGTTCGGTTTCACTGATGCTGAGCAAAGCCGCCAGCGTGACCCACAGTTTTGAAATCCGCGACCTGGCGTAACGGATAAAGGGGCGCGGTTGTGCCGCGCCCTGTCGGCTACTCGATTTTTTTTCCTTCCAGCAGTCGCTGCACCAACGGCGCCATGATCAACTCCATCGCCAGCCCCATTTTGCCACCCGGCACCACCAGCGTATTGATATGCGAGATAAAAGATCCCTGCAGCATCGCCAGCAGATAAGGGAAGTCGATCTGGTCCAGTCCGCGGAAGTGGATCACCACAAAGCTCTCGTCCAGCGAAGGGATAGCCTTGGCGGCGAACGGGTTGGAGGTGTCTACCGTCGGCACCCGTTGGAAGTTGATATGGGTGCGTGAGAACTGCGGCGTGATGTAGTTGATATAGTCTTCCATCGAACGAACCACCGAATCCATCACCGCTTCGCGGGAGTGGCCGCGCTCACCGGTATCGCGGATCAGCTTCTGGATCCATTCCAGGTTGACGATCGGCACCACGCCAACCAGCAGATCGACGTGTTTGGCCACGTCGATGTGTTCGGTCACGACGCCACCGTGCAATCCTTCGTAGAACAGCACGTCGGTGGGTGCCGGCAAAGCTTCCCAGGGGGTAAAGGTGCCGGGAACCTGGTTATAGGGCACCGCTTCATCGTAGGTATGCAGATACTTGCGCGAGCGGCCGGTGCCGTTTTTGCCGTAGTCGAGAAAGCTTTGCTGCAGCAGGCCGAAGTCATTGGCTTCGGGGCCAAAATAGCTGATATGGCGGCCGAGATCGCGCGCTTTGCGGATCGCCGCGTCCATTTCCGGCCGGGTGTAGCGGTGGAAGCTGTCGCCTTCCAGCTCGGCGGCGCGGATGTTCAACTGCTGAAAGATTTTACGGAACGCCACGCTGGTGGTGGTGGTGCCGGCCCCGCTGGAGCCGGTCACTGCGATAACGGGATGTTTGGCGGACATAGTATAGGTCACTCCGTGTTAAATGCGCAGGCGTCAGATATGATTATTGGTCTGTTTGACGCCCTTTCGCCAAGGGCAAAATTCCGCGCGTTGGTTTGCAATAACGCATTGTTACCTGATTTTTTCCGTCAGTCATAGAACCGATCGCCACTAAATTTCTTCCTGCCCGGCGCGGAACTGGCCGCGCGGCATGATGTTGACGGTTTCATGCAGTTCTGACCAAACCAGCAACACCTCGCCGTTTTTCAACTGGCGGCGCACGTCTTCCACTTTCTGTTCCAGCGAACGTTCGTGCTCGCCGTAGTCGGTGCCTTCGCGTAACACAAAGGACTCGATCAGGCTGTTCAGGGTCTCAGTTTCCAGTTCTTTCCAGGGGATAATCACTTGGCGGTGTCCAGATAAGGGGAAAGCCAGGATGGAATACGGTATTCCAGCCACATTTGGGGGTGTTTCAAGGTGCCGCCGACAAAACCGACGTGGCCGCCAAACTCGGTCAACTGATACTCAATGTTGTGCGGTAGCGTGGCGACTTCGGGGATCACTTCGTCGGTCATAAAGGGATCGTCTTTGGCATGGATGATCAATAACGGCGTCTGGATCGTCGGCAACAGCGGCAGGGCGCTGCAACGACGGTAATAATCGCTGGCATCGCTGAAGCCGTGGATGCGCGAAGTAATGGCATCGTCAAAGTCGCGGATCCGGCGCAACGCCTTGAGCTGCGGCAGTTTGAGCGGCAGGGTATCAGGATAGTACAGCAGCTTGCGAGTGGCGTTTTGTTTTAACTGCCCGAGCAGATAGCGCTGATAAACGCGCGAGAAGCCTTGTTCCATACGCCACGAACAGGGCTCCAGCATCAGCGGCGCGGAGACCACGACCGCCGCCTGCAGCAGGCTTTCCGCCCCCTGCTGCGCCAGGTAGCAGGCCAGCATGTTGCCGCCGAGCGAGACGCCGACCGCGGCGGTGGGCGTTTCACCGTAGGTCGCGCGCAGCCACTGCAGGAAGAAACGCGCATCTTCCGTTTCTCCGGAGTGATAGATGCGCTGCTTGCGGTTCGGCACGCCGCTGCAACCGCGAAAATGCATCACCACGCCAAGCCAGCCTTTTTCACGCCAGGCGTTGAGTTGACCATGAGCGTAGGGGCTGTAGAAGTTGCCTTCCAGCCCGTGGAACAGCACCACGCGCGGTTTGCCGGCAGCCTGAGCCGGATCTTCGCTCCAGGCGAGATCGACAAAGTCGCCGTCGGGTAACTCCAGCCGCTGCCAGTGCGGTTTGAGCTGCACTCGGCGACGCACCAGCCGTGGCAGCAGCGTCTGCAGATGCGGATTACTGGCCCCGGTCAAAGGGCGAAAGGATTCATGCATAACCTGAGTAAAAATCTTATTGGCGGCTATTGTGGGATTAATAGTGCGCTGTTAGCTTCACTATCCTGAACTGACAATAATACTGCAAAAAATCACCCTGGGTGAGGAGCACCCGCCTCATGGAACCGAGTTTATTTCTTTCGATGTTAGGCTTCCTGTGGGTCGCCGCCATCACGCCAGGCCCTAATAATATGCTGCTGACCACCTCCGGCGCCAATTTTGGCTTTATGCGCTCGCTGCTGTTGATGATGGGCATCATGCTGGGCATGCAAAGCATTTTGCTGCTGGTGGCGTTCGGGGTCGGCAGCCTGATCCTGGTTTACCCTGCGCTGCACCTGGTGCTGAAAATCCTCGGCAGCCTGTACCTGTTATGGCTGGCGTGGAAAGTGGCCACGGCCGCCTATGAAAAGCTGGAGACCGACGTGGCACCGCCCAAACCGATACGCTTGTATCAGGGCTGGCTGTTGCAGTTCCTTAACCCCAAGGCCTGGCTGATGGCGCTGGGGGCGGTGGCCAGTTTTAGCCTGGCAGGCGACAGGTACAACTCGTCGATTGTGGCGATCTCGCTGGGCATTTTGGTGGTGAATATCGTCGCCGGCGTGATTTGGCTCGGATTCGGCACGGTGATTGGTCGCCTGTTACGCAGCAAAAAGGCCTGGATCATCTTTAATGTGTCTATGGGGCTGCTGACGGCGGCCTGTGTGTTACTCATCTGGCATTAAGGAGTTGCGGATGGCAGAAAATTACTTCCACGTAGTGGCCTTCACCGGCGAAGGACTTCGCGGCAATCCGGCCGGCGTATGCCTGCTGAAACAGCCGTTGTCGACCGCCGAGATGCAAGCGATCGCCAATGAGCTGAATCTGCCGGAAACCAGTTTTGTCTGGGACGATGGCGATATGTCGGCCATCCGCTGGTTCACTCCCCAGCGCGAGGTGGATCTGTGCGGCCACGGTACGCTGGCGGCGGCGCACGTGATGCTCAGCGCGGTCAATCCGGCGTTGCAGGATATCCGTTTCCGTTCGGCCAGCGGTGATTTGTACGTTAAGCGCGACGCCGAAGATGGCGAACGCTTGATCCTGGATTTTCCGTCCCGACCGCCGCAAAAAATCGCGACGCCTGCCGGGCTGACAGAGCTGTTGGGCATTGAACCGCAGGAAGTGTGGCAAGCCAATGCGCTGCTGGTGGTGCTGGAAAACGAAGCGCAGGTGCGGGCGCTGCAGCCGGCTATCCCGGCGTTAATTGCTTTGGCTGGTCGCGCGGTGATCTCCAGCGCCCCGGGCGAAACGGTGGATTTCGTTTCGCGCTATTTCACGCTGGACGGCGGTGAGGATCCGGTCACCGGCTCTGCACACTGCACGTTGATGCCTTACTGGAGCGCACGTCTCGGCCGTCACCAATTACACGCGCGGCAGATTTCGGCGCGCGGCGGTGAGCTGTTCTGTGAACTGAAAGGCGACCGTACCCTGATAGGCGGCGATGCGCAGATTTTTTTGCGTGGCGAACTGAGCCTGTAATCAGGCCGAACCGCGTTCTACCAGCCGCCATTCGAGCACGTCATTGCGTGGCGGCTGTTGCGGATCCTTGATTTTTTCCAGCAGCAGCTGCACGCTGCGCACGCCGAATTGATGCATCGGCTGTTCGACGGTGGTCAGCGGCGGGGTGGTAATGGCGCCAAAAGGCACACCGTCAAAGCCCATCACTGCGACCTGTTCGGGGATGCGCAACCCTTGTTGGTGCAAGCTGCTCATTGCCCCGCCGGCAATCACGTCCGAAATGGCAAAGACCGCATCCGGGCGTGGCTCCGCGTCCAGCAGGCGGTTCATCGCCAGCGCACCGGCGGCATATTCCAATCCTTCGACGTATTCCACCCGGCAATAGTCCAGTTTGGCTTCGGCCAGCGCCTGTCGATAACCCTGCTCCCGCTGCTGTGAATAGAGATAGCGCATGTCGCTGTTGATCAGAGCAATACGTTGCCGGCCCTGCGCGACCAAATAACGTACGCCGGCCATCGCCGCCTGATGATTGTCGATGGTCACCGAGGAGGCGCGGAACTCGGGATCGCCTTCACCGCATTGTACCCAGGGGAAATCGCCGATCATCGCGGTCAGGCCGGGCAGGCAACTGACGGCGTCCATGGTAATGACACCGTCGACCACCTTGCCGCTCAGCAGGCTGAGGTAGGCGGATTCCCGCGTCGGATTGGATTCAGAGTTGCACAGCAAAATGTGGTAGCCGTGACGTTCAGCCTCCTCTTCGATACCGCGTACTACCAGCGAGCAGAAGGGGTTGGTGATACTGGAAACCAGCACCAGCAACATGCGGCTACGTGAGGTGCGCAACTGACGCGCCAGCAGGTTGGGCTGATAGTCGCAGGCGCGGATCGCGGCCAGTACCTTGTCGCGAGTGGCCGGTTTGACGATCTGCTGGCCGTTCAACACCCGTGAAACGGTCGCGGCGGAGACGCCGGCGAGTTTCGCCACCTTTTCGATCGACATGGTTTGCTGTTCCTTCTGCCCATTTGCCCCGAACAATATGCTCAAGCACGGAAAAATGTCTGCGCCTGACCTCAGGATTGTGATGTTGATTACAAATTCATCTTATCAGCCCCTCTTATCACATTAATCGGGTTGCTGAAAAAAAGAAATCGATTACATTTTGCTCATGGTGAAAATGAAATCGATTACATTTTACGATTTCGCGGTATTTCGCTGAACCCATAATCTGAAAAGAGGTGGCGGATGCAGGTGCAACTGAGGGTAGCGGAAAGCGGCGATCGCCCGGAAATCGCGCAGCTGATTCATCTGTCGACCAATGCCTGGTACCAACGCCAAGGCAGAGGGGCCATTTTTACCGCAGAGCCGGCCAGCTGTGGGCTGTTCGTTGACGTCTATCGCCAACTGGATCCCGGCCAGCACTGGATTGCACGCGATGAGCAGGGCGTACTGTGCGGCTCCTGCTTTTTCCATCCTCGTGAGACACACCTCGGGCTGGGCATCATGAATGTGCATCCCGATTACTTCGGTCGCGGTATCGCCGCGCAGCTGATGGCGAAAGCCGATGAGCTGGCGGGATCGCTACCGATACGCCTGATTTCCAGCGCGTTAAATCTGGACTCCTACGCGTTGTACCACCGTGCCGGCTTCACGCCCTATGCGATTTATCAGGATATGGCGATCCCGGTGCCGACGCTGGGGTTCTCTTTTCCACGGCTGACGCACGGCAGGGTACGTGCCGCTCAGCAGGGCGATCTGCCCGGCATTTTGCAATTGGAGCGAACGCTGCTGGGCATTGAACGCCGTCGCGATATCGACCATTTCCTTAACGACACCAGCGGGCTGTGGCGTATCGCCGTGTGGGAGCTGGACGGCGTGATTGGCGGCTATCTGGCGTCGGTGTCGCATCCGGCTTCACGCATGTTGGGGCCGGGCTGCAGCCACAGCGAAGAGATCGCCCTGGAGTTGATCAGTTGGATGCTGGACCAGCATCACCGCGGCACCACGCCGGTGGTGCTGGTACCGGCGCAGCGTTCCGCCCTCAGTCAGGTGCTGTTGCAGTGGGGCGGAAGGATTTGCGAATTGCATTTGGCGCAGGTGAAAGGCCAGGCGCAGCAACCCGGCGGTGTGGTTATGCCGTCCTTCCTGCCGGAAAGCGGTTAACCACCACCACAACAATACCAATGGGGAAATTATGCAAACTGACAGCGCGGCCCTGGGGGCCAACAGCGCCACATTCAAATGGGTAGTGCCGCGGCTGGCACTGATGATGTTTCTGCAATTCTTTGTTTGGGGCGCCTGGTACGTCACGCTCGGCGTAGTGATGGGCAAGTTCGGCCTGGCGGCAATCATCGGCGATGCTTATTCCACCGGGCCGATCGCGTCGATTCTTTCGCCGTTCGTGCTGGGCATGCTGGTGGATCGTTTCTTTGCCTCGCAGAAGGTACTGGGCGTACTGCACCTGATCGGTGCCGGGTTGCTTTGGCTGATGCCGGGTTTTTTCAGCAGTGGGCAAAGCGGCCTGCTGTGGATCATCTTCGGCTATATGCTGTGCTATATGCCGACGATCGCCCTTAGCAACAACGTCGCGTTTTACAGCCTGAGCAACAGTGAAAAGGCATTTCCCGTGGTGCGGGCGTTCGGGACCTTCGGCTGGATTGTCGCCGGGCTGATCGTCGGCGCCAGCGGGTTGTCCGACAGCACCGGCATTTTCACGCTGGCGGCGGTCGCTTCGCTGGTGCTGGCTATCTACAGCTTCACCCTGCCACACACCCCGGCGCCGGAACGTGGCAAACCGGTAAAAATGCGCGACCTGCTGTGCGCCGATGCCTTTGCCATGCTGAAGCAACGGCACTTTCTGGTGTTTATCATCTGCGCGACGCTGATCTCTATCCCGTTGGCGGCCTACTATGCCTACGCCGCGCCGTTCGTTGCCGCCACGGGATTTAGCAACGTCGGTGGCGTGATGTCGCTGGGGCAGATGTCCGAACTGTTCTTTATGCTGTTGATCCCGTTCCTGTTCGCGCGGTTGGGCATCAAAGTGATGCTGTTGATTGGCATGCTGTCGTGGTTCCTGCGCTACGTGATGTTTGCGTTGGGTATCACTGAGGAACTGCGCTGGATGATTTACCTCGGCATCCTTTTGCACGGCATGTGCTACGACTTCTTTTTCGTGATTGGTTTTATCTACACCGACAAGGTGGCGGGCGACAAGGTCAAGGGCCAGGCGCAGAGTCTGCTGGTGTTGTTTACCTATGGGCTGGGCATGCTGATCGGTTCGCAGATCAGCGGTGCGCTGTTTAATCGAATGGTGACGGCAGAGGGGGCGGCGGCGCTGCCGCAGTGGCAGAGCTTCTGGTGGTATCCGGCCATCGGCGCACTGGTGATAGCGGCGCTGTTTTTCTTCACCTTCAATTACCGTGAAATCCCGCAAGCGGAGAAAGGCGATGACTGACCTGCGCGTACTGGTTGTGGGGTGCGGCAACATGGGAGCCTCGCACGCCGAAGCCTATCACGGCATGAAAGGGGTTGAGATCTGCGGGCTGGTGGCGCGCGGCGATTCGCGGCATCGGCTCAATGCCAGGTTGGGCGGCGGCTACCCGACGTTCAGTGATTTTTCACAGGCCCTGACGGCGACGCATCCTGATGCGGTATGCCTGACGACCTGGCCCGATACTCACGAGGCTTACGCGCTTGCGGCACTGGCCGCCGGTTGCCATCTGTTCATTGAGAAACCCCTCGCCACCACCGCGGCCGGTGCGGAGCGCGTGATCGCCGCCGCCCGTGCTGCCGGGCGGCAACTGGTGGTCGGCTATATCCTGCGTCACCATCCTTCATGGCGGCAATTCGTTGAATTGGCGCGCGGCCTCGGCAAACCGCTGGTGATGCGCATGAACCTCAATCAGCAAAGCCACGGTGCGATGTGGGACGTGCATCGTAACCTGATGCAGTCGCTGTCGCCGATTGTCGACTGCGGCGTGCATTACCTCGACGTGATGTGCCAGATGGCCCAGTCGGAGCCGGTCAGCGTCAGCGCCATCGGCGCACGGTTGAGCGATGCGCTGCCGCCGGGAATGTACAACTATGGCCAGCTGCAAGTGCGCTTTGCCGATGGCTCGGTGGGCTGGTACGAAGCCGGCTGGGGGCCGATGATCAGCGAAACCGCCTACTTTGTGAAAGACGTGATTGGGCCACTCGGCGCGGTTTCGATCGTGGCGCGACAGTCGGGTGCGGCGGGGGAGTCTGATAACGTTGACGGCCATACCCGCACCGATTCGTTGCGCGTCCATTATGCGGCGCTGGACGGTGCCAATCAGTTTGTCCACCCGGACCGCTGGATCGACTGTCAGGACGAACCGGACCATTTGGCGCTGTGCCTGAGCGAGCAGCGCTATTTTCTTCAGGCGATACAAGAGGGGCTGGATCTCAGCCGGCATTGGCAGGATGCCTTAAACAGCCTGCGCGTAGTCCTGGCGGCGGATGAAGCGGTACGCAGCCAGAGAACGGTAATGTTAGGGAGGTCATCACCATGAAAACCATTCAGGGGCCAGGGCTGTTTCTGGCGCAGTTTATCGGCGCGCAGGCGCCGTTCGATTCACTGGACGGGCTGGCCGGTTGGGCCGCGGGCCTGGGGTTCAAAAGCGTGCAGATCCCGACCGGCGCTCCGGCCATTTTTGATCTCGAACGGGCCGCCCACTGCCAGGAATATTGCGACGGCATACGTGAACAACTGGCGGGATACGGACTGGTCATTTCGGAGTTGTCCACTCACCTGCAAGGACAACTGGTGGCGGTGCACCCGGCTTACGATCTGGCTTTCGACGCCTTTGCTCCGGCACCGATGCGCGGCAATCCGCAGGCGCGACAGGCATGGGCGACCGAGCAATTGCTGATGGCGGCGCAGGCATCGCAGCGGCTTGGATTAACCGCGCACGTTACTTTCTCCGGTGCGCTGGCCTGGCCTTATTTTTACCCCTGGCCGCCCCATAATGCGCTGTTGCTGGAGGAGGCCTTCGGGCAGTTGGCTCGGTGTTGGCGGCCGATCCTCGATGCTTTTGACGACGTGGGTGTCGATCTTTGCTATGAGCTGCATCCCGGGGAAGATCTGCACGACGGCGTGACGTTCGAGCGTTTTCTGCGCCAGGTTGGCAATCATCCGCGCTGCCATATTTTATACGACCCCAGCCATCTGCATTTGCAGCAAATGGACTACCTGGGCTTTATTGATGTTTATCATGCGCGTATCCGGGCGTTCCACGTCAAAGATGCGGAATATCGGCCCAATGCCCGCAGCGGTGTGTATGGCGGTTATCAACCCTGGCTGGAAAGGCCTGGGCGTTTTCGTTCGTTGGGTGACGGGCAGATCGACTTCCCGGCGATCTTCAGCAAGCTGGCGCAATACGATTTTCCCGGTTGGGCCACCCTGGAATGGGAGTGCTGCCTGAAGTCGCCGGAGGCGGGGGCGCGTGAAGGGGCCGAGTTTATCGCCCGGCATATTATTCCTGTTGCCGATCGGGCGTTCGATGATTTTGCCGCCTCCGGCGTTGAGCGCAAACAGATCCGGCGGATGCTGGGTATCGGAGAACAGCCATGAGACTACGTTTGGGTATGGTCGGCGGGGGCGAAGGGGCGTTTATTGGTGCAGTGCATCGCCTGGCTGCGCGAATGGACGACGAATTCGAGCTGGTGGCCGGGGCTTTTTCCTCCGATGAGGAAAATTGCCGTCGTACCGGTGAGCGGCTGCACCTGGATCCGCAACGCAGCTATCGCGATTTCCGGCAGATGGCACAGGCCGAGGCGGCTCGCGAAGACGGCGTGGATGTGGTGGCGATCGTCACGCCCAATTATTTGCATGCGCCGGTAGCGACTGCCTTTCTCAACGCCGGTATCGACGTCATCTGCGACAAGCCGCTGTGCAACAGCTACGCCGAAGCGTTGCAGTTGGCCGAAACGGTGCGACGTAGCGGAAGGCAGCTGATATTAACCCATAACTACAGTGCTTATCCGCTGGTGCGCGAGGCGCGGAGCCGGGTGCTGGCCGGTGAACTGGGCGAGATCCGCTTTATCGAGGTGGAGTATCTGCAGGAATGGCTGGCACAGCCGCTGGAGTTGACCGATAACAAGCAGGCGGGTTGGCGCGCCCAGCCGGAGAAAGCGGGAGCCGGTTGCATCGGTGACGTCGGCACTCACGCCTGGCAGTTGGCGCAGTTTGTCAGCGGCCTGTTGCCGCAGGCGATCAGCGCCGAGCTGACGACGTTTATTCCCGGACGCAAGCTGGACGACGATGTGCGGGTACAAATGCGATACGCCAACGGCGCCAGAGGCAGACTGTGGGCCAGCCAGGTGGCTTGCGGCCATGAAAACGGCTTGCGGCTGCGAATCTACGGCAGTGAGGGCAGCCTGGCCTTTTGCCAGGAGCAACCCAACCAGCTGTGGATGCACCCACGAAATGCGCCAGCCTACTGCATCACGCGCGCTTCTTCATTCCAGTATGCGGAGAACCGCCTATTGGCGCGTGTGCCTGCCGGCCACCCCGAGGGGTATCTGGAAGGATTTGGCCAGATTTACCGTGAGGCGGCGAGCCGTCTGCGTGAGGGGCCGCAGGCTGCCCCCTTGTTGCCGGGAATTGAAACCGGCGTGCAGGGGATGGCGTTTATTGACGCCGCCCAGCGTAGCAGCGCCGCCGGAGGGCAATGGGTCGATTTGATTTGATTAAATATTCCCATAAGTAATAACGCAGAGTTTTTTATTCTTTTATAGCTCGTCAACGCTCGGATAAAACTGTCAGCAACTGAACAGACTTTTATCAACGGAGCGATCATGGCGAGCAAACTTTTTTCTCTACGCAGTGCGGCGCTGCTGGTGTTGTCACTTAGCGCAACCAGCGCCTATGCGGTGGACGTGACCGTGGCCTACCAGACTTCGGCGGAACCCGCCAAGGTGGCGCAGGCGGAAAACAGCTTCGCCAAACAGTCCGGTGCTACCGTTGACTGGCGCAAATTCGACAGTGGCTCCAGCGTGCTGCGCGCATTGGCTTCAGGTGACGTCCAGATCGGCAACATCGGCTCCAGCCCATTGGCGGTGGCCGCCAGCCAAAAACTCCCTATCGAAGTGTTTCTGATCGCCTCCCAGCTCGGCAGTTCCGAAGCGCTGGTGGTGAAAAAAGAGATTAAAAGTCCGCAGGATCTGATCGGTAAGCGCATCGCCGTGCCCTTTATCTCCACCACGCACTACAGCCTGTTGGCTTCTCTGAAGCACTGGGGCATCAAGCCAGAGCAGGTCAAAATCCTCAATCTGCAACCGCCGGCCATCGCCGCCGCCTGGCAGCGCGGTGATATCGATGGCGCCTATGTTTGGGCCCCGGTGGTCAATGAGTTGGCCAAACAGGGCAAGGTGCTGACGGATTCTGCCCAGGTCGGACAGTGGGGCGCCCCGACGCTCGACGTTTGGGTGGTGCGCAAGGACTTTGCCGAGAAGCATCCTGAAGTGGTGACGGCCTTTGCTGCCAGCGCGTTGAACGCCCAAAAAGCCTATCTGGCGCAGCCGGAACAGTGGCTGAAGGACAAGGGCAACCTCAGCACGCTGTCCCGACTGAGCGGCGTGCCTGAAGAGCAGATACCGGTGCTGGTGCAGGGCAATACTTACCTACCGGTCGCCGAACAGATCACCCAGCTTGGTCAGCCGGTGGACAAAGCCATTCATGACACCGCCGAGTTCCTCAAACAGCAGGGCAAAATTCCCCAGGTCGACAGCGATTACAGTGCCTATGTCACCGATCGCTTTGTGAAACAGGTGCAGGCTGCGCCGCAGTCGTAAGGGAGCAGAATGCTAAACGTTAACCACCTTTCAGCAGAGTACCAGGGGCGTCCTGCACTGCGCGACGTCTCGTTCCAGATTGACGCCGGACAACTGGTGGTGGTGCTTGGCCCCTCGGGCTGCGGCAAAACCACGCTGCTGAATTTGATCGCCGGGTTTATCGAGCCTTCAGCTGGCAGCATCACGCTTGACGAAGTTCCCGTAAAAGGCCCCGGAGCCGAACGGGGCGTGGTGTTCCAGCATGAAGGTTTACTGCCGTGGCGTAACGTGGTGGATAACGTCGAATTTGGCTTGCAGCTGGCCGGGGTCGGCAAGCCGCAACGTCGTGAGGTGGCGCTGCAGATGTTGCAGCGTGTCGGCCTGGCCGGTTATGAGCAGCACTTCATCTGGCAGCTTTCCGGCGGTATGCGCCAGCGCGTGGGCATAGCTCGCGCCTTGGCGGCCAATCCGCGTTTGCTGTTGCTGGACGAGCCGTTCGGGGCATTGGATGCTTTTACCCGTGAACAAATGCAGGAACTGCTATTGACCATCTGGCGCGACACCGGCAAGCAGGTGTTGCTGATTACCCACGATATTGAAGAGGCGGTGTTCCTTGCCAGTGAACTGCTGCTGCTGTCACCGGGGCCGGGGCAGGTGGTGGAGCGTCTGGCGCTGAATTTCGGCCAACGCTATGCCGACGGTGAACCTTGCCGTTCGATCAAGTCTGATCCTGAATTTATCGCCCAGCGCGAATACGTGCTGGGCAAAGTCTTCAAACAGCGCGAGGCCTTGTTATGAGCCTGCATTCTGCCCTTAAAGAGGTTGCCCAGCCGAAGGCGGCGGCACCGCGGCGCTTTAGCGTGCCACGCAACGTCTGGTTGAGCAGCGCCACCCTGTTAGTGGTGCTGGCTATTTGGTGGAGCGTGACTGCGTTGAACCTGATCAGCCCGTTATTCTTGCCGGCGCCGCAGCAGGTGCTGCATCAGTTGATCACCATAGCCAGCCCGCAGGGTTTTATGGACGCCACGCTATGGCAGCATCTGGCCGCCAGCCTGGGGCGTATCCTGGTTGCACTGCTGGCCGCGGTGCTTATCGGGGTGCCGGTGGGTATTGCCATGGGGCTGAACGAGACGGTACGCGGCATTCTCGATCCGCTGATTGAGATTTATCGCCCGGTGCCGCCGCTGGCCTATTTACCGCTGATGGTGATTTGGTTCGGCATCGGTGAAACTTCGAAGATCCTGCTGATTTATCTGGCGATTTTCGCCCCGGTGACGCTGTCCGCCGTGGCGGGAGTGCGCAGCGTGGCTCAGGTCAGGGTGCGTGCGGCGCGTGCGCTGGGCGCCAATCGCTGGCAGGTGCTGCGTTTCGTGGTGCTGCCGAGCGCCTTGCCGGAGATTTTAACCGGTATTCGCATTGGGCTGGGGGTCGGCTGGTCGACGCTGGTCGCAGCAGAATTGATTGCCGCCACCCGCGGCCTGGGATTTATGGTGCAATCCGCCGGTGAGTTTCTGGCTACCGATGTGGTGCTGGCCGGTATTGGCGTGATTGCGATTATTGCATTTGGGCTGGAGCTGGGGCTGCGTGCCTTGCAGCGTCGATTGACCCCGTGGCACGGAGTACAGCAATGAACGAACGTTTAAGTATCACCCCCCTGGGGCCTTATATCGGTGCGCTGGTGGAGAATGTTGACCTGGCGCGTCCTTTGGGCGACGGCCAGTTCGAGCAGCTCTACCATGCGTTGCTCAAACATCAGGTGCTGTTCTTGCGCAATCAGCCGATCACGCCGTTGCAGCAGCGCAACCTGGCCGGCCGCTTTGGCGACCTGCACATTCACCCGGTCTACCCGCAAGCCGCCGATGTGAAAGAGATTATCGTGCTGGATACCCATGACAATAATCCGCCGGACAACGATAACTGGCATACCGACGTGACCTTTATCGAAAACCCACCGCTGGGGGCGATTTTGGCAGCGAAAACCCTGCCGACCACCGGCGGCGACACGCTGTGGGCCAGCGGTATCGCGGCTTATGAAGCCTTGTCCGCCCCTTTTAAGCAGCTGCTGGCGGGCCTGCAGGCGGAGCATGACTTCACCAAGTCATTCCCGGAATACAAACATCGTGGCAGCGAAGAGGAACATCAGCGCTGGCAGTTGGCGGTACAGAAAAACCCGCCGCTGTTGCACCCGGTGGTACGTACCCACCCGGTCAGCGGCCGGCAGGCGCTGTTCGTCAACGAAGGTTTCACGACCAGAATTGTTGATTTGGCTCCGAAGGAAAGTGACGCGCTGCTGAACTTCCTGTTTGCTCACATTACCAAGCCGGAGTTTCAGGTGCGCTGGCGCTGGCAGGAGAATGACATTGCCATTTGGGATAACCGCGTGACGCAGCATTACGCCAACGCGGATTATCTGCCACAGCGGCGCATCATGCACCGTGCGACCATTCTGGGGGATAAACCCTTTTACAAGGGGTGACATGCTGGGGCGGCGGGCCGCCCCGTAGCCCTTAGGATTCGAACTCTTGCGTGAAGCGTTCCAACTGCTCCTGCGCGTCCAACCAGGTCATTTCCGTTTCTTCCAAGGCGGACTTGGCCTGACTTTGTTGCTGTAGGCAGAGGGTCAGATCGGCCTTGCGGCTGATGTCGTACAGCGCGGAGTCCGCCAACTTCTCTTCTACCGCCGCCAGTTCGGCCCCCAGTTTTTCCATCTGTTGTTCCAGCTTGGCAATTTGCTTGCGCAGTGGCTGAGTCTGGCTGCGGAACTCGGCTTCGCGACGCTTCTGGTCTTTACGTGCCTGCGCACTGTTGCCGTTGTTCTCTTTATCCGGGGCGTCCTGCTGATTTTCCTGACGTTGCAGGTCGCTCAGCCATTGCTGGTAGTCGTCCAGATCGCCTTCGAACACTTCCACCTGGCCATCATGCACCAGATAGAGATCGTCCGTGGTGGATCGCAGTAGGTGACGGTCGTGCGAGACCACCACCAATGCGCCCTCGAAATCGATCAGCGCTTCGGTCAACGCCTGACGCATGTCCAAATCCAGGTGGTTGGTCGGTTCATCGAGCAGCAGCAGGTTGGGGCGTTGCCAGACGATCAGCGCCAGTACCAGTCGCGCTTTCTCGCCGCCGGAGAACCGTTCGGTGGCTTCGGTGACCTTATCGCCCTGGAAGCCAAAGCCGCCGAGGTAATCGCGCAGCTGTTGTTCCAGCACCCGTGGAGCGATGCGACTCAAGTGCTGCAGAGGGGATTCGTCGGCCCGCAGGAACTCCAACTGATGCTGGGCGAAGTAACCCAGTTTAATCCCCTTTGCCAGACCAATTTCACCGCTCAGCGGCTCAAGCGAACCGGCCAGCATTTTGATCAGGGTCGATTTACCGGCGCCATTACGGCCCAGCAGGCCAATGCGTGAGCCGGGCACCAGGTTCAGCTTGATCGAGTTGAGGATCACCTTGTCGCCGTAGCCGGCACTGACCTTCTCCATACGCAGCAACGGGTTCGGCAAGCTTTCCGGCTGGCGGAAGCTGAAGCTGAATGGGTTATCCACATGGGCCGGCGCGATCAGCTCCATGCGTTCGAGCATCTTGATGCGGCTCTGCGCCTGCTTGGCCTTGGTGGCCTGCGCGCGGAAGCGGTCAATATAGCTTTGCAGATGCGCCACTTTCTCTTGCTGGTTCAGGTACAGCGACTGCTGCTGGGCCAGCTTGGTCGAACGCTGACGCTCGAACGAGGAGTAGTTGCCGGTGTATTCGTTGATGGTCTCTTGTTCGATATGCAGAATTTTATCGACGATCGGATCCAGGAAATCGCGGTCATGCGAAATCAGCACCAGCGTGCCGGGATAACCCTTCAACCAGCGCTCGAGCCAGATCACCGCGTCCAAATCCAGGTGGTTGGTCGGTTCGTCGAGCAGCAGCAGATCAGAACGGCACACCAGCGCCTGCGCCAGGTTCAAGCGCATACGCCAGCCGCCCGAGAAGGCCCTGACTGGATTTAGCAGCTGTTCATTGGAGAACCCCAGGCCGTGCAGCAGGCTGGCGGCGCGGGAGCGTATGGTCCAGGCGTCGATGGCATCCAGCTTGCCGTGCAGCGTGGCGATGGCGTGGCCGTCGTTTTTGTCGTTTGCCAGCTGCAGGTCGGCTTCAAGCTGGCGGAATTCGCGGTCGCCGTCGATAACATACTCAAGTGCCGGCACGTCGAGCGCCGGCGTTTCCTGGTTTACCCAGGCCAGGGCCCAGTTGCTTGGAAAGGTGTAGCTGCCGCCGTCTGCGGCCATCTCACCCTTCAGCAAGGCCAGCAGCGTAGATTTGCCACAGCCGTTTTTACCCACCAGGCCGACCTTCTGACCTGGATTAACCGTCGCCGTGGCGTTGTCCAGCAGGACGCGGGTGCCGCGTCGGATTTGTAGCGAGGAGAATACAATCATAAAGCGCCGTATGTTCAGAGTATGTTAAATTGAATGGATTCTAAGTTAACAGGACACAGACTGTCCTATTATTAGTCTTTGCGGAGCATGGTAACGGAAAACCGCTACCCTGACGACGCTTTGGAGGGGAATGATGTCGCAGCCGCCCAAGGTCTTGCTGCTGTATGCCCATCCGGAATCCCAGGACTCGGTCGCGAATCGGGTTTTGCTTCAACCGGCACAGCAGTTGGAACATGTCACCGTGCACGATTTATACGCGCACTATCCTGATTTTTTTATCGATATTCACCACGAACAACAACTGCTGCGTGAACATCAGGTCATTGTTTTTCAACATCCTCTCTATACCTATAGCTGCCCGGCCCTGTTGAAAGAATGGCTGGATCGCGTGCTGTCGCGTGGTTTTGCCAGCGGCATGGGCGGTAATGCACTGGCGGGAAAGTATTGGCGCTCGGTGCTCACCACCGGGGAACCGGAGGGGGCCTATCGTACCGGCGGTTATAACCGCTACCCGATGGAAGATATTCTGCGGCCGTTTGAGCTGACCGCCGCCATGTGCCATATGCACTGGCTGACGCCGATGCTGGTGTATTGGGCGCGCCGTCAGAAGCCGGAAGTGCTGGAAAGCCATGCCACGGCGTATGGCGATTGGTTGCGTAATCCGCTGCCGCACGGAGGAAGGTAAACATGGAAGGCTCAACGTTACTGACCGCAATTTTACTGTTTCTGTTCGCCGCCGTGGTCACGGTGCCGATTGCCCGTCGGCTGGGCATCGGCGCGGTGCTGGGTTACCTGATCGCCGGTATTGCCATCGGCCCCTGGGGATTGGGTTTCATTCGCGACGTCGACGAGATCCTGCATTTTTCTGAGCTGGGCGTGGTGTTCCTGATGTTTATCATCGGGCTGGAGTTGAACCCGAGCAAGCTGTGGGAACTCAGGCGCTCAATCTTTGGCGTCGGCGCCGGACAGGTGTTGATCACCGCTGCGGTGCTGGGGGCATTGCTTTATCTGACGCATTTCGCCTGGCAGGCCGCCGTGATTGGCGGTATCGGGCTGGCGATGTCGTCAACCGCCATGGCGCTGCAACTGATGCGCGAAAAGGGCATGAACCGCAACGAAGGCGGCCAGTTGGGGTTCTCGGTGCTGCTGTTCCAGGACATGGCGGTGATCCCGGCGCTGGCGCTGATCCCGATCCTGGCCGGCGCCGGCGGCAGCAGCGACGATTGGGCACAAATTGCACTCAAGGTGGCGGCATTCGGCGGCATGCTGGTTGGCGGGCGGTTCCTGCTGCGTCCGCTGTTCCGTTATATCGCCTCTTCCGGAGTTCGCGAAATCTTCACCGCCGCCGCCCTGCTGGTGGTGCTGGGGGCGGCGATGTTTATGGATGCCCTTGGCCTGTCTATGGCGCTGGGGACCTTTATCGCCGGCGTGCTGCTGGCGGAAAGCGAATATCGCCACGAGTTGGAAATCTCCATCGAGCCTTTCAAAGGGCTGCTGCTGGGGCTGTTTTTTATCTCGGTGGGTATGGCGCTGAATATCGGCGTACTCTATACCCATCTGGCCGAAGTGCTGCTGGGCGTGGTGCTGTTGGTTGCGATTAAGTCAGGGGTGCTGTACTCGCTGTCGCGTATTTTCGGCCTGCGTAGTTCAGTGCGCTTGCAGTTTGCCGGGGTGCTCAGCCAGGGCGGAGAGTTTGCCTTCGTGCTGTTTTCGGCGGCGGGGGCGCAGAAGGTGTTGCAGCCCGATCAGCTTGCGCTGTTGCTGGTGGTGGTAACCCTGTCGATGATGACCACGCCGTTGCTGATGCAGATTATCGATCGCATCCTGGTGCGTCGTTATAACGCCCGGGATGAGGACGAAGAGACCCCGTATGTGGAAGACGATGACCCGCAGGTGATCATCGTTGGCTTCGGACGTTTTGGTCAGGTGATCGGCCGCCTGCTGATGGCCAACAAGATGCGCATTACCGTCCTGGAGCGAGATGTCAGCGCCGTCGGCGTACTGCGGCGCTATGGTTATAAAGTGTATTACGGTGACGCTACCGAGCTGGAACTGCTGCGTGCGGCCGGTGCGGCGAAGGCCAAGTCGATTGTGATCACCTGTAATGAGCCGGAAGACACCATGGAAATTGTCCGCCTGTGTCAGCAGCATTTTCCCGAGCTGACTATCTTGGCGCGGGCACGTGGTCGTGTGGAAGCGCACGAGTTATTGCAGGCAGGGGTCAAGCAGTTCAGTCGCGAAACCTTTTCCAGTGCGCTGGAGCTGGGGCGCAAGGCACTGATGGAACTGGGCATGCATCCTCATCAGGCCTATCGCGCGCAGCAGCACTTCCGTCGATTGGATATGCGGATGTTGCGTGAGCTGATGCCGCCGCATCATGGCGATGTGGCACAAATTTCCCGTGTGAAGGAAGCGCGGCGCGAGCTGGAAGAACTTTTCCACCGGGAAATGCAAAAAGAGAGTCGCCAGTTCGACGGCTGGGATGAATACGAATAATTTGGAGCACTGAGATGTCTGCAACACGGAAAAGATTTATCGCCGGGGCGGTCTGCCCAAGCTGTAAGGCTATGGATACGCTGGCCGTTTGGCGTGAAGACCAGGTCGAAGTGGTGGAGTGCGTCAAGTGCGGCCATCATCAGCGACAGACCGAACAGCAGGTGGAAAAGCACGTCCGGCCGCAGGAGCAGGTGATCGGTATTTTCCATCCGGAATAGCGTTATCGAGCGCGTTTTTTTATGCTGGAGGGTACAGCGGGGCAGATTTCCGATACAATCTGTCCGGTAAAGGCGCGGCCCCATGACGGCTGCGTCCAAGTATCCAACGGTAGGAGATATCATGAAAGTAGCAAAAGACTTGGTGGTCAGCCTGGCTTATCAAGTACGTACAGAAGACGGTGTGTTGGTTGATGAGTCTCCGGTGAGTGCGCCGCTGGACTATCTGCACGGGCATGGTTCTCTGATCGCAGGTCTGGAAAAAGCACTCGAAGGCCACGAAGCGGGCGATCGTTTTGACGTTAACGTTGGCGCTAACGATGCGTACGGCAACTACGACGAAAACCTGGTGCAGCGCGTGCCGAAAGACGTCTTTATGGGCGTTGACGAGTTGGAAGTTGGCATGCGTTTCCTGGCTGACACCGATCAGGGCCCAGTGCCGGTCGAAATCACCGAAGTGGACGGCGATCACGTAGTGGTTGACGGTAACCACATGCTGGCTGGCCAGAACCTGAACTTCAACGTAGAAGTTGTCGCGATCCGCGAAGCTACCGCTGAAGAATTGGCACACGGCCACGTACACGGCGAGCACGATCATCACCACGAACACGGTGAAGGTTGCTGCGGCGGCCATGGCCACGATCACGACCATGACCACGCGCATGATCACGATCAGGCCAAGAAAGGCGGTTGTGGTAACGGCGGTTGCGGCTGCCACTAATCGCAGCGCAGTAACGGCAAAAAAATGGGCGGCCCTGAGGCTGCCCTTTTTTATGGTTTATCAATAATGTGGCGGCGGCGTTTCTTCCGACTGCGACGCGATCATTGACGTTTGGGTCGAACGCAGCTTGTCGGTCAGCACGCGCAGGTGATCCTGCAATTTCAGCATTTCAAGCTGGTGTTTCACCACGGTCTGATTGAGCTCTTCAATAGTGACTTCCTGAAAGGCCTGACGGCTTTCCAGTTCTTCAAGCCGCAGTAACAGGCTTTGGATATCGGCGTTGTGCATGATGCTACCTCTGACGCGGTTAAATCCTGGATCTGACGCTATGGTAACAGCTGCCGGCGGCTTTGCGCTGCGCTATTTCACCTCGCTATGCGAGGGGGCAGACGGAAAACGCCAGGGCACTGTGTAAAGTGCTGAAAAATAGGGCGCTCGGCCTGAGGGTTTTTGTTACTGTGGATACTGCGGGCGCAGGAAAAATCTGACTTATCATACGGGTAGCACATTAAACGAAACTTCTGTTTAAAGCTGGAGTCACACTTTGACTCGATTGGTTACCTGTGTGACTGTTTTGTTTTGTTTCGGACAGCTATAGTAGCCCGGTTATCTTACTTAATGATTGTTTGGGGCACCGCTTCAGACACTGGAGAAATGGATGAAATCTTTGTTTAAAGTCACGCTTCTGGCAACCACCATGGCTTTTGCTTTGAATGCGACCCAGGTCATGGCTGCAGATGCAGCTAAACCGGCAGAAGCTGCCGACGCGGCGCCAAGCACCGGCAAGTTCAAGAACGATGACGAGCAAGCGGCTTACGCACTGGGTGCATCCCTGGGCCGTTACATGGACAACTCGCTGAAAGAGCAAGAAAAACTGGGTATCAAACTGGACAAAGACCAGTTGATCTCAGGCGTTCAGGACGCTTTCGCCAACAAGAGCAAGCTGAACGATGCAGATATCGAAAAAACTCTGCAGAGCTTTGAAGCGCGCGTGAAGGCTTCCGCTCAGGCGAAGATGGAGCAGGACGCGAAAGATAACGAAGCGAAAGGCACCAAGTACCGCGACACCTTCGCGAAAGAAAAAGGCGTGAAGAAAACCGAGTCCGGCCTGCTGTACCAGGTTGAGAAGCCAGGTACCGGTTCTGCACCTAAAGACAGCGACACCGTTGTAGTGAACTACAAAGGCACCCTGACCGACGGTACCGAGTTTGATAACTCCTACACCCGTGGTGAGCCACTGTCATTCCGTCTGGACGGCGTGATCCCAGGCTGGACCGAAGGCCTGAAACACATCAAGAAAGGCGGCAAAATCAAGCTGGTTATCCCACCGGCGCTGGCCTACGGTAAAACTGGCGTTCCGGGCATCCCGGCTAACTCCACACTGGTGTTCGACGTTGAACTGCTGGATGTGAAAGCCGCTCCTAAAGCGGACGCCAAGGCTGAGAAGCCGGCTGACGCAGCGGCAGACGCCAAAGCGCAATAAGCCTGTCTGAGTCCCCACACCGCCGCGAACGTCCTTCGCGGCGGTGTTCATTTTAATCCGCCAAATCAGCGCTAACTTTCGCTTCCTGCCCACTGATCGCTTGACGCCTGCCGGGCATCGGGCTTAACGTCAATACCACGCGCAAACGCAAGGACTTTACTCTGGCTGTTTTGCTAGACTAATAATCCGGACTTATGAGTCATGCGCCTGCCCCTTAGGGCGTGTACCTAAAACTGTTCCTGGTCATCTCGGCCTGCGGACGCTCGTCGTGCTGTTTCAGACTGATATCAGCCAGCCCATCCCGCGTAACCTGAAGGGTGTGCCGCCTGTGGAAAGGAACCCGCACGAGCAGTTTTAGCTGCGCCCCCTGGCACAGGCGATCTTTGAGGGTGGTATTTTCGATGTCTAATTCGCTTTTATCCAGCGAAGCCAGCGAACTTGATTTGCTGAATGAACGTCCGTTTACCCAGACGGATCATGAAATCCTGAAGTCTTACGAAGCGGTTGTTGACGGCCTGGCGATGTTGATCGGCGGGCACTGTGAGATCGTGCTGCATGCTTTGGAAGATTTGAAATGTTCGGCGGTACGCATTGCGAACGGTGAGCACACCGGGCGGCAGATCGGCTCGCCGATCACGGACCTCGCGCTGCGCATGTTGCATGACATGGCCGGCGATGACAGCAGCGTGTCCAAGGCCTATTTTACCCGTGCCAAGAGCGGCGTGCTGATGAAGTCGGTGACTATCGCCATCCGTAATCGTGAACAGCGGGTGATCGGTTTGCTGTGCATCAACATGAACCTCGACGTGCCTTTCTCCCAGGTGATGCAGACCTTTATGCCGCCGGAAACTCAGGACGTGGCGCCTTCGGTCAACTTTGCGTCGTCGGTTGACGATCTGGTGGCGCAGACGCTGGAGTTCACCATTGAGGAAGTTAATGCCGATCGTAATGTCTCCAACAATGCCAAAAACCGCCAGGTAGTGCTGAACCTCTACGAGAAGGGCATTTTTGATATCAAGGACGCCATTAATCAGGTGGCGGACCGTCTGAATATCTCAAAACACACCGTGTATCTGTACATCCGCCAGTTCAAAAGCGGCGATCTGTTGGGAACCGAGCGCGGATGCTGAGTTACTGCCTTTTGGTCACCGGCCCGGCTTACGGCACCCAACAGGCCAGCAGCGCCTATCAGTTCGCGCAGGCTTTGCTGGCCAAGGGACACCGCCTCTCCAGCGTGTTTTTTTACCGTGAGGGGGTGTTGAACGCCAATCAACTGACTGCACCGGCCAGCGACGAATTCGATTTGGTGCGGGGTTGGGTGCAACTGGCACAGCAGCATGGCATTGAGCTCAATGTCTGCGTGGCCGCGGCACTGCGGCGCGGTGTGACCGATGAGCAGGAAGCCGCACAGCAAGGATTGCCCAGCGCCAACCTTCAGCCGGGTTTTACCCTTAGCGGGCTGGGCTCGCTGGCGGAGGCTTCGCTGAGCTGTGACCGCATGGTGCAGTTCTGAGAGAGTTTATGAAACGAGTCGCTTTTGTTTTTACCCAGAGCCCACACGGCAGCGCCAGCGGCAGGGAAGGGCTGGATGCGTTGTTAGCCACTTCGGCGCTGAGCGAAGATCTGGGCGTGTTTTTTATCGGTGACGGCGTGTTGCAGATCATCCCGGGACAGCAACCGGAAAAAATTCTGGCGCGCAATTACATTGCCACCTTTGGCGTGCTGCCGCTGTATGACGTTGAGCAGTGTTATCTTTGCCAGGCATCGCTACAGGAGCGCGGCCTGGGTCAGGTGACTGACTGGGTGCTGGACGCCGATATTCTGGCACCGGATGCGCTGAGTCGCCAACTGGCCAGCTATGACGTGGTGATGACATTTTAGGAAACCCTGATGCTGTATACCCTTAGCCGTTCCCCCGCTCAATGCGATTTGCCTGCGCTGCTGCGTTTGACCGCGCCGGGCGATGACCTGCTGCTGCTGCAGGATGGCGTGCTGGCCGGCCTGGCCGGTAGCGCGCACCTTGAATTGCTGCTCAATGCCCCCATATCCCTTTATGCGCTGCAGAACGATCTGGATGCCAGAGGGTTGTCTGGTCGTTTTTCACACAAAATCACTGTCGTCGGCTATAATCACTTCGTTGAATTAACCGAAAAACATCGCAGCCAAATGGCCTGGTGATGAGAGTGATGTTGTATATTTCTTGACACCTCTACTACTCAGCCATAAAATTCTGCGTCCCGTACTTTGCCTGTAGTGCATACGGGGGGATTTATCACATGTTTACGAAGCAACAAACGAAGCAAAAACCAGGAGCTTTTTAATGGCAACAATTAATCAGCTGGTACGCAAACCACGCTCTGTGAAGGCTGCTAAAAGCAACGTTCCAGCGCTGGAAGCCTGCCCGCAGAAACGTGGCGTATGTACTCGCGTATATACCACCACTCCTAAGAAACCAAACTCCGCACTGCGTAAAGTATGCCGTGTGCGTTTGACTAACGGTTTTGAAGTTACCTCCTACATCGGCGGTGAAGGTCATAACCTGCAGGAACACTCCGTGATCCTGATCCGTGGCGGTCGTGTAAAAGACTTGCCAGGTGTGCGTTACCACACCGTTCGTGGTGCACTTGACTGCTCCGGTGTTAAAGACCGTAAGCAAGCTCGTTCCAAGTACGGCGTGAAGAAGCCAAAGGCTTAATGGTTCTCCGTTAAGTAAGGCCAAACATTTTCACTTTAATGTCAAAATAAACTCGTAGAGTTTTGGACAATCCTGAATTAACAACGGAGTATTTCCATGCCACGTCGTCGCGTGATCGGCCAACGTAAAATCCTGCCAGATCCTAAGTTCGGATCCGAACTGTTGGCCAAATTTGTAAACATCCTGATGGTAGATGGTAAAAAATCTACTGCAGAAGCAATCGTCTATACCGCGCTGGAGACCCTGGCTCAGCGTTCTGGTAAAGATTACCTGGAAGCTTTCGAAGTAGCCCTCGACAACGTTCGCCCGACTGTAGAAGTTAAGTCTCGCCGCGTTGGTGGTTCTACTTATCAGGTGCCAGTTGAAGTTCGCCCGGTCCGTCGTAATGCTCTGGCAATGCGTTGGATCGTTGATGCTGCTCGTAAACGCGGTGATAAATCCATGGCTCTGCGCCTGGCGAACGAGCTTTCTGATGCAGTTGAGAACAAAGGTTCTGCTGTTAAGAAGCGTGAAGACGTTCACCGTATGGCAGAAGCCAACAAGGCGTTCGCCCACTACCGCTGGTAATTGCCACGCAGTAGTTATGCTAACCAAGCGGGCGCTTCAAGAAGCCAACCCGCTTGGGTTAACCGAACTTGAACGCCTAAGGCAATAGAGGAATCAAATGGCTCGTAAAACACCCATTGAGCGCTATCGTAACATCGGTATCAGCGCCCACATCGACGCCGGTAAAACGACCACTACCGAACGTGTTTTGTTCTACACCGGTGTAAACCACAAAATCGGTGAAGTGCACGACGGCGCTGCTACCATGGACTGGATGGAGCAGGAGCAGGAACGTGGTATTACCATCACGTCCGCTGCGACTACCTGTTTCTGGTCTGGTATGGCTAAGCAGTTCGACGCACACCACATCAACATCATCGACACCCCAGGACACGTTGACTTCACCATCGAAGTAGAACGTTCCATGCGTGTTCTTGATGGCGCGGTAATGGTTTACTGTGCAGTTGGTGGCGTTCAGCCACAGTCTGAAACCGTATGGCGTCAGGCTAACAAATATAAAGTTCCACGCATCGCGTTCGTTAACAAAATGGACCGCATGGGTGCTAACTTCCTGAAAGTTGTTGATCAGATTGAAAAACGTCTGGGCGCAACTCCGGTTCCTCTGCAGCTGGCGATCGGCGCAGAAGAGAAATTCACCGGTGTTGTTGACCTGGTGAAAATGAAAGCCATCAACTGGAACGAAGCCGATCAGGGCGTGACCTTCGAATACGAAGAGATCCCGGCTGATATGCAAGAACTGGCTGAAGAATGGCGTCAGAAGCTGGTTGAGTCCGCTGCTGAAGGTTCTGATGAGCTGATGGAGAAATTCTTTGGTGGCGAAGAGCTGACTGAAGAAGAGATCAAAACTTCTCTGCGTAAGCGCGTTCTGAACAACGAAATCATCCTGGTTACCTGTGGTTCTGCGTTTAAAAACAAAGGCGTACAGGCAATGCTGGATGCTGTTGTTGAGTATCTGCCAGCACCAACTGACGTTGCAGCTATCAACGGCATTTTGGATGACGGTAAAGACACTCCAGCAGTTCGTCGTTCTGACGATGCTGAGCCGTTCTCTGCTCTGGCGTTCAAAATCGCTACTGACCCATTCGTGGGTAACCTGACGTTCTTCCGCGTTTACTCCGGTCTCGTCAACTCAGGTGACACTGTATTTAACCCAGTGAAATCTCAGCGTGAACGTCTGGGCCGTATCGTTCAGATGCATGCTAACAAGCGTGAAGAGATCAAAGAAGTTCGTGCAGGCGACATCGCTGCAGCTATCGGTCTGAAAGACGTGACTACCGGTGACACTCTGTGTGATCCGAACAACGTGATCATTCTGGAGCGCATGGAGTTCCCAGAGCCGGTAATCTCCGTTGCAGTTGAACCAAAAACCAAAGCTGACCAGGAAAAAATGGGTCTGGCTCTGGGCCGTCTGGCGAAGGAAGATCCATCATTCCGCGTATGGACTGACGAAGAATCAGGTCAGACTATCATCGCAGGTATGGGTGAACTTCACCTGGACATCCTGGTTGACCGTATGCGTCGTGAATTCAACGTTGAAGCAAACGTGGGCAAACCTCAGGTTGCTTATCGTGAAGCGATTCGTTCGAAAGTTACCGATATCGAAGGTAAACACGCCAAGCAGTCTGGTGGTCGTGGTCAGTACGGTCACGTTGTGATCGACATGTATCCACTGGAGCCGGGCTCAAATCCGAAAGGCTACGAGTTCATCAATGACATTAAAGGTGGTGTGATCCCAACGGAATACATCTCTGCCATTGATAAAGGCCTCCAGGAGCAGCTTAAGTCTGGTCCGCTGGCCGGTTACCCGGTAGTTGATCTCGGTGTGCGTCTGCATTTCGGTTCTTACCACGATGTTGACTCCTCCGAATTGGCGTTTAAACTGGCCGCTTCTATCGCCTTTAAAGATGGCTTTAAGAAAGCGAAACCTGTTTTGCTTGAGCCAATCATGAAGGTTGAAGTTGAAACGCCGGAAGAGAACACTGGTGACGTCATCGGTGACCTTAGCCGTCGTCGTGGTCAACTGAAAGGTCAGGAATCCAACGCTACTGGCGTTCAGATTCACGCTGAAGTTCCGTTGTCCGAGATGTTCGGCTACGCAACTCAACTGCGTTCTCTGACCAAAGGCCGTGCTTCTTACTCCATGGAGTTCCTGAAGTACGATGATGCGCCGAACAACGTCGCTCAGGCCGTTATTGAAGCCCGTGGTAAATAAGCTTTCGGGTTTAACACATTGATCAGTGCTCTCTCCATGAGGGGAGAGCATAAGAGTAAGGAATATAGCCGTGTCTAAAGAAAAATTTGAACGTTCCAAACCGCACGTTAACGTTGGTACTATCGGCCACGTTGACCACGGTAAAACTACCCTGACTGCAGCAATCACCACCGTTCTGGCTAAAACCTACGGCGGTTCTGCACGTGCTTTCGACCAGATCGATAACGCGCCAGAAGAAAAAGCTCGTGGTATCACC
>JAAXZN010000029.1 GCA_012719855.1 Serratia liquefaciens | reverse complement strand
TGCAAGTATGGCTTCATCAATACCTTGATCGGCTGTACTGACAGTTTCAAATCTCGCTACCGTCGGCAACGTTGGACAAGGTATTGCGTGCAACAGCTCAGCAAGAGTCTGCCGATCGGCAAATCTATCGAGCGCGATCGATGCCTGAGTATGAAGAACAGCAGCAATATTAAACAAATCGGGAACGTCAAGACGATCGGTATAACTCGCGGGTTTATATTGAGGATGCTGCTGTAAAAATGCTGCCATATTACTGACCAAGAGTGAACGAGACTGTTGTTGGCGAAACTTAGCCATGAGATCTACAAGCCGACGCTGAACTTCCAGTAAGGTGCTGTGGTGAGAGCTACAACGATGCTGCAACTGACTGACGAGCAGCTTGCGCAGGGGGTTATTGCCCTCAGCCAGTTCAATCAACTCATTAAAATCCAGTAATTCCAGGCCATCTAGCAGGCGGCGAGACTGTTTTTGTGCTCGGGCATTTTCATTTATTTTTTCGTTCAGTGTGCTGACAAATCCAAAGTCGTTGTTTAAACGATGCCAGAGACTGTCAATTGCTTCTTCAAACTGACCACTGAGATCGTGAACGTGCTCTGCCAGTCTTTGCATATGCAACTCAGCCACCACATAATCTGCTTTGTAATGAGAGTCGCGCCATGCCTGTACTTTATTGCGTATTTGCTCGAGTTTTTCGGCCACATCGGCATTTATTTGGCGACGGTTCTCATCAGCAATCATGCTGGCAATCAGTTCACTGACCAGGGGTCGTAGCATCAGTGGTTGCTGTTCATCCGGTCGATAGAGAATACGTGCAACAATCAACCTCTTGAGGGCAGTATCGCTGAAGGATGTTTCATCAACATAACCATCCAGATAGCCTTTCATCAGCGCCTGATGATGTTTCCCCAGCAGTGCAAGGCGTTCGGAGCCGGTTCTAAACAACCCGGAGGTGAGGACATCTTCAGTCATCAGATCAAACTCTCCTGCACTGGAGCAGTATCTTCCACTGGAAGGTGCTCTTCATCACGAATAAACCTGATAACATCAATCAGGTAATCAATTTTACCGGTAACATAAAAATAGTGGCGATCCGCATGGGGCTGTCTCAGATAACCATGCTCTTTAAGGCGGTTAAAAATCAGCTTCAACTGAGTATCAGCCGCCGGGCTCTGACTGTTGAAAAAACGGTGACTTGCGAGTTGATTTAAGCGATGACGTAAGCTTTGATTATCTTCGACTCGTGCAATTATTTCTGCCAGTTTGAGAACGTCCCCTGCGCTTAGGATATTTTCCTGGCCCAGCGTTTCCTGCACTAGTCGCATCCACTCAAGCAGTGGCAGCAATGCCGTGATAATCAAACAAAACTGGTTGCTAAGCTGATTTCGAGCCTCCCTGGTCAGCTCACAATAACCTGCGTAGTACACCGTACTACTGTCATTGCTGACCACTCTACGGTTCAGTGGGCGCAAATAATCATTTATTTTTTGGCGGGTCTGTTCGTTATGTAGATGACGAAATGCATCGCTGTCGCTGACATTGCAGATAAATTCACCGGCCAGTAAACGCTCTAATAAAGGACCATGTTGCAGCATTACATCGTCTCCTGTTGTTTTTGCGCCAGGCGTAGGGATAACCTGTTTGGTTCGGGATGGATGCGCTTCAGCCGACGTTTGCCTGGTTCAAGCTGATCGGCTTCAATCAGATAGCGGTGCTGAAATAGCATCAGCACCTCTGACTCCGGGTTCGGGAATGCTCCAACGATCACAATGTTATTGTTGTTACAGGCAGTGAACAGTTTTTCCACATTGTGGTAGGCCAGAGTACCGATCTCATCGATCGGCCAGTGAATGGTCACCTCTGAATTACCACGCAGCAGACGAGTAAAGGCCAACAGATATTTGCAAAGGATAAGATAGGCCATTCCATGACTGGAAGCCTCCAGCAGTTGGCGATCACTTTTAATCACTAAATCAGAACCGCTTTCATGCAAATGAAGCTCAAGGCTCAGCAAGGACTCCATGCTGAAACGTTCATCGCCTTGCATCAGGTCGACAACATCGGCTAAAGCATTGAGATAGTTTGTGGAAGGGGCAGCTTTGTCGGAAGAACGCCATTCATCATAACTGCGGGCGAAATGCTTTAATGGCCGCCAAAACTTCAGTTCATCAATAGTGGAACGAATCCGTACTTCAGATTTACCGATCTCTTCCAGCAACAAATCATCGGCCACTGCTTCACTCAAACGGCGGCTCTGGAGTGAAATGCGACGATTGATATCACTAAACACGGTGAAGAACTTCTTTAGATCGCCGCCAATGTTTTCTCCCATTTCAAGGAGTTGCTGTTGCTGATCCTTAAGGATTTTCAGCAGTCCAGCCAGGATGGGGATCTGTTGGCGCTTGGCCGTTGGATCTGGCAACTGCTTGACTTCATAGTCGAGCCTATCGAGAAATTCGGTTTGCGCATCCAGGCTGAGTACTGACTTGAAGTCATGCAGTTTACTTTCCAGCTGTGCCGTGATCCTGGCGTACAGCTCACACATTTCATCGGTGCGTGCCAGACGCTCCAGAATATCGGCTGTAGTATCCAGCCTGGCTGGAGTGACGTTTTCCAGATTAAACAGCTGTAACACAGAAAGCCTATCTCTTAACTGAATCAGTAAATTATCAATCTCGGCTATTTCACGCTGAAACTGCAGTCGTTGGCTGCTGAGCTGTTGTTTCTGGTCATGATGGCTGATATTGAGTCGATCTAACTGTTGTTTTAGTTCGCGCTCGAGATGACTGAGCGTAGTTTCCTGGGCTTCGCGTTGTGGGCGCAGTTCGTTCCAAAAGGAACGCATGAAATGCTTCCAGTCTTTAAGCTCATCAGCACGATCCTCAATTATCTGGATTTCTTTTCTTAATTCTTGATACCGCTGTTCAACTAATCTGATACGCACGTGATCAATTCCTTTTTCTGACAGCTCAACATTTAGCGCCTGCTGTAACTCCTCAATTTGTTGGCTGATGCTGTCGCGCTTATCACTTATCTGTCGTTCCAGAGCTTCCAGTTCCGTCTCAACGCTCTGAATTTCACCCTGAAGATCAAAAGAGGACTGCAACTCCTTGAGATCCTGCTCTGTTTTTAATTCTGTCAACATGTGTTGTTGCTGTTGTAAAACTGACTGTTGGTTCTTCTCAAGGTGCTGTAAATCTTCGCGTTTCAGCTGTTTACGCTCCAGATCCAAAGCAGTGTGTTTCTCTTTTAGCCGTTGGCGACTAGCTCGAGTATGTTCAATTTCAATTTGCTGTTGGCAATTATCTCTCACCAACTTCTCCAACTGTATTTTCTGCTGTTCGACCTGTTTATGGTATTCGTCGAATTTTTTTTCAGTGGCATGCAACGCAGCTTTCGCCTGTGTAACTTCCTGCTGTGCACGGGTTATATGATGCAGGATGGCCGCTTCATCTAGGGCGAAGACGGGCATTTCCACGTTGACCAGTTCAAGTTGCAGGCCATAAAGCAAATCGTTGGGAGCAGCCAGGTAAGGTTGGAGATCTTTACGATCGAGCAGATTTTCGTTGAGTACTTTCCCCAAATTCTGCTGCCAGTCAGGGTAATTTGAACGTAGAAAATAGCGCAAAGTGCCCTGTTCTGGATCTAACTGGCGATGTAGCTGCTGCAGTTCGATCTCTGTTTTGTGATGCCGGACTCGGCATTGTTCAAGCTGTTGATCGGCAGTTTCTTGCTGCTGAAACGCTTGCTGATAGTGTTGTTGTTGCAGTTGGAGTTGCTGCGCCAATAGTTGTGCATTTGATTGAGCTTGTTCGACACGAAGTTCTGCAATCTGGCTTGCTTCACATTCTTCGACAGTGAGCTGTGAGTGCCCTAGTTCTGTTTTAATAATGGCGATATTTTGCCCAATATCTCTGAGCTGAAGTGTAAACTGTGCTGTTTGATGCTGTTGCCGCTCACTAAACTGCTGAATAAGCGCTTTATTTTTCAGGTCATAACGTTGGTAGATAGCGTCTTTATCTTTATTAAGGTACTTGATTTTTTGTTGTAATTTTTCAGTAAGTTCATGAAAATTCTCTTTAAGTTTTAATTTGTGTTGTTCAAATTTATTCGCCAGCTCACCTTGTTCTTCCCCCATCAATTGCCGCTCTTCAGCCAGCTCCTGTAGCGAAATACGCCACTGCGGTAGCGCGGCGGTATCGACCTGCAATTGCGCTATATCCCGACGTTCATACTCCTCATACTCTTCGTGAATTTTTTTCAGGGAAACGCGGGTGGTCTCTAGTTCACTGCGTGTTTCGCTGAGTTTTCCGTTCAGTTCGCCAAGCTGTAAGTTGTAATCTTCTTCCAGTAGCTTTAACGCTTCACGACAGTGCAACAGCATTTGTTCTTTCTGAGCCCGACTATCTTTTTGCTGTAATTCATCAGCGTGCAGTAAAGGACGCAACGCGGCGAGCTGTGATTCGTGATCATCCAGCTGTAAGCCTAGTTGTTGCAGGTGTTCAAAGTTTTGCTGCAATTTGTCGAAGTGCAAAGAATGGCGCATTTTCTGGATCCATTCTCGTGCTTTGCTGCTTTTGACTTTGGTTTCAGGAAGGGTCACACCATCTTCTTCGAAAATCGCCGCCAGCATTGCTTTCAGCGTGTCCATTTTGCCTTCTTTGGCATGTACCGCACTGACCAGTTTTTCAATATGCCGAAGTTTATGGCCGCCTTCGACCAGGCTAAATACAGCGGCCAGACGGCGTAATTTATGGTTATCCACGCTGTTGCCACGCAGAGCTGTCATGTCATTCTGGATGATGCTGCGATATTCACTGGTGGCGCTGATTTTTGCGGTAATCTGAATATTACCTAGCTCACGCATTGCCGAGACCAGGCCGCTGTAGCTTAATGCTTTGACGCCCTCGTCTGTATGGCGCAGATAATGCTCGCTATTATAAGCACATGCGACAAAGCGGTATTCAACCCCACCTTCATTTCTGCGGGTGAGGACCACCTGGCAAATATTGCCGTTAGTGCGTCGATATTCATAGATGATGTAGCTGTTGCTAAAGGGTAGGTAGAATTCGTCAAATTTCTTGCGGGTTTTTGGCACAACCCGGTTAGGCTGCTCACCATAAAATACTGGTAGCAGACGCTGAAGCGTCGTTTTCCCTGACGCATTGGTGCCACAAATATTCGAATGTTGATCAAGCTCTATTTCATATACGCCAGGTAAATGGGTATGAATCAAGATAAGGCGAAGCAGCTTCGACATATGCTCTCCCTGATTAGGATTTCTGCCCCCAAGGCAGATAATACAAATAAGTTAAATCGTCTAATTTGAAGTTGATATACTCACCTTTGTTATTTTTAACGGGTGGTAACTCACTGAAAATAAAGAGATACAATGGCTTTGTTGCCCGTGCTATTTTATCCAGCGTCTCCCTGGACGTTCTATCATACTCTGAACTGTCAACGTGTCTGGCTGGGATGAATAAGGTTGGCTTGCATCTTAATTTTCCTGCCCGAATTTCATTATCAAAACGAACAAGATAGTAATCATCCTTGCGGTTGAGCCATGCCTTACCGAAGAAGATGCGCGGTTCATCCATATACTCGCTCAGATCCTTGCTATCGTCGACTTTGATAAAGAAATTTCTAAGAGGCAATTTTCCTTCAGCTGTGTTTAGGAAAAAGTTTTCTTTTCGAATAAAGGCGTTAACTAGTCCTGAAAGACGCTTCCTTGAATTGCGGTGTTTAATGTTCTCCTCATCCTCGGCTACTCCTCTGCGTAGTCGTTTTACCACGGCTTCCTCATCATCTGATGCGGGTAAGTCATGAATGGTGCATTTGTTTGGTGAGGATAAATCTAAATCCACTACATCATCAAAAATGAAAGGGAGGGCTTCCGGGTCTTCTCGAGTCATTCTTACATGACGTATATTTTCATCTGTTTCGGCTTCTAGGCGACACCCCGAACTATGTTCAGAAACAAATTTGAAGTAAGGCTCCCGTTTACGAAGGCGCTTTGGCCTATCCAAATTGGCACAGGTTACTTGGGCGCAACAGTTTGACTCAGGGCATTCAAAAAGATGTTTTGAAGTTAAAATTCCCTCTGAAAAAAATTTATCTGCCTCTTCTGCAGTAACATCTTTCAAAATTTGTAGGCTACGTGCCAGTTCCAGTTTCATTGTACCTCCCATTGGAACATGAACTTTATCGTTTAAAAAATACATCCCTATTAATTGTTTAAATAATTGTTCCTCTTTGCGCCGTGTATTGATTAAAATCAATGAGTAGCGATATTTTTTTCGTTGTTAACGAGTTCAGTATATTCAACTGGGCATAACATTCCGATACTGGTTAGTTAAACATGTAGCATTTTGGAGCACTTATGACAGTGAGTAAGCTCACTTGGGATCAAACCTTACGGTATCGTCTGCTTGAGATTGTGTTGCAGTGGGAGGGGCGGCTGACTGCTAATCATCTTTGTACTGCGTTCAATATCGGTCGCCAGCAGGCATCAAGAGATATCAATCGCTATATCAAAAATCATTCTCGAAAAGGGTTAGAGTACGATCCTAAACTGAAGGGATATAAGCCTACCGTGCATTTTGTTCCCTGCTTTAGCGAAGGAAAAGTAGACGAGTACTTAACACTTCTATACGAGGAGAAACAACAGGTACGTCAGCATCAAGATCATGATGCTGTACTTCCCATGATGGATTTACGCTATGGCCATATTGAAATTCTAAATGTCCCGGTTCGACATATTGACCCAGTCATAGTTCGAGGCTTGGTGCAGGCTGCTCGCTATCAGTTAAGAGTTGATGTGGACTACGTCTCCTTAAACTCGGGAGAGCAAAGCGGACGCAATATTATTCCGCATACCTTGGTCTATGATGGGATTCGATGGCATGTTCGCGCTTACTGCGAAAAGAAGAGTGATTATTTGGACTTTGTGATGAGTCGTTTTCGCGGGATCCCGGAATTACTTGATGTATCAGAGCATGGTAGGGAGCAGGATCGTGAATGGAATACACAAGTAGTTGCTGTGGTTGTACCAAATCCCGAATTAAGACGCACTCAACAAGAAATCATAGCTAGTGATTACATGATGAGTAAGGGGAAGCTTCTAATTACCCAACGTATCCCGCTAATGCATTATGCCCTAGAGCGGCTGCAAGTCAGCTATGACGGTGAGCATTACGAGAAGCCACTGCAACACCCTCTTGTGCTAGCTAATAGGACCGAATTGATTACTCAAGGATGCAGTTTCAAACTTACAAGTGCGGATCTGCCAGGAATGTTGGGTTCGTAATTTTAGGACTTAAACGGAATTCGGAGTGAATTCTAGTTACTATCGCAAAGGGGGGTAAGTATGGCAGCGATAAGGCGAGTTCTATGTGGTCCATGCTTTGGTTTTAGACTCCGTCAGGCATGGGCTCTGGGGCTGAGGCGTTTCCTGCTATAACCTGACAGCAGTTAAGAAAGAGCCAGCGAGTTATCTTTTTAACAGCCTTTAAGCTGTATTTATAATAATACAGCCTATAATCTGTACAGAGCTATGAGGCAGCGAGCCGCTATCTATGAATACCGTCTATCCGTTAAAAACTCTGAGCCAGCTACGTCCTTTACTGGTGGGTTTCCGTAAAGCAAAAGGCCTGACGCAAAAAGACGTCTCTGAGAGGCTGGGCGTCACCCAGCAGACCTATGCACGCCTGGAGTCAAACCCTACATCAGCCAGCCTGGAACGTTTGTTTAGGGTGTTTAATGTGCTGGGTATTGAAATGGTGTTTTCATCAGAGCTTACCTCTGCGGGATGTGAAACCGAGGAAGTCTCTGCCGAACATATAAACTCACCCGCCAGGCGGGAACAGTGGTGAGTACGGGGCGCTTGTGTTAAGCATCAATAATGTCGCCTGGCTTCCGGTTATGAAACCCTGTAAAGCCTATAGTTATTAACTGGCTTTCAGCGATTTGGATTAACTGGATAAGGAGTGTTTATGGCAAGAGTTTTTATGTCTTATACGCATAAAGATGAAGCTTTGCGGGACGAATTAGAAGTCCATTTGGCCATGCTTAAGCGTGAAGGCGTCATTGATGTTTGGCACGATCGCCGGATTAATGCAGGTGATGATCTGAATGCTTCTATTGATGCACAGCTAGATCATGCGGACATAGTATTACTGTTAGTTAGCCCCGACTTCTTAGCTTCGAAGTATTGTTATGACATTGAAGTCCAAAGAGCGATCGCGCGTCACCATGCTGGGGAGGCGAGGGTTATTCCGGTCATACTGCGCCATTGTGACTGGCAGTCTCCGGCAGTGCCGTTTAATCAATTATTGGCTGTCCCACGTGATGGATTACCTGTGACCCGGTGGCCGGATCGCGATGAGGCATTTCTCGATATCGTTCGCCAAATCCGTGGTGCGTTACCTAAAGCGCCTCGTCAGACGTTTTCCCAGCCCTCAGGGGCTGTCATTAGCGAGAATATCCAACGTGTTGACGTACCGAGATCGAGTAATCTCAGGCTGACTAAAACCTTTACTGACGTGGATAAAGATCGCTTTCTTGATGAAGCCTTTGCGTTTATTAGCCGATTCTTCGAACTCTCGCTGTCAGAGCTCCAGCAGCGTAACCCAGGGATTGATTCGCGGTTTATCCCTATTGATGGTAATGCTTTCGGCTGTGTGATTTATCAGCAGGGCAAAGCCGTGGCTCGTTGTGGCATCCGAAGAAATGTGGCTCGGGGGTTTGGTGCAGGGATTTCGTTCTCCCATGACGAGAGTGCCCCTGGCAACACGTTGAATGAGAATTTGACGGTTGAAAACGATGAGCAATCAATGCATTTGCGTCCGATGGGCATGCAAATGTTTCGCGGCGGCTTGCGAGATTCAAAACTGAGCTTTGAAGGTGCTGCAGAGCATTATTGGGCATTACTCATTGAGCCTCTACAACGTCGGTAGTTACTATCTTTACAAAAAAGACGCTAAATGGTGTTTTTATTGCGCACATACCAATGTTAAGTTAGGTATCTATACAGTAATGACACTAAAAAATGTCTTTTTTGTCGAGATAAATCCAATGGATAAACTGACGGCGATTACCACACTTGACGAATTTAGCCGCAACGGGCGCTATGTTTTTCATCTGCATGACTTTGATAAAATTTTCCCTGATGAGTCTCCCCGCGCCTTAAAAGCATCGCTTGAGCGTTTGGTGCGAAGCAAAATCCTGATTAGGGCTGCGCAAGGCGTTTACGTTTACGATCGGGCCATAAAGGATAGCTATATCCTTGAACATATTGTCAAAACCATGCGGAGAGGAGAATACAATTACGTTAGTCTGGAGTCTGCTTTATCACAATATGGGGTTATCTCGCAGATCCCGATGGATCGTTTAACCGTTATGACGACGGGAAGATCGGGTGAATACAAAACGCCGTGGGGGGTTATTGAGTTAACCCATACTGAACGTTCTGTTAGCTCTATTTTGGAGGGGACGGTTGAAACAAAGTCCCCCATTAGGTTCGCGAAAAAAGAAACGGCGGTGCGAGATTTACGTAGAGTTGGCCGCAATACACACCTGATTGATAATACGGAGCTGGAGAATGTCTAAGCGTATTGATTTTGATGGTTTGGTCGCGGAAGCGATCCAACAACAAGGGCTGTCTGCTTTACGTCCAGTAGTTGAAAAGGAATTGTTACATTACGACATTCTCTTCTGTTTGTCTGAGGCCGGACTATTGAAGTCACTGGTATTTCAGGGGGGAACTTCGTTAAGACTATGCTATGACTCAAATCGTTTCAGTGAGGATCTGGATTTTGCCGGTGGTGTGGAGTTTTGTTCTGCCGATCTGACTGCAATGAAAAAGTGTATTGAATCCTACTTGGGTGATCGTTATGGGTTAGAGGTTGTAGTCAAAGAGCCTAAAGAGCTGCGTGCCGAGCCTGAATACTCTGAGGTTAAGGTTGATAAGTGGCAAATCTCGATCACAACGGCACCTGAACTGCGGGATATGCCAAAACAACGTATCAAAGTTGAAGTTGCCAACATTCCGGCCTATACACGCTCAGTGAAGCAGCTAGTACGTAACTATTCGGTTCTCCCTGATGGTTATAGTGACACGTTGATTAATGTTGAAACGCTGGAAGAAGTGATGGCGGATAAATTGGTCTCACTCCCTGCCACGACAAAGTATATCCGGTATCGTGATTTATGGGATTTAGTCTGGCTTAAACAACGCTCAATCAATGTGAACTCTGAACTGGTTCGTAAAAAATTGGATGATTATAAAATCGAAAACTTTGAAAGTAAGCTCCAGTCCAGAATCGACTCATTGGAAGATATTATCGGCGGCGGACGGTTTCATGAAGAAATGAAACGATTTATTCCTAGTCATGTTTATGATACGAGTCTGGGACGAGAAGGGTTTTCACAGTACTTACTGGATACCTTGAAGTCGCTATTGACTCAGGTGAAAAATGAACTCTATGGCAGCAGTGAAATAAATACTGTCTTTAAGATGTGAGTGTTTTAATGATTATTAGAGAGTCTACCCGTTAGGTTGTTTCACAGGGTGATGACTGAAGATTATATACTATCCGAGATGAATATATACCTAGGGGTAAACGTTAGAACGAATTTGCGTGCATCAGGTGACTATTGCTATATGCAAGTAAAAACCACTACGTACTGATGTCACAGCAAGCCGTATTGATTCATGTATAATCTAGCCATCTTTTTGCGCCCCTATTCAGGTTGTTGATATGGCTAACACAAACTTCTCTCAAACAGCTGCTTTCATCTGGTCGGTAGCCGACCTGCTTCGCGGTGATTTTAAGCAATCCCAGTACGGGCGGGTGATTTTGCCTTTTACCCTGTTACGCCGTCTGGAGTGCGTGTTAGCCGCCAGTAAAGAAGCCGTCGTAGCACAAGCGGAAAAGTTGAAGACCAGCCCGTTGCCTGAAGAAGGAAGGGATAAGTTTCTGTTACGTGCGACCAATGGCCTTACGTTCTTCAATATCTCGCCGATGGATCTTGGCAAGATGGGGCAGAACGACATCAAAGCTAACCTGGAGAACTATGTTCAGTGTTTTTCCAAGGACGCGCGGGAAATCTTTGAGCACTTCAAATTTAGTGAATTTGTCAGCCTGTTGGATGATGCCAACCTGCTGTACAAGGTGGTTAAAAAATTCGCCACTACCGATCTGAGCCCAAAAGCCATTTCTAACCATGATATGGGCCTGGTGTTTGAAGAACTGATTCGCCGTTTTGCGGAGAGTTCGAATGAGACTGCCGGGGAGCACTTTACCCCGCGTGATATCGTGCGTTTAACCACTTCGCTGGTGTTTATGGAAGATAATGACGCCTTGTCGAAAGACGGTATCATCCGCACCATTTACGACCCAACAGCCGGTACCGGTGGCTTCCTCTCTTCCGGCATGGAGTACGTGCACGAGCTGAACCCGAACGCGGTGATGCGTGCTTTTGGTCAAGAGCTAAACCCAGAGTCCTACGCTATCTGTAAAGCCGATATGTTGATCAAAGGGCAAGACGTTAGCCGTATCAAACTGGGGAACACCCTTTCCAATGACCAGTTACCGCAGGACCAGTTCGACTACATGCTGTCTAACCCACCCTTTGGCGTGGATTGGAAAAAGATTGAAGGTGAGATCAACGATGAACATCAGCAGAAAGGCTTTAACGGGCGCTTTGGCCCCGGTTTACCGCGTGTCTCTGATGGTTCGCTGTTGTTCCTGATGCACCTGATCAGCAAAATGCGTGATAGCCGTAACGCCGATGGTTCGGTGAGCAACGGTGGACGTATCGGTATTATCCTCAATGGTTCGCCACTGTTTACCGGCGGGGCGGGAAGCGGTGAGAGTGAAATTCGCCGTTATATTCTGGAAGCCGATTTGCTGGAAGGCATCGTCGCGCTGCCAACGGACATGTTCTACAACACCGGCATTGCTACCTATGTCTGGATCCTCTCCAATAAGAAAGCGCCAGAGCGTAAAGGCAAAGTCCAGCTGATTGATGGCACCAACCTGTGCGGTAAGATGCGTAAGTCATTAGGTTCTAAACGTAACCTGATGGGCGAGGACGATATCAAGCTGATCACCCGCACCTTTGGTGACTTTGAAGTGGTGGATGCGACTGCTCTTGAAGATTTGGGCCTGGAAAAAGCGCCAGAGCAGAAATCTAACCGTGGCCGCCAGTCGACAACGGCTAAAACCGAAGCGCCAAAAACCTTCGCCAGCAAAATCTTTAACAGCACGGATTTTGGCTACCGCCGCCTGACCATCGAGCGCCCGCTGCGTTTGTCTGCACAGGTCACTGATGAGGCCATTACCACGCTGCGCTTTGCACCAAAGCCGTTTAATGCGCCGATGGAACGTCTGTATAAAGAGTTCGCGTCCCAATGGCAGGAAGAGACCTATGGTGATTTCTCCGAACTGGAAGCAGAAGTTCGCTCTATCATCAAAGCGGAATTTGCTGAATTAAAAGAGAAGCAGATTAAAGACCTGCTCGACAGCAAATTGTGGCTGGCGCAGCGCGGGTTACTGGAAAAAGCGCAGCAGATTCAGACGGCTCTGGGTACGCAGGCGGGTGGCAAAACGCTGGTGAGCAATGACTTCAATCAGTTCCAGTTGACCCTGAAAGGGGCCATCAAAGCGGCTGGCGTGAAGCTGGATGCCAAAGAGAACAAACAGTTTATCGACGCCATCACCACTAAAAATCCGGCCGCCGAGCCGGTAGTGAAGAAGGTGCTGAAAGAAGCCGCCCAGCCGCTGTACGGTGCCTTTGAATACAAAGGCAAAGTGGTGGAGTTCGAGCAGGACGGTGATCTGCGCGATAACGAAAACGTGCCGCTAAATCCAACCGTTTCTACCAGCGATTTGATCGAGAACTACTTTAAAGCCGAAGTGCTGCCGCACGTAGCCGATGCCTGGATTAATGCCGATAAACGAGATGCTAAAGACGGTGAAGTGGGGATCGTCGGCTACGAGATTCCATTTAACCGCCATTTCTACGTTTACCAGCCGCCGCGCCCGCTGGAAGAGATTGATGCGGATCTGGGCGCGGTGAGCGCCGAGATTATGAAGCTGCTGCAGGAGGTGCATTCCTGATGGCTAAATATAAGGCGTACCCGGAGTATAAGAATTCTGGAGTAGAGTGGTTGGGTGAGATGCCGTGTCATTGGAACTTGCAAAAAGCAAAATATATTTTCCGCAAAGTACAGCGTGCAACAACTGAGCAGGACGGAATTGTAACAGCCTTTCGTGATGGGCAAGTGACCTTACGATCAAATCGGCGAGTAGATGGTTTTACTAATGCGCTTAAAGAAATAGGCTATCAGGGAGTAAAGGCCGGGGATCTTTTGGTTCATGCAATGGATGGTTTTGCTGGTGCTATTGGTATTAGTGATTCAGATGGTAAGTGTTCTCCTGTCTGTTCTGTATGCATCCCATGGGATGAAAAAGGAACACACATGCGCTATTACGGTTATTTAGTCCGTCAGCTTGCAGTGACTGATTTTATTTTATCGTTAGCGAAAGGAATTCGTGAGCGGTCAACTGAATTTAGGTTCAACGAATTTTCGGGATTGCTTCTTTCTTTACCTCCTCTCACTGAGCAAGCTCAGATAGCTAAATTCCTCGATCACGAAACCGCAAAAATAGATAACCTGATCGAGAAGCAGCAGCAATTGATTGAACTGCTCAAAGAAAAACGTCAGGCAGTGATTAGCCATGCGGTTACTAAAGGGCTAAACCCTAATGCGCCAATGAAAGATTCTGGTGTTGAGTGGTTGGGGGAAGTGCCGGAGCATTGGGAAGCATCTCGTATAGGTTGGTTATGCAATGTTGGTAATGGTTGTACTCCTAGTAGAGAAAATGCCCTTTTTTGGCAAAACGGCTCTTATCCATGGCTAAATAGTTCAAAAGTGAATGATGAAAAAGTACTAACCACAGATCAATTTGTTACACCGAAAGCACTTTCTGAATGTAGTTTACCTAAAGTAAGGAAAGGAAGTGTGATTATGGCTATTACAGGTGAAGGCAAAACAAGAGGTACATCCGCATTAATGATGATAGACGCAACTATTAATCAACACGTTGCATATATCACGCCTCGTACAACTCATAAAATATTGTCAGATTTTATTCATCTGTGGTTGCAAAGTAAATATCAACAAATACGCACAATTTCTGCTGGGTGGGGAAGCACAAAGGCAGCAATTACATGCTCTGATGTCAAGAATTATCCAATTCCTGTTCCACCTATAAAAGAACAATTAGAAATAATAAGAGATATTGAAAAAGAGAAAGATAATTTTTCAAACCTTTTATGTATATGTGAGAAACAAATTGAACTTCTCCAAGAACGCCGCACCGCCCTGATCTCCGCGGCCGTCACTGGCAAAATCGACGTCCGTAACTGGGTCGCACCAGAAGACGAAAAAGCTGAGGTATCACAGGAGGCCACCGCATGAGTATGGACACCACCAAAGAGGCAATCTTCCAAAATGAGATGATTGCTCAAATGGTTGCCAAGGGATGGATTGTCGGCAAACCTGACGGCTACAATCGCGAACGTGCTCTATACTCGCAAGATGCGATTGCCTTTGTGCAAAACACCCAGCCGCTGGAGTGGGAGAAATTTGCCAAGATTTACCCGACCGATACCGAACGCCATTTCCTCGATGCGTTGGTGGCTCAGCTAAAAAAAGCGGATAACAACGCCACCGATATGCTTTCGCGCACTTACGGCACGCTGGGCGTATTGCGACACGGAATCAAAAGCCATAACGCGCGTTTTTCGCTGTGCCAGTTTAAGCCCGAACATAATCTCAACCCGGAAACGCTGGCGCGGTATCAGCAGAACATCTGCCGCATTGTGCCGGAACTGGTTTATAGCCCCTATGCCACCAAAGCGGCATTTGATGATGCAGGGGCAAAAGCCAAGAAGTGGCGAATCGACTTGGTGCTGTTTGTTAATGGCCTGCCGATAGCGACGCTAGAACTCAAATCTGAGTTCAAGCAGGCGGTGCAAAACGCGATTAAACAATATAAGAAAACGCGTTTGCCGAAAGATCCGGTTACCAACAAGCCGGAGCCGCTGCTCACCTTCAAGCGTGGTGCTTTGGTGCACTTTGCCGTCAGCCAGTATGAAGTGTTTATGGCTACCAAATTGGCGGGTGATGACACCTTCTTCCTGCCGTTTAACAAAGGCACCCAAGCCGGCGGAGCGGGGAACGATATCCCTGAAGACCCAAATCGCTATGCCACCGATTATCTGTGGAATGAAGTTCTGCTGCCAGACAACATGCTGAAAATTCTCGCCAGTTTCGTGCATCTGCAAATCGAAGAAAAAGAAGAGTGGAATGGGCTGAAGGGCAAGAAAGAGAGCCTGATCTTCCCGCGTTATCACCAATGGGACGTGGTGAATAAACTGATTAGTGCGGCCATGGTGGAAGGGACGGGGCATAAATACCTTATTCAACACAGCGCCGGTTCCGGGAAATCTAACTCTATCGCCTGGACGGCACATCAGCTTTCCACACTGTATGACGAGAAAGGCGAGAAGCAGTTCCATTCGGTGATTGTGGTCACGGACCGCACGGTACTGGACGATCAGCTTCAAGACACCATTTATCAGTTTGAACATGCGGACGGCGTGGTCGGGCGCATCAATAATAAAGAAGGCGATGGCTCGAAATCAGAAAAACTCGCCAGCGCGCTGGAAAACTCACAGCCGATTATTATCGTTACCATCCAGACCTTCCCGTTCGTGCTGAAAGCTATCGAAAACAGTGTCAGCCTCAAGCAGCGTAAATATGCGGTGATCGCCGATGAGGCTCATTCATCGCAAAGCGGTTCCACGGCGCGTCAGTTGAAAGAAGTGCTGATGACGGAAGAGGCGGATGATGATGTCGAGCTGTCATCGGAAGATATTCTTGATGCCACTGTCGCCGCGCGCAAAGGCAGCAGCAATCTTAACTACTATGCGTTTACCGCCACGCCAAAAGCCAAAACCCTAGAGTTGTTTGGTCGTCGTCCTAACCCGCTTGAACCGGCATCGAAAACCAACAAGCCAGAAGCCTTCCATGTTTACTCCATGCGCCAGGCAATTGAAGAAGGTTTTATTCTGGACGTGCTGAAGAATTACACCAACTACAAAGTGGCATACAAGCTGCTGCAAAAGTTGGACGATCCCGATCGAGAAGTCGACAGCAAAAAAGCCAAAATCAAACTGAACCAGTGGGTCACGCTGCACGACCATAACGTTGCCCAAAAAGTAAAAGTGATCGTTGAGCACTTCCGCAAGCATGTGATGCATTTGCTGGGTGGGCAGGCCAAAGCGATGGTGGTGACCAGTTCGCGTAAAGCGGCGGTGCGCTATAAGCTGGCGTTTGATAAGTACATTGCCGAGAATCACTACGCGAAGATCAATGCGATGGTGGCATTCTCTGGCGAGGTAGAGTTTGTTGAAAATGACCACAATAGCCTTGCACTGTTGAATCAAAAGTTTACCGAAATGAATATGAACCCAGGGCTGAAAGGCCGGGACATGCGTAAAGCTTTTGATAGCGAAGACTATCAGGTGATGCTGGTGGCAAATAAATTCCAGACCGGTTTTGACCAGCCAAAGCTATGTGCCATGTATGTGGACAAAGCGCTTGGCGGCGTGGAGTGTGTACAAACGTTGTCGCGCCTGAACCGCACCTATCCGGGCAAAGCGCAGTCGGGCACTTTTGTGCTGGATTTTTATAACGAGCCTGATGAAATTCTCGCTGCTTTCCAGCCGTACTACCAAACGGCAGAACTGACCGATGTTAGCGACCCTCAGCTGGTTTTCGAATTATTCGAGAAGCTGCGTACCAGCGGCATATTTTTGTGGAACGAAGTCGAACAGTTCTGCGAGGCTTTCTTTACCAAAAACAAATCCAATGCGGCGATCAGTAATATCTGCAAGCCGGCTGTTGAGCGCTGGAAAAAACGTTATACCTCCGCTATCGATGCTTACGTACTGGCAAAAGAGATCTTTGAACGCACGAAGAAAACTAACGATATCGCGTTGATCACCAATGCTGAAAACAGCTTCAAAGACTGCAAACAAGAAAAAGACAAGCTGGATATTTTCAAAAAAGATCTCGGCAGTTTTGTCCGTTTCTACGAGTTTATGTCGCAAATCGTTGAGTACGATGACAAGGATCTGGAAAAACTGAGTCTGTTTTCCCGTCATCTGCGTCCGTTGTTGCATGAACAACGTATAGAAGAAGATGAGATTGATTTAAGCAACGTGGATATGAGCCATTACCGCCTCTCGAAAATCCACGAACAGCATCTCAAGCTTCAGGAAGATGCCGAAGAATACAAAATCGAGCCAGGTAATGACATCGGCACCGCCAAGCCGAAGGATAAGAAAGAAGAGTTTCTGTCGAACATTCTGGCGCGCCTTAACGACCTGTTTATGACCGACAATCTCAGCGATAAAGACATGATCAACTATGCGTTTACCGTGCGCGACAAGTTATCGGAAAACCAAGCGGTGATGACGCAGATTGCCAACAATACCCGTGAACAGGCCATGCTGGGGGATTTCCCAAAAGCCATTGATGACGCGGTCATGGACAGCAATGAAGCTCAGCACGAAATGATGGTGCAGTATCTGTCCAACCCAGAGCTCGCCAAGGGGTTTGCCCGCGTGGTGTTTGATATGCTGAAAGGCGCTTGAGATTAATTAGGCAGTGGTTAGCAGCCTTGATGTTAACGTCTTGGCTGCCGTAGTTTTGTAGTAACAGTACCGGTTTTTCTTTCAAATAATAATGTCACCGTACAGGAACTATCGTGATGGATATCGTTGCCGATGTTGAAGCAGGTAAGCTGACTCTCAGTGAATTAATTAACTCTCTGGCCGAATACAAAGATTATTCTCATTCAGAGTGGAATAGCCGTTACCGTGAATTTACGGCATTGCTTCAACAAACCCAGACATTTTCAGAGCCGGAGACGGATGATCTGGTTAAACGGCTTTGGTATGAGCGTGATAACGGAATTGCCAGTATCCGCCAGGGGGTTCCGTCGTTGGCCGAGTTCCAGCAAAGTCTCCCATTGCTCAGAGAACTGACCGAGCGTATTCATCGTCAACCCGACGAACAAACTTACCAATATGTAGAAGCCGCCTTACAGCAAGCCAAGGAAACCGGGCAACTCAAGCGGATGTATTGGAGTTTGAGGAATCGTGTCTTTGCGGCATTTACTCCAGAAACTTGCACCAGCACGGTAGACGAGAATGCGTTTACCAAAGCCGCGACGTTTATAAATGAGCAATTTTCGTTTGGCCTGACGCTTACTGGCGATTGGCTGCAGAAAAACCATGAATTGAAGGGCGCGATTAACAGGCAACTGCCAGATGCGGATCCTTACTATGTGAACATGGCGATCTGGCATCTCTATGAACTGCTGCGTGAGCGTGACAGCGAGCAAAAACAAGAGAAAATGGTTAGCAGCCCAGTCACGGTGAGCAATGAAGTGGTGAGCGCGACGATACCGCAGCATTCACCCGTCAATATGATCTACTTTGGTCCTCCGGGAACCGGAAAAACCTTCATCTTGCAGCAGAAGATGAAGGAGTACACCACGCAGGCCGCTCCAGCCGATTATGATGCCTGGCTAGATTCCCGCCTTGAATCACTTAACTGGATGCAGGTGACAGCGCTAGTCTTATTGGATCTGAATAAACGAGCTAAAGTTCGCCAATTGACTGAACACCAGTGGTTCCAACGTAAAGCCTTATTGAATGGTCGCAGCAGTAATTTATCGCAAACGGCTTGGGCTACGCTGCAATCCTTTACCGTGCCGGAATCCACCACGGTTGAATATAAAAACCGCCGTGAGCCTACGATTTTCAATAAAACGGCCGAGAGTGAGTGGTTCCTAGTGAAGTCGCAGCTAGAGCAGGTGGAAGATCTTGTTTCACTTTATGCTGAGTTAAAGCAGGGCCCGCAAACAGCTGAGGCCATTCAGCGGTTTGCCGTCGTTACCTTCCATCAATCTTATGGTTACGAAGAGTTTATCGAAGGGATGCGAGCCCGCGCCGATGAGGGCGGCAATATCTCTTATCCCATTGAGCCTGGCATTTTCATGCGCTTATGCCAGCGTGCTAATGCCGATCCGGCGCACCGCTATGCCATTTTTATTGATGAGATTAACCGTGGCAATATCTCCAAGATTTTCGGCGAGCTGATTTCGTTGATTGAAATCGACAAGCGCGCCGGTATGAGCAATGCGATGAGCCTGCAGCTGTCCTATAGCGGCCAGACATTCAGTGTGCCTGGCAACGTCGACATCATTGGAGCAATGAATACCGCAGACCGTTCGTTGGCACTGATGGACACGGCATTACGCCGCCGCTTCGACTTTGTCGAGATGATGCCAGATCTCTCATTACTCAGTGGTGCAAAAGTAAAAGGCATTGAGCTTGAATCGTTATTAGAAAAACTTAATAGCCGAATTGAGGCGCTTTACGATCGCGAGCATACGTTAGGGCATGCGTTCCTTATGCCGGTAAAAAAAGCCTGCGATGCGAAGGATGAAGAGAAGGCGTTTAAACAGCTGAAGGCGGCATTCCAGAAAAAGATCATTCCCTTATTGCAGGAATATTTCTTCGACGATTGGAACAAAATACGGTTGGTGTTGGCGGATAATCAAAAGCAAGACGACAACCTACAGTTTGTCATTGAGAAAACCGACGATCTAGACATGCTGTTTGGTGCCGACCACGGTTTACGGCGTCACGATCAGCAATCAACAGCCTACGAACTTAAGGCTTTTGAGCAAGAAGTCTGGAATATGCCTCAGGCTTACCGTGCTATTTATCAACCCGAAGAGGCTGCCCCTGTTACACAGGCTGCGCAAAATGGGTAAGGTGATCTCTGTTTTTGAGTATGACCTGTTAGGTGTTGAAAAAGAAACGCCGGCGGGTGCTGTTCCTCTCCCTCATGAGGTATTCAATTATTTAGAATCGCTTAGCCTGACCAGCGAGAAGGGGAGCCAACTGCTCAAACTCACTTCACGCTCTGGGTGCCGGTTGCTTCAAGTACAGAATTACGCAGGGATACTTTATACCCCCTTTGGCCTGCAGCTTGAAGTTCTGCCCAAGGTAGGCAAAAACCTTTCGCGTGGGCACGCACGTGAAACTTTGCTGATTATGCTGAGCCATTTGTCTGGTTTTCGGCATATCCAAACCCAGCAGGCCTCTGTTCATGCGCAACGAATGCCTTTGCTGGAGATTTTTATCAACCAGTTTTTACACAGCGTTAGCCAACTGCTTAAACAGGGTTTGCGCTCAGACTATGTGAATGAACAGGGTAATTTACCCTTCATGAAAGGCAAGCTGATGCTATCCGCTCAGTTGCGCCATAACGTTGTGGATCGTCATAAATTCTGTGTCGATTACGATGACTATTTGCCCGACTGTGCCGCCAATAGGCTCTTACACTCAGCACTTCATAAGCTAGGCAGCCTTAGTTTGTCATCAGAGAATCAGCGCTGGCTGCAGGAAATGCGCTTTGCTTTTGATGGGGTTCCATATAGCCGAGATATTGATGGGGATATATCGAGCTTGCGTCTGGATCGCGGTATGGCCCATTACCATGAGCCGCTTGCATGGGCGCAATTGATTTTGCACGGAATGAGCCCGAGTGCTTTGCAAGGGGATGCTAAAGCCTTATCGCTGTTGTTCCCTATGGAGGCGGTGTTTGAGTCCTTTGTCGCACAGACTCTTGCTGATGAGCTTCCACACGGCTTCAAATTGAAGCCGCAGGCTGCGAGCTATTCGTTGGTTAAACATGGTGAGAGGGACTGCTTTAAGCTGCGCCCAGATTTGTTGATTCAGTCACGTCATCCGGTAAAAACCAAGATGGTGCTGGATACCAAATGGAAGTTGATTAATAACAACTCGCAGGAACAATCTCTCTATGGCATCGCACAATCCGATTTCTATCAAATGTTTGCATACGGCCAAAAGTATCTTGATGGCGACGGTGACATGTATTTGATCTACCCGGCACACGATGACTTCAATCATCCGATACCGCAGCATTTTGCTTTCTCAGATTCATTGCGGTTATGGGTGGTACCTTATCGGATCACAGCTAAGCGTGGGCAGAGGATGATGTGGGGAAAAGATGATCCTTTTCTAGACCCCGCTCTTTAAACACCATCCTCGAAGTATTCCTACACGGATAGTTTTTAAACAACAGCTATTTGAAATCAGCCTCTTTCAGCTCCAACTTCACCATCAAAGTCTGGTTCAGTGTTTTCCCATCAACCCCACTATGGATCCGGCGGTGGCAGGTAGGGCAGATAGCGCCTACCCACTGGGGGTGATCGGGACCTTCATCGGCTAAGCGTTTTGTGTGGTGAGGCTCCAGGTAGGGTTCGCCATTCTTTTTCTTGAACGGCGCGGGTTTATCGCATGACTCACAGATGCCATTGGCGCGTTGCAGTACGTATTTTTTCACGTCCTCGCTGCGCTTGAACCAAGAATTTTTGCTGTCACTCTCTTTACGCTGGCCCGTCATCATGGATGATTTGATAGCCTTGGCGCGTAGCTGCTCGAGCGTTTCTTTCTTCGAAGCGACTTCTGAAGTGTCGATATCATTATCAACTTCGCGAGCAGAAGATACCGGGAATAAATTAAAAACTATACCCTGCCGCATATCCTTTTTTTCGAAGTCTAAGCATTGAATGTAATCCCAAGTATCACATTCAAACATGCCAATAAATCTTACGCCCTTATCTTTTTTATTATCTTCAAATAAGAAGATATCTTCGCCATTCTCTTTGTGGTCGCGGATGGCCTTATTGCCCCTAATAAACTCCATTGGGCCTTTCTGGCCTTCTCCGGTATAGGAGAAGCTGCCATCAGCTGACCAACCGTCTTTGTAGCCATAGGCCTCGCCGTTCTCACCGGTAAAGATGAAGATTACGGGGAACTCAGTGGGTGTCCAGATACCGCCCTGCAGTTGCCCACCATAGAGGTCGATAAGCTCTTTACGCGAGTAAAGCCTACCTTTGACTAAATGCTCAATAGGGTGAGGTGTTTCGACAATCTCGAAGCCGAGGTTTTTAAGTGCTTGGATCGCAATTTTAGCGCCACTATTAGATTTTATTTTTTCGAAGGGTGTTCCGAACTGGTAAACATAAGCGGCCGCGACGATGACTCTGATATCGTACTTTTCGTTATTATAAAGGAGTTCACATTTTTTAATTCGTTTGACGTTGTATTTTTCCAGCAGAGCATCACAACCCAACGCTTTATATTCTTCAATGGCTTTTAAAACAGCCTCTTTCGAAGATAACGTCTCTATTTTAGTCGGCAAAACATTTCCCTCATTGCAGAACGGATTCTGATCAATGCGTTTGCGTACTGCCAGCGGCCATGCGTGGTTATCCAGCAGTTAACTCATCGATTTATCGAATGTGTTAACTATGCCAGGCCACAGGGGAAATGCCTACCTTCGTGAATATGTTTATCGTGATGTGTCAGTCAGATCTATGAGATTTACCGGAGTGATAAGAACGGCATAAAACTAATACCGTTCTTATTATTTATTTTGGTTTTTATTTTAACTTATCAGCTCTGGCACTCCATCTCACGTAGAGCACGGCCATAGAGGTTACACAGTGCCGGCACCAAGTGAGCCGTCGCGTTGAGGTAGTGATTCAGCTGTTCCCATTGGGTGTCGTCGGGCTGCGGGTGCTTTTGCATAAGCTCACCGAACAGCAGCAGGCCGTGGCAGAGCCCTTCGGCCTGTTCGGCGGAGAGGGCGGCAAAATCTAAGAGTTGCGTTGCGTCTAGGGTGCTGAGATCGAGCTGATTGAACAATTGGCGATAGAGGGTGAGGGTGCTTGTAGCGGTTTCTGAGGTGGAAGTGTTTTCCATGTGGCTGTTCTCCTTAGTGTGGTGCGCTGCTACCACGTGAGACGCTAAACCCATGGTGGTAGCCCAAACGGAGTTAGCGTCACCGGACACTAAGGAAACCGGCGCTTCTTGCGAAGCCTCCGCCTGGGCCACCATAATTTTGGATATTTGAGGCCCCAGCATTATATACATAATGCTGCTCAGTGTATGTTCGGAACGCTAACTCCGGCTGCGGAATGTGCCGCAGCCAACAGACTATAGCGCTGACCAGAAGGCGAAAAAATAGCCTGTACAGAATTACAGGGGCTTACTGCCCAATCTGGAATGCGGCTCGCAACAATCGCCTTTAGCGGCCCTTATCGCCCTCATCCCCATTACCCCAAATCGGCCCCATTACTGGCAATCACCTGCTTGTACCACCAGAAAGATTTCTTGCGCGTGCGGGCGAGGGTGCCGTTGCCGCTGTCGTCGCGGTCGACATAAACCAGGCCGTAGCGTTTGCTCATTTCCCCGGTCGAAGCCGCCACCAGGTCAATGCAGCCCCAGGTGGTGTAGCCCATCACCGGCACGCCGTCGGCGATGGCGTCGGCCATGGCGCGGATGTGTTCCCGCAGGTAGCTGATGCGGTAATCGTCGGCAATCTCGCCGTCGGCGTTGAACTCGTCGTGTGCGCCCAGGCCGTTTTCCACCAGAAACAGCGGTTTTTGGTAGCGGTCGTACATCATGTTCATGGTGATGCGCAAACCCAACGGGTCGATACCCCAGCCCCAGTCGCTGCGCGGAATATGCGGGTTGGTCAGGGATTTCACCACGTTGGCGGCGCTGCTGTTGTTGTCGTTCATATCGGCAGAAGCGCAGCGCGAGGCGTAATAGCTGAAGGAGACAAAATCGACGGTGTTCTTCAGGATCTCGGCGTCGCCTTCCTCCATCACGATACTCACGCCTTTCTCGCGGAACACCCGGGCAGAGTAAGCGGGGTAGGCGCCGCGGGCCTGCACGTCGATAAAGAACAGGTTCTCGCGGTCTTTCTCCAGCGCGGCCCACACGTCTTCCGGCTTGCTGGACCAGGGGTAAAAATTGCCGCCGGCCAGCATGCAGCCCACCTGGTTGGCGGGGTTCACCTCGTGCGCGATGTGGGTTGCCAGCGCACTGGCAATTAGTTCGTGGTGCACGGCCTGGTATTTTACCTGCTCGGGGTTCTCGTCCGCCTCAAACACCAACCCTGCGCCGGAGAACGGGCTGTGCAGCACAATGTTGATCTCGTTGAAGGTGAGCCAATACTTCACCAGCCCGTCGAAGGCTTCGAAGCAGGTGCGGGCATAGCGGGTGAAAAACTCCACCATTTTGCGGCTGCGCCAGGAGCCGTATTCGGTCACCAGGTGCATCGGCACATCGAAATGGCACAGCGTCACCAGCGGCTCGATGCCGTATTTGCGGCACTCTTCGAACAGGCTGCGGTAGAAGGCGATGCCTTCCGGGTTGGGCGTTAGCTCGTCGCCGTTCGGGTAAATCCGGCTCCAGGCGATGGAGGTGCGGAACACGCTAAAGCCCATCTCCGCCATCAGCGCGATGTCGTCGCGGTAGCGGTGGTAAAAATCAATCGCGTCGTGGCTGGGGTAAAACTCGTCTTCGCGCAGGGCAAAACGCTTCTCCAGGCCGAGCTTTACCGACATGCGGTTGGGGCCATGCGGGATCATGTCAACCGTGGTCAGCCCTTTGCCGCCCTCGCGATAACCCCCTTCAGACTGGTTGGCGGCCAGGGCGCCGCCCCATAAAAACCCTGGCGGGAATGTTGAATCAGGCATGAAATCCTCAATTGTCTCAGTGGGTAGCGTTAGCGGTATTGGCCGCAGGCGCGGTTGTCGTTGGGGCCTCTTCGCTTTCCGGAATGTCTTCGAAGCCCAACAGCAGCGTGAGCACGAATGACAGCACCACGGAAAGCACCATCACGCCGCCGACCCAGACAATGCTCATCGGGTTCGACGGGTCAAAGAACTGCACGCTGGTGAACAGACCGGGCGAAGCCATCGAATGGCTGGCTAATCCGCCAATGCCGGCGACGGCGCCGCAGATAAAGCCGCTGATCAGGCTGGCGATTAATGGGCGTTTGCGGCGCACCGCCACGCCGTACAGCGCCGGTTCGGAAATCCCCGCCACAATGGCGGAAGCGGCGGCGGCCAAGGCGGTCTGGCGCAGCTCGCGGTTCTTGGTTTTGAACGCCACCGCCAGCGAAGAGCCGCCGAGCGACAGGTTGGCGCCAATCTCCGAAGGCATCACCATGCCCTCTTTGCCGGTTTCGGCGATGGTTTGAATGATGGTCGGGGTGAAGACGCGGTGCATACCGGTCATCACCAGCAGCGGCCAGATCGCCCCCATAATGGCGACGGAAAGCCAGCCCAAATAGCCATGCACGGTGTACACCAGCGCCGAGATACCGCTGCCGATCCAGATGCCCAGCGGGCCGATCAACACAATCGCGATCGGCGCGGCGATCAGCACAATCAGCATCGGCTTAAGGAAGTTCTTGGTCACCGCCGGGGTGATGCGATCGACCCATCGCTCGATATACGACAGGATCCAGGTCATCACCAGCGCCGGGATCACCGTGTAGGTGTATTTCACCGCCGTCACCGGAATGTAGGCGAACTCCACCGCCTGGCCCTGCGCCGCCTTGGCCATCAGATCGATAAAATTAGGGTGCAACAGCACACCGGCAATGGCGATCGCCAGCGACATGTTGGCTTTGAATTTAAGGGCGGCAGACGCGGCGACCATCACCGGCAGGAAGAAGAACGCGCCGTCGCCAATCACGTTGAGGATGATCAGCGTCGACGAGCCTTTGTCGAACACGCCGACCATATCCAGCATCATCGCCAGCAGCTTCACCATCGAACCGCCGATGATGGCCGGGATCAGCGGCGACATGGTGCCGACCAGCGCGTCGAGAATGCCGGCGCCAATGCCTTTCAGGGTGATTTTGCGCTTTGTCGGCGCGGCCGCGGGGGCGTTGCCCGGCATGCCGAGCGCCAGCACCGCCTGATAGGCTTTCGACACTTCGTTGCCGATGATCACTTGGCACTGCTCGCCGCTGTGCACCACGCCCATCACGCCGCTAATCGCTTTGAGTCTTGGTGTGTCGATCAGCGCCTTGTCTTTCACCACGAATCGCAGGCGGGTCATGCAGTGCGTAACGGCTTCGATGTTCGCGCGGCCGCCCAACGCATCCACGATGGCGTGCGAGATCTCTGTGTAGTTCTTCGGCATGGAATATCGTCTCTTAGATATGAATTCGGATTGCCCAAAGGCGAATTTGCGCTACCTGGGCGATCCGCCGTTCCATCTCAATGAAACGCCCACAAGAAACCGGTTTCACAAAATCATGCTGATCTGTTTTTGTTCTGGCAAGAATTATGATTTTTTGGTTTTTCATTTCGTGAAGTCAGTCACTTTAAGGCCGAAAGGGACGGCAGCGGCAGGCGCGAAAACATTTCAAAGCCAGGGCGTCTTGGGTAGACTGCGCGGAACCCTGGATTTTGACGGCGCAGAGATGGCAACAATACTTGAGGTGGCAAAAAGGGCCGGCGTTTCGAAAGCGACGGTGTCCCGCGTGTTATCCGGCAGCGGCTATGTGGGCCCGGAAAAGCGCGAACGGGTAGAGAAAGCCATCGCCGAGACCGGCTATCGGCCCAACCTGCTGGCGCGCAACCTCGCCACCAAAACCACTCAGACCATCGGGCTGGTGGTCACCAACACGCTGTACAGCGGCAACTATTTCAGCGAGCTGATGTTCCAGTCGGCGCGCATCATGGAAGAGCACGGCCGCCAACTGATCCTGGCGGACGGCAAGCACACCGCCGAAGAAGAAAAGGCCGCCATTCAATTCCTGCTGGATCTGCGCTGCGACGGCGTGATCATCTACCCGCGTTTTCTGTCGATTGCGGAAATGGACGAGATCATTTCCCAGCACAAACAGCCGATCCTGGTGATCAATCGTCGGTTAAGGCTGAACGACAGCTACTGCATCTTCAGCGATCAGCACGCCACCAGCGCGGCGGCGGTGGGGCACCTGATCGAACAGGGGCACCGCGATATCGCTTTCATCACCGGCTCGCTGGATTCACCCACCGGGCTGGAGCGGCTTTCCGGCTATAAAGCCGCGTTGGCGGAGCAGGGTATCGCCGTCAATAGCGCCCTGATTGTCGAAGGGAAGTGGAATGCGCAAAGCGGCATGGCGGCGGTCGATACGCTGCTGGCCAGCGGCTGCGCTTTCAGCGCCATTGTCGCCAGCAACGACGAGATGGCTATCGGCGCCATCAAGCGGTTGACGGAGCGCCAGATCCCGGTGCCGTCTGCCGTTTCGGTGATAGGTTTTGATGATATCCCGCTGGCGCCTTATACCATCCCCTCGCTCTCCAGCATGAAAATGCCGGTGACCGACATGATCAAGGAAACCATCAATCGGCTGGTGTCGATGCTGGACGGCGGCGAGCTGAGCAAGCGCCCCACCTTCCCGGCCAGCCTGATCCTGCGCGATTCGGTGGCGGCGGGGCCTTATTTTCAGAAGGAATGAGGGGGGATTAGGCTGCGCAGGCAAAGGCGCAGCCTGGTGAACTTAAGGTTATGTCAGGTCGGCAAACCGCTCCCGGATCGTTTCCTCCGGCAAATCCACGCCAATAAACACCAGCGTACTGCGGCGCTCTTCTTCTGGCAGCCACTCGCGATCCCAGTCGGCGTTATACAGCCGCTGTACGCCCTGGAATAACAGCCGGCGCGGCTCGTCCTTGATCGACAAAATGCCCTTATAGCGCAGCAGGCTGTCGGCATAGTCCAGCAGCAGGCTTTCCATCACTTCGGAAATCTGCATCAGTTCCAGCGGCTGGTCGTGGTACACCACGATCGAGCCAATGTTGTTCTGGGCTTGCGGAATGCGGCGAAACAGCGGCGCCGGCGGTGTCAGGGTCAGCTTGTCGTTCAGCACAAAGCCTTCGATGTCGAACAGCACGCTGAGATCGATATCGCCGTGCGTCACTTTATACACCGGTGCGCGGGCGTTCATCTGCTGCAGGCGTTGGATCAGCGCTTCGCAGTCCGGTGCGACGTCGGTTTTGGTCAGCAGAATGCGGTCGGCGTAGCCCACCTGCGCCTGCGCGATGCTGAACTGGGTCAGTTGTTGGTCGGCATGTGCGGCGTCCACCAGGGTGATGATGCCGTCCAGCAGGAAGCGTTCGCAGAGGATCTCGTGCGAGAAAAAGGTCTGGGTGATCGGCCCGGGATCGGCCATGCCGGTGCATTCGATGATCAGCCGATCGAAGGTTAATTGGCCCTGGTCTACGCCGTCCAGCAAGTCCAGCAGCGCATCCGCCAGTTCGTTGGATTTGCTGCAGCAAATGCAGCCGTTGCTCAGGGTGGTGATGCGGCTGGCGCGGTCGCCAATCAGCGCATTGTCGATCGGCACTTCGCCGAATTCGTTTTCGATGACCGCAATCTTGTAGCCGTGCTCGGCATTGAGAATATGGCGTAGCAGAGTGGTTTTACCGGCGCCCAAAAAGCCGGTCAGAATGGTGACTGCGATGGGTTTCATTACGGGTCCTTATTAACAGCAGCGCATGCCGCCTTTGCCGTCCCCACCGTAGCGGGCCTGCTGGCGTTCGCGGAAAAACTCTTTATAGGTCATCACCGGTTTGTCCGGGTGGTTGTCTTTCATGTGCTGGACGTAGGTATCGTAGTCGGGCACGCCCACTAACATGCGCGCTGCCTGACCGAGGTATTTCCCCGCCTGGCCGAGATTTCCGAACATAACCTTCTCCCCAAAAAAATTACCCTGCATAACAGATTTCATTATGCAGGGTATCCATTAAATCACCATCAGTGCTGCGGTGAAACTTTGACGTCCCCCTCAGTTACGCCGTTGGCAGGCGCTTCTTCAGGCACCGGCACGTAAGGCGTTTCCTGGTCGCTGCGGTTCGGGTTTTTGTGCGCCGCCATGGCGGTTTTCACCCCGTAGAAGATGATGCTGTACACCACCAGCAGGAACAGAATGCTCAGCCCGGCGTTGGTGTAGTTGTTCACCACGATATGGTTCATGTTAGCCACTTGCTGCGCGGTCAGCTCGGCACCGCCTTCAGCGATTTTGCGCTTGTACTCACCGGCCTGGAAGAAGAAGCCTTCCAGCTGCGGGTTGTCGCTGAACAGCTTCAGACCCAAGGCGTAAGTGGTACAAATCAGCAGCCACACCGCCGGCAGCACGGTGACCCAAATGTATTGGGTGCGCTTCATCTTAATCAGCACCACGGTACCCAACACCAGCGCCACGGCGGCCAACATCTGGTTGGAGATGCCGAACAGCGGCCACAGGCTTTTCACGCCGCCTAGCGGATCGACCACCCCTTGATATAGCAGGTAGCCCCACAGGCCCACGCAGCCGGCGGTGCCGACAATACCGGCTACCAGCGAGTCGGTTTTCTTCAGGAACGGCACGAAGTTGCCCAGCAGATCCTGCAGCATAAAGCGGCCGGAACGGGTACCGGCATCCAGCGCGGTCAGAATAAACAGCGCTTCAAACAGAATACCGAAGTGGTACCAGAAGCCCATGTTGGCGCCGGGAATGATCTGGTGGAACACGTGGGCGATACCCACCGCCAGCGTAGGTGCGCCACCGGCGCGGTTCAGCACCGAAGGCTCGCCGATGTCTTTGGCGGTCTGCAGGATCTGTTCCGGACTGATGACAAAGCCCCATGAGCTGACGGTCGCCGCCGCGTGGGCGGTCACATCTTTCAGTGACGCCATGATCATCGGCGCATCTTCGGTCCCCAAACGGTGCAGGTCAGGCATGGTGATGCCCAATGCTGCCGGCGGGGTGTTCATGGCGAAGTACAGGCCCGGCTCGATAATCGAGGCCGCCACCAACGCCATGATGGCCACGAAAGACTCCATCAGCATTGCGCCGTAACCGATAAAGCGCGCGTCTTTTTCATTGGCCAACAGCTTCGGCGTAGTGCCGGAGGCGATCAACGCATGGAAGCCGGACACGGCGCCACAGGCGATGGTAATGAACAGGAACGGGAACACCGAGCCTTTCCACACCGGACCTGTCCCGTCGACAAACTGGGTGATCGCCGGCATTTTCAGCTCAGGGTTGAGGATCACGATGCCAATCGCCAGCCCGACGATAACGCCAATTTTCAGGAAGGTCGCCAGATAGTCGCGCGGCGCCAGGATCAGCCAGACCGGCAGCAGGGCGGAAACGAACGCATAGCCAATCAGCGTATAGGTGATGGTGGTGTCTTTAAAGGTCAGCGCCGGGCCCCAGTACGGGTCGTGGGCAATTACGCCGCCGAACCAGATGGAAGCCACCAGCAGCACGATGCCAATGATCGACACTTCGCCCACCCGTCCCGGGCGCAGGAAGCGCATGTAAACGCCCATAAACAGGGCAATCGGCACGGTGGAGCAGACGGTGAACACGCCCCACGGGCTTTCCGCCAGCGCTTTCACCACGATCAAGGCCAGCACCGCCAGGATGATGATCATGATCAGGAAGCAGCCAAACAGCGCGATGGTCCCCGGTACCGGGCCCATTTCCTTTTTGATGATCTCGCCGAGCGAAGCGCCGTTGCGGCGCGAGGAGATGAACAGCACCATAAAGTCCTGCACCGCCCCCGCCAGCACCACGCCGCCCAGCAGCCACAGCGTACCGGGCAGATAGCCGACCTGCGCTGCCAGCACTGGGCCCACCAGCGGGCCAGCCCCGGCAATGGCGGCGAAGTGGTGGCCGAACAGCACGTTTTTGTTGGTCGGCACGTAGTTCAGACCGTCGTTATTGACCACCGCCGGCGTCGCGCGGAAGGCGTCCAGCTTCATCACCTTGGTGGCGATATACAGGCTGTAATAACGGTACGCCACCAGATACACCGCCACCGAGGCGACGATGATCCACAGTGCGCTGATGTGTTCGCCACGGCGCAGCGCAACCACGCCCAGGCAGGACGCGCCGAGTATTCCCAGCAGCATCCAGGGTAGGTGTTTTAAAATCCCCTCTCTGTTCATTGAGGTGTCCTTAGTTCAAATCTGCAAAATGAGTGAGTTAACCCGCTTATAAGATGTTTCAGGCACGCGGCCCGGTGCGGATAACGTTCGGGTATAGGTTTAGGAACAGCTCATCATTGTGGGTTGGGGCAGGGGAAGACAGGCGAATTTCAGTCAGCGGTTGGATTCGCCGGGTGAACGGTTGGATTGGCGGGGTAAGCGGTTGGTAGCTGGTTTCATCATGTTTTGAATATAGCGGCGCAGTTGTCTCGGGTGAAAATCGTATATACCCTGCGTTAGATAACGTATGGAAAAGGATAAGGTCATGGAAGAACAAACAGAAGGCGTCAGCAGTGAAATGCGCGTCAAAATAAAAAAGGTGTTGCGTGAAATAGAAGCGCGGTATGACGTAAGGGTGTTATATGCCTGCGAGTCCGGCAGTCGAGGGTGGGGATTCGCCTCGCCGGACAGTGATTACGACGTGCGTTTCTTGTATGTGCATCGGCCTGAATGGTATTTGCGCGTTGAGACGCAGCGTGACGTGATAGAGCTGCCGATAGATGATGAGCTAGACGTCTGTGGATGGGAATGGCGTAAGTCGCTCGGCCTGTTAAAGCGGGCTAACCCGACTTTGATCGAATGGTTGGATTCACCGGTGGTTTATCAGCAGGACACTGAAAGTGTAGAGGCGCTGAAAGGCGTCGTACCGGAATGGTTTTCGGCTAAGCGAGCGCGCTGGCACTATCTTTCCATGGCGCGTAAAAACTTCCGCGGCTACTTGCAAGGCGAGGAGGTGCGCCTCAAAAAATATTTTTACGTTCTGCGGCCACTGCTGGCTGTCCTCTGGATAGAAGCGGGCAAAGGAGTGCCGCCAATGCTTTTCGAGCACCTGCTGGCTGGAACGGTGAGCGATCCATTGTTGTTAGCGGAAATTCATGCCTTGTTGGCTGCCAAGAAAAGAGCCGGAGAAGCAGAATACGGTCCCCGCAGGGAGCTGATACACGCGTTTATCCTGCAAGGGCTTAAAGCTCATGAACAACAGACCGAATTACCAGATAGCCGCGCGCGCAGTGATTTTTCGCTCGATGAATTGCTTTATAGAACTGTCATGGCGTAATGGCCGCGAGCGTTATCGATAAAAGTGGCGCAGGAGAGCGTAATAATACCTTTCTGTGTTGCTGCATTAGCACTGCCGCCCGGCCGCCGCTGTGCTAATACACCCCCCGGAATAACCGGCCGGCTTTAACCCCCTGTTTTTCTGTTCGCCTACTGGGTGCCGAACGTTTCCGGCGGCCTGCGTCTTCAGGCCGTCTGCAGGGTTTGCAGCAGGTGGATAAACGCGGCGCTGAGCGGCGGCGTAGCCGGTTCATGGCGGGTAAAGACGTAAAAGCGCGCGCTGATGTCGATCCCCTGCGTCGGGATTTTCTGCAGGTGCAGTTGCGGCGCATAGTGCGCGACAACCCGATCGCTCAGCAGCGCGATATAACCCTGCTGCCTGACCAGGCACCAGGTCGCCAGAAAGGAGTCGGTCTCGACTATCTGGCCGTGCGGCGTGTAACTCTCGGCGATCTCGCGGATGGCGGCGTGCCCCACCGAGCAGGAGCGCGGCACCACCCATTTGGCCTCGGCCGGCGGCTGCCCGGCGGCGGTAAGGTCGCCCCCCTGATAGAGCGAGAAGCGCTCGCTTTTCAGCGCCTGCATGGCCAGATCGGCGCCGCCCGTCGCGCCGTTCAGGCTGCTGACTGCCAAATCCAGCTCGCAGTTTCGCAGCCGGGCGAGCAGGCCTTCCGGGCCGTCTTCCACCACCGTCACCCGGGTATGCGGGTAGCGGCGGTTGAAGCCTTCGAGCACCTGCGGCAGATAGCACAGCAGCGGATCGACGCTCATCCCCACCCGCAGACGCTTCTCACCGTCAGCGCTCATGCCGCGTAGTTCGTCAAACACGCTGAACAACTGATTGGTGGCGGCGTCTATCCGCCGGTAAAACAGCTCGCCCACCGCCGTCAGGCGCACGCCGCGGTTGCTGCGCTCCAGCAGCCGTGCGCCTATGGACATTTCCAGCTCCTTGAGCACTCGGCTGAGCGTCGGTTGCGAGATGGCCAGTTTTTTCGCGGCCTCGTGCAAGCTTCCGCAGTGGACGATATCTTTGAACATCGTCAGATGAGCCAGCTTCGGCATGGTTTTCATGGTTGGTCTCCCTGAAGGTGAAAGGCATTAGCCGGAGCCAGCGATGCGGCTGTAATAGGCTTGTTTCATCATGCTGCCGTTCAGCAGTTTATTGATGGTCTGGTCGAGCACCGGCGTGGTGACGGAAGCCGGCATCAGCGTGGCGGTGATCTCCACGTCGTCGTCGCCAAAGGGTTCGATATCCAGATGCGAGATAAAGCAGTTTTCGCCTTGCAGCACCTGTTTGAATTTAGCCAGCGCTTCACGCTGCTCATGCTCGAAGGCGATCACGCAAATCTGGTAGGTGGATTCGCCGTTAACGTCATTGAAGGGTTGTTTGTTGACCATATTGACCAGAGGACGCAACAGGGTATTGGCGGCGAGCACGAACAGCGTGGCGGCCAGCGCATCGCCGTACAGGCCGCAGCCGGCGCAGGCCCCGACCGCCGCGGAACCCCAGAGCGTAGCGGCGGTGTTCAGACCGCGGATGTTCATCCCTTCCTTCATGATGGCTCCGGCGCCGAGAAAGCCGACGCCGGAGACCACGTAGGAGATGACGCGCACCGCGCCGTCGCTGCCGTCGATGGTCATGGCCAGGTGGACGAAGATCGCTGCGCTGGTGGCCACCAGCGTGTTGGTGCGCAGCCCGGCGGTGCGCTGGCGGAACTGTCTTTCGTAGCCGATGGCGGCGCCCAGGACGGACGCGGTCAGCAGCGTCAGCAGTGTATGAATGAAATGCATGATAATAACTCGATGTATTATCCGCTTATCATGAGCCACCCGTGGCGGGGTAACTCTTGATAAACAGGTAGTGAAGTTGGCGGGGTTCCGTCCCGCCAAGCCATGGCTTCGCTCAGTGCGCGGCGGCGATCTGCCGGCTGAGTGTCTCGCTGATTTTGTCCGTCAGCGGCTGCATTCCCTCGCGGGTGCGCGTCTCGCGGCGCTGCGCGATGTGATAGCAGCCGTCGAGGGTACCTGCGCCCAGCAGGAAGATGCGATCAGACATCATCACCGCCTCCTCTACGCTGTGGGTAACCAGTACGATGGAGCGCGTTTTGATCTGGCGAGTGCTCCAGATACGCAGCAGGTCGCTGCGCAGGTGTTCGCCGGTATAGACGTCCAGCGCGGAAAAGGGCTCGTCCAGCAACAGCAGCATCGGTTCTACCGCCAGCGCGCGCGCAAAGCCGACTCGCTGGCGCATGCCGCCGGAAAGCTCGCGCGGGTAGGCATCGCGGTAGGGGGCGAGCCCGACCAGATCGAGCATTTTCAGCGTCTGGGCTTCGACTACCTGCGGCGGCAGATCCTGCGCCTGCAGCCCGAAGGCGATATTCTGGTAGACGTTAAGCCACGGGAAAATGGCGAAGGTCTGGAACACCATGTTGATCTGCGGATTTGGCCCCGAGACTTTTTTATCCCCCAGCATCACGGTACCCAGATCCGGCGCGATCAGGCCGGAAATAATGCGCAGCAGGGTGGATTTGCCTGAGCCGGACTGCCCCAAAATGCTGACGACCTCGTTGTCGTAGAGGCGCAAGTTGATTTCATTCAGCACCAGGCGTTTTTCTTTTCCGGTAGGCTGAACGCTTTTGCTGACGTTATTGACTGTTAGCAGCGTGGTTTTTTTTACCATCATGATGTTTCTCCACTCAATTAAAAATATGAGCATGGAAAAATGGCCGATATTTATCGTCGGGCCGGCGTGAAATAAATGCGAGCGCAAATAAGCCTGACCGTTATCGGACTGTTAATAAGCATATGCTGGAGTGATTAGCCTGTCAGGCGCGCCGGACTGGCATGCGCGGAGGCCATGCGCTGAAGGGGTAAAGCGAAGGGATGTGGTAACTAACGCATATCCTGACACTTTCAGGATGCAATGGGATGACTATTGCTCCTGTGACCTCAGCGATTCCAACAATAAAATAAACAACCAACTGTCGCCTTCCATATCTTTCTCCCGTTATTTTTCGTGTGGCCATAATACGCGTGGTATAGCCTGTTATTCAATGTGGTTGCGCCGAATTATGTCGGCAAAATGTAATTTAATATGAATGCGGGAAAGGTTTTCTTTATTAATTAAACGGTGTGTCAACAGAAATAACAAGAATGAATATAGGCATCATTTTATGGAAATATAAACCTGAATTAAACGAGAGAATAACATGGTATGCGGCAAGTCAAATAATGAACCGGCCGGAGGGCGCCCTCCGGCCGGAATGGGGATCAGAACTGATACATGATGCCGGTTTCGACGATGTCGTCGGCGCTGGCACCCACGGCGTTCTGCCGTTGCAGCAGGTTGAGTTTGTACTCCACGTAGGTCGACATGTTGGCGTTGAAGCTGTAATTCAGCGCCAGATCCAGGTATTTGACCAGATCGGCGCCGCCGATGCCGGGCAGGTTACGGCCGCGCGTTTGCAGGTAGGCCAGCGAGGGCGTGACGCCGGAATCGAAATGATACTGCGCGACCGCCTCGACGGCGTCCGCGCGGGGAGCGAAGCCGGCGTAGCGATCGCCGTCGACGTAGGTCATGTTCTCGGTGCGCGCGTAGCTTGCCGCCAGGTAGAGGTTGTCTTGGTCGTATTTCAGTCCCAGCGTCCAGGCCCGGGCACGATCGCCGTCAGCCAGACCGAAGCGCTGTTGCGCCAGGGTGCGCGCAGAGTTGGCGTAGGCGGCGCCAAAGTCTAGCCCTACGCCGGTGTCGTAGGTGGCGGAAAAGGCGTAGCCATCGCCGTTTTGTGTCTGAATATCCTTCGCCCGGAGGGCGTCGTCCCCCCGATTCTTCCCCTGATATTGCAGGCCGAGATCCAGACCGTCCAACAGTCCACCCAGGCTGCGGTTATGGTAGGTTAGCAGGCCGTTGGCGCGACCGGTCATAAAGTTGTCGGCCGCTTCGTAGCTGTCGTTGCCGAATTCAGGCAGCACGTCCGTCCAGCCAGCCACGTCATACAGCAGGCCGTAGTTGCGGCCGTAATCCAGGCTACCCCAGCGGCCGAACGTCAATCCGGCAAAGCCCAGACGGGTATAGCTGTCGCCCGGCCCGGCGCTTTCCGCCTGATTAAGCCCCGCCTGATATTCCCACTGCCCATACCCCGTCAGCTCGTCGCCGATCTGCGTCTCGCCTTTGAAGCCGAAGCGGGTGTAGGAGCGGTCACCGTTATTGCTGGCGTCGCTGCTGAAGTAATGCACGCCGTTCAGTTGGCCGTACAGATCCAGTTTATTACCGTCCTTATTGACGATTTCCGCACCGGTGGCGGCAGCCGGCAGCAGGATGACCAGCGTCATCAGCAAGCTTTTATGGTTCATTTCAATTCCCCAAGTGGATGAAAACAGGGCCGTTAACCGGCCGATTGCGATTGCGCGATTTTTCTGTACAGGCAGCTGCGGATCAGATCGGTGAGGTGCCGCAGGCTTTCCCGGTTGCGCGCCGCGCGAGGGATGTTGACGCTGAATTCGTCGTCGATTCGTTTGTCGGCGGCGTCCAGGATCAGCACCCGATCGGACATCAGCACCGCTTCTTCGACGTCGTGCGTCACCATCACCATGGCGCGCGTACGCAGGTGGTTTTCTCCCCAAAGCGCCAGCAGATCGCCCCGCAGTTTTTGCGCGGTAAAGATATCGAGGGCGGAGAAGGGCTCGTCCAGCAGCAAGACGTCGGGCTCTACCGCCAGCGCCCGGGCGAAACCCACGCGCTGGCGCATACCGCCCGAAAGCTCGCGCGGCCAGGCGTGCTCATAGCCGGTCAGCCCCACTAGGCGTAGCAGCGCCCCCAGCCGCTCGGCGATCGTCTGCGGCGGCAGCTTTTGAGCCAGCAGGCCGAAGGCGATGTTGTCGTACACCGTCAGCCAGGGGTAAAGCGCGTAGGACTGAAACACCATGCCGACGTTGGCGCTCGGGCCGTTGACCGGTTTGCTCGCCAGGGTGAGCGTGCCGCTGTCCGGCGGGATCAGCCCCGCCAGCATGCGCAGCAGCGTGGACTTGCCCGAGCCGGATTGCCCCAGAATGGTGACGAACTCGCCGGCGTGTATGGCTAGCGACACGTCGCGCAGCACGGGTTTGGGGTGTTTGTTTTCGCCGATAAACGTCTTGTTCAGCCGGCGGGCGCGGATAATCACGTCTTGAGTCACCATGTTGTTCCCCATTGATCAGTCATATTTGAATTTGGTTTCCGCTATGCGATACAGCGGTTGCCAGACGAAGATGATGCACAATGCCACCAGCGCGCACATCGCTGCGCAGCCCAGTGCTGACTCCGGGTTCTTGCCGGCGTCGGTCACCACGGAAATGAAGGCGCCCAGCCCTGTGGCGCTGAGGGTGGTGCTGCCCCACTGGATCACCTCGGCGGCGATGGCGCTGTTCCAGGCGCCGCCGGCGGCGGAGATGATGCCGGTCACGATGTAGGGGAAAATCGCCGGCAGCATGTAGTAGCGCCACCAGCGAAAGCGACGCAGGCCGAAGGTTTCGCTGACCTCGGTGATCTGCGTCGGAATGGCGGAGACGCCGGCGATCACGTTGAACAACACGTACCACTGGGTACCCAGCATGATCATCGGAATGGCCCACCAGCCGAGATCCTGATGATAAATGGCGATGAAGGCGGCGATCAGCGGGTAGAAAATGTTGGGCGGAATGGCCGCCAGGATCTGGATGATCGGCTGGAAGATCTTCACCAGGCGTGGATTCATGCCGATCCAGACTCCCAGCGGCGTGAAGATCGCCACGCTGAGCAGCATAGCCGCGACCACGCGCGCGGTAGTGAGCAGCATCCACTCCGGCAGCATGGCGAAGTACTGTTTGGGGAAGTATTCCCACAGCCGGTAACCGAACCAGACGCAGGCCAGCACCACGCCGAGATACCACAGGCTACGCCACAGCCAATTACCTTTGGCGGCGAGGCGAAACAGGCGGTGCAGGCAGAGGGCGTACCACAGCCGCGGCAGCTTGAACAGCCACAGGTCAGCCAGCGCGCGCAGCGTGCTGCCCAGAGCTGCGCCGATGTGCGAGAAGGCCAGACTGTTGTAGAACCACGGATTGCCGAACGGCCGATTGGCGGTGACGTCTTCGTATTTGAAACGGGCGGTGTAACGCACCAGCGGGCGGAAAACCAGCTGATCGAGCAGCACGATATTGGCGGCCAGCGCGACGATCGCATACAGGATCGCCGCTACGTTCTGCTGCGCCAGCGCTTCGGCGATATAGGAGCCGACGCCGGGTAATTCGACCGAGCGATCGCCAACCGGAATGGCTTCGGAGGCCACCAGGGCGAACCAGGCGGCGGACTGCGACACCATGGCGTTCCACAGCAGGCCCGGCACCGAATAGATGAACTCCAGCCGCCAGAAGCGTTGCCACGGGTTGTAATTGAAGCTGCGCGCGGCTTCGTCCAGCTCCTTGGGCACGATGCGCAGCGTCTGATACAGCGTCAGCATCATGTTCCAGGCCTGGCCGGTAAACACCGCGAAGATGGCGGTGCACTCCAGCCCCATCACGCTGTGCGGGTAGAGGTTGAGAAAGTACACGGTGGTGAAGGTCAGGAACCCCACCAACGGCACCGACTCCATAAAGTTGACGAAGGGCAGGATCACCCGGCGCAGCGGCGCATAGCGCGCGGCCAGCACGGCGAACACCAGAGAGAACAGCAACGACCAGACCATGCCGAGGAGAAAGCGCATGCTGGTTCTGAGCGAATAATAGAGCAGATTCCAGGCATCGAGATTAATGGCGGAGACGTTCTGTTCATTGAAATCGCCGTGCATGTCGCCCCAGGCGCGAATAAAAAATGCAATGAAGAAAACGCCGATGGCGATAACGATAAAGTCATTTAAATAAGACTTTCTGAAAATAGATGTACCCCGGTTATTTTGCATAACGCAATACCTTAATTTTCCCATAAGAAATCCGTCGGCGCTCGGGGGAATATTCCCGGCGACCTCAGATAAATACCGCTACAGCGGTTGAGACAGACGTTGTTTTCGCAGCGGGGCGATGGGCGGGCCGGCAGAGCGGGAAAGGCCGTCAGAAGGGGAGCGGTTGCCGCATTCCGTGTCTTTCAGAATGCAACCTGGGTGGCATTACTGAAAGGCGCCCAATAGAATTAGCGTAAAACTAAAACTTTCATCGCCCATAGGGCCCTCCTCGGTTTAAATATGGCAGGGAGAGGGTAATGTGTTTTGCTAATAAAAAGCAATTGGTGGCATGCGGTTTTTATTGTTGATGTGTAACAGGATGAATATTCATTTTTTAATCGCTATATTCAGAAAATAAAATAACCTATTGCGATGGCGATAAATACGGTAAAAGTAAATCGAAGCGAAATGAAACGGCGCGCCTGAATGTCGCGCGCCGCCGTAAAATCAATAAACCTGTCTGCCATTGATCCCGGCGGGGAAAATGCCGGTGGCGAAGATGTGTCCGTTAACCTGCAACTGGTCGTCGGGCAGCATTTCGACCGGGTATTCATGGGTCAGATAACTGAGAAAGTTGTTGCGGTCGTCGAGCGTCTGAAAGCCGATCAGATCGTAGAAAAACAGCGATTCGATTAAGCCGTGGTGCTCGGGGATCTGTCTGAGCAGCGCCGTCGACGGGAACGGCAAATGGAAGAAGAACGCGCAGGGGTTCAGCAACCCCTGTTCTTTCAGCGCCTGGCCGCAGGGCAACAGCTGGTAATCATCAATACAGATGATGTCGTTCGGGCAAACATACTCGCAGGCGATATCGGCGAAGTGCCGGTTGAGCTGTCGATAAGCGCGGTAGTTCTCCGGCGTGAAATGTGCCTTTTCCGGGTGGTTATGGAACACTGGCCACAATCCATCGTGATAGTAGCCCTGATAGTGGAAGTGAAACTCCTCGGTCGACAGCGGAAAGGTCACCTGTTCGTAGCCGCTGTGGTGCTGGTAACTGACCGGGCGCAGCGGCGCCTCGCCAAAGTTCTGTACGTCACCGTTCCAGCCCAGCCACAACCCGCGATCGTCATCGCTCTGGCTGTCAGGCGATAGGGCCTGCGTAGCGCAGGCCAGATCCTTGCCGTCACACTGCTTATTCGAGATCAAAACCAAACGAGACATGCTGCTTTCCTTGTTCAGGTTACGAATAGGGGTTAGAGCATCCAGCGGGTTTCCGCTTCGGTGACCTGCGCTTCAAAGCGGCGCAGCTCGGCGCTCTTGCAGGTGTGCCACAGCGCGGCAAACGCCGGGCCGAGGCTTTCCTGCAACGGTGGGGTCTGCCGGAACAACGCCAATGCCTCCTGCTGGCTGAGCGGCAGTGCCACCGCGTCGCCATTTTCATAGCCGTTGCCGCAGGCCGCCGGTGGCAGGAGCTGCGCGTGCTCCAGCCCATACAGCATGCCGCTTAGCATCGTCGCTACGGCCAGATACGGGTTGGCATCGGCCCCGGCCAGCCGGTATTCGATGCGCTGGTTGGCATTGTCGGCGCAGGGCAAACGCAGCGCCACCGTGCGGTTGTTGTGCCCCCAGGAGGCGCGCAGCGGCACGTGCATGCCGGGGCGAAAGCGGCGGAACGCGTTAACGTTTGGCGCGAATATCGCCATCGAGGCCGGCATCAGCGCCAGCATGCCCGCCATCACCTGCGTCATGGTGGCGCTCAACTCGCCCGGCGGGCTGGCCAACAGGTTATTGCCCTGTTCATCCTGCAGGCTGATGTGAAAATGCAAACCGCTGCCGGCGGCCTGGGCACAGGGTTTGGCCATAAAGCAGGCGTGCTGGTGGTGTTTCTCGGCGATCTGGCGCGTCAGCCGCTTCAGGGCCAGCACCTGATCGCAGGCCTCCAGCACGCGAGCGCTGTGATGCAGGTTCAGCTCATACTGGCCGGAGGCCGCTTCGGCGACCACGCCGGTCAGCGGCAATGCCTGCAGCCTGGCCTGATGCTCGATGTCATTGAGCAATGCCTGGTGGCGCTCCGGCGCATCAACAGAAAAACTCTGCGTCGGACACCGTCCGGTGTCAGCCGGTTGCTGCAGCGGATCCTGCAGATAAAACTCCAGCTCTGCCGCCACGACCGGGAAGTAACCTTTGGCATGCAGGCGTTTAAGCACCTGTTGCAGCACCACGCGCGGTTCCAGTTCGCAGGCGTCGCCGTCGGCATTTTTCATCGTCAGCAACAATTGGGCATGGTGCTGCGGATCGCGGGCGCAGGGCCGCAACGTACCGGGCACCGGCAGACACAACCTGTCCGGCTCGCCGGCCTGTTGGCCCAGTCCGCTCTCTTCGATCACCTGGCCGCCAAGATCCATGGCGTAGATCGACAGCGGGAAATAACAGCCTTTATCCAGCGCAAACAGCTCGGCGACAGGCAACCGTTTCCCGCGGAATTGACCGTTCAGATCGTTGAGATAAATATCGACGTGTTCGGTGTCCGGGTAGCGCTGTAAATACTGTTCCACTTCTTTGTGGAATGAACGCGCCTGCGAAGTGGGAATATCTGCCAGCAGCGGGTTAAAACCAATAACGTTAGCATGCATGGCAGCCCCCGAAATAAATGAAAACAGCGGGGGAAATTATTATCAGGGCAGGGGATAAACACATGAGGCATCCGTCTCGTAAGGCCATATTGGCGATGTAATGATGTTATCCGCGCCCCTAAAACCTGTCTGTAAAAACGCCGTAACTTTATTTATGGCCGGAATAAAAAAGCTGTAAATAAGGGGCGTGGTTCTGATGGCTGAAGAATAAAAGGCTGCATATACTGCTGAGAACGCCGTTATAAGGAGAGAAAATAATGATCAGAGTTTTTATCGTGTTTGCCGCCGTGATGACGGCGTTCAGCGTCGGGGCCTCCTCTGAAGCGGCATGGGCCAGCGGCGATAAAGCACTGCAAACCGCCTGCCTGAAAGCCAGCAGTTTGCATGGGGCCAAAGCCGTCGGCAGCATTATCCATTATGGTGACGACGTCGGTTACTCGGCCCTGTTGATCGCCGGGCGCTATCCGCAGGCGTTTATGCATAACAAAGCGGGCAAAGAGCTGTGCCTTTACCAACGAGCCACTAAAAAGGCGGTGGTTCAGGACGCTGGCGAGATGGCGGGGAAGCCATAGCAGCAGGGTTCTTGGCGGTACAGTTTTAAAAATGGCGTTGTAATTATAGGCTGTGCTCTATATCTTATTTATAGATTGTAGTCTATAAAAAGGGAATGCCATGTGGACTGTCATAACAACGGAAGAGTTTGATCGATGGTTTGTATCGCAAGATGACCTTACCCAGGAAAAGGTGCTTGCTGCATTGGTGATGCTTGAGAGAGGTGGCCCCAACTTATCCCGCCCATTTGTCGATTCGCTGAAGGAATCGCAGCATTCCAATATGAAAGAGCTGCGAATTCAGCATAAGGGGCGACCAATTCGTGCTTTCTTTGCATTCGATCCTGTACGTCAGGCTATCGTTTTGTGTGCTGGCGACAAGACAGGCAATGAGAAGCGGTTTTACAAAGTCATGCTGCCTATTGCCGATGCGCAGTTTACCCAACATTTGATGTGTAATTTTGAGGAGTAACCAATGGGTACTTTAAAAGAAATGTTAGCTTCGCGTACCCCTGATAGCAGACAGCGGATTGAGGAAATGGCAGAGGAAATGCTGCTGGAAACGCGCTTATATGAGGTGCGGGAGGCACTGGATATTTCACAGCAAACACTGGCGAATAATCTCGGTATTTCGCAACCCTCTGTTGCTGCTATAGAGCAACGTGGCAATGAACTGAAGATTTCGACATTAAAACGGTATGTGGAAGCGATGGGCGGAACACTGCGGCTGGATATTGAACTGCCGGATGGCAAACACGTTGGATTTAGGGTTTAAAACGATAAAAAAAAGGGCGCCGAGGCGCCCTTGTGCTGTTATTTCAACGCGATACGGATCACGTCGTCCGGCGCCGTGGCTTCTTTCTCACGGCTTGAAGCCTGTTTGACGCTCACGTACAGCGTCTGACCATCCGGTGACAGCGCCAGGCTGTTCGGGTGGGTTGGGGTCTTGATGGTTTGCAGCAGCTTGTAGTTCTTGGCGTCGATCACGCTGACCTGGCCTGCCTGACGATGGGTGACATACACCTCATTGCGCGTCGGGTTGAACAGGACCGCCAGTGATTCCGGCACGTCGATTTTGCTCAAAATCTTGCCGTCGCGGGTATCGACCACCAGCACCTGTGCTTGCTTGGAGTCGGTGATAAAGGCGCGATGCGTGGCAGGATCCAAGCTGATGTTCAGGAAGAAGTGCTCTTTGGACTCGTCCAATTTCTTGCGGCTGAGCACCTTGTTGGTTTTGGTGTCGATAGTCACCAGCTCGCCGTCGGCGTTGGTCACGTACAGGCGGCTTGCGGCCGCATCCAGCGCCAGACCGGTACCGTATTTGCCGGTTTCGGTGATGGTGGTGCGCAGGGTCAGGTCTTTGCCGTCCACTACCCAAACCACGCTGGATTCACCCAGCCCGGTGATATACAGGGTGTCGGTGGTGGCGTCGGCCACCAGCTCACGCGGTGCCAGCGGTTTTACCGTCTCGGAGCGTTTACGCGCATCCAGCACCAGGCGGCCTTTAACCTCACCGGTTTTACCGTCGATGGCCGTGACCGAGTTATTGACGGTGTTGCCGAAGAATAGCGTGTCGGTTTTGCTGTTAATGGCCGCGCCGAAAGGTTTGATATCGTTGTGAATGATCTGGGTGATATCCAGCGTTTGCGGATCCAAACGATACACTACGCCGCCTTTGTCCAGCTTGCGGCTTTGTGAGGTGGCCAGATACAGCGCGTTCTCGCCCTGGCTGTAGACCATCTCATAAGCGCCTTTGCCGACGGGCTTGCGCAGCAGTTCCGGCTTGCCCTGGGCCAGCAGCGGGGCGGAAAACAGCATTGAAGTGAGCAGCAGCAGTGGGAAAGCGGCGCGTGCGCCAAAGCGGCGGCTGGTGGTTGTTGCAGAGTTCATAACCTCTCCATGGAGTTAAAATGCCTGTCGCCGCAGGGCGGTTGCCCTGAGGCTAAAAAGCTCAACATTGAATTCAAAGCAAAATCCGGCCGGTCGCGTCGCGCCGGGCCTTCTGTTTGCGAATAATAATCATTATTCATGCTGGAGGGGAGTGATTTCTACCCAGGCTGGGGTGAAAATCACAATGTGAAGAGTGGGCAGAAGGTTGCCGATGCCTTGCCGCCGCGTGGGTTTCCTGGTTTTCCCTGCGGGCAGATAACAAATAATTAATTTAGCTGCGTTATTGTTTGGTGGCTGTAATAATATTTATTTGTTATCTCTTATAATAAAAACCCGATAATAACGGAGGTTTCTGCGGGTTAAAAAACCTCATTTTGTACGTTATATGAGCGGTTAATTACATTGTCTTGCATTGAATTACAGTTGAATACTTTTAGGGTGAAAAAGTCATCCGGTGGTGAATAATCTCAGGTTATGACATGAATTTTTATAACTTGCGTCATTTGCACACATCGGGTAATTGTTTATGCGTGGCTTAAGACCACCGTATTTATAAAAATAATTTTTCGGGCAGGGGTAATAATGAGATATATAAAAACGCCAATATTCATTGGCGGCGTTGTGCTGTCGGCGTTATCCGCCGGCGCGCAGGCAGAAATCACCATTCTGGATAAAAACCCGCAAAGCAATGTGTTGCTGGCACCACTGAGTTTGAAAGTCGGCGGCAGTATTCGCCCCGAGTGGATATTTAATAATGGCCCGGAGCCGGGGTATTATAAAAATGGTCACGACGGCGGCACGCGTTTTCGCTTTAGCGGCGACTATGCGCTGACGCAGGATACCTCGGTTATCGGCTACTACGAGTGGGGTGTCGATCTGGCACATGCGCTGAGTTGGGACGGCCACTACAACGAAGACGGCAAACGCGACTATCAGCGCCAGCTGTATGGCGGCTTCAAAGATGACCGCTACGGCACCTTAACCTTTGGCCACCAATACGGCATTTATTATTCGGTTGTCGGCATTAAAAGCGACGTCTGGGATAACGATGGGCATGCGGGCGGCACCGGTATTGGTATTTCCGGCGACTACGACGGGGGTAATAAACCGAAGAACAGCCTGAAATACACCAATGATTTTGGACCGGTCACCTTATACGCCAACTATTTATTGCCGGAGGACGAGTTGCACACGGCGGATAATCTCAGCTATCGCCGCAAAGGTGGCGGCGGGGTGGGGGTCGATTATAAGGCGACGAAAACATTAACGGTAAGCGCGGCTTACAGCTACACCGACGCAAAAATCAAAGACAACCAATATAACGAGAAAGAGTATCACCAGCAGTTGTCCGGCACCGCGCTGACCTGGCAACCCAATAACTGGTATATCGTCGGGACCGCCAGCTATTACAAAGACTATGTGCCCAGCACCCGTGAACGTACCTTGTCGCATTATTTCGCCGGGAGCGGTTACGGGGTGGAAGGTTTTGTCGGTTATACCTTTAATATCGACAAGCCTTTCCTGAAATCGATCCAACCTTATGTGGCTGCGGACTCGCTGCAATTGAAGGGCGACGAAGAGTACCACGCCAATCACGTATACCTCGGGGCAGGTACCACTATCGGCTACGGCCTGTCGGTGTATGTGGAACGGACGCTGGCCAACAGCAGCGACAACGAACCGGACTCCACCTGGGTGACGGTGTTCTACGACTTCTGATCCCCCCGCACAAACTTTCCAGGCCGGCCTCGTTGCCGGCCTTTTTGTCTGGTTATTTCACAGGGAGATCCAAGTGCCCTGAGGTCGACCCGCGGCGGTTTTCTCCGCCAGATAGCGTGCCGGCGGTTTGCCCACCGCTTTGCGGAACATGGTGACGAAGCCACTGGCACTCTCATAGCCCAGATCCAGCGCCACCCGCTGTACGGTCTCCCCCATGGTCAGGCGTTGCAGCGCCAGCATCACGTGCAACTGCCGTCGCCAGTGGCCAAAGCTCATGCCCATTTGCTGCTGCAGGGTACGGTTGAGGGTGCGTTCGCTCATGCCGATGCGCTGAGCCCATTGGCTGAGGGTGGCTTTGTCCGCCGGATCGGCCAGCAGGCGCTCGGTCAATTGGCGAATGCGGGCGTCATTAGAAACCGGCAGGTGCAAATTCTCAATCGGCGCGTTGACCAATTGATCCAAGAGTACGCCAATCAGCCGCCCTTCAGTGCCTTGCTCGTCATACTGCGGGTCAAAACCGCTGGCCTGCAACAACAGTTCGCGCAGCAATGGCGAAACGGCCAGCGTGCAACAGTGGGTCGGCAGGCCCGCAATAGCATCCTGATCGACAAACAGGCAGTAGCATTCGGTAGCACCGGTTCCCTGAGCGTTGTGCAGCACGTTGCTGGGCATCCAAAGTGCGCACTGTGGTGGTACCAGCCATAGCCCGCTTTCCACTTCACATCGGATCATGCCGCGCATCGTATAAATCAACTGTGCTTTTTGGTGCCGGTGATGACTGACTTCCCAGTCTTTGTTAACGGTGGAACCCGGTACGGCGAAAATCGCTCGAGGCACTAGATCGATATCGAAACTTAGCGGGGTGACGAAGTTCATGAGAATAATTCTCAAATTGGCGCAATAGAGCAATATTATGTCCTGATTGCGCAATGTGGTCTAGTGCGGTCGTCGATAAAATAAGCGCACGTTTTCGAACTCTTAGGAGAAGTCTCATGTCATTAGACTCTGCAACCTTCCCGCTGGTCTGGATGCGTCAGCAAGCCGCCGGTGAACCGAAAGATACCCTCGCCGAATTTGCCGAATTCAGCACCTTGCTGCAGCGAGAACAGCCGTTTGTGCTGCTTTGCGATCGTCGTATGGATGAGAGCGGCGAGCAGGATCGCGACGAGCGCACCCAGGTCGCCTTGTGGAAACGCGATCACCGCGAGGCGCTGGCGCAGTGGGTAAAAGGCATGGTGCTGATCGAGCCGGACGACGTGCGCCGCCAGGCAGCGGAAGGGTTTGTCGATTTCGCCAGCCGTTTCTGGGGCTACCCGGTGATGGTGGTGGCCAGTGAGCAGCAGGCTCATGAGCTGGCACAGCGCCTGCTCGAGCCACGGGAACAATAATTAATAAGGAAGCGCCATGTATCAGCAACAGGTAATTGCGCAACTGCTGGCCTGGATTGAAGCAAACCTCGACCAGCCGCTGACGCTGGACGATATCGCCGCCAAATCCGGTTATTCCAAATGGCATTTGCAACGGCTGTTCAAGCAGTTGACCGGCCATATTCTGGGCACCTACGCCCGGCGCAGGCGTTTGACCGCCGCCGCGCGTGAGCTGCGGCTCACCCATACCGGCGTGGCCTGCATTGCCGATAAGTACCAGTTCGATTCCCAGCAGACCTTCACCCGTTGCTTCAAAAAACAGTTTGGTTTGCCACCGGCCGGCTATCGCCGCAGTGCGGATTGGTCCAGCCACGGCATGCAGCCGCCGCTGCGGATGGCAGAAGGCCCATTGCCGCAGGGGGATATTGTCACTCTGCCGGCCATGCAGCTGGTGGGACGTACCCAGCGCCGCTGCTGCACTCTGGGGCAAATGCAACGTTCGAAAAATGAGCTGCGCCAGTATGTCTGGAACCAGGTGCTGCAACCCGAAGTTGCGCCACCGGCGGTGGTCTACGGCCTCACCAGCCTGGAAGCGGACAGCCGACAGCTTGATGGTCAACGCATGGCCTATACTCTGGCGCTGGCGGATGAGCAGGCCGAAGGGGAGCAGGTGCTGATCGAACAGGGGGATTACGCCAGCTTTACCTACCAGGGGCAGGTCGAAGAGTTGCCAAACTTCGTGGACCGCCTGTATGAAGCCGCGATGCCCATGATGAAAGCCGTACGGCGCCCCGGGCAGGATATCGAGCGTTTTTATCCGACGCCGGGTGAGGTTTGCAACGCACCCGGTACGGCGATCCGCTGCGAATATCTGATCCCGATTCGCCGAACGTCACCGCCGGCCGCTGCGCTTTAACGGCAGTTTTCGCAGAAAAACCTCTCCGTGCCGCACCAGGTTACAAAAAAGTTCGATATTGCGCTGGTAATGTTTCACACTTGGGCCGATGTGCACATATAATGCGCATCCGGTCATTTATGGCCGCATAACCTATATTGATAACTGCCAGTGGCCACTACCAACACGAAGATGAAAATGAGCATTCGCGCGTTCCTAACCCTGTTTACGGCACTGGTGGCTTTCAGCCAGGCTGCCTTCGCCGTTGTATATCCTTTGCCTGCCAAAGACAGCCGTCTGGTGGGTGAGAACATCCAAATCACCGTACCGGAAGACAGCAAGCTGCCGCTGGAGAGCTTTGCCGCTCAATACCAGATGGGCCTGAGCAATATGCTGGAAGCCAACCCGGGTGTGGATCCTTTCCTGCCGAAGGCGGGCAGCACTCTGACCATCCCACAGCAGTTGATCCTGCCGGATGCGCCACGTGAAGGCATCATCATCAACAGCGCCGAGATGCGTTTGTACTACTACCCGAAAGGCACCAACACCGTGATCGTGTTGCCCATCGGTATCGGCCAGTTGGGCAAAGACACCCCGCTGAACTGGACCACCACCGTGCAGCGCAAGAAAGACGGCCCGACCTGGACGCCAACTGCCAAGATGCGCGCAGAATACGCCGCTGACGGCGAGATCCTGCCTGCGGTATTCCCGGCCGGTCCGGACAACCCTATGGGGCTGTACGCGCTGTACGTCGGTCGTCTGTATGCCATCCACGGCACCAACGCCAACTTTGGTATCGGTCTGCGCGTGAGCCATGGCTGTGTGCGTCTGCGTGCTGACGACATCAAGTTCCTGTTTGAAAACGTTCCGGTCGGCACCCGCGTGCAGTTCATCAACGAGCCGATCAAAGCCAGCGTTGAGCCGGACGGTTCCCGTTACATTGAAGTGCACAACCCACTTTCTGCTAACGAAGAACAGCTGCAGTCCAAAGATCCGGTGCCGTTGACCATCTCTGCGCCAGTGGGCAAAGTGATGATGGACCCAGCGGTTAACCAGAGCGAAGTGGACGCGGCAATCAAAGCCCGTTCCGGTATGCCGGTTAAAGTGAACTGATTGATTCAGTCGCTGTAGAAAAGACGCCTGCGGGCGTCTTTTTTTATGGCTAAAAAACACCGTTTTGCGCAGGTCTCCGCAGTGCTTTTCCTTTCGTTACCTCTGCCGCTTTAAAGGTCCGGTACTGTTAGCAAAAGCCAGATTTTCTCGTTGCCTTAAACGGGCATCGCGAAGCTGTAGGTGGGCAAAATTGCGACAGGGAACTGCCGGGAGGCCCGTCGCTGAAACTTCTTTCTCTGGTGCAAAAACACGGCCTGAAGATCTTGCTGTAAAGTGTCAGAATAATCACAGCTTACCTGCCTATGCATTACCGCTCTAAGCCCTTCCTGACAATTATTCCTCAAAAAATCATCGTTAATTAATTGGTTATATATCCCCTCCGACCAGTGATTGCCTGAGAAAAAACTCTCAAAACCGCTGCATTGTGAAAATAAGATCACACAAACGTAACAAAAGATAAACATAGGCTCTCTATATTGGCTGCTTTGCTTTTGGGAGGGCGTGTCATGCGTAACTGGAACGAGCCGAAAAAGAACAAAGCGCACATCGAACTGATCCCGATGATCGACGTGATGATGTTTTTACTGGTGTTTTTTGTGTTGATTAGCCTGAACGTGATCCCGGCCCTTGGGCTGAAGACTCAGTTGCCGTCCGCAGGTAGCGCTCAGCAATTGAAGCCGCAGAAGAAGGCGATCATCACGTTGGGCGCTGAGGAACAACTGCAGTTGGACGGTCAGCCCATTGCACTGAGCGCGTTGGTCAGCACGTTGAAGCAACAGCAGCAGGCCAACCAGACCACCACCATTATCGTCAACAGCGACAAAGGCGTTGCGGTAGAGCGCCTGGTCGCGGTGATGGATAACCTGCGTCAGGGCGGTTTCTTCTCCGTCTCCATCGCCACACGGAAGCTGTGACATGTATCTGCTCTATCGTTCACGTCACCTTTTCAGCTGGTTGCCGGCGCTGATCGTCGCGGGCTGCGTGCTGTTCGCCAGCCAACAGGCGGCGCTGAAAATTCAGCCGCGCTATGACGAAACCGCCATGGAGCTGGCATTGGTCGAGCCGGAACCTCAGCCACAGCCGGAACCGGAGCCGCCGGTGGAAACCCCACCGCAACCCGAGCCACCGCCGCCGGAACCTGAGCCCCTTCCTGAACCCGTGGTGCCTGCACCTGAGCCGATTGTCGAGGCCAAACCGGTGCCCAAGCCGCAGCCGAAACCCAAACCCAAACCGGTGAAGGAGAAAGCCAAACCGGTGGAAAAGGCCAGGCCGGTCGCGGTACCGACAGCGCCGAGAACCCTGGTCAGCAAGCCCGCCATACAACCCGTTCCGCCGGCTCCGGCGGCACCGAAGGTGAACGCGCAGGCCATTGAAAACGGTTATCTGCAGGCATTGCGCCATGAGCTGGAGCAGCGCAAGCGCTATCCCAGCGGGCGACAGGCTTCGCTTGAACGGCCGCAGGGCAACGTCGAGGTGTGGCTGGAGGTGGATCGCAGCGGTCGGGTGATCTCGTCCGGCATCACCAATAAGGCCCCCAGCATGCTGCTCAACCGCGCGGCGCTCAGCAGTTTGCAAAGTATCAGCCAGGTGAAGCCGTTCCCAAGTGAGGCTTTCAACGGGCAGACAACCAAAAGATTTTCAGCCACGTTCAATTATCAGGCGCCTTGATGCCTGGTATAACAGTTTGATTTTTATGGGATGGAAACAATGAAATCTTTCAATCGATCTGGGATTTATCTGGCAGTGATGTCGGCGATGTTGCCGGGTGCCGTGCTGGCGGCGGACTCGACCGACGTCGGCACCATCAACGTAAAAGGGCAGTCGCTGGGGGGCGGCATGATGGTGCAGGAGGACAGCGCCAAGTCGCGCTCCACCGTCACCAAAGAGGCGATGGATAAAATGCCGGCGGCGGCCAACGCCATCGACAAACTGAAATATACGCCGGGCCTGAACGTTAACAGCGACGACGCCAGCGGTCTGAGCGGCGTCGATTACACCATGCGCGGTATGAACTCCGATCAAATTGGCCTGTCGGTGGACGGGATCCCGATAAACGACTCCGGCAACTACGCGGTTTACCCGAACCTGCTGGGCGATTCGGAGAACCTGGAAGAAGTGTTCGTCACCCAAGGCTCCTCGGAAGCCGACGGCCCGCACATTGGCTCCAGCGGCGGCAATATTGGCATGGTAACGCGACGTCCGTCGAAGGACTTCGGCGGCTTCGTCAAACAGACGCTGGGCAGCAACAACCTGAGCAAAACCTTTGCCCGTCTGGAGACCGGTGAGTACAACGGCTTCAGCAACTGGATCTCCTATTCGCACACCGAGGCCAAAAAGTGGCGCGGGGAAGGGCGTCTGTACTCCAACAAGTTCGAGATGAACTCGTTGTATGAGGACGGTAACGGCAACAGCAGCAACCTGATCATGAAGTACAACCAGCAAAATAACGTCAACTACAACACCCGCAGCAAGGCGCAGTTCGCGGAGGACCCCCGTGGCGATTATGACACCACGCCGTCCTACAACAACCGGGGCCAGCTGACTCGTTACTACAAGCTCAACCGTAATCCGTTCGAGAATTTCAACCTGACGTTCACCCAGAAACTGCAGCTGCGCGACAACCTGGCATTGACCCTGCAGCCGTACTACTACTGGGGGAACGGCGGCAGCTTCAGCGGCCAGACGGCATCGGTATTGTCCAATACCTCGGACCGGGCCGGTCAGTATGACCTCAGCAACTTGCAGTCCAACACCTATTACCGCCCTTCCTGGACCCAGACCTGGCGGCCGGGCATCACCACCAAGCTGAAGTGGGACATCAACGATCAGCACAGCCTGGATATCGGCTACTGGTTTGAACGCGCGCGCCAGTCGCAGACCCAGCCGTTTATCGGCATCAAGGACGACGGCAACCCGCAGCAGCTCTCGGGCAAACCGGGCGGTTCCGATCAGGTGAAGGACGCCAACGGCAAAACCGTGCAGGGGCGTAACCAGTACACCATTACCCCGGCGCAAAAATTGTGGCTGCAGGACACCTGGTTCGCGACGCCGAACTGGACCTTCGTCGGTGGGCTGGCCTATCAGTACGTTGAACGAAAAGGCGATAACAAGGGCAGCCTGTATAACGTGCCGGAAAAGCGTGATGCCAAATACCATGAATTCCTGCCGAACTTCAGCGCCAGCTACAAGCTGAACCCGGAAAACCAGGTGTTCTATAACCTGACGCGCAACATGCGCACCCCGCCAAACTATGTGTTGTACAACGTCGGCGATTCCATCAGCACCAAACCGGAACTGAGCTGGAACCAGGAACTGGGCTGGCGCTTCGAGCGTGAAGATATGCTGCTGAGCGCCTCGCTGTTCTACATGCGCTACAGCGACCGTCAAATCTCCACCACCAACCCGGCCGGTGACTACGAGATGATGAACATCGGCAACGTAGAGAACAAAGGGCTGGAGCTGGAGTGGAGTGGTCAACTGCCGCATAACTTCAACTACTACACCTCTTACACCTATACCGAGTCCAAGCAGAAGAGCGACATTGTCAGCAACGGCGGCCTGCCGCTACCGACCAGCGGCAAAGAGGTGCCGAACGTGCCCAAAAACCTGCTTAACGTGACCCTGGGTTATGACGACGGTTTGTATTACAGCAGCCTGAGCGGCAAGTACGTCAGTGCGTTCTACGGCGACCTGACCAATGACGAGAAGATTGGCGGCCGTACGGTATTCGATCTGGCGGCGGGGGTGCATCTGCCGGTGGACAAGAAGATCGTCAAGAGTGCGGCGCTCCGTTTTGGCATCAGCAACCTGTTTGACAAGGAGTACCTGACTTCGGTGCGCACCACGACCTTCAACTCTGTGCCTTATAACGGCGTGAGGGCCAGCACGCCTTACTACAACGTCGGTGAAGAACGTACCTTCAGCGTATCGCTGGAAGCCACCTTTTAACTATTTATACCCTGCGGCTTTCAAGTTGCAGCCAGGCGGCCAACTCGCTCATCCCCAGGCGCTTACTTAAGTAAGTAACTGGGGTGAGCGAGTGCAGGTAACAACGCTGCGGCTTGAAAGACGACGGGTAAGAGGACTGAACGATGAATGCCAATCTATTACACGACATTATTTTCTACGTGATGTACGCCGCGCTGGCGATTGCACTGGTGATCATTATCGAACGTGCATTGTACTTCGCCTATACCCAGCGCCAGGCGCGTCGACTGGAGCAGGCGCTGACGTTGGACGTGCACCGCACGGCCGATCTGCCGGATGAGTTGACCCAGCGCAACAGCCTGCCGCTGGCGGTGATTTCACCGGTGCTGGAGCAAAAACACCGTGCCGGTGACCGCGAGGCGATCGGTGATCTGATCGACGCTCAGTATCTGTTGAGCAAGCCGCTGATGGCGCGGGGCCTGTGGTTGCTGGAAACTATCGTTACCGCGGCGCCGCTGTTGGGGCTGCTGGGGACGGTGATGGGGATTATCGAAACCTTTAAGGCACTGGCTGCCTCGGGGGTGTCCGAGCCGAGCCTGGTTTCTGCCGGGATGGGCACCGCGCTGTACGCTACCGGGCTGGGTATCGCCATCGCGCTGCTGTGCCTGGTGGGGAACAACTATCTGCAAAGCCGCATGGAGCGGATTAACGAACTGTTGAAGGTGCTGCTGATCCGCGCCGGTGCGCCGGGCAGCCGCCCGGAAAACGGCAGCCGCGAGCAACGGGTTGACAGCGAGGTGCCGCGCTATGCCTAATGGCCGTCATTCACGGTGGCCACTGGGCCGCCTTTACACTGCGTTATGGGGTGGTTGCCTGTTGATGTTGAGCCAGAATGCGGCGGCGCGCTTTGAAATTCCCGGCTACGAGCTGGTGTATACCGCACCGGTAGAAACTGCGTTGCTGGCGGATGACCTGCGCAACACGGCCGAGGTGTGGCAGCAGATGTTTGATGCGGCGAAAACCCGCATCGATCTGGGCCAGTTCTACGTGGCGAACCAACAGGGTTCGCTGCTGGATGGCGTGCTGCAGCATCTTAAAGCGGCGGGGGAACGTGGGGTAAAAATTCGTTTCCTGATGGAGGAGAAGGGCATCCGCATTTCTACTCCCGAAACGCTGGAACAGCTCAAGGCGATCCCGAATCTGGAGCTGCGCATCATCCCTTACCAGCGGCTGAGCGGCGGCATTCTGCATGCCAAATACCTGCTGGTGGACGGTGAGCAGGCGTTTGTCGGCAGCCAGAACTTTGACTGGCGCGCGCTGGCACACATCCATGAAACCGGGTTGCGCATCAGCGATGCCGGGGTCGTGGGGCAGATCCAGGCGATCTTCGAACAGGACTGGCAGGCGCAGGCGTTGCTGGCGGCGGATAAACCGGTGCCCCAACTGACGTACCAACCCACGGCGGAAACGCCGCAGGGCAATTACCTGATCGCCAGCCCACGCGCCTACAACCCGGCGGGCGTGATTGACTCGCAGCTTGAGCTGCCGCGCCTGTTGGCTTCCGCCAGGCAGCGGGTACGGGTACAGGTGATGGACTATGCGCCGTTGTCTTTTGGCCCGGAGCGCACCCGGCCTTACTACGCGGTGATCGATAACGCCCTGCGCAGCGCCGCCGCGCGCGGTGTGCAGATCGAGCTGATGGTTGCCAACTGGAATACCAAAAAGCCGGATATCGCCTGGCTGAAGAGCCTGGCGGTGGTGCCGAACGTACAGGTGAGAATTGTCACCATTCCACCGGCCAGCAGCGGGTTTATCCCGTTTGCCCGAGTGATCCACAGTAAAATCATGACCATCGACGGCGGGATCGCCTGGGTGGGCACCAGCAACTGGACCGGCGGCTATCTGGACAATTCGCATAATCTGGAGATTGTGCTGCACGACGCGAACATGAGCCGGCGGCTGGACAAGCTGTACAGCCAACTGTGGGACAGCCTGTACGCCGAACCGCTGAAGCTGGATTACGACTACCCGACGCCCAAACCGGGCGGTGAGTCCTGAGAGTGTCGGCAAATCCTCGTCAAGACTGAACCGGCAAGGGTCGAACACGTTCGACCCGATTTACCCCTGTTAATGCAGCACCCACGTTCTGGGCTTCACCGGATTATTTGCGCCAGCCGCTTTTTTCCAGTGCCGTCAGCAACTGTTCGGCGCTCAGTCCTTCCGCCCGATGGCCATTACCGGAAACGGTATTGGCGGCCAACAGGGCATTAATAATCGCCTCTTCCACCGCTTCTGCCGCGGCTGCAAACAGTTCGGAGATGTAATCGTTATTCACCATGCGCAGCGGGGTGGTAAAGGCCCCTTTGTTGGCATAGTCGGCAGGGGGGAGGCCGTCATTGCCGGTGGCGAAGGCGATAAAAATGTCGCCGCTCGAGTCTTCGGTACCGCCGCCGGTGCGGGCAATGCCGATGCTGGCGCGTTGGGCCAGACGGGCGCATTGGTGCGGCAACAGCGGGGCGTCGGTGGCCAGGGTGACGACGATCGACCCCATGCCCGGGTGCGGCAGCTGCGGCGTAAACGGCGAGTGAATATGTGCCAAATGACGGCCCACCGGGTAACCGCCCACCAGCAGCGACGTGCGTTTGCCGTGGTTGGCCTGCACTATGGCACCGACCGTCCAGCCACCGCGATCGGCAGGCAGGCGCCGCGAAGCGGTGCCGATGCCGCCCTTGAACTCATGGCAGATCATGCCGCTGCCGCCGCCGACGGCACCTTCCTGGGGTAGCCCTTGGTGTGCCGCCTGCAGTGCTTGCCGCACATGTTCAGGCTTGACGTGAAAGCCGTTGATGTCGTTGAGCAGGCCATCGAAGGTTTCCATCACCACCGGCATATTCCAGTACACCGCGTCGCCGGCCGGCAGCGCTTCGCGTTCCAGCGCGATCAGGCTGTCACGTACCACGCCGACGCTGTGGGTGTTGGTGAAGGCGATTGGGCTGGTGAGCAGGCCGGCTTCGCGGATCCACTCCAGCCCGGTGGCGTCGCCGTTGCCGTTAAGCACATGCACGCCGGCAAAGCAGGGGGATTGTCGCGCCTGACCGGCACGCGGTTCAATCACCGTGACGCCGGTGCGCACGCTGCGCCCCTCGGCTAAATCGGCGTGGATGCTGGCGTGACCGACGCGAACGCCGGGCACGTCGGTGATGGCGTTCAGCGGGCCGGCAACGCCGTGACCGATTTTAATGCCCAAATCCTGAGCGCGCTGCGACATGGTTATTCTCCTTCAATTGAGGGTTCAACGTGCGGGATAGCCTGCCGGGTGCGCATGTAACTCAGCAGCAGACCAAAACAGAGGATACCGGCGATGATAATAAAGTCTTTCAGGCTGCTGGCGATCAAAATTGTCCATAACACATACAGGCAGCCGATCAGCGCGATCGCCACCGGCAGCGGCCACAGCGGCATCAGGTACGGGTGGTGGAAGCGTGCGCGGCGGCGGCTGATCAGCGCGGCGACCGCCATGATGATGTACACCAGCAGCAGCAGGATCACGGTAAAGGAAGTCAGATCGCCGAGGTTGGAGCAAAAGGCCAACAGCGCGGAGGGAATACCGAACAGCAGGGTGGCGATCCACGGCGTGCCAAAACGCGGGTGGATGATTTTCAATGCCCGGTTCACCTGCGGCAGCCAAAAACCGTCACGCCCGCTGGAGAACATCATGCGGCTAAACTGCGCCACGATGGCGATAATGGCGTTAAACACCGACAGGTAAATCGCACCGCTGACCACCCGCGCCAGCGTCGGCCCCCCCAGTTGGCTGACCACGTAGCCGACCGGATCGGCCTGTTTGGCCATTTCCGCCAGGGACGGCGCGCCAATCAGCAAAGCGGTAAAGGGCAGCAGCTCGACCAGTACCACGATCGCCAACGTCAGCATGATGGCGGTGGCCATGGGCTTGCCCTGTTCGCGCATGTCCTCCGCCATATACACCGCGGCACCGTAGCCGTTATAGGAAAACAGTGCGACGCCGACCATGGCGACGATCAGCGGTACGGAAACCGGCGCCAACACGCCTTCGGGGTTTAGCATCACCGGCGCGACGAGGATGTCCGCACTTTGGTGCGGGTTGCTGAAGCCCAACCAGGCGATTAACCCCAGCACCGCGATTTCAACCACCAAGAAGGTGCCGGTCAGCAGCGCATTGGCCTTGATGTTGAAAATGGCGCAGGCACCGCCGATCAGGATGGTGATCATCCCGGCGGTAGAGGCGTCGAACTGAGTCCCCAGCGCGGTGTTCAGATAAGGCACGGCACCGGTGGCCAGCACCGCCGGCACGAACAGCGCAGCGCTGAGGATAAACAGGTAAGTTTGCAGTCCGCACAGGGTGCCGAACAGGCGTTTGATAATGCTGTATTCGCCCCCGGCGCTGGGGTGCGCCGCGCCGAGTTCGGCATAGCACAGGGCGATGGTGGCGGCGATAAAGGCGGCGATCAGAAATGAGATAAAGGCACCGCTGCCGGCGCTGGCGATCGCCAGCGGAGCAATAACGAAAATTGAGCTGGCGGGCGTGACGCCGGAGGCGGTAATCATCACCACGTCGAGGACGCTGAGATTACCTTTGAATTTGTGTTCTGGTGTGGACTCAGTCATTCAAAACTCCATTAACGCGTTAGTGGATTATTTTACGGACGGCGGTCGTGCGGTAGAGCATTGCGATGGCATGCCGCGGCCCGGGCCTGATTAAATGGAGCGCGTGGAAAACGAGGCGAATTTCTTCGCCCCTAAAAAATCATTATGTTTATTATGAGATTACCCTTGCCCGGACGGGAAGCTGAAGGTGGCATGCTGGGCGTCATGGGAAGAGGGCCAGCGCTGGGTAATGGTTTTGCGCTTGGTGTAGAACCTGACGGCATCCGGGCCGTATGCGTGCAGGTCGCCAAACAGCGAGCGTTTCCAGCCGCCGAACGAGTGGTAGGCCACCGGAACCGGCAGCGCGACGTTGATCCCCACCATACCGACCTGAATATGATTGGAAAAATAACGTGCCGCCTCGCCGTCGCGGGTGAACAGGCAGGTCCCGTTGCCGTACTCGTGGGCGTCTATCATCGCCATCGCCTCTTTCAGCGATCCGACCCGAACCACGCCCAGCACCGGGCCGAAGATCTCCTCCTGATAAATCCGCATGCCCGGTCGCACGTGGTCAAACAGCGTTGGGCCAAGGAAATAGCCCTGGCTGATTTGCCCGCTGTCGTCCCGCACCGCCAGCTTGCGGCCGTCGACTACCAGAGTGGCGCCTTCCTCAACGCCCCGATCGATATAGCCTTTCACCTTTTCATAATGCTGTTGGGTGACCAGTGGCCCCATGTCGTTGCGGTTATCGTTACCGGCACCGACCCGCATGGCCGCCATTTGCCGCTGTAACCCGGCAACCAACGCGTCGGCCGTGCCGTCTCCCACCGCCACCACCAGCGGGATGGCCATGCAGCGTTGTCCGCAGGAGCCGAACGCCGCACCCATCAGCGCACTGACGCTGCCGGCGATGTCGGCATCCGGCAGCACCACAGCATGGTTCTTCGCGCCGCCCAGCGCCTGCACCCGTTTGTTCTGGCCACAACCGGTGTGATAGATGTGCTCCGCTACCGGCGTAGAGCCGACAAAGCTGACGGCTTTGACCCGGGGATCGTGCAGCAGGGTGTCCACCGCCTCGCGGTCGCCGTTGACCAGGTTCAGCACTCCCGGCGGCAGCCCGGCTTCGGACGCCAGTTGAGCGATATACAGCGTGGAGGAAGGGACGCGCTCGGAGGGTTTCAGCACAAAGGTGTTGCCGCACACCACCGCCATTGGCCACATCCACAGCGGTACCATCGCCGGGAAGTTAAACGGCGTGATGCCTGCCACCACTCCCAGCGGTTGAAACTCGCTCCAGCTGTCGATGCCCGGCCCGGCATCCTTGCTGTGTTCGCCTTTCAGCAGTTCCGGCGCATAGCTGGCGTACTCAATATTCTCGATGCCGCGCTGCAGTTCGCCCATGGCGTCGCTGAGCACTTTGCCATGTTCGGCGGTGATCAATCGGCAGATGGCATCGGCATGCTGTTCCAGCAGCGTTTTTAGACGCATCATCACCCTGGCCCGCTTTAGCGGTGGCGTATCGCGCCAGGCTGGGTAGGCTTGCTCGGCGGCGTCGATGGCGCTTTCTACCGTGGCGCGGTCGGCCAGTAACACCTCCTGATGCGACAGCCCGGTAGCCGGATCGTAAACCGGCTGGCTGCGGGTTCCGCCGGTGGCGGACTGGCCGTTGATCCAATGTGCAATTGGCATGGCTTGCGCTCCTTTATTATTCGGTTGCGTTGATAGCGTCGCCGAGGGCGTTGATCAGCGAGTCGATCTGCGCCTCGCTGCTGATAAACGGCGGTGCCAACTGCAGGGTGTCGCCACCATAGCGGACATAAAACCCGCTTTCCCAGCAGCGCATCGCCACCTCATACGGTCTGCGTGCCGCCTCACCCGGCCGGGCCGCCAGCGTGATACCTGCCGCCAGGCCAAAGTTGCGAATGTCGCTGACGTGGCTGCAACCCTGCAAACCGTGCACCGCCCGTTCGAAATGGGGGGCCAATGCCTGCACCCGTTCGATCATCTGCTCGCGTTCAATGATATCCAGCGTCGCCAGCCCCACCGCACAGCTGACCGGATGGGCGGAGTAGGTGTAGCCGTGCGGGAATTCGAGCAAATATTCCGGTTCATCGGTGGCCATGAAGGCCTGGTAAATCTCGGACCGAACCACCACGGCGCCCATCGGTTGTGCGCCGTTGGTGACCTGTTTGGCAATATTCATGATGTCCGGCGTGACGCCGAATGCCTCGGCGCCGGTCAAGGCGCCACAGCGGCCGAAGGCGGTGATCACTTCGTCAAAAATCAGCAGGATATTGTGTTGAGTACAGATCTCGCGAATGCGTTGCAGGTAACCGACCGGCGGTACGATCACCCCGGCAGAACCGGAGAAGGGTTCGATAATCACCGCGGCGATGGTCGAGGCGTCACGCAGTGCGATGATGCGGTTGAGTTCCTCCGCCAGTTCGGCCCCCTGCTCGGGCATGCCGCGTGAAAAGGCATTTCCCGCCAGTTGGGTATGGGGCAGGTGGTCCGCTTCGGCGCTGGCACCAAAGGCTTTACGATTGCCGGCAATGCCGCCCACCGCGATGCCGCCAAAGTTAACGCCGTGGTAGCCCTTTTCGCGACCGATAAAACAGGTTTTTCCCGCCTGGCCTTTGGCTCGCCAGTAGGCACGAGCCATTTTTAACGAGGTGTCTGCCGCTTCGGAGCCAGAGCCGGTGAAAAACACGTAGTCCAGCCCGGCCGGGGTCATGGCCTTGATTTTGTTCGCCAGCTCGAAAGATAAGGCATGGCCGAACTGAAACGCCGGGGAATAATCCAATCGGGAAAGTTGCCGGTGAGCGGCATCGGCAATTTCCTGGCGGCCATGGCCCAATCCGCAGCACCACAACCCGGATAATCCGTCAAAAATCTTGCGACCGTCCTGGCTGGTATAATAAACGCCTTGCGCGTGGCTTATCATTCTCGGGTTGGCTTTAAAATTACGGTTGCCGGTAAAGGGCATCCAATGTGCTTCTAACCATTCACGGTCGGCTTTATTTTCACGGTGATTTAAATCAGCCATTTTTCCCTCCGAGGGGGAGAACAGGTACGGTTAATTAAATATACCCGTCATCTTTTAAGTTACAGCGTTGTTATCTGCACTCGCTCACCCCAGTTACTTACTTGAGTAAGCGCCTGGGGATGAGCGAGCTGGTCGCCTAGCCGTAACTTAAAAGCCATAGGGTATAAATAATGTGTTAATGAAATGTTGAGTGAAATTGACTATGTTCTGCTTCTTCACTAATGTGAATAATCATATGTCGAAACTTACTTAAGGTTTTATGCAAGTAAAAAAGCGCGCATTGTTGGGCCAGTTATCGGATATGGATCTGCGGTTGCTGCGGGTATTCAAGGCGGTGGTCGACTGTGGCGGCATGAGTGCCGCCGAGCTGGAGCTGAACATCAGCCTGTCGACCATCAGCAAGCACATCAAGGATCTGGAGCAGCGGCTGGGCCTGACGCTGTGCCACCGCGGGCGCGAAGGGTTTGCGGTTACTGACGAAGGGCTGCTGATTTATCAGGAAACCGTGAATTTGTTGGCGGCGACCGAGGCCTTTCGCCGTGGGGTGGATGATGTGCATCAACGCCTGGGAGGACAGCTGCACGTGGCGATATTCGACCATACCGTCAGTAATCCTCAGGCGCATATCGGCCGGGCGATCGCCTTATTCAGCGAGCAGGCGCCGGATGTCTCTTTGCAAATGTATGTGGAGCCGATAAATACCATTGAACGCGGCGTGATTGACGGCCAATTTCAAATTGGCATTATTCCCATGCACCGCAGTGCGGAAAGTTTATCTTATAGTTCGTTATTTCATGAGAGGATGTTCTTATATTGTGGCGCGCAGCATGAGTTATTTTCCGCTCATCATGAAATGCTGAATTGGGATCTGTTGCACAATTATGCCTTTGCCGGATTAGGCTACCATTCGCCGAATATGGAACTGAGCCTGCAGCAGCATTTGCATCGCAAGGCAACGGGGTTTGCCCAGGAGTCGATCGCGACCCTAATCCTTTCCGGCAAGTACGTCGGCTTTCTTCCCGACCACTATGCGGCGTTTTTTGTCGCGCAGAATATGATGCGCGCCATCAAACCGATGCTGTTCCGTTATCACTGCGAGTATTCCAGCGTGCTGCGGCGTTCGCCCGGCCCGCAGCGGGTGGTCAAGCTGTTCCACGAGTGCCTGCTGGCGGCTCATGGAACTGCATGAACCATCACGCTGAATGGTTTATGCCCTGCCAAAAGTCCTCGAGCAATTGCTCAACCCTGGCAGGGGTGTCTCGGCTATATTGGCGAACAACGGCATCGACGAGTTTTGGCGTCTGAAGCTGCAGCAATTGCGCGAAAGTCTCGTTTACGGGGGCTTGCGGCAAAAGCGAGGTGACATCTGTACCTAACAAGAAGGCTCCCAGCCGGTCTGGATCTGAATCGAAGTTCTCTATGTCGAGGGGGATGTCATAAATTCGTTCATCTTCAATATGACTATATTCACTGATTATGGTGAAAAGGTCGGTCGCGTCTTTCCCATTCTGATTACCGCGGTCGCGCCAGGCGAACAACTTAAGTAGCGCCAGGCCTGGCAAAGAACAGAAATACAAGACGTAGCCGTTGCTCAAATGCACTTGGACAGCTTGCTGAAAAGCCTCCTGAAACCCGTCCACCGCCATAACAATGGCGCGATCAGGTGGCCAGGCAAGGGTATTTTCTTCTGCGATGTTTCCAAAAGGAATGATATCGAGTTCGCTACCTTGGCACAGCAGGCGATGAGCATTGCCCGTAAGTGTCGTTGCGCCTTGACCGATAAATGCGGCTTTAAGCTCATCGAATTGCTGCCAGTTATCGACAAAAATAGCGATGTCTATATCCCGTGTTTTCCGCCCTATCGGGCGCCCATGCACATGATGCGACAGCATCTCCCTCGCCGTTGCTCCGGCAATAAAGAAAGCGATGGATTGTTCTTCGCAGATATCACTGATTTTCGCTAACAACCTCTCAGTCTCTAAAGAGAGCGCTGTCTTTAATTCCAAGGTATTCGTCATTAACGATCCTCGCGATTTCAAGGTTGCGATCGTCTCGGCTGGCAAGTAATTCGCCGACGCTGAGCATGGCTTTAGCCAAGGGCGTCAATGGCCAATCATTCCCCCAAAAGGCGGTGACCAGCTGCATTTGGCCTTCACGTTCTGGGCGTAGGTCGAGTTCTTTTCTGCGTTGGTGTAGCGGCTCATGAGTAAATAAGATGAGTTTCTCAGGATAAAGGAATCCATCCGTCAACAACGAGGCTGCGGCTTCTCCTCCCCAAACTTCATTGGGGCGCAGAGGGACATTTTGCCAATCTTCCGGTGTCGCCAGACGGATACTTTTTTGTTTTGGGCGCAGCATAACCGCATACTCGCGCAACCATAAGGCCGTTAGCGCCTGAGGTTCTAACAACCGGCGCCCGCTTTGTGACTTACGGTAATAGCGTTGGGTCTCAAGGCTGTCAAAGGCCTTGCTGACCATCCCTAAAGAAATTCCTGCCATGTCGGCCAGTTCACGATAGGTTGCGTTAATCGCCTTGGTATCGGTAAGCAGCACAAACAACAGTTTTAGCGTGCCTTCGCTGATTCTTAGGGGCGGATGTTCAAACCTTTTGGCCGCTTTTTTGCCGGAGATTTGCAAGAAAAGGCCTTCAGTATTGATGTTGGCGTTACCGGCCGCATCAATAAAGTTTAGTTTCAGCTCTTCGCAGATTTTTATTTGAGCAGGCGTTAATGGGGAGCAGATTAAGAGCCGGTCCTGCGTTGTTCTGTTATCCCATGATTTTCGCAGCAAAAAGAGGTTTTCTTTTCGGCGGATAATCTTTACCTCTATCTTGAAGGTAAATGTTCTATTGTTGCTGACGGACAAACAGGCATAGCCTTCATGACCTTCGTTTTGTTGTAACGTTGTTGTCAGGTTTATGCTGTCAGGCAAGTTTGCTCTTACCGACGCTAACAGCTCTTCTTCTGCATCAAGTATAGGCATTTGTTCACGCTCTTTGTTTGTTCATGCATCATGAACGAAAGTAGTTTATGAACAAATCACAAGCAATGCAACGTTCAGTTTATGACTATCTGGAGGTGCAATGATCACCGAGTTAACCACCAATACCTTGGGGCGAGATTTTGTCGTCGGAGATATTCATGGTTGTCTAACTGAACTCCATGATCTGCTTGAGCATGTTGGTTTCGATAGCGAGAAAGATCGTCTGATTGCCGTGGGGGATTTAATCGATCGTGGCAGGCATAGCCTGGCGTGTTTGAAATTACTTGAGCATCCCTGGTTTTTCTCCGTATTGGGAAACCACGAAAAGTTGCTGATTGACTATATGCAAGTGGCCGAGGCTGAACAACAAAGCGATATGGCGCATAAATGGCGCATGGCGGGGGGCGATTGGTTTTTCGAACTGAACGATGAACAACAACAGAGATGTTATCAATTGGGTGTCGTGCTTCCCTGGGGGATCCTGCTTCATGTTGGGCACTATAGTTACTGCGTAATACATGCAGAACTGCCGCCGGAGATAAATAATCTCGCTGCATTTCTTGCGGGGCTACGGGCCAGGGATCCGTTTTTACAGCAAAGTTGCCTTTCTGGACGCAGACGCTACCAGGCAAAATATTCAGTACCCGTAGAGGGGATCAGCTTTGTATTGTGCGGCCATACGCCTGGGGAACGTTATCGCGAACTGGGCAATATGCATAATCTGGATTACGGTGCTTTTGCCCTCGCCAAACGTGGCGCACTTTGTCTGCTTGAGCTGGGAATAAACCGCCGTTACCTGTTGCGTAAAGACGGTATATTCGAGCAGGCAAGTCGCCCTACGGGTTGCTAAAAGCCTGTTTACTGCTCTTTCTTCTTGCCAAAAATCTTGATCAGTACGCCGACCAGGATGCCAATCGCGATGCCGGTGAAAATCCAGCTGATGATGCCCATGTCCAATCTCCTGCTATTACTTTGATCTAATTATATAATCATTCGATGCGGAATGCGCCTTCGATCATCAGTTGCCGCTGCGGCACGCTGTAGTCGATCAGCGAGTTCTTGCTGTTGGATTTTGCCAGCGTCACCGCCAGTTCGTCGGCGGAAATCGGCAGGTCATCCTGCCAGAAACTGGCGATGGCATTGCGGGTAATAAAGTCGATCAGGTAGCGTTCCGGGCTGTCATGCTGCTCGGGGAACAGACGGGCGGCAAGCTCAGCCATCAGCGCCCGCTGCTGCGGTTGTTCGCTTTTCGCCAGCAGTTCGAGGAACGGCAGCAGCAGGCGGCCGCAGACCTGGCCGTGGTGATAGTCGCGCAGGGCGCCAATCTCACCGGCGATGCCGTGGATCACTCCCAGCCCGGCGGCGCTCAGCGTCAGGCCGCCAAGATAGGAGGCTTGCATAATAGCTTCATGAGCCTCGGCGCTGCGGTTGAGCGCAGGCCAGGCCTGCAGGAAGTGGCGGATGCCGGTCAGCGACATCTCGCGCGTCATGGCGTTGGCGGTTTTGGACAGATAGGCCTCGAACAGGTGGGTAAAGGCGTCGATGGCGCAGTAGGCCAGCACCTTGTCCGGCGCACCCTGCAGCAGCTGTGGATCCAGGATGGCAGTCTGCGGCACAAAGTTGTTATGGCGCAGCGAGGCTTTCACCTTGCTCACCTGGGTGTCGGTGATCACCGCATTCTGCGTGACTTCACTGCCGGTACCGGCGGTGGTCGGGATGGCGATCAGCGGCAGGGTTGCACCGCTGATTTTTGTGTCGCCGATCTTTTCCATATAGCGCAGGGTGGGCAACGGGTGCTCGACCAGCGCGGCAAAGGCCTTGGCAGCATCCAGTACGCTACCGCCGCCAATGGCTACCACGCGTCGCACCTTGCCGCGCCAGCGCGCGACCCAGGCATCTATCTCTTGCGGCGAAGCCTCGTGACTGACGATTTGGGTGCCGAGCAGCAGCGGCGTCAATGCGTCTGCCAGTGAGGAATACACCGCGCCATTGAGGAATGATCGGCAGCTAAACAGCAGCGTCGGCTGTGGTTCGGCGGTCAGTAGCGGGATCAGTTGGCTGATGCTGCCGTGGCCGAACCAGGTATGGCGGTTGGCAATGGTCAGGCTGATAGTCATGTTCTCTCCTTGGCACGCGAAAACCACAGCATAAGCCAGCCTCTGCGGCTGAACCACTGCTTTTCGCTGCCTGAAACGGATTCCGTTAATATATTAATCCATCCTCGTTCGGCCACGCCGCAATAATCTGGCGAAGGTGTGATTTGTTTAACATGTAAACGATTATGCGGTTGCATTTGGCGCTATTGAGTGTTTTCTATAACAAACAGGCCACGGCGTAGCCGGAATAAAGTGATTGTTAATTTATTAATGATGGCGGGGCGAAGATGAATATTCAGGTGGAACGGTTATCCGCAGTGATAGACGCAGTCGCAACCCAAGGTTTCTATCCCAACCTGTTGGCCTGGCTGGAAGGGTTCTTCGCCTTTGATAACGCCATTGTTTACGCTTTTGAACGCGGCCAGGCACCGCGCTGCCTGATCAAAACCGAGCGTGAAAACAGTGACGCGGTCAATCAGCTCTACCAACAGGGCGCTTACCTGCAGGATCCGTTTTATCAGGCGCTGAACGGCGGCGGTGGCAGCGAGGTGCTGACCCTGCGCCAACTGGCCCCCTGCGGTTTCTACCATACTGATTATTACCGCAATTTTTATCGCAAGACCGGCTGGCATGATGAGGCCGGAGTGCTGCTGCCCCTGACGCCCGAACGCGGGCTGGGGGTGTTTTTCGGCTCGGCGCGCCAGTCGGTGGGCGTGCGTTATCCGCAGTTGGCTGAGCTGCGCGATGCGTTGACGCTGCTCAAGAGCGTAGCGCGGCTGCATGGCGAAGTGATCGTCGCTCCGGCAGAGCCTGAAAGGGTGATGGATCATGCGGTGCAGGCACGTTATCTGCTGACACCTCGTGAGCGCGAAATAGTGGATCTGATCCTGGACGGCTGCGGTTCGCAGCAAATTGCCGATCGGCTGTTCATCAGTCTGGGAACGGTGAAAAACCACCGCAAGAACATCTACAGCAAGCTGGCGATCGGTTCGCAGGCCGAACTGTTCAATCTGCTGTTGGCCACCCCGCTGCGCCGCAGCGCCTGAGTGTTAATTATTTGTTGCGAATGTCCCTAAAGGGACATGGCGACGTCGCGCCGACCTCCTGATAATCCGATGTTATGGCATAGGGTCTTCGGGAGTGCGACAGTGAACAATAATATCGAATCGTTAACCTACTACGCGGCAACTAAAAAATACGATCTGCGCTTCCCGACGCTGGAAGAAGATCTGGACGTTGACGTGGTGATCATCGGCGGCGGTTTCTCCGGCATCAATACCGCGCTGGAGCTGGCTGAGCGGGGCATCACCAATATCGCCATACTGGAAGGGCGTTATCTGGGCTACGGCGGCACCGGCCGCAACGGCGGGCAGGTGATGGCCGGCATCGGCCACGATCTGGAAAAAATCAAACGCCACGTTGGCCCCTCCGGGCTGGAAACCATCTTCAAAATCAGCAACCTCGGCGCCGGGATTATTCGCGAACGCATCAAGAAGTACGAGATTGATGCCGATTTCTGTTTTGGCTATGGCTACCTCGGCAGCAATGCACGCCAGGAGAAAACCCTGCGCAGCTGGCTGAAGGAATTCAAGGCGGTCTCGCCGGATGAAGAGATTGAACTCTACACCGGCGCAGAGGTGAAGCAGGTCGTGGGGTCAGACGCCTACACCTGCGCATTGAAACACATGGGCGGCGGCCACGTGCATTCGCTCAACCTGCTGTTGGGCGAGGCGAAGGCGCTCAGCGGCTACGGCGTAAAAATCTTCGAAAACAGCAGCGTGCTGGGCGTGGAATACGGTTCGCGCATCAAAGTACGCACCGCCATGGGCTCAGTGCGTGCCAACAAGATACTGTGGGCGTGCAACGGTTTTCTCAACGGCATGGAGCCGTTCATCTACAACAAAACCATCAATACCTACGCGTTCCAACTGGCTACCGAACCCTTGCCTGAAGAGCTGATCCGCCAGATCAGCCCGATCCGCGGTGCCTACAGCGATATCCGCCCGGTGATCGATTACTACCGGGTGACCAATGAAAACCGGCTGCTGTTTGGCAGTGCCACCCGCTTGATCGAATACATTCCCTCGGATCTTAAGGCCTGGAACCGCAACCTGATGCTGAAGGTGTTCCCGTACCTGCACGACGTGAAGATCGACCTGGCCTGGGGCGGGCCGCTGTGTTGCAGCGCCAACCTGTTCCCGCAGATCGGCACCTTGCCGCAGCATGACAACGTGTTTTATGTGCAGGGCTATTCCGGCTTTGGCGTAACGCCGAGTCATATCGTTTGCAAAGTGTTGGCAGAGGGCATGAGCGAGGGATCGGATCGTTACGATCTGATGAGTTCAATCCCGCACGTCAATATCTTCGGTAAAGACAAGCTGCGACGGGTAATGACTACCGCCGGCAAGGTTTGGCACCAGACATCCGGCTACTGGAAAGGCCGTCGCTAATTTTTATCACAGGAGAGAAACATGAAACCATTACTGCTTAAGCAACCACTGCCTGAACTGTTGGACATTGGCAGCGTCAGCAACCTGGGCGCCACAGTGATCGCCGGTGAGCCAAACGTCGGAGTGGCGAGCCTTTTCGGTGAGCCGACCGACAACCTGAACTGTGGCATTTTCAGCTGCACGCGCGGCACCTTTGTGATGGAGTATCCGTTCTCCGAACACGCCACGGTGTGGGAAGGCACCGCGACGCTGACCGACGAAAAGACCGGTCAATCCGTGCAGTACCAGGCCGGGGATTCGTGGTTTGTCGAAAAAGGCACCCTGGTACGTTGGGAGATCACCTCGGATCGTTTTGTAAAACATTACCTGGCGATCGTAGAAGGCTGATCGTGAACTGGCCCCTCTCCGCCGGGAGAGGGGCATTCCGCTATCCCAGCACCCGATCGATAAAGTCGGTGATCCGCCTTAATATCTGATCCTTGTTGGTTTCGTTAAAACTCTCGTGCCGCCCGCCGGGATTGACCATCGCTTCGAAATCGCTGCCCTTGAGCAGGTCGATTGCGGTTTGCGATTCCGCCATTAACACCAGCCTGTCGTCATCGCCATGTATCCACAGCGTAGGCAGCGTGCCGAAGCCCGGGCCGGCGTTGATTTTCGCCAGGATCTGCTGCATTGCCCGCAGCGTCGGGCGTTTGAACGGCCCATGCCATACCAGCGGATCGGCCTGATAGGCTTCCCCCACCGCCGGGTCACGCGACAGGGTAGCGGGATCGAGCGGCGTATCTGGGATCATCGGCAGATCAAGCAGATCGGAAATCAGGTTTCTTTCGCCAATCAAGGGGCCGGAAAGCACCAGCGCACGCACGCCATCGCCATAGCGTTGAACGTAGCGGGTGGCAATCATCCCGCCCATGGAATGGCCGATGACCACCAGGGGGACGCCAGGATGCAGCCGCTGAAAATGCTCCGTCACGCGGCGAACGTCGTCGACCACGGCGTCATAATCCTCAATCAATACGCGTTCACCCTGCGAAAGCCCATGGCCGAGATGATCGGGGCCGAACACCCGCGCACCCTGGGCTTCCAGCGTACGGGCTACGTACTGATAGCGCCCGAGATGCTCGCCGTAACCGTGCACCAGCAGCGCCAGAAAGCGCGGCCGGTCATGGCCCCAGTCATGCACGGCAATATCGCCATGGCCGCCTTTGATAAAGCTGATCTTCTGTTCAGACATCGTATTTTCTCATCGGAAGGGTCATATTCAGCGTAGCGGCAAAGCGGAGAATGGGTAGGGGCACTGCGTGCGGTGCCCCAGGATATTTAGCGAATAAAGTGCTGCGCCAGCGCATCGATAGCCTGACGCTGGAACAGGTTGAAGGCGTCTCGCGGCTGCTGTTGGCGGATGAATGCCAGCAGCGGATCTTCGACCTCGGTGCGAATACCGCTCAGCTGCTCCATCACCGCCAGACCGCAGAAGGGCACGTAGGACTCGGCATAACCTCCCTCATGCACCATCACCAGCTTTCCCTCACACAGGCGGTCGGCGGCGTCCTGCACCAGGGCCGTCATGCAGCGGAAACTGTCGCTGTGCAGCTGCATGCGCGCCAGCGGGTCGAGGGCATTGGCATCGTAGCCGCAGGCGACAATGATCAGCTCGGGTTTGAAGCGCTCCAGTGCCGGGATCACGATCTGCCGCATGGCATACAGATAGCCGTCGTCACCGGCGCCTGCCAGCAGCGGAATATTGATGTTAAAGCCTTCTCCCGCCCCGGCACCACGGTCCAGTTCACCGGAGTAGCCCGCCGGGAAGCAGCCGTCCTGATGCAGCGACAGCGTCAGCACGTCGTCACGTTGCCAATAGATATGCTGCGTGCCGTTGCCGTGGTGCACGTCCCAATCGAGCACCGCCACTTTGCCCAAACCGTATTTGGCTCTGGCACGCTCGATGGCGATGGGGATATTGGCCAGAAAGCAGAACCCCATCGACCGACCCGGCAGGCAATGGTGGCCCGGTGGGCGCGACAGCGCATAGGCGTTATCCAGTTCGCCCTGCAGCACCGCTTCGACCGCCGCGCAGGCCAGCCCGGCGGACAGTTTGGCTATCTCGTAGCTGCCCGGCCCCAAAGGGGCTTCCTCACCCAACATGCCCCCGCCGTTATCGCTTAGCTGTTTGAAACGTTGCAGGTAGTCGGCCGGATGAATGCGCAGCAGGTCTTCTTCCGTCGCCATGTCGGCACTCAGCAGCTGGAGCTGGCGCGACAGGCCGGACACGTCCATCAGGTTTTTCATCCGCCGTTTGGTTTCCGGCGATTCGGCATGGCCCGCCCCTGAGGGCGGTTGCACCCAGCCGCCGACTGGCAGCGTAGTGGCATGCAGGCCGGTGCTGTGCCAGAAACAGCGTTCATCAAACAAGAAACCGGTTTTTCTTTTCACCTTATTACTCCTGTTAAACGGCGCGTTGAACGCGCGGTGAAGCCAGCGAAATCATCAGCAGCGACAGCAGCGCACTGCCCAACGCCCCGACCAGCAGCCTGTCGAAACCGCCTGAAGACTCAATCCAGTAACCGGCCAGCGTTGGGCCGATCGCCATACCGCCGCCAATCACCAGATTGATGTTGTTCATCAGCTTGCCGTTGTTATCCAGCCCGGCGACGCGGGCCAGGATAAACGGCAGCACAAAGGTCCAGGTAAACTTGAACAGCACCGCCGCCAGCGCAAAGCGCAGCAGCTGCGGCGTGTGGAACAGCAGCGCAATGCCGGCGATCAGCAAGCCGTAACTTAGCCAGATCAGCCCATTGCCGCTTCGCCTGGCGCTGATGAAGGCCGCACCACCGGCACCGACGATGCCAAACAGCGTGGCGGCCGCCAGCACCTGGCCGCTGCTGACCGGCGAAAGGCCGGCCGCGTGGGCGATACTGCCGATAAAAGTCCAGACTGCGCTCAGGCTGATATAAAAGGTCAGCACCGCCAGAACGGCGAAGGCTTTGCGCAACCATGGCGTTGCCGTGGCATGGGCGGTGGATTGTGCAGGATGAAAGCCGCTGGGAAAGGCGGAAAGCAACGGTAAGCTGCACAGCATGATGGCCGCCAGGATCAGGTATACCGCCATCAGGCCAAAATGGGCGAACAGCAGGGGCAGCACCAGCAGGCCAACGGCGCCCAGCACCAGTTGGCCCAGTACCCATAAGGCGTAAACCCGACTGGGGTTGGCGGTGCCACCGGCACAGGTGATGCACAGGATCATCAGCGTGCCGCCCGCCAAAGAGGCGATGAAGCGCAGCCCCAGCAGCAGGTGAAAATCACTGACCAGTGCCGACGCCAAATTGCCGACGATAAACACCCCCGCAGCCAGGGTTGCCACCCGGCGCCAGTTAACGCGGCTAATCCACCACCAGGCGGGCAGGGTGGCGAGGCTCATGGCCCCCAGCTCGGTGGAAAACAGATGGCCGATTTGCGCGGGGGTGAGCGACCATTGGCTGGCCAGCTGTGCGGCAACCGCCGGAGCGGTCATCAGGATGCCCGGTGCAATGGCGGCAAAGATGATGATGGCGGCCAGCAGCCGCGGCGGGCAGGGGAGAGCCGCCCCGGCGGTGGGTACAGAAACGGAATCACTGGACATAATAAGTATCCCCGCAGGTTAAGCCTGAGTCAGATATAACCGCGTTGCCGTATTCTGGGCAGGCGGAAACCGCGCCATGAATGGCGAATAATTAACGAACTTATTTTCTCCACTATAAGCCGATGTTATGGCTCTCTTTATTAACCGTGGGCAATAAAGCTGCTGGCCACCAATTCGGTACGGTTGACCACTTCAGTTTTGGCAAAAATATTGCGCATATGGGTTTTTACCGTTGAAAGCGAAATACCCAGCTTCAACGCTATGCGTTTATTACTGGCGCCTTCACGCACCATATTGACGATCTCTTGCTCTTTGGCGGTCAGCAGGCGGGTTTCCCCGTCGGGCAACAGGTCGCGGGTCGCCAGTTCGATCAGCGGCATCACCGCCCGCAGGCGACTGCGTTCCAGTTCGGTAAACGGCGTATCGCGGATCAAGGACACCCCGGCAACGATGCGTTTACGCTGGCGAATAAAGATCTCCGTCATGTCGCGCATATCATTGGGCAGCATAAAGTCATGATAGTAATGGCGGTTATTGGCGATTGCCGCCGGGCTCATGCCGACCATATTGATGTCATGCTGGTGAAAGTTGGCCGGCTTGAGCGGATCGATCTGCTGGAAATGGTTCAAATACTGTTGATGGGTCTTATCGGAGATACCGTGCAAAATATAGTGGTCTGGCCGCAGGTCATGGTTAACCAAATAAAACACCCCTGCTGACACCGGGATCAGGTGCGCAATGGTGGTCAAACAGCTGTTGATAAAGGCATCGGACGATGCAATGTGCATGATTCATTTCCTCCCTTTATCGTTCGGTCTGGAATATTCGGTCAATATGTGAACGATACAAGCATAGTGATAGCAATTGTGCAACACAATAAATACATATTAACAACGTGAGCCTGATTGCAATAAAACACATAAATAACAAGGCAACGAAGAAGCCTCGGCAGCGACAGCACCGCGCGAGTGTCGATATTTTATTAATATATTAACGAATAACACATGGCCTTCCTGCTGAATTTACAGCAATTTCCTCCTCGGCGTGGTGAGCCCTGGGGTATCACCGGCCTGTCTCGCCGCTGATGCCGCTCCCCTCGGCTCGTTCTTAAGAACGATAGACAGCCTTAATCCCGTTGGTTCTCGCTGTGAAAACCTTTACCAGCCAACGAAAACCATAACGGCTGATTGAGCAAAAAAGGTAAGACGAAAAAGCTATGGTTTGGCCTCGTCCTTAAGGACGATAGTCAGCATTTTCTTTTCCTCTCTATAGTGATATTGCCGCCACTGGCGACGAAACACCTGCAAATGCACCATCAGGGCCAAACGATAAAACTATAAGAGGACATAACCATGAACCTGTCGTCGCGGCTTCATGCCCATCTTGAGCGGGGTAAGGTCGGATTCCCCACCACGCTGGCCAGCTCGGTCGGGGTGATTATGGCCAGCCCGGTGATCCTCACCGTGACCAGCGGTTTCGGCATCGGCGGCGATACCTTCGCGCTGGCGATGCTGATCGCCTTTATCATGATGCAGGCCCAGCTCACCACCTTCTCGGAGGCGGCGGCGATATTGCCGACCTCAGGATCGGTGTATGACTATATCGCCTGTGGTATGGGACGTTTTTTTGCCATTACCGGCGCGCTGTCGGCCTACCTGATCGTGCATATCTTTGCCGGGACCGCCGAAACCATTCTCTCCGGCATCATGGCGCTGGTGAATTTTGAGCACCTTAATACCCTGATGGAAACGCACAATGCTTCCTGGATGGTGGGGGTGGGGTTGGTCATCGTCTTCGGTGCACTCAACGCCTTTGGCATTGAGGCCTTCGGTAAAGCGGAGATCGTGCTGACCTTCGCCATGTGGAGCACCCTGGTGATATTTGGCATTACCGGGCTGCTTTCGCCGCACGCGGTACCGCTGGAAGGTTGGTTTGGCAGCACGCTGAGCCTGAGCGATCCTTTTGCGGTATTCAGCCTGATCGGCATGGCGATGTTCATGTTCGTCGGGTGTGAGTTGGTCACGCCGATGGCACCGGAGATCAAACGCTCCGCCAGCGTGATCCCACGGGCGATGTCGCTGGGGCTGTGTGGCGTGGCGGTGTGCATGGCGTTGTACGGTGCGGCGCTCAGCCATCAGGTGGAAAACGTGGTGGTGGATGCCGCCAACGGCGTTCATCTGCTGGATACGCCGATGGCGATCCCGGCTTTTGCCGGTCAGGTGATGGGCGAGTTCGGCAAATACTGGTTGGGTATCGGGCTGCTGCTGGCCGGGGCGGCGACCATCAACACGCTGATGGCCGCGGTGCCGCGTATTCTCTACGGCATGGCGCTGGACGGGGCATTGCCACGTATCTTCGCCTATCTGCACCCCCGTTTTAAAACCCCGGTGGTGGGTATTCTGGTGGCGGTGTTAATACCCTGCGTGCATGCCTTTGCCATTCAGGGCAATCTCGACCGCATTATTCCGCTGGTGCTGGCGGCGGTGTGCGCCTGGGGCGTGGCCTACCTGCTGGTCACCTGCTCGGTGGTGATCCTGCGTATTCGCCGCCCGGATCTGCCACGAGCTTACAAATCCCCCTGGTTCCCGCTGCCGCAAATCGTCTCCAGCGTGGGCATTGTGCTGGCGATTATCTATATCACCCCGCCGGGCATGGATCCGCGCGCCGTCTATATCCCGTTCAGCATCATGATTGGCCTGACTGCCGCCTATGCGTTGTTCTGGACCCTGTGCGTGCAAAAGGTCAATCCGTTTAAACCGGTGCCGGTCGAACAGGTACTGGAAACGGCCTTTGCCAAAGCGGAAAGCGAGGAGGCGCAGTTTGATCGGCTTACTTCCCTCACTTAATCGCTACTGGCAGCGCTCCCCGGCGGGCTACCAGCCGGGCGTCACCCTCAGCCGGCTGGCGAACAATCTGCAGCCCTATGCCTGCGAGCGCCTTTCGCCCTGCCTGCTGCGCCTGACCCTGCCGCAGGGGGCGGTTATCGACATTAACGAACAGGTCAGCGCGCTGTTTATGGCGCATATCGTCAGCCAGCGTTTCTGCGTGCAGGGGGCGTGCTCGCAGAAGGAACCGCTGACGCTACGTATTAACGCCGGGGGGTGGTTACGGCGACGCGGCGTGGTTTATCGCGCGACCCGGGATGATGCCGTAGCGCAGCGAATGATTGCCGCTCTGCGGGGCTATCCGCAGATTGCCGAAACGCTGGAGCAGCTGGATTTTCGGCGTATCCAACTGACGGTCGCGGCCGGTCATTGGCGGCTGGAGATCGAACATTTTGCCGCTTCGGAAGTGGTCAGCCGTTTGCCTGCCGGTCGCCGCTATCTGCGGCTGGAACCGGAGCAGCGGCGCTTGCTGCTGAGCAGCCTGCTGATGATCGGCCAATTGATGGAGAAACTGGATGAGTAGAGTGGTGGTGATTACCGGCGGCGGCACCGGCGTGGGGGCTGCGTGCGCCAGGCTGCTGGCGAGCAGGGGCGATCGGGTATTTATCATCGGCCGCCGTCGTGAACCTCTGATGGCACTGGCGGACGACATTGGCGCGCAAGCATTGGTGGGGGACGCCGCCAGCGGTGAATGCTGGCAAAGCCAGCTGTTGCCGGCCATTTTGCAACAGGCCGGGCGCATCGACTGCCTGATCGGCAGCGCCGGCGGGATGGGGCTGGGGCGGATTACCGAAATGAACGATGACCAGTGGCGTCTGGCGCTGGACAGCAACCTCAACAGTGCTTTTGCCAGCGCCCGCGCCTGCCTGCCGGAGCTGGTGAAAACCGGCGGCAACCTGCTGTTTGTCGCCTCTATCGCCTCGCTGGCCGCCGGACCGGAGGTTTGCGGCTACGTGACCGCCAAACATGCGCTGATTGGGCTGATGCGCTCCATCGCTCGTGACTACGGCCCGCTGGGCGTGCGTGCCAACGCGGTGTGTCCCGGTTGGGTCACTACGCCGATGGCGGATGAAGAGATGCAGCCGTTGATGGCTGAGTACCACCTTACGCTGGAGCAGGCTTACCAACGGGTATGCCGCGACGTACCGTTGCGTCGCCCGGCCAGCGCCGAAGAGATCGCCGGTATCTGCCGTTTTCTCTGTTCGGACGAAGCGTCGATCATCACCGGTGCGGCGCTGGTGGCCGACGGCGGCTCCACCATCGTCGACGTACCGACATTGGCTTTTACTTCCCTTTAAGGAGCATCAGATGAGTACAGAAGCGGTATTTATTCAGGTTGGCGCACTGGCGGAAGGCTTTGCGCCGCACAGCAATACGCTGGAACAGCAGCATGGGTTGAGCGGTAACACGCTGACATTACGTTTTGCCGACGGCGAAATGCTGAGTTGTCACTTTGTCGATGAGCAGACGCTGAGTTGGGGGGAGTACAGGGGCATCGCTTATCGCGCCACCAGCATCCGCCCCGGCATTCTGTTTATCGATTTTCTCGATCCCGCACAGGATAACGCCAGTATTACGCTGGTGTGCGATCGCAACCAGGGGAATTTCACGGCGGTGTATGGCCAATTGCCGGATGAGGAACAAGCCCGTCTGGACGCCTTCAGCCGGGTTGAGCAAGGGCTGCCGCTGACGGCGGTCAACGTTGAATTCCACTTTGGCACGCTGGATAACGCCGATGTTGAGCCGCCACAGTTCACCGACGAGCTGATCGGCATGCGAAACATGTATACCTACAGCCCGACCGAGCGTTACGAACACATTTATCTGAACGACAATTTCTACGCCTGGCAGTGCCTGGACGGCGTGGAGAAAGGGCTGGCGGATGTCGATCGCTGCCACTACGTGAAGGTAGCCGAACAGCTGTACCTGTTTGTCTGGCGAGAGAAGATTGTGCCGACGCTGGGCGTGGTCATGATCGATCTGCAGGGCATGCGTACCGACGGCAAGATCCTCGGCTATCAGGGCAGCGATTTCAGCGCGCTGAGCAATTTTGCGGTAGGCGCCCATGCGCAGGTGCTGAACACTACGCGCCATCCACGGGGATAGGCCGATGAATGCAACTTATGCGGCTGATGCGTTCAAGGGGCAGGTGGTACTGGTGACGGGCGGTGCGCAGGGCATCGGGCTGGCGATCGTCAGTGCCTTTGCTCAGTTGGGCGCGACGGTGGTGATGGCGGATCTGCAGCTGCAAAAAGCGCAGGATGCCGCCGAGACGCTGCAACAGCAGGGCGGGCAGGTCCAGGCGATGGCTTGCGATCTGGCCGATCCGGGGCAGATTACTGAACTGATAGCGGCGGTGGGGTTGCAGCATCAACGGTTGGACGTGGTGATCCATAACGCGGCTTACTTCCCGCTGACACCCTTTGCCGAGATTGACGCCGTGTTATTGCAACGCACGCTGAGCGTTAATCTGATGGCGCCGTTCTTTCTGGCACAGGCGGCGTTGCCCTGGATGCAGCGTCAGGGCGGGGGCTGCATTTTGGTGACGTCGTCGGTGACCGGGCCACGGGTCGCCTATCCGGGGTTGGCGCACTACGCCGCTTCAAAGGCCGGGGTCAACGGGTTTATTCGCGCGGCGGCGCTGGAACTGGCGGCGGCCGGCGTCAGGGTCAACGGCGTGGAGCCGGGGATGATCCGCACGCCGGCGATGGCCAATCTGGGGGGCGCGGCGGTCAATCAGGCGATTGCGGCCGCAGTGCCGCTCGGGCGATTGGGGGAGCCGGAAGACATCGCGGCGGCGATGGTGTTTCTCGCCTCGCCGGCGGCCGCCTATATGACCGGCCAAACGCTGGTGGTGGACGGCGGCGCGTTACTCCCCGAAGCCCATCCTCTTCTTTCTTGACGTTGCAGCGCTGTTGGCTGCTTGCGCTCACCCAAGTCACTAGTAAGCGCCAGGGGACTCACGCCCTGGCCGCCTAGCTGCAATGCCAATTAATGAGAGGATGATAATCGAAAGGATCATTTCTTTGTCGGATGGGCGGTCACGTTGGCGGGCAGTTTCTCCCCCAGGGTGATCAGCTCGTCCAGCAAGGTCATCAACTGGTCCATTTTCTGCTGTGAAAATGCGGCTTCGATCTCAGCGTACCCCTGTTCTACCTGGTGGCGCGCCACTTCATACAGCTCCTGCCCCTGCTGGGTGAGAGACACGTACAGCTTGCGCTGATCGTTAACCGGTTTCAGGCGGAAAATCAGCTTATCGCGTTCCATGCGCGACAAAATGCCGGTCAGGCTGGGGCGCAGGATGCAGGTTTCTGCCGCCAATTCGTGGAATTCGATCGAACGGCTGTTGGCCAGAACGCGAATGATGCGCCATTGCTGTTCGGTCAGGTTATGGCTTTTCAGGATCGGGCGAAAAAAGCCCATGGCGGTTTCACGCGCTTGCAGCAGGGCAATGGTTAAGGACTCATGCATAGATTTGGCCTTGGCTATAAGGGGGTCTTTGTTCCGGCATTTACCGGCGGGGCTCGGCAGACGGCCCCACGGGCGCTGCAATCCCTTCCTGTAAATCCTGATTTTATTAATAACTTAATAGTAGCCAAGTTTACCCCGATGGATAAAGCGAAAACGCCTATACAGCGGTAAAAATCAGCTAAAAATGATTAATCCGTTGAATAATCACGCTAATGTTCATGGGTTGTGAATATTTTGTTATCGCGATCACAAATCAATCCACCCGCGTTGCGTAAAAGCTGAACAGCGTATAAAAGTATTCATTAACATATTAATGAATGCCAAATTGCCCTGTTGTGTCATTGAAAGGAGTTTGCATGAAAGGCACCGTATTTTCCGTCGCGTTGAACCACCGCAGCCAGATAGACGCCTGGGATCAGGCGTTTCATCAGCCGCCGTATAAAACCCCGCCGAAGACCCCGGTGTGGTTTATCAAACCGCGCAATACCCACCTCGCCAACGGCGGGGCGATCCCGTTTCCTGCCGGTGAGCAGGTGCAAAGCGGCGCTACGCTGGCGGTGGTGATTGGCAACACCGCCCGTAAGGTGCCGGTCGAACGGGTCGCCGACTATCTGGCCGGTTATGCGCTGGCCAATGACATCAGCCTGCCGGAAAGCAGCTTTTACCGCCCGGCGATCAAAGCGAAATGCCGCGACGGTTTTTGCCCGTTGGGGGAGCTCGGCGCATTGGTGAGTTCCGAACAATTGGAAATCATCACCGAAATCAACGGGGTGGAACAGGACCGCTGGTCGACGGCCGATTTGGTGCGCTCGGTGCCGGAACTGATCGCCGCCATCAGCGATTTTATTACCCTCCAGCCGGGCGACGCAGTGCTGATCGGCACGCCGCACCAGCGGGTGGACATCAAACCCGGAGATGAAGTGAGGGTGCGTGCCGCCGGTTTGCCGACCCTGACCAACCGCGTAGTGCAGGCAGGAGAAACAGCATGAGACACGCTCGTATTCGCCATCATGGCCAAATTGTTAATGTCAGCGTCGATGAGCAGCTGCGCGTGACGTTGCCGGACGGCACGGTGTTGCCAGAGCAGGACGTCGAGTGGTTGCCTCCGGCGCAGGGCACGGTGTTTGCCCTGGGGCTTAACTATGCCGATCACGCCAGCGAGCTGGAATTCAAGGCCCCGGAAGAGCCGCTGGTGTTCCTCAAGGCGCCGAACACCCTGACCGGCCATCGGCAGGTTTCGGTACGCCCAGCCAATGTCGAGTATATGCACTACGAAGCCGAGCTGGTGGCGGTGATCGGCAAGACGGCGCGTAACGTCAGCCGCGAAGATGCCATGGCGTACGTGGCGGGCTATACGCTGTGCAACGACTACGCCATTCGTGACTATCTGGAAAACTATTACCGCCCGAATCTGCGGGTGAAAAGCCGCGATACCCTGACGCCGATTGGGCCGTACATCGTCGATCGTGACGATATCGCCGATCCGCACCGTCTGGCACTCAGCACCTACGTTAACGGCGAGCTGCGCCAGCGCGGCAGCACCGCCGACATGATTTTCGATATCCCCTACCTGATCAGCTACCTGAGCGAATTTATGACGCTGCAGCCGGGCGACATGATCGCCACCGGCACGCCGAAAGGGCTGGCCGACGTGCAGCCGGGCGATGAAGTGGTGGTGGAGATTGAGGGCATCGGCCGTCTGGTTAACCACATCATCAGTGAAAACGATTACGAGGAAAGCCTGCGATGAAAACCATCAATCATTGGATTAACGGTAAGAACGTAGCCAGCAAAGAGTATTTCACCACCACCAATCCGGCCAACGGCGAGGTGCTGGCAGAGGTCGCGTCCGGCGGGCAGTTGGAGATCGATCAGGCGGTGGCCGCCGCCAAGGCTGCGTTCCCGAAATGGGCCAATACGCCAATGAAAGAGCGTGCTCGCCTGATGCGTCGTCTGGGCGAGCTGATTGACGAGAACGTGCCGCAGATTGCCGAGATGGAAACCGCCGACACCGGTCTGCCGATCCACCAAACCAAAAACGTGCTGATCCCGCGTGCTTCGCACAACTTTGAGTTCTTTGCAGAGATCTGCCAGCAGATGAACGGCCGCACCTATCCGGTGGACGACAAGATGCTCAACTACACGCTGATCCAGCCGGTGGGGGTGTGTGCGCTGGTGTCACCGTGGAACGTGCCATTCATGACCGCAACCTGGAAGACTGCGCCTTGCCTGGCGCTGGGCAATACCGCGGTGCTGAAAATGTCTGAGCTGTCGCCGCTGACCGCCGATCGCCTGGGCGAACTGGCGCTGGAAGCCGGCATTCCGGCCGGGGTGCTCAATGTGGTGCAGGGTTACGGTGCCACCGCCGGCGATGCGCTGGTGCGTCATAAAGACGTGCGTGCGGTGTCCTTTACCGGCGGCACTGCCACCGGGCGCCGGATCATCGAAAGCGCCGGCTTGAAGAAGTTTTCCATGGAGCTGGGCGGGAAATCGCCGGTACTGATTTTCGAGGATGCCGATATCGAACGTGCGCTGGACGCCGCTCTGTTCACCATTTTCTCGATCAACGGCGAACGCTGCACTGCCGGTTCGCGCATCTTTATTCAGGAGAGCATTTACCCGGAATTCGTCAAACGTTTTGCCGAGCGTGCCAACCGCCTGCGCGTAGGCGATCCGCAGGATCCCAACACGCAGGTTGGGGCGTTGATCAGCCAGCAGCACTGGGAAAAAGTGTCCGGCTATATCCGCCTCGGGCTGGAAGAAGGCGCCACCCTGTTGGCCGGCGGCCCGGACAAACCGGCCGGCCTGAGCCACGGCAATTTCCTGCGCCCGACGGTGCTGGCGGATGTCGACAACCGGATGCGCATCGCGCAGGAGGAGATTTTCGGGCCGGTGGCCTGTCTGCTGCCGTTCAAATCGGAAGAAGACGGCCTGCGCATGGCCAACGACGTGGAGTACGGCCTGGCGTCGTACATCTGGACGCAGGATGTGAGCAAGGTACTGCGTCTGGCCCGCAATATTGAAGCGGGGATGGTTTTCGTCAATACCCAAAACGTACGCGATCTGCGCCAGCCGTTTGGCGGCGTGAAATCCTCCGGCACCGGCCGCGAGGGTGGGGAATACAGCTTTGAAGTGTTCGCCGAGATGAAGAACGTGTGCATTTCCATGGGTGACCACCCGATCCCGCGCTGGGGCGTTTAAGCCTCAACCCATAATAAAAACGAAGGAGATGAGAACAATGACGACAAAACTTACCACCCATGCTGTCCCTGCTCCCGATGTTGTGCGCTGCGCCTATATGGAAATTCAGGTCACCAACCTTAAAGCCGCGCGCGAATTCTACGTCGATATCCTGGGTCTGGTTGTGACCGCCGAGGACGAAAAAACCCTCTATCTGCGGTCGATGGAAGAGTTTATCCACCATAACCTGGTGCTGCGTGAAGGGCCGGTGGCTGCCGTTGCGGCCTTTGCCTTCCGCGTGCGTACGCCGGAAGACGTCGATCGCGCCGAAGCCTATTTCAAAGCGCTGGGTTGCCGTACCGAGCGCCGGGTGAATGGTTTCGCCAAAGGCATTGGCGATTCGGTGCGGGTAGAGGATCCGCTCGGCTTCCCGTACGAATTCTTCTACGACGTGCAGCACGTCGAGCGTCTGGCCTGGCGTTACGATCTCTACACGCCAGGGGCGCTGGTGCGTCTCGACCACTTTAACCAGATCACGCCCGACGTTCCGCGCGCGGTGGAATACATCCAGGGGCTGGGGTTCCGCGTGACGGAAGATATCCGTGATGAAAATGGCGTGGTTTACGCCGCCTGGATGCGCCGCAAAGCCACGGTGCACGACACCGCGATGACCGGCGGAGCCGGGCCGCGTATGCACCATATTGCGTTCGCCACCCATGAAAAGCACAACATTCTGGCCATCTGCGACAAGCTCGGCGCGTTGCGTAAATCCGATCTGATCGAACGTGGCCCAGGCCGCCACGGCGTCTCTAACGCTTTCTATCTCTATCTGCGCGATCCCGATGGCCACCGCGTAGAAATCTACACCCAGGATTACTACACCGGCGATCCTGACAACCCGACCGTGAGCTGGGATGTGCACGATAACCAGCGCCGCGACTGGTGGGGCAATCCGGTAGTACCAAGCTGGTACACCGAGGGGTCACTGGTGCTCGATCTCGATGGCCAGCCGCAGCCGGTTATCGAACGCAACGCGCCAAGCGAAATGGCCGTCACCATTGGCGCGGATGGTTTTTCCTATACCCGTCAAGGCGATACAGAGAAAGGCTTTAAGCTCGGCAATACCCTGTAGCCCCCAACGCGCGGACAGGCGTTCGCGCAAATTCGTTTCCCGGAGATTGCTATGCCGCATTTTTATGCTGAATGCACCAATAACATCCGCGAAGAAGCCGAGCTCCCCGCGCTGTTCGCCAAGGTCAATCAGGCACTGGCGGACACCGGTATTTTTCCGCTGGCAGGCGTGCGCAGCCGCGCTATCTGGCTGGATACCTGGCAGATGGCCGACGGTAAGCAAGATTACGTGTTCGTGCATATGACTTTGAAGATTGGCCACGGCCGCAGCCTGGAAAGCCGTGAACAGGTGGGCGAGATGCTGTTTGCCCTGATCAAAGAACATTTCGCCGCGCTGATGGCCAGGCGCTATCTGGCGCTGTCCTTCACGATGGAAGAGCTGGATCCGGCGCTGAACTACAAGCAAAACAATGTCCACGCGCTATTTCGCCAAGGCTAAGGGGCCGTCAATGTTGAATAAAGAGCTGGTGAGTCGTGCCGTGCAGCGCTTGCATCAGGCGGAGCAAAACCGCGAGCAGATCCGAGCGCTGTCGCTGGAACATCCCGAGATCACCATTGAAGACGCTTACGCCATTCAGCGCCAGTGGGTTGAGCTGAAGATCGCCGAAGGGCGCAAACTCAAGGGCCATAAAATCGGTCTGACGTCGCGCGCCATGCAGGTCAGTTCCCAGATCACCGAGCCGGATTACGGCGCGCTGCTGGACGACATGTTCTTCAACGATGGCAGCGATATTCCCATCGATCGCTTTATCGTGCCGCGCGTCGAGGTTGAGCTGGCCTTCGTGCTCGCCAAGCCGCTGCGCGGGCCGAACTGCACGCTGTTCGATGTTTACAACGCCACCGATTACATCATTCCGGCCCTGGAGATCATCGATGCGCGTAGCCATAACGTGGATCCGGAAACTCAGCGCCCGCGCAAGGTGTTCGACACCATTTCTGACAATGCCGCCAATGCCGGGGTGGTGATGGGCGGGCGCCCGATCAAACCGGACGCGTTGGATCTGCGTTGGATCAGCGCGTTGCTGTACCGCAACGGCGTGATCGAAGAGTCTGGCGTGGCGGCAGCGGTGCTGAACCATCCGGCCAACGGCGTGGCCTGGCTGGCCAACAAACTCTTCCCATACGACGTAGAGCTGGAAGCCGGACAGGTGATCCTCGGCGGTTCCTTCACCCGACCGGTTGCCGCCCGACGCGGCGATACCTTCCATGCGGATTATGGCCCGATGGGCTGCATCAGCTGTCGGTTTGTCTGATCGGCCCTTTCCCGGTGGGAGAGTGAAAAAACCAATGGAGAACACCATGTTAACCAACCCTTTCAAGCAGGCGTTGCAGGAAAAACGCCCGCAGATTGGCCTGTGGCTGGGGCTGTGCAGCAGCTACAGCGCAGAAATGCTGGCCGGGGCCGGTTTCGACTGGCTGCTGATCGACGGCGAACACGCGCCCAACAACGTACAAACGGTACTGGGCCAGTTGCAGGCCATTGCGCCTTATCCGAGTCATCCGGTGGTGCGTCCGGCTTGGAATGATCCGGTGATGATTAAGCAACTGTTGGACGTCGGCGCGCAAACGCTGCTGATCCCGATGATCCAGAACGCAGAACAGGCGCGTGACGCGGTGCGAGCCACCCGTTATCCGCCGCACGGCATACGCGGCGTTGGCAGTGCGCTGGCACGGGCTTCCCGTTGGAACAGGGTGCCGGATTATCTGCAACAGGCCGACGCGCAGATGTGCGTACTGGTGCAAATCGAAACCCGCGAGGCGGTGAAAAACCTGGATGCCATCCTGCAGGTGGAGGGGGTGGACGGGGTGTTTATCGGCCCGGCGGATCTCAGCGCCGACATGGGTTTTTCCGGCAATCCACAGCAGCCGGAGGTGCAGCGCACCATCGATGACGCTATAGCGCGCATCAGCGCCGCAGGCAAGGCTCCGGGCATTCTGACGGCCAATCCGGAACTGGCGCAGCACTATCTGGCATCCGGCGCGCTGTTTGTCGCAGTAGGGGTGGATACCACCCTGCTGGCGCGAGCGGCGGAATCGTTGGCCAGCCGCTTTAAGCAGGAGCGGCTGCCCGTGCAATCCCCGAGCGTTTATTAGGTTGCAGGCCGCCATCTTATTGGAGACACCATGAGCAACGTCGATTCGCTGCCGCCGGCAAACCCGGCGCAGCAACATAAAGCGTTAACCGCCGCCGAGCAATCGGTGATTAAAAAGTTATTTCGGCGACTGATTATCTTCCTGTTTGTGCTGTTTGTTTTCTCTTTCCTCGACCGTATCAATATCGGCTTCGCCGGGTTGACGATGGGCAAGGATCTCGGCCTGAGCTCGACCATGTTCGGCCTGGCGGCAACCTTGTTTTATGTCACCTATGTGATCTTCGGTATTCCCAGCAATATCATGCTGGGGATTGTTGGCGCGCGACGCTGGATAGCCACCATCATGGTGCTGTGGGGGATCGCCTCGACCTGCACGCTGTTCGCCACCGGGCCGACCAGCCTGTACCTATTGCGGATGATCGTAGGTATTACCGAGGCCGGTTTTCTGCCGGGGATTCTGGTGTATCTCACCTATTGGTTCCCGGCTTTTTACCGCGCTCGCGCCAACGCGCTGTTTATGATCGCCATGCCGGTGACCATGGCGATTGGCTCGCTGGTATCCGGCTATATTCTGGCGCTCGACGGGCTGATGAACCTCAAGGGATGGCAATGGCTGTTTCTGTTGGAGGGCATTCCTTCGGTGCTGTTGGGCGTGGTGGTGTGGTTCTATCTCGACGATACCCCGGCCAAGGCCAAATGGCTGACCGACGAGGAAAAAGCCAGTCTGAAGGCGATGATGGAGGCAGACAAACTGCAACTGGTGCAGCCCAATGGGCCAGGCAGCCATCGGGCGCTGCAGCAGCGCAGCCTGTGGCGGGAAATCTTCACGCCGATTGTGCTGATGTATACCCTGGCTTATTTCTGTCTGACCAACACCCTGAGCGCCATCAATATCTGGACGCCGCAGATCCTGCAGAGCTTCAACCAGGGCAGCAGCAACATTGTGATCGGTATTCTGGCGGCGATCCCGCAGATCTGTACCATCGCCGGCATGGTGTGGTGGAGTAAGAGATCGGATCGGCTGCAAGAGCGCAAATACCACACCGCGCTGCCGTACCTGTTTGCCGCTGCCGGCTGGCTGCTGGCGTCGGCCACCGATCACAGCATGATCCAGCTGCTGGGGATCGTGATGGCCTCGGTGGGGTCGTTCACGGCGATGGCGATCTTCTGGACCACGCCGGATCAGTCCATCAGCCTCGAGGCGAGGGCGATCGGGATCGCGGTGATCAACGCCACCGGCAATATCGGATCGGCGGTCAGCCCGGTGTTGATCGGGTGGTTTAAGGATCTGACCGGCAGCTTTAACTCTGGGCTGTATTTCGTTTCGGCGTTGTTGATCATCGGTGCCGTGATCGTTTGGCGCATCCCGATGCAGGGCTCGCGCCCACGGGCCACGCCCTGAACTGCGGGTGCCGCTTGCGGCACCCCTGCCGGATACCTGTAGGGGTTGAGCATGCTCAACCCGTTCTTGGGGGATGAGGTCACTACATGCAGAAAAGTACCGGTTTTATCGCCAATATCGATATCTGCAAAGAGTACGATGCGCGTTACGCCACCGACGAAGTGCACTATGAAACCTTCGCCGGGCTGGCGGCGTTTTTTGGCCGCGATATGCAGGTGCATTGGCACGATCGGTTTTTCCAGATGCATTTTCTGGAGACCGGCAAGATTGAGCTGCAGCTGGACAGCCAGCACTATTCGGTGCAGGCGCCGCTGTTCATCCTGACGCCGCCCTCGGTGCCCCATGCGTTTTTCACCGAACCGGACAGTGACGGCCACGTGCTGACGGTACGCCAGGAGCTGATTTGGCCTTTGCTGGAACGCCTCTACCCTGGCAGCAATCTGGCGTTGGACATGCCGGGCATTTGCCTGTCGCTGGCGGATGCACCGCAGGAATTAACCGCGCTTAGCCATTATTGGGCGTTGATCCGGCGTGAGTTCAGCCAGAGATTGGTGGGCCGCGAACAAACGCTGGTGCTGTTGGCGCAGGCGGTGTTTACGCTGCTGTTGCGCAATACCACGCTGGAGGATACCGCCACCAGCGGCGTGCGTGGCGAACTGAAGCTGTTCCAGCGTTTCAACAAGATGGTGGACGAGCGTTTTCGCGATCACCTGGCAGTGCCGGACTATGCTCAGGCGCTGGGCGTCACCGAATCGCGGCTCAACGATTTGTGCCGGCGGTTTGCCAATCAGCCCCCCAAAAGGTTGATCTTCGATCGCCTGCTGCGCGAAGCCAAGCGCATGCTGCTGTTCAGTGCCTGCACGGTGCATGAAACGGCCTACAGCCTGGGTTTTAAGGATCCGGCCTATTTCGCGCGCTTCTTCAATCGTCTGGAAGGCTGTTCACCCTCGACCTACCGCGCTGCGCAACATCCCCTTTCATAACGACGGAACACCGTCTGGATCACAATTCGCGGCGATTGCGGCCTACCAGCCTGAAAAGTACCGGCGTTTGCCGCAAAAGTCTCTTCTCGAAACCGGCCCTGGCAGCTTCAATTAAGCAACCAAAAGAAAACATTATTTTAACAAGTGACCGAATCCACGGTCTGCACTATGCCGATTACGAGGAAGACTTAAATGAAACCTGAAGACTTTCGTGCTGACAACAAACGCCCGTTCACCGGTGCCGAATACCTGAAAAGTTTGCAGGACGGCCGTGAGATTTATATCTACGGCGAACGAGTGAAAGATGTCACCACCCACCCGGCATTCCGCAATGCGGCGGCTTCGGTCGGCCAATTGTACGACTCGCTGCACGATCCGGTCAGCCAGGATCGCCTGTGCTGGAACACCGATACCGGCAACGGCGGTTACACTCACAAGTTCTTCCGCTACGCCCGCAGCCCGCAAGAGATGCGCCAGCAGCGCGATGCCATCGCCGACTGGTCACGCCAGAGCTACGGTTGGATGGGGCGCACTCCGGACTACAAGGCGGCCTTCGGTTGCGCGCTGGGGGCTTATCCCGAGTTTTATGGTCAGTTCGCTGATAACGCGCGCCACTGGTACAAACGCATTCAGGAAACCGGCCTGTACTTTAACCACGCTATCGTTAACCCACCGATTGATCGCCATAAGCCGGTCAACGAAGTGAAAGACGTTTACATTCAGGTGGAGAAAGAGACCGACGCGGGCATCATCGTCAGCGGGGCCAAGGTGGTGGCGACCAACTCGGCGCTGACCCACTATAACTTTATCGGTTTCGGTTCTGCCCAGGTGATGGGGGATAACCCGGACTTCGCGCTGATGTTTGTGGCACCGATGGATGCCGAAGGGGTGAAGCTGATTTCTCGCGCCTCCTATGAACTGGTGGCCGGCGCAACGGGATCTCCGTTCGATTATCCGCTTTCGAGCCGTTTCGATGAGAACGATGCGATCCTGATTATGGATCATGTGCTGATCCCATGGGAAAACGTGTTGATCTACCGCGATTTCGATCGTTGTCGCCGCTGGAGCACCCAAGGGGGATTCGCTCGTCTGTTCCCGCTGCAGGCCTGTGTGCGCCTGGCGGTGAAAATGGACTTTATCACCGCGCTGCTGCAAAAAAGCCTGTCCTGTACCGGCGTGCTGGAGTTCCGTGGCGTACAGGCCGATCTTGGCGAAGTGGTGGCCTGGCGCAATATGTTCTGGTCACTGAGCGATGCGATGTGCGCCGAAGCCACCCAATGGGAAAACGGCGCTTATCTGCCGGATTCCACCGCGATGCAAACTTACCGCGTGATGGCACCGATGGCCTACACCAAGGTGAAGCACATCATCGAAAAGAACGTCACCAGCGGTTTGATTTATCTGCCGTCCAGCGTGCGCGACATGAATAACCCGGAGATCGATAAATACCTTTCTCGTTACGTGCGTGGATCCGACGGTATGGATCACGTTGAACGCATCAAGATCCTCAAGCTGATGTGGGATGCGATCGGCAGCGAATTCGGCGGTCGCCACGAGCTGTATGAGATCAACTACGCCGGCAGCCAGGATGAGATCCGCCTGCAGTGTCTGCGCAACGCACAGGGATCCGGCGCCATGAACCAGATGATGGAGATGGTCGACAAATGCCTGTCAGACTACGACCAGCACGGTTGGAAAGTGCCGCATCTGCATAATAATGGTGATATTAATCAGCTGGATAACTTGCTCAAGTGATCCTGAAGGAGGGGTGTATGTCTCAGGAAAATGAACACCGTTTGCTGTTTCGCGACGCGATGGCCAGCCTGTCCGCCGCGGTGAATATCGTCACCACCGACGGCCCTGCGGGGCGCTGCGGCATTACCGCCACCGCCGTGTGCTCGGTGACCGATACGCCGCCGACGCTGCTGGTCTGCATTAACCGCAACAGTGCGATGAACCCGGTTTTCCAGGCGAATCAGCGCCTGTGCGTCAACGTGTTGAACCATGAGCAGGAGCTGATGGCACGCCACTTTGCCGGGATGACCGAACTCAGCATGGAGGAGCGTTTCCGTCTGGAGGAATGGCAGAACGGCGCGCTGGATCAACCGGTGCTGCGTAACACGTTGGCCAGTCTGGAAGGGGAGATCGAGCAGATCCAGAGCATTGGTACCCATCAGGTTTATCTGGTGCAAATTCGCCAGATCCGGGTGAGTGCGGGCGGTAACGGTCTGATCTACTTCAAACGCAACTTCCATCCGGTGATGCACGAAAGGCTGGCTTTGGCCTGATCCTCATGGGCGCAGTTGACCGCTGCGCCCCACGATTTTAACCGAAGGAATTGACCGGAACTTGAAGCATTAATCTGCAATAGATACCCACCCTAACGCTTGCTTTGTGTAGCTTTAAAGCTACAATATGCCAGTGAAAACAATAGTCCATTACCTTACTGCCGATTGTAAAGACCCTTATCAGGAGTGGCTTAACTCGCTGAAAGATCCTATCGCAAAAGCAAAAATCACTACTCGAATTAACCGATTATCTGCCGGTAGCTTCGGCGATTGTAAACCTCTACAAGAGGGTGTTTGGGAGCTTCGAATAGATCAAGGGCCAGGATATCGGGTCTATTATGCTCAGATAGAAAATATCACGTTGTTGCTATTGTCTGGAGGTGACAAACGCAAACAACAGGCAGATATTGAGAAAGCTATAGTTTATTTGAGAGATTATCAGTCGAGGTAATATATGAAATCCCGTGATCATGATGCGTCTGTTATTGAAATGATTCGTAATGATCGGGCCTTTGCAGCCGCGTATTTAAAAACAGCATTAGAAGAGCTTGATGAAGAGGGGGGGGAAACAGCGTTCCTCATCGCATTACGCCACATTGTTGAAGCCAATGGTGGAATGGCGTTTATTGCCGATAAGGCAGGTATATCCAGAGAAACGCTGTATCGCACCCTATCGCCCAAAGGGAACCCTACCTTAAAGACGATCACCCGTGTCGTGCATGCTTCTGGTATGAAGTTCAGTGCAATAGTTTGATTTTTAACATCAACTTTTATTCGCCGCCAAATCACTCACCAGCCGGTTCACTGGGTCGCTCATGTTGGTGAATTTACTCAGTTCCGAGCGGGTTACCACCACAAATACCCCGACGTTTTTCTGCGGGATCATCGCCATATAGGTAATAAAGCCGCCGCCACCGCCGGTTTTCTGAATAATCCCCGGCAGTTCACCGTTCGGCGCCATATACACCCAGCCCAATCCCAGGGCGCTGGCTTCACCCGGCACATCCATTCCTTTCAGCGAAACCAGATCGTTACGCTGGAAGTACATGGTCTGCTCGCTGGCTGCGGTTGATTTGCGTGAGCCGGAGACGTTGGAGGTGAGGAACTGTTGCATCCAGCGTTGCATATCGCGTGGGGTGGAGTAGACGCCGCCGCTGCCGGCTGCGGCCGTGGTGTCGCGGCAGGCGCTAGGGCCGGCTGCGGCGACCATCAGCCGTGAGCACTGCTCGGCACTGGGAGTCAGGGTGGTGTCGACCATGCCGAGCGGCGCGGTGATTTTTTCTTTCAACAGGGCGCTGTAAGGTTTGCCTGCCGCCCGTGACAGCGCATCCGCCAGCAGGTCATACGCCAGGTTGGAATAAGAGGCTCGTACGCCCGGCGGAACCGTCACGTTGGCGTGCTCCAGCCACTGCCAGCGCTGCGCTTTGGTCGGCCAGGTGAACACCGGCGTTTTTGGCGGTTTCTTGCCCGGTTGCTCACGCGGCAAGGCGCTGGTGTGGGTGGCCAGGTTCAGCAAGGTGATCGGCTGGCGAGCGTTATAAGCCGGTACGTAGGCACCTGACGGGGCGTATTTGCGCAGCGGATCGTTGAGCTTGACCCGGCCTTCCGCCGCCATTTTGACCATCACTTCGCTGGTCATCAGCTTGGTGATCGAGGCGATGCGGATCAGGGAATCCGGGCGCGGGCGCAGGTTGTTGCCGGGTTTGGTGTCGCCAAAACTGCGGTTAACCACCTGATTGCCGTCGATCACCACCAGCGCCATGCCGGTGGCGCCGCTGTTGTAGAAAATGTGCTCGGCATATTGGTCGACGATTTGCGAAGCCAACTGCGGGGCGGCGGCCTGCGCGGCCAGCGGAGCGGCACACAGGCTCAGCGCCAGCAATGAAGCGGAGAAAGAGTTCTTCAACGGTCGTTATCCATTTTAAAAGGCAGCAGGGAAAGGGCCGGGGACGGCTTAATCTGCTGTCAGTGTAATGTGCCTGAGCCTTGGCTGCATGTGGAAAAAAGGCGGTTTGAGAAAAAATTTCCCACCGCCCTGATGCCGGTCAATCGTCCTACTGAGCGCGGGCGAAAATGGCGATCACTTCGTCCAGATGCGCTTTCATCGCCTTGCGTGCGCCACGCACGTCACGCGCCTCGATAGCGGCCAGAATTTCCCGGTGTTCCTGCTCGGAACGGTGCGGCATATCATCCGGCGTGTAGTGGCGCTGAAGTACGCGGAACATGCTGCCGTAGCGGTGGCCGAGCAGGTGGCCGATGATAAAGGCGTAAGCCGGGTTGCCGCTGGCCTGTGCTATGCGGATATGGAACAACCGATCGCCGGGATGGGTGGCCGATCCTGCGCGGTTATCACGGCAGTTTTGCTCGTAGGCCTCGCGGATACCCGCCAGTTCCTGATCGGTGGCGTGGCGCGCCGCCAGTGCTGCGGTTTCGGGTTCGATCAACAGGCGGGTTTGCAGCAGTGAGAACGGCGGCAGCTCGGCGTTAAAATCCAGGTCGATATTCAATTCATCATCGATTTCTGCCCACTGATCCCGGCCGGCCTGGGCCATCACCGGCTCTTGCGATGTCATCACCGGCGTTTGCGCCCGGACGATCACCCCGTTGCCGACTTTGACATCCACCAGGCCAATCACTTCCAGCGCGATCAGCGCCTCTCGAACGGAGGCCCGGCTAACCTGTAACTGCTGGGCCAGATCGCGTTCGGAGGGCAGGCGGCTGCCGGGAGGAAATTCATTGTTATCGATGAGCCGTTTCAATTGGTCGGCTATCTGTCTGTAAATACGAGGGTTTTCCAGTCGGGTGATCGGCATTTTTTACCTTGGCCTTTTCCGTGTTAAGTGATTCAGCGCACAGTTATTAGTCAAACCGCTTGAGTAATCGTTATTCAAGTGTAAAAAATTGGTTAATCAAAAAGCTGTTCCAAGTGTATCTCATAACATTCTCACCAAACCATAACGCGTAAAGCGTCTTTTGTCATGTTAAAGGCCTGACCTTTAATTGCCCTAAGTGGCCTGACCATTAGACCTTTAAGCCAAGGGAGCGAAAATGAATTTAACCGGAAAACGCGTGCTGATCACCGCCGCCGGCCAGGGGATTGGCTTCAGTACCGCCAGACTTTTTGCTGAGGCAGGTGCGCAGGTCATTGCCACCGACATCAACACCGAGCAACTGCAGGGGTTGCCCGGCATTGTGCCAATGACGCTCAACGTCACTGATGCCGCGGCGATTGCGGCAGCGGCGGAAAGCCTTGGCCCGATCGACGTGTTGTTCAACTGTGCCGGCGTGGTGCACAGCGGATCGATCCTGGAATGCAGCGAGGATCAGTGGGCATTTGCGCTGGATCTGAATGTGACCGCAATGTTCCGCATGATCCGCGCCTTTCTGCCCGGCATGCTGGCGCGAAAAAACGGGTCGATTATCAACATGTCCTCGGTGGCTTCCAGCGTGAAAGGGGTGCCGAACCGCTTTGCCTACAGCGCCACCAAGGCGGCGGTGATAGGCCTGACGCGTTCGGTGGCGGCGGATTACGTCGCTCAGGGTATCCGTTGCAACGCCATTTGCCCCGGCACGGTGGAGTCGCCTTCGCTGCGGCAGCGCATCGCCGAGCAGGCGCGCGAACAGGGACGCAGCGAAGAAGAGGTGTACCAGGCGTTTGTGGCTCGTCAACCGATTGGTCGTATCGGCACCACCGGCGAGATCGCTCAATTGGCGCTGTATCTGGCCTCCGATGCCAGCTCCTACACCACAGGGACGGTACAGATTATCGACGGCGGCTGGAGCAACTGAGACCAGACGCTTTGGGCCGCTATGCCCAACCCATTTTTCACAGCGAGGACATCATGAAACTTTTACGTTATGGCGCGCCGGGACAGGAACGCCCAGGAATATTGGATCCGCAGGGGCAAATCCGCGACCTGTCGCAGCATATTGCCGACCTGAGCGGTGAAGCCTTGCTGCCGGCGGCCTTGGACAAACTGCGTGCGCTGGACATCAACCAACTGCCGCGGGTGGAAGGACAACCGCGACTGGGGCCGTGCGTGGGCCACATCGGCAAATTTATCTGCATTGGCCTCAATTATGCCGACCATGCGGCGGAAACCGGCGCGGCAATCCCCTCCGAGCCGGTGGTGTTCAACAAATGGACCAGCGCGGTGGTCGGGCCGAACGATGAGGTGCAAATCCCGCGTGACTCGCTCAAAACGGACTGGGAAGTGGAGCTGGGCGTGATTATTGGCCAGGGCGGACGTTACATCAGCGAGCAGGACGCGATGCGCCACGTCGCCGGTTACTGCGTGATTAACGACGTCTCGGAGCGTGAATTCCAGATTGAACGCGGCGGTACCTGGGACAAAGGCAAAGGCTGCGACACCTTCGGCCCTACCGGCCCCTGGCTGGTGACCGCCGACGAAATTGCCGATCCCCATAGCCTGAACCTGTGGCTGGAGGTGGACGGCAAGCGCTATCAGGACGGCAACACCAGCACCATGATCTTCCGCATTCCGCAAATTATCAGTTACCTGAGCCGTTTTATGAGCCTGCAACCGGGCGATGTGATCTCTACCGGTACGCCGCCGGGTGTCGGCATGGGGCAGAAACCAACGCCTCTTTACCTGAAAGCCGGACAGACGATGCGGCTGGGTATCGAGGGATTGGGTGAACAGCGTCAAACAACCGTACAGGCCTGATGGGGAGCATTGCCATGACAACGATTACCGCACTGCGGGTGGAAGATATTCGCTTCCCGACTTCACTGGCGCTGGACGGATCCGATGCGATGAATCCGGATCCCGACTACTCCGCCGCTTATGTGATCCTGGAAACCGATCGTGCCGATCTGAGCGGCCACGGGCTGACTTTTACCATTGGCCGTGGCAATGAGATCTGCTGCGCGGCGATCCGTGCGCTGGAGCATCATATCGTCGGCGTCACTCTGGAAGAGATCGCCGCCGATATGGGAGCCTTTTGGCGCCGTTTTACCAGCGACAGCCAGCTGCGTTGGATCGGGCCGGACAAGGGGGCGATCCACCTGGCGACCGGGGCGGTGATCAACGCGGTTTGGGATCTGTGGGCCAAAGCCGAGGGTAAGCCGGTGTGGCGGCTGGTGGCGGAGATGACGCCAGAGGAACTGGTGCGCTGCATCGATTTTCGCTACATCACCGACTGCATTACGCCGCAGGAGGCGCTCACGCTGCTCAAACAGCGGGCGCAGGGTAAAGAGCAGCGTCTGGAACGGCTGCTGCAGGAAGGCTACCCCTGTTACACCACCTCCGCCGGCTGGCTGGGCTACCCGGACGACAAACTGCGTCGACTGTGTCAGGAAGCGGTCGATGCCGGTTTCTCCTACCTGAAGCTGAAGGTGGGGCGCGATCTGGAAGACGATATCCGCCGAGTGCGCATTGCCCGCGAGGTCATTGGCCCCGATCGTCAACTGATGATCGACGCCAACCAGGTCTGGGAAGTCAACGATGCCATCCCGTGGGTGAAGCATCTGGCGTTCGCCAAGCCCTGGTTTATCGAAGAGCCCACCAGCCCGGATGATGTCGAAGGGCATCGCCGCATTCGCGAGGGGGTTCATCCGGTCAAGGTCGCCACCGGCGAGATGTGCCAAAACCGCATTATGTTCAAGCAGTTCATCATGCGCGAAGCGATTGACGTGGTGCAGATCGACGCCTGTCGCCTGGGGGGCGTCAATGAAGTGCTGGCGGTGATGCTGATGGCCGCCAAATACAACCTGCCGGTGTGCCCGCATGCCGGAGGCGTGGGGCTGTGTGAATACGTTCAGCATCTGTCGATGATCGACTACCTGTGCATTGCCGGTACCCACGAAGGACGGGTGATCGAATACGTCGATCACTTGCATGAACACTTTGTTCACCCTTGCGACGTCAAGGGGGCGGCCTATATGCCGCCGCGCCATCCCGGTTATTCGATCGAGATGCATGCGTCGTCGCTTGAACAGTATCGGTTCCGCGGTTGAACGGGAAACAGGCCATGCTGCGCATCGATGCCCATCAACATTACTGGCAATACCATCCGCAACGCTACCCGTGGATCGGCGAGCAGATGGCGGTGCTGCAGCAGGATTTTGGCCCGGCGCAGCTTGATCCGTTGCTGCAGCGCCACGGTTTTGACGGTGCACTGGTGGTGCAGGCCCGCCACGGCGAACAGGAAACGCAGGAACTGTTGGCCCAGGTACAGCAAAGCCGGGGGGTGTGCGGGGTCGTGGGCTGGCTGGACATTGCCGGACCGCAGCTGTCGCAGCGGCTTGATGAATGGCGGCAGCAGCCTCTGCTGCGTGGCCTGCGTCATCTGGTACAGGATGAACCGCAGCCGGACGCCTGGCTGGCGCGGCCGGAGGTGCGGCGCGGCATGCAGACGCTGCAGCGGCAAGGCTACGTTTACGACATTTTAGTCACCCACCGGCATTTGACGGCGGCGGCGCAGTTTGCCGCCGAGCACGACGATTACTGGTTGGTATTGGACCATCTCGGCAAGCCGGATATCGCTTTGGGCGCGAAGCACTGGGCGCAGCAAATCAAGCCGCTGGCGGCATTGGGCCATGTGGTCTGCAAACTGTCGGGGCTTATCACCGAGGCGCCCGGTGGCCAGTGGCAGGCATCGCAGCTACTGCCGTTTTTTGATGCGGCGCTGGAGGTATTCGGCCCGCAGCGGCTGATGTTCGGTTCCGATTGGCCGGTGTGCCTGCTGGCCGGGGATTATGGCCAGGTTTATCAACTGAGTGAGCAGGCAATCGCCACGCTGAGTCCTTCGCAACAGGCGGAGATTTGGGGCGGTACCGCCTGCCGAATTTATGGCTTAACGGAGTCTGGTTATGGATCTGTATCTGAAAGATAAGGTGGTGATCGTCACCGGCGGCGGTTCCGGCATCGGCGCGGCCATCACCCTGCTGCTGGCGGAGGAAGGGGCGATCCCGGTGATTGTCACTAACGCTGCGCCAGAGGCGGAATTTCTGACGCAACTGCGGCAGTTGCAGCCGCGCAGTACGGTGATCATCACCGACTTATGCGAAGAGCGGGATTGTCGGCGGGCAGTGGCGCAAACGCAAGAGACCTTCGGCCGCATCGATGCGCTGGTGAATAACGCCGGTGTTAACGATGGCGTGGGGTTGGAGGCCGGACGCGAGGCCTTTGTCGGATCTCTGGAGAAAAACCTGATCCATTACTACCTGATGGCGCACCTGTGCCAGTCGGCGCTGCAAAACAGCAAGGGCGCCATCGTCAACATCGCTTCCAAAACGGCCTTGAGCGGGCAGGGCGGCACCAGCGGTTATACCGCCGCCAAGGGCGCCGTGCTGGCGTTGACCCGCGAGTGGGCGGTGTCGCTGCGCCATGAAGGCGTACGGGTGAATGCGGTGGTTCCGGCGGAGGTGATCACGCCGCAGTATCAGCGCTGGATCAATACCTTCGAGCAGCCGGAACAGCAGCTCGAGAAAATTACCGCGCGTATTCCTTTCGAACATCGGATGACCACGCCGCAGGAAATCGCCAACACCGTGGTGTTCCTGATTTCATCGCGTTCGTCGCACACCACCGGGCAATGGCTGTCGGTGGATGGTGGTTATCTGCATCTTGATCGGGCGATCACATGAGTAGTGGGGCGGGCAGGGGACGGCGCTTTTGTCAGGCGCTCGATCTGGTCGACTCACCGGCGCTGATCGAGGAGTACCTGCACCATCACCAGCGTATCTGGCCGGAGATTGCCGCTTATCTGCGGGAGCACGGCATTTTGGATATGGAGATTTATCGGCTGGGTACCCGGCTGTTCATGATTGTTGACGTTAGTACCGAGTTCGATACCGCGCGGTTTGCCGCCGCGGGTCTGAGCAACCCCCACGTGCAGCGCTGGGAAGCCCTGATGTGGCAATACCAGGTCGCCACCCCCTGGACGCCGAAAGGCGAAAAATGGGTGGAGATGGAGCAGATATTTTCTTTGCAAAAACAATAACATCGCTACTCTACCGAGGATATATCAATGCTTGCTGAAAAAAGTGCGGCCCCGCCACAGCTGGGCGTCAAGTCAACCGCCAACCTGCGCTGGGCTTTTATTCTGGTCACCAGCCTGTTCTTTATGTGGGGGCTGTCGTATGGCCTGTTGGACGTATTAAACAAACACTTCCAGGAGACATTGCACGTTACCAAAGCGCAGTCGGGATTGTTGCAGGCAGCGTATTTCGGTGCCTACTTCCTGGTGGCGCTGCCCGCCGGCTATTTTATGGATAAGAAAGGGTACAAGGCCGGTATTTTGGTCGGGCTGTGCCTGTATGCGCTGGGGGCTTTGCTGTTTGTGCCGGCGGCATCCGCCAACAGCTTCGCCATGTTCCTGTTCGCGCTGTTTGTCATTGCCTGCGGATTGGGCTGTCTGGAAACGGCGGCCAACCCTTATGCCACGGTATTGGGCGACGCTAAAGGGGCTGAACGGCGGCTGAACCTTTCCCAGTCGTTTAACGGTCTGGGGCAGTTTATCGGCCCGATGATCGGCGGCACGCTGTTTTTCTCTGCCACCCAAGGGGCGAGCAGCGGCGACCAGAGCGCGGTGAAGATGACCTATGTGGCGATCGCCGTGCTGGTGCTGCTGATTGCCTTTTTGTTTGGCCGCACCCGGTTGCCGGATATTCGTGAGGAAGAGCAACCGGAACACGGCGAAATCGCCCAGGGGCTGTGGCAGCACCGGCACTTTGTCAGCGGGGTGATTACCCAGTTCTTCTATGTAGCAGCGCAGGTTGGCGTCGGTGCGTTCTTTATCAACTACGCCACCGAACACTGGAACGAAGTGTCCAACCAAAGTGCGTCCTACCTGCTTTCTATCGCCATGATTTGCTTTATGGTCGGGCGCTTCTTCAGCACCTGGCTGATGGGCAGGGTCAAGCCGGCCACGTTGCTGATGATCTACTCGCTGATTAACATTGCGCTGTGCGGCGTGGTGATGCTCAGCCTGGATGGCGTCTCGGTGGTGGCATTGATCGCGGTGTTCTTCTTTATGTCGATCATGTTCCCGACCATTTTCGCCCTGGGGGTGAAAAACATGGGTAAACACACCAAGCGCGCCAGCTCCTTTATGATCATGGCGATCGTCGGGGGGGCTATCATGCCTTACTTTATGGGTGCGCTGGCGGACAGATACAGCACGGCGCTGTCGTATGTGCTGCCGCTGTTGTGCTTCGGCGTGGTGTTTGTGTACGGCCTGCAGCAGCGCCGTCGCTAAGCCCCCGGCCCGTCGGCTCAGACAGCGGCGGGCTGCACGCTAGGTGCCAGCTGAATATTATTGCGGCCGTTGTTTTTCGCCTGGTACAGCGCGGCGTCGGCTGCACGGATCGCCGAGGATACGTCCAGCTTGTCCAGTGCGGAGATTCCGGCGCTGAGCGTCACGGTAGTGGCTTCCAATTGGTTAAAGCGATGAGGAATTTTTAATTCCTGCACTCGCAGCCGCACCCGTTCGGCCAGTTGGGTGGCGTAATCCTCGCTGACGTTGGTCAGCAGCACCAGAAACTCTTCCCCGCCGTAGCGCACCACAATATCGCGAGAACGCACCGAATCGCGGATGGTGATGGCAACCTGCACCAACGCCTGATCGCCCATGGTGTGACCATAGTTATCGTTATAAGCCTTGAAATGGTCGATATCGAGTAACACCACGAAATGACAACCCGACGGCGGCACCGTCAGCATATTGATTTTATTTTCCAGGCCCCGACGGTTATAAAGCCCGGTTAGGGGATCGATCATGCTCAAATTGCTGAACCTGTCCCGTTCGTTATACAGATTGGCCACCAGCGTTTGGGTAAAAAGCTCGCTGCGTTTGAGCATCAGATGATGAATTGAGAATGCGATAATCGGCAATACCGTGGTGAATACGATCCTGGTGGTATTGTGCATACCGTCCAGTAATAGAATAACCAGGGCGGAAGGCACGGCGTGCAGGCAAAAAGCGATAAAGTTATCGGTTAAGGCAATGGCGCTGATAAAAAACATACTGAACAGACTAATTAATAGAAAACTTTGATTGTTCGGCGCACAGTACTGACTTTTAACGTAAATATGCGCTGCCCACAGCAGGCCGAGCACGCAGGAAAATAGATTCAATTTTTTGACGTATAACCGTGGAGACTGCAAGATAAATAACAGCGCCACCAGACAAAATATCGGTATACCTAATAAAGGTAGGGTAAAAGCGGGCTTGTCATTAAATGGGACCAATAATGTAAATATGGAAGAGGCAGCGTTCATCAACAAAAATAAAAATAATGATAAGCGGTGTTTGCTGTTCAGCAGTTCCTGATAAGAACGCGCGTTCATACGGAGTTCACTCTTCACAAAATCGATCTGTCGAAAAATTAAGGTGGCGAAAAATTCTTTCGGCGTGAATTAAACATCCGCATTGTATGGTTGTTGATTGTGATTATTCACATGCGAATTAGACTAAGAATTTTCTTATGGCAAACTATCATTTTTACACCGTTATGTCATCCGCGTTTGGTGGTTGCGGCGAAAATGATGCGCAGTGAAAAAAAGTGGTATATGATATTGGTTATCATTATCACTTGAAGGGTAGGGTTATCATGATTGCAGCCATGATTACCGCGTGTGGGTTGTGGGGTGTCAGCTGGTGCCTGGGCAATCGGCTGGCCAGCGCCTGGGGCGTTTTGTTGCCCTGCGCTTTAATGCCGTTACTGGCATTGATCAACCTGGATATGATGCAACTGCGTACGCTGATTGTGATCGCTATGCTGGCGACGCTGGTGATGTTGTTCAACAGCCGCTGGCGGCATTACCTGCTGCTGCCTTCCTGCATGGCATTGGCTGGGGGATTGGCGGCGATCAGCCTGAATTTCAATCTGGGATAAAGACGCAAAAATCACGCTATCGCGTGTTGGTTATCGTTTCGATTGGGAATGGCTTTGGAGGGGGACTTTCGAAGAGATTTATCGATTGGTGCGAAGAGAGGGACTTGAACCCTCACGTCCGTAAGAACACTAACACCTGAAGCTAGCGCGTCTACCAATTCCGCCACCTTCGCATACCAGATACATTACCGGAGTAACGTTACCACGGAGGCGAATTCTAGAGATTTTGGCGGGTACGTCAATAGTTATTTCCCCTGTTTGCGGGCGTTTGCTGGAAAAATGTCCGTTTTGGGTGGCTGATAGCGTTCAAACAGCCAAATCAGCCAGTCAATCAACACCCTGACCCGTGGCGCAAGGAAACGGCCGGGGGGATACATGACGTAAATGGGCATCGGCGGCGGCGGGGTCTCCGCCAACACTTCGACCAATTCTCCTTTCTGCAGCCAGGGTGCCAGCGAATAATGTGCCGCCTGTATCAGCCCCATGCCGGCGCGGCAGCCGCTGGTGTAGGCATCAGCCCCGCTGACGCTCAGTTTGGCGGGCAACTCGCGCAATTCCACTTTGCCGTTGCGGCAAAACTCCAGCGGATAATCCCGGTTGCTGGCGAGGGAAAAATAGCCCACCGCCTGGTGCTGCTGTAGCTGGTCAATCGACTGCGGCACGCCGAACGCCGCCAGGTAGGCAGGGGAGGCGCAGGTCAGCTGTGGCAACATGGCAATGCGGCGCGCCACCAGGCTGTCATCTTCGGTTTCCCAGGCACGCAGCACGCAATCCACACCCTCGCGCAGTAAATCCACGTGGGTGTCGTTGGCACCCAATGCCAGGGTCAGATCCGGATAGCGCCGGTAAAAGTCATCCAATGCCGGAATAACGATTTCGCGCGCCAGCGAATGGGGCATATCGATACGCACTTTGCCGGAAGGCTGCAGTTTTTGGTGGCTGAACAGCGTGTCCGCTTCTTCCAGTGCGCCCAGCAGCTGTACGCAGCGCTGGTAATAAAGCGTGCCTTCGTGGGTTACCTGCACCTGGCGGGTGGTGCGCAGCAGCAGGCGCACGCCGAGACGCTGCTCCAACCGCTTAAGGGCATTGCTGACCGTGGCGCGGGGTAATTGCAAGCGCTCCGCCGCCCGGCTGAAACTGCCCAGTTCGACGATACGGGTAAAAATGCGCATAGCCTGGATCTGGTCCATCTTGCCCGCTCCGTATTGTTAGTGATTTATGAACAGTGATGAGCAATCTGCATTATTTATCTTTTTAGGCGAAACAACCAGACTCTGTTGCATCAGCATCTCGGCTGATAAAAACCGCAAGAGGGCAACACAATGCAACAACGCAAATTAGGTCCCACTGGCCCGCTGGTTTCCGCTCTGGGGTTGGGCTGCATGGGCATGAGTGATTTCTATTCGACAGACCACGATGAACCGGAAGCTATCGCCACGCTGCACCGTGCGCTGGAGTTGGGGGTCACTCTGCTGGATACCGCCGACATGTACGGCCCGCACACCAATGAACAGCTGATTGGCAAAGCGATCAAGGGCAAGCGGCAGCAGGTCTTTCTGGCCACCAAGTTTGGCATTGTGCGCGATCCGGCCAACCCTGCAGCGCGGGGCGTCAGCAGCCGACCGGAGTATATCCGCCGATCGGTGGAGGGCAGCCTGAAGCGTCTCGGGGTCGAGGTGATCGATCTTTATTACCAGCACCGCGTCGATCCCGAAGTGCCGATTGAAGAGGTGGTCGGCACGATGGCGGAGCTGATTAACGAAGGCAAGATCCGTTATATCGGGCTGAGTGAAGCTTCGGTCGCCACGCTGGAGCGTGCGCATAAAGTGCCCCCGATTACCGCACTGCAGACTGAGTATTCATTGTGGACACGCGATGCCGAACAGGGCGTATTGGCGGCCTGCGAACGCCTGGGGATTGGGTTTGTTCCCTATAGCCCGCTGGGGCGCGGTTTTCTGACCGGGGCGATCCAACGGCCGGAAGATCTGGACGCTGACGATTTCCGTCGCAGCAACCCACGTTTTCAGGGGGAAAACTTTGCGCGCAATCTGGCGCTGGTGGCAAAAGTGACCGAGCTGGCTAAACAGAAGGGCGTTGCGCCGTCGCAGTTGGCGTTAGCCTGGGTGTTGGCGCAGGGAGAGCACATTGTGCCGATCCCTGGCACCAAACGCCGTCGTTATCTGGAAGAGAATATCGCAGCGGCCGAATTGATGCTCAGCGCCGCCGAACTGGCGGCCATTGAGGCGGTATTCCCCCTGCAGGCCGCGGCGGGGGCACGCTACGGCACGGAGTCGATGACCTATATCAACGGTTAATAAAAAGGGCGCAGCGTGTAAACGCTGCGCCCTGATACGGAGACGCGTTAGCGGGTCGCCGTTACTTCTTTTTCTTGGTATCGCGCGGCGCACGGGCTACGGTCGCCTGATACACCTTGAAGCGGCCATTTTGTGCCAGCACTTCATGGCTGCCGAAGGTGGCGTCCAGAATGTCCGGGTACGGCAGGAAGGCGTTGGCCACGATGCGCAGACGGCCGCCGATCGGCAGGTGTTTCAACGCTCCGCGGATCAGGGTTTCTGCTGCGGTCAGGCTGGTTTGCAGGCCATCATGGAACGGCGGGTTGGAGATGATCAGGTCGAAACGGCCGGTAATGTCGGAATAGACGTTACTGACGATCACTTCGCCCTCAATGCCGTTGGCGGCAAGCGTAGCCCGGCTCGATTCCACGGCGGCGGCGTTAACGTCGCTGAGGGTCAGCTTCATCTTCGGCGACAGTTTGGACAGCACGGAAGCCATCACGCCGGCACCGCAGCCCACGTCCAGCACCTTGCCTTTCATGTGTTTTTCCAGGGTCGACAGCAGCAGTGAGCTGCCGACGTCCAGCCCGTCGCGGCTGAACACGCCCGGCAGGGTTTTCACTTCCAGATCGTGCAGCTGATAGCTTTCCCACCAGTCTTCCAGGTTGAATTCGGTCTGCGTATCCAGACGGCCGTGATACAGGCCACAGCGACGGGCGCTGTCGATTTTCACCAGCGTGGCGTAGTCCTCCACCATCTGGTCGGCGCTGCGTACGCCGCTGCGGTTTTCACCGACCACGAACACTTCTGCGCCGACCGGCAGCAGCGCCAGAATGTTGCACAGCTGGAATTGCGCTTCCTGCTTGCTCTTCGGCCAATAGTAGATCAGCGTATCGCACTCGGCGACGAACGCAGCGTCCACGGTCAGCCCGAACTGCACGTTTTCGCCCATCGCCCGGTTCAGTAACTGCCAGTGATGGTACTGCTGGGTATGGACACGCACATCCGCGGCCTCGAATTGGGCCGGCAGGGCGTCCTGCAGGTCACCGGCAAACAGAACGCGGCGTTCGATAAACTCATCACTGTGGCGCAGCATAACTTCACTGGCGGGGGTTAATGCAGACATCAGGTTTTGGCTCCTAGAAATTAGACCGGGGATTATAGAGCTTTGTGGCGATATGTTCGACGGGTTTGTTGGCGCAGGCCGCGCGGGTTTGTTAGCATAGCGCGGCGCATGGCAGGCATGGCGCACCACAACGGGTAGATCCTGACAGGAATCGGCATGGCATCAAAACGCGACTGGCTGTTACAACAACTGGGTATTACGCAGTGGACATTGCGCCGCCCGGGCGTGTTGCAGGGCGAAGTAGCGGTCAGCCTGCCGCCCGAAGTGCGTTTGCTGATCGTGGCGCAGGCACTGCCTGAGCATAACGATCCGCTGTTTTGCGACGTGTTGCGCAGCCTGGGGCTGACGCCGGCGCAAACCTACGGCCTGACGCCGGACCAGGTGGCGATGCTGCCTGAAGATACCGAATGCAACAGTTGGCGGTTGGGCGTTGCGGAGCCGCTCGCGGTGGTCGGCGCACAGCTACACAGCCCGGCGCTGGCCGAGCTTTCTCTCGATGCGGGTGCCAAACGCGCACTCTGGCAGCAGATTTGTCATCATGAACAGTATTTCTACCCTGACCGCAGCCGATCTGGCCGCGGCCTTCAAGATTGAGCAAGCCAGTCACGCCTTTCCCTGGACGCAAGCCACCTTTACCAGCAATCAGGGCGATCGTTACCTTAACCTGAAACTGGACGCCGACGGGCAGATGGCGGGTTTTGCCATCACCCAGATCGTGCTGGATGAGGCCACGCTGTTCAACATCGCCATTCACCCCGACTGGCAACGTCGAGGCTTCGGCCGCCAGTTGCTGGAAGCCTTGATTGCGCAGTTGGAAACGCGCGGTGTGGTTACGTTGTGGCTGGAAGTACGAGCCTCCAACCGTGCGGCGATTGCGCTGTACGAAGATCTCGGCTTTAACGAAGTGACCGTCCGCCGTAATTACTATCCGAGCGCCAATGGGCGTGAGGATGCCATCGTCATGGCGCTGCCGCTGGCCTGATCCTGCATTAAAAACAGCTTATTTATTGTTTTGTTGTTTATTTACAACTAATGAGTTGTTTTTGGCTGTAAATACAGCAAATTTGTTGTTTTAATTTTCAGCGACGACTACTCTTCAGGTATTTACTGGTTAAAAAACGGTCAATGGGTTGCTTTGGGAGTGATGGATGCGCAAATCATCAGAGATAGCCAAATTTTTGAAAGAGAAACGCGCCGAGCTGGGCTGGAATCAAAAAGACTTTCTGATGAAGATTGGCATGACTCAGCAGCAATATCAGCGTATTGAATCTGGCAGTGATATTCGGATGAGTACCCTGATGCGTCTGTTGGCGGCGATGGATCTGGAGTGCGTTATCGTGCCGAAAAAAAGCGTGCACGATGTGGAGCGCTTGCTGCAAAAAGAAACGGACAAAGTTTTAGAGGTGCACGAATTACAGGGGTTTGACAAAAAACTCAAAGATCTCGAGGACTAGCGAATGGATGGACAACGGCAGGTTGAAACGGTACAGGCATTGGCACTGATACTGCACGATGTACGTATTGGTGTGCTTGCGCACTATAGCGGTGGCAAAAATATCCTGACGTTTGACCCGCAATATCTTGCTTTGCCGGAGGCCACTCGTCCGCTGTTTACCCTAAGGCAGCGGGCGCGCCCGGGCTATCTCGAACAAGTTCTGACCTCGTCTCAGCGTCTTCCTCCCGTTTTATCCAATTTGCTGCCTGAAGGGGCATTGCGTAGTTGGTTAGCGCAATCGTTGAAAGCGCACGTTAATGAAGAGTTTCCTTTGATGGCCTGGGCAGGAGCCAACCTGCCAGGGGCTCTTGAGGCGCGAGCGCTTGCCGCCAACGAGATCCCCGCTTGGGCATTAACCTCGCGTGGCGAGCCGGAAGCGGTACAAATTAACGTCGGCCTGGATGCGCAGAAATTCTCTCTGGCAGGTGTGCAGATGAAGTTTTCCTCTCTGCGTAAAGACGGGCGCTTCAACATCACTTCTCAGGTGGGGGCTGACAGCTGGATCATCAAAACGCCATCGACGGTTCATCGTCACGTGCCTGAAAACGAGTATACGGCGATGCGATTGGCCCAAGCTATTGGTGTGGATATTCCAGACATTGAGCTGGTTGAGCTGAGCAAACTCGATAACCTACCGGATATTCGCTTGGCTGATGAGCCTTATGCTTACGCCATCTGTCGTTTTGATCGTAGCGAAAACGGGCGAGTGCATACTGAAGATTTTGCCCAAATATTTGAACTCTATGCACAGGATAAATACCGTGGCAAAAATTATGAGCAAATAGCGGCTTATCTCTATGACTTAGGCAGTGAACCCTTGGTTGATGTGCAACAGATGGCCCGACGCTTGTTGACGAATATTCTGCTGGCGAATGGCGATGCCCATCTAAAAAACTGGTCGATGATCTACCCCAATCAAACCGAAATTCGGCTTTCTCCCGCCTATGACATTGTGACGACCAGGGTTTATATCCCGGGTGAATCAGAAGTAGCGTTGAATATGGCGAGAGAAAAGCGCTGGTCAATGATGACCCTGCAAACTTTCGAGCATTGGGCGGCGCGCGTCGGTATTCCCTGGCCGGCTATTCGGGTGCATTTATTGGATGCTATCAATCAGGCTCGTACCCTATGGCCCGATTTATTGGAAACTTTACCCATGGTGGCAGAGCATCAATCCGTCTTACGGCAGCACTGGGCTTCGCTCTCACCCGACTTTCGTTTCTAATCTCAAACCAGGTTATTCTCCGCCGGGAAAAGCATTGATTGTCACCGGTTGACAAATCAGCGAAAATGCCCGGCTATTATCTTTTATTTACCGCTTTGCCTGGCGCCGTGCGCGGCGCGTTCTGATGCTTTCGCAGGGCGGACTAACTGTAGAATCTGAAAAACATGTCTCCTAGTGAATTTGCCCGCGAAGTCTCGAAAAGAAGAACTTTCGCCATCATCTCGCACCCCGATGCCGGTAAAACTACCATTACCGAAAAGGTGTTGCTGTTCGGACAGGCGATCCAAACCGCCGGTACGGTAAAAGGCCGTGGCTCAAACCAGCACGCCAAATCCGACTGGATGGAAATGGAAAAGCAACGTGGTATCTCGATCACCACCTCGGTGATGCAGTTCCCGTATCGCGAATGCCTGGTTAACCTGCTGGATACCCCAGGGCACGAAGACTTCTCCGAAGATACTTACCGTACTCTGACCGCCGTCGACTGCTGTCTGATGGTGATCGACGCCGCGAAAGGGGTTGAGGATCGTACCCGTAAGCTGATGGAAGTAACCCGTCTGCGCGATACGCCGATCCTGACCTTTATGAACAAACTGGACCGCGATATCCGCGATCCGATGGAAGTGATGGATGAAGTCGAGCGTGAGCTGAAAATCGCCTGTTCGCCAATCACCTGGCCCATCGGCTGCGGCAAGCTGTTTAAAGGTGTTTATCATCTGTACAAGGATGAAACCTACCTCTATCAGACCGGTAAAGGCCACACCATTCAGGAAGTGCGCATTGTCAAAGGCCTGGATAACCCAGATCTGGATGCCGCGGTGGGCGAAGATCTGGCCGCACAGCTGCGTGAAGAGCTGGAGCTGGTACAGGGCGCATCACACGAGTTCGATCGTGAAGCCTTCCTGAGCGGTGATTTGACCCCGGTCTTCTTCGGTACCGCGCTGGGTAACTTCGGCGTGGACCACATGCTCGACGGTCTGGTCGCCTGGGCACCGGCGCCGATGCCGCGTAACAGCAACACCCGTGAAGTGGTGGCCGCAGAAGAGAAATTCACCGGGTTCGTGTTCAAGATCCAGGCCAATATGGATCCAAAACACCGCGACCGCGTAGCCTTTATGCGTGTGGTTTCCGGCCGTTACGAGAAAGGCATGAAGCTGCGCCAGGTACGCACCGGTAAAGATGTGGTGATCTCCGACGCGCTGACCTTTATGGCGGGCGACCGTTCGCACGTGGAAGAAGCCTATCCGGGCGACATCATTGGCCTGCACAACCACGGTACCATTCAGATTGGCGATACCTTCACCCAGGGTGAAGACATGAAGTTCACCGGTATCCCGAACTTCGCGCCGGAGCTGTTCCGCCGCATTCGCCTGCGCGATCCGTTGAAGCAAAAGCAGCTGCTGAAAGGCCTGGTTCAATTGTCCGAAGAAGGGGCGGTGCAGGTCTTCCGTCCAATTGCCAACAACGACTTGATCGTGGGGGCGGTGGGTGTGCTGCAGTTCGACGTGGTGGTTGCGCGCCTGAAAAGCGAATACAACGTGGAAGCCTTGTACGAGTCGGTCAACGTCTCGACGGCACGCTGGGTTGAATGCAGCGACGTGAAGAAATTCGAAGAGTTCAAGCGTAAGAACGAGCTTAACCTGGCGTTGGACGGTGGCGACAACCTGTCTTACATTGCGCCAACCATGGTTAACCTGAATCTGACGCAGGAGCGCTACCCTGAAGTGGTGTTCCGCAAAACGCGCGAACACTAACAGAACGACAGGGCGCCTTAGGGCGCCCTGTGTTACATTGCTTCACCCTATTCTGCTAATTAATAAATCCCCCTCATCAGTTTCATCCACTTCCCGCATCCGCCAGCATCCGCACGGCACTCCCTGCTTTTTCTGTCATATGGTCTATATTTAATAGGGCCTTACTCAGTCGGTAAGCGTAATTCACTGTTTTTTGTCATGGTAATAGCGAGTTATTCGGTACTGTTGCCAATCAGAGACAGTGCGAAGTTATGAATATCAATAACATAGCTTTAACTCTGATTTAACTGAATGGCGTTGTCGTCAATAGGCGACAGTTTTTAGAGCGATTAGTAATCAATTTTTGTTTTGTTATTGATTTTTAAGGTTGTTTTAAAGTTGGCACAGCCGTTGCAATATTCCTGGTGTGGCAACAATCGTCTTAGCGTGAATGTTTGAACGTATAGAAATCGTGAAGTATTCACTGAGTGAGTCGCGTTATGGCGACTGAAGGGTCCGCAATCATTTTGGATCCATAACCAAAGGAAGAGATCGATGAAAAATACTAAATTTGCACAATCACTGATGGCTGTTGTTTTGGGTTCCGTTCTGGTTAGTGGCAGCGCGCTGGCTGAAGATACGCTGCTCAACAAAGCGTCGAGTGCCGCTGATAGCGCGGGTGCCAAAATCGATAGCTCCATGAAAAAAGTTGACGGCTACATGGATGACAGCGCAACAACGGCTAAAGTTAAAAGTGCGTTGGTGGATGACAAAACCATTACCAGCAGCGATATCTCGGTGAAAACGGAAAAAGGTACCGTTACCCTGAGCGGTTTTGTCGGCAGCCAGGCGCAGGCCGAGCATGCGGTTGAAGTGGCCGGTAAAGTCGAAGGCGTCAAATCCGTCAGCGACAAGCTGCACGTGAAAGACGAAAGCAAACAGTCCGTGAAGGCTTACGCCGGTGATACCGCGACTACCAGCGAACTGAAAGCCAAACTGCTGGCCGATGACATCGTGCCTTCACGCAATGTGAAAGTGGAAACCACCGACGGTGTGGTGCAGCTTTCCGGTGAAGTGAAAACTCAGGCGCAGTCTGAGCGTGCAGAAAGCATCGCCAAAGCTATCGACGGCGTGAAAAGCGTTAAAAACGACCTGGTAGTTAAGCCGTAAGTTTTAGTACGCGTAACAACAAGCACCAAATCCTGGGTTAGCTGAAAGGTTAACCCGGGATGCACCATCAAAAAAAGAAACTGACCGGCAACCTGGAAGAGCCTGAAAAGGGCACGGGTTGCGATGTGTTTTTTCACTATGGTAAGGAGAGGCTTATGTTTCGTTGGGGCATTATCTTTTTAGTCATCGCACTGATTGCTGCGGCGTTAGGTTTCGGCTCTCTGGCGGGTACCGCCGCCTGGGCTGCAAAAATCGTCTTCGTCGTGGGGATCATTCTGTTCCTGGTCAGCCTGTTTACCGGCCGCCGACGTCCTTAGCTTTTCTCTCAAAGTGTAACAAAGCTTAATTCCTTTTCTCACCGCAGGGAGGTCAGTCATGAATAGCGACATCATCCTCGGACGCTGGAAACAGTTGAAGGGCCGGGTGTGTCAGGCATTGGCGGAGTGGTCCGACAATGACTGCATCTGGCTGATGGGAAGCAATGACTGCCTCTCTGGCGTACTGCAAGAGGATTACGGAAGAGAGCAAGACGAGGTATCCTCGGGTAAAACGTCTCACTGAGGATGCAGGGTTGGGATACAGAATACCCATCACGCTCGGCAATATAGAACCGCTGGCGTATAAACCATACCGGCCCGGTAAAATGGCGCTGGTGTGTGAAGGGGGCGGGCAGCGCGGCATTTTTACCGCCGGCGTGCTGGACGAGTTCCAGCGTGCCCGCTTTAACCCTTTTGATCTGATGATCGGCACTTCTGCCGGCGCGCAAAATCTCTCGGCCTTTATTTGTGGTCAGATGGGCTATGCGCGGCGCGTGATCACCCGTTACACCACCTCCGCTGAATTCTTTAACCCGCTGCGTTTTGTACGCGGTGGACATCTGATCGATCTCGACTGGCTTATAGATACCACCTCGCAGCAGCTGCCGCTGGCGATGGACGTGGCGGAAAAGCACCTGACCGATGGCCGTGAATTTTTGATGTGCGCCTGCCGCAGCGATGACTTTGAACCCACCTACCTGCCGGCGCAGCGCGCCAGTTGGCTACCGGCGATCAAGGCATCCAGCGCCATTCCGGGTTTTTACCGTATGGGCGTGGAGCTGGACGGCGTCAGCTATCAGGACGGCGGCATCAGCGATGCGATCCCGGTTGAAGAGGCGTACCGTCGCGGCGCGGACACCATCGTGGTGATCCGTACCGTGCCTTCGCAGATGTATTACACCCCACAGTGGATGAAGCGCATGGAGCACTGGCTGAGCGAAAGCAGCCTGCAGCAGATGGTGCGCATCCTTCAGCACCACGAACAAAGCTATCACCGCATTCAGCAATTCATTGAGAAGCCGCCCGGCAAGCTGCGCATCTTTGAAATTTTCCCGCCAAAACCACTGGCCAGCAATGCCTTGGGCAGCCGATTGACGTCGCTCAATCAGGACTATCACCTGGGGCGCCGCTGCGGACGCTATTTCCTGGCAACCGTCGGGCACTGGCTGGTCGAGCAGGACAAACTGGACGGTATGAAAGTGAAGAAGGCGCTGTCGCGCCGTTTGATTCAGCCGGAGAACGTCATTATGCCTTCGCCGATCGTGACCGACGTGACGCATCCGCGTGAGCTGTCGACCCAGCCGGAGGCCAATCTGGCCGCGAGAGAGATTATTCTGCCGGGTGATGTGCCGCCGGGCGAAGGTGGCCTGCTGTGAGTCCTGACTTCATCGATACCCACTGCCACTTCGATTTCCCGCCGTTCAGTGGAAATGAACTCGAAAGCCTCGCGTTGGCTGAACAGGCCGGCGTACGGCGAATTATCGTGCCGACGGTCACTGCCGATCGCTTTGCGCGGGTGTTAAAGCTGGCGCGCGACTATCCGCCGCTGTTTGCTGCCCTGGGGCTGCACCCGTTGTATATCGCCCAGCATCAGGAAGCGGAACTTGAGCAGTTGGCGGGGTTTCTGGCCAGCCGTCCCCAGAAGTTGGTGGCGGTGGGGGAGATTGGTCTGGATCTGTATATGGAGGATCCGCAGTTCGAACGGCAACAACGGCTGCTGAAGGCTCAGTTGAAGCTGGCCAAGGAATATGACCTGCCGGTGATCCTGCATTCTCGCCGCAGTCACGATCAACTGGCGGCGATGCTGCGTCGCGCTGAGCTACCGCGCCGGGGCGTGGTACACGGTTTTGCCGGCAGCCTGTCCCAGGCGCAGGCGTTTATCCGCCTGGGGTATTACATCGGTGTGGGGGGCACCATCAGCTATGAGCGGGCACAGAAAACCCGTAGCGTGATGGCCCAACTGCCGTTGACCTCCTTACTGTTGGAAACCGATGCGCCGGACATGCCGCTGGCCGGCTACCAGGGGCAGCCCAACCGCCCTGAACGTGCCGCCGAAGTTTTCCAGGTGTTGTGCCAGCTGCGCCCGGAGTCTCCCGATCAGATTGCGGCCCAGCTGCAACACAACACTCACGCCTTGTTTACCCTTTAAGCCTCTGCTACGCGATAACTGTGATGCTTATCACGTTATAAGATTTTCATTTGCTTCTTGTTGTATGCATTTGTGACATAAATCGGTACGAGGGTTACCTCGCTCCGTATAATCGCTCCCCGAAATTACTCTAAAGCAACCCCGTGTTCCTCTCTGACAGGGATGCATTTCTTTTTCGCAACAGGGATACTTTGCATGCAACTCATCATGAGCCTGGTCGGCATGGCGGTGCTGATCGCCATTGCGGTGCTGCTCTCCAGCAACCGCCGCGCGATCAATCTGCGCACCGTTGTTTGGGCATTTGTGCTTCAGGTTGCCATCGGCGCGCTGGTGCTGTATGTCCCGGTAGGACGTTCGATTCTTGGTGGCATGTCGGCCGGTGTGGCCAACGTGATCGCCTACGGTAATCAGGGCATTTCATTTATCTTCGGCGGTCTGGTATCCGACAAGATGTTTGAAGTCTTCGGCGGCGGCGGTTTCGTTTTTGCGCTGCGCGTACTGCCGGTGATCGTGTTCTTCTCCTCGCTGATTGCGGTGCTGTATTACCTCGGCATCATGCAATTGGTGATCCGCGTGTTGGGCGGTGGTTTGCAAAAGCTGCTGGGCACTTCGCGGACCGAATCGCTGTCGGCGACCGCCAACATTTTTGTCGGCCAAACTGAAGCCCCGCTGGTGGTGCGTCCGTATATCGCCACCATGACCCAGTCTGAGCTGTTTACCGTGATGTGTGGCGGCCTGGCCTCGGTGGCCGGTTCGGTGCTGGCGGGTTATGCCCAGATGGGCGTGCCGCTGGAATACCTGATCGCCGCTTCGTTTATGGCTGCGCCGGGCGGCCTGCTGTTCGCCAAGCTGATGGTGCCGGAAACCGAAAAAACCCACGATAAAGACGACGCGATGAAGTTGATCGCAGAAGATGAACGCCCGGCCAACGTGATCGATGCGGCAGCTTCAGGTGCGGCTTCAGGCATGCAGCTGGCGCTGAACGTCGGCGCGATGCTGTTGGCGTTTATCGCGTTAATCGCTTTGCTGAACGGAATCCTTGGCGGTATCGGCGGCTGGTTCGATTATCCGCAGCTGTCGTTGGAGCTGATACTCGGTTGGGTGTTCTCACCGATCGCCTTCCTGATCGGCGTACCTTGGCATGAAGCGATGGCCGCCGGTTCGTTTATCGGTCAGAAGATTATCGTTAACGAGTTTGTCGCCTACATGAACTTCGGTGCTTACCTGCGTCCGGATGATGTGGTGGCGGCAGAAGGGCTGCAGGTGTTGTCCACGCACACCAAGGCGATCATCTCCTTTGCGCTGTGCGGTTTTGCCAACCTGTCGTCGGTGGCGATCCTGCTCGGCGGGCTAGGCAGCATGGCACCGAACCGTCGTCACGATATTGCTCGTTTCGGTCTGAAAGCCGTGGCTGCGGGTACGCTCTCCAACCTGATGAGTGCAACCATCGCCGGGTTCTTCCTGGCGCTGTAACCCCGGTCCTGTCCTGTGATAGCGCCGCGAGCCCTATTGCAGGACAGCGCCTATACTCTAAGACGGGCACAGCGTGCCGTGCCCACGTCCGTTTCTTTAGCGAATTTGTGAACGATATCGCGTTATTTTGTGATGGTCTTCACATATAATTCCGGCCTGTTACAGTGTTATTTCATATAGTGTGACCCCGAACGCGAATTGCCTCCGGCGATCGTGTTCAAATAGCTATTACTGACCCTGTGCGATGCGAAGGGTTATGTGCGGTGAGAAGGATCTCAGTTGCCGCGGTGGGAACCCGTTCCCCAGCGCTATCTTCAAGGAACCAAGTCCGCTCGCCAACACCCAGGTTCTCAGTTGGAGAGTTTTATGACCGAATTAACCGCAGCAGCGCAACGTGCGCTGACCTTAATGGATTTGACCACGCTGAACGACGACGACACCGATGAAAAAGTGATCGCGCTGTGTCGTCAGGCAAACAGCCCGGCCGGCCATACCGCGGCCATCTGCATTTACCCGCGTTTTATCCCGGTGGCGCGCAAGGCTCTGCGTGAGCAGGGGACGCCGGACATCCGCATTGCGACCGTCACCAATTTTCCGCATGGCAACGACGATATCGAAATCGCGCTGGCGGAAACACGTGCGGCAATCGCCTATGGCGCTGATGAAGTGGACGTGGTGTTCCCTTACCGCGCGCTGATCGCCGGTAATGAGCAGGTGGGTTTTGAACTGGTCAAACAGTGTAAGCAGGCCTGCCAGGCGGCCAACGTGCTGTTGAAAGTGATCGTTGAAACCGGTGAGCTCAAGCAGGCCAGTCTGATCCGTAAAGCATCGGAAATCGCCATCAACGCCGGTGCTGACTTTATCAAAACTTCTACCGGTAAAGTGCCGGTCAACGCGACGCTGGAAAGCGCCGAGCTGATGATGTCGGTGATCCGCGATCTGGGCGTTGCCAAAACGGTGGGCTTCAAGCCGGCCGGTGGCGTACGCACTGCGGAAGACGCGCTGCACTATCTGCAACTTGCCGATCGTATTCTGGGCGAAGGTTGGGCCGATGCGCGTCATTTCCGCTTCGGGGCTTCCAGTCTGTTAGCCAGCCTGCTGACGACGCTGGGCCACAGTGCCGGGCAGTCCGGCAGCGGTTACTGATCGATTACGTCGGCAAGGCGAGATGATCGCCAGCCTGCACTCTACTCTAGCTAAAACAGGGGGACGCTTTGTTCCTGGCCCAAGAAATTATCCGTAAGAAACGTGACGGTCAGCCGTTGAGCGAAGCAGAAATCCGCTTTTTCATCAATGGTATCCGTGACAACGTAGTCTCAGAAGGTCAAATTGCCGCGCTGGCGATGACCATTTATTTCCACGATATGACCATGCCGGAGCGCGTGGCGCTGACCATGGCAATGCGTGATTCCGGTACCGTACTGGACTGGAAAAGCCTGTCACTGAACGGGCCACTGGTCGACAAGCACTCCACCGGCGGCGTGGGCGATGTCACTTCGCTGATGCTGGGCCCGATGGTGGCGGCTTGCGGCGGCTATGTGCCGATGATCTCCGGCCGTGGTTTGGGCCATACCGGCGGCACGCTGGACAAGCTGGAAGCGATCCCGGGTTTTAATATTTTCCCGGACGACAATGCCTTCCGCAAAATTATTCAGGACGTCGGCGTGGCGATTATCGGCCAGACCAGCTCGCTGGCCCCGGCGGACAAACGTTTCTACGCGACCCGCGATATCACCGCTACCGTAGATTCCATTCCGCTGATCACCGCCTCTATCCTGGCGAAGAAGCTGGCGGAAGGTCTGGATGCGTTGGTGATGGACGTTAAAGTCGGTTCCGGTGCCTTTATGCCGACTTACGCGCTGTCGGCTGATTTGGCGCAGGCGATTGTTGGCGTAGCCAACGGCGCCGGGTGCAAAACCACCGCGCTGCTGACCGACATGAACCAGGTGCTGGCCTCCAGCGCCGGCAACGCAGTGGAAGTTCGCGAAGCTGTGCGCTTCCTGACCGGCGAATACCGCAATCCGCGCCTGCTGGAAGTGACCATGGCGCTGTGCGTGGAAATGCTGCTTTCCGGTGGCCTGGCGAAAGATGATGCCGATGCGCGTGCCAAACTGCAGGCGGTGCTGGACAATGGTAAAGCGGCAGAAGTGTTTGGCCGCATGGTCGCTGCACAGCAAGGCCCGACCGATTTCGTCGAGCGCTACGACAGCTATTTGCCTGCCGCGACCCTCAGCAAGCCGGTTTACGCCGAGAAAACAGGTATCATCAGTGCAATGGATACCCGTGCGCTGGGCATGGCGGTGGTGTCTTTGGGCGGCGGTCGTCGCCGTGCAACCGACAGCATCGACTACAGCGTGGGCCTGACTGGCATGGCACGCCTAGGCGACAAAGTGGATACCCAGCAGCCGCTGGCGGTGATCCACGCCAACGACGAAGAGAGCTGGCAGCAGGCGGCCGACGCGGTACGCAGTGCGATGGTGCTGAGCGACAAAGCGCCGGAAGTGACGCCTGTGGTCTACAAGCGCATCACGGAATAATTAACGAATCAGGAGCTGCAGCGGCCTTTTCGCTGTCGCCCACAGCGTGAGAACACGCAGGAGAGCATGATGAAACGTACATTTATTATGGTATTAGACTCATTCGGTATTGGCGCAAGTGAAGATGCCGAGCGTTTTGGCGACAAGGGCTCCGACACTCTGGGCCACATTGCCGAAGTTTGCGCACGCGGTGAAGCCAACGTTGGCCGTCAGGGCCCGTTGACGCTGCCTAACCTGAGCCGTCTGGGCCTGGGCAAAGCGGCGGAAGAATCCACCGGCACCTTCCCGCAAGGGCTGGATCGCAATGCGGACATCATCGGCGCCTACGCTTACGCCAGCGAACTCTCTTCTGGTAAAGATACTCCGTCAGGCCACTGGGAAATCGCCGGCGTGCCGGTACTGTTCGATTGGGGTTACTTCAGCGACGAACACAACAGCTTCCCGCAGGAACTGCTGGACAAGCTGGTCGAGCGCGCTAACCTGCCGGGCTACCTCGGTAACTGCCATTCCTCCGGCACCGTGATCCTCGACCAACTGGGCGAAGAGCACATGAAAACCGGCAAGCCGATTTTCTATACCTCTGCCGACTCGGTATTCCAGATCGCCTGCCACGAAGAGACCTTCGGCCTGGATCGTCTGTATGAACTCTGTGAAATCGCCCGTGAAGAGCTGACCGAAGGCGGTTACAACATTGGCCGCGTGATCGCGCGTCCATTCCTGGGCGACAAGCCGGGCAACTTCCAGCGTACCGGTAACCGTCACGATCTGGCCGTAGAGCCACCGGCGCCAACCGTGCTGAAAAAGCTGGTGGACGAGAAGGGCGGCGAAGTGGTGTCGATCGGTAAGATTGCCGATATCTACGCCAACGTGGGCATCACCAAAAAGGTCAAGGCTACCGGCATCGACGCGCTGTTCGACGCCACCCTGATCGAAATGGAAAAAGCCGGTGACAACACCATAGTGTTCACCAACTTCGTTGATTTTGACTCCTCTTACGGCCACCGCCGCGACGTTGCAGGCTATGCCGCAGCGCTGGAGCTGTTCGACCGCCGCCTGCCGGAGCTGCTGAAACTGGTGAAAGATGAAGATATCATTATCTTCACCGCTGACCACGGCTGCGATCCGACCTGGCCGGGCACCGACCACACCCGTGAGCACATTCCTGTCCTGGTTTATGGCCCGAAAGTGAAACCGGGTTCGTTGGGCCACCGTGAAACCTTCGCCGACATCGGCCAGACCGTAGCCAGCTATTTTGGCGTGTCGCCGATGGACTACGGTAAATCCATGTTCTAAGCCCCGTATTTCAAGCCGCAGCGTTGTTAGCTTCACGAGTGAACCCCAGTCACTTACTCAAGTAAGCTCCTGGGGATTCACACGCTAGCTGCCTAGCTGCAACTCGAAATTCAAGGCTTAGATGTTTGACGTTTTTATTAAATATGATTTCTGAAGGAAGATAATTATGGCTACGCCGCACATTAATGCTGAAATGGGTGATTTCGCTGACGTAGTACTGATGCCGGGCGATCCGCTGCGTGCAAAATACATCGCCGAAACTTTCCTGGAAGGCGCGGTGGAAGTGAACAACGTGCGTGGCATGCTGGGCTTTACCGGTACCTACAAGGGCCGCAAAATCTCGGTAATGGGCCACGGTATGGGTATCCCATCCTGCTCCATCTATGCGCGTGAACTGATTGCCGAATTCGGCGTGAAGAAAATCATCCGCGTGGGTTCTTGCGGCGCAGTGCGTGATGATATCAAACTGCGTGATGTGGTGATCGGTATGGGGGCTTGCACCGATTCCAAAGTAAACCGTCTGCGTTTCAAGGATCACGACTACGCGGCAATCGCCGATTTCGACATGGTGCGTAACGCGGTAGACGCGGCAGCGGCGCAGGGCATCCCGGCCCGCGTAGGCAACATCTTCTCCGCTGATCTGTTCTATACGCCGGATCCGGATATGTTCCAGGTGATGAAGAAGTACGGCATCCTGGGCGTGGAAATGGAAGCGGCCGGCATCTACGGCGTGGCGGCTGAGCTGTTCGAAGAGTTCGGTTCCAAGGCCCTGACCATTTGTACCGTTTCCGACCACATTCTGCGTCACGAAGCGACCACCGCGGCAGAGCGTCAAACCACCTTTAATGAAATGATCATTATCGCGCTGGAATCTGTGCTGTTGGGCGACAAAGCCTAATCATACTGCGGGCGCAGCGTTCTGCTGCGCCCCAGCTAATCTATTCATCGTACTCCCCTAATTTTCTTGAAATGCTTTACCTTATAGATAATTAGCGCTATTACTCTATTCACCAATCTATTCACTCATCTATTCATCCATGACCAGCCTCGAGCAAGTTCTGCGTAAGGGGCCCGCCGCGTCGAAAGCACTCACCGATGCGCTGGGTATCAGCCAACCGACGCTGTCGCGCCGTATCCATGCGTTGACGGAGGCGGTGCTGACTATGGGTAAAGGCCGAGCCACCCGCTATGCATTGCGCAGGGTTGTGGGGGGGGAGACGTATTTTCCACTCTATCAGGTGAACGAGCAGGGCAAGGTCTCTAAGCTGGCCACGCTTTATCCTGTCTATCCGGCGGAGAGTTATGCGGTTCAAAATGAGCAGAATGGCGAATGGCATCTTTATGATGGTTTGCCTTGGTACCTTAACGATCTGCGGCCGACAGGTTTTCTTGGTCGGGCATGGGGGAAAGCCATCTCGCATGTTTTGCGGCTGCCGGAAGATACCTTGCTATGGAGTGAAGAACAGCGCTTGGTAGCCGTTTGTCACTTTGGGGATGACATGAGTGGCAGTCTGTTGCCCGGTAATGGAAGTTATCAACGCTGGCTGGCCCGGAGCCCGCAGGAAGCCGTGCTGATGACGGATAAAAAAATCCGCTACGCGCAGCTGGCGAAGCTGGCGCTGGCAGGGGAACTGGTCGGGTCCTCTGCCGGTGGTGAACAACCCAAGTTTATCGCCTATGCCGAACTGAAGGATGATCGATGCGGTCATGTGCTGGTGAAATTCAGTACGGCGCCGGAAAACCCGAATGCTCAGCGTTGGAGTGATTTGCTGATCGCAGAATCACTGGCGTTGCAGGTTGTGGCGGAAGCCGGATTTCCTGCTGCACAGGGTGAAATCCTGCTGGGTGAGGACCGGCAATGTTTTCTGGAGGTCGAGCGGTTCGACCGCATAGGTCAGTTTGGCCGGGTGGCGATGGTTTCGTTGGAAGCCCTGGATGCTGAATTCAGCGGGAGCGGCAATGTTAACTGGGCCACTGCCGCCAAAGGGTTACTGCGGCAAGGTGTGATCGACCGTCCGACCTGTCAGCGAATGGCTCTGTATTGGGCATTCGGCAGATTGATAGCCAATAGTGATATGCACCAGGGTAATTTATCGTTCTTGCGCCCTGAACAGCGGCCGGTGGCGCTGGCGCCGTTATACGATATGTTGCCGATGGCATTTGCTCCAACCAGCAGCGGCAATATGCGGCACACCGCGTTGGAAATTCGGCTGAGCCATGAAGTCAGCGGCGCTATTTGGCGGCAGGCGGAATTGATGGCGCTGGCGTTCTGGCAACGTACGGCACAGCATGAGTTGATCAGCGAGGCGTTCCGTGGTGTTGCCGACCAGATGTTGATGCAGGTTCAAGGGCTGAACGAACATATCCAGCGCATGGCTTAGAGGGAGCCTAGGGCTGAGTTTGATGACAAAGTAGTCTTTGAGCCTGAGATACCCGGGCCTAGCGCACCGAGGGGCCATTATGGGACACGTCCATGTGTCCCACCCTACGGGCCGACTGGAAGTCGTTCCCATTTGCTCCCGGCAAATGGGTCGGCGGGCAAGCCGCTACGATCCCTACGGCACGCTCTCCCTAATAACGGGCTTTGTCAGCGGTCTAGCCTAGGGCTTCTTCTCTTCTTTCTTTTCTTCCGGCCGTTCGTCATCGTCATTCTCCACCGTATTACCTTCTTCCAACGGCGTGTTGGCGGTTAACAGATACGGGGACTGCTGCCAGCGGCTGCGGCGGTGCTGTAGCAGGGTACGCGCCAGGATGATGCCGATGGCCAGCGCCAGCAGGATCATCAGGCGCAGCAGGTTGGTGGTGTTATCCACCTGCTTGGATTCGGTCGCCAGCACGTGGGTGTCCAGCGTGATGCGGATAAAGCCGATCGGCCCGTCTTTGTTCTCGATGGGCTCTACCAGTTGATGATTGAAGTAGCTGCCGGCGCGTTTACCGTCAAGCGACAGACGATCGCGTATACTTATCTGCTCACCGGCGTGGGAAACCAGGGACCCGTCCAGTTGATAGACGCTGGCGTCCAAAATGCGGCTGTGGTCGGTGAGCTGTTTGAGGATGGCGTCGATGCGTTGGTTGTCGACGTCGCTGTCGTCATCCATCAGGGGGGCCAGGCTGGATGCCACCTGTTTGGTCAGCGTTTGCGCCAGCTCTTCCACCTGTTCGGATCGCGCCAATTGGTGACTCAGGCTAAAATAGGAAGCGCCCTGCATCAACAGCACCAGCAAAGCCAGGCAAATCAGGATAATAGCGGTGCGGTGCAGGCGGAATTTCAGTTTAGCGCGGGCCATGCAGGTTCCTTGGGCATCTTGGACACTTTATGTTGCCAGAAGCAATGGCGATAGGATAGCTTGATGCGTCGTTTTATCATGCAGTGTTTTTTCAGGAGTTAAGGATGTCGAATAGTCTGACCTATTGCGATCTCCCGGCTGAGATCTCTCAATGGCCGGGTCTTCCCCTTTCGCTGAGCGGTGACGAAGTGATGCCGCTGGATTATCGGGCGGGTCATACCGGTTGGCTATTATATGGCAGAGAACTGAACAAAACGCGCATTACCGATTTCCAGCGCAAGCTGGGCGCGGCGATGGTGATCGTCACCGCCTGGTGCGTGGAGGATTATCAGGTGGTGCGTCTGGCGGGCACGCTGACGGCACGCGCCAAAACGCTGGCGGCGGAGAGCGGGCTGGATGTGGCGCCGCTGGGCAAGATCCCTCACCTGCGCACCCCTGGGTTGCTGGTGATGGATATGGACTCCACCGCGATTGAAATTGAATGCATCGACGAGATCGCCAAATTGGCGGGCGTCGGTGAGCAGGTGTCGGAAGTGACCGAACGCGCGATGCGCGGCGAGCTGGACTTTACCGCCAGCCTGCGTCAGCGCGTCGGCACGCTGAAAGGCGCCGATGCCAATATCCTCAAACAGGTACGCGACGAGCTGCCGCTGATGTCCGGACTGACCAACCTGGTGCGCAAGCTGCAGGCGATGGACTGGCACGTGGCGATTGCCTCCGGCGGCTTCACCTACTACGCCGAATATCTGCGTGACAGACTGAAGCTGGTGGCCGTGGTGGCTAACGAGCTTGAGATCCGCGACGGCAAGCTGACCGGCGAGGTGCTGGGGCCGGTGGTGGACGCGCAGTTCAAAGCAGATACGCTGGTGGCACTGGCGGAAAAGCTGGGCATTCCACCGCAGCAAACTGTCGCCATCGGCGACGGCGCCAACGATTTGAAAATGATGCAGGTTGCCGGGTTGGGCATTGCCTATCATGCCAAGCCTAAAGTGTATGAGAAGGCGCAGGTGTCGATTCGTCATGCCGATCTTATGGGCGTGCTGTGCGTGTTGACCGGCAGCCTGAAACACGAAGTTCGCTAAGTAGGCCCCTGACACGGCGATGACGCCCGTCAGCAGCAATGTGGTAATAAAGCAGAGGTAATCAGTGGCAAAAGCAGCAAAACGGGCGTTTGTATGTAATGAGTGCGGCGCAGATTATCCGCGCTGGCAGGGGCAGTGCAGCGCTTGCCACGCCTGGAACAGCATTACAGAAGTGCGTCTGGCTGCCGTGTCTTCCTCTTCTCGCAACGAGCGCCTGAGCGGTTACGCCGGCGATGCCGGTATCAGCAAGGTGCAAAAGCTGTCGGACATCAGCCTGGAAGAGCTGCCGCGTTTTTCCACCGGTTTCCTTGAGTTTGACCGCGTGCTGGGCGGCGGGGTGGTTCCGGGCAGTGCGATCCTGATCGGCGGCAACCCTGGCGCAGGGAAAAGTACCTTGCTGCTGCAGGTGCTGTGCAAACTGTCCGAGCAGATGAAAACCCTGTACGTCACCGGCGAGGAATCGCTGCAGCAGGTCGCCATGCGCGCCCATCGCCTCGGTTTGCCGACCGGCGGCCTGAATATGCTGTCGGAAACCAGTATCGAACAGATCTGCCTGATCGCCGAGCAGGAACAGCCGAAGCTGATGGTGATCGACTCCATTCAGGTGATGCACATGGCGGATATTCAATCTTCGCCGGGTAGCGTTGCGCAGGTACGTGAAACGGCGGCTTATCTGACGCGCTTTGCCAAGACGCGCGGCGTGGCGATTGTCATGGTCGGTCACGTCACCAAAGACGGTTCGCTGGCCGGACCGAAAGTATTGGAACACTGCATCGACTGTTCGGTGCTGCTGGACGGCGACGCCGATTCGCGTTTTCGTACTCTGCGCAGCCACAAAAACCGCTTTGGTGCGGTGAACGAGCTGGGCGTGTTCGCCATGACCGAGCAGGGCCTGCGTGAGGTCAGCAACCCGTCTGCCATCTTCCTCAGCCGGGGTGACGAGGTGACCTCCGGCAGTTCGGTGATGGTGGTTTGGGAAGGCACGCGGCCGTTGCTGGTGGAGATTCAGGCGCTGGTGGATCATTCCATGATGTCTAACCCGCGGCGGGTTGCGGTCGGTCTGGAACAAAACCGATTGGCGATCCTGTTGGCCGTGCTGCATCGCCATGGCGGATTGCAGATGTCCGATCAGGACGTGTTCGTTAACGTGGTCGGTGGGGTGAAGGTCAGCGAAACCAGCGCCGATTTGGCGTTGCTGATGTCGCTGGTGTCCAGCCTGCGCGACCGCCCATTGCCGAACGATTTGGTGGTGTTTGGCGAAGTGGGGCTGGCGGGGGAGATCCGTCCGGTACCGAGCGGTCAGGAACGTATTTCCGAAGCGGCGAAGCACGGTTTCAAGCGCGCCATCGTGCCGCACGCTAACGTACCGAAAAAACCGCCGGCCAATATGCAGGTGTTTGGCGTGAAGAAACTGGCGGATGCGCTGGACGTGTTGGAGCAGTTTTATTAATTGCCATGGGGTACGCAGATTATGCTATTTTGTTTAGCATACTAAACGGAGGGGCTATGCGGCAATTTGATTACCTGAAGGCGTCGATTAAGCAGAAGAACTGCACTCTGCAGCAGGTGGCGGATGCCAGTGGCATGACCAAAGGCTACCTTAGCCAGCTGTTAAACGACAAAATCAAAAGTCCCAGCGCCCAGAAGCTGGAGGCGCTGCACCGTTACCTCGGGCTGGAGTTCCCACGCCGTGAGAAAAAGGTCGGCGTGGTGTTTGGTAAATTTTACCCACTGCACACCGGTCATATTTACCTGATCCAGCGAGCCTGTAGCCAGGTGGATGAGTTGCACGTGATCCTGTGTCACGATGAACCGCGCGATCGGGAGCTGTTTGACAACAGCTCCATGTCGCAACAGCCGACGGTCAGCGATCGTCTGCGCTGGCTGCTGCAAACCTTCAAATATCAGAAAAACATCCATATTCACTCGTTTGACGAACAGGGCATCGAGCCCTATCCGCACGGCTGGAACGTGTGGAGCGACGGGGTGAAAGCTTTTCTGGAGCAGAAAGCCATAGTGCCGAGCTTTATCTATTCCAGTGAAGCACAGGATGCTCCGCGCTATCGCGAACATCTGGGCATTGAAACCATTCTGATCGATCCCGAACGTTCATTTATGAACATCAGCGGCCGCCAGATCCGTCAGGATCCGTTCCGCTATTGGGACTATATTCCGACCGAAGTGAAGCCGTTTTTTGTTCGCACCGTGGCCATCCTCGGCGGCGAGTCGAGCGGTAAATCGACCCTGGTCAATAAGTTGGCGAACATCTTCAATACCACCAGCGCCTGGGAATATGGCCGCGACTACGTGTTCTCGCACCTCGGCGGGGATGAGATGGCGTTGCAATATTCCGACTACGACAAAATTGCCCTGGGCCAGGCGCAGTACGTCGATTTTGCGGTGAAATATGCCAATAAAGTGGCGTTTATCGATACCGACTTCGTGACCACTCAGGCGTTCTGCAAAAAGTACGAAGGACGCGAACACCCCTTTGTACAGGCGTTGATCGACGAGTACCGGTTTGATCTGGTGATCCTGCTGGAGAATAACACCCCATGGGTGGCGGATGGGTTGCGCAGCCTGGGCAATCCCAACGATCGCAAGGCATTCCAGTATTTGCTGGAAGAGATGCTGCGGGCCAACAACATTGAATACGTACACGTAGAGTCCAGCGATTACGACGAGCGCTTCCTGCGCTGCGTCGAACTGGTCAAACAGCTGCTGGCGGCCGATGCCAGCCGCCTGGTCGGCGTTGCAGTCTAAGCCTGCGGGGCGCAGGCTGCGCCCCGTCGGTCATCAGTAAACAATCACCAGTTTTCCCTGCATATGTCCGTCGAGCAGTTTTTGGTGCGCGGCGGTCAGCGTCGGCACCGTTAGCCCGTGCAGCGTTTCGCTCAGGGTGGTGCTCAGCTTCCCTTCATCCAGCAGTTGCGCCACTTGCTTGAGGATCTCGCCCTGCTGAGCGATATCCGGCGTGTTGAACATGCTGCGGGTAAACATCAATTCCCAGTGCAGCGCGGCGCTTTTCAGCTTCAGTGCGCTCTGGTCCAACGGCTGGGCGTTTTCTACGATGGTGCAGATGTGGCCCATCGGCGCGATCAGATCGGAGATGGCTTGCCAGTGGCCGTCGGTGTCATTCAGGCAAAGAATATAATCCACGTTCTCAATGCCCTGTTGCGCCAGGTTAGCTTTCAGATCGCGATAGTCCACCACCAGATCGGCACCCCGCTCCAGACACCAGGCCGCCGACTCGGGACGAGAGGCGGTGGCAATCACCTTCACCTGGCTGCGCTGTGCCGCAAACGGGATCGCCAGCGAACCAACGCCACCGGCGCCGCCGATGATCAGCAGGGTTTTCCCCGGCGCCGCGTCCTGAATTTTCAGGTGTTCGAACAGCGCCTCCCAGGCGGTCAGGGCGGTCAGCGGCATGGCGGCAGACTCGGCCCAGTTCAGGCTGCGAGGCTTGTGGGCAGTAATGCGTGAATCGATCAATTGTTGGGTGCTGTTGCTGCCCGGGCGAGTGATATCGCCGGCGTACCAGACCTCGTCGCCGGGTTTGAAGCCGCTGACGCTGCTGCCCACTTCAACCACGACGCCGCTGGCATCCCAACCGAGAACGCGTGGCTGCTGCAGACCGCTTTTTTGCAGGCCGGCATGGACCTTGGTATCCACCGGATTGACCGACACCGCTTTCACTTCCACCAACAGATCGTACTGTCCTGGCGTGGGTTTTTCCGGGCTGATCTCTATGAAGGCGGCGGGGTTTTTCGGGTCTACGGCAATGGCTTTAATCGGCATGACTGTACTCCTTTCGAATGAATAACCTCAGTGTAGACCTCTTGGGAGGGAGTGATAAGATGGACAATAACTAACTAAGTGTTCGTCTGAGGTGAACAATGAGGTTTAAGCAGTTGCAGGATATGGCGCTGTTTGCGCTGGTGGCCGAGTGCGGCAGTTTTACCGCCGCCGCCAAACGTGCCGCTTTGCCGAAGTCCAGCGTCAGCCAGCGCATCAGCCAGTTGGAACAGACGTTGGGCCTGCGCCTGTTGAACCGCACCACCCGCCAGCTCAACCTGACTTTTGCCGGCGAACGCTATCTGGAACACTGTCAGGAGATGCTGACCGCTGCCGAACGGGCGGATTTGGCGCTGCAACGGCTGCGTGACAACCCCAGCGGTCGGTTGCGCATCTCGACCCCTGCCGGGCTGGGGGCGACCTTGTTGGCACGGTTGGCGGCAGATTTTCAGCGCCAATACCCGGACGTTTCGCTGGAAGTGTCGGTATCCGATGCGATGGTGGATATGGTGCAGGACGGGTTCGATGCCGCTTTGCGCACCGGCAAACCGCAGGATTCTTCTTTGATTGGTCGCCGCTTGGGGCATGCGCCGCGCTATTTGCTGGCATCGTCGGCGTATCTGGCACAGTACCCGCCTATCCTGCATCCGCAACAGTTGCAGCAGCACCGCTGCATCGCGCACCGTTCCTGGCCCGCATGGAATCTGCGCCGAGGCGATGAGTATTTTCGCTGGCAACTGCCGACGCTGCATATCACCGATAACCTGCTGTATGCGCGCGAATGTGCGATTTATGGCGCGGGCATCACTTTACTGCCGGCATTTCTCAGCCGCGAAGTGGTGGCGCAAAAGCAATTGGTGGAGGTGTTGCCGGACTGGCAGGCGGAGGGCAATGAACTCTATTTGGTTTATCCGAGCCGCAAGCTTAATTCGCCGGCGCTGGCCTGTTTTATCGATGTGGTGTTGCAACATCCGGTATTCGACGATTACGCCCGCGAACTGGCTCGGGATTAAAAAAGGCGCCGCATGCGGCGCCTTCCGGATTACTTGGCGATTCTCTTGTACTTGATACGGTGCGGCTCAAGCGCTTCAGCGCCCAGCGTACGTTTCTTGTACTCTTCGTATTCGGTGAAGTTACCTTCGAAGAACTCGACGTTGCCTTCATCCTGGTAATCCAGAATGTGGGTGGCGATACGGTCGAGGAACCAACGGTCGTGCGAGATAACCATCGCGCAGCCCGGGAACTCCAGCAGGGCGTTTTCCAGCGCGCGCAGGGTTTCGATATCCAGGTCGTTGGTCGGTTCGTCGAGCAGCAGGACGTTGCCGCCAACCTGCAGCAGCTTGGCCAGGTGCAGACGGCCACGCTCGCCCCCGGACAGCTCGCCTACGCGTTTGCCTTGATCGACGCCTTTGAAGTTAAAGCGGCCGACGTAAGCACGGCTTGGCATTTCGGTGTTGCCGATACGCATGATGTCCTGGCCGCCGGAGACTTCTTCCCAAACGGTTTTTGAATTGTCCATGCTGTCACGGAACTGATCGACCGAGGCCAGTTTAACGGTGTCGCCCAGCACGATGCTGCCGGAATCAGGCTGTTCCTGACCGGACATCATGCGGAACAGCGTGGATTTACCGGCGCCGTTCGGGCCGATAATGCCGACAATCGCGCCTTTCGGCACGGCAAAGGAGAGATCGTCAATCAGCACGCGGTCGCCATAGGACTTGCGCAGGTTGCTGACTTCAACCACTTTATCGCCCAGGCGTGCGCCAGGTGGAATAAAGAGTTCGTTGGTTTCGTTACGCTTTTGGTATTCGGTGCTGTTCAGCTCTTCAAAGCGGGCCAAACGCGCCTTGCCTTTGGACTGACGGCCTTTAGCGCCCTGGCGAACCCATTCCAGCTCTTTCTCGATGGATTTGCGGCGTGCGGCTTCGGAAGAGGCTTCCTGCGCCAGACGTGCATCTTTCTGCTCCAGCCAGGAAGAGTAGTTGCCTTCCCACGGGATACCTTCGCCGCGGTCCAGCTCGAGGATCCAGCCGGCCACGTTGTCGAGGAAGTAACGGTCGTGGGTGATTGCCACCACGGTCCCTTCGAAGTCGTGCAGGAAGCGTTCCAGCCAGGCCACGGATTCCGCATCCAGGTGGTTGGTTGGTTCGTCGAGCAGCAACATGTCCGGTTTTTCCAACAGCAGGCGACACAGCGCTACGCGGCGACGTTCACCCCCGGAGAGGTTGGCGATTTTGGCGTCCCATTCCGGCAGGCGCAACGCATCGGCGGCGCGCTCGAGCTGGGTATTCAGGTTATGGCCGTCGTGGGCCTGAATGATTTCTTCCAGACGACCCTGTTCAGCGGCCAGCTTGTCGAAGTCCGCACCTTCTTCAGCGTACAGCGCGTACACCTCATCCAGACGTTTCAGGGCACCGACCACTTCCGCCAGCGCTTCTTCGACCGACTCGCGGACGGTGTGCTCCAGGTTCAGCTGCGGCTCCTGAGGCAGGTAGCCGATTTTGATCCCTTGCTGCGGGCGAGCTTCACCTTCGATATCGGTGTCGATGCCGGCCATGATGCGCAACAGAGTGGATTTACCCGAGCCGTTCAGACCCAGCACGCCGATTTTGGCGCCAGGGAAGAAGCTCAGTGAGATGTTTTTCAGGATATGACGCTTCGGCGGAACCACTTTGCCGACGCGGTGCATGGTATAGACGTATTGAGCCACGGTGCTCTAGCCTCTCTATATCAGTTTTTATAGGATGTCTGGCTGCGGAGTGTAGCCCGTTTCGAAAGCGGATCCCAGACATCACTCAGCGATCGCTAAGTATAACCGGTTATGCGCCCGTGAAGGCGCATATTGGTCGCTTAAGGAGTGACGACGATCGCGACGCGGCGGTTTTCCGCCCGGCCGCTGGAGGTGCGGTTATCGGCGACCGGGTCGCGTTTGCCCATGCCGCGAGTTTCGATGTTAGCGCGCGGAATACCCACGCTGGCCAGCAGGTCGGCCACCGCATTGGCGCGGCGCAGCGAGAGCTGGTCATTATAGCTGTCTTCACCGTAATTATCGGTGTGACCATCCAGACGGAATTTAGTGATGCCGACGCTCATCAGCGCGCGGCCCATTTTCTGCACCGTGTCGGTGCTTTCCGGGTTCAGTTTGCCCACGTTGTTGCCGAACAGCACCTTGTCGGACAGGCCAAATTCCCAGCCGTTATCCGTCAGTTTGAACCCTTGTGACTGCAACAGGGCAATCTGCTCGGGCGTCAGGCCCTGCGGTTTGCTCTGGCAGCCGGCGAGGGCCAGCAGGGCGATAAACATCATCGTCAGCAGTGAAAAACGGTTTTTTAGTGTTTGCTGTATCATAATCAAATCCCTAGTTTTATTTTATAGCCGGGGCTTTATTTCTGTATTGCCAGCCGCCAGCCTCCGTTATAACGATGCTTGGCCTGGTACATCGCATCGTCAGCTTCGTGCAAGAGTCCCTGAGGCGTCACCGCATGTTCAGGGTAAAGTGCAATACCGATGCTCAAAGAGGAAATGACCTCTTCGCCGTTCGGTAACATCACCGGTTGGGTCATGCAGTCGATAATGTTATCGGCAATCTGCAGTACATCTTCCGTAGTGTGGACCGGTGCCAACAGTACGGCGAACTCATCACCTCCTAAACGTGCAACCAGGTCGCTCTCGCGTAACTGCGCGCGGATACGCCCGGCAATGGTGGTCAACACTACGTCGCCGGCGGCGTGGCCGTAGCTGTCGTTAACTTCCTTGAAGCGATCGCCGTCGATAAACAGCACCGCCAGTTTTTCGGGTGACTCGATGTCTCCCAGCGCGCGACTCAGTCGGCCTTCGAAGAACGCGCGGTTCGGCAAGCCGGTCAGGCTGTCGTGGGTTGCCCGGTGGGTCAGCGAGTCATTCTCCTGTTTCAGGTGCGCTTGCCAGGCCTCCAGCTCGTCAAGCAGGCCATTAAAGTCACTGCTCAGCTCATGCAATTCGGCAATCGGTGCCGAAGGTACCCGCAGCCCAAAGGCGCGATCGCGCCGTACTGCATGCGCCACGTTGGCGATATCGTCCAGCGAGCGGACGATCCCCTGCAGCATGCGGCGGGAAAGCACCAGCGCGCACAGGGTACTGAGCACCAGGCAGGCGATCATACCCACCATGCCGCGGAGCAAAAAACGCAGCAGGCTGCCGCCGTGGCCGCTCAACCACACTTTGCCGACCTCTTTGCCTTCATGTGTGATCGGCAGGATCACCGGTTCCGGCAACGCCCAGTGCGCCACGATTTGCTCCATGCCGTGCAGCGGGCCGTCCTTGGGGTGATACCAGGTGGCGAGCACTTTGCCGTTGTTGTTCAGGATCCTGGCTTCCGACACTTCCTCTTTGGAGGCGATCAGCACCAGGGCTTCGCGGGCGGCGGCACGGTCTTCGAACACCACGGCGGCTTCAACGGTATAGCTGATGGAGCGCGCAATCAGATGCAGGTTGTGGTTGGCATAGGCGCGCAGGGCAAACAGCGCCACCAGGGTCAGGAAGATCCCCGCAGTACCCACGGCAATCAGCGCCAGCCCAAGGTGGACTCTTTGCAGCACCCGGCCCAGCGTAGGGCGTGACTGACCCGAACGGTTCTTGCGCAACCACTTCATAGCGGTGGCGCCTGTTTGCGTGCCAGCTGCAGCACGTTGGGGTGAACGCGCACGCCGCTACGCGCCAGCGCATCGAGGTTGGCTTTAAAACTCGCGGTATCCCCTTCGATTTGCAGGCAGAACGCGCTGCCGGCTGAGCATTCAACATCGTTCTCGCTGATGCTGAGAATGGAGTGGCCGCTGATGCGTTGTATAAAATTCTGTTTCTGGCCGGCGTTAATATTGCCTAAATAAATGACATCGCAACCGGTGCTCAGTAGCGGGCTGTCAAAGGATACGCGCTCGGCCTTAATCGGCCGCGGAGCACTAAGCAGGATCGGATCGAACAGGCCTTCGGCATACTGGGTGGGTGCTGTCACGCACAGCCGGATCGGATTGGGTTCGCTGGGCCAACGGGCATAGCTGATAATGCCTACCACCACGGTGGTGACGGCATGGATGCGATTTTGATAAGGATCACCGGTTTCGGGGCGGGCTGAACCGGGAAAGGCCAACAGGGTAAGCAGCACCAGCGACAACAGGCGTCCGTAGTCCAGACGTGCGCAAATGAAACTCGCAAGAGAATTTTTTGCGCATGTCGCTAACCACGCGGCATATTTTGCCATCTTCATCTGCCATTCCTGCCCACGTCCGCAGTACCGATGCGGCAACATAACAATGAGAAGCCTGACCCGCTCGAAGGGATAATTGCCTTGCTGAAAACTGTCAATCGCACTGCCTGATGAACACTATCTACCCATAATTGGCGCGGATTGTATTATAAGATATCCCGGTTGCGCGCTTTATGTGCCGTTTTCTCAGAATTATCTTACCTTTTTTTAATAGTATAAAAACGTCCGCCAGGGTTTGCCAGGCGTTTTCTGCAAAGTGAGCCCGCCCGGCCTGAGGTTTGGGGGATTTGCGCAACGCCTTGGCCCGCCGACGTCGGAATATATTCTGTGATGGCTAATTATTTCAAATGAGTTCATCTTATTGTCGGTGGTGCTTATTAATTATAAATAGGGCGTTCGTTTCTCAGTGTTAACCTCGGGTTAAATGATTAATACGCTGTCTTTGGTGCCGGCTTTATTTTATTTGTCAGCGAGGGTAAACCTTTTTTACCTGAAGCCCTTCGTGACGATAAACTTCATCTACAGTAGTGAATGGATAAGCGATCGCGCTGTCTATGGTAGATGGCTGAGTCAGTCACTCAGCGCCCACTTTTGTTCTGGCGTGCCGGATGAAGCGATATCCCACGACAGAGCGCGAAACACTCGGAGAGCCGTTTCACTGTCCGTTGGCTGCTGTCGTAGCGCGGCAATGGGGGAATCGGCTCTGGCAACACCATCAGCATTAGCGAGGAAAGAGTCAGTATGGTCAAGGTAGACAAGTGGCGGTTTTTGGCTGTGGGCCTGTGCCTGACGGCATTCTCAGGCGCCGCATTGGCGGACTCGCTGGACGCCCAGCGTCAGCGCTACCTGCAGATTAAGCAGGCGTGGGACAGCAAGCAGATGGACGTCGTGGCGCAATTGATGCCGACGCTGCGTGATTACCCGCTATACCCTTATCTGGAATACCGTGAGCTGACGCAAGATCTCAGTCAGGCCGGGTTCTCTGAGGTGAACGATTTTATCAAACAGCATCCGACGCTGCCGCCGGCCAAATCACTGGCCCCGCGTTTTGTTAACGAACTGGCGCGGCGTGAAGACTGGCGCACCCTGTTGGCCTTTAGCCCACAGGCGCCGAAACCTATCGCTGCGCGTTGCAATTACTACTACGCCAAGTGGGCCACCGGCGATCAACAGGCAGCCTGGAGCGGCGCCGAAGACGTGTGGATGAGCGGTAAGTCGTTGCCGGGTGCCTGCGACAAGCTGTTTAACGTCTGGCAGGGCGCCGGGAAACAGACGCCGTCGGCCATTCTGGAGCGCATGAAGTTGGCGTTGAAAGAGGGCAACAGTGGCCTGGTCAACAGCCTCTACCGCCAGCTGCCGTCAGATTATCAAACCATGGGCGATGCGCTGGTGCGCCTGCAAAACGATCCTGCCACGGTAGAATCCTTTGCCCGCAGCGTGGGGCCAACCGATTTTACCCGTGCCGCGACCGGTATCGCCTTCGAACGCCTGGCGCGCCAGGATGTAGAAAATGCTCGCGCGATGATCCCGACGCTGGTGCGTCTGCAAAAAATGAGCGACAGCGAGCAGTTGGGGTTGGAAGAGGCGGTGGCGTGGCGCCTGATGGGCAGCGATGCCACCTTCGAACAAACCCAATGGCGAGATAAGGTGATCCTGCGCAGTCAGTCCCCGGCTCTGCTGGAACGTCGTGTGCGTATGGCATTGGGCAATGGCGATCGTCAGGGGGTGGCTACCTGGCTGGCTCGCCTGCCGGCAGAGTCGCGCAATAAAGATGAATGGCGTTACTGGCGTGCGAGCCTGCTGCTGGATGAAGGCAAACGTAGCGAAGGTGAAGAGATCCTGCGTCGCCTGATGAACGAACGCGGCTTCTATCCTATGGTGGCGGCGCAGAAACTGAATAAGCCTTACCCGGTAATGGTGGCCGTGGCGGCGAAACCTCGCGCTTCGCTGGTGGACGGGCCGGAGATTGCCCGGGTGCGCGAGCTAATGTATTGGAATATGGATAACCTGGCGCGCAGCGAGTGGACCTCGTTTGTGTCCAGCCGTAGCCGTCCGGAACAGGAAGCGCTGGCGCGTTATGCTTTCGAGCAAAAATGGGCCGATCTCAGCGTGCAGGCGACCATCGTCGGCAAACTGTGGGATCACCTTGAGGAGCGCTTCCCGGTAGCCTGGCCGCAAGAGTTCCGGGCCGCGACCGATGACAAGGGGATCACGCCAAGCTACGCCATGGCGATAGCCCGTCAGGAGAGCGCCTGGAACCCGAAAGCCCAGTCACCGGTAGGTGCCAGCGGCCTGATGCAGGTGATGCCGCGTACCGCGCAGCATACGGTGCAGATGTATAATATTCCCGGCTACTCAAGCCCAAGCCAGCTGCTTGATCCCCGGGTTAACATTACCATCGGTACCAGCTACCTGGAGTATGTGTACCAGCAGTTCGGTCGTAACCGCATTCTGTCGTCGGCGGCCTACAACGCCGGTCCATCGCGGGTGAATACCTGGTTGGGCAACAGCGAGGGACGGGTGGATGCGGTGGCGTTTGTCGAAAGCATTCCGTTCTCGGAAACCCGTTCCTATGTGAAGAACGTACTGGCCTACGACGCATTTTATCGCTATCTCATGCATCGTCCGGCCAAGGTGCTGACCGATGCCGAGTGGCAGAGGCGTTATTGATTTTTGCGGCGCTATGCTATGCTGCTGTACTAGTTAAATAGTATGGTGGCTTGCCATGACGCAATTATCGCTTAACGACCCAGCTCTTTCAGAACAAGGCAATGAGGATTGGCTGCGCTTTGTCACGCTGCTGCAGAATTCGTTCGTCCAGGATCTGCACCAACCGCTGCTGCAACTGTTGCTGACGCCGGACGAAAGAACGGCTTTGGGGACGCGGGTGCGGATTATTCAGGAGCTGATGCGCGGTGAGATGAGCCAGCGTGAGCTGAAGAACGAACTGGGGGCCGGTATTGCCACCATCACTCGCGGTTCGAACAGCCTGAAGGTCGCGACGCCGGCGTTGAAACAGTGGCTGGAGCAGCAATTACTGGGCGAGGCACCTTAGTCGCGCCTCGCTCGTCAGCGTTTATTTTTGCGGCGCGTTGTTATGGTTTTGGTAGATCGGGTTGTGGAAGGGCACCAGCGCCAACAGCAGAGCCTGATGGTAAACGCTGGTGCGGCTCAACCGCCCATCGGTGAAGATACCGATAGCGCCGCCCTGGCGCTTCACTTCGGCATTGCCGGTGATGGTTGCCATTTCAGTCCCCAATTCGCGGCCGGCGCGAATTCCCTGTAAAATCGTCTCCGGCAGCATCAGACTGGCTGAACGCGATTCGCCCCGGGTGTACGGGTTTTCCACCGTCATCCAGGCGAAGGTCATATTCTCTTCGATACCCGCTTCCACGCCGACCCAAAAGTCGGCCTCCGGGCGTACCTGGCGCGCTTCCATGACGCGCTGGCGTGCGCCGGTGCGGGTTTCGAGATTGCCGATGGGTTGCAGTGAGACGCCGCTGGCGACGTCGACCGATTCAATGCGGCATTGGTCCACGCCAAAGGTGTCCTCAAAGGCCAACTGAATAGCCTTGATCTTTGCCGGGTTGGTAGTTGCAGCGACAACATGATACATAACGGGTTTGGCATCCTTAAGCTAAGAGCCTATTCAATACGTCAGACGCTTGCGCAAGCGGCCTGTGACGAAGATAAACTCAGGTTTCACGCAGTATAACGGAAAAGCAAAATGTTACAGGTATACCTCGTTCGCCACGGCGAAACGGAATGGAATGCGGCTCGCCGTATCCAGGGTCAGTCCGACAGCCCGTTAACCGCCCACGGTGAACATCAGGCTCATCTGGTTGCCCAACGCGTCAGCAAGCTCGGTATCACGCACGTGATTACCAGCGATTTGGGGCGTACCCGACGCACCGCGCAAATTATCTCAGAAGCTTGCGGTTGCGAGGTTATAAACGATCCGCGTTTGCGCGAGTTACACATGGGGGTTCTGGAAGAACGCCTGATCGAAAGCCTGACGCCGCAGGAAGAACAGTGGCGCAAGCAGATGGTCGATGGTACTGCCGACGGCCGTATCCCTCAAGGTGAATCCATGAGCGAGCTGGGTGGGCGGATGCGTGAGGCGCTGGAAAGCTGCCTGATGCTGCCTGAAGGGAGCAAGCCGCTGATTGTGAGCCACGGTATCGCGCTGGGTTGTTTGATCAGCACCGTGCTCGGGTTACCGGCCTATGCCGAACGTCGCCTGCGTTTACGTAACTGTTCGCTGTCGCGTGTCGACTATCAGCAGAGCCCTTGGCTGGCTTCCGGTTGGATTGTCGAAACGGCGGGCGATGTCACGCATCTGGACATGCCCGCATTGGACGAACTGCAGCGTTAACGGCGGATCGGGATCAAATAGTCGCAGTTGATCTCGGTCGGCGGTTGGGGTGGCCGACGGTCACCCTTGGGATAAAAGCGCTCAATGTCGTGCCCTTTGCGGCGCGTGAGTTTGAGTGCCGGCAGGCAAGTGCCATACAGCGTCAGAATAAAGTCCTGCAGACCAGAAGTAGGGCCTTCATAACTGAACATTGCATACTCGCCACCTTGCAGCGTCAGCGGCTGCCCAGCCTGAATTTCCTTCGGAACGTGATGCGGTTCCAGCGCCGTGGTATACAGCACTTCCTGCTCGTCGTCCTTTTCCTGGCTTGGGCGCGAATGGTGCAGACCGTACAGCACCGGCGGCAGCGTCTCCGCTTCGCCCAGGTATTGGCGCCAGAACTGTGAACGCAGCTCGGTACGGAAGTTCGAGATTTGCTCCAGCGTGCACGAATAGCTTTGCGTCAGGCCAATCAGATGCTGTTCCGGCAACGTGACAAACTCTGGCTGCGGCAGGGTAAAGGCGCCCAGGCGGATTGGCGGACAGATGCCGAATGCGCTCCAGTCTTCGGCGCGGCGATACAACGCCGGCGTTTGCGCAAACTGTTTTTTAAATGCACGCGTGAAGGTCTGCTGCGAGTCGAAGCGATACTGTAAGGCGATATCCAGAATAGGGCGGCTGGTTAAACGCAGCGCCACTGCAGCCTTGGATAATCTCCTTGCCCGGATATAAGCGCCGATGGCGTTACCGGTAATATCTTTGAACATCCGTTGTAGATGCCATTTTGAGTAACCCGCTTTCGCCGCCACGTTGTCCAGAGACAAGGGTTGGTCCAAATGGCTTTCCAGCCAGCTAAGCAGATCACGAATGATACCGGCTTGATCCATAGATCTTCCTCGTAGAGCTTTAGGGTCGGGACCCGAACTGTTTATTCGTCACGCTGGTGCTTGCGCTATCAGACCAATCCATGAGCCATTTTGCGTAGCACTCTTTGCCTCTCGCAGCGGGTTGCGCGGGAGTTGGACAGGGGCACACCTTAAAGGGCGCAAAGAAATAACGACGCCGCATAATAGCAATTTTTTTCCTCCGAGACTCTCAAAGATTTTTTTCACGCTCTGTGCTAAAAAGACCGGTGCAGACCGGAAAAACCCTTATTCTGTGACCTAAAACATAAACAATATTAATTGCCTGCGGCTATTTTTAGCGTTCAGGTTATTGGAGTTAAGTGAATGAAAAAAGGATGGATATTTTTGTTTGGTTTAGTTTGCGCAACGGTAAACAGCGCGCAGGCAGAACAGGTTGGGTCGGTGGATACGGTATTCAAACTCTTCGGTCCGGACCACAAAATTGTGGTGGAAGCATTCGACGATCCTGATGTTAAAAATGTAACTTGTTATATCAGCCGCGCCAAAACCGGTGGCATTAAAGGCGGTCTGGGATTAGCGGAAGACACTGCGGATGCGGCCATTTCTTGCCAGCAGGTCGGGCCGATCGCGCTGAACGATAAAATCAAAAACGGCAAGGCGGAAGGGACGGTGGTGTTCCAGAAGCGGACGTCGTTGGTGTTCAAGAAGCTGCAGGTGGTGCGTTTTTACGATGCAAATCGCAATGCGTTGATCTATCTGAGCTATTCAGACCGTGTGGTGGACGGTTCACCGAAGAACGCGCTGAGCGCGGTGCCGATCATCCCTTGGGGTGAGGCAAAATAAAAGACTTGGGGTTCAGTTGAACCCCAACTATTTTAACGCGCAGGCTTACTCTTCCAGATCGCCACAGAAACGGTAGCCTTCACCGTGAATGGTAGCGATGATTTCAGGCGTGTCCGGCGTGGATTCGAAGTGCTTGCGGATGCGACGAATGGTCACGTCCACGGTGCGGTCATGCGGTTTCAGCTCGCGGCCGGTCATCTTCTTCAGCAGTTCGCCACGGGATTGGATCTTGCCCGGGTTTTCGCAGAAGTGCAGCATGGCGCGGAATTCACTGCGCGGCAATTTATATTGCTCGCCCGCTGGGCTGATCAGAGAGCGGCTGTTGATGTCCAGCTCCCAACCGTTGAACTTATAGCTTTCAACCAGACGGCGTTCTTCGCCGACGCTGCCCAGGTTCATGGTGCGGGACAGCAGGTTGCGTGCGCGAATGGTCAGTTCACGTGGATTAAATGGCTTGGTGATATAGTCATCAGCGCCGATTTCCAATCCGAGGATCTTATCAACTTCGTTATCACGGCCGGTCAGGAACATCAGCGCAACGCTGGCCTGTTCGCGCAGTTCACGCGCCAGCAGCAGGCCATTTTTGCCTGGCAGATTAATGTCCATGATAACCAGATTGATATCATTTTCAGACAGGATGTTGTGCATTTCTGCACCATCATTGGCTTCATGAACAACGTAGCCTTCCGCCTCGAAAATGCTCTTCAGGGTGTTACGAGTGACTAACTCGTCTTCGACAATCAGAATGTGCGGGGTCTGCATATTTGCTACCTAAAATTGCCAACAAAATAGAAAATAGGAAGTACAGAAGTCTTTGTTTTCTTAGCGGAGGGCAGAGATTAGCGCTCACGTTCCCTCTTACCAAATGACTACAGTACGTAAACTCGTTCTTGATGCACTTTCCATCTCATGTCAACAAGATCGCTAGCTTGGTGGGGGTGCTATTCCTTACATCCCCAAAGGTGCCAAAACGGCGCATATCCTAACCCTATTAACAGCAATATAACAGTGCGTACCGAATTCATCACCCAACAAAACTAAGCTTTGTTGACATATATCAAATTCAATTGTAGCACGTTAACAGTTTTGTGAAAAACACTTACAGAAATGCCAGCTTAAGTCACAGAACCATAAATTCTGTGTACGATTCAGCATTGTTGCGCCTAATGAGGTAGAATTAACGGCTTATTGATAAAGCAGTTATTTTAACACCTTGATTAATAAGAGTAGTAAATCATAAGAAGTAATAATATGTATTCCGTGCCATTTATAAGGCCAATAGCGCATTTACCCCTGTCTATCGCAGCCTGCGGGATTATTGTTGCACACTTGTAAATATAATCAGACTATCCTGAACAGTCAAAAACCTGCGACCCCCTTATTCTGTGGAGTATTGATGCAGCTGCATATTGTTTTAGTGGCTCCGGCACGGCCGGAAAACGTCGGCGCTGCGGCGCGGGCAATGAAAACCATGGGCTTCACTTCGTTGCGTATCGTCGACAGCGAAGCGCACCTGCAGCCGGCGGCGCGTTGGGTTGCTCACGGGGCGGGGGAGATCCTCGACGGCGTGCAAACTTTCGCCACTCTGGAACAGGCACTGGCGGACGTAGATTTCACCGTAGCCACCACGGCCCGCAGCCGGGCGCGTTTTCATTATTACTGTACGCCGCAGCAACTGTTGGGCCAGCTGAGTGAGCGCAGCCAGTGGGTAAACCAGGCGGCGCTGGTGTTTGGCCGTGAAGATTCCGGCCTGACCAATGAGGAGCTGGAACTGGCGGATTTGCTGACTGGCGTTCCTATGCAGGCGGATTACCCTTCGCTCAATCTCGGCCAGGCGGTGATGGTGTACTGTTATCAGCTGTCAGAGCTGATGAACGTCAGCGCGCCGCAAGAGGCGGTCGCCCACGAAGGCCAGCTTAAGGCATTGCGTCAGCGTGCTGATGGGTTACTGGCGGCGCTGGAGGTCAGTGACGATCAAAAATTGCGCGACTGGCTGCATCAACGGCTTGGTGTTTTGCAACAGCGGGACACGGCGATGCTGCATACTTTGTTGCATGATATCGAAAAAAAACTGACAAAGTGATACCCGTAAACATGGCTAATTTTGCAGTGTGATCCACTGCAAATTTGCCGCCTGCCTGTCTTTTTATTCTGTCATCTGGCTTTTCAGCTCTCGCATCGCCCGGTTAGCTCGCTGGACGATAAATAAGCAAAAACAAGAAATAATTTGACTTGGGATAGCGATTGCTTTAACCAATAGAGGGGACAGAGTATTTAATGAGACAGACAGACAAAATGCGAAACATCAGCCTGAACACAACAATTATTACCACCACCGATACCACAGGTAACGGGGCGGGCTGACGCGTACAGGAAACAAAAGAAAAAAGCCCGCACCTAACCAGTGCGGGCTTTTTTTTCGGCTTAAATTCGGGAGAGACAAGAAATGCGAGTGCTGAAATTTGGCGGAACCTCGGTAGCGAATGCAGAACGTTTTCTGCGCGTTGCCGACATCATGGAAAGTAATGCACGTCAGGGACAGGTGGCCACGGTCTTGTCCGCTCCGGCTAAAATCACTAACCACCTGGTGGCGATGATTGAAAAAACGGTAGCGGGGCAAGACATTCTGCCAAATATGAGCGATGCAGAGCGCATCTTCGCCGACCTGCTTAGCGGGCTGGCGCAGGCGTTGCCCGGCTTTGAGTACGACCGCCTCAAGACGTTTGTCGATCAGGAGTTCGCCCAGCTCAAGCAGGTGCTGCATGGCGTTGCGTTGCTTGGACAGTGTCCGGACAGCGTGAATGCGGCCATCATCTGCCGCGGCGAGAAGCTCTCCATCGCCATCATGGAAGGGGTGTTTCGCGCCAAAGGTTTCCCGGTCACGGTGATTAACCCGGTTGAAAAGCTGCTGGCGCAGGGGCACTACCTGGAGTCCACGGTTGATATCGCAGAATCCACATTGCGTATCGCCGCATCGGCCATCCCGGCGGATCACATTGTGCTGATGGCCGGTTTCACCGCCGGCAACGACAAGGGCGAATTGGTGGTGCTGGGCCGTAACGGTTCTGACTACTCCGCCGCCGTGCTGGCCGCCTGCCTGCGCGCCGACTGCTGCGAGATCTGGACCGACGTCGACGGCGTTTACACCTGTGACCCGCGCACCGTGCCGGACGCCAGGCTGTTGAAATCGATGTCGTACCAGGAAGCCATGGAGCTTTCCTACTTCGGCGCCAGCGTTCTTCATCCCCGCACCATCGCCCCCATCGCCCAGTTCCAAATCCCCTGCCTGATCAAAAACACCGCTAATCCACAGGCGCCTGGCACGCTGATTGGCGGCGAAAATCTGGATTCCGATACGCCGGTGAAGGGCATCACCAACCTGAACAATATGGCGATGATCAACGTCTCCGGTCCGGGGATGAAAGGTATGGTCGGCATGGCCGCGCGGGTGTTTGCCGTGATGTCACGCGCCGGTATCTCGGTGGTGCTGATCACCCAGTCTTCTTCCGAATACAGCATCAGCTTCTGCGTGCCGCAGAGCGAACTGCAACGTGCGCGTCGTGCGCTGGAAGACGAGTTCTATCTTGAATTGAAAGACGGCCTGCTGGAGCCGCTGGACGTAATGGAACAGCTGGCGATCATCTCGGTGGTCGGCGACGGCATGCGTACCCTGCGCGGCATTTCAGCCAGCTTCTTCTCTGCGCTGGCTCGCGCCAATATCAACATTGTCGCTATTGCTCAGGGCTCTTCCGAACGCTCCATCTCGGTGGTGGTCAGCAATGATTCTGCGACCACCGGGGTGCGCGTTTGCCACCAGATGTTGTTCAACACCGATCAGGTGATTGAAGTGTTTGTCATCGGCGTTGGTGGCGTGGGCGGCGCGTTGATCGAGCAGATTTACCGTCAGCAGCCTTGGCTGAAACAAAAGCATATTGATCTGCGGGTGTGCGGCATTGCCAATTCACGCGCCATGTTGACCAACATTCACGGCATTCAGCTTGAAAGCTGGCGTGATGAGCTGGCCGGCGCGCAAGAGCCGTTCAACCTGGGGCGTTTGATTCGTTTGGTGAAGGAGTACCACCTGCTGAACCCGGTGATTGTCGACTGCACCTCAAGCCAGGCCGTTGCCGATCAATATGCGGACTTCCTGGCCGACGGATTCCACGTGGTGACGCCGAACAAAAAGGCCAACACCTCGTCGATGAACTACTACCAACAGCTACGCACCGCCGCGGCCGGTTCGCGCCGCAAGTTCCTGTACGACACCAATGTCGGTGCGGGTCTGCCGGTGATCGAAAACCTGCAAAACCTGCTGAACGCCGGTGATGAGCTGACGCGTTTCTCCGGCATTCTGTCCGGTTCGCTGTCGTTTATTTTCGGCAAGCTGGACGAAGGCATGTCGCTGTCGGCGGCGACCCTGGAGGCCAAGGCCAAAGGCTATACAGAGCCGGATCCCCGTGACGATCTTTCCGGTATGGACGTGGCCCGCAAGCTGCTGATCCTGGCCCGTGAAGCGGGGTATAAGCTGGAACTGGAGGATATCGAAGTCGAGTCGGCTTTGCCGTCTTCCTTTGATGCCTCCGGGGATGTGGAAACCTTTATGGCGCGCCTGCCGGAGCTGGACAAAGAGTATGCCCGCAATGTGGCCAACGCCGCCGAGCAGGGCAAGGTGCTGCGTTACGTCGGCGTCATTGAAAACGGCCGCTGTCAGGTTCGCATTGATGCGGTAGACGGCAACGATCCGTTGTATAAAGTGAAGAACGGCGAGAACGCCTTGGCTTTCTACAGCCGTTACTATCAGCCGTTGCCGTTGGTACTGCGTGGCTACGGTGCCGGTAACGATGTGACTGCAGCAGGGGTCTTCGCCGATCTGTTGCGCACACTGTCATGGAAGTTGGGAGTTTAATATGGTTAAGGTGTATGCGCCGGCCTCAATTGGCAACGTAAGCGTCGGCTTTGACGTTCTGGGTGCAGCGGTGTCACCGATCGACGGTACCTTGCTGGGCGACTGCGTCAGCGTCGAGGCTGCCACCACGTTCAGCCTGCAGAACGCCGGTCGCTTCGTCAGCAAACTGCCGGACGATCCAAAAGAGAATATCGTTTATCAGTGCTGGCAGCGTTTCTGCCAGGAGATCGGCCGTGAGATCCCGGTGGCGATGCGGCTGGAGAAAAACATGCCGATCGGTTCGGGGTTGGGTTCCAGCGCCTGCTCGGTGGTTGCCGGGCTGATGGCGATGAATGAATTCTGCAACCGTCCTCTGGATAAAATGACCCTGCTGAGCCTGATGGGCGAGCTGGAAGGCCGCATCTCCGGCAGCGTGCATTACGACAACGTGGCGCCTTGCTACCTCGGCGGCTTGCAGCTGATGCTGGAAGAAGAAGGCTTCATCAGCCAGGAAGTGCCATGCTTTAAAGACTGGCTGTGGGTGATGGCCTATCCGGGCATCAAGGTGTCCACCGCCGAAGCGCGCGCGATTTTGCCCGCGCAGTATCGTCGCCAGGACTGTATCAGCCACGGCCGCTATCTGGCGGGCTTTATTCATGCCTGCCACACCCAGCAGCCACGCTTGGCCGCCAAACTGATGCAGGACGTGATTGCCGAACCGTACCGCACCCGCCTGCTGCCTGGCTTCGCCGATGCGCGCAAGGCCGCGCAGGATATAGGTGCGCTGGCTTGCGGTATTTCCGGCTCCGGCCCGACGCTGTTCGCCGTCTGTGATGATGGCGCTACGGCACAACGCATGGCCGATTGGTTGACTAATCACTATCTGCAAAACGACGAAGGTTTTGTTCATATTTGCCGTCTGGATACCGCAGGCGCACGACTACTGGGATAACGCATGAAACTCTACAACCTTAAGGATCACAACGAGCAGGTCAGCTTCGCGCAGGCGATCAAACAAGGCCTGGGCAAACAGCAAGGGCTGTTTTTCCCGCTGGAACTGCCGGAGTTTGAATTGACCGAAATCGACCATCTGCTGGAGCAGGATTTTGTCACCCGCAGCAGTCGCATTCTGTCGGCGTTTATTGGCGACGAAGTTTCCGAAGAAGCTCTGCATAAGCGCGTAGCGGCGGCTTTTGAATTCCCGGCGCCGGTTGCGCAAGTGGAAGACGACATTGCCTGCCTGGAACTGTTCCACGGGCCGACGCTGGCCTTCAAAGACTTCGGCGGCCGCTTTATGGCGCAAATGCTGGCGGAAGTGGCGGGCGATCAACCGGTGACTATCCTGACGGCGACTTCCGGTGATACCGGCGCGGCGGTGGCGCATGCTTTCTACGGCCTGAAAAATGTTCGCGTGGTGATCCTGTATCCGCAGGGCAAAATCAGCCCGTTGCAGGAAAAACTGTTCTGCACCCTGGGCGGCAACATTCACACCGTGGCGATTGACGGCGACTTCGACGCCTGTCAGGCCCTGGTCAAACAGGCATTTGACGATCAGGAACTGAAAGAAGCGCTGCACCTGAACTCGGCCAACTCGATCAACATCAGCCGCCTGCTGGCGCAGATTTGCTACTACTTTGAAGCGGTAGCGCAACTGCCGCAGGAAGCGCGTAATCAACTGGTGATTTCGGTGCCAAGCGGCAACTTCGGCGATCTGACCGCCGGCTTGTTGGCCAAATCGCTGGGCCTGCCGGTGAAGCGTTTTATCGCCGCGACCAATGCCAATGATACCGTGCCGCGCTTCCTGACGAATGGTCAGTGGCAGCCGCATGCCACGGTGGCAACGCTGTCGAACGCGATGGACGTCAGCCAGCCGAATAACTGGCCGCGCGTAGAAGAGCTGTTCCGTCGGAAGATTTGGCAGTTGAAAGAACTGGGGCACGCAACGGTGAGTGACGAAACCACCAAGGACAGCATGCGTGAGCTGGCGCAACTGGGCTACCTTTCTGAGCCGCATGCGGCAATCGCTTATCGCGCGTTGCGTGACCAGTTGCAGGAAGGGGAGTTTGGCTTGTTCCTCGGCACCGCGCATCCGGCCAAGTTTAAAGAGAGCGTAGAGGAAATTCTCGGTCAGGAGCTGCCGCTGCCGAAGGCGCTGGCACTGCGCGCCGATTTACCGCTGCTGTCCCACAACCTGCCGGCCGGTTTTAGCGAGCTGCGCAAGTTCCTGATGGCCTTGCCTGCCTGATCCCCCTGGGTGCATAAAGCGAAAAGCCGTCATTGCGACGGCTTTTTTTATGGGCGTGGCGGATTACTGCTCGGGGCGTTTGAACACCAGCTCGTTGCCTTTGGAGTCGGCTTCATCGAAGGCATAGCCTTCCAGGTTGAAACCAAGCAGTTGTTCGCGCTGCGTCAGGCGATTCTTGATGATATAGCGGCTCATCAATCCACGCGCCTTCTTGGCGTAGAAGCTGATTACCTTGTATTTGCCGTTCTTCTCGTCGAGGAACACCGGCTTAATCAGCGTGCCGTGCAGTTTGGCCGGTTTCACCGATTTGAAGTATTCGTCGGAAGCCAGGTTGACCACCACGTCGTCCCCCTGTTGCTCCAGCGCTTCGTTAAGCTTTTTGGTGATCTGCTCGCCCCAGAAACTGTACAAATCCTTGCCCTTGGCGTTGTCCAGTTTGATGCCCATCTCCAGACGGTAAGGCATCATCAGATCGAGTGGGCGCAGCACGCCGTACAGCCCGGACAGCATGCGCAGATGCTGTTGGGCGAAGTCAAAATCGCCCTCGCTGAAATCCTGTGCTTGCAAACCGGTATAGACGTCGCCTTTGAAAGCCAATAGGGCCTGGCGAGCGTTGTCCGGGGTGAACTTTGGCTGCCAGTCGCCAAAGCGAGCGGCGTTCAACCCGGCCAGTTTGTCGCTGATGCCCATCAGCTTAGCGATTTGTACCGGCGTCAGCTCGCGGCAGATCTTGATCAACTGCTTCGACTTGTCCAGCAGCTCCGGCTGCGTGAAGCGTTCTGTTGCCAACGGGCTTTCGTAATCAAGGGTTTTTGCAGGTGAAATAATAACGAGCATGGCCAGATCCTGTTTATCCAAGAACGGATACTGTAGCAAAAAGCGAGGGGAAAAGGGTCAATGGGTCTGATAGGCAGGGCGCGTGCCAGACGCGCCCGTAAAAACTCAGTTTTTATCCCACACGCCGGGCTCCAGCTGAGACTTCAGTTCCGGAAAACGGGTGGCGTCGAAAGTAGGCAATTTGCCCAGCGTGCGCTGGCGGTGATAATCGTCGGCCAGTTTCAGCGCCACTTTTGACAACAGCAGGATCGCAGTCAGGTTGGTGATGGCCATTAACGCCATGGAGGTGTCCGCCATCTTCCATACCACCGGCAACTCGGCCAGCGCGCCAAACATCACCATACCCAGCGCGGCACAGCGGAAAACCAGCAGGCCGGCCGGGTGATTATGCTCGAGGAACACCAGATTACTCTCGGCATAGGCATAGTTGGCGATGATCGAGGTAAAGGCGAAGAAGAAAATGGCGATGGCGACAAAGGGGGAGCCCCAGCTGCCGACGGCGGCGGACAATGCCCTCTGGGTCATGTCGATACCGCTGACGTTGGCCACCGGCTGATCCAGTACGCCGGAAGACAGAATGATCGCGGCGGTCGCGCTGCAAATCACGATGGTATCGATAAAGACCCCAAGCATCTGCACGTAGCCCTGAGAAGCCGGATGTGGCGGGTAAGGGGTAGCGGAAGCCGCCGCATTGGGGGCAGAGCCCATGCCGGCCTCGTTGGAAAACAGGCCACGCTGCACGCCCTGGGTCATCGCCTGTGAAATGCCGTAGCCGACGGCGCCGGCGGCCGCTTCCTGCAGCCCGAAGGCGCTCTTGAACACCAGCGACAAGATTGCCGGCATATGCTCAATGTTATGGCCAATCACCCAGAAGGCCAGCAGTAAATAAGCCGCGGCCATCAGTGGCACCACCCATTCGGCTACGCGAGCAACGGAACGGATGCCGCCGAAGATCACCAGACCGCTCAGGATCACCAGACCGATACCGACATACAGAGGCTTCACGTGGAAGGCGACGGCGGAGGCCTGGGCAATGGAATTGGCCTGCACGGCGTTGAACACTAATCCGAAGGCAATTATCAGGAAGATGGAAAACAGCACGCCCATCCAGCGCATGCCCAGCCCTTTCTCCATATAGTAAGCCGGACCACCGCGGTAGTTACCCCGATCGTCTTTGGTTTTGTAGAGTTGTGCCAGGCTGCTTTCGACAAAAGAAGTGGCCATGCCGATGAACGCCACCACCCACATCCAGAAGATGGCTCCCGGGCCACCGGCGGTGAGGGCAATAGCCACGCCGGTCAGATTACCGGTTCCGACGCGCGCGGCGAGAGTGGTGCACAAAGCTTGAAAAGAGGAGATGCCAGCGCTGTCGCTTTTGTTGCTGTGCTTGAGCACCGAGAACATGTGGCTGAAATGGCGGACCTGGATAAAGCGGGTGCGTAGGGTGAAGTAAATGCCTGTGCCGAGAAGCAAATAAATCAGTACCGAGCCCCACAAAATATTATTTATAAAATTCATCAGGTCCGTCACGGATCCCTCCTTGTTGTTATTTGTTACGCACCGCGTCGCATCCACCACGGGTGAAAATATATTGATTGAATTTTTACAAGAGCTTAGCTGAAACCGGCTGGGTTCCGAGCAATTGAGATTTTTCTCAGATTACTCACCCTATTGCATCAATTTTCGCGAATTTAACATAATTTATTCAATCGATAGCACGTTATTGCCTTTTCATCAGCTCGAGAATGACGAAAGATACTGGCGTAAACGGTTGCTCGCTCAAGGATAAAACTAGCGCCGCCGGGCCGCGATTTTCCAGCCTTGCACCGGGCCTTGCGCATGTTATTATCAGGGCAGGGCATGGTTGAACGATGCCAAAAGTTCATGCACAAACGATGAGATAATGCCAACATGACCGATAAATTAACTTCCCTGCGCCAACTCACTACCGTGGTTGCAGATACGGGCGATATCGCGGCAATGAAGCTGTATCAACCGCAAGATGCTACGACCAACCCTTCGCTGATCCTCAATGCAGCCCAAATTCCTGAATACCGCAAACTGATTGACGAAGCCATTGCCTGGGCGCGCGAGCAGAGCAGCGATCGCGAACAGCAAATCGCCGACGCCGCCGACAAGCTGGCCGTCAACATCGGTCTGGAAATCCTTAAGCTGGTTCCTGGCCGTATCTCTACCGAAGTGGACGCACGCCTGTCCTACGACACCGTTGCCAGCGTTGCCAAGGCCAAGCGCCTGATCAAACTGTACAACGATGCCGGCATCAGCAACGATCGCATCCTGATCAAACTGGCTTCCACCTGGCAGGGCATCCGCGCTGCTGAGCAGTTGGAGAAAGAAGGCATCAACTGTAACCTGACGCTGCTGTTCTCCTTCGCCCAGGCGCGTGCCTGTGCCGAAGCCGGCGTGTTCCTGATCTCTCCATTTGTCGGTCGTATCCTCGACTGGTACAAAGCCAACGGCGACAAGAAAGAGTTCGCGCCGCACGAAGATCCGGGCGTGGTTTCCGTTACCGAGATCTACCAGTATTACAAAGAGCACGGTTACAAAACCGTGGTGATGGGCGCCAGCTTCCGTAACGTCGGTGAAATCATCGAACTGGCTGGCTGTGACCGTCTGACCATCGCCCCTGCACTGCTGAAAGAGCTGGCAGAGAGCGAAGGTTCCCTGGAGCGTAAACTGGCTTACACCGGCGAAGTGAAAGCGCGTCCTGCGCCGCTGACCGAGCCTGAGTTCTACTGGCAGCACAACCAGGATCTAATGGCGGTTGAGAAACTGACCGACGGTATCCGCAAGTTTGCCGTAGACCAGGGCAAGCTGGAAAAAATGATCGCCGATCTGCTGTAATTCAGGCAGTCAGCGCAGAAAAAGGTGGCTTAGGCCGCCTTTTTTTATGCCCGCAGATCCCCGGCGCGGGCAGACACCTTATACTCTCGGGATGAATAACAGGGCGGGAAGCGAACCCGCTCGAACCCCATTAGGCTGTAGAGGTTATGCATGGACATATTACGTATTGGTTTGGTTTCCGTTTCTGACCGCGCTTCCGGCGGCGTTTACCAGGACAAAGGCATACCGGCTTTGGAAGCGTGGCTGACCGACGCGTTGGCCACGCCGTTCAAACTGGAAACCCGGCTGATCCCCGATGAGCAAACGTTGATCGAGCAAACCCTGTGTGAGCTGGTGGATGAAATGGGCTGCCATCTGGTGCTGACGACCGGCGGAACCGGGCCGGCACGACGTGACGTGACCCCGGACGCCACGCTGGCGATCGCCGATCGCGTGATGCCCGGCTTCGGCGAGCAAATGCGTCAAATCAGCCTACACTATGTGCCAACGGCAATTCTTTCGCGCCAGGTGGGGGCGATCCGCAAGCAGGCGCTGATCATCAACCTGCCGGGACAACCCAAGTCAATCAAGGAAACGCTGGAAGGGGTCAGGGACGAACAGGGCAAGGTGGTGGTGCATGGTATCTTCGCCAGCGTGCCGTACTGCATCCAACTGCTCGAGGGGCCTTATGTGGAAACTCAGGCTGAAGTGGTAGCAGCATTTCGTCCGAAGAATGCGCGTCGCGAGATAAACCTCTAAATTTCAGCGTTATGTGAGATAAGCCCCAAGCGTTCTGGTGTGAAAATATTTTGCCGTTATAGTAAGGATTCGTTTACAGAAAGCCACTGGCTTTTATTTTAACAGTCTCCTCCGACGGTACCCTATGCCTCACGATAATAATCGCCGGTTAAACCGGCAAGACTACAAAACTCTGACGTTAGCTGCCTTGGGCGGAGCGCTGGAGTTCTACGACTTCATCATTTTCGTTTTCTTTGCTGCGGTGATGGGCGAACTTTTCTTCCCGGCGGATATGCCTGAATGGCTGCGTCAGGTGCAAACCTTCGGCATCTTTGCCGCCGGTTACCTGGCCCGTCCGTTGGGTGGCATCGTGATGGCGCATTTCGGCGATTTGGTCGGCCGTAAAAAGATGTTCAGCCTGAGCATTCTGCTGATGGCGCTACCGACGCTGGGCATGGGCTTGTTACCGACCTACGCCAGCATCGGTATTGCCGCACCGCTGTTGCTGCTGCTGATGCGCGTGCTGCAGGGCGCAGCGATTGGGGGTGAAGTGCCGGGGGCCTGGGTGTTTGTTGCCGAACACGTACCGCGCCGCCGCATTGGTTTTGCCTGCGGCACCCTGACCGCCGGTCTGACGGTCGGAATCTTGCTGGGTTCGTTGGTGGCGACGGTGATCAACACCACGCTCAGCCAACAGACCATCGCCGAGGGGGGCTGGCGCATTCCCTTCCTGCTGGGCGGCATTTTCGGCCTGGTGGCGATGTATCTGCGCCGCTGGTTGCAGGAAACGCCAATTTTCATCGAGATGCAGGCGCGCAAAGCCCTGGCGGAGGAGCTGCCGCTGAAATCCGTGGTGCTGAACCATCGCAAGGAAGTGGCGGTGTCGATGCTGCTGACCTGGCTGCTGTCCGCCGGTATCGTGGTGGTGATCCTGATGACCCCCACCTATCTGCAAAAGCAGTTCGGTATCGCCCCGGCGCTGTCGCTGCAGGCGAACAGCATTGCCACCATCATGCTGATTGCCGGTTGCATCATCGCGGGTTTGGCGGCGGATCGTTTCGGTGCCAGCAAAACCTTTATCGTTGGCAGCTTGCTGTTGGCCGGTTGCAGCTGGCTGTTTTATCGCACGGTGGGAGAACATCCTGAAATGCTGTTCGCCTGCTATGCGCTGGTGGGCTTCAGCGTGGGCGTGGTGGGCGCGGTGCCCTATGTGATGGTGCGGGCTTTTCCGGCGGAAGTACGATTTACCGGGATTTCGTTCTCATATAATGTCGCATACGCTATTTTTGGGGGTTTAACCCCAATATTTGTGACGTTGATCATGAAGTTAACCCCGTTAGCGCCCGCTTACTACGTGTTGGCGCTGTCGGGAATAGGACTGCTGCTGGGGATTTACCTTCATCGCGATCTGAACAGCGAAACCAAGGCGCAACGCGCCGGTTCTTACAGCTAAAAAAAAGCCCTGCAATCAACCGCAGGGCTTTTCATTTCAGGTCAATGACGCTTATGCCACTGCCCGAATTGGCTCTACATTGTTGACGCTGGGTTCGCCAATCGGCAGCACCGTACGGCCAAACTGCTCGTTGAGCACTTCCGCCATGGCCAGGTAGATGGCGCTGGCGCCACAGATGATGCCTTCGTAGCCGGCAAATTTCAGCAGCGCAGGGTTGCCGGTGATGTTACCTACGGCCAGCAGGGCGAACAGCAGTGTCAGGCTGCCGAACACGAACTGCAGCACGCGGTTGGCGCGCAGGGTGCCGAAGAACATGAACAGGGTGAAGACGCCCCACAGTGCCAGATAGATACCCAGCACGCTGGCATCGGTCGGTTCAGCCAGGCCCAGGCGCGGCAGCAACAGCAGCCCGACCAGGCTCAGCCAGAAGCTGCCGTAAGAGATAAAGGCCGTCATGCCAAAGGTGTTGCCTTTCTTGTATTCCAGCAGGCCAGCCATAATCTGGGCCAGTCCACCGAAGAAAATCCCCATGCTGATGATGGAAGAGTTTAATGGGAAAAAGCCCGCGTTGTGCAGGTTCAGCAAGACGGTGGTCATCCCGAAGCCCATCAGGCCGAGAGGGCCGGGATTCGCCAACTTGTTGGTGTGCATATGTCCTCTGCGATAACAGAATTTTAACGAAAATGGATAGGTAAATTCATAAATGGTCTGAATGGCCGAAAAAACCATAACTTCCATCAGAGCGCGCGGCATCATAATGATCCCCAGAACAGGAAACAATGATCTGAGTGACGATAAAAACGAATTTTTTTTTGCCCTGCCCCTTGATGCTGGATTGTATGGCCCCATCTTATTTGCAACCGCAGTTGCTGACCGCGGGTAAGTCTGAAATGTTGGGCAGTTGAAAAGCAAAAATTCGCCCGCATATAGGTTAGCAACCTGATCGAATATGAATTTATTAGTGGAGACGTTTAGATGGGCAAAATCATTGGTATCGACCTGGGTACTACCAACTCTTGTGTAGCAATTATGGATGGTGGTAAAGCGCGCGTGCTGGAGAACAGCGAAGGCGACCGTACTACACCTTCGATCATCGCATATACCCAGGATGGTGAAATTCTGGTTGGCCAGCCTGCTAAGCGTCAGGCTGTTACTAACCCACAAAACACCCTGTTTGCGATCAAGCGCCTGATTGGCCGTCGCTTCCAGGATGAAGAAGCACAGCGTGATAAAGACATCATGCCGTACAAAATTGTGGCTGCTGATAACGGCGACGCATGGGTAGAGGTGAAAGGCCAGCGTGTTGCACCTCCGCAGATCTCTGCTGAAGTGCTGAAGAAAATGAAGAAAACGGCGGAAGATTACCTGGGCGAACCGGTAACTGAAGCGGTTATCACCGTACCTGCATACTTCAACGACGCACAGCGTCAGGCGACCAAAGACGCCGGCCGTATCGCAGGTCTGGAAGTAAAACGTATCATTAACGAACCAACCGCTGCGGCCCTGGCTTACGGCCTGGACAAAGAAGTCGGCAACCGTACCATCGCGGTTTATGACCTGGGTGGCGGTACTTTCGATATCTCCATTATCGAAATCGACGAAGTTGACGGTGAAAAAACCTTCGAAGTTCTGGCAACCAACGGTGATACCCACCTGGGTGGTGAAGACTTCGACAGCCGCCTGATCAACTATCTGGTGGAAGAGTTCAAGAAAGAACAAGGTTTCGATCTGCGCAACGATCCGTTGGCGATGCAGCGTCTGAAAGAAGCCGCTGAGAAAGCGAAGATTGAACTGTCTTCCGCTCAGCAGACCGACGTAAACCTGCCGTACATTACTGCAGATGCGAGCGGTCCAAAACACATGAACATCAAAGTGACCCGTGCAAAACTCGAGTCGCTGGTAGAAGATCTGGTTGCGCGTTCTATCGAGCCGCTGAAAGTCGCTCTGAAAGACGCAGGCCTGTCGGTTTCCGACATTCAGGACGTGATCCTGGTGGGCGGCCAGACCCGTATGCCAATGGTTCAGAAGAAAGTCGCTGACTTCTTCGGTAAAGAACCGCGTAAAGACGTTAACCCGGACGAAGCCGTTGCGGTGGGTGCTGCGGTACAGGGCGGCGTGTTGGCCGGTGATGTGAAGGACGTTCTGCTGCTGGACGTTACCCCGCTGTCGCTGGGTATCGAAACCATGGGCAGCGTGATGACTCCGCTGATCACCAAAAACACCACCATCCCGACCAAGCACAGCCAGGTGTTCTCTACCGCTGAAGACAACCAGTCTGCGGTAACCATCCACGTGCTGCAGGGTGAGCGTAAACGCGCTAACGATAACAAGTCACTGGGCCAGTTCAATCTGGACGGCATCCAGGCGGCTCCACGCGGTATGGCGCAAATCGAAGTGACCTTCGACATCGACGCCGACGGTATTCTGCACGTGTCTGCCAAAGACAAGAATACTGGCCGTGAGCAGAAGATCACCATCAAGGCTTCTTCGGGTCTGAACGAAGAAGAAATCCAGAAAATGGTGCGCGATGCTGAACTGAACGCCGAAGCCGACCGTAAGTTCGAAGAGCTGGTGCAGACCCGTAACCAGGCCGATCACCTGATCCACGGTACCCGTAAGCAGTTGGAAGAAGCGGGCGACAAACTGCCGGCGGAAGACAAAACGGCTATCGAAGCGGCGCTGAAAGATCTGGAAGTTGCGGTCAAAGGCGAAGATAAAGCCGAGATCGAAGCTAAGACCCAGGCTCTGGTGCAGGTTTCCGGCAAGCTGCTGGAAATGGCTCAGGCGCAGCAGGCTCAGCAAGGTGCTGATGCCGGTGCTGACAACGCGGCGCAGAAAGACGACGACGTGGTTGACGCTGAGTTCGAAGAAGTTAAAGACAAAAAATAATCGCCCTTAAGCGGGCACGGAACGGTCGAGAGGCCGTTACCGGAAACCAGCACGGGCGTCGAGGCAACTCTACGCCCGTGCACGCATGTTAAGGGTTACAGAAATAATGGCGAAGAAAGACTATTACGAGATTCTCGGCGTCTCCAAGACGGCGGAAGAACGTGAGATCAAAAAGGCGTATAAGCGCCTGGCGATGAAGTACCATCCTGACCGCAACCAGGATCAGGACGCCGAAGCCAGATTTAAAGAGGTCAAGGAAGCGTACGAAGTTCTGACCGACGATCAAAAGCGTGCGGCCTACGATCAATACGGCCATGCGGCGTTTGAACAAGGCGGCATGGGCGGCGGCGGTGGGTTTGGCGGCGGCGGTGCCGACTTCAGCGATATCTTTGGCGACGTATTTGGCGACATCTTCGGTGGTGGCCGTCGTCAACGCGCCAGCCGCGGTTCCGATCTGCGCTACAACATGGAGCTGTCCCTCGAGGAAGCGGTTCGTGGCGTGACCAAAGAGATCCGCATCCCGACGCTGGAAGAGTGTGGCGTTTGCCACGGCAGCGGCGCGAAGCCAGGCAGCTCGCCGGTGACCTGTCCAACCTGTCACGGTCAGGGCCAGGTGCAGATGCGCCAAGGCTTCTTTACCGTGCAGCAGGCCTGTCCGCACTGTCATGGCCGCGGTCAGATCATCAAAGACCCTTGCAACAGCTGCCACGGCCACGGCCGGGTAGAGAAAGCCAAAACGTTGTCGGTGAAAATCCCGGCCGGCGTGGATACCGGTGACCGCATCCGCCTGGCGGGTGAAGGTGAAGCAGGCGAACACGGCGCACCGGCTGGCGATCTGTACGTTCAGGTTCAGGTGAAGGCTCACCCGATCTTCGAGCGTGAAGGCAACAACCTGTACTGTGAAGTACCGATTAACTTCGCGATGGCAGCATTGGGCGGTGAGATTGAAGTGCCGACGCTGGATGGCCGAGTGAAGCTGAAAGTGCCGACAGAGACCCAGACCGGTAAACTGTTCCGCATGCGCGGCAAGGGTGTTAAATCGGTACGTGGCGGCAGCCAGGGCGACCTGCTGTGTCGCGTGGTGGTGGAAACCCCGGTTAACCTGAACGACAAGCAGAAGCAACTGCTGAAGGAACTGGAGGAGAGCCTGGGTGGCCCTTCCGGTGATAAAAACAGTCCGCGTTCGAAAAGTTTCTTCGACGGCGTGAAAAAGTTTTTTGACGACCTGACGCGTTAAGCTTCTGTCTCCGTTAGCGTTCTGCATAACCCCGGTGTCAAAACCGGGGTTTTTATTGACGTTCACTTGCCAATACCCCTATAAAAAATGTGACATACATCGTAAATTGATCGGTTTTATCGATGCTTAAAGCATTTATAAACGTATTTTATCGAGCTAAATCGCCGACTATACTCGTTCCATTACTTTGTCTGCGGGGCCTTGCGCCACGCACAAATCTGGAGAGACGTATTGTGACCAACATTATTCGTCAGTTTTTGCGTCAGGAGGCCGCGGGCGGCATCATCCTGATCGTAGCCGCGATTATTGCGTTGATCATGGCCAATACCCCGGCTCAGGGGATCTATCACGCTTTCCTCAATTTACCGGTCATGGTGAAAGTGTCTTCGCTGGAGATTGCCAAGCCGCTGCTGCTGTGGGTTAACGATGGCCTGATGGCGATCTTTTTCCTGGTGGTCGGGCTGGAGGTTAAGCGTGAGCTGATGCAGGGCTCATTGGCCGGTCGCGACAAGGCGGTCTTCCCGGCAATTGCCGCGCTGGGCGGCATGCTGGCGCCGGCGCTGATTTACCTGATGTTCAACGGCGCGGACGAGGTGACCCGTCAGGGCTGGGCAATCCCGGCGGCGACCGATATCGCGTTTGCCCTCGGGGTGATGGCGCTGTTGGGTAACCGCGTGCCAACCAGCCTGAAGGTGTTCCTGCTGGCGCTGGCGATTATTGATGACCTGGGCGTGATCGTGATTATCGCGTTGTTCTACACCCATGAAGTCTCGATGGTGGCGTTGGGCGTGGCGGCGGCGGCTGTTGCCGTATTGGCGTTTATGAACTGGCGCGGCGTGGGGAAAACTTCGCTCTATATGATTGTCGGCCTGGTGCTGTGGGTAGCAATCCTCAAATCCGGGGTGCATGCAACCCTCGCCGGGGTGATCGTCGGCTTTATGATCCCGCTGAACGTGAAGAAAGGCCCGTCGCCTTCAGAAACGTTAGAGCATGAACTGCATCCGTGGGTGGCCTTTATGATCCTGCCGCTGTTTGCTTTCGCCAACGCCGGCGTTTCATTACAGGGCGTGTCGTTGAGCGGGCTGACCTCGCTGTTGCCGGTCGGGATCGCGGCGGGCCTGTTTATCGGTAAGCCGTTGGGTATCTTCACCTTTAGCCTGTTGGCGGTGAAGCTGGGGATTGCCAGGTTGCCTGAAGGAATTGGTTTCAAACAGGTGTTTGCCGTTTCTGTGCTCTGTGGTATTGGTTTCACCATGTCGATTTTCATCGCGTCACTGGCGTTTGGTGATGCGGATGTTGTACTAAGCACCTACTCGCGACTGGGGATCCTGATTGGGTCAACCACGGCGGCGGTGGTCGGGTACGGTCTGTTGCGCATGTCGTTACCACGGGTCAGATAACCCCTTTAGGGTATCCCCTGTTTGCGGGGACACACTACAATAGCTGGTCGGAGCTGCACAGTATAAAATATGTGCAGCTTCGGCCGTTCTGTTTGGGACGAATGCAGCAACAGGTTGTCTGAAACAGGGAAAGGACATTAGTCGCTCGTCACGGTCGAAAGTTCGCCGCGATGAAATGTTAAGGAGAGCACCTCGTGAGGATGTCGCATATCAACTTTAATCACCTTTACTACTTCTGGCAGGTCTGCAAGGAAGGTTCTGTGGTCGGCGCCGCCGAAGCGTTGTTTCTGACGCCGCAGACCATCACAGGCCAGATCAAAGCGCTGGAAGAGCGTTTGGACGGCAAGCTGTTCAAGCGGCAGGGGCGTGGGCTGGTGCCTTCTGAATTGGGGCAGCTGGTGTTCCGCTATGCCGACAAGATGTTTATGCTCAGCCAGGAAATGCTGGATATCGTCAACTATCGCAAGGAATCCAACCTGCTGTTCGACGTAGGGGTGGCGGATGCGCTGTCCAAGCGTTTGGTGAGCCAGGTTCTGGAAACGGCGGTGGTGGTGGATAATGAGCAAATTCACCTGCGTTGCTTTGAGTCGACGCATGAGATGCTGCTGGAGCAGCTCAGCCAGCATAAGCTCGATATGATCCTGTCAGACTGCCCGGTGGACTCCAGCCAGCAGGAAGGGTTATTTTCACTCAAGCTGGGTGAGTGCGGCATCAGCTTCTTCTGTCGTCAGCCGGCGCCGGACCTGCCGTTCCCCGCCTGCCTGGAACAGCGCAAATTGTTGATCCCTGGCCGACGTTCGATGCTGGGGCGTAAATTGCTTAACTGGTTTAACACTCAAGGCATTCAGGTGGAAATCCTGGGCGAGTTTGACGATGCGGCCCTGATGAAGACCTTTGGCATGTACCACAACGCGATCTTCGTTGCTCCGACGCTGTATGCGCAAGATACCTATAACGACGATGACGTGGTGGAGATTGGACGCATTGATAGCGTGCAGGAAGAGTACTACATCATTTTTGCCGAGCGCATGATCCAGCATCCGGCGGTACAGCGGGTGTGCAACAAGGACTTCTCTGCGCTGTTTGCCTACTAGACCGGGTAGCGCAGACGTAAAAAAACCGGCCTGAGCCGGTTTTTTTTCAAGCAGACAACACTTTGCTTATTACAAAGCGTTGATGCGCGCCGACAGGTTTGACTTATGGCGTGCTGCTTTGTTTTTGTGGATCAGGCCTTTAGCAGCCTTGCGGTCCACGATTGGTTTCATTACAGCGTAAGCAGCTTGCGCAGCTTCTTTGTCGCCAGTGGCGATAGCAGCTTCTACTTTCTTGATGTAGGTACGCATCATTGAGCGGCCGCTAGCGTTATGCTTACGACGCTTCTCAGACTGTACGGCGCGCTTCTTAGCTGATTTGATATTAGCCAAGGTCCAACTCCCAAATATATTCTATTGAGGACAATTCGAAGGCCGAGGAATATGCCCTTTTAGCCTGCGTTTGTCAATGAATTTGTGCAAATAAGCGCCGTTTGTACGGGCGGCACTTGCTACGTTGTGATGGCGCAGGATTTTACCAGCTTCGGTCATGGGAATACAGTCTTTCGCGAGAAAATTCACCAATGATTTGCCAGGGGGGTCGCAACCCATTGGCCGCAGTCGGTAATCACGCGGATGACGCCGGATAAACTGCGGTTAGGGCGTTTCACCTGCAGATTATCTCCGGTATGGTATGTCTATTACATAAAGGCACCAATCGCGGGTTAACCTTAACCGCTGTACAAGGTATAATCCGGCGATTTCCACTGTTTTGAGCCAGCTATGGAGCTAATTCGCGGCATTCACAATATCCGGGCACGCCACCATGGTTGCGTGCTCACCATCGGCAACTTTGACGGCGTACACCGCGGTCACCAAGCGTTGCTGGAGCAGCTGAAACAAGAGGGGCAACGCCTCGGGCTGCCAGTGATGGTCATGATCTTTGAGCCGCAGCCGCTGGAAATGTTTGCAGCGGACAAGGCACCGGCCCGTCTCACGCGTTTGCGTGACAAGGCCAAATATCTGGCGCAGGCGGGCGTTGATTACCTGCTGTGCGTCAAGTTTGATCCGCGTTTTGCCGCCAACACGGCACAGGCGTTCGTCGCCGAACTGCTGGTGGAAAAACTGGGCGTGAAATTCCTGATGGTTGGGGATGATTTTCGCTTTGGCGCTACCCGCCAGGGCGATTTTCCGCTATTGCAAAAAGCCGGGAAAGAATACGGTTTTGAGGTGATCAGCACGCCGACCTTCCGCGAGGGCGATCAACGCATCAGCAGCACGGCGATCCGAAATGCGCTGCGCGATGACGACCTGGCGCAGGCGGAAACGCTGCTGGGCCACCCGTACAGCATTTCTGGTCGGGTGGTGCACGGCGATGAGTTGGGTCGCACCATCGGCTTCCCGACCGCCAACCTGCCGCTGAAGCGCCTGGTTGCCCCGGTGAAAGGGGTTTATGCGGTAGAAGTTTATGGTCTGGGGCCTGAACCGCTCCCTGGCGTAGCCAATATCGGCACGCGACCAACCGTTGCCGGTGTGCGTCAGCAGCTGGAAGTGCACCTGCTGGATGTCACAATGGATCTTTACGGGCGCCATATAGACGTGGTGCTCCGCGCGAAATTGCGCAATGAACAGCGTTTTGCTTCGCTCGATGCCCTGAAGCAGCAAATCGCCAATGATGTGGTGACGGCCCGAAAGTTCTTCGGGCTACAGACACCGGTTTAATCTCTATAGCCGAAAACGGAACCGAGAATCTAATGAGTGACTACAAGAATACCCTGAACTTGCCGGAAACAGGGTTCCCGATGCGCGGCGATCTGGCCAAGCGTGAACCTGGCATGCTGCAACGTTGGTATGAACAGGATCTGTACGGGATTATTCGTACTGCCAAAAAGGGCAAAAAATCCTTCATTTTGCATGACGGCCCTCCGTATGCGAACGGCAGCATTCACATTGGTCACTCGGTTAACAAGATTCTCAAAGACATTATTATCAAGTCGAAAGGGATGTCCGGCTTCGACTCGCCTTATGTTCCGGGTTGGGACTGCCACGGCCTGCCGATCGAACTGAAAGTTGAACAGCTGTACGGCAAGCCGGGTGAGAAACTCACCGCCGCGGAATTCCGTGTGAAGTGCCGTGAGTACGCCGCAGAGCAGGTTGAAGGTCAGAAGAAAGACTTTATCCGTCTGGGCGTGCTGGGCGACTGGGATCACCCGTACCTGACCATGGACTTCAAAACCGAAGCCAATATCATCCGCGCGTTGGGCAAAATCATCGACAACGGCCATCTGCTGAAAGGCGCCAAGCCGGTGCACTGGTGTACCGACTGCCGCTCTTCGCTGGCGGAAGCGGAAGTGGAATATTACGACAAGACTTCGCCGTCGATCGATGTGGCTTTCCACGCGGTTGACGCGGCTGCCGTGGCCGCCAAGTTTGGCGTTACCAGCTTCAACGGCCCGGTCTCTCTGGTGATCTGGACCACCACGCCGTGGACCTTGCCGGCTAACCGCGCGATCTCTTTGCACCCGGAATTTGCTTATCAATTGGTACAGGTTGAAGGTCAGTGCCTGATCCTGGCGGCTGAACTGGTGGAAAGCGTAATGAAGCGCGCCGGTATCAGCTCATGGACCGTGCTGGGCAGCTGCAAAGGCGCCGATCTGGAACTGATGCGTTTCGAACACCCGTTCATGGGCTTCGACGTGCCGGCGATCATGGGCGAACACGTCACGCTGGATGCCGGTACCGGTGCGGTCCATACCGCCGGTGGCCACGGTCCGGATGACTTTGTCATCAGCCAGAAATACGGTCTGGAGATTGCCAACCCGGTAGGGCCGAACGGCTGCTACCTGACCGGCACTCATCCGCTGCTGGACGGCAAGTTTGTCTTCAAGGCCAACGATCTGATCGTAGATCTGCTGCGTGAGAAAGGCGCACTGCTGCACGTGGAAAAATTGGTTCACAGCTACCCATGCTGCTGGCGTCACAAAACGCCGATCATCTTCCGCGCAACGCCACAGTGGTTCATCAGCATGGATCAGAAAGGCCTGCGCAAGCAGTCGCTGGAAGAGATCAAAGGCGTGCAGTGGATCCCGGAATGGGGCCAGGCACGTATCGAAACCATGGTTGCCAATCGTCCGGACTGGTGTATTTCGCGTCAGCGTACCTGGGGCGTGCCGATGTCGCTGTTCGTGCACAAAGACACCGAGCAACTGCACCCACGCAGCGTTGAGCTGATGGAAGAAGTGGCGAAGCGCGTTGAGCAAGACGGCATCCAAGCCTGGTGGGATCTGGACGCGGCCGATATTCTCGGCGCAGATGCTGCCGACTACGTCAAAGTGCCTGATACCCTGGACGTGTGGTTTGACTCCGGTTCTACCCACTCTTCCGTGGTCGACGTGCGTCCTGAGTTCCAGGGCCACGGTGCCGACATGTATCTGGAAGGCTCCGATCAGCACCGCGGCTGGTTTATGTCATCGTTGATGATTTCCACGGCGATGAAGGGCAAGGCGCCATACAAAGAAGTGCTGACCCACGGCTTCACCGTTGACGGTCAGGGCCGCAAGATGTCCAAGTCCATCGGCAACACCGTCAGTCCACAAGACGTGATGAACAAGCTGGGTGGCGATATCCTGCGCCTGTGGGTGGCCTCTACCGACTACACCGGTGAAATCGCGGTGTCCGACGAGATCCTCAAACGCTCCGCCGACTCTTACCGCCGCATCCGTAACACCGCGCGCTTCCTGCTGGCCAACCTGAACGGGTTTGAGCCAAGCACCGATTGCGTGGCCCCGGAAGACATGGTGGTACTGGATCGCTGGGCGGTGGGCCGTGCACTGGCGGCGCAAAAGGATATCGAACAGGCTTACGCCAACTACGATTTCCATGAAGTGGTGCAGCGCCTGATGCAGTTCTGTTCGGTCGAGATGGGCTCCTTCTATCTGGATATCATCAAGGATCGTCAATACACCGCGAAGAGCGACAGCGTCGCCCGTCGCAGCTGCCAGACCGCATTGTTCCACATCGCGGAAGCGCTGGTTCGCTGGATGGCGCCGATCATGTCGTTCACTGCCGATGAAATCTGGAGCTTCCTGCCAGGCAAACGTGCGCAGTACGTGTTCACCGAAGAGTGGTACGACGGCCTCTTCGGCTTGGCCGAAGGTGAAGGCATGAATGACGCCTTCTGGGCCGAGCTGCTGAAAGTTCGCGGCGAAGTGAACAAGGTGTTGGAGCAGGCACGTGCCGACAAACGCCTGGGGGGTTCTCTGGAAGCGGCGGTCACGCTGTATGCCGACACCGAACTGGCCGAGCGTCTTAACAGCCTGCAGGATGAGCTGCGCTTTGTGTTGCTGACCTCGGCGGCGCGCGTTGCTCCACTGGTCGATGCGCCGGCGGATGCACAAACAGCAGAATTGGTGAAAGGTCTGAAAATTGCCTTCAGCACCGCAGAAGGTGAGAAGTGCCCGCGCTGCTGGCATTACACCACCGATATCGGCCTGGTGGCGGAGCATGCAGATCTTTGCGGCCGCTGTGTGATCAACGTAGCCGGTGACGGCGAAAAGCGTAAGTTTGCCTAAATGAGTAAACCAATCTGTTCGACCGGTCTGCGCTGGCTGTGGCTGGTGGTGGTGGTGTTGGTACTGGATTTCGCCAGCAAACAGTGGATCCTCGGTAACTTTGTGCTGGGCCAGACCCAGCCGCTGATCCCGTCGTTCAATCTGTTTTATGCGCGCAACTACGGCGCCGCCTTCAGCTTCCTCGCCGATCACGGCGGTTGGCAGCGCTGGTTCTTTGCCGGCATTGCCGTCGCTATCGTGGCGGTGTTGTTGGTGATGATGTACCGCAGCCAGGCGCAGCAAAAACTGAACAATATTGCCTATGCTTTTATCATCGGCGGGGCGCTCGGCAACCTGTTCGATCGCCTGTGGCACGGCTTTGTAGTCGATTTCATCGACTTCTACGTAGGCGAGTGGCACTACCCGACCTTCAACCTGGCGGACAGCTTTATCTGCGTGGGGGCGGCGATGATCGTGCTGGAAGGCTTCTTGTCGCCGGCGAGCAAAAGCGCAAAGAGTAAAGGTGAGTAATATGACGGCTCAGGTTAACGGTAACAGCGCAGTGCTGGTTCACTTCACGCTGAAACTGGAAGACGGTTCGACCGCAGAATCTACCCGCAGCAGCGGCAAACCGGCGCTGTTCCGTCTGGGTGACGGCAGCCTCTCGGCACCGCTGGAAGCGGAATTGATTGGCCTGCGTGCGGGCGACAAGTGCGCGTTTACCTTGCAGCCGGAGGCCGCATTCGGTGCAGAGAACCCGGACCTGGTCCAGTACTTCTCACGTCGCGATTTCGCGGAGACCGGGGTACCGGATGTGGGCACCATCATGCTGTTTACCGCCGTCGACGGCAGTGAAATGCCGGGCGTGGTGCGTGAAGTGGCAGAAGATTCGATTACCGTTGACTTCAACCATCCGCTGGCGGGCCATCCGGTAAGCTTCGACATTGAAGTCCTGGAGATTGATCCCGTGCAGGAGGAGACGCATGCAAATATTGCTGGCTAACCCACGTGGCTTCTGCGCCGGGGTTGATCGTGCGATCAGTATCGTAGAGCGCGCACTGGAAATTTACGGTGCGCCTATCTACGTGCGCCACGAAGTGGTGCATAACCGCTATGTGGTGGATAGCCTGCGTGAGCGCGGGGCGGTGTTTATTGAGGAGATCGGTGAAGTGCCGGACGGGTCGATTCTGATCTTCTCGGCGCACGGGGTATCCCAAGCGGTACGGGCAGAAGCCAAGGCGCGCGATCTGACCATGCTGTTTGACGCGACTTGTCCGTTGGTAACCAAAGTGCATATGGAGGTGGCGCGCGCCAGCCGTCGTGGCACTGAGGCGATCCTGATTGGCCATGCCGGCCACCCGGAGGTGGAAGGCACCATGGGCCAGTACAGCAACCCGAAAGGGGGCATGTACCTGGTTGAGTCGCCGGACGACGTGTGGAAGCTGCAGGTGAAGGATGAAAGCAACCTGTGCTTTATGACGCAAACCACGCTGTCGGTGGATGACACTTCTGACGTGATCGATGCCCTGCGCAAGCGTTTCCCGAGCATCATCGGGCCACGCAAGGACGACATCTGCTATGCCACGACCAACCGCCAGGAAGCGGTGCGTAACCTGGCCGGGGATGCGGACGTGGTGTTGGTGGTGGGCTCGAAAAACTCATCCAACTCCAACCGTCTGGCTGAGTTGGCTCAGCGCGTTGGCAAGCCGGCCTACCTGATCGATTCCGCTGCGGATATTCAGGAAGCCTGGCTGAAGAACGCGACTAACATCGGCGTTACCGCCGGTGCGTCGGCCCCTGACGTGCTGGTGCAGGATGTTATCGCCCGTCTGAAAGCCTTGGGCGGCCTTAACGTCCATGAAGTCAGCGGTCGTGAAGAGAATATCGTGTTTGAAGTGCCAAAAGAGCTGCGGGTCGATATCCGTCAGGTTGACTAGGGCACAGTGGTAAATAAATGAACGGGGAGCTTAGGC
>JAAXZN010000028.1 GCA_012719855.1 Serratia liquefaciens | reverse complement strand
GGGATGTGGTGGGGGGTATTTTTCACTGAATGTAATGGAGATGTAAAATATGGCGGCTTGGGCCGGAACATGGCATACGGGATGAACACCGGTACTTTTGCCTGCCAGTAAAAATGACGGCGGGAAGTCACCCGTTTTTGCCGTGCAGGTCTCTAAAGCAGCGATGTAACTGCAAATTTACAGCCATGGCGCGTGACAGGGCCTTGAGCTTATTGAGATTGCCGTAAAATGGGCGGCGAGAACCCACGAAAAGCGTGACGGCGATTCCAGTTGCTTATGGGGCGGCAGTAAAGATTTCGCTACGCTCAGAGCAGGAAAGAAGTTCTGTAGCCGGCTGGCGGGCCGCCGGGTTTTACTCTGGGAGCAGCATTATTGCGGAGTATTCCGACAGACGGTGCAGGGGGGGCGCAGTAGCCTGAGCGCCCGGAGTCGACCCGCCGGGCCGTTTCCCTTTACCTGCGGCTAAACTTAACCAAGTGACAACGAGGCAGGAGAAAATGGTTGGATAAATAAGATACAGCTTGATCTTGATGGGTCGATCGGTAAGAATCGCCGGCCTTATTTTTTACAGGAGTTTGATGATGTTTTTTAAGCGGACAATTTTAGCTTGCTCAGTGGCGCTGCTATTTCCTGCACTACCTTCTTACGCTGAGGTTGGTGCAGGAAATGGCAGCGCGACGCAGGCTGAAAAACCGGGGTTGTGGCAGCGTTTCACCGATAACGTGGCGGAAACCTGGAACAACTCGCCGAATAAAGACATCTATCTGCCGGCCATTACCTGGCATAACCGCTGGACTTACGACGACGAGCATATCGATAAGTACAACGAGCGTCCCTGGGGCGCCGGTTATGGCATTTCGCGCTACGACAGCGACGGTGACTGGCACGGCATTTATCTGATGGCATTCAAGGATTCGTTCAATAAGTGGGAACCGATTGGCGGTTACGCTTATGAGAAGATCTGGCGTCCTCTGGACGACAAGGACTTCCGTCTGGGTCTGGGCTTCACCGCCAGTGTCACCGCGCGCGATAACTGGAATTACATTCCTATCCCGGCCCCGCTGCCTTTGGCTTCTATCGGTTATAAGCGCCTGACCTTCCAGGCCACTTATATTCCCGGCACCTATAATAACGGCAACGTGTTCTTCGCCTGGCTGCGCTGGCAGTTCTGATCCCTGGCGGGTCGCCCAGTTTGGCGGCCCATAGCCCCTTAGCTGTACATTCTTCGCCCAAAAAATTACCTGAATTCTGAAAAAACGCCGTATTGCCGGCTAAAAGGAACTTGTCGCCGCGGGTGGCGTCCGAAGAGGTGACCCAGCGCATTGCGCTGATTGCACACGATTCGCCCATCCGCTTTTTCCCGTCGCCAATGGCTAGGGGGATGCTGAAAGGATGGCGAGATAACAGGAGCTTTACCCCATGAACACCAAGCATCGTTTACTGCTGGCGCTGACATTGACCTCCGCCATGACCTGCGGCGCGGCTCAGGCTGCCGGACTGATGGATTCCCTCAGCAGCGCGGCCGGTGAACTGAGTAAATCGGGTGGCAGCACCAGTGGCACTTCACTGTCTTCACTTACCGGTTTACTGAACGGTGGCGACAAGGCGCTGAGCTCCAGCAGCATGACTAACGCGGCCGGCATCCTGCAGTACTGCGTGAAAAATAACGTCCTGTCGGCCAACGGCACCGAAGCGGTGAAAGACCAGTTGCTGAGCAAGCTGGGCATCACCAGCACAGAGAACGCCAAAAGCCAGGACTACCAGCAAGGGCTGGGTGGCCTGCTGAAAACCGGCGAAGGCAAGAGTCTGGATCTGAACAGCCTGGGTACTTCGCAAATCACTGAAAAAGTGAAGCAAAAAGCCTGTGATTTGGTCCTGAAACAGGGCGCATCCTTTATTTCCTGATAGCTTAAACGGCGGTAGGCTCAGGCTGCCGCCGTTTTTAACTTCCCCCGCCGTATTTCAAATGGGCCGGCTATCCGCGGCGTGAAATAGACCGGGAGTGGTAAGAGAAAAAATGAAAAAAATTCTGATGGTCTCCCTGTTGGCAGGGATGGCGATATTGCAGGGCTGCACCATGAAATCTAACGATGCACCGCCGCCACCGCAGGTAAAACCAATTGGCATGGCGAACCCGGCGGACGTTTATTGCACCAAGATCGGCGGCAAGCTGAACGCCAAGCAAAATGCTGACGGCCAGTATTCCACCTGTACCTTGCCGAACGGCCAGGAAATCGAAAGCTGGGAATTGTTCCGCCGCGATCATCCGGTGAAGAAATAAGCCTCGCGATTAAAACTCGCGGTCGCTGATCGGTTGGTATTGCACGCTGCCGTCCGTTTGCAGCTTCAGCGACAGCCGCCAATCCTGATGACGACTCAGGGTGAAGGGTTTGGAGCGGAAGTTACAGCCGGTTTTGATGTTTTTGATTTTCATCACGTATTCCCCGGCCGGGTTGGTTTTGATATTAAAACTGCCGGCTGCGGGAATAAAAACCTCCGCCAAACGCTGTGGCGCGCCCGGTGTCTCCAGTTTGACCAATACCGCAAAATTGTTGTTTTGATTATCCAGCGTCAGTTGTTGCTGTGGGGCGGCGGCTTTGCCTTCCGGCTGATGCAGATAGCCGGCCGAAAGAGGCCAGGGTTGCCCGGCGTTGTCATGCAGCGGGCCGCCGCACTGTTCGCGTGCTTCGCGCATCGGCATTTCACGCTGGATGGCCCGGTTGTAATCTGTGGTGGCCGTCGTGACAAACTCATCGTCGCTTTGATGGGCTCGCAGATAGCGTTTGGCGCTGAAAACCCCAGCGGCAATCAGCATAAAGAAGATAAAAATCGTCAGGCGGCTCCTGAAAATGCCCCCAAACAGCCTGCCCGGCAATTGAAATAGCCACTTCGCAATTTTTGACAGCATCCTTTTCCCTTAGCGCCCAAGCCGTTACGTTCTGCGGTAACCTTGCTCGCCTCAGTATAGCCAAATCACCTGGGGGGAGGTAATAGCCCCGTAAAATTCCTGCGTGTTACCCCATCCCCTCTTCCAGCAGCAACAGCAGTAAAAAACCGACAAAAAACATCGCGGTGGCGAGCGGGGTATCTTTACCTCCTTCGTGCGCCTCAACCAGCAGCTCCTCCGTGACCAGATAGAGCAAGGCAATCAGGCCGAAGGCCAGAAACGTGGTTAACCAGAAAGCCCCCAGCATGGCAATCGGTGCACCCAACAGACCGCCTATTGGCAACAGCAGAGCCAGACCGCCAATTGCCAGCATGGCTTTTATCCGCCGGCCGAAAAAATCACGTAAATCGCCCACGATCGACAGCCCCAGAAACAGCACTTCCAACGTTAGCGCGAGCGTCAATAACAGGCCCGCTTTGGCACCGGCAGCGAAGGCGATGCCCAGCACCAGACCATCGATAAAGATATCCACGCCGACGGTTGCCACAAAGCCCGCCGGTCCCTGAGCCCGTTCTCCCAAGCGCCTGACCAGCAGCATCATCAGCACACCTGCGGCACCGCCGAGCAGCACTGCCCAAGGTGATTGTTGCTTGAGATCGGGCAGAATTTCGGTTGCGGCAGCGGCAAAGACGATGCCGGCGGTAAAGTGATGAATGATGCGCATGGCGGCATCGCCAGGGCGGCGATAAAGCGCGATGGCGGCGCCAACGACGGTCGCTGCGGCGGGAAATAAGGTATACAGCACGGCTGAGGTCATCAATATTCCTTTATCTGAGACGTAAAGTTTCAGTCTAGTCGAGTGCTACTCCTTCGCACCGTCGCAAAAAACATTTGTACGATTTTAAACGTTTGTGTACATTTGTGATCACTTGTTCGCCATCGAGAAGTCGAATGTCCAAACTGTTACCCAATCAGCGCCATGATGCGATCCTTGCCACCTTGCAGCAGCAGGGGCGAGTGCTGGCGGTTGAAATGGCGGAGCGCCTGAAAACCACTGAAGCCACCATTCGGCGCGATCTGCGTCAGTTGGCGGCACAAAACCTGTGTAAACGCATTTATGGCGGTGCGCTGGCACCCACGCCGGCAACCGGCCCTATCAGCGCACGGCTGCAATTGAGCGGTGATGAGAAGCAGGCGCTGGCGCTGGCTGCACTGGCGTTGATCAAGGAAGGACAGGTTATTTTCCTCGATGCCGGCAGTACCCACCTTTATTTGGCCGACCTGTTGCCGCGCGATTTACGGCTGACGGTGGTCACTAACGCGTTGACTATTGCCGGCAAAATGCTGGAACAGCCGGGGATCCGCACGATTTTAATCGGCGGCGAACTGGATGCCGACATCGGCGGCTGTGTGGACGCCAAAGCGGTGCAGGAAATCGACGATTTTTACTTTGACCTCGCTTTCGTCGGCATTTGTGCTTATGACCCAGGCAGCGGTTTTTCGGCGCTGAATTATCAGGATGCCCAGTTCAAGAAACGTTTGCTGGCGCGGTCCGGTAACCTGGCGGTGCTGTGCACCGGCGACAAACTTAACACCTATGCCCCTTATAGCTTTTTGCCCGTCAGCCGCGTCGATTATCTGGTTACGCCGGCCGGCAGCCATCCGCAGCTCGAACAGCAGATAACTCACAGCGGCGGCAAGGTGCTCTACAGCAATTCACCCATTGGAGACTGAGATGAAAATAGCCCATGTTGCACTCTGGACCCGCGATATCGATGCCCAGGTGGCATTTTGGCAGCGGTATTTTGACGGCGTTGCCGGGGAGCAGTACGTTAGCCGAAACCGCCCGGGGTTTGTTTCGCGCTTTGTCAGCCTGGCGGCCGGCCCAACGCTGGAGATCATGAGTCTGCCGGAACTGCTGCCGTTGGAGCAGACCAATGAACGCGTCGGGTGGGCGCATATTGCATTGTCGGTGGGAGATGAAAGCCGCGTCGATCAACTGGCGCAGCGCGCACTGCAGGAGGGGATCCTGCTGGCGGCGCCACGCCGGACGGGGGATGGTTTTTATGAGTCGATCGTTCGCGATCCGGACGGTAATGCCATCGAAATTACCGCCTGATCACTCCTCTTCGATACTGGCAAACTGCTGCGCCAGATAGTCGAGCAGCAGCCGCACTGCCGGCAGTAGGCCGCGACGTGAAGGGTAAACCGCATGCACCACGCCACCCTGCGGTTGCCAACCTGGCAGCAGTTGTACCAATTCGCCGCGCAGCATGTCGTCGCGCATCATCATCGACGGCAGCTGCACGATGCCGGCCCCGGCGATCGCCGCTGTCCGCAACATCAGCATGTCGTCGGTCACCAACCTCGGTCGGTGTTCCCACTCCATTTTCTCACCCTCTGGTCCGGTCAACTGCCACAGGTGCTGTGCGCGTGCCGGGCCAAGATCCAGGGTGGGGTATTTATGCAATTCCTCGGGCCGTTCCACCGGGCCGAGGGTTCGCACCAGCGCCGGGCTGGCGGCGATGCACCAGGTGCGCTGCGCCAAAATTTTCAGCACCAGATCGCTGTCTTCCAGCGGCGGTGGCCGCACGCGGATGGCCAGGTCCAGGCCTTCACCCACCACGTCCACCCGGCGGTTAGTGGCTTCCAGATGCACCGTGACTTTCGGGTAATCGGCCATAAAGGCCGCGACCATGCTGCCGACCCGGGTATGCAGAATGGCCACCGGGCAGGTCATGCGTACCGTGCCGCAAGGTTCGGCGCGGGTTTGCTCGATAGCCTGCTGCGCCGCATCGGCTTCCACCAGCATTGCCTTGCAGTGCGCATAGTAATTCTGGCCGACGTCGGTGACGGAAAACCGTCGCGTCGAGCGTTGGATCAGGCGCACGCCCAGGCGTTCTTCCAGCAACGCCACGCGTCGACTCAGTTTGGACTTGGGGATACCCAGCGCACGGCCTGCGGGGGCGAATCCCTGATGGTCGACCACGTTGGCGAAATAAAACAGATCGTTCAAATCGGTGAACATCGCCCGTCCTTATCATCGTTCCATATCTAGAACACTGAGTGTACATCTTGCCTACTACTGCGGCAAACGCGACAGGATTAAACTTCTGACATCAACTTAAGGTCGTGAGACCTGAAACAGGAGTTCAAGATGAAAAAGATCCTCGGTATTTACAACAGCCCTGAAGCCCACTGGGTCGGCAACGGTTTCCTGGTGAATTCGCTGTTCTCCTATAACGATTTGGGGGCGGAAATGAGCCCGTTCCTGCTGTTGGATCATGCTGCGCCAACCAAGTTCCGCTCTGCCTCTGGCACCCGTGGCGTGGGTCAGCACCCGCATCGCGGGTTTGAAACGGTGACCATCGTCTACCAGGGCGAAGTGGAGCACCGCGATTCTACCGGCAGCGGTGGGGTGATTGGTCCCGGTGACGTGCAGTGGATGACCGCCGCCTCGGGTATTTTGCACGAAGAGTTCCACTCACGGGATTTCTCGCGCAACGGCGGCACCATGGAAATGGTCCAACTGTGGGTGAATCTGCCGGCCAAGGACAAAATGGCTGAGCCGGGTTACCAGACGCTGCTGAATGCGGATATTCCAGTCGTTCCACTGGCGGATGGCGCAGGTCAGGTTCGGGTGATTGCCGGTAACTTCGACGGCCACGCTGGGCCGGCACGCACCTTCAGCCCGCTCAATGTGTGGGACATGAAGCTGAACGCCGGTCATACCACCACGTTGACGGTGGAAGAAGGGCATACGTTGGCGCTGGTCATGCTGCATGGCGCTATTCATGTTAACGGCGAAGAAGTGGTGCGCGAAACCCAAATGGTCAGGTTTGACCGTGCGGGGGATTCAATCACCCTCGAAGCCAATAACGATGTCAGTTTGCTGGTTCTGAGCGGCGAGCCGATCGACGAGCCTATCGTCGGTTATGGTCCGTTTGTGATGAACAGCGACGCGGAAATTCAGCAGGCTTTCCGTGACTTCAACGGGGGCAAGTTCGGCAGCATGGCGGCAGAACACGACGCCGTCTAAACCCTCAGCACGCCCTCAGAACCGATCCGGAGAAACACCTCCGGATCCGGTTCTACACTTAAGTAACCTCTGCGCTTTGGCCTGTCGGTCAAGGGCAACCTTTAGCTGCAACAATCAACCCCAAAGGAGTAAACCATGACTGCAAATTACAAACGCCTTGATAAGGATCAGGCGGCCGTTTTGCTGGTGGATCATCAGGCAGGGCTGCTTTCACTGGTACGCGATATCGACCCCGATCGTTTTAAAAACAACGTACTGGCACTGGGTGATTTAGCGAAGTATTTCAACCTGCCGACCATTCTGACCACCAGCTTCGAAGACGGCCCCAACGGCCCGCTGGTCCCCGAGTTAAAAGCTCAATTCCCCGATGCGCCCTTTATTCCACGCCCTGGACAGATTAATGCCTGGGACAACGACGACTTCGTCAAAGCAGTAAAAGCCACCGGCCGTAAGCAGCTGATTATTGCCGGCGTGGTGACCGAAGTGTGCGTTGCCTTCCCGGCGTTGTCAGCCCTGAGCGAAGGTTTTGAGGTCTTCGTGGTCACCGACGCCTCTGGCACTTTCAACGAATTGACGCGTCAATCGGCCTGGAGCCGTATGGAAGCCGAAGGCGCGCAGCTGATGACCTGGTTCGGCGTGGCCTGTGAGCTGCACCGCGACTGGCGCAATGATATTGAAGGCTTGGGGGCCTTGTTCTCCAACCACATTCCCGATTACCGCAACCTGATGACCAGCTACAGCACGCTGACCAAAGGCAAGTCATCAAAATAGAAAGAAAAGCCGAACGACCTTTACACAATCCTTAAGCTTTCATCACGTTAGCGCAGGGATGTAAGCAAAGATCATCGGGGTGCAAAGGTCGTGAAAAGCGGCTTTCTCATCGGCCGGGAGCGGGGTAGGTTAGGCCCAATCCCGGCAAATGAGATCGACAACATGAAAAATGCAATCAAAGTACTGACGCTTCCTGTGCTGGCTGCCGTGACGCTGTTCAGCGTTAGCGCACTTTCAGCTCCGGCTCCGGTAGAAAAAAACGTCCCCCCTGCAGAACAGCAGTTCCGCTTACCTCCTTTCCCTGGTGGGCATATGCCTAAACCGGGCTTCTGCCACGGCGGTGAGCTGTTCTGTGCGACCTCCGCCAGCGATAATCCTACTGAAACCATCAATAAGCTGACTTCGGTGATCCCCGCCGGTAACGCCAAGCATTACGAAGTACGTATCTCGGTAGTGGCATTACCGGATGTACCACCTGCGTCCCCAGCGCCGTAAGCGGCCCCGCTGGTTCTGAAGGGGAATGCGCGTTAGTCTGGGGTGAATCACCTCAGGAGGCAGGATGAATCCGTCAATACTTCCCCCTTATCTCCAGCCCGGTGACCGGGTGCTGCTATTCGATGGCGAGTGTAATTTGTGTCACGGGCTGGTGAGATTTTTGATCCGTGCAGATCGGCAGGGCAAGATCCTGTTGGCCACGGTGCAATCCGCAGAAGGGCAGGCAATCCTGAATTGGCTGGCTTTGCCCACCGACCGTTTTGACTCCATCGTCTATCTTGAACCGGGCCGACATTGGTTGCGTTCGGCGGCGTTTTTTCAGGCATTGCGCCAACTCGGCTGGCCATTTCGCCTGTTGGCGCTGGCGCGCTTTTTGCCGTCGCGGCTGGCGGATGGGTTTTACAATGCAGTGGCGAGCAATCGCTATAGGTTGTTTGGCCGCAATGCCGGCACGGCGTTACCTGGAGAGGCTTTGCCGGGGCGTTATCTGCGCCATCGTCGTGGGCAATCTCGCTGAGCTTTACGCTTCTTTACCCTTTAATCGATTGAATTATCATCATTCTGGCCCCATATAATGGAACGTTCAGCCAAAAGGAGTGCGTATGGGGATCAGCGAAGAAGAGTACATCCGCCGTTTGAGTCAGGAGAAGAATGCGGTGGGAAATACAGCAAAATGGGTGGCGATCGTTTCCGCCATTTATTTCGCCCTTATGGTGTTTTACGGCCATCCGATCGGCGTGCTGACCATGTCCGGGCTGATTTTTATTGTCTCAACCACCACCTGGTTGAAGAAGCGCCAAAAGGTGAAGTCCTACCGTCGGGCGCTGGCAAGGATCAATGACGAACCGCCGGTTCAGCAGCCTTGATATTCGCTGCGCATGATGCTGTAAACCAGGCTTGGCGTATCGCCGGGCACGTCATCCAGAGTATCGACCAGACTTAACCCCGCTTTTTCCAGCACGCGGCATGAGGCCAGATTTTTTTCGCGCACAAGGGCGGAAATCTCTGCCAACTGCAGGTGTTTGAAACCATACCCCAGCGAGGCTAGCGCCAACTCCGTGGCCAGGCCACTGCCCCAGACCTGCGTATCAAAACGATAGCCCAAATTCACCGTGCGCTGTGCCCCTAGCGGCCGCCAGGACAGCCCGCCAAAGCCGATAATCCACTCCGGCCGTTCACGTAGCGCAATTGCCCAGGAACCATAACCGTGTTGCTCCCAGCATTCGATCCGTTCCGTCAGCGCCAGCCGCGCCCGTTGTTCCGTGGTGATGGGGCCTGCGGGGTTAAAGCGTTGGGTGTCGGGATCGCCAAAAATGGCGTAAAACCGGGCCAAATCATCGGCTACCGGGGGGCGCATCAACAGGCGGGGGCTGGTATAGGGATCGGTAGGGTTCATTTTCGACATGGTTCACGTAACCTGCTGTGATTGGACAGATTTAACTGTAGACCAGACGTGTGGGATGAGGAAACAGAAAACCCCTCTCCGGGGAGAGGGGAAAAGGGATCAGATAAACGAATCGTCGTCGCTGTAGTCGTCATCGGAGAAGTCGGTGTTATCGTCGTTTTGATAATCCGCGTTCTGGAAGCCGTTGTCTTGGTTGAGGAAGCGGCTATCTCCACCGTTGTTAAAGGTATCGAGATTATTGGACGCGTCGAAATTATTCATCGCGCTGTCATCCACCGGCGTTGTCGGCGTCTCATCGATAATATTAACAATTTCCTGAGGTTGTGAATGGCGGAACATGCCGGTCAACATGTCAGCCAGCACCACACCGCCCGCCACGCCGGCAGCGGTCTGCAATGCTCCACCGAGGAACCCGCCGGCACGTGAAGGCGCCGCCTGTGGCGGTGGATTGTTGTAGGCGGGTTGCTGCTGGGCATAGCCCGTCTGAGGCTGGTTGTTCCATGCTGCGTTATTCTGCTGTTGCGCCTGATACTGTTCGCGCGGGCTTGGCGCGGTACGGTTACCGCCGCCAAACAGCCCGGCCAGGAAGCCGCCGCTGCTTTGTTGATTGGCGTTATTTTGCTGTTGCTGGGCAATCTGGCTTTCCAGATCCTTCACCCGCTGGTCGAGCTGTTTCAGCGCCGCTTCCTGAATGATCATCGCCTGCGCCATGTAATAAGGTGCGGAAGGCTGTTCGCGGATGTGCTGGTTGATTTGCTGCTCTGCCTGAAGATCCCTCTGGCCCGTCTTGGTCTCGGCTTCTTTCAAGCGGCCAAACAGACCATCGATAAGACGTTGTTCTTCGGATTGCATAGGATTACCTCAAGGAGATGAATAACGGTACTGGATGAAAGATCTCATCGGTAGCTGTCACCCTAGCGCGTTTAGATGAACCAATAAATAAATGGCAGGTAAACCTGTTTATGAATTTGTTACCCGTTACGTCAAAGGGATCAGCATCACCAGTTTCAGCCCGCCGTTTTCCACCGGATGAAACGTCAGTTGCCGATAGCGCAGCTCGCCTTGTTGCCCGTGAGTAAAAGCTCGCTCTCCCCCTTCGCGCGCCAGCACATCATGCTGTTTCCACCAGTGATGGAAGGCCTCGCTGTTGTGCGTCATGTTGCGTACGAACGCGCGCATCTCTTCGGTATTTTGATGGTGGCTGGTTTCGGCACGAAACTCGCCGACCACGCGGCGTGCCCGTTCCTCCCAGTCGCTGACCAGCGTTTTGGCCAAGGGATGGAAAAACATAAAGTGCAGCAAATTGGGCGTAGCGGCTTGGCCCAGCCAACCACAGAACAGGCTTTCCGCCGCCGGGTTCCAGGCGAGCACATTCCAGGTGATATCCAGCAGGTAGCAAGGCACCGTCACCTGGTTAACGCTTTGCAGCACCGCGCTGTTGTCGGCTTCGTGAGGCTGTTCCTGTTCGGGATCGGCGACTCGCGCCAGGGTAAACAGGTAGTGGCGCTCGGCATGCCCTAACCGCAGTGCTTTGGCGATACGCGCCAGCGTATGCGGCGAGATGGAGACCTCGCGGCCTTGCTCGATCCAGGTATACCAGGTGGCGCTGATACCGCTGATTTGCGCCAGCTCTTCACGGCGCAGTCCACTGGTGCGGCGGCGGGGAGCGGTGGGTAAACCCAGCATTTCCGGCGTGATGCGCTCACGGTGTGCACGCAGAAATACGCCGAGGGCTTTGGGGCCGGACAAGGCTTCAGTTTGCATAGGCTGGTACCTGTTTATACTAGGATAAGTGCTCATATTGTACCCGTATATTAAGCTGATTATAGTAATAAAAAAGCCATCCGGCACCGGCGCAAGCCCGACAAAAAGGAAGCACATATGAGCAACAGCAACAGCCATAAGAATGCGGTCGACCGTCAGTTTGGCGAGCAGGCCAACGCCTATCTCACCAGCGCAGTGCATGCACAGGGGAAGGATCTGCAGCGACTGGCTCAGTTGCTGGAACCTTATCCCGATGCCAGGCTGCTGGATCTGGGGTGCGGAGCGGGGCATGCCAGCTTTACCGCCGCAGCGAAAGTGGCGCAGGTAGTAGCCTATGATTTGTCGGCGCAAATGCTGGCGGTCGTGAGCCAGGCTGCAGTAGACAAAGGGATCAATAATATTCAGGTGCAGCAGGGCGTGGCGGAATCCCTGCCGTTTGAAGAGGCCAGCTTTGATCTGGTGATTAGCCGTTATTCGGCCCACCATTGGCACGATGTCGGCCAGGCGCTGCGTGAAGTGCGTCGGGTGCTCAAACCGGGTGGCAAAGCCATCTTTATGGATGTGGTCTCACCGGGGCATCCGCTGCTGGATATCTATCTGCAAACCGTTGAGGTGCTGCGTGACACTTCGCATGTCCGCAATTATGCACCGGGCGAATGGCTGAGTCTGCTGACCGAATCAGGGCTGCTGGTACGGCAGGTGACGTCTGACAGATTATATCTGGAATTCAGCAGTTGGGTCGCACGCATGCGTACGCCGGAGCATTTCGTTACCGCGATACGAGCGTTGCAACAGGGGGTTTCTGAAGAGGTGCTGCAGCATTTTGCCATCCAGCCGGACGGCTCATTCACCAGCGACATCATGATGTTTGAAGCGGCCAGAGGCTAAATAACTTCAGGGCAGCCAATATACCCTTTGGTTTTTCGATTGCCGCGTAATCGGCAGTAATCGGAAAACCCTGGGATATAGCGGCTGCCCTGACAGAACAAGAACGGGTATAAATTACTTCTTGTCTTCCAGCAGGCAGCGATAAATCAGGCCGCCAATAACACCGCCGACTAACGGTACCAGCCAGAATACCCAAAGCTGTTGCAATGCCCAGGTTCCCTGGAATATTGCCACGCCGGTACTGCGCGCTGGGTTAACGGAAGTATTGGTTACCGGAATACTGATCAGGTGAATCAGGGTTAATGTCAAACCAATGGCCAGCGGAGCAAATCCTGCCGGTGCACGCTTATCGGTCACGCCATGAATAACGATCAGGAAGAATGCGGTCAACACCAATTCAATGACGATGGCGGATTGCAGAGAATAACCGCCCGGTGAGTGTTCACCATAACCGTTGGAAGCAAAGCCGCCGCCGGTAGGATCAAAGCCTGCCTTACCGCTGGCGATCAGGTACAACACCGCCGCTGCGGCAATCCCGCCAATCACTTGAGCAATCACGTAAGGAATAACGTCTTTGGCGGCGAAGCGGCCACCGGCAAACAATCCCACGGTAATGGCCGGGTTAAAGTGCCCGCCAGAAATATGACCAACGGCATAAGCCATGGTGACCACAGTAAGACCAAATGCGAGTGCGACACCAAGAAAACCAATACCCAGTTGTGGAAATGCTGCTGCTAATACTGCGCTACCACAACCACCGAACACTAACCAAAATGTGCCAAAAAATTCGGCAAAAAGTCGCTTTGACATAGATTCCATCCCACGGAAAATACTAACGGGCGTTAGCACTAAAAACTATAGAACACCTTTTTAAATAAATGCAGGTTTCTATCAGTAATTTCTTAATGCACCTTGAGTAACCGAGGGTATTAAATCCCCGGAGATTAATTTTGTCTATGCGAATACGCTTATATTTTAAGGTTCGCAGCCTGTTTGGCGGTTTTTTTAGCACTATTATAAGAATTTACCCTATGCTTTATCGATATAAGTATTTCCAGTGAAAAATAGCCACGGTTAAATTCATTTTTTCATATGATTATTCCATTCGATTTGTTCTCGTTAATTGTTAATTCCTATTTGCCATGCTTAATTGTTGCTTCAATTCATGGCATTAGACGCTCCCGTCATCAAAATGTCATGATGGGTTAATACATTAACAGGCTGCAAACTTTCCCCTTAACTCTGAGCCAACATCATGAAAATAAAACCGGTTTCGCTGTTAATTAGTTCGTTGTTCCCCCTGTTTTCCTATGCTGCCACCGACGTTGAAGTGGCGCGTTATGTGGTCAGCTTTCCCGGCGGTGAGCATGTGAGTTATCAGGGAGCGTTCGCCAAGAATTTCCCTCAGGGGTTGCCGGTGGGCATTGGCTCGGGCCTGGTCTTCAATGGGCGCGAGGGTAAGGACTTGCTGTTAACGACTTTGACCGATCGCGGCCCGAATGCTGACGCGCCTGCGGTGGGCGAACAGGAAGCGAAAATCTTCGCTAATCCGAAGTTTGTGCCGCTGTTGATGGATATTCGCGTTGGCGACGGCAAGGCGGTCGCCAGCAACTTGCGCCCGCTGCACGATCAGCAGGGGCCGATCAGCGGGTTGCCTTTGCCGGCGGGGTTGATCGGTACAACCAACGAAGTGGCGCTGAGCGATACGCTGAAAACGTTGGAGAGCGATCGACGCGGACTGGATACCGAAGGCATCACGCCGGACGGTAAAGGCGGTTACTGGCTGTGCGATGAATATGGTCCTTTCCTGATCCATATCGACAACCAGGGCAAGATCCTCGCCAAATATGGCCCGACCCCTGAACAGGGGGAACAAGCGGTCGCCGGCGGATTGCCGAACATCATCAAGTGGCGTCAGCCGAACCGGGGCTTCGAAGGGATCACCCGTTTGCCGGACGGCCGCATTCTGGCTGCGGTGCAGAGTACGCTTGACGTAGACGGTAAGAGTAAAAACAAGGCCCAATTTACTCGCTTGGTCAGTTTTGATCCGGCCAGCGGCAAAACGGCCATGTACGGCTATCCGATCGATATCGACAGCTATAAAAAGGCCAAAGACGCCAAGGTGGGTGACATCGTGGCGGTGGACAACCAACACATCCTGTTGGTTGAGCAGGGCAGCGATAAAGACAAGCAGATGATCAACAAGATCTATCTGGTCGATCTCAGCCAGGCTAGCGATCTGACGGCCTTCGACGGCAAAGGCAAGGCGCTGGAGTTTGACGATGCCAAGGATCTCGCCAAGCGCGGCGTGAAGCTGGCGCAGAAACGTGAAGTGGTGGATCTGCGTAAATTGGGCTGGCAGCAGGAGAAGGTAGAGGGTCTGTCGCTAATTGACGATCGTACCCTGGCAGTGATTAACGATAACGATTTTGGCCTGCAGGCCAAGCTGGTGGACGCCCAGCCCAAGGCCAAGAAAATTGGCGATTATCAGTTGGATAAGCAGGGTAGCCTGAGCCTGGACGGTAAAGCGGTATCCACCCGCATCGAGCTGCAACCGCTGGAGAACCCGGAATCGCTCAGCGAGCTGTGGGTACTGACGCTACCGCAACCGCTGAAGTAATAGCGAAACAGGGGACCGCAGCCCTAATTGCGCGTCAGTGAGCGCGTCCCCTACTTTCTACTTTATCAGTGAACGCCGCTGGCCTGCGGCGTTCTGCCGCGTGAAATACTCTCCCACACCGCGACGGCCACCATAATCAGCGTGGTCAGGCCATTCACCATCAGTAAATCGGTGAGGTAAGCTATCGGCGCCAATACCGCCAAAGCGATCAATCCCACCAGGTGCGAAAGCGGGAAACGGCGATACACCAGTCGTTTGTAAAGCGCATTGGCGAGCAGATAAATCGCCGGGCCCAGCAGCAGCACTGCTGCCGTTACATTGTCGATATGGCCGTCAGGGTGGGCGATCACCAGTTCATTGGCAACGGCGCAGACGATGATCGCACCAACCAGCACCACGTGCACGTAATGGAAGTTGGCGCCCAGTTGGCCGGGGTTTTCCGCCTGGCTGATAGCATGGCTGCCGGCTTTGCTGCTGGTATCGAAATAGACCCACCACATCGCCAGGCTGCCGAGAAACGCCACCAGCGAGGCAATCAGCACCGGTGCGCTCCAGGACTCCATTTCGCTAAGGGTCGAACCGGTAATCAGAATGGTTTCCCCCAACGCCACGATCACGAATAGCTGGCAGCGTTCCGCCAGATGATGGCCTTCGATAGTCCATTCGCTGCTGCTGTCGGAGCGACCCAGCACCGGCAAGCGGAAACCGAACATCGGCGAAACGTATTCGCACAATACTGCCAGGGCCCACAGCAACAGTCGGTTATGACCTTCCGCCAGCCCGCCAAGGATCCAGAACCCCGCTGAAATGCACATCCAGCCAAGAATGCGGCGGAAGTTTTGTTTTAGTGGATGGCCGGCGGGCAGCAGGTTCAGCACCACGCACGATCGGCCCACCTGGATCGCCACGTAAAACAGCGCAAACGTCAGCCCGCGTTCGCCAAAGGCCTGCGGCAGAGCAGAAGAAGCGAACAGGCCCAACAGCATGATGCCAAACAGCAGGATACGGATAGGGCGGGTATCGGGATTAAACCAGTTGGTGACCCAGGCGGTGTATTGCCAGGCCAGCCAAACGGCGAACCACAGCAGCAGCGTTTCCACCGCGCCGGTCAGCGTCAGATGGTGCAGCAGGTAGTGGGAAAGTTGGGTAACGGCAAAAACGTAAATCAGGTCGAACAGCAGTTCCGAAAACGAAACCGAAGCACCATGACCATCACGAACACGCAGTAAGGTTTGCGACATAGGGAGTCCTTCCATAATGATAACCTTCAGAAATAGCGTAGTTCAGTCGCGGGTACGGGGAGAAGAATCTTAAAAGGGGCGGTTTTTATATCCCTTGGCCAAACGGACTTTTAATTGTCATCTGTCAGGGGTAGAGTGGCTGCATAGACCCGCGTTGTCCTGCCAAAGACATACCTGCACGTACTTCCTCCTTATTTTCATCACAATGATTGATGTTCTTTACATTGGATTACGTCCGCTTTCATTGCCTGGTAGATAATTAACTCCACTGATACGAGAAATAAACAAAAACATCTGGAGTTCATTATGAAACTATTACCTGGCATCGCAGCAGTTCTTTTGGCAGCCGCTTCATTCTCTTCCTTTGCAGCGCCGCTGTCATCGGTAAAACAGATCAATACAGAGCAGGCCAGCGGTATGCAAAGCCTTGGTGTAGTGTCGGTTTCCGGCATTAGCGGTTCTCCGGGCGATGCGGTTCACGCACTGAAAGAAAAAGCTCAGGCGGACGGCGCCAGCAGCATTCGTATTATCGGGCTGGACACCCCCGGGGATTCCAGCAACTGGCGCGGTAATGCGGAAATATACCGTTAATCGGTTACAGTAAATAAATTCGGCCAGGGCAACAGCTGGCCGATAAAATAAACGGGTGTGGATAATAATCTGACCGGTAATGCAATGACTTGATTACCCGACGATGATTTCCGCACCCTTTTTTTTCTGTGTCGGTTGCATTTTATTACAACTGCGTCGGCGGTTTTAGGAAACATGTTAATGAATACTTAAGAAATTGGGGTCAGATTGGTAGCTACTCAACCAAAGGAGGCCCCAATGTTAAACGCGACACGGCTGCAACTGAAAAACCACTTCTCCTACCTCCAACAGTTTATGGCTTCGCCGCGCACCATTGGCACGCTGGCGCCTTCTTCTCCCTGGCTGTGTCAGGCGATGTTGAATCAGGTTGAATGGACCGGGGCGCTGTCGATCGCCGAACTGGGCGCGGCGGATGGCGTGTTGACCAAGCGGATATTAGGCCGGATGCGCGCAGATGCTTCGCTTGAGGCCTTTGAAATCCAATCTCATTTTGTCCATCAGCTACGGAAAATCGACGATCGCCGCCTGCAGGTAATGGATCGTTCGGCTGAAGAGATGGCCGGCGATTATGACGTGGTGTTCTCTTGCCTGCCGTTGCTGTCGATCCCGCTAAAAATCAGCATTCGTATTTTGCAGCAGGCCCAGCAGCGTTTGCTCGCGCGCAACGGCACCCTGGTGCTGTTCCAATACAGTCACCTGTCGGAAAAGCTGCTGTCCCGTTATTTTCACTGGAAGCGGCTGCGGGTTGTGCGCAACTTCCCGCCGGCGTTGGTTTACATCTGCACGCCGCGTTAGCCAAGCCTTTTTTCCATCACCACCACTTCGCCATCATATTGCCGTCGGCGTTCGATGGTCTGCCAGCCCCAACCCGCATACAGCGCCTCGGATTTATCGGTGATCAGGTGCAATACGGGGTGATTACGCTGGCGTGCCAACAACACGATGGCCGCTTCCAGCCGCTGTGCAATACCCTGGCGACGGTGATCCGGGTGGACGAATACGCCGGCCAGCCAGGGAGAAAGGTCCATCCGATGATGATCGTCGCTCGGCCACAGGCTGGCCATGCCCAGCGGGCGTTCGTCCTCAATCACCAGCAGGGTGGTGTAATCTTCGCTCGGCTGGACGCACTGGGCAAAGCGTTGGCGCGTGCGTTCCAGTGAACCGCCGCGTTGCGAACCCCATTGACCAAACGCCCATGCGGCGCAAACGTCGCTGAACTGTGGGCACTCCGCCAATGGAATAATACGTTGGGTCATCTCGGTACCTCCTGAATTATCTGCAATCTGACTGGCCTTTTACTGGATTATCGACCGATTTTTTAACTTTATAAAACGGCATTTACAGCGATTTTTCGCGTATCCGCGCCGAAACAGCGTGATTCAGCGGATTTAACCGTCCCGTCAAGCGTTGTGATTGAAAGTGCTAATGAGAGTGATTATCATGCGCGCATATTTTGTTGATCCGGCCCACTTATGCGCAATTCCCTCATGTTACTGCTGTTTTCCCTGCTGCTTGGCGGTTTTAGTGCTCAGGCGAAAAGGGTCACCGATATCACCGGCCGCCAGGTCGAGGTGCCGGATAACCCGCAGCGTATCGTGCTGGGCGAGAGCCGCATGCTGTATACCCTGGCGTTGCTGGAGCCGGGCAATCCGGCCCAGCGTATCGTCGGTTGGCCGGAAGACATGGCGCGTTTCGATGCGCAGAGCTGGCAGCTCTATACGCAGAAATTTCCTCAAATCAAAGCCATACCCTCTATCAGCAAGGGCAACTTCCGTCAGGTTAACATTGAAAATCTGATCCGGTTGAAACCGGATCTAGTGATCCTTGCCCGCTATGCGAAGGAGGAGGGCGACAGTGACTTGCTGCTAACGGCGCTGAGTAAGGCAGGTATTGCAGTGATCTACGTCGATTTACGGGTCGACTTGCTGCATAACACCGTACCCAGCGTTCGACTGTTGGGCGAGGTGCTCAACCGTCAGCAGCGTGCTGAGCAGTTTATCGACTTCTACCAGCAGCATATGGCGGTGATCCAGCAGCGCCTGGCCGGCTACCAGGGGCCAAAGCCCAAGGTCATGCTGCATCTGCACCTCGGGCGGCGTGAAACCTGCTGCACCACTGCGGCTCATGGCAACCTCGGCGATCTGCTGGCCTTTGTCGGCGGCGACAATATCGCCAGCGCCAGCATCAAAGGGGTTTACGGCGAGCTGAACCCGGAAACCATTCTGACCGCCAATCCTGATATTTACATTGCCACCGGCATGGCCGGCCCACAGGGCAAGCGCTTTTCCGATTTGCGTCTGGGACCGCTGGTTACCCAGCAGGAAGCGGATGAGAGCTTCCGTCAGATCATGCAAAAACAGCCGATGCTCGCCAACCTGAAAGCGGTAAAAGACCGTCAGGCCTGGAGTATCTGGCACAACTTCTATCTCAGCCCGTACCACGTCGTGGCGGTCGAAATGTTCGCCAAAGCGTTTTACCCGGATCTGTTTGCAGACATCAACCCGCAACAGACCTTCAAACAGCTCTATCAACAATTTTTGCCGTTACCTTTTTCAGGGACCTATTGGAGTCAGTTACATAATGAATAATACCCAGCGTGGCTGGTGGTGCGCACTGCCTCTGGCGGCCTGTGCGGCTGTACCGGCGATCGGCGCCGACAAAACCACCGAAAAAGAAAAAGGGGAAACCCTGGTGGTGGTCGGCCAGGCATCGGCGAAGGGCGTGCAAAGTTACCAGCCGCTGACCAGCGTGACCGGCACCCGAACCGAGACCAGCCTGCTGAACGTGCCGCAGGCTATCGACGTGGTGCCGCAGCAGGTGATTATCGATCAGGCGGTCAGCAACCTGGATGAAGCGCTAAATAACGTCAGCGGCATTACCCAGGCGAACACCCTGGGCGGCACCCAGGACGCGGTGATGAAGCGTGGTTTTGGCGATAACCGCGACGGCTCCATTCTGCGTGACGGCGTGCGTTCGGTTCAGGCCCGCAACTTTACCCCGACCACCGAACGGGTTGAGGTGCTGAAAGGCCCGGCTTCGATGCTTTACGGCATGGGTGAACCCGGCGGGATGATCAACATGATCACCAAAAAGCCGCAGTTGCAGCAGCATACCCACGTGGAAGGCTGGGGCAGCAGCTTCAAGGGCGGCGGCGGCCAGTTGGACGTCACCGGGCCGCTTGGCACCTCCGGGTTCGCCTATCGGATGATTGTCGACCACGATGAAACCGACTACTGGCGCAACTTTGGCCGTAACCGCCAAACGGTGATTGCACCGTCGCTGATGTGGTTCGGTGAGAGCACCACGGTACGCGTCGCCTACGAACATATGGAGTATTTAGTGCCCTTCGATCGTGGCACCATTATTGATTCGCGTACCGGCAAACCTGTGAATACGCCGCGCGACCGTCGCTTTGACGAAAGTTATAACGCCACGCGTGGCGATCAGGACAGCGTCACCCTGCAGGTTGATCAGGTGTTGAATGAAAGCTGGAAAAGCTCTCTGACCTACGCCTACAGCCGCAACAGCTACAGCGATAATCAGGCACGTGCGCTGGCTTTGGATCCTGAAAACGGCAAACTGACGCGCCAGGCCGACTCCACCGCCCATGCCGTCAGCCATGCCAATGCGGTGCAACTGACGCTCAACGGCGACGTTGACTGGGGCAGTATCAACCACCAGATGCTGTTCGGGTTTGATTTTGAAGATAACCGCACCTACCGCGGCGACATGATCCGCAGCAAAAAGAACAGCGATTTCGATATCTATAACCCGGTGTATGGCCTGATGCCGACCTCTAATGCCGTCAGCGCCAAAGACAGCGATCAGCGCGAAAATCTCACCAGCTACGGCTGGTTTGTGCAGGATTCTGTTCAACTGACCGATAAATGGTTGGTGATGGGCGGGCTGCGCTATGACGCCTTTGACGTTTTTGCCGGTAAAGGGCGGCCATTTGTCACCAATACCGACAGCTCCGACAGCAAGCTGGTGCCGCGCCTTGGGGTGGTCTACAAACTGACGCCATATGTGTCGCTGTACAGCAGCTACACCGAGTCATTCAAGCCAAACTCCTCCATTGCCAGCCAGATTGGCTCGCTGCCGCCGGAACAGGGCAAGGCCTGGGAAGTGGGCAGCAAGGTTGAACTGCCCAATGGCGTCACCGGGACCCTGGCGTTGTTCGACATCACCAAACGCAACGTGATGGTCAGCGAACTGGTGGATGGCGAAACCGTCACCCGAACCGCCGGGCGCGTACGCTCGCAGGGCGTGGAGCTGGATGTTGCCGGCAATATCACTGATTCGTTAAGCATGATCGGTTCTTATGCTTATACCGATGCACGGGTGGTGGACGATCCGGACAACAAGGGCAAGGAGATGACCAACGTGGCGCGCCATACCGCCTCGCTGTTCCTGACGCAGGATCTGGGGTCCCCAGGGCTTTACAGCGGGGACAACGTACGTATTGGCGCAGGGGCGCGTTATGTGGGCCGCCGTCCAGGCGACACCGCCAACAGTTTCACTCTCGATAACTACACCGTTGCCGACGCCTTCGCCGCTTACACCATGCCGGTGCAGGGGTATCGGGTGAAATGGCAATTGAACGTGAAGAACCTGTTCGACAAAACCTATTACCCTTCCAGCGGCAACAATTTGCGCGTAGCGATAGGGGAACCTCGAGAAGTGGTGCTGCGTGCCAGCGTCGACTTCTGATTTTTCGATCGGAAATACGTGCCCGGCGGCGGGTATCTGCCGTCGGGGAAATCTGATTAAATAGCCGGCCCTGACGTTAAGGAGAGCCCGATGAGCCTGCAAATCCGGTTAGCGCAGCCGCAGGATATCGCTCAGTTGATGGCGGTTGAGCGCTCGGCAGCCCAGCTGTTCCACCAACAGCCGGCCTGGCGTTTTATCGCCGAAGGCCCGGTGATGAGTTCCGATCGGCATGCCGATTTTATTCAGCGACAGCACGAGTGGCTGGCTGAAAGTGCGGCAGGGGAGGTTGCCGGCTTTATCGCCGTCGTGTCGCAACCGCAGGATTGGCACATCGCCGAGCTGTCGGTGGGCGCCCACTGGCAGCGTCAGGGCATTGGGCGCCGCTTGCTCATCGAGGTTGCGGCGCAGGCCGCATTATTGGGCGCACAGCGCCTGACGTTAACCACTTTTATTGATGTGCCCTGGAATGCGCCTTATTACCGGCGTCTGGGGTTCAGGCCGATAGCCGCCGAGCGGCTCAGCCCGTCGTTGAGGGCGGGGCTGGCGGAAGAGGTGGCGCAGGGTTTTGCCGCAGGCAGCCGCTGTGCCATGGAATTTACACTATCGTAAATATTGAAATACAGGCTGATGGCGGTATGATGCAGCATCTACGCCATCGCACGATTTGCACGCCGGATTCTGGCGTGCTCACGCATTCAAGTCACCGTATAAGGGACAACCCGTAATGACACAAACCATTTTCATGGTGGGCGCTCGCGGCGCCGGTAAAACCACGGTGGGCAGTGCACTGGCGTTGGCGCTGGGCTATCAATTCACCGATACCGATCTGTTTATGCAACAGACCACGCAGATGAGCGTGGCGGAAATGGTCGAAAACGAAGGCTGGTTGGGCTTTCGCCGCCGTGAAAGCATTGCTCTGCAAACCGTGACTCAACCGTCAACTGTAGTTGCCACCGGTGGCGGCGCGATCCTGGCGGAAGAGAACCGTCAATTTATGCGTCAGCACGGCACCGTTATTTACCTGCGCGCACCGGCCGAGGTGTTGGCTCAGCGGCTGGAAGAGTATCCGCAAGACGCGCAGCGCCCTACGCTGACAGGGCGTCCGATCGCCGAAGAGATGCTGGAAGTGCTGGCCGCACGCGAAGCCTTGTATCAGGAGACCGCGCACTACGTGATGGACGGTACCGGTAATCCACAGCAGGTGGTCGAAAAGATCCTGGCCGTGCTGCAGCGGGAAACGGTAAAGTAATCCGCCACTTATGTTATCGGGCACCGAGTCTTGTGCCCGAACTCCTCCCATTCTCCCTGTTGGTCTTTTCTGGTTCATGGCAGATTGCGCTTGCTTTTATAAATGATGGGTGACATATATAAAATAATGATGACCATCATCTATATTGATAAACGCAACGTAATCGCGAGGTTTTCCCATGAAATACACCACCTTTGGCCGCAATACCGGCCTGCGCGTTTCTGAACTGGCATTAGGGACCGGCAACTTTGGCACCGGCTGGGGCTACGGTTCGGAAAAAGAACAGGCCAAACAGGTTTTCGATCGCTATGTCGACGCCGGCGGCAACTTTATCGACACGGCTGATACCTACCAATTCGGTCAGTCAGAACAGATGGTGGGGGATTTCATCGCCGCCGAACGCGACCGTTTCGTGGTCGCCACTAAATACACCCTGGGTGCTGCACCGGACGCGGGTATTGCCTATACCGGCAACAGCCGCAAAAACATGATTGCCTCGGTAGAGAGCAGCCTGAAACGCCTGAAAACCGATCGTATCGATCTGCTGTGGGCGCATTTTTCTGACAACCTGACGCCGCTTGAAGAGATCGTCCGTACCTTTGACGATCTGATCCGCACCGGCAAGATCCAATATGCTGGGCTGTCCAACTTTCCGGCGTGGCGTATTGCCCGTGCGGATACGATGGCCGAACTGCGCGGCTGGGCGCGCATTGCGGGCATTCAGGTGGAATACAGCCTGGTAGAGCGAACCGCAGAACGTGAATTGCTGCCGATGGTCGAAGCGCTGGGAATGGCCGCCACTCTGTGGTCGCCGCTGGGCGGTGGCCTGCTGACCGGCAAGTATCGCCACAGCGACGCCGGGCGGTTGAGTGAGCTGGGACGTTTGGTGCATCGCGAGAAAGATACCGCGTTGCTGGATGAAGTGCTGGCGATTGCGCAAGAGCATCATGCCCAGCCGACTCACGTCGCTATCGCCTGGTTGCGCAACAGGGCCGCGCATTCCAGTACCACTCTCATCCCCATTCTGGGTTCGCGCACGCTGGATCAGTTAGAGGATACGCTGGCGGCGCTTGATTTGACGTTGGATGAGCAGCAGATGGCGCGTCTGGATCGGGTCAGCGCCATTGAACCTGGCACGCCGCATCGGCAGATTGCCGACACGCTGGCGCGTGCGCAGGGCGGCGACAGTTCCCGCTTTGCCGCGCCGAGCACCCCGCGCGCCTGACTCTTTGGATGAAAGGCATCATCTATTGAGCGCTGTCGGTGGATAGCCTAAGATGATGCCTGATTGATAAGGAGAAAACGCCATGGCACGGGTTTCAAAGCAGCAGATGGAGCGCAATCGCGAGGCGATTGAGCAGGTGTCTTCACAGCTTTTTCGCGAACGCGGCCTGAATGGCGTCAGCGTTAACGATCTGATGGCGGCCGTGGGGCTGACGCACGGTGGCTTCTATGGCCATTTTGCTTCCAAGGACCAACTGGCGGCAGTGGCCAGCCGCAGGGCGGTAGAGGAATCCACTCAGCGCTGGGAAGCCGCCAGCCGTCAGCCGGACCAGCACAATTTGCAGACCTTGGTTGACGCCTATCTGAATGTCAGGCACCGCGACTGCCCGGGCGAAGGCTGCATGGTTGCCGCTCTGGCTGCTGATGTGGCGCGCGAAGATGCGGATAAACCGGTGCATCAGGCTTACCTGAGCGGTGTGAAAGCCATGTTGGCGCGGCTGGAGTCGCTTTCGCCAGATGAACAGCAACCTCAACGACACCAGCAGGCGCTGGTGCAGATGGCGATGCTGGTGGGGGCACTGACGCTGGCGCGGGCAACGCAGGGCGATGCGCTGTCAGAACAGTTTCTTAACGCGACGCGTCAGGCGCTGTTGCCGGCTGACGCTGACTAAAATACAGCCCAGGCGTGGTGCCAAAACGTTGACGGAAGGCGGCAATATAGGCGCTGACATTGTCATAACCGCATTCGCCGGCGATTCGACCGACCGATTCACCGCGTGACAGCGGCTCCAGCGAGCGGATCACCCGTGCTTGCTGGCGCCAACGGGCGAAGGTCACACCGGTTTCGCTGATAAAACGGCGGCTGAGGGTGCGCACGCTCAGTCCGGCCCAAGCGGCCCAGTCACTCTGGGTACGCTCGCTGGCGGGTTCATTCAGCAGGGCACGGGCGATTTTCAACAGCCTGGCGTCCTGCGGTAGCGGTAACTGCAGCGGTATGCTCTGTTCCACAGAAATCTCATCCAACAAGACCCGCAATAGGCGTTGTTGCGCCGGAGCCAGCTTTTGTCCGGCAAAAGAAGCTATGCGCTCCATTAGCGCCTGAATCAATGCGGAGGCAGGGCTCAGATGCGGCTGCGTCGGCAGCGTCGCACAGCAGGACTCCGGCAGATACAGGCTCCAGCCGGCGACGTTACCGCATGCCAGCGCCTGGTGCGCACAGTTGGGTGGCAGCCAACCGATGCTGCCGGCGGTCATCGCCCACTGCCGCTCCCGGGTTTCCAGCGCCATCATGCCATGGGTCAACAGGTAGATCTGTCCACTGGCATGCTGGTGCCAGGGCGTCAGGTGTTTTTTCTCATGCCAAAGTCGCTGGCTTTGCAGGATCATAATGATTGGCCGATTTACGGTATAAAATGTCCAGATGTGGTTATTATGCCATGCCTTGTGCGTTTTATGATCTCCGCGTCATTCAATTCTGGAGATCGACCATGACCCCGAAAACCCCCACAGCTCTGGTGCTCGATGCCTTGCAAAAGATCGTCGCCGCTCCGCAACACCAGCCGGCGCTGATCGCCGAGCTTTTCAGTGCGGATTACCGTCAACAGGTGGACGGCAAGACGCTGGACTACATGCAGTTTATGCAACACATGGCGCTGCTCAAGCAATTGACTCGCAGCATGACGCTGGAGATGGTCGCCATTGCCGGGCAGGATGACTCGGTGTTGACACACCATAGGGTGCGGGTGGAAAAGCGCGATGGCAGCCTTAGTCGGGTTAAGGTACTGGCGCATTTCACCGTGCGTGAGGGCAAAATCTGCGCCTGCGATGAACTGACGCAGTTGCTGGAAGGCGATCGTGCCGATCGTGATCTGGGGTCCCGCATGTCGGCATAAATCGCGCTGCTATACTTAGCTGTGTGAAATAACACGGGAGATCAGCATGCGCGAAAATAACCGACCTGGCTATCCGAGAACCGCCCGAGTGGTCGCCGTTGACCGAGGCGATCCCAGCTTGCATATGCACCGTTTTGAGGTGCGCACCGATGATATAGAGCCCAATACGCTGCTCAGTGAGCACGAAACCGAGCAGGAGGCGCTGGATGCCAAGCATCGCTATGAGGACCCTGCGCTGGAAGACTAATCATTCTCCCTCAGAAACCGGCTTTGCGCCGGTTTCTTGTTCTGCCCGCCATAAATGCATTAGATCAAGCTTAGAGTAATCCCTGTACGCTTAAGCAGAGTAACTCATGGGTATTTTTTATGCCGAGCCTATCCATTGCCGTTCGTCTTTGCGTATATACCGTTTTAACATTAACCCCTCTCTGGCGTGCCAGCGTTGCTATGGGCATTCCTTTTAGCGTGGCCAATACTACTTGCCGTTCTTTTTCTGTCAGTATTGGCAGCGGCATTTTTTTTCCGTTGGTTGTTCTTTTTTTTGTATCATCCAGGACAAAAGTCCGTTCAATAATACGGAAACTGGCTGAAGAATACTGAATATGGCAGGTGAGTCCATTTTTATTGCCAGACTGCGGCTATGTATCGTTCTGGGATCGATTAATAATGCTGGATAACAACTTTGAGCGCGGTATAAGCGTCGGTATAATAACGAAATATTGTGCAAAAAGGGTAAGTTCTTGGTGCTGACATGAAACAATACAAAACCATGCTCTTCCTCTCTGTTTTTCATGAATTCAATGGGGGATGAGAAAGAATGGAAATGTTCAACATGAGGAACCAATAAATCGCTCAACCCATAAGAAGTTAATGTACAGTTGCTAATTATAGCCAGTCGGCATCGGATTCTATTATTGTCATCATGAATTTTGTTTATTAATTCATTATCAGTATTTGATTTTACATTCATTTTATTAGTTGTTATTTGTTTTTGTGAGTTACGAATTAAAACAATTATCATGATTTTTTTATATCAGGCAAAAGCCTTATTTATGTATTATTTTTTTAAGGGGCTTTAGGGATCTCAGGTGATTACCTGATGGCTAGAACGTTGTTATGCAGATAAGATTCCATGCTGTTCTGATGTGTTTTTTTAAACTTTAATTTAGGTTGTATTTATAAAGTGTTACGCATCAGGAGATATTAATTAAATGTAAATAGGATCTGAATAGAATGGTTATTGATGTTGTAGTGCCAGTTTTTAATCAAATGGAAAAAACGACCATTTTTGTAAACTCACTGGCAGATCAAATTGAGAGTAGATTGATTATCGTTGATAACGGAAGTGATGAAGATATGCAGTTGTATCTTAATAGCCTTGACGCAACGTTGATCACTAATGAAGTCAATCTCGGATATACCAAGGGAATGAATCAGGGGCTATTACAGGTGGAAAATGATTGTGTTCTTTTCGCCAATAATGACGTAATACTTCCAGCTAACGTACTACAACGTATGCTTGAACATCTAAATAAATATGACATCATTGCCCCATTAACCAATATAGCTTCAGTACCAGATGATGGTGAAAATCCATTACTGATTGGGTTTGATCCGCTAGTCGACGATCTGGAAAAATTTAGTGAAGCTATTTATGTTAAAAACCATACGCGTTCTATATCAATTTCCAGTGCCTATGGCCATTGTTTATTGATGAAACGTGAGGTTTTAGAAAAAGTTGGGTTGTTGGATGAATCTTTTGAGTCTGGTTATCATACCGATGATGATTTTTGTCGTAGAGCGCTAGAATTTAATTTTAAAATAGGGCTGGCACTTGATTGTTTTGTTTTCCATTTCTGCCACTCAACCTTTTCCTCTTTGGGTATCGACTCTAAAAGTGAGATAAAAAAATCTAAACTTATTTTTGAGGAGAAGTTCAAATGATTTTTATCGAAGGGTTGCCCTGTGCCGGCAAAAGTTTATTGGTTAACGCTCTGGCACAACAGGGCGATTCAGTTTGTTTCGAATTAGGAAAAGTACTTAGTAGAGATGATTTCCCTGGTAATGGAAAATCCCTTAATGAGGTAGAGAGAATTAATAACTGGTTTATAAGTAAGGAGGCGGAAAGGATGCGTAATAATAAATTAACTTTCTACGATCGCTCTTATTTTACACACCTTTGTTATGCCTATGCTTACAGCCGATGGTCATCACTTGATATTTTTGAGTCGACAGTCAGGATGTATGAAGACAAGATCGCAGATGGCAGTTTACCCAAACCAGAATGTGTGATTTATGTCGATATTAGCAGTGTAGAGTCTATTGCTAGACAGGAAAAAAAGATTGCCAATCGTATAACTAAGGGATTACCTGAATTTTGGCGCTGTGAGAGTTTCTTGAATGACACTCTCTATGCTTACCAACAATTATTCACATCGATTACCGGAATTCCGCTGTTTGTTATTGACGCAGAATTAAAAACGGAAGAAAAGGTTAGTCAATTAAAACAATGGCTTGTGAACTTCTCTTCTTCGCAGAATGCGAATATTGATTGTAATATTTTTATTGATAAAGTCAGATGTGGAGAAAAATGATGGTTTTCATGGTTGGCTTTGTTTTTATATCGGTCTGCATTCTTCTTATTATCAATGTACGGCAGTACAGTAATATAAAAAAGAGTCGGGAGTTTATTGCTGATGAATCTAGGGATTTATTGCTTGCAAAAAAAATAAATCGACTTGTTATTTTGATTCCTGTTATGGATGAGTGTGCTGTTATCGATGGGACGACAAAGTATTTCAAACAAATTTTGGCATCCTATCCTAATAGTAGATTGGTATTTGTGACTACTCAAAAAGAAGGGTCCAAAAAGGAAAATAAAACATATAAAAAAATACAGCCATATTTATCGGAGGAGGTTTTAATTATTCATTATCCATTTACTACGGGTAACAAAGCTAGTCAGATAAACTACGCCGTAAGGCGTTTAAGGTCCATGTTAAATACTGATGATATGGAAACATATTATGGGGTTTTTGACGCGGACTCACGACCCGATCCACGCGGACTGGATTATGTCTCCCAAGATGTTCACGGGGAGGAAATCTATCAAATGCCGCCAGTCTATTCGACAAACTTCACTGAGCTATCTCTTCTGGGAAAGGCATCCGCGATCTTCCAAACTCGGTGGATGATGAGTCATGAATTACCAGCCTTATTGAAAAATTACCGTAAGCAAAAAACGATCCTTTTGTCTTATTGTATCGGACATGGTTTATTTATTCGAAGACAGTACCTTGAGAATAATCCTTTTCCTACAGAAACAGTAACGGAAGACCTGTTATTTGGTTATAAGGCTGTTTTGGATAAAGTTTACGCAAGACCTTTACCTTATTTTGATTATTATTCGTCTGTTCCCTGGTTAGCTATAGCGGTGCGACAATCTGCTCGTTGGCATGCGGGCGATTTATCTTCAATAATGATATTAATGCGCTCCAGATCTAAAGTGAAAGATAAAAAACGTTTTCTTTTGCTAGGGAAGCGTATTTTTCAGATGTTGCAATGGCCTTTTGGTCCTATATTGACAATTTTAGCATTAGGAATATCGTTTTCTTTTCAATGGTGGCCAGCTGTTGTTCTCATGCTGATGTTGATTTATTGGTACGTGGTGTTATTACATAAACCAATAATTGATATTTTTTTTAAAGCTCATGCTAACTCGTCAAGAATTTACATTGCGCTTTTAATAAAAAGCTTTATTAACTGTGTTGGCGCTGTTTATAGTTATTTTTTAATGGCTAATCCTAAAGTTGATTTGTGGTTTAAAACGCCAAAAGAGTGATTTGTTTGAGAAAAAATAGCGGCTGTTATCGGTGTTGTTCTGAAACTTTAATTGGTAAGTGGTGAATATATGAGTGATAAAAAAGAATTTTCAGATGACTCCTCCTTAAAAAAGACATTTTTATTTGTTTTTAGGCAATGGGCCGAGAGGCCGTGGCGGATAGGGACGATTGTAATAATAGCGATACTCTCTGCGTTAAGCGATATTCTCATGCCGTTATTTGCTGCCGATTTTGTCAACGTATTGACTGCGGGGGACAGTCCAATGACAGCTTTTTACATGATGATTGGATTGGGCGTGTCCGGTGTTTTTTTACGCCAATGCCTTAATGTAAATATTGCATCATTGACGTTGACGATGATGAGTTTAGCTGGGGGGCGTGCTTTTAAGCAAATACAGTCATTTACCACTGATTGGCATGCGAATGGTTTCGCTGGCTCGACGGTTAGACAAATAACTCGTGGCATGTGGGCCTTGGTCTCCTTTAATGAAACGCTATTGGCAGGTTTGTTACCTATTGGGGTTATGTTGATCGGCAGTACTATTACTGTAGGGTTGCATTGGCCTGTAGCCGGCGGTGTTTTTGCCGTAGGAGTGGCTTTATTTAGCGTGGTGACCGTGATTTTGACAGTGCTTTATGTTGCACCCGTTGCACGTAAGGGTAACGCCTGGGACAGCCGCATCGGTGGAGCCTTGGCCGATGCTTTAAGCTGTAACGCAGTAGTAAAAGCCTTTGGCGCAGAAGTACGAGAAGAAGAGAGGCTCTCAAAGATCATGGCCCTTTGGCGTCACCACACTTCGTGGGCCTGGATGCGCAGCAATGTTAACGGCGGTGTGCAAGACTTAATGCTGGCTGCATTGCAAACCATGATATTGGGGCTGTTATTGCTACTGTGGGAACGCGGTCTGATTAATGTCGGGGATATCACATTTATGCTGACGACCCTTTTTATGTTGCAAGGTTATCTGCGGCGGATAGGGAGCAATTTTCGTCATCTCCAGCGGTCGGTGAATGAGTTGGAGGCGTTGGTTGGATTCGAACATTCCCCTACTGAACAATCCGAACAACATGTTGCTGTACATACGGAGATTAAACGCGGTGAGATTTGTTTTTCTGAAGTGAATTTCAGTTACTGTGCCGCCGATTCAGTACCTCTTTATCAACATCTTAGTGTAATGGTTACGCCTGGTGAGCGCGTTGGTCTGGTCGGATATTCAGGGTCGGGTAAATCGACGTTCGTTAGGTTGATCCAGCGACTCTATGATATTCAGAGTGGGAAAATAACTATTGATGGCCAAGATATCGCTCAAATGCAATTGGCTTCCTTGCGAAGTCAAATCGCCATCGTTCCTCAGGAACCACTATTATTCCACCGTTCACTAGCTGAAAATATTGCTTATGCCAGGCCCGATGCTAGCCATGATGAAATAGTGACTGCGGCGAAGTTAGCTGGAATTCACGAGTTAATTAGTCACTTGCCCGAAGGGTATGAGACGCAAGTGGGTGAGCGTGGCGTCAAATTATCTGGTGGGGAGCGTCAGCGCGTGGCAATAGCGCGTGCTTTCCTGATGGACGCACCTTTATTGATTCTTGATGAAGCTACATCAAGTTTAGACAGTGAAAGTGAAACTCATATACAACAGTCAATGGATATTCTGATGCGCAACAGAACTACTTTGGTGATTGCTCATCGTCTTTCCACTTTATCCAAGATGGATAGAATATTGGTTTTCGATAATGGTCGGATTGTTGAGCAAGGTTCTCATGACAAACTCATGCTACTGCATGGCGGACTGTATAAGAAATTATTTGAATATCAGCAATTTGTGGAGAAATAGAATACGTATTATTGGTTTTTAATTAAAATTCGTATTAATTTTTACTTTCAAGATGATCTTATATCAAATCATAAATTGTTAATTGTGGGAAGTACATTATGAATGGTCAAGTAAATAATGGATTGACGGTCTCTCCATTTGAGTATCAACAGCTAAAACGTTTGGGATTATCTCTTATTGAAAGAACGTCTGATAAATGTCCAGTTATATTTATCGGTGTCGGACGTACACCTACACCATTGATGGCTTTTATTGAGTGTTACTTAGGGTCTGACCAAGTAATTATATTGCCGCTTAGTGGTTTTCGTCATAATTATCCTGGTGAAAATATTTCATTATTAAGAGAGCCACTTTCCAGAGACCAAATGATTGCACTTAGTGATCACTTCCAGAGGTTTATTTCTGATGTAAGGTTAAAGAAAAAATCCCATTGGGTAGTAGTCGATTTTGTTGACTCGGGGGCTTCTCTGGCCGCAGCAACTGAGTATCTTCGACATTATTTACGAAAAAACGGGATCCCTGATGGCCACATTTGTGCAGCTGCGCTGAGTGCTACGGATTTGCCGGCTTGTTTTACTACTGCCATGAAACAATTAAGTCTGGAGTATATGGATTTCCCTATTCACGAAAGTAAAGTTGAGAGAACTGATAAAGTATTTAGGTTAGGTCGTGGGGACTACTATGATCTCATCGCTCCAGTTAAGCGAGCATTTAAAATATCTGAAGGCCATCTTACTCAAATGTTGGTCGAAAACAAAACGGATTATTATGATTATATGCGACAGATTGCCGAATATATGATCGAGGATGCCGACATAGAAAATCCGATTTCCGGAAGTGTGCAGACGCGACTTTACGACTCCTACCGTGTTGAAAAAAAATGTCAATTTTCATCTGACGCCAGGGCGTTACACCGTCAGTATAATAGCTTTCCTGCTCACGTAAGAAGTCAATTGCAGGATTGTTCTATTAACTATTTATTTACCCCGGGTGAAACACTGGAAGTTATTGTACGGGAAAGACATGGGAGAGTATCTGAGTTAGTTAACAATCTTGCTGATTTTCTGGCGAAGCTTCATTGGGCAGAACCTATTATTATTAAAGACTATGAAAAAATATGTGCAGTAAGAAAATCAGATCGCCTTCAGGAAATTAATGAGAATACCTATGGCTATTTTACGAGGATTCACGGAGACTTGCATTTACGAAATATACTTATGGCGCCTAATTATGAATTGGTGTTTATTGATAGAATGAGGCAGTGTGGGGATATGATGTATGATTTCCCCTTCATTCTTTCTTTGCTTTGTTTTGAACGTATATATAATGACGGGTATTTTCATTCGCTCGTGGTCGGTTTCTTTCAAGTGTATGAGCAGTATGTTGATGATATAGATAATTTTTATAGAGCATTCCTGGTTAATTTTATTAACTATTCTCAAATAGCACACGCTACTTATATGAAATCCTCCCCACCATTTGAAGAGTGGGCGAAAGCCGCTGGTTTATCAATGTCGGCATCTTGTTATAATGATTTTAAGACTTTTTTACTGAATGATTTTTAGCAGAAGGTAAGTTTTATTATTTATTTTAATTTTTTTATTTTCTTATTTCTGGGTGTTTTTATGAGTAAAATCTTCAATATTACGACTGCTATTTTTTTTGTTATTGTGTTAATTCCTGAAATCCTATTTGCTCATGAAAAAATTCAGGGTTCAGCCCGGAATTCTTTTTTATCCGCTCCTCAGGCACCTGATAGCTTGTCGATTCTACCTTTGCCACCACGGAGTGACAGCATAGCATTTTTAATGGATAAAGCCGCATATGAACAAGGCCGAAGTCTGGCAGGAACCGACAGATGGCACCATGCAATTGCCGATGCTAATTTATCGGATGATAATATTGGGAAACCTTTTTAGAAAGCGCTAGGGGTCAATATTTCTCCATCAGAAACGCCAGCGACTTATCAGTTGTTAAAAAAAATTCGAATAGATGCCGGGCGGTTCGCTACAGCATCGGCCAAACGTTATTATATGCGACCAAGACCTTTTATGTTTTTCAATTCGCATACTTGCACTCCTGAAGATGAAGTCAAACTTCGAATGAATGGTTCCTACCCTTCAGGGCATACCACTTTAGGATGGGCAACAGCATTGGTGCTGGCCGAAATAAGACCGGAAAGACAAAATCTTCTTTTACAGCGTGGCTATGAGTTTGGCCAAAGCAGAGTAATTTGTGGCGCACACTGGCAGAGCGATGTAGATGCCGGGCGAATTATGGGGGCAGCTGTATTTGCTCGCTTGAACGCTGATGCTCAGTTTATCATAGAGTTGAACGACGCGAAGAAGGAAATCACCTCCAAGATTGTGGATCTCCCTGGTACTGAGTAAGTTTTCTGCCCGCCGAGCCATAACGCTAGATGAGTTTATCTGGCGTTATGTATTATTCGTTCACTAGCTAATGTTACTATCGTGTTGCAGTGCACTGTACTGCACGCGTGGTCAGACTGGCCTAGATTATTGTGAATTAAGAAATATATTATTATCTCTGGATTAGGTGTTTTTCATCGCAGGTTGCCAGCGGCATATTTATAAATACCTGAGTCGTTTACCTTTCGTATGAATTCGACGTATGATTATTCGCTATAATACTCCTCGCGCAATAGTCAAGCTTAATATTATGAGCTTGCTATCATTTCAATGGAAATGATGTGATAGGGTTCCCTTGGTCAAAATCATTAATATTTTACACGGATGGGGAATATTATTTATATTTCATCAAGTAACATTGATTGAGTGTTAGGCATGCCCGCAATGGATTTGGGCAATTTTATCCCTTCATAAAAAATATGCCCTGTCTTACAGGGGTGAAAAAATGAGAATACATTCGTCACTGGTGTTTCGTCTTACTGTCTTTTTATCAATAAGCTTGTTTTTTATCTGGTTGGTTTCTGTTGTAACTACCGTGTTTTTTTCGTTGAATAATGCTCATCAGCACGTTATGGACGAACTATCAAACTTAGCGAACTTGCGAGCAGAGTTAAGTAATCATCGGTTTGTTGGTGGAGAAAAAGATGCACACGATCTTGCCAGACGCTACAATATTTTCTATGAAAATCATGAGTATGAAAAAAATATACCGTCAAAGAATGACAGTAGGTTTTTGCCCATAAATAGCAATATCTGCTATCTAGATCGAACAATTAGTCAGGATAACTGGTTTATTCAAGCTTACGGTGCTGCAGGGCAAACATACTATCTGGATAGCTTCATTTTCAAACGCTCGCAAGGAATATCTATTTATCCACCGGAGAAGATAACTGGTGATTATTTCGCCAAGCGTCGATTGGAATTGGCTAGCTTTCAGTCAGAGCCGACCCACGACAATATCTATTGGGGAAAACCAGAATACATCTCAGGTAGCGGCTGGAGCATTTCAGTGGCGGCGAGTGACAAGACAGGCGGATTGGTAGGGTATGCGATCAAACTAGATGATCTATTATCCTATGGTCAGACGGTCACTGACTTTGATATCGATATTTGGTTGGATCAGCAGCAACAAATTTTACCCTTCTTTCATGGAAAATATCCTGCAGAAGAAGAGGCTAAAATTCTAAAAGCGTTGAAAGATATTCAATTGAAGGACGGATGGCAGCAGATTCCAGGCTATCAGGTTTTACGTACTCAACTCAAAGGACCTGGCTGGCAGCAATTAGTGATTTACCCTAACAGAGGGATGTTCGAAGAAATTGCAGAGCAGGCCAGGACGCAACTGCCTTTTGCTTTGGGCATTCTGTTGTTAATCACTCTGGCACTGTTTGGAATGTTACGCTGCTATCTGGCGCGGCCACTTTGGCAATTTGTTGATGTGATTTGCAAAACAAGTCCTGAGAATTTTTACCCGCGGCTACTTGAGAATCGACAGGACGAACTTGGTCAAATCGCAGTTGCCTACAATCGACTGTTGGACACTCTGAATCAGCAGTATGCCACTTTGGAGAAAAAGGTGGCGGAAAGAACGCGGGCACTGACGGAAGCAAAACAGCAGGCCGAATTAGCGAACAAGCGTAAGAGTCGGCACTTAACGGCAATCAGCCATGAATTACGAACGCCTCTAAATGGCATTTTGGGAGCGCTTGAGCTGTTAAAAGCCGGCGGCATGGATAAACAACAATTGTGGCTTGCTGATACTGCACATCAATGTACCCGGACTTTACTTGGCATCATCAATAAATTGCTCGATTTCTCCCGTATAGAGGCTGGGCAAATTGAGTTGCAGTGCGCCCTTTGTCAATTGTTCCCCATGCTTGATCAAGCTATGTTGACTGTTCAGGGTATGGCGCAGAGTAAAGGATTGGCGCTGAAAGTACACTTGGCTGAAAATGTGCCAAACCATGTTTCGTTGGATGCACTTCGCGTTCAGCAAATTTTGGTTAATTTACTAGCTAATGCCTGTAAATTCACCGATCAAGGTGGTATTTCGTTGACGGTAGAAAGAACGGGTAACACCCTTGTTCTTACTGTTGACGACAGCGGGTGTGGGGTATCTGAGGAAAATATCAACGCAGTATTCGTTCCTTTTTATCAGGTGCAGGCACATGCGCAAGGGACTGGTTTAGGGCTCACGATAGCGTCCAATTTGGCCAAGATGATGGGAGGACAACTGGTTTTTAACAGCATTTTAGGGCAGGGAAGCCGGGTAGTGTTCAAGTTGCCACTGGCAGAGTTCAGTGAGCCTGAACCCTTGCGGGGGGAGATTTTTGCGCCTGTAGCATTGCATCCGCAGTTGATGGCATGGGGGGTATCGTGCCTGACTGGAGCTCCTTCTGACGAATTGTCCAATAGTGACCTGCAGTTTTTACCAGGTCGTCTGAACGAGATAACCAAACGTTTGTTGGTAGGAATTACCCCGTCTGTTAAGGATGTCGTCCCCCTGCAACCTTGGCGCATGCGTGTCTTACTGGTGGACGATATTTTAACTAATCGCGAAATTATCGGAGAAATGCTCAAGCGTTTGGGGCAGCAGGTTTACCTGGCCGAAAATCGGGAACAGGCATTGCAGCTGGGCCGGCTTTATCGTTTTGATTTGGTTCTGATGGATATATTGCTGCCGGGCAGTGATGGCCTGGAGGTCACCCGCTTATGGCGGAATGACGCCCAAGTGCAGGATACCGATTGCATGATTGTTGCTCTGTCGGCAAACACCAAGACCGAAGAAAAAGAACGCGCCATACATGCAGGAATGAATGACTACCTTTCTAAGCCGGTGACTCTAAGCGATCTTTCGCAAATGCTGGAGCTCACTGCCGAATATCAATTAAGACGTAATATCACTCTAATCCTTCAAAAGGATCCCGGGGAGCCCATGCTCCCTATGGCAGTATCGCCGGTACGAAAAAAAGTCTGCGACGAGTTATGTCGGTTGTTGGACGGTGCTGAGCAGCACGATTATCAGCGGGAGTCGATGAACAGGCTTATGCATACGATGAAAGGCTTATGTGGGCAAGCTGGGCTGCAAGCGGCGGTAGATCTTATTGTTGAAATGGAGTTTCAGATGCTCAGCGGTTTAATACCGCAACAAAAGACGCTCTTCCTTCTGCGTCAGTTGATCCATAGTCTGTCGGATTCACATTTTGAGCATCAATAGTGACCGTTTTTCTGCGAGGTTTAATATTAATATGAGCTCATACCGCGTGTTAATAGTTGATGATCATCAGTTGATTATTCACGGCGTGAAGAATCTCCTTTCGGCGTACCCCCGTTACCAGGTCGTGGGCCAGATTGAAGATGGCCTTTCCATATATGCCGCCTGTCGCGAATTTACACCGGATATCGTCATTCTCGATCTGGGCTTGCCGGGACTGAGCGGCTTGGATGTCATACCTCAACTTTGCCAGCGTTGGTCTGCCTTGCGAATACTTGTACTCACCGCAACACAGGATGAATTGACAGCCAGCCGAGTGATACGTGCCGGTGCTATGGGATATGTGCTAAAAACCAGCTCGCAAATGGTTTTGTTGAGTGCAATAACCAGCGTGGCTGCTGGAAAACAGTATCTCGATCCTGGTTTGAATCAGTTTGCCATTGCCGATTTGGGTCGTGAGCTAAAAAATCTCACTTTGCTCACTTGCCGCGAACATCAGGTTCTTCAACTGATCAGTGAAGGTAATGCTAATCGCAATATTGCTGAACTACTGAATATCAGCATTAAAACGGTTGAGACTCATCGCCTGAATACTATGCGCAAGCTCAAAGCGCACAAGGTAACAGAACTCCTTAAGTCTGCGCATCGGCTTGGGCTGTTAAGTTAATAGGGTAGTTTTTATTTAATTGATTCAAAAGAAGATAAACTTTGCCGAAAGGGCCGAGTTTTCTTTGCTTGCCAGCATTTTTCCTTTTGATTCAGGACGGCTGGCTGAGGGACAATTGCCCGGCAGAATTTTACTCTGCGTCGCGATCGCATTTCGCGTGAAAAACCAGTGACAGATCAACCGCAATCCCCCAATATGGTTTTCCCATAAAGTTGATTACGCGGGTGTCAGTCTATGCTGAAAGTGAACGAGTATTTTGCCGGAAAAGTGAAGTCTATCGGTTTCGATAGTAGCAGCATCGGCCTTACCAGCGTCGGTGTCATGGAAGAGGGAGAGTACACCTTCAGCACCGCCCAGCCGGAAGAAATGACCGTGATTACCGGCGCGTTGAAAGTGTTGCTGCCGGGCTCACCGGACTGGCAGGTGTTTATGCCGGGTGAGAAATTCTTCGTACCGGGCCACAGTGAGTTCAACCTGCAGGTTGCCGATGCAACCGCCTATCTGTGCCGTTATTTAAGCAAGTAATTTTCACTCTTGGGTGAAAAATCAGGGCTCTGCATGCAGAGCCCTAAGACGTCTTACAAAATGAGATATTAGTGAGCGCGCTGCGGTAGAAGGTGCGGTTATTCATCATCTTTTATTTTTAAAACATATTTTTTCCAAAGACGGCTGGAAAGAAATGCATAAATTAATGTGAATGTAATAGACGCAAGAAATGCTTTTATTAATGATGCCGGGAAAGTAAGTATCCTGATGTTTGCGATTAAATAAGTGGAAAAAGAAACTCCTGATATAAATGCCAATCTTCTTATTCTTTCTTTTTTCACAATGCATCCCTTTTACTTAAAAAGGAGAGATTACAATCTCTCCTCATGTAACTACTTACCAATGGCATTGACCGTTTACACTATTCTTATTTCTGTCACCGCCAAAAGCACCAGGTCCGTTATCGCCATTATTCCGGGGATCATTTACTGCATCTACTGCGGCATTATAACCAGCTTCGCCGATAATACCACCGATCCAACCCCCAATAGCGGCCCCCAGAGGTGCTCCGGGCCCGGTGATGAGGGCGCCGATGTACCCCCATGCTATGGCTCCTGCCCCTGCAGCTGCCGTTTTGCCTGCGCTGTTAGCCCGGCTACTATTGTCAATCCGGTCACCGTCATTATTCCCGCGGCCGCCAGAAATAGAGTCAAGCACCGATGAATCAATAACTTTCATAAATAATTCCTTTTCATGATGTGATTGATATGAATATATATTGGTGTGTGAGGATATTTACAGATGGCTTATTTTTCCGGCAAGATCAATACGGGGGTAAAAGAAAAATAAAAGGCAGTTAATGGTTCTACTAAAAAACGATGTTGAAAGGTAAATAAGTCGCTGATTGATATGTTTTAAACTATTTGGTCGCTGACTATATATGTAACAAATTTTCAGTTATAAGGGTGAGAGAGTTAGCTCAATTTATATCGGCTACTGGAGTATTCGATGTGTCCCTGATAAAAAATGGTGCAGTAGATCAAAGGCTCTGCATGCAGAGCCCTTGGTATTTTCGGTGGGATTAACGCTGGGCTTCGCCACCCAGAGCTTCGATGGTGTTTTTGATTAACGCCGCCAACTCACTGGTCATCAGGATGAAATCGGCATCAAAACGCTGGGCGAAGTCGTCACGATCGATATCGTCATTCTGCTCACGCAGCGTATCGGCAAACTTCAGACGCTTCAACGAACCGTCATCCGCCAGCACCAGTTGAATGCGCTCTTGCCAGTCCACTGCCAGCTTGGTGACCAGCTTGCCGGCTTCAATATGTACCGCAATTTCATCGCTGATCAGGTTCTGTTTCTTGCAGCGGATCACGCCACCGTCTTCCAGAATCGCTTTCAGCTCCGCCTCGTCCTGAATAATAAAGCCGGCGGGCAGTTCACCGGAACGCACCCATTCGGTCAGCGTCAGCTCGATCGGGCTTTCCATGGTCAGTGGCACCACCGGCAGAGAGCCCAGGCTTTTGCGCAGCAGCGCCAGGGTATCTTCCGCGCGCTTGGCGCTGGCGGCGTCAACCATGATCAGATCGTTGACGGTGTCGATCCACATAAAGGTTTGGTTAAAACGGCTAAAGGCGCGCGGCAACAGGCTGTGCAGCACTTCGTCTTTCAGCGCGTCTTTTTCGGTTTTCTTCAGTTTACGGTGTTGCTCGCCTTCGAGGCGTTCAATTTTGGCCTGCAGCTCTTGCTTGATGACCGGTGACGGCAGGATTTTTTCTTCCTTACGTGCGCAGATGACGATCTGGCCGTTAACCGCATGCGTCAATGCGTCGCTGTGGGAGCCCATCGGGGAGACCCAGCCGGTTTTCGCCATGTCCTGGCTGCCGCACGGGGTGAAAGCAAAAGCGCTGAGCTGTTTTTCCATTTCATCCGCGTTTAGCGCAACTTCGCGGCTCAAACGGTAAACCATCAAATTCTTAAACCACAGCATAATGTTATCCCTGGCTGGGCGTGCACCTGGCACGCTTATTCATCAAAAGCAGGGCGGCATAATAACGAATCAGAGGCGAAAAATCGCCTCATTCCCTCCGAATTGCGTCGCCGTCCGCGTTTGAACGCCGTGCCAGTTGCAGCGCCAACGCCAGTTGCCGCTGGCTGAAAGGCTTACGCAGCAGTTCAACGCTTGGCAGATTTTCTTCGTGCTGACGGCGGATGTCCTGGCCGCTGATCAGCAGGGCGGTAAGCCGTGGGTTAATCTCTCGCGCCAGCCCAATCACCTGCACACCGTCCAGTTCGCCCGGCAGCATCAGGTCGCTGATCAGTATGTCTATATCCGGCGTCTGGCGCAGCAGCGCCAAAGCTTCCTGACTGTCCGCGCAGTCCAGCGTCAGGTAGCCGAGCTGGTGCAAGTGTTCGCACAGCGTATGGCGAACGTCGTTTTCATCTTCCAGTACCAGCACCAGATTGTCGGTGTTCAGGCTCTCCTCAAGCGCGGGTGAAGGCACTTCCTCTGGCGCTGGCGTCGGTGCTCGCGGCAACTGCAGGCGCACCAGCGTGCCCTTGCCCGGTGTGGTTTCAATCTGTACCCGGCCGCCGGACTGGCGGACAAAGCCATAGACCATCGACAACCCCAACCCACTGCCGCTGCCTACCGCCTTGGTGGTGAAGAAGGGTTCGAATACCTGAGCCTTCACCTCTTCCGACATGCCGCAGCCGGTATCAATCACTTCCAGCGCCACCATGTCCTGCTTTTTGCCGCCGCTGCGCACTACCCGTTGGTTGTAGATGCGAATATTCACCACGCCGCTGCGGCCTTCCATCGCATCCCGCGCGTTGACCACCAGGTTGATGAGCGCATTCTCCAACTGATTGGCATCGATCCAGGCAGGCCAGCCAGGGCGCTGTGCCTCGATGCTCAGCGAGAGCGTGCTGGGCAGTGAATGGCGCAGCAGCTCTTGCAGGTTTTCCACCAGCGCCTGCAGCGTGATGGCCTGCGGATGCAGTGCCTGCTTGCGCGAGAATGCCAGCAACCGCTGGGTGAGCTGTGCGCCACGTTCGGCGGCCTTCAGCGCCCGAAGGATGCGCTGTTCGGTCTGTGCGTCCTGCGTTTGTTGAGTGGTCAGTTCCAGGCTGCCGATAATCACCGCCAGCAGGTTGTTGAAATCATGCGCCAGGCCGCCGGTGAGCTGGCCGACCGCCTTCATTTTTTGGCTGTGCAGCAGCGCCTCTTCCAGCGCTTTGCGCTCGGTGCGTTCCAGCACCACGTTGACCACGCCACGGTTCGGTACCGGACTGAAGCGCAGCTCTACGGTACGGCCATCGCTCAGGCGCAGTTCCTGCGGCTGTGGCAGTTCGCTAGACAAGTTGGCCAGCACCGCTTCCCAACGTTGCCCTGCCGGTGGCGTAACCTGTTGCAGTAGCTCGCGGTAGTGCAAGCCGCGGTGCAGTTGGTGCTCGTTGAGTCCCAGCAGCAGGGGGTATTGCGGGTTCCACACCACCAGTTGACCGTCGTTATCAAACAGCGCAAAACCGTCGCGCATCGCCAGAAAGGTGGTTTCCAACTGGGTGCTTTTTTCTTTCAGCAGGCGGGAGGTCTGTTCCAGCGAGGCGGTGTTGCGCGCAAAAACGTTGAATGCGCGCGCCAGTTCGCCCAGTTCGTCACGGCGTTGCAGCGCCGGTACGCTGACGTCACGTTCGCCGCGTGCCAGCCGCGTCATGGCGCCGGCGATTGCCGTCAGGTTGGAACCGAGGTTGCGGTAGATATACAGTCCGGCGAAGCCGGTAATCACCAGTGCCAGCAACGCGAACAGGCCGATAAACCAGCTGATGGAACTGAGCTCATTATGGGTTTGGTGAGTGCGCAGCTCCGACTCGTTGGCCACCTTTTGCACGTAAAGGTTGATATCGTCGTTGAGCATCGCGACTAACGCTTTGATGTGGTAGGTGTAATAGGCCAGGGCCAGGTCGCTTTGTTCCAGCTCCAGCGTTTCGGGCAGCAGACGCTGTTCGCTGAGCCGAAACTGGCGCATTTTCTCGTCTACCAAGGCATCCGGGCTGTGTTGCGGCCAGTAGGCCATAACGCTGTCGAGCTGTTGGGCTGCAGCCTTGGGAGTTGGGGTCTGTATGGCGATCGCCAGTAGCCGGTCGATCTGGCTTAGCAGCGGCTGCGAGGGTTGGTTGAGGTTATTGCGCTGATTGAGGGTGGCGATATGCCGCAGCGTGCTCTGTGACTGATACAGCCCGCTGAGCAGAATATTGCGTTGCAGATGCCGTTGGTGTCCCAGATCCAGCATGCGGGTTACGCTGCTTTCCAGCGCGTTGCTGCGGCTGATGATGCGCTTGACCAGAGCCGGTTCGCTGTGGGCCAACGGGGCGTCGGCCAGCCGGCTGAGCGAGGTTTGCAGCACCAGCTGCGTTTGTTTCAGCCGGGCGGATTCGCTCTGGTATTCCAGCGCACCCACCACTTGAGAGAGCCGAATAGCCGCGGTCGCCACGTTGGAGGTATCCCGGCTCAACGCCATGCTGCCGTTCATTTCTGCCAGGGTTTGCGCCTGCATCTGTTCCTGCAGCTTGCCCGCATGGTAGAAACCGAAGATCGCCACGCCGCTGACCATCAGCGTCACCGCCACCACCAGCAGGTTGAACATCAACAGGCGCCCACGCGCGCCGGCAAGGAAAGGCAGTCTGCGCATCGAATCCCCCGTAACTGACTGTTCGCAGTATAAATCCCCGTCCCATTAACAATATGACAAAGATGAACGGGCGCTGACATTTTGCATTTATTTATGCGTGGTTAACTGCATGCCATCCGAACCGCAACCAGAGGTATGACGATGAGCGCGACCCCGATTCTGGAAATGCACAACATCGCCAAGAGTTTTGGTCAGTTCTATGCGCTCAAGGGCGTCAACCTGACGGTGTATCGCGGTGAGATCCACGCGCTAATGGGTGAAAACGGCGCGGGTAAAAGTACCTTGATGAAAATATTGGCCGGCGCTTATATCGCCAGCAGCGGGGAAATTATTATCGATGGGCAGCCGTTCGCCATCAAAGGGCCAAAAGATGCTCTGGCGGCAGGTATCACGCTGATTTACCAGGAAATGAATTTGGCCCCGAATCTGACGGTGGCGGAAAACATTTTTCTGGGTAGCGAGATCCAACGTGGCGGCCTGGTGAAACGCGGACAGATGTTGCTGGAAGCGCAGAAGGTGATCAATCGTTTGGGGGCGCAGTTCAGCGCCGGCGATCGCGTGATGAAATTAACCATCGCCGAGCAGCAACAGGTGGAAATCGCCCGTGCGCTGCACCGTAACAGCCGCATTCTGGTGATGGACGAACCTACGGCGGCGCTTTCTTCACGCGAGACGCATCGACTGTTCGAGCTGATCAAACGGCTGCGCGATGAAGGCATGGCAATCATTTATATCAGCCACCGCATGGCGGAGGTGTACGAGCTGTCGGATCGCGTCAGCGTGCTGCGCGACGGTCAGTATGTTGGCAGCCTGATGCGCGACAAGCTGTCCGCCAGCGAGTTGGTGCGCATGATGGTGGGGCGACCGCTGAGCGACTTGTTCAATAAGGAACAGGGCATCCCGGTGGGGGAACCTCGGCTGACGCTGCGCGGCCTGACTGACGGCAAAAAGGTGAAGCCGGTCAGCCTTCAGGTTTGCGCCGGTGAAATTGTCGGCCTTGCCGGATTGGTGGGCGCCGGTCGCTCCGAACTGGCGCAGCTGATTTTCGGCGTGCGCAAGTCCAGCGGCGGTACGGTGGAGATCGACGGCAAACTGGCCAGTATCCACTCGCCGCGCGATGCCATTGCTCTGGGCATCGGCTTTCTCACTGAAAACCGCAAGGAGCAGGGGTTGTTTCTCGATCTGGCCGCGCATGAAAACATCGTGATGGCGACGCTGGAACGCGACGGCCGCTATGGACTGCTCAATCGCCGCAAGGCGCAGCGCATTTCCAGCGACGCTATCGGCCTGCTGAATATCCGCGTGCCACATGCTCAGGTGCGTGCCGGCGGTCTGTCCGGCGGTAATCAGCAAAAGCTGCTGATTTCACGCTGGGTAGCCATTGGCCCACGGATCCTGATCCTCGATGAACCGACACGCGGCGTGGACGTGGGGGCCAAAAGCGAGATTTATCGCATCATGAGCCAGATGGCGCAGCAAGGCGTGGCGATCCTGATGATCTCCAGCGAACTGCCTGAGGTGGTCGGCATGAGCGACCGGGTCTACGTGATGCACGAAGGCAGCATCGTCGGGGAACTGAGCGGCGATGAGATCAGCCAGGAAAATATCATGACGCTGGCCACCGGCGTTGACGCCGCCCAACCGCAGGCGACTACCGCATGAATAATTCCATCCCTACGCTCAAGGAGCCGACCATGACTTCGAATCCATTGCCGCCAGGCGCAAAAAATCCGACGCTGAAACGGGCACTGTTGGGCGATATGATGCAAACCGTCGGTATCTTGCCGATATTGATCCTGATCGTCGCAGTTTTCGGCTTTGTTGCCCCGAATTTCTTTACCGATGCCAATCTGCTGAATATCGCCCGGCAGGCGTCGATCAACATCGTGTTGGCGGCGGGCATGACCTTCATCATCCTGACCGGCGGCATCGATCTTTCGGTCGGTTCGATGCTGGGCACTACCGCGGTGGTAGCGATGGCGGTGTCACTGATGCCTGGCATGGCTGGAATGTCGATCCCGCTGGCGCTGTTGGCCGGTTTGGGGATGGGGCTGTTTAATGGTTTTCTGGTGGCCTACGCTGGCCTGCCGCCGTTTATCGTCACCCTCGGTACCTACACCGCACTGCGCGGTGCCGCTTATCTGTTGGCGGACGGCACCACCATCATCAATTCCAATATCAGTTTTGAATGGATCGGCAACGCTTACCTGGGGCCTATCCCCTGGTTGGTGATTATCGCCTTTGCGGTAATTGCAGTGTGCTGGTTCATTCTGCGCCGCACGACGCTGGGGGTTCATATCTACGCGGTAGGCGGCAACATGCAGGCGGCGCGCCTGACCGGGATCAAGGTCGGTGCCGTGCTGCTGTTTGTCTATGGCATGAGCGGCCTGCTGTCCGGGTTGGGCGGAGTGATGAGCGCCTCGCGGCTGTACAGCGCCAACGGTAACCTTGGCATGGGCTATGAGCTGGATGCGATCGCCGCAGTCATTCTCGGAGGCACCAGCTTCGTCGGCGGCATCGGTACCATTACCGGCACGTTGGTAGGGGCGTTGATTATCGCCACCCTGAACAACGGCATGACGTTGATGGGCGTCTCTTACTTCTGGCAACTGGTGATCAAAGGGGCGGTGATCATCATAGCGGTGCTGATTGATAAGTATCGCACCCGTAATTACCAACATTGATTTATCCGTCACCGACGCCCACCGGGGCAGGTTTTTCGTATCTCAGAAAATAATGGGGAAAACACTATGCGTTTCAAGCCATTGATTACCGCTTTGCTGGTTACCGCCGCACTCGGCAGCGCTTCGTTGGTGCAGGCGAAAGAATTGAAATCGATTGGGGTGACGGTGGGCGATTTGGCCAACCCGTTCTTTGTGCAGATCACCAAGGGTGCGGAACTGAAAGCGCGCGAACTGGCCGGTGACAAGGTTAACGTGACGCTGGTGTCGAGCGGCTATGATCTCGGTCAGCAGGTGGCGCAGATCGATAACTTTATCGCCGCCAAGGTCGATATGATCATCCTGAACGCCGCAGATTCCAAAGGGATCGGCCCGGCGGTAAAACGCGCCAAAGACGCCGGCATCGTGGTGGTGGCGGTGGACGTGGCGGCGGAAGGTGCCGATGCCACCATCACCTCGGACAACACCCAGGCCGGCGCCATGGCCTGTAAATACATCAGCGATCGCCTGAAAGAGAAAGGCAACGTGGTGATCATCAATGGCCCACCGGTGTCCGCGGTACAGAACCGGGTGGAAGGCTGCATGACCGAACTGAAGAAACACCCGGAGATCAAGCTGCTGTCCTATAACCAGAACGCCAAGGGCAGCCGCGAAGGCGGGCTGGAGATCATGACCGCGCTGTTGGCGGCCAATCCGAAGATCGACGGCGTATTCGCGATTAACGATCCTACGGCGATCGGTGCCGATCTGGCAGCCAAGCAGGCGCAGCGCAGCGAATTCTTTATCGTTGGCGTAGACGGATCGCCGGACGGCGAAGAGGCGCTCAAGCGCGGCGGGAAATCGCTGTTTGTGGCGACACCGGCACAGGATCCGCAGGTGATGGCGGCCAAAGCGGTCGAGATCGGTTACGAAATTCTGCAGGGTAAACCCGCACCAACCGGTCCGGTGCTGATCCCGGTCACCATGATCGATAAAAACAATATTGGCAGCTACAAAGGCTGGACGGTGAAATAACCTGTTATCGGCGGGGTCTGCTACGCCAGGCCCCTCATTTCATCCCCACTTCCGGAGGCGATATGAACCGTTCCGCCGTGAACCAGACTCTGCAACAAACCCAGCATTTTTTTGCCCGCTTCGACGTCCATCTGCCGCCCTTTGCCCACTTTAGCCTGCCGGTCTGGCGTCAGCTCGATCGCCAGCCGTGGCAGGAGGTATTCGACCTGAAGTTGGGTTGGGACGTCACGGCGTTCGGCGGCGATGATTTTGCTCACAAGGGGCTCACGCTGTTCACGTTGCGAAACGGTTCGCCCGGCGGTCGACCTTATGCCAAATGCTATGCGGAGAAAATAATGCATTGCCGTGAAGCGCAGGTGACGCCGATGCATTTTCACTGGCGCAAGCGGGAAGACATCATCAACCGCGGTGGCGGCAACCTGATCGTCGAGCTGCATAACGCCGATCCGCAGGAAGGGCTGGCCGATAGCCCGGTGAGCGTGACCCTGGACGGTTGCCGACAGACCCATGCCGCCGGTTCGCGCCTGCGGCTGGCGCCGGGGGAAAGCATCTGCCTGACGCCGGGGATCTATCACAGCTTTTGGGGCGAAGAAGGTTTCGGCGACGTGCTGGTGGGGGAGGTCTCTACGGTGAATGACGACGACAACGATAACCGCTTCCTGACGCCGCTCAGCCGCTTTAGCCAAATCGAAGAGGATCAGCCGCCCCAGTGGTTGCTGTGTAACGAATACTTGCGCTTTATCGATTAAGGAGATGCACCATGGCATTGATTTCACTGGCACAGGGGCTATCGCACGCGCGTCAACACGGCTATGCGCTTGGCGCGTTCAACGTGCTCGACAGCCACTTTCTGCGCGCGCTGTTTGCCGCCGCGCAGGCCGCGCGATCGCCCTTTATCATCAATATTGCCGAAGTCCACTTTAAGTACGTCTCGCTGGAGTCTTTGGTCGCGGCGATCAAAAGTGAGGCGGCGCAGCACGACATTCCGGTGGTGTTGAACCTCGATCACGGTCTGCATTTTGAGGCGGTGGTGCAGGCATTGCGGCTGGGATTCAGCTCGGTGATGTTCGACGGTTCCGGCCTGAGTTACGAAGAAAATGTGCGCCAAACGCAGGAAGTGGTGCGCATGTGCCATGCGGTGGGCGTCTCGGTGGAGGCCGAGCTGGGTGCCGTCGGCGGTGACGAAGGCGGTGCTCTGTATGGCGAGGCCGACAGCAATAAATTTACCGACCCGCAGCGGGCGCGCGAGTTTGTCGAATTGACCGGCATCGATGCGCTGGCGGTGGCGATCGGCAACGCGCACGGCAAATACAAGGGCGAGCCCAAGCTCGATTTCGAACGTCTGGCGGCTATCCAGCAGCAGGCTGGCATCCCTTTGGTGCTGCACGGTGGTTCCGGCATCAGCGATGCCGACTTCAAGCGGGCAATCAGCCTGGGCATTCACAAAATCAACTTCTATACCGGCATGTCGCAAGCGGCACTGGGGGCAATTGAACAGCGGATGACGCAGCGTCACGCGATTTATGATGAGTTTGCCGAAGTGCTGTTGGCGGTGGAACGGTCGATCAGCGAAGTGGTGCAGCAGCAGATGCATATTTTCGGCAGCGCCGGGCGGTTGTGATGATCCGGCGCGGCATTGTTTCTGCCGGTAACATGCTGGTGGATCATGTCCATCAAATTGCGCATTGGCCTCAGCCGGGCTGGCTGGTGGAGATTGAGCATAGCCAGCGTGCTACTGGCGGTGCGCCGCTTAATGTATTGCTGACGCTGGCACGGATGGAAACCGGGTTGCCGCTGGCGGCGCTTGGGCTGATCGGCTGCGATGCCGATGGTGACTATATTTTGCAAATGCTGGCGCAGCACCAAGTCGACAGCGGCCGGGTGCGACGCAGCGAAACGGCAATGACCTCGATGTCGCAGGTGATGACCGAGCCGGGTGGGCAACGGACCTTTTTCCATGCGCCGGGCGCGAATCGGTTGTTGGACCTCGGCGATTTTGACGCGCTGCACAGCAGCCATAAAATTTTCCACCTGGGCTATCTGCTGCTGCTCGACAGCCTGGATTGTCCGGACCAGGAGTTCGGCACCCGTAGCGCACGCCTGCTGGCACAAATGCAGCAGCGCGGTTACCAAACCTCGTTGGATCTGGTGTCGCGCCAGGGCGATCCACGCTATCGGCCTTTGGTGTTGCCGGCGCTGCGCTGGCTGGATTATCTGGTGATCAACGAGCTGGAAGCCGGTGAGTTTACCGGACTGGCGCTGCGTACGGCTAATGGCTCGTTACAGCAGTCACTGATGGCGCAGGCCGCAGAACAATTATTGCAGGCCGGTGTGCGGCGGCGGGTGGTGATCCACTGTCCGGAAGGGGCCTACGGGCTGGAGAGCGGTGGCGAAGCGCGTTGGCAACCCTCGTGGCGGGTGAGGGAAACTGAAATCGTGGGCAGCGTCGGCGCCGGTGATGCGTTCTGCGCCGGCGTGCTGTACGCCAGCCATGAAGACTGGCCTTTGGTGGAGACCCTGCAGCTGGCGCATGCCTGTGCGCGTTTCAACCTACTGTGCGCCAATGCTATCGACGGCGCTCGGCCACTGCCTGAACTGCAGGATTTTATCAGGCGGCAGCCACCGGTTGGCTGACGTCGGCGGCAAAGACGTAACCCAGCCCGCGAATAGTGCGGATCAGTTCGGGCTGGTGCGGATTGATTTCGATCTTGCGGCGCAGTCGCATGATCAGCACGTCGATAGTGCGATCGAAGACCTCCAGAGTTTCGCCGTGGGTCAGTTCCAGCAGGCGATCGCGGGTCAGTACTTTACGCGCATGTTGTACCAGCGCCAGCAACAAACCGTACTCGCCCTGGGTCAGATCGACAGCCTGGCGCTGAGGGTTGTGCAGCGTGCAGCGGTTGGTGTCCAGACACCAGCCGTTAAACTGCCAGCCTTCCGCTCTGGTCTGGCCGACAGCGGCAGGTTCCAGCGCCAGCGCACCGGTACGGCGCAAAACCGCCTTGGCGCGAGCGACCACCACGCGAGGATTAAAGGGTTTGGCGATGTAGTCGTCGGCGCCCATTTCCAGGCCGACCACCACGTCGGATTCGGCGCCGAGACCGGTCAGCATCACCACCGGCAGATCCGGGCGCAGACGGTGGATCTGCTGTAACACCAACAGGCCATTGGTATCCGGCAGGATCAGATCAAGCAGCACCAGCGCAATATCCGGTTGCTGATTGAGTAACGCCAGTGCCTCGCTTCCCCGGTGGCAGGCATGTACGGTAAACACGTGCTCATTGAGTACGTCACAAAGCAGATCACAGATAGCGGGATCGTCGTCGACGATCAATATGGCAGGTTTCATCGCTGCTCTCCGAATTTTATGATGGGTAAAAATGTTATCAACAGGTTAACTGATAAAATCCAGTGTACCCGATGGCTAATTAATAAGCGGCAGCCGGTGCGGTTCTGATGCGGAAATTGCCATCGCCGTCACACTCGGCGTTAATGGGGTGATCCCGAAAGCCGGTTACATTAGGCTGTAGCAATGTTGTTGTGCATTGAGGAGAAAAATCGTGCGCATTGGTATCGACCTGGGTGGCACCAAAATTGAAGTGATCGCGTTGGCCAACGACGGGCAGGAGCTGTTCCGCCATCGTATTGCCACGCCGCGCCATGACTATCAGCAAACGTTGGAGGCCATCACCGGACTGGTGAAGCTGGCGGAAGACCACACCGGGCAACAGGGCTCGGTCGGCGTGGGCATTCCCGGTACGCTGTCGCCCTATACCGGGCTGGTGAAAAATGCCAACTCGGTGTGGCTCAACGGTCAACCCCTGGATAAAGACCTGTCGGCCATGCTGGCGCGTGAAGTCCGCATCGCTAACGACGCCAACTGCCTGGCGGTTTCGGAAGCCACCGACGGCGCTGCCGCCGGCAAACAAACCGTGTTTGCGGTGATAATTGGCACCGGCTGCGGCGCAGGGGTGGCGATCAACGGCCAGGCGCACTCGGGCGGTAACGGCATTTCTGGCGAATGGGGACATAACCCGCTGCCGTGGCTGGACGATGACGAACTGCGTTTTCGCGCTGAGGTCCCTTGTTACTGTGGGAAGCAGGGCTGCATTGAAACCTTTATCTCCGGTACCGGCTTTGCCACCGATTATGCACGCCTGAGCGGCAATCCGCTTAAAGGGCATGAGATCATGGCGTTGGTGGCACAGGGGGATACTCTGGCGGAGCAAGCCATTAGCCGCTATGAGCTGCGGTTGGCCAAATCGCTGGCGCACGTGATCAATATTTTTGATCCGGACGTGGTGGTGTTGGGCGGCGGTATGAGCAACGTAGACCGGCTTTATCAGCGAGTGCCGCAGTTGGTGAAATCCTGGGTTTTCGGCGGCGAATGTGAAACCCCGATCCGCAAGGCCGTGCACGGAGACTCCAGCGGCGTGCGCGGCGCGGCCTGGTTGTGGCCACAGCTGTAACTGTTGCAAAAAAGCGCGGGCCCGCTCGCGCTTTAATCAATTCCCTGTACAAAAACTAAACTCCCCTCTATGCTTTAGCTAACTTAGCTAAGGAGATCGCGTATGCCTATTCAGGCCAATATGCACGAAGCCAAATCCAACCTGAGCCAATTGGCGGATAAAGCCGCACAGGGAGAAACCGTGATTATAGCGAAAGCAGGGAAGCCGTATGTTCAACTGGTCGCCATCAAGGGGCAAACCCGCAAGCCTGGTGCCGCCAAGGGCAAGTTTACCGTGCCGGACAATTTTAATGATGGCGATGCAGATATCACCGCGCTGTTTGAGGGCGATGAATGAAACGTCTGCTGCTGGATACCCATGCGTTGCTGTGGTGGCTGATCGATGACGCCAGCCTGGGGGAGAACGCCAGAAGGCAGATCGCCGATCCCGGTAATGTGGTGTACGTCAGCGCGGCCAGCATTTGGGAGATTTCGATTAAGCGGGCGTTGGGCAAGCTGGCACTGCCGGAGGACATTTTCGAGGTCATTGAGGCCGAAGATTTTCTGCCGTTGCCGATGGCCGCCTTTCATGGTCAGCAGGCGGGCCAATTGCCGCCACATCATCAGGATCCTTTTGATCGCATGTTGATCGCCCAGGCGCAGGCCGAAGGGCTGACGCTGGTTTCCGCCGATGCCGCTTTCCCGCAGTATGGTATCCGGGTGTTTGACGCCCGGCGCTAGATCTATTTCACTTCGCTCTCGCTGCGTACCCGTTCGATATGAATGGTCAGAAACATCATTTCTTCGCGGGTGAGCTGATGTTGATAGTTTTTCTCGATGTGCTGGTTGATCTTGCCTGCGCAGGCAAAGGAGTCAGGGTACTTTTCTTTCACCACCAGATAGAGTGAGTCGTCGTCGCTGTCGACATAGTTTTTACCCAGCAGACGCTGGGCGAAGAACTTCAGGTGAGTGATAAAGCGGTGATAGCTCAGGGCTTCTTCGTTGTAGTCAAAACGGAAGTGGTATTTGACGATATTCAGGATTTCCTGCATGACGCGAGTGATATGCAGGGTGTTGTGCATTTCATCATTCAACTGGGCGTTAACCAGATGCAGGGCGATAAACCCGGCTTCGTCCTCCGGCAGCGTGGTGCCGAGCCGTTCGGCGATCAGCGTCAGTGCCTCCAGCCCGACGGCAAATTCGGCCGGGTAGAGCTTCTTGATTTCCCACAGCAGCACGTTTTTGATGTCCAGCCCCTGGGCATGGCGCTGCAGCGCAAAGTGGATGTGATCGGTCAGCGTGATATAAACGATGTTATGCAGCTTGCCCGGCAAGCGCTGGCGGGCGAGGGTGATGATCTTGTCGGCCGTGGTCACGCAGGCCAGGGGGATCTCCGACAGCAGCGTTTTAAAGCGCTCAGCCATTTCGCTGCCGTTAAGGGTGAAGACCTTCTCGATCAGATTTTCGTCCAGCAGATCGCCGGCCTTCTTTTTAAAGCCGATGCCTTTTCCCATAACCACCGTCTCTTCCTGACGGTCGTCCAGCGTAATCACCACGTTATTATTAAGTATTTTTGCGATCTTCATGGTTTTTCCCGGATGTTTCAGCATGCTGAAAACGAAAAAACCTGACGTCCAGGAGCGATCCCGTGCGTCAGGTTTTGCCTGTATATTTACAGTAACAATCCTGTTATCGATAGCATCATAACCCTTGTCTGCGGCGGCTCAACGCTTTTCGCCGGGGAGTGCCGCCGCGGTCACATTTCTCAGGCCGGGGCAAAGTTATTCCCGTCGGAACTGCGGTTCCAGCCGGCTGATACCGAGGCCGTTCACCTTTTTCACCTTAATTTGCACCGGAATTCGGTCTTTCATGGCTTCAACGTGGCTGATCACGCCGATGGTTTTCCCTGAGGCATTCAGACTGTCGAGGGCGTCCAGCGCGGTATCCAGGGTTTCCGCATCCAGCGTGCCGAAGCCTTCGTCAAGGAACAGTGAATCGATGCTGGTCTTGTGGCTGACCAGATCGGATAGCGCCAGTGCCAATGCCAGGCTCACCAGGAAACTTTCACCGCCGGACAGGGTACGGGTGTCGCGCAGTGCGTCCGCCTGCCAGGTGTCCACCACCTGCAATTCCAATGCATCACTGGTTTTGCGCTGCAGCAGATAGCGGCCGTGCAACCGCCCCAACTGGTTATTGGCCAGGTACACCAGATGATCGAGCGTCAGTCCTTGGGCAAACTTACGGAATTTATCCCCCTCTTTGGAGCCGATGAGCTGATTGAGGTAGCTCCAGTCGTCGTACTGCTGCTGACTTTGGCTGATTTGCTCAAACAGCGACTGCTGATTGAGACGGCGTGCGGCATCACTTTCCAACTGGTTGCGCACTTCGCCCTGTCGAAGCTGCAGAGTTTTAAGCTGCTGAGCCAGCGCGGCCAGATCCTGGCCCAGGGTTTGGGGATCGGCCTGGGTTTCATCCAGCACTTCCGGACGCTGTTGGCGTTGCTGTTCCAGATTGGCTACGGCCTGGGTCAGCAGGGCGCTGGCTTCAACTTGTCTCTGTTGCAGTTGCTCCTTGCGACGTTGCAATTGTTGGCGCTGGTCGTCATTCAACAGGGCGGCGTTGAAGGACGCTTCGTCGCTGAAGTCGCTGGTGGACAACGCTTGCTGCCAATCTTGCTCAGTCTGTTGCAGCCGTTCGGTCAGGTGCAACAGCTGTTGCTGCAACCCGGTAAGTTGCCCACTCAGACGATCGCGTTGTTCCTGCGCCTTCTGCCATTGCTCTGCGGCCAGTTGTACAGCCTGTTCGCAGGCCGTTTGCCGGGCGCGCAACTGTTCACGCACCTGCACGATTTGCCGTTCGCCAAACAGCGCCAGCCGCTGCGTACGCTGTTCGCCAAGAGCAAGCTCTGCTTCCTGACGCTGTTGCTGCAGGCGTTGCTGCTGCGATTGGGCCTCGGCGCGGCTTTTTTCCAGCAGGCTGAAACGCTCGTCCAGCCGCGCCTTTTCTTGCTGCGCCTGTTGCTGCTGTGCCTGCAGTGCGGCCAACCGATCTTTAGCCTGCTGTACCGCCTGGGCTGCCTGCTCGTGTTGCAGCAGACTGGCCTGAGCCTGACGCTCCTCATTGTCGCAGTCGCTTAACCACTGGCTAAGGCGAGCGGTGTCCTGCAGATCAAAATCAAACGCCAGAGGCGTGCTGAGGGTTTGCCATTGCTGACGATGAGCAGCCAGCTGTTGTTCATCTTGTCCGATAAGATGTTGCTGGCGTTGCAGTTGCTCTTTCAGGCTTTCGCAGCGGGTGCGCAGCTCGGTGCCCTGGGTGTACAAGGCCTCGGTTTTGATACGCATATCCGCCAAACGCAGGGCTGTCTCAGAGGGTTTTACCGCCTGATATTGTTCGATGGCCGGATGTTCGGAAGATCCGCACAGTGGGCAGGGTTCGCCGGTTTGCAGGCGAGCGCGTTCAGCCTCCAGGCTGACGATGCGTTGCTCCAGCTCAAGGGCTTTCTCTACGTCCGTCTGATGCGCTTTTTGCTGTTTGTACTGCTGGCGTGTTTCTTCGAGCTGTTTTTCAAGTTCGCAGAGCTGTGTCTGACGGGCCGTGAATTCCTTGCGTTGCTGTTCCAGACGTTCGCTGACCTGGCCAAACAGCGAGGAGAGGGTAAATAATTGCTGACGCACCGGACGCAGCTCGGCCAGCTCGGTCTGACGTTGGCGCAGCCCTGTTAAGGGGACTTGGGCTTCCAGCGCATTTTGCTGCTGTTGCTGCGTTGCCAGTGCGGCAGTCAGGCCGTTAAGCTGCTCCTGATGCTGTCCGGCCTGGGCGGTGAGCCGGGCTCGTAAAACCTCTAGCTGTTCCAGCTCCGTTTGTTGCTGTGCGTACTGTTGCGTGGCGACATCGCAGGCCTGTTGCAGTTCTGTCTGCGTTTTTTGCAACTGGGTTATCTGGTGGTCGAGCGGGACGATCTGCTCGTCGATCAGCCGTTGTTGGATCTGCTGGTGTTCGACATGCGCCTGCAGTTGCGCACGCGCTTGTTCCACTGTCTGCTGCAACGGGGCCATCTGGGCAAGCTGTTGCTCCTGTTGCTGCGTCAACTGGGCAATCTGCTGTTGTAGCGCCTGTTGATCGTTGCGGCAGCGGTTGCGTTCGTTGAGCAGTGGGCGCAGTTTCTCTGCCGGCTCGCTTCGCGCCAACTGCTGCAGCTGCGGTTCTGCCTCAGCCTGCTCCTGTTGCACGGCGCTCAACTGACGCTGGTATTCCTGCTGTTTCTGCTGCGTCTGTTGCCATTGCTGCAGCCAGTTTAACGCCCGTTGCTGACGCTGGGTCTGTTCACTGAGGGCATTTTCCTGCGAACTGAGCTCCACGAGCTGGCTTTCCAGCTGTTGGCGTTGTTCCTCGTTCAGCAACTCAATGCCGCTGGCGCGCTGATGCAACGCGTCCAGATCGGTTTTGGCCTGCTTGTGCTGCTCGAAAACACGTTCCGAAAGCTGGCCGTAAATCTCGGTGCCGGTCAACTCTTCCAGCAGTTCGGCCCGATCATTGGCGTCGGCATTCAGGAAGGCGGCGAACTGCCCCTGGGACAGCATCATCGATTTGGTAAAACGACCGAAATCCAGCCCGGTGATCGCGGCGGTAAGATCCAGCTTGTCGCGGACTTTATCGGCCAGGATCTTGCCGTCATCGCGCAACGCCAGCTCCACCTTCGGTGCCTGCAGGTTGCCGTCCGGGGAGTTTTTGGCACGTCGCTGGCTCCAGAACGCGCGGTAACCGACGCCTTTAACCTCAAACTCGACCTCCGCCAGCGACTCGACGGTGTGGCGGGTCATCAGCTCATTTTGGCTTGGCGTGACATTCAGGCGCGGCGTCTGGTGATAAAGCGCCAGGCAGATGGCGTCCAATAGGGTGGTTTTACCCGCTCCGGTGGGGCCGGTGATGGCAAATAATCCGTTGCTGGCGAAGGGCTCGGCGGTGAAGTCTATCTTCCATTCCCCCTGCAGCGAATTCAGGTTTTTTAATCTCAGGCTGAGAATTTTCATTGGTTCGGCTCCTGATCCTGGTGCCGTACGGCTTCGACCACCTGTTGGAACATCTGACTCATTCGCTGTTTGCGTGCTTCGGCCATTTCAGGTTCCTGCGCCAACCGCCGCTCGAAGACTTCGTTGACGCTCAGCTCGTTGAGCGTTTCCTTGTCTTGCTGCTCAATGGCCTGGCGACGCTGCTCCTTGCTGCGGCGCAGCAGCACGACCTCTACCGGCAGTTGATCGGCCAGCAGCTGAATGCGACGCTGAATGTCGGTAAGGTAATCCTGGGTCGCCACTTCGATATCCAGCCATACGGGTAATTCACCCTGATAATCGGTGAACTGCCGTAATTGTTGCTCGATCTGCGCCAAATCTCCCTTAATGAGCTGCATCGGCTGGAAGGTTGGGATCTCCAATGCGCTGACCTGCTGCAGGGCACCCGCGGCGAAATCCACCATAAACACGCTTTTGGCCTTGCCCAGTTCGTCAAAACTGAGCGGGATAGGGGAGCCGCTGTAGCGAATATGCTCAGATTTGGCAACGTTTTGCGCGCGATGAATATGCCCCAGCGCGATGTAATCTGCCGGCGGGAAGGCCTGGGCGGGGAAGGCGTCCAGCGTACCAATATAGATGTCGCGCACCGAATCGGAGGTCGTTACGCCGACGGTGGTCAGATGGCCGGTAGCGACGATGGGCAGCGGCAAGCCCAACGCATCACGGCGCGCACAGGCGGCCTGGTACAGCGTGTGATAGTGGTCGGCGATAGACTCTTGCAGCGCCTGCTGTTTTTGCACCCCGGACTCACCGGCGCGGCTGGTGAGCAGATCGCGCGGCCGCAGAAAAGGAATGGCGCACAATATGGCGCCCGGTTGGCCGTCACGTTGATTCAACACCAGCACCTGTTGTTCGATTTCGCTCTGTGCATTGGCGATCACGGTGGTATTCAGGCAGGAAAGCAATTCGCGCGATTCATTTAAGGTTGCCACGGAGTCGTGATTGCCGCCCAACACCACCAACTGGCAGCCGGTGTGCTGCAGTTCCACCACGAAGCGGTTATACAGCTCGCGGGCGTAGCTTGGCGGCGAGCCGGTATCGAACAGGTCCCCGGCGACGATCAGCGCGTCCACCTGGTGTTGTTCGATCTGTTCGATCAGCCAGTGCAGAAAGGCCTGATGCTCGGCGGCGCGGCTTTTGGTGAAAAAGTACTGGCCAAGATGCCAGTCAGAGGTGTGGATCAGGCGCATGACACTCCCGGGGCGATAGGGTAATGGCGGTGATTATAAAGGGAATATGATGTTTCTGTGTGATTAGAAATAACCGCTATGCTTACTGCCCATAACAGCCCGTTTTTTTCATGGCTATTTATTTCATAAATCTGTCACAAAACTGACGCATAATGGCGCCCGCAATCAACTGTGATCGCTAACACATTGGCAGGATTGACGATGGCAAGACGCATACTGGTGGTGGAAGACGAAGCGCCGATCCGTGAGATGGTGTGCTTTGTGTTGGAACAGAATGGTTACCAACCGTTGGAAGCTGAGGATTATGACAGCGCCGTGACGCGCCTGTCTGAGCCGTTCCCTGATTTAGTGTTGCTCGACTGGATGTTACCCGGGGGATCCGGCATTCAGTTTATTAAACATATGAAGCGTGAAGCCCTGACCCGTGACATTCCGGTGATGATGCTGACCGCGCGCGGTGAAGAAGAAGATCGGGTGCGCGGCCTGGAGGTCGGGGCGGATGATTACATCACCAAACCTTTCTCACCAAAGGAGCTGGTGGCGCGCATCAAGGCGGTAATGCGCCGTATTTCACCGATGGCGGTGGAAGAAGTGATTGAAATGCAAGGGCTGAGCCTGGACCCTTCCTCACACCGCGTGATGGCTAACGAACAGGCGCTGGATATGGGGCCGACCGAGTTCAAGCTGTTGCACTTCTTTATGACCCATCCGGAACGCGTTTATAGCCGTGAGCAGTTGCTTAATCACGTCTGGGGCACTAACGTTTATGTGGAAGACCGCACCGTTGACGTGCACATCCGTCGGCTCCGTAAGGCGTTAGAGACCAGTGGTCATGACAAAATGGTTCAAACCGTTCGGGGCACCGGCTACCGATTCTCAACGCGCTACTGATCGCGCCGCGCTGGAGAATATGCCGTGTTAGAACGTCTATCCTGGAAGAGGCTGGCCCTGGAGCTGGCCCTTTTCTGCCTGCCTGCCTTACTGCTGGGGCTGATTTTCGGTTATCTGCCCTGGTTGCTGCTGGCCTCCGTGCTGGCGGCGTTGGCATGGAATTTCTACAACCAACTCAAACTTTCCCACTGGCTGTGGGTTGACCGCAGCATGACCCCGCCGCCGGGTCGCTGGAGCTGGGAACCGCTGTTTTACGGTCTGTATCAGATGCAGCAACGGAACCGCCGTCGACGCCGTGAGCTGGCGCTGTTGATCAAACGCTTCCGCAGCGGAGCGGAATCGCTGCCCGATGCGGTGGTGATGACCACCGTCGAAGGCAATATCTTTTGGTGCAACGGGCTGGCGCAGCATTTGCTGGGTTTCCGCTGGCCGGAAGACAATGGTCAGCACATCCTTAACCTGCTGCGTTATCCGGAGTTCAGCCACTATCTGCAACAGCAGGAGTTCTCCCGCCCCTTGACGCTGCAACTGAACAACGAACATTACGTAGAATTCCGCGTGATGCCTTATTCCGAAGGGCAGTTATTGATGGTGGCCCGCGATGTGACCCAGATGCGTCAACTGGAAGGCGCACGGCGCAACTTCTTCGCCAACGTCAGCCATGAGCTGCGCACGCCGCTGACGGTATTGCAGGGCTACCTGGAAATGATGAGCGATGAAGAACTGGATGGTTCGCTGCGCGGCAAGGCGCTGGGTACCATGCAGGAGCAGACTCGCCGCATGGACGGACTGGTCAAGCAACTGCTGACGCTGTCGCGCATCGAGGCGGCGCCTAACGTTGAAATGAACGAGCGCGTTGATATCCCCTTGATGCTGCGGGTGTTGCAACGTGAGGCGCAATCGCTGAGCGGCGGCAACCACGAGATCACCTTCCGGGTAAATGAACAGCTCAAGGTGTTCGGTAACGATGACCAACTTCGCAGTGCGGTGTCGAATCTGGTGTATAACGCCGTCAATCATACGCCGAAAGGCACCAATATTGAGGTCAGCTGGCAGCAGACGCCAAACGGCGCGCAGTTTCAGGTCAGTGATAACGGGCCGGGCATCGCGGCCGAACATATTCCCCGTTTGACCGAGCGTTTCTACCGCGTCGACAAAGCCCGTTCACGCCAGACCGGCGGCAGCGGGCTGGGGTTGGCGATCGTCAAGCATGCGCTCAGCCACCACGATGCGCGGCTGGAGATCCTCAGCGAGCAGGGCATTGGCACCCGATTTATCTTTACCTTGCCTAACCGGTTGATTGTTCCCGCAGCTTTGTCAGAGAATGCGGTGAAAAATTAACGCGAGAGGCTGGCATGATCCGAATCACCCGAGGGCTGTTGCTTTGCCTGGCGCTGTTGGCAAGCCGAGGCGCGCTGGCGCAGCCGGATGGCATGCTGTCCGGCAACCTGTCCAGCGTCGGCTCCGATACGCTGGCGAACCTGATGGCGCTGTGGGCGCAGGACTTCAGCCAGCATTATCCCAACGTTAATCTGCAGATCCAGGCCGCCGGTTCTTCGACGGCGCCAACCGCATTGGCGGCGGGTGCCGCTCAGCTCGGCCCGATGAGTCGGCCGATGAAGGCCGCGGAAGTGTCGGCGTTCGAACACCGCTATGGCTATGCGCCGTTGGCGGTACCGGTCGCGGTCGATGCGTTGGTGGTGCTGGTGCATCAGGACAACCCGCTGCGCGGTCTTAACCTGCAGCAGCTCGACCAAATTTTCTCCGCGACCCTGCGCTGTGGCGAAAGCCAGCCTTTGACCCGGTGGGGGGATCTGGGGCTGACCGGTGATTGGCAACAGCGTGCGTTGCAACGTTTTGGACGTAATTCAGCCTCCGGCACCTACGGTTATTTCAAGCTGCGTGCGCTGTGTGGCGGTGATTTCATGCCGCGTGTCAATGAACTGCCGGGGTCGGCTTCGGTGGTGCAGGCGGTGGCCGGTTCGTTGAACAGTATCGGCTACGCCAGCATCGGTTTTCGCGCCAGCGGCGTGCGGCTGCTGCCGTTGGCGGAATTCGGCGAAAACTACGTTACCCCCAATGACGCCAACGTGCGCAACGGCAGCTATCCGTTGTCGCGCTATCTGTATATTTACATCAATAAGGCGCCTAACCAGCAACTGGAACCGCTGACGGCGGCATTTCTCGATCGCGTGCTGTCGGACACCGGGCAAAATCTGGTCAATCACGACGGCTATCTGCCGCTGCCGCCAGAGACTCTGCAGAAAACCCGCCTGGCGCTGGGCCTGCAATAAGTCGGCCTCTGGGCACCTTCGGTGCCCAAAATGAATTTCTTTCATCCCCCGTGAAAATTCTTCCGTTGCCGCCCGGCAGTCGACGTGACAGCATGCTGAACATAAATCATCTAGACGTCTGGAAGTCCACTTTGTAACCCGACGTAATAGTTCACATTGTAAATCACTGAGGCAAAGGCCCGAGCTTTTGCCGGCTAGCGGGAGTCATATTATGTGCGATTGCAATTCTGCCTTTCACGCTGACGTTGTCGGCAGTTTGTTACGCCCTGCGGCGCTGAAAACCGCTCGCCAACAGTTTCTGCAGGGCGAGATTGATGCCGTTCAGTTACGGGAGGTTGAAGACCAACAGATCCGTCTGGCGGTGGCAAAACAGAAAGATCTCGGTTTGGCGGTCGTGACGGATGGGGAGTTTCGTCGGGCGTGGTGGCACTTCGACTTTTTGGAAGGGCTGGACGGCGTGGAAGGTTATGACGCGGAGCAGGGGATCCAGTTTAACGGCGTACAGACGCGGGCGCGCAGTATCAAGGTGGTCGGAAAATTGGGCTTCAACCCGCAACATCCGATGCTGGCGGACTTTCGTTTTCTGAAGACTATCGCCGGTGATGCGGTGCCGAAGATGACCATTCCCAGCCCGAGCGTGCTGCATTTTCGCGGCGGGCGCAAGGCCATCGACAGCCAGGTTTATCCGGATCTGAACGCCTATTTTGACGATCTGGCACAGACCTACCGCGACGCGATCAAGGCATTTTATGATGCCGGTTGCCGCTATCTGCAGCTTGACGACACCGTCTGGGCCTACCTGTGCTCTGACGATCAACGGCGGCAGATCCGCGAGCGTGGAGAGGATCCCGATCTTCTGGCGCGGATTTATGCCGATGTGCTGAACGCGGCGATCGCCGACAAACCTGAGGATCTGATCATCGGGTTGCACGTTTGCCGCGGTAATTTCCGTTCCACCTGGATCTCCGAGGGCGGTTATGAACCTGTGGCGGAGATCCTGTTTGGTCAGGTGAATATCGACGCCTTCTTCCTCGAGTACGACAATGAGCGTTCCGGGGGTTTTGAACCGCTGCGTTTTATCAAACCGGGCAAACAGCAGGTGGTGCTGGGCCTGATTACTACCAAAAACGGCGAACTGGAAAACCCCGAGCAGGTGAAACAGAGGCTTGAAGAGGCGGCGCAGTTTGTCGATCGTCGACAGCTTTGCCTCAGTACCCAGTGCGGTTTTGCTTCGACCGAAGAGGGGAACAGCCTGAGTGAACAGCAGCAGTGGAATAAGCTGCAAAGCGTGGTGAATATTGCCGAACAGGTTTGGTAGGGCAAAAAAATCGGTTCATACCGTGCGGAAACTGGTGGTTTATTGGCGTTTTCGCGCGGTCATGAGTTATCTGCTTCACGTTTTGTGAATGCGTTGCTCAAAAATGATACAAATCATGTATTGTATATTTATTGATAGCCCCTATGATCGACTGGTGCCGAAAGATTATCTGGTCGATAGCTCTGCTTTTTGTCATGCGACTTGCCTTTCAACGCTATAAACGTTTAACTTAGCCTCCGTTGTCGGACTAAACCTCCATTTATAACTCCTAAAACTCTGCCCATCATCATGAGTGGTCACTTTCGAATAAGGACAAAACGCCGGACGTTATGCGTTTTCTGCTCTTATTGGTCTCGCGATGAAATGGCAAGCCGGCAACCGGATGGGGCTTAACGCTACCTCCATATCGGGCATTTTTTTTCATTTGAACAGGCAACACGACATCGTATGAGTCATCGTTTAACGTCAAAAGATATTATCGCATTGGGTTTTATGACCTTTGCCTTATTCGTCGGCGCCGGGAATATCATTTTCCCGCCGATGGTCGGTTTACAGTCCGGTGAGCACGTCTGGACCGCAGCTGTCGGCTTCCTGATCACCGCCGTCGGTCTGCCGGTGATGACCGTGATCGCCCTGGCGCGCGTCGGTGGCGGTATTGACGCCCTGAGCTCGCCGATTGGCCGTCGCGCCGGTCTGTTGCTGGCTACCGTCTGCTATCTGGCCGTAGGCCCGCTGTTCGCCACGCCGCGTACCGCGACCGTCTCCTTTGAAGTGGGCATTGCACCGCTGACCGGTGATGGCGCCATGCCGCTGTTTATTTACAGCCTGGTGTATTTCGCACTGGTGATCGGCATCTCGCTGTATCCGGGCCGTCTGCTCGATACCGTGGGCCACGTGTTGGCACCGCTGAAAATTGTTGCGCTGGGCGCGCTCGGCATTGCCGCGCTGGTTTGGCCGGCAGGCACGCCTATCCCGGCGACCGACATTTATCAGAACGTTCCTTTCTCCTCCGGCTTCGTCAACGGCTATCTGACTATGGATACGCTGGGCGCGCTGGTATTTGGCATCGTTATCGTTAACGCCGCGCGTTCCCGCGGCGTCAAAGATGCCGGTTTGCTGACGCGTTACACCATTCTGGCCGGGCTGATTGCCGGTGTGGGCCTGACGTTGGTTTACCTGAGCCTGTTTAAACTGGGCTCCGGCAGCGGCGTGTTGGTACCTGACGCGACCAACGGCGCGGTGATCCTGCATGCTTACGTGCAAAATACCTTCGGTGGGCTGGGCAGCTTCTTCCTGGCGGCGCTGATTTTCATCGCCTGTATGGTGACTGCGGTTGGCCTGACCTGCGCTTGCGCCGAGTTCTTTGCCCAATATCTGCCTTTCTCCTACAAGACGCTGGTGTTTATTCTGGGGCTGTTCTCGATGGTGGTGTCCAACCTGGGCCTGAGCCATCTGATCCAGATCTCCATCCCGGTGCTGACCGCGATTTACCCGCCGTGCATCGTGCTGGTGGTGCTGAGCTTCACCCTGCGTTGGTGGAACAGCGCGCCGCGTATTATCGCGCCGGTGATGTTAGTCAGCCTGTTGTTTGGTATCCTTGACGCGGTGAAAGCGTCCGCCTTCCAGCAAGTGCTGCCGGATTGGACCAATCACCTGCCGCTGGCGGAACAGGGTCTGGCATGGTTGTCGCCTTCGCTGTTGATGCTGGTGCTGGTCGCGATTTATGACCGGGTTTGTACGCGTTCCGAAGTGACCGCGCACTCCTAAATTCCCGGCTAAATTTTGGGCCACGGACTTGTCCGTGGCTTTTTTACGTTTAAAAAACACGGGTTATTTTCATGCAACAACAGTCACCCACCGCTCCCGCGCCCAATAAGCTAAAACGCGGTCTCAGCACCCGTCACATTCGTTTTATGGCCCTGGGTTCGGCTATCGGTACCGGCCTGTTCTACGGTTCGGCAGACGCGATTAAAATGGCCGGGCCAAGCGTTTTGCTGGCGTACCTGATTGGCGGCATCGTCGCTTTTATCATCATGCGTGCGCTGGGCGAGATGTCGGTCAACAACCCGCAGGCCAGTTCGTTCTCGCGTTACGCGCAGGACTACCTTGGGCCGATGGCCGGGTACATTACCGGCTGGACCTACTGTTTTGAAATCCTGATCGTCGCCATTGCCGACGTGACCGCCTTCGGTATCTATATGGGGGTGTGGTTCCCCGAGGTGCCGCACTGGATTTGGGTACTGAGCGTGGTGCTGGTGATAGGCGCCATCAACCTGATGAGCGTGAAGGTGTTCGGTGAGCTGGAGTTTTGGTTCTCCTTCTTCAAAGTAGCCACCATCATCATCATGATTGCCGCCGGTATCGGTATCATCATCTGGGGGATTGGCAACGGCGGTCAGCCGACCGGCATCCATAACCTGTGGTCTAACGGCGGCTTCTTCAGCAACGGCTTTATCGGCATGATCCTGTCGCTGCAGTTGGTGATGTTCGCCTACGGCGGCATCGAGATTATCGGTATCACCGCTGGTGAAGCCAAAGACCCGAAAATCTCCATTCCCAAGGCCATCAACTCGGTGCCGTGGCGTATCCTGGTGTTCTACGTCGGTACGCTGTTTGTCATTATGTCGATCTACCCGTGGAATCAGGTGGGGACCAACGGCAGTCCGTTCGTGCTGACTTTCCAGCATATGGGCATTACCGTGGCGGCGGGCATCCTTAACTTTGTGGTGATCACCGCGTCGCTTTCGGCGATTAACAGCGATGTGTTTGGCGTTGGCCGCATGCTGCACGGCATGGCCGAGCAGGGCCATGCGCCGAAGATGTTCAGCAAGGTGTCCAAACGCGGGATCCCGTGGGTCACGGTGGTGGTGATGATGCTGGCGCTGTTGCTGGCGGTGTATCTCAACTACATCATGCCGGAAAACGTGTTCCTGGTGATTGCCTCACTGGCGACCTTCGCCACCGTATGGGTGTGGATCATGATCTTGTCCTCGCAGATTGCCTTCCGCCGCGGCCTGAGCAAAGAGCAGGTGAAAGGCCTGGCGTTCCCACTGCGCGGCGGGGTATTTACCTCGGTGGTGGCGATCGTCTTCCTGGTATTTATCATCGGTCTGATCGGTTACTTCCCAACGACTCGCGTATCGCTGTACGCCGGGCTGGTGTGGGTGGCGGTGCTGCTGGCGGGGTATTACTTCAAGGTCAACCGCCAGAAAAAGCTGGCGACTCTGGCACAGCAACAGGATTGAAGATGAAAACACCGGCCATGAGCCGGTGTTTTTTTAATGCTTTTCCTCAGGTTCGTCGTCACCGGAGGCGCGCGCTTCGATACGCAGGCTGCTGTCGCTAAGCCTTTCCTCTCTCCCCTCTCCGGCGCAGCGCGCCAGCACTTCGCGAATATCCTGCATGCTGCTGCTCAGGGCGCTAAGCGACGGTTGCAGAGTGCGGCTCATGCGGTTTTCATCCAGCGAAGCGCTGTGCAGACAGCCGATGAACAACAGCGTGGCCAGCAGGGTAAACAGCCGATGTTTTACCTGTTTCAGCAATGGCATCTCTTCTTTCAGGTGGCTGGGTGAGCGTATTAACACCGCTTTCGGTGGGCAAGAAAAGAGGCTGGAGATATCTGCTGGCAATTGGTGGAGAATAATTACCAGCAGAAACAGTTACGTCAGCCTGCGTCAGGAAATGTCTGCCGCCTGCCGCAGAGGGCTTAGCATGCTGCGCATGTCGTTACCGGTCGGCGTTTGGTGCACCCGCAAATCGAATTCGTTAATCACCGCCAGGATATGGTCAAAGATATCCGACTGAATACTTTCGTATTCTGCCCATACCGTAGTGTTGGTGAAGGCGTAAATCTCCAGCGGCAATCCCTCTGGCAGCGGTGCCAACTGGCGCACCATCAGCGTCATATTCTGGTGAATGCCAGGATGGGCGCGCAGATAGGCCACCAGGTAAGCGCGCAGCGTACCAAGGTTGGTCAGTCGGCGGCCGTTGAGCGGTGAACTGAGATCTACTCCAGTCTGCTGATTATGCTGGCTCAGCTCCTGCGTTTTATCGTTCAGGTAGCGTTGCAGCAGCGGGTTACGGTTCAGGCGCTGTTGTTCCTCTTCCGACAAGAAATGCACGCTGGTGGTGTCGATATTGATACTGCGTTTGATGCGGCGGCCACCGGATTCCGACATGGAGCGCCAGTTTTTGAAGGAGTCGGAGATCAGCGCATAGGTTGGGATGGTGGTCACGGTATTGTCCCAGTTGCGCACTTTCACCGTGGTCAGGCCAATGTCGGTCACCGCGCCGTCGGCGCCGTATTTCGGCATTTCCAGCCAGTCGCCGATGCTCAGCATGTCGTTGGCGGAAAGCTGGATGCCGGCCACCAGGCCGAGGATCGGGTCCTTAAATACCAACATCAGCACCGCCGTCATCGCCCCCAGGCCGCTGAGCAGCAGCAAGGGCGATTTCCCCATCAGCAGTGAAACGATCATGATGCCAATCAGGACTGCCGCCACCAGCTTCAGGCCCTGGAAAATACCGCGCAGCGGCAGCTGATTGGAGATCGGGCTTTGGCGCAGCATCGCCAGCAGCGTGTCCAACAGGGAAAACAGCGACAGCAGGGCGAAGCCCATGATCCACACCTGGGCGGCGGTAATGATAATCGCCTGAGTCTCGCTACCGGCGTGCAGCCACAGCACCGCCTGCAGATTAATGATCACCCCTTGCAGCAACAGCGCCATACGCTGGAACAGCTTGTACTGGGTGATAGCCTGCTGCCAGACACGTTGCGACCGTTGGCCACGGCGTTGGATCGCCGCCAGCACCACGCGGTGCAACACCAGGTGGATCACCACCGAAATCAAGAGGATCAGTCCCAGCACCATCAACAGGGACATCATCCCGCTGAACTCCAGCCCGAACTTCTCCAGCCACAGGGTTATCTGTTGTTGCATTGCCGCTCCTTTAAAAAATGCGCAAAAAATATCCAATACACTCAAAAGACGTTAGCCTAATGGTTACGGGTCATAATGTGCGGCTGTTTACCCTTTTTTACATAGGGTTAGCGCTGACTGATTATCTCCACCCCCCGGCTCCTCCCCGAGTTTACCGGCCAGAGAGGAGGGGGACTGACACTCAACGTGGCATTGTTCGTGGCATTGAATAACGTCGTCGATTTCGTTTTGTACAGCTGGAGGAAAGTCATGCTTAACGCCTGGCATCAACCGGTCCCGCCTTTTGTGGTGAAGAAGGGACAACGCCTGGATATCACGCTGTGGTTACAGGGCAATGAACTGCCTGAACAGGTTTTTTTACGTGCCGAGCCGGACAATGAAGAATGGTTGCTGATCATGAAGGGGCAGCAGGTTGGCGGGCTGCAGCGATACCAGGCCAGCCTGACCCTGAATGAGGGCGAAGCGACCCGCCGTTACTGTTTCAAGCTGGTCTGGGCCGACCGCCAGCAATGGTTCGGTCCACAGGGAGAGTCTCTGACGCCGCCGGGGCAACTGGCGCAATTTGCCGTCGACGTACCCGACAGTAGCCCGCAATGGGTGGCCGACCAGATTTTCTATCAAATCTTTCCCGATCGCTTTGCCAGCAGCGGCGGCGAACATGGCATTCAGAGCGGCAGCTATCGTCATCATGCCGCCGGCTGCGATGTCGTTCGCTGCGACTGGCAGCAGCCGCTGGAGGACCGACACGCCGCGTCCACCTTCTATGGCGGCGACCTGGACGGCATTAGCCAAAAATTGCCTTACCTGCAGCAGTTGGGCGTGACGGCGCTCTATCTGAACCCGATCTTCACCGCACCCAGCGTGCACAAATACGATACCGAAGACTATTATCAGGTCGATCCCTACCTGGGTGGCAACGCTGCCTTGCAACGTTTGCGAGTGAGCACTCACAAAGTGGGAATGAAACTGGTGCTCGACGGGGTGTTTAACCATACCGGCGATTCCCACCCGTGGTTTGATCGTCACCAGCAAGGCGACAACGGCGCTTGCCACCATCCGGATTCTCCCTACCGTGGCTGGTTTAATTTCTACCCGGATGGCCGTGCGCTTGACTGGAAGGGCAACGCCAGCCTGCCGAAGCTCAACTTTGCCGAACCCCAGGTGGCGGAGGCGATTTATCGCGGTGAGGGCAGCGTAGTGCGCCATTGGTTACGCCCGCCCTACAGCATTGACGGCTGGCGGCTGGACGTGGTGCATATGCTGGGTGAAAACGGCGGAGCCACCGGCAACCTGCGGCATCTGGCAGGTATTTATCACGCGGTTAAACAGGAAAATCCGCAGGCCTATGTGCTGGGCGAGCATTTTGGCGATGCGCGGCGCTGGCTGCATGCCGGCGTTGAAGATGCGGCAATGAACTATATGGGCTTCGCCCTGCCGGTCAGGGGATTCCTCGCCGGATTGGACGTCGCGCATCACCCGGTGCGGATGTCGGCGGCGGACTGCGCACAATGGATGGACGGCTACCGGGCCGGCTTGCCGCATGGCCGCCAGTTGATTCAGTTCAATCAACTCGACAGTCATGATACCGCGCGCTTTCTGACGCTGTTGCAGGGCAACCGGGTGCGGATGCAGATGGCGGCAGTGTGGCTGATGAGCTGGATCGGTGTGCCCTGTTTATATTATGGCGATGAAATTGGCCTGGATGGCGCTAACGACCCGTTCTGTCGTAAACCCTTCCCGTGGGATGAAAGCCACTGGGATCGGTCCCTGCTGGCGTTGTTCCAGCGTATGGCGGCACTGCGCAAGCAGAGTCTGGCGTTGCGTCGCGGTGGCTGTCAGGTGCTGCATGCGGTCGGAGAGACCTTAGTGTTCGTGCGTCTCTATCAACAAGAACAGGTGTTGGTGGCGTTACAGCGTGCCGGCAGCGGTGCAGTGACCTTGCCGCACACGCCGTTGCTGGCCGCAGGCCAATGGCAGCGACTGGAAGGAAAGGGCGAAATGGAAGATACGCAGAACGCGATGTCGCTGCAATTGAGCGAAGAGTCCGTCACCCTGTGGCGACGTCTGGGTTAAGACAGAAAAGGGCCGGCATCCCGGCCCTCCATTTACTGAGTGGGCGTTCACACGCCTAATGAGCCGATCAATATCCCACGGCAGAACCGGCTGGGCGGCGAACGTCATTGGCACCGTACAGGTAGCCTTCGCGCACTTTGCCGGACACCGCTGAATCGTTGCCGGAATTAGCCGGGCTGACGCCCGCGGCACCCGGCAGGCCCACCAGAATCAGCTCGGTCGCGCCCCATGGCGTTTGCTCAACCATCTTGTAACCCATACCGGCAAGAATTTTAAGCGTATCGGCAGAAACGCCGCGCTGCTCGTAGTAAACCTCATCCGGCAACCACTGGTGATGGATGCGTGGCGCATCTACCGCCTCCTGCGGTGCCATGCCGTGGTCAATCACGTTGAGTGCGGTCTGCAGGGTGATGGTGATGATGCGGGAACCGCCCGGCGAACCGAGCACCATAAAGATTTTATTGTCTTTGGTCACCAGCGTCGGGCTCATCGACGATAGTGGGCGCTTACCGGGGGCAATGCTGTTGGCGGTACCCTGCACCAGACCATAGAGGTTTTTCTCGCCGACTTTGACGGTGAAGTCATCCATCTCATCGTTGAGGAAGAAGCCGGTGCCAGGGGCGATCACCACCGCACCAAAGCGGCCGTTGACGGTATAGGTGGTGGAGACAGCGTTGCCATCATGATCGACAATCGAGTAATGGGTGGTTTCCGGCTTCTCGTGGGGTTCCATACCGGGCTGTACGTTTTCCGACGGTGTGGCTTTGTCAGCGACGATTTTCTTGCGAATTTCTTCGGCATAGCTCTTGCTGACCAGCCTGTCGATCGGGTTCTTGATGAACTCCGGGTCGCCAAGGTAGGTGTTGCGGTCCATATAAGCGTGACGCATCGCTTCGGTCATGGTGTGGATTGCGGCCGCCGAATTGAAGCCCATGCTCTTCAGGTCATAACCTTCAACCACGTTAAGGATTTCACACAGCGTCACGCCGCCTGAGCTGGGTGGCGGGGCCGATACAAATTTATAGCCGCGATAGCTACAGGTAATCGGCGGGGTTTCGGTCACTTTGTAGTGGGCGAAGTCGGCCGCGGTCAGGATGCCGCCGCCTTGTTTGGCCGCTGCTTCAACCGCCTGAGGAATTTTGCCTTTATAGAAGGCGTCCAGCCCCTCTTTGGCGATAGCGGCCAGGGTGTCGGCCAAATCGCTTTGCACCAGGCGATCGCCCGGCTGTAGCGAAGAGCCGTCCGGGCGCAGGAAGATTTTGGCGGCCTCCGGGTCTTGTTTAAAGCGCGCGGTGGTCGTATCGAGAATATCGGTGTCGGCACGGGTCAAAATAAAGCCCTCGCGCGCCAGTTTGATGGCCGGGGCCATGACCTGCTCGCGGCTCAGCTTGCCGTATTTCTGGCGTGCGGTTTCCATGCCCAGTACGGTGCCTGGCACGCCCGCCGCCAGATAGCCATACAGGCTGGCGCCTTTCTTGACGTTGCCCTCGGCATCCAGATACATATTGGCATTGGCCGCCGCCGGCGCGGTTTCACGGAAGTTGATAAAGGTATCGGTGCCGTCGGCCAGGTGCACCGTCATAAAGCCCCCGCCGCCAATGTTGCCGCAGCACGGGTTGACCACCGCCTGCGCGTAGCCCACCGCCACGGCGGCGTCTATGGCATTACCGCCCAGCTTCAGGATATCGACGCCGACCTGTGAGGCCAGATGTTGCGATGTCACCACCATGCCGTTTTTGGCTTCGACCGCCGGATTGGATGCGGCATACAGGCTGCTGCTGACCAGCAGCGCCGCCATGGTCAGCGGCTTGCTCCATTTCTGTAAAAACATAGTTATTCCTACCCTGTCAGTTTTCTTATTGTGTTTGGCTTGCCCCCGGTGTCGTGCAAAGAGTGGGCCAGCGTTATTGATACTAGCTGCAGATAAGGGATTGTGCGGAAAACGGCCAGGGAAATGTGAGCGGAAACAAGGAAATGAAGCACGCAAAGCGGGCAGCATGCCCTGATTTGGCGCAAAAAAAACCGGCCACGGGGGCCGGTTGATACGCTGACAGGCTGAAATTACAGCTTGGAAGCGTTTTCGGACAGGTATTTAGCCACGCCGTCCGGAGAAGCGCCCATACCTGCTTTGCCTTTTTCCCACTGAGCCGGGCACACTTCGCCGTGCTGCTCGTGGAATTGCAATGCGTCAACGGTACGGATCATTTCGTCGATGTTACGGCCGATTGGCAGGTCGTTAACAACCTGAGCGCGAACCACGCCGTCTTTGTCGATCAGGAAAGAACCACGCAGGGCAACGCCTGCTTCTGGGTGCTCGATGCCGTAAGCTTTCTGAATTTCACGCTTAATGTCAGCAACCATTGCGTATTTCACTTCCCCGATGCCGCCATTCTCGACTGGGGTTTTACGCCATGCGTTGTGGACAAATTCTGAGTCGAATGAAACGCCAACCACTTCAACGCCACGCTTCTGGAACTCTTCATAGCGGTGATCGAAAGCGATCAGCTCAGAAGGACATACGAAGGTGAAGTCCATCGGCCAGAAGAACAGGACGGCCGGTTTGCCGTTCAGGTGCTTCTTGAAGTTGAAGTTTTCAACGATTTCGCCATTGCCGAGTACGGCAGCTGCGGTGAAGTCAGGGGCTTGACGAGTTACCAGGACCATAATTACTCCTGTAATAGGTGTTAAGGGGTTGATGTAAAAACAAGGGCCAGTATAGGGGCCACGACTGGGTGAATAAAGGGTAAAAGACCAATCGATGAGATAGCTTTTACCTATCAAAGTCGTTGATTAAATTTAGCGAGCTTTAAAAATAACCTTTTCCCGTCAAAGGGCAAGGCTTAAAAAGCAATTTCTTGTAAAGCGTCGCATTTTCAATGGGTTTGGTTTGACCTTACAGCTTCTTCTCTTTTGCCTGCTGCATCATCTGTGGGTAAAACTGCCAGAACTGTGTTTCAAGCTGATGATAATTGCGTTCTACGTCGGCGAAAGAGCCTGCCAGCGCCGCCAGACGCGGACGACGGCTGGCCATACCCGCCAGCACGTTGCCGATAAACGGCAGCTCGGCGTAGCGCTCCAGCCAGCGTTCCGGCCATAAATAGCCATTCAAATTCTGAAAGCGCACCGGCGTCAGCGGCAAATGCGGCACGATCTGACCGCGGGCTTGCTGGGTGAAGCCGTGCAGGCTGAGGGACGGTTCCAGTTGCTGCCAGTGGCGAGCCAGAAAGTGATCCCACACCACGTCGAGCGTGATTGGCGCTACGCGCCGGTGTTCTGCGGAGAAATAGTCGCGGCAGGCTTTGACCTGCGGCAGGCTGTCGGTCAAGACATCGACGCGGCGGTGCATCATAATGCCGGCCACCACCTCGGGATCGTACTCGCCTGCGGGGTTGCCGCGCACGAAGTCGGCCAACAGATTACCCAGTAAAGAGCTTTCCGCAAGCTGGGCCAAATGGAGATGAGCGAGAAAATTCATCCGGCAACTATACCTGAAGTCATGCAAATCCTCCTTATTTCTTGCCGCTGACCGCCCACAGCTTTAGACTAGGCCGCCTGTTTTTTATGACCAACATACCCGTCGCCTTTCAAGCCGCAGTGTTGTTGGCTGCACTTGCCCACTCCGGTCACTTACTCAAGTAAGCTCCCGGAGATGGGCAAGCTGGCCGCCTAACTGCAACTTGAAATTCATAGGGTATATACAATGAAGAAGTGAATACCCATGCGCGTCGCCGATTTTTCATTTGAACTTCCCGAGTCCCTGATTGCCCGCTATCCCCAATCTGAGCGTAGCGGTTGCCGCTTGCTGCAGTTGGACGGGCCGAGCGGGGAGCTGACGCACGGCGTATTCACCGATCTGCTGGATAATCTGGAAGCCGGCGATCTGTTGGTGTTTAACAATACCCGGGTGATCCCGGCGCGCATGTTTGGCCGCAAGGTCAGCGGCGGCAAGATTGAAGTTCTGGTTGAGCGCGTGCTGGACGACCATCGTGTGCTGGCGCACGTTCGTGCCTCTAAGGCCCCTAAACCGGGGGCTGACCTGCTGCTCGGCGACGATGAAAGCATCTCCGCCACCATGGTGGCGCGCCACGATACGCTGTTCGAACTGCGTTTCAACGATGAGCGCGACGTGTTCACTATCCTCAATGCCGTCGGCCACATGCCGTTGCCACCCTATATCGACCGCCCGGACGAAGACGCTGACCGCGAGCTTTATCAGACGGTCTACAGCGAGAAGCCGGGTGCCGTAGCGGCGCCGACCGCCGGGCTGCACTTCGACGAGCCGCTGCTGGCTGCGCTGCGCGAGAAGGGCATCGAGATGGCCTTTGTCACGCTGCATGTGGGCGCGGGCACCTTCCAGCCGGTGCGGGTGGAAACCATCGAAGAACACGTCATGCACGCCGAATATGCGGAAGTGCCGCAGGATGTGGTTGACGCGGTATTGGCCTGTAAAGCTCGCGGCAAGCGCGTGGTGGCGGTAGGTACGACCTCGGTGCGTTCTCTGGAAAGCGCCGCCAACGCCAGCAAGGACGCGTTAATTGCCCCGTTCTTCGGCGACACCAGCATCTTTATCTTCCCCGGCTACCATTATCAGGTGGTTGACGCGCTGGTGACCAATTTCCACCTGCCGGAGTCGACGCTGATTATGCTGGTTTCCGCCTTTGCCGGTTATAAAAACACCATGAATGCCTATCAGCAGGCGGTGGCCGAACAGTACCGATTCTTCAGCTATGGCGATGCGATGTTCATCAGCCGTAACCCGCAGGCGGAGCAAGAGTCCGTCGGCGCCTGATTTTCTGGGCTGCGCATCTGGCGCGGCCCTGTTTTAACGACATCAGACTGTTTCTCTGATGCTGGAGGCTTTGTGAAGTACGAATTAGACACAACCGATGGCCGCGCTCGCCGTGGCCGCCTGATCTTTGACCGCGGCGTGGTGGAAACCCCGGCCTTTATGCCTGTTGGCACCTACGGCACGGTAAAAGGCATGACGCCGGAAGAAGTGAAAGAGACCGGCGCGCAGATCCTGCTGGGCAACACCTTCCACCTGTGGCTGCGCCCAGGCCAGGAAATCATGAAGCTGCATGGCGACCTGCACGACTTCATGCAGTGGCATGGCCCCATTCTCACCGACTCCGGCGGCTTCCAGGTGTTCAGCCTGGGCGCGATGCGCAAGATTAAAGAGGAAGGCGTTCATTTCCGTAACCCGATCAACGGCGACAAGGTGTTCCTCAGTCCGGAAAAATCGATGGAAATCCAGTATGACCTGGGTTCCGACATCGTGATGATTTTCGACGAATGTACACCGTACCCGGCAGATTGGGACTACGCCAAGCGTTCGATGGAGATGTCTCTGCGCTGGGCGCAGCGCAGCCGTCAGCGTTTTGACGAACTGAATAATAAAAATGCGCTGTTCGGCATTATTCAGGGCGGAGTTTACGAAGATTTACGTGATGTTTCAGTAAAAGGGCTGGTGGATATCGGTTTTGATGGTTACGCTGTGGGCGGCTTGGCGGTCGGCGAGCCAAAAGAGGATATGCACCGCATTCTTGAACATGTTTGCCCGCAAATTCCGGAAGATAAGCCACGTTACCTGATGGGCGTCGGCAAGCCGGAAGACCTGGTTGAAGGCGTGCGTCGTGGTATCGATATGTTCGACTGCGTGATGCCAACGCGTAATGCCCGTAACGGCCATCTGTTCGTGACTGACGGTGTGGTAAAAATCCGTAATGCCAAGCACAAGGATGATACTTCTCCGCTGGATAAAGACTGTGATTGCTATACGTGTCGCAATTACAGCCGCGCCTACTTGCATCATCTCGATCGTTGCAACGAAATACTGGGTGCCCGATTGAACACCATTCATAACCTTCGTCACTACCAACGCCTGATGGCGGGTTTACGCGAGGCCATTGAACAGGGTAAATTAGAGCTGTTTGTTGCGGATTTCTACGGTCGGATCGGTAAACCGATTCCACCTTTAAACGCTTGAATTAATAATTGATAACTTAATGAGGGAATTTCAATGAGCTTTTTCATTTCTGACGCCGTCGCATCCGCAGGAGCTCCGTCTCAGGGAAGCCCGTACTCTCTGATCATTATGCTGGTGGTGTTTGGTCTGATTTTCTATTTCATGATCCTGCGCCCACAGCAGAAACGCGCTAAAGAGCACAAGAAACTGATGGACTCGATCGGCAAGGGTGATGAAGTGCTGACCACCGGTGGCCTGATTGGCCGCGTGACCAAAGTGGCTGACACCGGCATTATCGCCATTGCGCTGAACGACACCACGGAAGTGATGATCAAGCGTGACTTCGTGGCGGCCGTTCTGCCGAAAGGTACCATGAAGGCCCTGTAATTTTGTTTTCCCGAAGGGAATTGCCGTGCTAAACCGTTATCCTTTGTGGAAGTATCTGATGCTGATCGTGGTGATCTTCATCGGTCTGCTTTACGCGCTTCCCAACATCTATGGTGAGGATCCGGCTGTACAAATCACTGGCGCGCGCGGTGTCGCCGCCAGTGAAACTACACTGGACCAAGTCCGTACCGTATTAGAAAAAGACAAGATCGCGAGCAAGTCGATTGCGCTGGAAAATGGCGCCATCCTGGCTCGCTTCAGCAATCCTGACATTCAGCTGCGTGCCCGTGAAGCCCTGATGGCGGAACTGGGTGACAAGTTCGTGGTGGCATTGAACCTGGCTCCGGCCACGCCAGCCTGGCTGGCCATGCTGGGCGCCGAACCGATGAAGCTCGGTCTGGACCTGCGTGGTGGTGTTCACTTCCTGATGGAAGTCGACATGGACACGGCGCTGAGCAAGCTGCAGGAACAGACCATGGATACCCTGCGCAGCGATCTGCGTGAAAAGGGCATTCCTTATGCGTCTATCCGCAAGCTGGACAACAACGGCGTGGAAGTGCGTTTCCGTGACGATGCTGCCCGCGATCAGGCCATCAGCTACCTCAGTCCGCGTCAGCGCGATATGGTGTTCTCTGCCAATGGCAGCAATACCCTGAAAGCCAACTTGACGGATGCCCGTCTGAGCGAAGCGCGCGAATACGCGGTACAGCAGAACATCACTATCCTGCGTAACCGTGTTAACCAGCTCGGCGTTGCCGAACCGCTGGTGCAGCGTCAGGGTTCCGACCGCATCGTGGTCGAGCTGCCGGGTATTCAGGATACCGCTCGTGCCAAAGAGATCCTCGGCGCTACCGCTACGCTGGAATTCCGCTTGGTTAACACCAATGCGGACGTCACGGCTGCGGCCAATGGCCGTGTCCCAGGCGACTCAGAAGTGAAAGACACCCGTGAAGGCCAGCCTGTTGTGCTGTACAAGCGTGTGATCCTGACCGGTGACCATATCACCGACTCCACTTCCAGCACCGACGAATATAACCAACCGCAGGTGAACATCTCGCTGGACAGTGCCGGCGGCACTGCGATGTCCAACTTCACCAAGGACAATATCGGCAAGCCGATGGCGACCCTGTTTGTGGAGTACAAGGACAGCGGCAAGAAAGACGCCAACGGCCGTGCGATTCTGGTGAAACAGGAAGAAGTGATCAACGTGGCGAACATTCAGTCACGTCTGGGTAACAGCTTCCGTATTACCGGCATCGGCAACCCGAACGAAGCACGTCAGCTTTCGCTGCTGCTGCGTGCCGGTGCGCTGATTGCGCCAATCCAGATCGTGGAAGAGCGTACAATCGGCCCGACCCTGGGACAACAGAACATCACTCAAGGTCTGGAAGCCTGCTTGTGGGGGCTGGTGGCATCCATCGTGTTTATGGTGGTTTGGTACCGTAAGTTCGGCATGATCGCTACCACGGCGCTGGTCGCCAACCTGGTGCTGATTGTCGGCGTGATGTCCCTGCTGCCGGGGGCGACGCTGACCATGCCGGGGATTGCCGGTATCGTGCTGACGCTGGCGGTGGCGGTCGACGCCAACGTACTGATTAACGAACGTATCAAGGAAGAGCTGAAGAACGGACGTTCTGTTCAGCAGGCGATCCATGAGGGCTATAAAGGCGCGTTCTCCAGTATCGTTGACGCCAACATCACCACCCTGATCACCGCGATCATTCTGTACGCAGTAGGTACCGGTTCGATCAAGGGCTTTGCGATTACCACCGCAATCGGTGTGGCGACGTCCATGTTCACCGCGATTGTCGGTACCCGTGCCATCGTCAACCTGCTTTACGGCGGCAAACGCATTAACAAGCTGTCTATCTGAGGAGTGCGTTGTGGCACAGGATTATACTGTTGAACAACTCAACTACGGCCGTAGAGTCTACGACTTTATGCGCTGGGATTACGTGGCCTTCGGCATCTCGCTGGTGCTGCTGATCGCGTCAATCGCCGTTATGTCGGTACGCGGTTTTAACTGGGGTCTGGATTTCACCGGCGGTACGGTGATTGAAATCAGCCTGGAAAAACCGGCCAACCTCGATCTGATGCGCGATACGCTGGAAAAAGCCGGGTTCCAGGACCCGGTTATTCAGAACTTTGGCAGCAGCCGTGACGTGATGGTGCGTATGCCACCGGCGACCGGTACTGCTGGCCAGGAACTGGGTAACAAAGTGATCGGCGTGATCAACGACTCGGTCGACAAAAACGCTACCGTAAAACGCATTGAGTTCGTCGGCCCGAGCGTGGGGACCGAACTGGCGCAAAACGGTGGGCTGGCGCTGCTGGTGGCGTTGATCAGTATTCTGATCTACGTCGGTTTCCGCTTCGAATGGCGCCTGGCGCTGGGGGCGGTTATCGCGCTGGCGCACGACGTGGTCATCACCCTGGGTGTGCTGTCGCTGTTCCATATCGAGATTGACCTGACCATCGTTGCTTCATTGATGTCGGTTATCGGTTACTCATTGAACGACAGCATCGTGGTTTCTGACCGTATTCGTGAAAACTTCCGCAAGATCCGCCGCGGGACGCCTTACGAAATCATGAACGTGTCGCTGACCCAGACGCTGAGCCGTACTTTGATGACCTCCGGTACCACCCTGATGGTGGTGCTGATGCTGTACATCTTCGGCGGCGCGATGCTGCATGGCTTCTCTCTGGCTATGTTGATCGGTGTGTCTATCGGTACCGTATCCTCTATCTACGTGGCGTCCGCGCTGGCGTTGAAGCTGGGTATGAAACGCGAGCACATGCTGCAGCAGAAAGTGGAGAAAGAGGGCGCAGATCAGCCTTCTCTCTTGCCGTAATCTGTCGGTGAGTTGAAATAAGATGCCGGTCGGCTTATCCCGACCGGCATTTTTTTGCCTGAAAATTGCTAGCCGAGACTGGTCAGCGTCAATCGGTTAAGCGCGTTCACCAGTTCTGCCAGACTACCCGCCTGCATTTTTTCCATGACTCTGGCCCGATGCACTTCGACGGTGCGTACCGCGATAAAGTGACTTTCGGCGATCTGTTTGTTGGTCATCCCAGCGGCTACGGCACGGGCAATATCGCGCTCGCGCGGCGTCAGCGCGCCGAAAAGCTGTTGCCGTTGGCGCTGCTCAATCTGACGTTGAGAATGAATAATCCCGCGCTCCAGTGCCTCAATCAGCGGCGCGGCGGCGATCGGCTTTTGCAGAAAATCGACGGCACCCAGCTTCATTTCCTCCACGGCCATGGCAATATCGCCGTGACCGGTGACGATCACCACCGCCAGCGTACTGTTCTGCCGCCGCAGGCCTTGGTGAACCTGCTGCCCGTCAATTCCCGGCATGCGAATATCCAGCATGACGACGCCGCATTGATAGGGATCGATGCTGTCGATGAATTTTTGACTGTCGTGCCAGGTTTGTACCCGGTAATTCAGCCCTTCGAGTAAAAAGCGGCAGGCGTCGGTAACGGCAAAATCATCATCAACCAGATGTATCAGCGCCATGGCTGGGATCCTTTTGAATAACGGGGAAATGCAGAGTTACGCGCAGCCCCTGGCGTTGTGGGGAAGCCAGGTGATTTTCCAGCGTCAGCTCTGCGCCTTGGCCCTTCAACAGCCGCTGGCAGATCACCAACCCTAACCCGAGACCTTCCTGTTTGGTACTGCGGAAGGGCACGAACGGCAGTGCCAGTTGCTCGGCGCTGAGTCCGCCGCCATCGTCTTCAACGAGCAACCGTTGTTGATGTGCGTCGGCTTCGTGGCGCAGCGTGATTTGTCGGGCACCCGCCTGCAGGCTGTTGCTCAACAGATTGGTGAGCACTTGCTCTAATAACGTCGCCTGGCTGAACAGCTGAGTCTGCGACGAGATGTTAATCGTTAATCGGCACTGCGGATGCTGCTGTTTTATTTGCATCAATTGGATGACGTGTTCCACCAGTGGGCGCAATAACAGCCATTGCGCACTTTCGTCATGGGGTGTTTTGCTGGCCCAGCGTCGCAAATTAACGATGCTCTCCGCACCACGCTGCGCTTGCTGGCCAATCTGCTCGAGGATTGGCAGCAGCTCATGCTGGCTGTTGTTGCGCTCAAGGCGAATACGACAGCCTTCCGCATAGTGGCGGATCGCCGCCAGCGGCTGGTTAAGCTCATGGGCAAAACCGGAGGCCATTTCGCCCAGGGCGCTGAGGCGCTGCGCCCGGGCCAGGGCCGTGTCTCTGGCGCGTAGCGTCTGATGCATTTGTTCAAGCTGGCGCCCGCGGCGGCGCACCAGATAACCTACCCACAGATGATTGGCTCCGAGCAACGCCATCCCCCCAAAGACGCCACTGAGCAGTAGCCAATGCTGCCGTGCCCAAAGGTACAGTTCCTGCCAGAGAGAACGCTGCGTCGGGTGGATATTCAGATCCTGCAGCAGCTGGTTAACCTGACGCGATGACGCCGGGGCTCCCCAAACCGGCAAACCGGGGGTGTTCATCTGCAGCAATTGGCGAGTTAATTCGTCTGCCAACCGGTCCGGCACGTGGTTTAAGGCGGCAAAGGACCAGTTAGGGTACAGTTCGGTGCTGGTCAGGCAGCGCTGGCCGCTTTGCTTCGCCAGCAGTGCGCGATAATCACCGGCCTGCAGTAATCCTTCCGCCTGCATTTTTTCCAACAGGCAAACCGGCACAATCGCCGCATCCAGCGCCCGATCGCGCAATTGATAAAGCAGGGCATCCGCCGGATAGCCGCTGAAGTGCAGTCGCAGATCTTTCTCCGGGTTTAGCCCGGCGCCGAGCAGTTCTTTGTACCCCAGCAGGTAGCCGCCAAAAGCATCGGCGGCGACGGCACCGACGCTCTTTCCTGTCAGTTGGTGGGGAGTGGTTATCGGACTGTCGCCCCGTACCAGGATGACGCTGCCGACAACGTTGCTTGAGCCTTGCAGAGAGGGTTGGGTTGAACGCAGTGAAACCAGCCAGCGCAGCGGATAGCGGTTATCCAGTTGGACATATTGCGCCGGGTTGGTGAGCAAAAAATCGACGCGTTGATGGCGGACCGCTTCATTCATACCGTCAAGATTCACCGGCGACAGGCGGAAATGGTCATCGGGAAACTGGCGGTTGAGATGATCGACCAAGGGCTGCCACTGGGTCAGCGCATGGGCATCGCCACGCAGCGCCAGTACCGCAATGCTCCATTGCCCCGCCCAGGCCGCATTTAACCAACTGCCCAGTAACAGAAATAGCGCTGCTCTTTTCACATCCTCTCCGCTTTTATGATCCCCATCACCGGTCTGAATTGTCCTGGATCAAGCCGTCGCCGGTAATGTGGTAAACCACAATATTGGTGGCCGGTTGCCCTTTTTACACTCCCTTGTATCAGTTCCCCGGCAGGAACTTATTGGGAGAAATCAATGGACAGTGGGAAACGGCAGTTTTTACAACGACTCGGTGCGCTAACCGCCGGCGCTGCGTTGGTGCCGCTGGCGCAGTCAGGGTGGCAATTGCAGCCGACGCGCCGAGAGGGCGACGGCAAAAAACGCATGGCGATGCTGATTGATCTGCGTCGCTGCATCGGCTGTCAGGCATGTACCGTCAGCTGCGCGGTGGAAAATCAGCTGCCTCAGGGACAATTTCGCACCAGTGTACTGCAATATCAGGTCACTCTGGAGGGTGAGAACTCGACCACCAACGTCCTGTTACCGCGGCTGTGCAACCACTGCGATAACCCGCCCTGCGTGCCGGTTTGCCCGGTACAGGCCACTTTCCAGCGGCAGGACGGCATTGTGGTGATCGATAACACCCGTTGCGTTGGCTGTGCCTATTGCGTACAGGCCTGCCCTTATGAGGCACGCTTTATCAACCATGAAACTCAAACAGCGGACAAATGCACGTTCTGCGTGCATCGGCTGGATGCCGGGCTGCTACCGGCCTGCGTCGAGTCTTGTGTCGGAGGCGCACGGATGATTGGCGATCTTAACGATCGTCAGGGAGTGTTGAGGCGCACTTTAGAGCAGCACCAGCCTCAGCTCAAGGTACTCAAACCCGAGCAGGGCACCCATCCGCAGGTTTTCTATCTGGGGCTCGACGAGGCTTTCGTCAGCCAGGTTCAGGGGCAACCGGCATTGTGGCAGGAGGTACACGCATGATCCGCGAAATCATGGCTCGCCCACAGGAGATCGACTGGCTACCCTGGGCGGTGCAGTATTTCTTCTTCATCGGTCTGGCCTGCGGCAGCGTCATTATTGCCGTCTGGCTGCGCTGGCGCGAACCCAATAAAACGGTCCGGCTGGAACTGGCCGCCGTCTCGTTGGCCGTCGTGAGCGGTACGGTGGCGCCATTGGCCCTGAGCGCCGATCTGCATCAGCCTGCTCGCATCTGGCATTTCTACGCCCATTTTACGCCCTGGTCGTGGATGTCGCTCGGCTCGCTGTTTTTACCGCTGTTCAGCCTGTCGGTCGTGAGCTATTTCGTTCTGTTGCTGCGTGGCCGGTTGAGAGCGCAAACCTTGCCGATCTGGGCGCGTTGGTTGCAGGTCTTCCCGGCATGGCAAGAAGAGAAATGGCTGCGTTGGGTGGCATTGGGCTGCTTACTTTCCGCAGCCAGTATTTTGCTCTATACCGGACGCGAGGTTTCCGTGCTGCGGGCACAGCCGCTGTGGTACAGCCTTTGGTTACCCTGGCTGCTGTTGCTCACCGCTATGCAGGCCGTTCCGCCGCTGTTGGCCTGTTGGCTGCGTCACGAACCACAGTGGCAGCCGCGTTTGGCTCGCTATCAGGCCGTGACCTTATTGTTGCTGTGTATCTCATGCCTTGGCTGGTGGCTGGATGGCAGCACGTCCTCTGCCGCATTGCATCGCCTGGCTAACCAAGGCGTGGTTTGGCGTTTGGCCGGCATCGCCTTTGTCGCCTCGATCTTGTTGCTGTTGGCGCTGGCCTGGCGAGTTCGCCGCCGAGCACTGGGGGCAAAAGGGTTGCTGGGCCAGTGCATGGTCGCGCTGTTGCTCTGCTGGGGCGTGCGTTGGCTGCTGCTGATGCAAACCCAGACGCTGCCCAAGTTCAACGTATTAACCAATCCCTATGTGCTACCGCTCGGCAGCGAAGGGCTGTTGGCGATTCTGGGCACTTTGGGTTTGTGGATAGCGTTAATCATTGGGATCCGTGAATTACAGCATCAGCTGATGGAGAAAAAACATTATGGCTAAGTCAACACGGCGTCAGTGGTTAAAAGGCGGGCTGGCCCTGGGCGGGTTGACGCTGTTCGGCGCCAGCTACAGCGAGATGGTGCAGAAGGTGTTTACCGGGCTGCGCGACGGCAGCAGCGGCAAATTGACGCTGGACAGGATCAGCGCCAACGCCTTGCCGACCGAAGGGCGTCGACACCCCGATGGCTGGCAGGCCAACCCGCAGCAGGCGGTATCGATGACCCAGTGTTTTGGCTGTTGGACGCTTTGCGGGGTGCGGGTCAGGGTCGATCGCGAAATCCATCAGGTAGTGCGGGTGGCGGGCAACCCTTATCATCCGCTGTCCCACGATCGCCACTTTCCCTATGCTTTACCGGTGAGCGACGCACTCAACCGCCTGGGAGGCGATGAAGGTCTTGAGCAACGCTCGACGGCCTGCGCCAGGGGCGCGACCTTGCTGGAGGGGCTAACCAGCCCTTATCGGGTGCTGGAACCGATGAAGCGGGTGGGGCCGCGCGGCAGCGGGCAGTGGCAGCGCATCAGTTTCGAGCAGTTGATTGAGGAAGTGGTTGAGGGCGGCGATCTGTTTGGCGAGGGGCCGGTCGAGGGACTGCGGGCTATCCGCGATCTCGACACGCCGCTCGATCCGGATCAGCCTTCCCTGGGGCCCAAGGCCAATCAACTGTTGGTCACCAATGCCGGTGATGAAGGCCGGGACGCGTTCATCAAGCGTTTTGCGCAAAACGCCTTTGGGACACGTAATTTCGGTCACCATGGTGCCTATTGTGGATTGGCCTATCGCGCGGGTTCCGGGGCTTTAATGGGCGATCTGGAAACCAATGCCCACGTTAAACCGGATTGGGATAATTTGCGCTTTGGCCTGTTTCTCGGCACTTCACCGGCGCAGTCCGGTAACCCGTTCAAGCGCCAGGGGCGCCAGTTGGCCAATGCCCGCATGCGCGACGAGTTTCGTTACGTGGTAGTGGCTCCGGCATTGCCCTTGACCACCACCCTGGCCAACGATCACAACCGTTGGGTGCCGGTGTTGCCCGGTACAGACTCTGCGTTGGTCATGGGCATGATCCGCTGGATTATCGAGCAGGAACGTTATAACGCAGACTATCTGGCGTTGCCAGGTGAGGTGGCAATGCAGGCCGCCGGTGAAAAAAGCTGGACCAATGCCACGCATCTGGTAGTAACCGATGAAGATCACCCTTTGTGCGGACAGTTTTTGCGCCAGATACATCTGGACGGCAGCTCGCCAGGAGAGGCAGAAAGTTCGCCTTTGGTATGGGATGAGCTGCGGGGTGAGCCGGTAGCGGCCAACCAGGCGCTGCAAGGGCCGTTGCGGGTGGATCAGCCATTGCGGTTGGCCGACGGCTCGCAGGTTCGGGTGCGTTCGAGCTTCCTGTGCCTGCAACAGGCGGCTGAGCGATTTACGCTGGACGAATACAGCGCACGCTGCGGCGTCGGCGCCGAGACCATTGCCGCATTGGCCAAAGAGTTTACCTCTTACCAACGGCAAGCCGCGGTGATTGCCCACGGCGGCATGATGAGCGGCAACGGCTTTTATAACAGCTGGGCGGTGATGATGCTCAATGCGCTGATCGGTAACCTGAACCTTAAGGGCGGCGTTTCAGTGGGCGGCGGCAAGTTCAAAGAGTTTGCCGACGGGCCGCGCTATAACCTGAAGACGTTTCCCGGCATGGTGAAACCGAAAGGGTTGGTGCTGTCGCGCAGCAAACAGGCGTATGAACAATCCGACGAATATCGCCGCAAGCTCGAGCAAGGGGAAAAACCTTACCCGGCGCGCGGGCCCTGGTACCCGTTCGTCGCGGGCCAGTTCACCGAGCAACTGGCGCCGGCGCTGATGGGATACCCCTACCCGCTAAAAGCCTGGATCAGCCATATGGGCAACCCGCTGTATGGCGTGGCCGGCCTGCGTGAGGTGGTTGAACGTCGGCTGAAGGATCCGCGACAGCTGCCTTTGTTCATTGCGGTCGATGCCTTTATTAACGAAACCAGCGCGTTGGCGGACTATATCGTGCCGGATACGCATAACTTCGAGAGCTGGGGTTTTACCGCCCCCTGGTCCGGTGTGATGGTGCGGGCAAGCACCGCGCGTTGGCCGGTGGTTCCGGCACGTACGGCGAAAACGGCCGATGGGCAGCCGGTGGCGCTGGAGAGCTTTGTCATTGCGCTGTCTAAAGCTATGGGGTTACCGGGCTTTGGCGACGGCGCATTGCAGGATCCGCAGGGTAACCGCTTCGGGCTGCACAATGCCGAAGATTATTATCTGCGGGCGGCGGCCAACGTGGCCTTTGCCGGTGAGCCGCTGCCCGAGGCGACGGAAAGCGAGCTGCGATTGACCGGGGTCGATCGCCTGAAACCGGCGCTGGACAGCGTGTTGAAAGCGGATGAGCGACTGCGCGTGGGCTATCTGCTGGCACGCGGTGGGCGTTTTGCGCCTTATGAACAGGCCTGGCGTGGCGATGAAACCGGGCCGCAATGGAAAAAGGGGCTGAATATCTGGAATGAAGAGGTGGCTCGCCACCGCCATGCGATGACGGGAGAGCGCTATAGCGGCTGTCCTACCTATTATCCGCCTCGTTTTGCCGACGGCTCCGACGTTGGGGATCACTATCCGCCAGAGGCATGGCCGTTCCGTTTGATGTCGTTCAAATCGCATCTGATGAGCAGCGCTACGGCGCCGATCGATCGCTTGCGTGCGGTGAAACCGGTCAATCTGGTGGCGCTGAATCCGGCCGATGCGCAACGCTATGCGCTGCGGCATGGCGATCGGGTCAGGTTGCAGACCCCAGGGGGCAGCGTCGAAGCCCAGATCAGCCTGCTGGACGGCGTGATGCCTGGCGTTATTGCTATTGAGCATGGTTATGGCCATCGCGAGATGGGTGCGCGGACACACACGCTGGATGGTCAACCGTTGCCCGCGGACGCGCGCATAGCCGCCGGCATTAATCTCAACGACCTCGGCTTGCCCGATCCGACCCGCGAAATCAGCAATAGCTGGCTGGATTGGGTCAGCGGCGCGGCGGTGCGCCAGGGGTTACCGGCAAGGTTGCAGCGTTTGAGCTAAGTGGTGGCCCACTCTCGGTCAAGATCGGGAGTGGGCATTCAAAGATTAGTGCTGAGGGACGGCCGCCGTAGTGGGCTCTACGCTGTGCAACCGGACATAGCCCAATTGCTCTGGCGTCAGGCCGCTGAAACGCAGCTCAAAGCTGTATTCTGTCTTGGGCAGCAGCGAGTCCGGGGTGGCGATCGGTTGTGAAAGTGCATCTGCCGTCAGCGGTTTGCCGGTGGCCGCATCCAGTTGGCCCCATTCCACTACTGCCTTGAACGTAGGCAAGGAAGCTTGTGACAGGGTGCGAACGTGCAACAAGGCCTGGGCACCGTTAGCCTCGGTTTTTACGTGGCTAAGCGATACGCTCAGTTCGCCGAGGTTGCTGTGCAGGCGGGCCGCATTGTTGGCCGCCGGCACCAGATAGACACCGCTGGTGGAGTTCTGATTCAGCTGGTTTTGCTGTTCCAGCGCCGTGGCCTGGTTGGTCAGAATGGTGAGTTTCTGATTCAGTTCAACCACCTGATTACGCAGCTTCGGCACCTCACGAGTTGGTGCGCAACCTGCCAGCAGAACCAGTGCGCTGAGCAGGAAAATTTTGGGGTAACGGGTTGTCATGGCGGGTATTTCCTATTCAACATCTCCTGATATCAGCTTAGCCCGCCTGGTGGGGAAAGTCATGTTCGTCGCCTTTTGGGGCACTATTTCGAAGAGGGGCTCGCAACAAATAACCGGCGGCCTTTGTTGTGACCGCACTTCGGGGTAAACTGTTCTTAACTATGAAAACGTTTATCAGGACGTGTTATGCATTGCCCTTTCTGCGCCGCCGTTGATACCAAAGTCATTGATTCCCGCCTGGTGGGCGATGGTTCGCAGGTGCGCCGTCGCCGCCAATGTTTGGTTTGTAATGAACGTTTCACCACCTTTGAAGTGGCTGAACTGGTGATGCCGCGGGTGATAAAAAGCGATGAAGTTCGTGAGCCCTTCAACGAGGACAAACTGCGTCGCGGCATGCTGAAAGCGTTGGAAAAGCGCCCGGTCAGCTCCGACGACGTTGAAAATGCGATCAACCACATTAAATCCCAACTGCGCGCCACCGGCGAGCGTGAAGTGCCGACCAAGCTGGTGGGCAATCTGGTGATGGATGCGCTGAAAAAGTTGGATAAAGTGGCCTATATTCGCTTTGCTTCGGTTTATCGCAGCTTTGAAGATATCCGCGAATTCGGCGAAGAGATCGCCCGTCTGCAGGACTAAGGGAGCTTTTGATGCATAACGACGAATTGTATATGGCACGCGCGTTCGAGCTGGCGCGGCTGGGGCGTTTTACCACCGCACCTAACCCTAACGTCGGCTGCGTGATTGTGCGTGATGGCGAAATCGTCGGTGAAGGCTATCATTTGCGCGCCGGTGAACCCCATGCGGAAGTGCATGCCTTGCGCATGGCGGGTGAAAAAGCCCGTGGCGCTACCGCCTACGTTACGCTGGAACCCTGTAGCCACCACGGCCGCACGCCGCCCTGTGCCGATGCATTGGTCGCCGCCGGTGTCACCCGCGTGGTCGCGGCGATGCAGGATCCTAATCCGCAGGTCGCCGGTCGCGGTTTGTATAAGCTGCAGCAGGCCGGTGTGGACGTGCGTCACGGCGTGATGCTGGCCGAGGCCGAGGCGGTGAATCTGGGCTTTCTCAAGCGGATGCGCACCGGTTTCCCTTATGTACAACTGAAGCTGGGCGCCTCGCTGGATGGCCGCACGGCGATGGCCTCTGGCGAGAGCCAATGGATCACCTCTGCGCAGGCACGTCAGGACGTGCAGCGCCTGCGGGCAGAAAGTGCCGCCATTCTCAGCACCAGCGCTACGGTGTTGGCTGATGATCCGTCCCTGACGGTGCGTTGGGATGAGCTGGACGCCGCAACCCAAAGCATTTATCCGCGTGAAAATCTGCGCCAGCCATTGCGCATTATCCTCGACAGCCAAAATCGCGTCACGCCTCAGCATCGGGTGGTGAATCAGCCGGGTGCAACCTGGTTGGCGCGCCTGCAGGCGGACGCTCAAACCTGGCCGCAAGACGTCGAGCAACTGACGTTTCCGGCGCACGGCGGCGGAGTCGATCTGGTGGTGATGATGATGCAACTGGCGAAACGCCAGGTGAACTCCCTCTGGGTCGAGGCCGGTGCGCAGCTTGCCGGTGCCTTGTTGCAGGCGGGGCTGGTCGATGAGCTCATTTTGTACATCGCGCCAAAATTGTTGGGCGATAATGGCCGCGGTCTGTGTCAACTGCCGGACCTTGAGCGTCTGGCCGATGCGCCGGAGTTTGTTTTCAGCGAAGTACGGCAAATTGGCCCCGATTTGCGCCTGCGCCTGAAGGCAAAATACTGAATTTAATGCCCGCGAACCGGGATGGTCAGCGTTTTACAAAACCGCCCGCGCAGGCAGATAAAGAATGTGATAGAATCCGCCCCCCTGCGGGGTATTGAACCCATTTTTAAGGAAAGCCCATGAAAGTTATCGAAGGTGTTGTTGCTACTCCAAATGCCCGTGTGGCGATCGCAATTGCACGTTTTAACAATTTCATCAACGACAGCCTGCTGCAAGGTGCTATCGATGCACTCAAGCGTATTGGCCAGGTTGCTGACGACAACATCACCGTTGTCTGGGTCCCGGGCGCTTACGAGCTGCCGCTGACTGCACGCGTGCTGGCTAACACCGGCAAATACGATGCGGTTATTGCACTGGGCACCGTTATCCGTGGGGGCACCGCGCACTTCGAATATGTCGCGGGCGAAGCCAGCTCCGGCCTGGGCAGTGTTTCTCTGAACACTGAAATCCCGGTTGCCTTTGGCGTGCTGACGACCGAGAGCATCGAACAGGCTATCGAACGTGCCGGCACCAAAGCGGGCAACAAGGGCGCTGAAGCTGCTCTGACCGCACTTGAAATGATTAATGTTATCAAAGCTATTAAAGCCTGAATTTAGTTAAGGGGAATTCCGTGAAACCTGCTGCTCGTCGCCGCGCTCGTGAGTGCGCTGTTCAAGCGCTTTACTCTTGGCAGTTGTCTAAAAATGACATTGCCGATGTTGAACACCAGTTCCTGACGGAGCAAGATGTCAAAGATGTGGACATCGCCTATTTTCGGGAGCTGCTGTCCGGCGTGGCGGTGAATGCAGGTCTGCTGGATGGCCTGATGGCACCTTACCTGTCGCGCCAGCTCGAAGAGCTGGGCCAGGTGGAAAGAGCCGTCCTGCGCATTGCGCTGTTTGAGCTGAAAATGCGTGAGGACGTGCCGTACAAGGTGGCTATCAATGAAGCGATCGAGCTGGCGAAAACCTTCGGCGCTGAAGACAGCCACAAGTTTGTGAATGGCGTGCTGGATAAAGCAGCACCAAGCATCCGCAAGAAAAAATAAAAAATTAAGGCCGGTATCCCCGGCCTTAATTTCTTCTATTGGAACATCGACCATGGCATGTGGCGAATTTGACCTCATTGCCCGCTATTTTGACCGGTTTAAGAGTCTGCGCCGGGACGTACAGTTGGGCATTGGAGATGACTGCGCACTCCTGACAGTGGCAGAAAAACAGCTTTTGGCCGTCAGTACCGACACCCTGGTTTCGGGCGTTCACTTCCTGCCGGACATCGATCCGGCCGATCTCGGCTACAAAGCGTTGGCAGTTAACCTGAGCGATCTGGCGGCTATGGGCGCGGATCCAGCCTGGCTTTCACTGGCATTAACCCTGCCGGAAGTGAATGAGCCCTGGTTGAAGGCGTTCAGCGACAGTCTGTTCGAACAACTTAATTATTACGGCATGCAGTTGATTGGCGGCGACACTACGCGCGGCCCATTGAGCATGACGCTGACGATCCACGGTCTGATCCCGGCCGGCCGGGCGTTGACCCGTGGCGGCGCACGTATTGGCGATTGGATCTACGCCACAGGGACGCTGGGTGACAGCGCTGCCGGGTTGGCTATCTTGCAGGATCGCCTGCAGGTGGCGGACGCCGACGCCGGCGATTACCTGGTTGGGCGCCATCTGCGGCCACAGCCGCGAGTGCTGCAAGGGCAGGCACTGCGCGATCTGGCCAGCTCGGCGATTGATATTTCGGACGGTCTGATTTCCGATCTGAAACACGTGCTGAAAGCTTCCGAGTGCGGTGCGCGCATCAATTTGGATGAGCTGCCGCTGTCGCAGGCGCTAAGCAGCCATACCGACGCCGAACAGGCGTTGCGCTGGGCGTTGACCGGCGGAGAGGATTACGAGCTGTGCTTCACCGTACCGGAGATCAATCGCGGTGCGTTGGAAGTGGCGCTGAGCCATTTGGGGGCGGATTACACCTGTATTGGTCAGATTGGCCCGCTTTCGGAAGGCATCAAGTTCTATCGCAACGATGAAGCGGTGGAGCTGCCGTGGCACGGTTTCGATCATTTCAGCGAAGGGCAGGCGTAACATGGATGAAGCAACACGTCGCTTGCGGATGAGCAATCCGTGGCACCTGTTGGCAACCGGCTTCGGCAGCGGTTTGTCACCGGTGGTGCCAGGCACCATGGGGTCGCTGGCGGCGATCCCGTTCTGGTTATTGTTGATCCAACTGCCATGGCAACTCTATTCGCTGCTGGTGATGTTCAGCATCTGTATCGGCGTTTATCTGTGCCACCAGACGGCCAAAGATATGAAGGTCCATGACCACGGCAGCATCGTCTGGGACGAGTTCGTCGGAATGTGGATCACGCTGATGGCACTGCCGGTCAATGACTGGCAGTGGGTTGCCGCGGGCTTTGTGATTTTCCGCATTCTCGATATGTGGAAGCCGTGGCCGATTCGTTGGTTCGATCGCAACGTGCACGGCGGCATGGGGATCATGATCGACGACATCGTCGCCGGTGTGATTTCTGCCGGTATCATCTACCTGATTGGTCATCACTGGCCAGCCGGGCTGTTCTGATGACGAGGGCGCAGTAGTTACTGCGCCCTTAAAGCTCACTGCGTTATTCAAATCCTGTCACATGATGCGGCACATAAGCCGTTTCCAGTTCGGCTACCTCGGCCTGCGTTAGCTCAAGATCGACGGCGGCAATAGCCTCTTCCAGATGTTCATGGCGTGACGCACCGATGATTGGCGCGCTGACGACCGGCTTGCTCAATAGCCAGGCCAGAGCAACTTGCGCTCGCGATACGCCACGTTCTTGCGCAATGCTTGCCACGCGCTCGGCGATGATGGCGTCGATGCCTTCGGTTTCATCGTACAAGTTTTTGCCGACCTGATCGGACACCAGCCGCGCGGTGGTTTCACCCCATGGGCGGGTCAAACGCCCACGCGCCAGCGGGCTCCAGGGCAGCACCGCGATACCCTCGGCGGCGCACAGCGGCAGCATCTCTCGCTCTTCTTCCCGCTGGATCAGGTTGTACTGATCCTGCATGCTGACGAAACGCGTCCAGCCGTGCAGATCGGCGGTATAAAGTGCTTTGGCGAACTGCCAGGCATACATCGACGATGCGCCGATATAACGCGCCTTGCCGGCTTTCACCACGTCATGCAGCGCTTCCAGCGTTTCTTCCAGCGGCGTTTCATAGTCCCAGCGGTGGATCTGTAACAGATCAACGTAGTCGGTGCCCAGGCGTTGCAAGCTATCGTCGATGGACTGCATGATTTTAGCGCGCGACAGCCCAGCCTGCAGATTGCTCATAGGGAAATAGACTTTGGTGGCGAGCACCACTTCGTCACGGCGAGCGTAATCGCGCAGCGCCCGACCGACGATCTCTTCGCTGCTGCCATCTGAGTAACTGTTGGCGGTATCGAAGAAGTTGATGCCGGCATCCAGTGCCTGTTTCAGCAGCGGGCGGCTGCTTTCTTCCGGCAGTGTCCAGGCATGGTTGCCACGGTCGGGTTCACCGTAGGTCATGCAGCCGAGGCAGATGCGGGAAACGTTCAGGTCGGTATTGCCCAGTTTCAGATACTTCATGCTTTCCTCCCGGTGTCAGCACAGAACTTTAACTGTAGCGGGTTTTCGGGCGACGCAAATGAAAACGCCCCCGCAATGCGGAGGCGTCGGTCAAATCAGGCGGGGAAATTATTGCGCCAGCCAGACCTCAATCTTCTGCTGTATACCGGCGGCATCCAGACCCAGATCGACGCGGACTTCTTCCTGACTGCCTTGCGACACAAAGCTGTCCGGCAGGCCGATATTCAGTACTGGGATAGCGCGACGCTTAGCCATCAGCAACTCGTTCACACCGCTGCCGGCCCCGCCCATAATGGCGTTTTCTTCCAGCGTGACCAGTGCGTCATGGCTGGCTGCCAGCTCCAGCACCAGCTGTTCATCCAGTGGTTTTACGAAGCGCATATCCACCAGCGTGGCATTGAGGGCTTCCGCTACCTGCGCAGCTTCCGGCAGCAACGTGCCGAAGTTCAGGATCGCCAGTTTTTCACCTTCACGGCGGACAACGCCTTTGCCGATCGGCAGCGCGCTGAGGGGTTCCAGCGGCGCGCCGGTACCCGTACCGCGAGGGTAACGTACGGCGCTTGGGCCTTCGTTATAGTGATAACCGGTGTAGAGCATTTGGCGGCATTCGTTCTCATCACTTGGCGTCATGATCACCATTGTCGGGATGCAGCGCATGAATGACAAATCGAACGCACCCTGGTGAGTCTGACCGTCAGCGCCGACAATACCGCCGCGATCGATGGCAAACATCACCGGCAATTTTTGAATCGCGACGTCGTGGATCAGTTGATCGTAAGCGCGCTGCAGGAAGGTGGAGTAAATCGCCACCACCGGCTTGTAGCCGCCAATCGCCAGCCCGGCAGCGAAGGTTACCGCGTGCTGTTCGGCGATCGCCACGTCAAAATATTGCTGCGGATAGTCGCGCGAGAATTGCACCATGCCCGAGCCTTCGCGCATTGCCGGGGTAATAGCCATCAGTGAGCTGTCTTTGGCGGCGGTTTCGCACAGCCAATCGCCAAAGATTTTTGAATAGGTCGGCAGGCCGCCGGCGCTTTTCGGCAGCGTGCCGCTGGCCGGATCGAACTTGGGTACCGCGTGGAAGCTGATCGGGTCTTTTTCTGCCGGTGCATATCCGCGGCCCTTTTTGGTCATGATATGCAGCAGTTGCGGGCCTTTCAGGTCACGCATGTTTTTCAACGTAGCGACCAGCCCCTGAACGTCGTGGCCGTCGACCGGGCCAATGTAGTTAAAGCCCAGCTCTTCGAACAGCGTGCCCGGCACTACCATGCCTTTCAGGTGTTCTTCGGTACGCTTGACCAGCTCTTTGATTGGCGGCAGGCCGGACAGCACTTTTTTCCCGCCCTCACGCAGGGTGGAGTAAAGCTTGCCGGACAGCAGCTGCGCCAGATGGTTGTTAAGCGCACCGACGTTTTCCGAAATAGACATTTCGTTATCGTTCAGTACCACCAGCATATCCGGGTCGATATCACCGGCGTGGTTCATGGCTTCAAACGCCATACCGGCGGTGATCGCGCCATCGCCAATAACGCAAACCGTACGGCGATTTTTACCTTCGCGCGCAGCCGCTACCGCCATGCCGAGACCGGCACTGATCGAGGTAGAGGAGTGGCCAACCGACAACACGTCATACTCACTTTCCGCACGCCATGGGAAAGGGTGCAGGCCATTTTTCTGGCGAATGGTGGAAATTTTGTCGCGGCGCCCGGTCAGAATTTTGTGCGGGTAGGCCTGGTGACCGACGTCCCATACCAGATGATCGAAGGGGGTGTGGTACACGTAGTGCAACGCCACCGTCAGTTCGACGGTACCCAGCCCGGACGCAAAGTGGCCGCTGGAACGACTGACGCTGTCCAGCAGGTATTGCCGAAGTTCGTCACACAGCTTCGGCAGGCTCTCTTTCGGCAACGAGCGGAGTTCATCGGGATTTTCCGCTAGCGCCAAGGTCGGGTATTTGGCTATATCAAGACTCATTCGATACTCATATCAGAGGAGTTAACGTCACACGTTAATTGTCGCGTTCAATAATGAAGCTGGCTAACGCTCGCAATGGCGCTGTGTTATAAGATTGTGCTGCCAAAGTGTCTAATGCAGCTAAAGCTTCCTGATAGAGATCCCACGCTTTTGCTTTCGCGCTGTCAAGCCCGAGCAAAGCTGGATAGGTGCTCTTTCCGTGTTGCTGGTCCGCCCCCTGGCGTTTACCGATTTTTTCGGTTTCGCCGACCACGTCCAAAATATCATCCTGCACCTGAAACGCCAGGCCTATCGCGGCGGCGTAACGGTCAAGCTGAGGCAGGGCTTTACGGCCGGGTTCACCGGCGGCCAAGGCCCCAAGGCGAACGGCCGCGCGAATTAACGCGCCGGTTTTGTGGCGATGGATCTGTTCCAACGCCTCCAGACCTATCTGCTTGTCTTCGGCTTCCAGATCCAGCGACTGCCCGCCGCACATGCCGGCCACGCCGCTGGCGGTAGCCAGTTCGGAGACCATCGCCAGCCGATCGCGCAGCGCCACCTCGGGCATCTCCGCATCGGCCAGAATGGTGAATGCCAGCGTCTGAAGCGCATCTCCGGCCAGAATGGCATTGGCTTCGCCAAATTTGATGTGACAGGTTGGCTGACCGCGACGCAGATCGTCGTCGTCCATGGCCGGCAAGTCGTCATGGATCAGTGAATAGGCGTGAATGCATTCTACCGCAGCCGCGGGTGCATCCAAATTATTCAGTGATACGCCAAACATCTGCCCGGTGGTGTACACCAGAAACGGGCGCAGGCGTTTACCGCCCAGCAGCGCACCGTGACGCATTGCCGCCACCATATTGCCATCGCTGAACGGCAGCGGTGCGATAAAATCCAGCAGCGTGCGGTCGGCCCGCTGGCGCAAGGCCTGCAACTGGTCAGAAAAAGCGGTCTGTTGGACAGTTTCGGACATGGTGATTACTCGGCATCCGGTGTGAAAGGCGTCAGCGCGGCATCATCGGCGCTGTCGTTAAGCAAAATTTGTACGCGTTGCTCCGCCTGCTGCAGTTTCTGCTGGCCCTGTCGCGCCAACTGAACGCCGCGTTCGAACTCATTCAATGCGTCTTCCAGCGGTAATTCACCCGATTCCAGACGCGTCACGATATTTTCCAGCTCGCTGAGGGAGCTTTCAAAGCTGACGCTTTGCTCTGTACTGTCTGATTGTGCAGGTTTTTTCGGCATAATTTTCTTTTTACATCATCATGTGAACAGTAGCGCCAGAGCCTATCCTAGCGGATCTTGATTAGCAAATCATGGCGCGTATGTGTGGTTTTGTGCACCGGGCTCCACCAGATAGTGGTATACTCTGCGCCGCAAATGCGATTGATAAAACATTCGGCAGTACCGTGGGTTTTATCAATCGCATATACATTGTAAATCCTTTTCCCTCGTAATTCTGACAATAAAGACCGCCATGAAGTTTATCATTAAATTGTTCCCGGAAATTACCATCAAGAGCCAATCTGTGCGCTTGCGCTTTATCAAGATCCTCTCGACCAGTATCCGCAACGTCCTGAAGCAGTATGATGAAACGCTGGCGGTCGTCCGTCACTGGGATCATATCGAAGTTCGCGCCAAAGATGAAAACCAGCGGCCGGTGATTGCCGATGCGCTGACGCGCATCCCCGGTATTCATCACATTTTAGAAGTGGAAGACCGCGACTATACCGATATCCACCATATTTTCGAGCAGACGCTGGAAGCTTACCGCGAGCAACTGGAGGGGAAAACTTTCTGCGTGCGTGTGAAGCGCCGCGGCAAACAGGACTTCAATTCGCAGGACGTGGAGCGTTACGTCGGTGGCGGTCTGAACCAGCACATTGAGAGCGCGCGCGTTAAGCTGTCGCATCCACAGGTGACGGTTAACCTGGAAATCGAAGATGACAAGCTGATGCTGGTCAAAGCCCGTCGTGAAGGTATCGGCGGTTATCCGGTGGGGACCCAGGAAGACGTATTGTCGCTGATTTCCGGTGGTTTCGACTCGGGCGTTTCCAGCTATATGCTGATGCGTCGCGGTTGCCGCGTGCACTATTGCTTCTTCAATCTGGGCGGCGCCGCGCATGAAATTGGCGTGCGGCAGGTGGCTCACTACCTGTGGAACCGTTTTGCCAGTTCGCACAAGGTGCGCTTTATCGCCATCGATTTTGAACCCGTGGTCGGCGAGATCCTCGAGAAAGTCGAAGACGGTCAAATGGGCGTGGTGCTTAAGCGCATGATGGTGCGCGCCGCTTCACAGATAGCTGAGCGTTATGGCGTGCAGGCTCTGGTGACCGGTGAGGCGCTGGGGCAGGTTTCGAGCCAAACGCTGACTAACCTGCGTTTGATCGACAACGCATCCGATCCGCTGATTCTGCGTCCGCTGATCTCCCACGATAAAGAGCACATCATCAAAGTGGCGCGTGAGATTGGCACCGAAGACTTCGCCAAGACCATGCCGGAATACTGCGGCGTGATCTCGAAAAGTCCGACGGTGAAGGCGGTTAAAGCCAAAATCGAAGAAGAAGAAGCTCACTTTGACTTCAGCATTCTCGATCGCGTGGTCAGCGAAGCCAAGAACGTGGACATCCGCACCATCGCCGAGCAGACGCAGGAACAGGTTACCGAAGTGGAAACCGTGGCGGCGTTTGGCGCTGACGAGGTGATTCTGGATATTCGTTCTAATGACGAGCAGGAAGACAAGCCGCTGAAGCTGGATCAGGTTGAGGTGAAACCGCTGCCGTTCTACAAGCTCAGCACCCAGTTTGGCGATTTGGACCAGAGCAAAACCTACCTGCTGTACTGTGAGCGTGGCGTGATGAGCCGCCTACAGGCGTTGTATTTGCTGGAGCAGGGCTACAGCAACGTGAAGGTCTACCGCCCGTAATCGATCAAGGGGCGGATTAACCGCCCCTGTGATTTAATCGCGGAAATCGTACATCCCTGGAATCAAGACTAACTGAGCGGCGATCTCCGCCGCTTTGGCTTTACCCAGCAGCAAATCAATCAACTTCAGCGCGAACTCCATTGAGGTTCCCGGCCCCTGGCTGGTGAGCAGGTTGACGCGCGCATCGTACACTACACGTCGTTCCATCCATTTGTCGGCCGGGATCTGTTCTTTCAGCCCAGGGAAGCCGGTCATATTGCCGACGGGGAACAGATCGTGGTGTTGCAGCACCAACGCGGGCGCAGCGCAGATGGCGGCGACGATATTACCCTGCAGATGCATCTGGCGCACTTTCTCCACCAGCAGCGGGCTGTCGCGGAAACACTCGGCACCTTTCAGGCCGCCGGGCAGCACTATCGCGTCGAAGGGGTCATCGACAATCGACACCAGCGCCGCATCTGCCAGCAGCTTGACGCCGCGTGAGCAGACAATGGTCAGGTTGCCGTCGCCGGCCACGCTGGCGGTGGTGACTTTGATGCCTGCCCGCACCAACAGATCTATCGTGGTGACGGCTTCGATTTCTTCGCTACCAGGTGCCAGGCAAACCAGCGCCGATACGCTCATATTCATTTTCCTTTCGCTTAATCAATTCAAACAGTCGCGCGTTCTCCGGCAGAGTCACGCCATGGCTGCGTGCGCGACGCAGCAGATAGCCGGTAATGTAGTCGATCTCGGTGTGCCGCTGGGTGCGGATATCCTGCAGCATCGAAGAGACGTTGTCCGCAGTGCTCTGGATCACCTCCATCACATACTGCTGCAAGCCTTCACAGGAGGTCGAATAACCCTCCATCGCCATCACGCCGGCGACTTCACGGCAGATGGCCTCAATCTGCTCAGGATAGCGCTGCAAATCGCCATTGCGGCAGTTATACAGCGCCGTTAGCGGATTAATCACGCAGTTTACTGCCAGCTTGCGCCAGTTCGCCGAAGTAATGTTGTTATGCCAGGCGACGTCAGGCAGCGCCTGATGCAGCACTTCCGCCAGATGGCTGAGCGAAGTCGCCGCCGGGGATGTCGGGCCGATATGGGTGGTACCGCCGGCCACATGGATAATGGTGCTGCCGTCATGGCGTGCGGCATGGGTGGTGGTGCCCTGCAATATCGGCTGATTGTTCGGCGGCAGTTCGTCCTGCGTGCCCATGCCGTTATGCAGCAGCAGGATGGCGCAACGCGGGTTCAGCTTCGGCAGCAGGGCGCTGACCGCCCCGGAGACCTGCCAGGCTTTCAGCGTGACCAGCAACAGTTCACTCTGGACCAAATGTTCAGGATCGTTGGTGGGCAAATTACGGTTGAACGAGAGGCCTTCAGGCTCAATGACGTTCACTGCGCAAAAGGGTTGCGGTACTCGTAACCATCCCTGTACGTCGTGGCCCTGCTGATAAAGCCGGGAGAGCCACAGCTGTCCGAGCGCGCCGCAGCCAAGAACAGTTATTTTCATCCAGACTCCTTGGGGTAACGGGAAAAACGCTCAGTATCTATCCTATAATTATAGACTTTTCTGCTGCGCGGCGGGGCCGGCAAATTTTGTCTGAGGCGCTAAAGCGGTTATCATGCTCGGCATCGAAATCGCCTATCGCATTAGGCTCTAATTCAGGAGGAAGAAGTATGCCATCTTTCGACATTGTTTCCGAAATTGATATGCAAGAAGTACGTAACGCCGTTGAGAACGCCACGCGCGATCTTGGCACCCGTTGGGATTTCCGCAACGTGCCGGCCAGCTTTGAGCTGAACGAAAAAAACGAAAGCATCAAGGTTGCCAGTGAATCTGATTTTCAGGTGCAGCAACTGCTCGATATCCTGCGTGAAAAGCTCAGCAAGCGCAGCATCGAAGGCAGCGCGCTCGAGATCCCGGAGGAGCTGACCCACAGCGGGAAAACCTACAGCGTGGAAGCCAAGCTGAAGCAGGGGATTGAAGCCGCCCAGGCGAAGAAAATCGTCAAGCTGATCAAAGACAGCAAGCTGAAAGTGCAGGTGCAGATCCAGGGGGATGAAGTGCGTGTAACCGGTAAATCACGTGACGATCTGCAGGGCGTGATGGCGCTGGTGCGCGGTGCCGATCTGGGGCAACCTTTCCAGTTCAAAAACTTCCGCGACTGATCCTTTCGCGAAGACCAATATATTGATGGGGCCGGCTTGCCGGCCCATTTCTTTACAGCGAATTCACCAGTGCTTCCAACTGACCGCGGTTGGTTTGCTTGGTATCGACCTTCACGTAGGCGCTGCGCTCTTCCGGTACCACAATCGCTTCAGCTACGCCCGGCTGGGCCTTCAGCCGGCTTTCCAACGCCGAGTCTTTCACTGCCAGTTCCGACAGCGTAATACGCAGGCTGCTCACGTACGGTGGTTCCTGCATGGTGCTGCTCACCATGAACCAGATTGCGGCTAAAACGGCCCCGGCGATAAAGACCAATCCCGCGCCCTGCAGGCCGTACAGAAAGCCCCCCAGGCTGCCGCCAATTGCCACGCCGATAAACTGGCTGGTGGAGTAAACCCCCATGGCCGTGCCTTTGTAGCCCGCCGGAGATTCTTTACTGATCAGCGACGGCAGGATTGCTTCCATCACGTTAAACGCCATAAAGAACAATTGCACGCCGGCAATGATGCCCCACAGGTGCGCGCCAGACAGCCACAGCAGCACTTCGGCACAAAATAAGACCGCTACGCAGCCCATGAAGACCTGCTTCATGCGGCGCTTCTTTTCGGCATAGATGATAAAGGGCACCACGGCGGCGAAAGACACCAGCATGGTGACCAGATAGACGATCCAGTGTTCGCTGGGGGCCAAACCGGCTTTTTCCATCGCTAAAGGCAGCGCCACGAAGCTGGACATCAACAAGATATGCAGGCACATGATGCCGAAATTCAGTTTCAGCAGGCGGGAGTTGCTCAACACCTTGCTGAAGCTGCCGCGTACGATGCTGGATTCACGGTTCAGCACGTGGCTGCTGGCGGAAGGCACGACCGCCAGGGTGATAACGATACCGGCCAATGCCAGCACGGCAATCATCCAAAACAGCGCGTGCAGGCCGAAAGCGTGGGTGACGATCGGGCCGACCACCATGGCGATGGCGAAGGTAATACCGAAGCTGACGCCGATGAATGCCATCGCTTTGGTGCGGTTCTGTTCCCGGGTGAGATCGGACAACAGCGCCATCACCGCCGCGGCGATAGCGCCGGAACCTTGCAATGCCCGGCCGAGGATAACCCCCCAGATGGAATCGGTAGCCGCGGCAATTACGCTACCCAATGCGAAAATCAACAGTCCGCCGACAATCAGCGGCTTACGGCCGATACGGTCGGAAATCAGGCCGAAAGGAATTTGGAACACCGCTTGCGCCAGGCCGTAAATGCCAATGGCGATGCCTATCAGCGTTTCGCTGGCGCCGTTCAACGCCATACCGTAGGTCGTCAGTACCGGCAGCACCATAAACATGCCGAGCATGCGCAGTGAGAATACCGTTCCTAGTCCCCAGGTCGCTCGTCGTTCCAGCGGGGTCATTGCATTATCGTTCATTAAAACCTCATTAAAAGCCATTCCGTCAGGTTATCGGTGATAACGCCTGATGGGATAGCTTCTGTTAAAACTGCGTCATTTTAGTGTGAAGGGCAGGGGGGGTAAATCTAATGTTGTTTAGCAGATATTACAGTTCGTCGGTTTTTCTGCGAGACAAATAAAATGGGCCGCTAAGCGGCCCATAGAGAGCGGACAAAGACCTCAGTAGCTAGTAGTAATGCATTGAGTACTAATAGAAACAAAGGATTATATCTCTGCCTTGCCCCAAACATCCGAAAACCACGTTTTTCGGGTGTTTGTCATCAATTTAATGGGCCGCTAAGCGGCCCATTCACAGACGATTTGGCTTACCAGACGTAAGTCATCAACGTTTCCGGCGAGGCCGAAGCGCTGAAGTCGATAGACATCATCACGCTGAGCGAGGTAATGGCAACAATCGAGAACACAAACAGTTTGCGCGCCCAAACGCTGTCATTTTCGGCTTTGTAACCACGCAGCGCCATCCCCAGCCACCATACGCTTACCGCCGCAGCGACGATCAGGTATTTGTAGCCGGCGTAGCCGCCCAAAGTCAGCATCAGCGTAGCAACCATAAACGCCACGATGTAGACGGTGATGTGGTTCTTCGCCACCGAAATGCCTTTGACGACCGGCAGTACCGGAATGTTGGCTGCTTGGTAATCTTTAAAGCGGAAGATGGCAATCGCATAGGAATGCGGCATCTGCCACAGGCTAAAGATAGCCAACAGGATCAACGCACCGGCATCGAACTCGTTGGTGACCGCGCAATAACCGATAACCGGTGGCGCAGCGCCCGACAAGCTGCCGATCAGCGTGCCGTATACCGAGTGGCGTTTCATGTACAGGCTGTAGACGCCGACATAAACCACAAAGCCCATCACCGCCAGCCACATGGCCAGCGGGTTGGCGCCAATATACAGCAACGCAAAGCCCGCAATACCCAGGGCGGTAGCGTAAACCAGGCTTACACTCGGCGCGATCAGGCCTTTCACCAGCACCCGATTCTTCGTTCTCTCCATTTTCTTGTCGATGTCGCGGTCAATGTAGTTGTTAAACACACAGCCCGAAGCGACAACCAACGAGACACCCACCAGGGTGGCGAGAAACAGGGGATAGTCGATGCTTCCTTTGGAAGCCAACAGGAATCCCCCGACGACAGAAATTAAATTGCCGAAAATAATTCCTGGTTTAGTTACTTGCAGGTATTGCTTAATCATCACGTGCAGCTCGACTCTTAACTGGCCATCATATTGATGTTGAGGTTGTACATAATCCAGAGTGAACCCACAACAACGATACCGATGATCATAGCGGTGAACAGCAATGCCACCAGGTTCCAGCGCTCTTCCGATGAGGTATTCATGTGCAGGAAGTAAATCAGGTGAACAACTACCTGAATCACGGCCATGCCAACTACAACCGCCAGGATGGTGGAGTGAGAGGCGGTACCGCTCATCACCATCGCAAATGGAATCACCGTCAGGATGATCGACAGAATAAAGCCGATCAGATAGGTCTTGACGCTACCGTGGCTTGCGCCGCCGTGAGAAGTTTCATGGGATGAATGACTCATGACATAACCCCCAGCAGGTAAACAACGGTGAAGACGCAGATCCAGACCACGTCCAGGAAGTGCCAGAACAGGCTCAGGCACATCAGACGGGTTTTGTTGGTTGCGGTCAGGCCACGCTTGCTGACCTGAATCATCATGATGATGATCCAAACCAGACCGGTAGTCACGTGCAGACCGTGGGTCGCAACCAGCGCGAAGAAGCTGGACAGGAACGCGCTGCGATCCGGGCCATAACCTTCAGCGATCAGGTGATGGAACTCATAGATTTCCATCGCGACGAAGCCCAGACCGAACAGGAAGGTCAGGAACAGCCAGGTGTTAACGCTGCCAACCTTGCCTTTGTTCATGCCGATCATCGCCATACCGTAGGTGATGGAGCTGAACAACAGCAGGAAGGTTTCAACCAGGACAAACTTCAGATCGAAGATGTCTTTGCCAGAGGGACCGCCAGCAGTCCCGTTCACCAGTACTGCATAAGTCGCGAACAAGCTCGCAAACAAAATACAGTCGCTCATCAGGTAGATCCAGAATCCGAAGACTTTGGTCTCTCCTGCGTCGTGGTGCCCATGCTCTGCATGGGCTGCGTTATGGTTAGTCAGAGTATCAGTTGACATGTTTCACGCCTGCTTTGCTGATTTGTTCATAGTGTTGGTTTTCAATGCGCTCGATCTCATCAACCTGCACATAGTAATCAACATCTTCATCGAAGCTCTTGGCAATCCAGGTCACGATCATACCTACGAAGGCAGCGATCGCCATCCACCAGATGTCCCAGATCATCGCGAAACCAAATACCAGGCTGAAGCCAGCAATAATCACACCGGCACCGGTATTCTTCGGCATATGAATCGGTTCGTATTTAGCCGGTTTCTTATAAGCTACGCCTTTTTCTTTCATGTCCCAGAATTCATCACGGTCATGAATCTGTGGCACTACGGCAAAGTTATAGAACGGCGGTGGAGACGAAGTCGACCACTCCAGCGTACGAGCACCCCATGGGTCACCGGTCAGGTCACGGTTCTGCTCACGGTCACGCACACTGACGAACACCTGAATCACTTGGCACAGGATACCGCAGGCAATCAGAGCCGCGCCGCCAGCCGCTACCAGCAGCAGTGGGTGGAACTCTGGGTTGATGTTCTGGCTGATACGACGAGTCATACCCATAAAGCCCAGAGCATACAGCGGCATAAAGGCCACGAAGAAGCCGATGATCCAGAACCAGAACGCGCGGATACCCCATTTTTCGTTCAGCGTGAAGCCGAAGGATTTAGGGAACCAGTAGGTCAGGCCTGCGAAGCAACCGAACACCACACCACCGATGATAACGTTATGGAAGTGGGCAATCAGGAACAGACTGTTGTGCAGCACGAAGTTCGCACCCGGCACGGCCAGCAGAACGCCGGTCATCCCACCCACGGAGAAGGTGATGATGAAGCCGATGGTCCACAGCATAGCGGAGTTGAGCTGAATGCGGCCCTGGTACATGGTGAACAGCCAGTTGAAGATTTTCACCCCGGTAGGGATGGAAATGATCATGGTGGCGATACCGAAGAAGGCGTTTACGTTCGCGCCGGACCCCATGGTAAAGAAGTGGTGCAGCCATACGATGAACGACAGAACGGTAATCGCGATGGTTGCCCATACCAGTGAGGTATAGCCGAACAGGCGCTTTCTCGAGAAGGTCGCGGTGACCTCGGAGAACACACCGAACACCGGCAGAACCAGGATATACACCTCTGGGTGACCCCAGGCCCAAATCAGGTTGATGTACATCATCATGTTGCCGCCCATATCATTGGTAAAGAAATGGGTGCCCAGATAGCGATCCAGGGTCAGCAACGCGATGGTTACGGTCAGAATTGGGAAAGAAACGATGATCAGGACGTTAGTACACAGTGCCGCCCAGGTGAACACCGGCATCTTCATCAGAGGCATGCCAGGAGCACGCATCTTCAGAATGGTGGCGAAGAAGTTCACACCGGTCAACAGGGTACCAATACCGGAAATCTGCAGGCTCCAGATCCAGTAGTCGACCCCGACGCCAGGACTGTATTCCTTGCCCGACAGCGGCGGATACGCCAGCCAACCTGTTTGCGCGAACTCACCAACCCCCAGAGAGATGTTGATCAGCACTACGCCCACCACGAAGAACCAGAAGCTCAGGGAGTTCAGGAACGGGAAGGCAACGTCGCGCGCACCGATTTGCAAAGGTACCACTACGTTCATCAGACCTACCACGAAAGGCATCGCCATGAAGAAGATCATGATAACGCCGTGGGCGGTGAAGATTTGGTCGTAGTGGTGCGGCGGCAGGAATCCGGCCTCGCCGGCGGACGCAAGCGCCTGCTGACTACGCATCATGATGGCATCGGCAAAACCACGCAGCAGCATAACCATTGCCACGATGATGTACATGATACCAATTTTTTTATGGTCAACCGAAGTCAACCAGTCGCTCCATAGCCATTTCCACTTGCCGAAATAGGTTATCAGCGCCAGCAGTGCCAGGCCCCCAATAACAATTGCAGCAACGGTGACCATGATGATCGGTTCGTGGTACGGAACCGCATCAATCGTTAATTTTCCCAACATCAGTTTATTCCTCGGCTCCGGCGTGAGCATGTTCACCCATGTCCATACCCTGGCTCATGTCCATACCTTCGTGCGCGGTAGCGCCTTTGTGCATGTCCATATCACCCATGAATTTGCCAATAGTTTCTTTGAACAAATTCGGTTTGACACTGGAGAAGTACTCGACCGGGTTGTTTTCACTCGGCTCTGCCAGTTTGTTAAAGTCGCTGGTGGCGTTTAGGTTATTCGACGATGCTTTCACCTTGGCAACCCACTGATCGAAGTCGCCTTCGGTTGGGGTGACAATGGCGGTGAATTTCATGCCGGAGAACCCGCGACCGCTGAAGCTGCTTGAAATACCGTCGTATTTGCCTGCTTCATTGCCGATCAGGTGCAGTTTGGTCTGCATCCCGGCCATCGCATAAATCTGCCCACCTAACTGAGGAATAAAGAACGAGTTCATTACCGAGTTAGAGGTGATCTTGAATTCGACTGGAACATCTTTCGGGAAAGCCAGCTCATTAACCGTCGCGATGCCTTGTTCCGGGTAGATAAACAGCCATTTCCAGTCGAGCGACACCACTTCGATCGTCATCGGCTTCTTGTCAGTGACAATCGGCTTGAACGGATCCAGCTCGTGGGTAGTCTTCCAGGTAATGGTGCCAAGGATGGCGATGATAATGATAGGAATGGTCCAGACGACCGCTTCGATCTTGTTGGAATGTGACCAGTTCGGACTGTACTTGGCGTCTTTGTTGGAAGCACGGTACTTCCAGGCAAAGGCGAACGCCATAAAGATAACTGGTATCACCACGATCAGCATCAACGCGATTGCAGTGATAATCAGTGTCCGTTGCTCAACACCAATTGCTCCTTTGGGGTTCATCAATACCATATTGCAACCACTGAGCATTACAGTGGAGGCAATTAATGACAACATCCCAATACTTTTATTGTATTTCTTAAGTCTCATCTAACGACCTCAATTACAAAGGCTCTATTGTCGTTTCATGTGTGCGGGCATTTTACGGGAAGGTTGCAGTACTGTAAACATGCTTAAGGGAGTGTCAGCGCCTTGTTGACACTTTCTGTTAAGGGTGTCACAGATGTCACGCTACGTGACAATTTACCAATGGCAACAACGCGTTGGCGCGCTGAATCGTGCCGAGCAACCCGTATGTTAAGGAAAACTAAAGGTATGATGAATCTTGCAGCTGAAAACGCTTTTTTGAAATACGAGTGAAAGGTTTATTTAATGTAAAATAATTGTGTCTTAAAGGTGAATTTAATTTTATTTCCCGATCTCGCTATTCGAATAAAAAAATAATTTGGGCGGGAATTATATTTTTTAACTAAATAAATACATCACCCTGATGCATTTTTGCCGACCGGCACGATGCCCGGTCGGCGATTATCAGGCCAGTTTGGTACGGCGCAGTGCCAAATAGTCCAGCAAACTGCCCATCGCAATGCCCACCAGACTCAGCGCGGCACCCATTTGCAGCAGCCGATCGGCCAGGTTCGGCAACAGGGTCCAGTCGAGCGCATTGGTGATCAGCAGGAGCAGCCACAGGCCCAGCAAGGTACAGCCCAGCGTCAGCAGGCGCAATGCCCAACGATAAAACTGGCGGAATTCGGTGCGCGGCATGAAGTTATCGGTGCGCTGGGTATATTCCAGCGTCTGACGGCACAGGTGCAGCAGCAGCAGGCCCGGCACCGCGGCGACGATCGAGAATAAATAGAATAACGGCCAGCCGTGTGCTTCAACAAACCAACCGGCAATGGGCCCGACATACACCCGCCCGACGGCGGACAGCGCCGACAGCAGGGCGAACTGGGTGGCGGAAAATGACTTGTTGCACAGCGTCATCAGCAGCGCGACAAAGGCCGCGGTGCCCATACCGCCACACAGGTTTTCCAGGAAGATGGCGCTGCCCATGGTCATGATGTTTTTATCGGTGACCGCCAGGATCCAATAACCGAGATTGGAAACCGCCTGCAGGATGCCGAACAGCATCAGGGCGCGGAACAGGCTGAGGCGTTGCATCAGCACGCCGCCAAACAGCGCACCGACGATGGTGGCGAACAGGCCGAGGGTTTTGTTGACCAGCCCGACTTCACCGGCATCGAACCCGACGCCACGGATCAGGAAGGTGGTGCTCAGGCTGCCGGCAAAGGCGTCGCCCATCTTGTACATCACGATCAGCAGTAAAATCAGCCAGGCATTGTTACGCGCAAAGAAATCACGCAGCGGAGCGACTACCGCCTGCTCCATGGTGCGCGGTGCCGGAATGCTGTCGTCGGGTTCAGGTGCCAGCAGGGTGGCGACAATTCCGATCAGCATCAGCCCGGCCATCAGCCAGTAGGTCGACTGCCAGCCTAAATAGCGATCCGCCAGCCACAGCGCCAACCCACCGGACACCAGCATGGCCAGCCGGTAACCCAATACCGAAACTGCGGCACCGGTGCCGCGCTCTTCGGCGCTCAGCAGATCGGTTTTATAGGCGTCAAAAACAATATCCTGCGACGCGGAACAGAACGCCACCAGTACCGCCAATGCCGCCAGCCACCAAAGGTGCTGTGCCGGCTGCATAAAGCCCATTGCGACAATCGACACCACCAGCAACAGTTGGCTGATCAGCAGCCAGCCGCGCCGCCGCCCGAGAAAGGGCGGGGTGTAGCGGTCCATAAAGGGCGACCACAGGAATTTGAACACATAGGCCTGACCGACCAGCGAAAAAATGCCGATGGTTTTAAGATCGATGTTTTCGACGGTCATCCAGGCTTGCAGCGTGCCGGAGGTCAGTGCCAAGGGCAGACCCGACGCGAAGCCCAGCAGCAGGAGGATGGCGGAATTACGCTGGGTAAAGATATTCAGATACTGTTTCGACATGAGTTCCCTGTCTGCACCGCCCGATGATCCGGGCGGCACAAGGCGTTCGCGGATTAACGCGCGTTTTGCTTGATAAAGTCGTTGACGCTGGTGTCTTGCGCCATATCGGCAATAACGTCACCCAGCACGGTGTTGACCGCGTTAGTGATTTTCTCGTTGGTTGCCGTGAAGGCGCCCTGCACGTTATAGGTTGAACGGTAGTTCTTCACCTGCTTGTTGCCGTTTTTCGCCTGGGCGGTAATAGAAATATCGGCCTTGGTGGTGATGTTGTAGCGCAGGTTGCCTTCAGAGACATCCGCATACAGGTTATTGACCACGATTTGCAGATCAACTGCACCATCAGCGCCAATCATGTAGCCGCGCGCGCCCATTTGTTTCTCGAGCACTTCCTGCAGCAAGAAGCGCAGATCGCGTGATGGCGTCAACGTCACCAACTGGCCGTCGCGGTTCACTTTCGCCAGCGCCTGGTCTTGACGCTGATCCGCGCCGTTAATGCTTATGGTCACGCCCTGCAGGGTCGGATCCTGCTGTGGCAGGACGATCTTTGGCGTCACGTTCAGGGTATTGCTGCTGGTGGCACAGCCGGCCAGCATCAGTGCGGCCAACAGTGGAAGGCAAAGTTTTTTTAACATAGTTACTGTCTCATTCTCGATGGATTTTAAGCTGCCGCAAACTGCCAAGATTAGCGAAGCGGGTTTGAGCAGGCTTTCTGTAATAATCAGAGCGGGATAGCCAACAACAAATTGTCGACATCATAGCATCGCCGCCGGCCGGAGGAAGCGCAGAACGCACCGGAGTGACAAATTTTTACCTGCCGTTGATAAAAACATGCTTTTTTGCCCGTCTCAATCGGATAAACCTCAAGCGACGGCGGATGTTGACCGTTTTTTGTCCGCAAAAAAGAGAAATTTACCTGAGGAATGGTCTAAAAGGGACGAAAGCGGCTAAGATTGAAATAGATGGGGGCGGTCCTCTGCCGGTGTAGTAAGGAGATCCTATGATTCGCGAGCAAATAGAAGCAAAGTTAAGGGCGGCATTTGAGCCCGCGTATCTGGAAGTCGTTGATGAAAGTTATCGTCATAACGTTCCGGCGGGTTCAGAAAGCCATTTCAAGGTGGTATTGGTCAGCGATCGCTTCGTCGGCGAACGTTTTCTGACGCGGCATCGTTCGATTTACGGCGTGCTGTCAGAGGAGTTGGCGGATGGCGTACATGCGCTGGCGTTGCACACCTACACCCTGAAAGAGTGGGAAGGGCTGCAGGATACCGTACCGGCTTCCCCGCCTTGCCGTGGAGCCGGAACCTTGGCCTAACGGCTAAATTTGCGGTATCAGTGGAACTTTGACCACGATTTGGGGTATTACTACAGACGAATTTTGGAACGGCCTGCGGGCCGTTTCTGTTTTTGACGACGACATAGCCGATGCGTAATGCAGCGAAGGCCGGGTCGGCTTCGGCGGCCTTTTGGCGATCAAATCGGCAAAAGTGTGAGTTTTAGCGCGCCGCCGCCGCCTTGCTTTCCTCGACTCGCTCCGCTTGCGCCGCTATAATGTCGCGTCTTATTTTTCCGGAATGGTTTCGGGACGCTTCTGTCATCAGGAAACTCGGTTCTGTAATGTAGCCGTCCTGGTTCTTGGAACGGAGTTGACCGAGCACTGTGATTTTTTTGAGGTAACAAGATGCAAGTTTCAGTAGAAACCACTCAAGGCCTTGGGCGCCGTCTCTCTATTACTGTACCCGCTGATACTATCAAGCAGGCTATTAAAAAAGAGCTGATCAACGCGGCAAAAAGCGTTCGTATCGATGGCTTCCGTAAAGGCCATGTACCGATGAACATCGTTGAGCAACGTTATGGCGCTTCCGTTCGCCAGGACGTGCTGGGCGAAGCGATGCAACGCAGCTTTGTTGATGCGATCATCAAAGAAAAGATCAATCCGGCTGGCGCACCAAACTACGTGCCGGGCGAGTACAAAGAAGGTGAAGACTTCACTTTCGCGGTTGAATTCGAAGTGTATCCGGAAGTTGAGCTGAAAGGCCTGGATGGCATCGAAGTTGAGAAGCCGGTTGTTGAAGTTAACGACGCCGACGTTGACACCATGCTGGACACCCTGCGCAAGCAGCAGGCGACCTGGAAAGACAGCGATCGCGCAGCGCAAGCTGAAGACCGCGTAACCGTAGATTTCTCCGGTTCTATCGATGGCGAAGAGTTTGAAGGCGGCAAAGCCTCTGACTTCGTTCTGGCGATGGGCCAGGGCCGCATGATCCCAGGCTTCGAAGAAGGTCTGGTCGGTCATAAAGCCGGTGAAGAATTCACTATCGACGTTAACTTCCCGGAAGATTACCACGCTGAAAACCTGAAGGGCAAAGCGGCTAAGTTCGCTATCGTTCTGAAGAAAGTGGAAGAGCGTGAGCTGCCAGAGCTGACTGAAGAATTCATCAAACGTTTCGGCGTGGCTGATGGTTCTATCGAGGGCCTGCGTGCTGAAGTGCGTAAAAACATGGAGCGCGAGCTGAAAGGCGCAGTGCGTAACCGCATCAAGACTCAGGCAATTGACGGCCTGGTCAGCGCTAACGAAATCGACGTTCCTGCTGCGCTGATCGACGGCGAAGTTGACGTTCTGCGCCGTCAGGCTGCACAGCGTTTCGGCGGCAACGAGAAGCAAGCGCTGGAACTGCCACGCGAACTGTTCGAAGAGCAGGCCAAGCGTCGCGTAGTGGTTGGTTTACTGCTGGGCGAAGTGATCAGCACCAACGATCTGAAAGCTGACGAAGATCGCGTTAAGACGCTGATCGAAGAAATGGCTTCCGCTTACGAAGATCCAAGTGAAGTTGTTGAGTTCTACAGCAAAAACAAAGAGCTGATGAACAACATGCGCAATGTTGCTCTGGAAGAACAAGCGGTTGAAGCCCTGCTGGCAAAAGCGAAAGTGACTGAGAAAGCCACTACCTTCAGCGAGCTGATGAACCAGACTCAACAGGCGTAATGTCTGTACGCCAGGGCGCAATATGACGCGCCTTCAGGGCTGGCTTGCCGGTCCCGGCGTTAAAAAAGCCCGTAACCTTCGGTTGCGGGCTTTTCTTTTTGCCACGTTGCTGATTAATCTCAGGTTAAGCGTGACAATATGCACTATATTTACCCTGTTGCTCTTGGGACAGTCTGGCATGATGGTCATCGTCGACATGCCGGCCGCGTAAAAATACGCAGTCGGGCTTGAAATTCTGCCAGCGGCCCCAATCTGTAAAATGTAGTTATTTATGCTGTTTGCCAGAGTGCGCGGGATCAGAAAAACCGTCGGGTACGTGTGGCGCGGGTCGAATGCTTGAGCATAGTCATCATGACCGTTCTCAAGTAGAATCGGTGTAAAAGGGTGTAACCCTGGCCGCCAAGGCAATTTCTATTAGGAGACGGTAATGTCATACAGTGGCGAACGAGATCAATTTGCACCTAACATGGCCCTGGTGCCGATGGTGGTAGAGCAGACTTCACGCGGGGAGCGTTCTTACGACATCTATTCCCGCCTGCTGAAAGAGCGCATTATTTTCCTGACCGGCCAGGTCGAAGATCACATGGCCAACCTGATTGTGGCGCAGATGCTGTTCCTTGAAGCGGAAAGCCCGGAAAAAGACATTTACCTGTACATTAACTCCCCGGGTGGCGTGATCACCGCCGGCATGTCAATCTATGACACCATGAAGTTCATCAAGCCGGACGTCAGCACCATTTGTATGGGCCAGGCGTGCTCGATGGGCTCCTTCCTGCTGACCGCAGGTGCCAAGGGCAAACGCTTCTGCTTGCCGAACTCACGCGTGATGATCCACCAGCCGCTGGGCGGTTATCAGGGCCAGGCGACGGACATCGAAATCCACGCGCGTGAAATCCTGAAGGTGAAGGCGCGCATGAACGAGCTGATGGCAGAACATACCGGCCAGTCACTGGAGCAGATCGAACGCGATACCGAGCGCGATCGCTTTATGACCGCGGAAGAAGCGGTAGAATACGGTCTGGTTGACGGCATTCTGACGCACCGCAAGTAAGTACCACGCGGCTGGCGAGGTATATGTGCGAGCCGATAGGCTATAGTAATCAGAGCGGGCGCAGCTCGCTCTGGTGAGCATAATCGGCGTTCCCGGTATGCGTTTTGGGCGCACTGCCGCCGTGATATTCCTGCGGGACAAAGACTAAAGAAGAGGTTTACTGATGACAGATAAGCGCAAAGACGGTTCAGGAAAGCTGCTGTACTGCTCTTTCTGCGGCAAAAGCCAGCATGAAGTGCGTAAGCTGATTGCCGGTCCGTCAGTGTATATCTGCGATGAATGTGTTGACCTGTGTAACGACATTATTCGCGAAGAGATTAAAGAAGTTGCCCCGCATCGTGAGCGCAGTGCGCTGCCGACGCCGCACGAAATTCGCCACCACCTGGATGACTATGTCATTGGCCAGGAGCAGGCGAAAAAAGTGCTGGCGGTAGCGGTCTATAACCACTACAAACGCCTGCGTAACGGCGATACCAGCAACGGTATCGAGTTGGGCAAAAGCAACATTCTGCTGATTGGTCCGACCGGTAGCGGTAAAACCCTGCTGGCGGAAACGCTGGCGCGCTTCCTGGATGTGCCTTTCACCATGGCCGATGCCACCACGCTGACCGAAGCCGGTTATGTGGGTGAGGACGTGGAGAACATTATCCAGAAGCTGCTGCAGAAGTGCGACTACGACGTGCAGAAAGCGCAGCGCGGCATCGTCTACATCGATGAAATCGACAAGATTTCCCGTAAGTCAGACAATCCGTCCATCACCCGTGACGTGTCGGGCGAAGGCGTGCAGCAGGCTCTGTTGAAGCTGATCGAAGGCACCATTGCCGCGGTTCCACCGCAGGGTGGCCGTAAGCATCCTCAGCAGGAATTCCTGCAGGTTGATACCTCGAAAATCCTGTTTATCTGCGGCGGCGCATTTGCCGGCCTGGATAAAGTGATCGGTCAGCGCGTCAATACCGGTTCCGGTATCGGCTTTGGCGCTACCGTGAAAGGGGAAGCCGAGAAGGCGACCGAAGGCGAACTGCTGCTGCAGGCTGAGCCGGAAGATCTGATCAAGTTTGGCCTGATCCCTGAGTTCATCGGTCGTCTGCCGGTCGTGGCAACCCTGAGCGAGCTGAGCGAAGATGCGCTGATCCAGATCCTGAAAGAGCCGAAAAATGCCTTAACCAAACAGTATCAGGCATTGTTCAATCTGGAAGGCGTGGAACTGGAGTTCCGTGAAGAAGCGCTGAACGCCATCGCCAAGAAGGCCATGACGCGTAAAACCGGTGCACGTGGTCTGCGCTCCATTGTAGAAGGCGCGTTGCTGGACACCATGTATGACCTGCCGTCCATGGACAGCGTCGACAAAGTGGTGATCGATGAATCGGTTATCGCCGGCCAGTCCAAACCTTTGCTGATTTACGGCAAACCGGAAGCACAGGCTTCAGGCGAATAATTCGCCAGTCAAACCAGAAAGTTAATATCAAAATGGGGGATTTTATCCCCCATTTCTTTTTCCTGCATTCTTGCCGTTGAATGTAAGAGATTCATCCCCATATACTCATTAACCAGATTTTATGAAACGTTTGATGCTTGCGTCTCATGAGATTCCCCTCAACCTGGCGGAAGTTAAACTTAAGAGAGAGCTCTATGAACCCTGAGCGTTCCGAACGCATTGAAATCCCCGTCTTGCCGTTGCGCGACGTGGTGGTTTATCCGCACATGGTGATCCCGTTATTTGTTGGCCGGGAAAAATCGATTCGGTGCCTCGAAGCAGCAATGGATCATGATAAAAAGATCATGCTGGTGGCACAGAAAGAGGCCTCAACGGATGAACCTGGCATTAATGACTTGTTCTCTGTCGGCACCGTAGCGTCGATTTTGCAGATGCTGAAACTGCCGGACGGCACGGTAAAAGTGCTGGTAGAAGGCCTGCAGCGGGCGCGTATTACTACGCTTTCCGACAGCGGCGAGCACTTTGCTGCCCAGGCAGAATATCTTGAGTCACCGGCGATTGACGAGCGTGAACAGGAAGTCCTGGTGCGCACCGCAATCAATCAGTTTGAAGGCTACATCAAACTGAACAAGAAAATCCCACCGGAGGTGCTGACGTCATTAAACAGCATCGACGACGCTGCACGCCTGGCCGATACCATTGCCGCGCACATGCCGCTGAAACTCAGCGACAAGCAGTCGGTACTGGAGATGTTCGATATCACCGAACGTCTGGAATACCTGATGGCGATGATGGAATCGGAAATTGACCTGCTTCAGGTTGAAAAACGTATCCGTAACCGCGTCAAAAAGCAGATGGAAAAAAGTCAGCGCGAGTACTATCTGAATGAGCAGATGAAGGCGATTCAGAAAGAACTGGGCGAGATGGACGATGCGCCGGACGAGCATGAAGCGCTGAAGCGCAAGATTGAAGCGGCGAAAATGCCGAAAGACGCGCGTGAAAAAACCGAAGCGGAACTGCAAAAGCTGAAAATGATGTCACCGATGTCTGCGGAAGCGACCGTGGTCCGTGGTTACATCGACTGGATGCTGCAGGTGCCGTGGAATGCGCGCAGCAAGGTTAAAAAAGACCTGGTTAAAGCGCAGGAAGTGCTCGATATCGATCACTATGGCCTGGAGCGAGTCAAGGACCGCATTCTTGAGTATCTCGCAGTACAGAGCCGCGTCAGCAAAATCAAAGGGCCTATCCTGTGTCTGGTGGGGCCTCCTGGCGTAGGTAAAACCTCGTTGGGACAGTCGATCGCCAAAGCGACCGGTCGCCAGTACGTGCGTATGGCGCTGGGCGGCGTGCGTGACGAAGCGGAAATTCGCGGTCACCGTCGTACCTATATCGGTTCGATGCCGGGTAAACTGATCCAGAAAATGGCCAAGGTTGGGGTGAAAAACCCGCTGTTCCTGCTGGACGAAATCGACAAGATGTCTTCCGACATGCGTGGCGATCCGGCCTCTGCCCTGCTTGAGGTGCTGGATCCGGAACAGAACGTGGCGTTTAACGATCACTACCTGGAAGTGGATTACGATCTGTCCGACGTGATGTTCGTTGCTACCTCGAACTCGATGAACATTCCTGCGCCGTTGCTGGACCGTATGGAAGTGATCCGCCTGTCCGGTTACACCGAGGACGAGAAGCTCAATATCGCCAAGCAGCACCTGCTGCCAAAGCAGCTTGAGCGTAACGCCCTGAAAAAAGGTGAGCTGACGGTCGACGACAGCGCCATCACCGGCATCATCCGCTATTACACCCGCGAAGCCGGGGTGCGTAGTCTGGAGCGTGAAATCTCCAAACTGTGCCGTAAAGCGGTGAAAACGCTGCTGATGGACAAGAAGATCAAGCATATCGAGATCAACGGCGACAACCTGAAAGATTACCTGGGTGTCCAGCGTGTTGACTATGGTCGTGCCGATACCGAAAACCGCGTGGGTCAGGTGACCGGCCTGGCGTGGACGGAAGTGGGCGGCGATCTGTTGACCATCGAAACCGCGTGCGTCCCAGGCAAAGGTAAGCTGACCTACACCGGTTCCCTTGGTGAAGTGATGCAGGAATCGATTCAGGCTGCGCTGACCGTGGTACGTGCGCGTGCGGATAAGCTGGGTATCAACGCCGATTTCTACGAGAAGCGCGATATTCACGTTCACGTGCCGGAAGGTGCTACGCCGAAAGACGGCCCGAGCGCCGGTATCGCCATGTGTACCGCGCTGGTGTCCTGTCTGACGGGCAACCCGGTTCGTGCCGACGTGGCAATGACCGGCGAGATCACGCTGCGTGGTCAGGTATTGCCGATTGGTGGCTTGAAAGAGAAACTGTTGGCAGCGCACCGCGGCGGCATCAAAACCGTGCTGATCCCGTATGAGAACAAGCGTGATTTGGAAGAGATTCCGGACAATGTTATCGCCGATCTGGACATTCATCCGGTGCAGCGAATCGATGAGGTTTTGAACCTTGCGTTGCAGAATCCGGCCTTCGGCGCACTGCCGGTAGCGGCAAAATAGTGACGAATCGCAAAAACCATTGATAAAACTTATGCTGGCAAGTCATTTCGGACTTGCCAGTCTTTTTTTGTACCGCTAAGTTAGAAAGCTGTCGGCCCACGTTTTGTCACGCTTTCGGTGGCTTGCCAAGGTTCGATGGGATTGATATAACAGCTGCGCTGTCGCAACCGTAGGGATTTTTCGGTGCGACGATTGAATTCTAGAGGGGATGATAGAGTGAATAAGTCACAACTGATCGACAAAATTGCCGCAGGTGCTGATATTTCCAAAGCGGCAGCTGGGCGTGCTTTAGATGCAGTGATTGCATCTGTTACCGAATCCTTGAAGGAAGGGGATGACGTGGCTCTGGTTGGTTTCGGTTCTTTCACCGTGCGTGAGCGTTCAGCCCGTACTGGCCGTAACCCACAAACCGGTAAAGAGATCAAAATCGCGGCAGCCAAAGTTCCGGCCTTCCGTGCAGGGAAAGCGCTGAAAGACGCAGTAAACTGATTGTTTGCGTCTAACCGTTTAGCGTTGCAGGGTTTAGCAATAAACAATCACCTGACGCAACGGTGCTGGTAAGGTAAGATATAAGGCGCATCAGACTGATGCGCTTTTTTTATTTTTGTCGCAGGGAACGCGCCTGCACAAGGGTGTTTTTAATCCACATCACAGCGGAGTGTTGTCACACTATGATGGACAATTTACGCGCGGCAGCTAATCACGTCGTGCTCAAAATCATCCTGGGCTTGATCATTTTGTCATTTCTTTTGACAGGGGTGGTCAGCTATCAGGGGAGTGCCGGTGATTATGCAGCGAAGGTCAATGGCCAGGTGATCGAGCGTGCTCAGCTGGAACAGGCTTTCCAAAGCGAACGCAGCCGCATGCAGCAACAGTTGGGTGACCAGTTCTCCGTACTGGCGGGCAACGAAGGCTATATGCAGCAGATGCGCCATCAGGCACTGTCACAGCTGATCGACAACATGCTGCTGGACCAATATGCCAAGAAATTAGGCCTGAGCGTCAGTGACGATCAGGTGAAAGAAGCCATCCGTAAAGCGCCTTACTTCCAGACAAACGGCCACTTCGATAACGCCAAATATCTCGATCTGATTAGCCGCATGGGTTACACCGCCGATAACTTTGCGCAGTCAATGCGTCAGCAGTTGGTTAACCAGCAGGTGATCCAGGCCTTCGGCGAGTCAGGTTTCATCCTGCCAACCGAAGCGCAAGGGATGACGTCACTGGTGCTGCAGCAGCGCGATGTGCGACTGGCTACGCTGGATCTGAAAGCGTTGCAGGCCAAGCAAACCGTGACTGACGACGAGCTGAAAGACTACTACAGCCAGAACAAGAACAGCTTTATTGCGCCAGAGCAGGTCAAGGTAAGCTACATCCCGATGGACGCCGCCTCTATGCAAGACAAGGTGACGGTAGCCGATGCGGATATCAGCGCCTATTACGACCAGCACAAAAGCAGCTACGGCCAGCCTGAGCGCAAGAATTACAGCGTGATCCAGCTGAAAACCGAGGCGGAAGCCAATGCGGTGCTGGACGAACTGAAAAAAGGCGGCGATTTCGCCACCCTGGCGAAAGAAAAATCCACCGACATCATCTCACGCCGTACCGGCGGTGAGCTGGGCTGGCTGGAGCCGGACACCACGGCAGACGAGCTGAAACAGGCTAACCTGACCGAAAAAGGCCAGCTTTCCGGTGCAGTGAAGTCCTCTGTGGGCTATCTGGTCGTACGTCTGAACGACATCGAGCCGGAAAAAGTGAAGCCGCTTAGCGAAGTGCGTGATGCCATCGCCAAGCAGGTTAAGCAGGAGAAGGCGGTAGACGCGTATTACGCGCTGCAGCAAAAGGTGAGTGAAGCGGCAACCAGCGATAACGAATCTCTGGCGTCAGCCGAAGAAGCCGCCGGTGTGAAAGCGACTCAGACCGATTGGTTCACCCGCGACAACATTCCGGCTGCGCTGAACTTCAAACCTGTCGTCCAGTCGATTTTCGACGGTTCACTGATTGGCGAAGGCGGCTCTCCGGGCAGCAACTCCGATGTGATCACCGTTGATGGCGACCGTGCTTTCGTGATCCGCGTTTCAGGCCACAAGCCGGAAGGCATTGAGCCGTTCGATCAGGTAAAAGATCGCGTGGCGGAATTGGTCAAGCGCAACAAAGCCGAACAGGAAGCGAAACTGCAGGGCGAGAAGCTGCTGGTTGAGCTGAAGCAGGGCAAGGGCGACGAAGCGATGAAAGCGGCCGGCCTGAGCTTTGGCAGCGTACAGAAGATGGCGCGTGCGCCGGAAGACAGCCAGCTGGTGCAGAGCGTGTTCGCGCTGCCGCACCCGCAGGAAGGCAAACCGGTTTACGGCATGTCGCAAGACCGTCAGGACAACGTGGTGCTGATTGCACTTGATGCGGTGACGCCAGGCAGCCTGTCGGCGGAAGAAATGAAAACCTTCGTCAGCAAAATGGAAGAAGGCGCGACGGGCGTCTCCTTTGACTCTTTGCTGGCCAGCCTGCGCAAAGAAGCCAAAATCACCATGGGTGCCGCTGAGCAGCAACAGCCTCAGTAACGCACCGCAGTTTTCTGCAACGCAATGTAATGCTAAAAGGCCGCTTTCGCGGCCTTTTCCATATCTGCTATCCGCCAATTGCTGAAGTTCCCTGGCTACGGCAAGGTGAGCTTGCTGTTAAACACAAGGAGGATACAGCATGCAACTAACAGAAATAAAAGCGGTTAACGGGTATGGGTTCAGCCTCAAGGTCCTGCTGACAGCGGCTCTGATCTGTTTGGCCGGGCCATCGGCTGCCGCTGAGGAAAAGAGGCCTGCCGCACAGACGGTGTTATCAGCGCCGGCGGTGAATACCGAACAAGGCGCTGAAGCTGCCGCCCATGATGAGGCATCGGTCAGCATCAATCAGGCTGATGCCGAGCAGTTGGCCAGCGTGTTGAAGGGCGTAGGGCTGAAGAAGGCGGAGAGCATCGTGCGCTACCGTGAGCAAAATGGTCCCTTTACACAGATTGAGCAGCTACAGGAGGTGCCAGGCATTGGGCCGGCACTGTTTGAAAGGAACCGTGCTCGGCTCAAAATGTGATATCGGTCACGGCTGCGTGGCAAAGTGCCCATGCAGCCCTTTTTCCTCTGCTACATTTTACAGGTCTTACCAGTTTGGCGATTTGACCAAACGAGTGAAGGAGCCGCCAGCGGCTCCTTATTTCTGTAATCACCAGGCAGGAGCGGCCGTTCCCTATGCATCAGACCTTTATCAAAGTTCGTGGTTATCATCTCGATGTTTACCAACACGTTAATAATGCACGCTATCTGGAGTTTCTGGAGGAGGCGCGCTGGGATTGGCTGGAGAACCAGGAAGGATTCCGTTGGATGACGGAAAACAACATTGCCTTTATCGTGGTCAACATCAATATCAATTACCGCACGCCAGCGGTGCTGGGGGACAAGCTGCGCATCGACAGCCAAATGGTACAGCTTAACGGCAAAAGCGGCGTGCTGAGCCAAAAGGTGACGCAGGATACCACGGGGGCGCCGGTAGCGGATGCGATGCTGACCTTTGTCTGCGTCGATTTGAAAACTCAGCGGGCGTTGCCGATTGAAGGGCAACTGCGCGAACACCTTCAGGTGCTCACGCTGTCGGAAGAAGGGTAACGCAACGAGCGGCAATTTTGCCGCCGTTATTCACTCAGACCAGGCCGGTCTTCTGTTTCAGGCTCGCCATCACTTCCGCTTTGTTGATTTGGTACTGCGTCAGGCCGTTGGCGCGCAGGTGACAGGCGGCACATTCACCGCAGCCATCGCCTTTAATGCCGCTGTAGCAGGTCAGGGTTTCCTGCCGAATCAGGTCCAGCTGATGGTAGTAATCCGCCAGTGCCCAGGTCTCAGCCTTGTTCAGCCACATCAGTGGCGTTTCAAAACGGATATCGCGGGCGATGCCCAGCACTATTGCCTGGTTCAGCGCTTTGACAAATTCGTCGCGGCAGTCGGGATAACCGGAAAAATCGGTTTCGCAAACGCCGGTGATCACCGCCTCTGCTTCGACCTGGTAGGCATAAATCGCCGCCAGCGTCAGGAACAGAATATTACGGCCCGGCACAAAGGTACTCGGCAACCCATTGGCCTCGGTGCTGCCGTAAGCCGGAACCGGGATATTGTCACGGGTCAGGCTGCTGATCGCCAGTTCATTGAGCAGGCCAACGTCCAGCAGCTTATGCGCCTTGGCCCCGAGGGCTATCGACAGCGCTTGAGCCACCTCAATCTCGGCGCGATGGCGCTGACCGTAATCGAAGGTGACGCAGTGAACTTCGTCGTACTGTTGCAATGCCTGAATCAAGCAGGTCGTGGAATCTTGTCCACCGCTGAAAACGACAACCGCGCGTTTCATAAAATTACCTCAATTTATTGCTGAGACCCTACCCGATGAACACTCGGGCGGTAGGATAAAAATGCGTTGCGGCAGCAATGGTAGCAGAAATAGCGGGTTACCGCTGGGCCGGGCCCATTAAGTCTGGGGAAAGCGGCTCGGTCGAGTCCAGCGGCGGCGGCAGCCAGGCCTGGCAGAAATCGAACCAGCCGTGGGCGGTCAGGGTAACCCCATGAATGCGCGGCGGTGCGCTGATTTGATACTGATAGTGAAACAGTGGAGTGATGATCGCCGCCCTCATCAACTGCTGATAATACTCTTTCAACTGCTCATAACGCGGTTGCTGCGCAGGCAACTGTTGGATCTGCTGCAGCGTCTGCTGCTGATGTCGCCAGCGATCGTCGGGCAGAATACCGCGCCACAGCGTATCTTGCCGCAGCCAGCTTTCCAGCGTCGCTTCCGGTGACTCTCCGATCAGGTTATCCGCCAGCAGCAGGTCGGCCTGCTCGATTTGTTCGGCGCTTTGCCAGCGTTTCCCCGCGTAATAACGCAGTTCCAGCTCGCAGCCGTGGCGCGCCAGCAGCTGTTGCAGAGCCACAGTGACCGTTTCCAGTTCTACCGGTGGCCGATACAGCAGCGTCAATTTGGCGGGAAGGGCTATCTCATCATCGACCTGATGCCGAGGGATGGCCCAGCCAGGCAGCATTTCGTGGCTGGGGGTGATGACGCTGTTCGGTACCGGCAGATTGGCCAACAGGCCAGATTGCTGGATCAACATCAACAGTTTTTGCCCCTGGGCTTCGTTGAGCACGCCGTGTTTCAAATTCACCGCCAGATAGCACCAGCCCAGGCTCATGCTGCGTTGCACCGGCCGTGCCAGCGCCATCTCTTCCTGCCGACCGATGGTTATGCGCACCGGGTGCTGGCAGCTGGTGTAAGCCGTGTCGACCTGCAGCTCCGGGGTGATCCAATACTCGATACTTTCAAGATAGGGATGCTGCAAATGGTAAAACGGATGCTGCTCCAGCCGTACCAAATGCGCCTCGTTCAGCGTCAGTTTGAAAGGGCCTGCGCCAATGCCTGCGGCTTCCGGGTGGGTCAGCAGGCAGGGTAACTCCGCCAGTCGATGCGCCAACCAGTAGTCGGGATGCTGTAAATCAAACTGCAGGCACAGCGCATGCGGCAGGCTGATGGCCGTAACGTTGGCCAGGCTGGGGCGGCTGCGAGGGTGTCGTTGCAGTTTTTCCAGCGTTTGCAACAGCTGCTGGCCGGTCAGTATTTCACCGTTATGCCAGCGCAATTGGCTACGCAGGAAGAACTGCCAGCGCAGGCCGTCATGGCTGATTTGCCAGTGATGGGCCAGATCGGATTGCGGTTCGGGATTACCGGTAATGAAGCGCGTCAGGCCGGCATGCAGGGTGGCAACCAAATGCTGTTCGGCGCGGCCGGTCAGGGTCAGTGGATCCAGAGATTCCAGCGTGCGGTAATAGGGGATGCGCAGCGTCGGGCTGCCTGCCTGCCACTGGCCGCCGAGATGCGGGCTGAGCAACTCCTGCAAATGCTGCGGCGCCAGCTGCGCCATTTCCAACGCGCCCTGGTGGTCGCCGTCATGCAGCAAGCGCTGCAAGTGGGCGGCGCGCAGCTCGTCCGGGGTTTTCAAGCACTGCAGGCGAGCCCGCTTGCCGCGACCGGGCTGTGACTGCCAGCTTAGCCAGCCCTGATCCTGCAACTGTTGTACCAGCGTGCGGGCATGGCGTTCGCTGCAATAGAACAGGGCTGCCAGTTCGCCGATGGTGATGGCCACCGGTGCAGCGCCGAGCTGTTGATACAGGCGTTGATACTGGCTGAGACGATGGGTCAGGCGCATGATGGAAATCCGGAACAGTTTTCCAGAATTGTTCACTATTACTTCCGCAAATACCATCTCATACTGCAGGGACTGTAATCGCGTTCACATTCATGAGGTCTTTATGTATCGCCTGGCGGCTTTTGATATGGATGGCACATTGTTGACACCGGATCACCGGGTCGGGCCGGAAACTCTGGCGGTGCTAAAGCAACTGGTTGAACGGCAGATGGTTGTCACCTTCGCTACCGGGCGTCACTACCTGGACGCGCAGCCGATCATGGCGCAGCTGGGCCTGCAGGGCTACCTGATTACCGGCAACGGTACGCGGGTTTACGATCATCAGGGGCAACAGCTTCACGCCACCGATTTGCCAGCCGACATTGCCGAAGAGGTGCTGCACACCCATTGGCGCACGGTTGCCAGCATGCACGTCTTCCGGGACGAAGGCTGGATGACCGAGTTTGCGGTGCCGGAAGAAATGTTGCGGGCTCATCATCTGAGCGGCTTCCGTTATCAGCTTACCGAAGTGCGTCGTTTACCGGCATTCGGCAACAGCAAGGTGTGCTTCGTCGGGCCGCATGTGGAGCTGCTCAAGCTGCAGATTCAGCTACGAGAACAGTTTGGAACACGCGTTGATCTCTGTTTCTCTGCTTACGAATGTCTGGAGGTGTTGCCGCTGGGTTGTAACAAGGGCACCGCGCTGGATACGTTGAGCCGCCATCTGGGGCTGAAGATGGCGGACTGTATGGCGTTTGGCGATGCCATGAACGACAAGGAAATGCTGGCGACGGTAGGGCACGGCGTGGTGATGGGCAATGCCCTGCCGCAACTGAAGTCTTCACTGCCACAACTACAGGTTATCGGCCACTGCGAGCAGCAGGCGGTGGCTCACTATTTGCAACATTGGCTGCGTTCACCTTACCTCACCTATTCCCCCGAATTATGAGGCTTTATTGGCAGCCGGCCGGGTATGACTTACCCGGTTTTTTTTCGCCTGACGGGCGCGATCACAAGTCTGCCAGCTGCGCCAGATACGGGGTCAGATCGCCGATATTGTTTCTCACCCATTCAAGGTTGTAGTAGGTATCCAGATAGCGCTCACCGCTGTCGCACAGCAGGGTGACGATAGAACCCTGCTCGCCGTTTTCCCGCATCTGCTTCGCCAATTGCAGCGCCCCCCACACGTTAGTGCCGGTAGACGCGCCCACTTTACGGCCCAGTACCGTCTCCAGCCAATGAATGGTGGCGATACTGGCTGCATCAGGAACACGCAACATGCTGTCGACCACCGATGGAATAAACGAGGGCTCGGCGCGTGGACGGCCAATACCTTCGATTCTGCTGCCGCAGCTGCCGATCAGGGTACGATCGCGCTGGTGGAAACAATCATAGAATACCGAGTTTTCCGGGTCGACGACCGTCAGATGCGTGTCGTGCCCCTGATAGCGAATATAGCGTCCCAGCGTTGCAGATGTGCCGCCGGTGCCCGCGCTCATCACTATATGTTTAGGGACAGGGAAGGGTTCACGCGCCATCTGGCGGAAGATGCTGTCGGCGATGTTGTTATTGCCGCGCCAGTCGGTGGCGCGTTCGGCGTAGGTGAACTGATCCATATAGTGGCCATTCAGTTCTTGCGCCAACTGTTCGGAAACCGCGTAAATCTGCGCCGCGTGATCGACGAAATGGCAGCGGCCGCCGTAAAACGCAATTTGCTCAACCTTGCGGCGTGCTGTACAGGAAGGCATCACGGCAATGAACGGCAGGCCAATCAACCGGGCGAAGTAAGCTTCGGACACGGCGGTGCTGCCTGAAGATGCCTCGATAATCGTGGTGTTCTCGGTGATCCAGCCGTTACACAGGCCATAAAGAAACAGCGAGCGTGCCAGCCGATGTTTCAGGCTGCCGGTGGGATGAGTGCTTTCATCCTTCAGGTACAGACAGACGCCGGGAAATTCAGGCAGGTTCAGGCGGATCAGGTGCGTGTCGGCGGAGCGTTGGAAATCCGCTTCTATTTCACCGATAGCATATTTTACCCAAGAGTTTGTCATCGTCTGGTCTCAGAATAGGGGGGGGTATTTGCTGCATAATATAGCCTGCCGCCGGGAAAAAAGGATTGCCATTTTCCCTGTTTAATTGCTTAATGAGAGAAAATTTTTCTCCTGGTTGACGATATGTTAGATAAAACAGACCGTAAGTTACTGTGCATGCTGCAACAGGACTGCACCCAGCCGCTGCAGGCGCTGGCCGATGCGGTCAATCTGACGTCGACGCCTTGCTGGAAAAGGCTGAAGCGGCTGGAAGAAGAAGGTTATATCCGTGGGCGGGTCGCGCTGCTGGATAACGAAAAGCTCGGATTGGGCCTGACGGCATTTGTGCTGATCAAAACCCAGCAGCACAGCAGCGAGTGGTATCAGAAGTTCGTGCAACTGACCAAGCAGATGCCGGAGGTGTTGGCATTTTACCGCATGGCAGGGGAGTACGATTACCTGATGCAGGTGGAAGTGGCGGATATGAAGAGCTACGACAGCTTTTACAAGCGACTGGTGAACGGGGTACCGGGGTTGATCGACGTCACTTCCAGCTTCGCGATGGAAAAAATCAAATACACCACCGCCCTGCCGGTTCCTGAGTGAAAAGTTCACCAAACTGGCAAAGTAACGGTGGTATCCTACTCTGCTGAGGCAGATCGAGAGAAAAAACTATTACATCTACATCCTGGAATAAAACTGCGTGAGATTATTTACTCAAATCGGCTGGTACTTCCGCCGCGAGTGGCGCCGCTACCTGGGGGCAGTGGTGCTGCTGATCATCATTGCCATTCTGCAGCTGTTGCCACCCAAGCTGGTGGGGATCATTGTCGACGGGATTACCGAAAAACAGATGTCCGGCGGCGTGCTGATGGCATGGTTGGGGCTGATGCTCGGCACCGCCGTAGTGGTGTACCTGCTGCGCTACGTATGGCGAGTATTGCTGTTTGGCGCGTCTTATCAGCTTGCTGTCGAACTGCGTGAAAATTTCTATCGCCAGCTCAGCCGCCAGAACCCGGCTTTTTATCTGCGCCACCGTACCGGCGATCTGATGGCTCGCGCCACCAACGATGTCGATCGGGTCGTTTTCGCTGCCGGTGAAGGGGTGCTGACACTGGTCGATTCGCTGGTGATGGGCTTGGCGGTGCTGGTGGTGATGAGCACCCAAATTAGCTGGCAGCTGACCCTGCTGTCGTTGATCCCTATGCCCATCATGGCGATCGTTATCAAGTATTACGGCGATCAGTTGCATCAGCGCTTTAAATCGGCACAGGCGGCGTTCTCCAGCCTGAACGATCAGGCGCAGGAAAGCATGACCAGCATCCGCATGATCAAGGCGTTTGGTCTGGAAGATCATCAATCCAATCAATTTGCCGAAGTGGCCGCCCAAACCGGTGCCAAAAATATGCACGTAGCGCGGGTGGATGCGCGTTTCGACCCGACGATTTACATCGCTATCGGTACCGCCAATCTGTTGGCTATCGGCGGTGGCAGCTGGATGGTGGTCAATGGCACCCTGACGCTTGGGCAACTGACCAGCTTTGTGATGTACCTCGGCCTGATGATTTGGCCGATGCTGGCGCTGGCCTGGATGTTCAACATTGTTGAGCGCGGCAGTGCGGCATACGGCCGCATTCGCAGCCTGCTGGAGGAAGCGCCGGCAGTGACCGACGGCGAGCATCCATTACCGGCGGGGCGTGGCAGCCTGGCCGTCGATATCCGCGCTTTCCACTATCCTGGCAACCATCACCCGGCGCTGCACGATGTCACGTTGAAGCTGGAACCGGGCCAGATGCTTGGCCTGTGTGGCCCGACCGGTGCCGGTAAGTCGACGTTGCTGTCGTTGATCCAGCGCCAGTTTGATGTGGATGATGGCCAGATCAGCTATCAGGGACTGCCGCTGACCCAGGTGAAGCTCGACGACTGGCGCTCGCGACTGTCTGTGGTTAGCCAGACGCCATTCTTGTTCTCGGACAGCGTGGCCAACAATATTGCGCTGGGGAATCCGGGGGCGACGCAGGAACAGATTGAGCGTGCGGCCCAGTTGGCCAGCGTGCATGAAGACATTTTGCGCCTGCCGCAAGGCTATGAAACTGAAGTGGGCGAACGTGGCGTGATGCTGTCCGGCGGCCAGAAACAGCGTATTTCTATTGCTCGTGCATTGTTACTGGATGCAGAAATCCTGATCCTCGACGACGCGTTATCGGCAGTCGATGGTCGAACCGAACATCAGATCCTGCACAACCTGCGCAGTTGGGGACAAAACCGGACGGTGATTATCAGCGCGCACCGGCTTTCGGCGTTGACCGAAGCCAGCGAAATTCTGGTGATACAACACGGCGGCGTGGCTCAGCGTGGCGAACATGCGTCTCTGGCGGCTCAACCGGGCTGGTACCGCGATATGTACCGCTATCAGCAACTGGAAGCGGCGCTGGATGAGGCACCGGAAAGCGGCGAGGAGATGCTAGCCAATGAATAAGATGCAAAAGCTGTGGCCGACGTTGAAACGGTTGCTGGCTTATGGATCGCCGTACCGCAAACCTTTGGGACTGGCGGTGTTGATGCTGTGGGTTGCGGCAGCGGCGGAAGTCGCCGGGCCGATCCTGGTCAGTTATTTTATCGATAACTACGTCGCTAAAGGCCAGTTACCGCTGATGATCGTCTGCGGACTGGCGGCAGCCTATATTCTGCTGGAGCTGTTGGCGGCGGCGCTGCACTATTTTCAAGCGTTGTTGTTCAACCAGGCTGCGGTCGGGGTGGTTCAACGCCTGCGTACCGACGTGATGGACGCCGCGTTGCGTCAGCCGCTTAGCGCCTTTGATACGCAACCGGTGGGGCAGTTGATCTCGCGAGTGACCAATGACACCGAGGTGATTAAAGACCTGTACGTCATGGTAGTGTCCACCGTTCTGAAAAGCGCTGCGCTGATTGGCGCCATGCTGGTGGCGATGTTCAGCCTGGACTGGCGCATGGCGCTGGTGGCAGTCTGCATCTTCCCGGCGGTGTTTGTGGTGATGGGCATTTACCAATACTACAGCATCCCGATTGTGCGCCGGGTGCGCAGCTATCTGGCAGACATTAACGACGGCTTTAACGAAGTGATCAACGGCATGGGCGTGATCCAGCAGTTCCGCCAGCAGATCCGCTTTGGCGAACGCATGAGCGCCGCCAGCCGTTCACACTACACCGCACGTATGCAGACTCTGCGGCTGGATGGTTTCCTGTTGCGTCCGCTGCTTAGCCTGTTTTCGGCGCTGGTGCTGTGCGGCCTGCTGATGCTGTTCGGCTTCAGCGGCGAGGGCACCATTGGCGTGGGCGTGCTCTATGCTTTTATCAACTACCTCGGGCGTTTGAATGAGCCGTTGATCGAACTGACGTCGCAGCAGTCGATTCTGCAGCAGGCGGTGGTGGCCGGCGAGCGTATTTTCGAACTGATGGATCGCCGTCAACAGAGCTATGGAACGGACGATCGCCCGCTGGAGAGTGGCCGCATCGATATTGAAGACCTGAGCTTTGCCTACCGCGATGACAAAAAGGTGCTGCAGCATATTTCGCTGTCGGTGCCGTCGCGGGGTTTTGTGGCGCTGGTGGGTCATACCGGCAGCGGCAAGAGCACGCTGGCCAACCTGCTGATGGGGTATTACCCGGTCAACCAGGGCGAAGTCCGTCTCGATGGTCGTCCGTTGGCCAGCCTGTCGCACCGCACGTTGCGGCAGGGGGTGGCAATGGTGCAGCAGGATCCGGTGGTGATCGCCGAATCGGTGCTGGCCAACGTGACGCTGGGCCGTAACATCAGTGAAGAGACAGTGTGGCAGGCGCTGGAAACGGTGCAATTGGCTGAGCTGGTACGTGGTTTCCCGCAGGGTATTCACACCCGGCTGGGCGAGCAGGGGAACAACCTGTCGGTGGGGCAGAAACAGCTCTTGGCGATGGCCAGGGTGTTGGTGCAGGCGCCACAAATCCTGATCCTCGACGAAGCGACCGCCAACATCGATTCAGGCACCGAACAAGCGATTCAGCGTGCACTGCGCCTGATCCGTGAACATACCACGCTGGTGGTGATCGCTCACCGATTGTCGACCATTGTGGATGCCGACTCTATTCTGGTTCTGCATCGGGGTCAGGCTGTCGAGCAGGGCAATCATCAGCAACTGTTGGCTCAGCAGGGGCGTTACTTCCAGATGTACCAGCTGCAACTGGTGGGCGAAGAATTGGCCGCTGCCAGTCGCGAAGAAATACCAACCGCATGATCTCAGGGGGCCACGGCCCCCTTATTTTTTGAGCGCCACGCACCACAAACAGGCACAGATCCTTTTTAAATCCCTTTCACTGCACTTTTTCGACGCGTCACGCACCAAAATAGTGCGCAATATTTAATCAACTTTTCGTCGGGTAGCGTGCTGCCAGCCAATCTACACATGTCAGATCCCCATCCCGCCGGTTAATTTGCTGAATCCGCGTAGAAAACCATTTGTGGCATAGCCTTTGCTTTATAAGTCTCGTACCGGGGTGAATTTGGGCTTAATTCGTGGAGGGGCAATATGAAGCTGGTGACCGTGGTGATTAAACCATTCAAGCTGGAGGACGTGCGTGAAGCCCTATCCTCTGTAGGCATTCAGGGGCTGACCGTAAGCGAAGTAAAAGGCTTCGGTCGCCAGAAGGGACACGCCGAGCTCTATCGCGGAGCCGAATACAGCGTCAACTTCTTACCTAAAGTAAAAATCGACATCGCCATCGCCGACGATCAGTTGGATGAAGTGGTTGATGTGATTAGCAAAGCGGCCTATACCGGAAAAATCGGTGACGGCAAAATTTTCGTTGCCGAATTGCAACGTGTCATTCGCATTCGCACCGGCGAAACAGACGAAGCAGCACTGTAATCACAGGCTCAGTAAAGTAATGGGGATGGATTGATAATGAAAAAACTTTTATCCATGTTGGGCCTGAGTACGGTAACCATGGTTCCTTCTTTGGCCCTGGCCGCTCCGGCGGTCGCAGACAAGGCTGACAACGCCTTCATGATGATTTGCACCGCTTTGGTGCTGTTCATGACCTTGCCGGGTGTCGCTCTGTTTTACGGTGGTTTGCTGCGTTCCAAAAACGTGCTCTCCATGTTGACCCAGGTCACCGTCACCTTTGCTTTGGTGTGCGTGTTGTGGGTCCTTTACGGCTACAGCCTGGCCTTCAGCGAAGGCAATGCATTCTTCGGCGGTTTCCAGACGGCAATGCTGAAAGGCATAGGTATCGACAGCGTTACCGGAACCTTTAGCCAGATGATCCACGTGGCGTTCCAGTGTTCATTCGCTTGTATCACCGTTGCGCTGGTGGTGGGGGGCTTTGCCGAACGCATCCGTTTCTCGGCGGTGGTGATCTTCGCCGCTATCTGGTTCACCATTTCCTACCTGCCGATTGCCCACATGGTGTGGGGAGGTGGCTTCCTGGCCGCTGATGGCGCGCTGGACTTTGCCGGCGGCACCGTGGTGCATATCAATGCGGCAAGTGCCGGCCTGGTTGGCGCTTATCTGTTGGGCAAGCGTGCCGGTTTCGGTAAGGAAGCTTTCAAACCGCATAACCTGCCGATGGTATTTACCGGCGCTTCCATCCTGTATATCGGCTGGTTCGGCTTTAACGCCGGTTCCGCCAGCGCGGCTAACGGCATTGCGGCCCTGGCTTTCCTGAACACCGTAGTGGCGACCGCTGGCGCTATTCTTTCGTGGACTTTTGCCGAGTGGATTGTGCGCGGTAAACCTTCTCTGCTGGGTGCCTGTTCCGGCTGTATCGCCGGGTTGGTTGCCATCACGCCGGCTGCGGGCACCGTAGGGGTTGGCGGGGCGTTGATTATCGGCCTGGTTGGCGGTATTGCCGGTCTGTGGGGCGTGGTCACGCTGAAGAAATGGCTGAAAGTGGACGACACCTGCGATGTGTTCGGCGTGCATGGCGTGTGCGGCATCGTCGGCTGCTTGCTGACCGGCGTGTTCACCTCCGCCTCGCTGGGCGGAACCGGATACGCAGAAGGCGTTACCATGGGGCATCAGGTGTGGATCCAGCTGTTGAGCGTGGTGATCACGCTGGTGTGGTCCGGAGTGGCCGCCTTCATTGCCTTCAAAGTGGCAGGTGCTATCGTCGGGCTGCGCGTACCGGAAGAGCAGGAGCGCGAAGGTCTGGACGTCAACAGCCATGGTGAGAGTGCCTACAACCAATAAGCCTTGAAGAAGGGCAGTGCGCTAAATAATTCGAAAAATAATGATGATGCAAAAAGGGCGATGGAGACATCGCCCTTTTTCTTTTTTTAACGATATTCCCCACTTTTAAGTAATGCATTGTTTTTATTGACCTTATATTAATTGCATTATCAAGTGCTTTTTCTATAATGGCCTTGGTTTGTACTGTTTGTTTTATTTGTTTGTATTAATACGTATTCGTGGGAGATAACGATGAAAGGAATAGTGAATTCTGTTTACGTAGGAAAAGTGGTTCCTTTCACTCGTCCTGACAGCTTTACCGGCATATTCAAAAAAGAGGTTAATCATCTGGTTTCAGTAGGTTATGAAGGCATTGAGGGGGATGAGATCGGCGACCTGAAGGTACATGGTGGACCGGAAAAGGCGATACACGTTTATCCATTGGAACATTATAAAAAATGGAAGGCAGAATTTCCCGACTGTCCTTTTTTCGAGAATGCCGGCGCATTTGGCGAGAATTTTAGCACTATCGGCTTGGATGAAAGCCAGGTCTTTGTCGGCGATATTTTTAGTATAGGGACGGCGGTAGTGGAGGTTTCACAAGGTCGATTACCCTGTTGGAAGTTAAATGACAGATTCGACATTCCCTATTTTTCGGAAATGCTACAAATTAACTACCGCACCGGTTGGTATTTCAGGGTGATTCAGCAAGGGAATGTCGGTCTGGGCGATGAAATTACCTTGATTAACAGGACCAATGATAAATGGAGTTTGCAGGAGATAATGAAAGTTATTTTTACCAAATCTCTTGATGAAGAAACGTTAACCAGCGTATTGGCGTTACCTTTGGTTCCCTCTTGGCGAAAGCTGTTTATGAAAAGACTGTTAACCGGGGTGGTGGAAGACTGGTCGCCAAGGCTGCATGGCAGAAAAGGTTAAAATGAAAGGACATGTTGATTTTTTATCGCTGTTACGTACGGCATTCTTCACTATTGGGCGGCACCTCAGTGAGGCCAGTTTTTTTAATGTTCACTATTTTTTTATTTTCATCCTGTGCAAGGCAAAGTCAACCGATCTGTCAAGATATCAGAAGAAAAACATCAGGGACTACAGCAGCTTCCAGGACTTTTTTTGCAGAGAGCTCAGCGAGGAAACAAAGAATAAAGTCAATTTATTGAACTCAAAGGAGCTTTGTATGCCTTGCGACGGGCGTATGGGGGCCCAGGGCGAGATAAAAGAGAATACGTTACTGCAAGCCAAGGGAATTGAGTATTCCCTCCTCAGGCTTTTTGGTTTTAACAATGAAATGACGCAGGGCTACAATGGCGGCAGTTTTTCGAATATATACCTGGCACCGGAGGATTATCACAGGGTGCATATGCCGTTCGACGGTTTCTTGATTAATACCATTTATTGTCCCGGAGATTTTAAATCGGTCAGGGAGAAAAATGTAAAAAATGATAAAGAGTTATATGTTGGCAACGAACGGCTGATTTGTGAGTTTATGACGGAATATGGCAGGATGACCGTTATTTTTGTAGGCGCATTTATGGTGGGGGGGATAGTCACGGCCTGGGGAGGAAAGGTCAACTATAACCGTCTCTACACCCATGAGTCTTTTTATAATGACTGTCTGTTTTATAAAAAAGGCGCCGAGATAGGCTATTTCACTATGGGGTCAACTGTCATAGTTCTGTTTGATTCCTGCTGGGATCTCGATTTCAGTAGGGTAAATCAAGGGGATAAGGTTGAGTTTTCTGATGCTTTTGTCACGGTGATGAAAAAGTAAGCGTTAACGCTTCGTCGATCTATGAGGAAGTATTTTTATTTGAATAGGGAGCCAGAGCATGGCGAATACACATCACATGGACAATCCCGCGTTCTTGCCAGACGACCTGCCATGCCCGGTGGATGACGGTGCGGCCGATCATCTGGTTGGCATGCCAATGCCGGCCCTGCGTTTTCACTCCACGTTTGGTGAGAGGGTCGACCTGTCAGTCTTGCCGGGGCGTACGGTTGTCTATGCCTATCCGAGGACCGGTGTGCCTCACGTCAATTTACCGGCAGGTTGGGACGCTATCCCTGGTGCTCGCGGCTGTACAGCGCAAACTTTATCGTTTCAGGCCGAAAAGGAGGTGTTTGCCGCCTTCGGGATCAGGATCTTTGGGTTGAGCACGCAAACCAAGGATTATCAGAGAGAGCTGTCTGACCGACTCAGGCTGACTTTCCCCATCTTGAGCGATGCTGAGTTTGCATTGGTCGACGCCTTGCGTTTACCCACGATGAACGTGGAAGGCATACGGCTGATTAAGCGTTTAACGCTGATCATCAAGGATGGCACGATTGAACACGTGTTCTATCCCGTTTTCCCTGCGAACAGAGCGGCCGCTCAAGTCATCAAGTGGTTGCAAGACATGCGGGATTCAGCTCCGGGAGCCTTTGCCTGATCAGGGCACCGGCCCATTTGTGAAGGTACAAAGCAAAAATGCCAGCCAACCGGGCTGGCATGCCATTGAAGGGTGAGTTTCTTAGGCTTCGCGCTGGCGGATGCCGCCTTCCTGCACCGTTGTGGCGACCAGAACGCCGTCACGGGTATAAAATTGTCCGCGTACAAATCCACGGGCGCCGGAAGCGGAGGTGCTTTCGACCACGTACAACAACCAGTCATCCATGCTGAAAGGGCGGTGGAACCACATTGAGTGGTCGATCGTTGCCACCTGCATACCCGGCTCCAGGAAGCCTACGCCATGTGGCTGCAACGCCGTCGGCAGGAAGTTAAAATCTGACGCGTAACCCAGCAAATATTGGTGGATGCGCAGATCGTCCGGCATGGTGCCGTTGGCGCGGAACCAAACGTAGCGGTGCGGCTCCTCCACGCTACCCTTCAGTGGGTTGTGGAATTTGACCGGGCGCATTTCAATCGGCTTCTGCCCGATAAACTTTTCACGCACTTTATCCGGCAGCATGTGCGACAACTTTTGGGCAATGTCCGATTCGGACATCAGCCCTTCCGGCGGTGGCACATCCGGCATGGTGTTCTGATGTTCAAACCCTTCTTCCGGACTTTGGAAAGAGGCGGTCATATAGAAAATCGGCTTGCCATGTTGAATGGCGCTGACGCGACGGGCGCTAAAACTGTTACCGTCGCGCAGGATTTCCACGTCGTAGATAATCGGCTTGCTGCTGTCGCCTGGACGCAGAAAATAGCTGTGGAATGAGTGTACGCTCCGCTCTGCCGGAACCGTCTGTTTGGCGGCATACAGTGCCTGACCAACCACCTGACCGCCGAATACCTGACGGAGCCCCAGATCTTCGCTTTGGCCGCGGAACAACCCTTCTTCGATTTTCTCCAGATCCAGCAGATCAAGGAGGTTTTGCAGTGCCTGGCTCATAAAGTTACTACCCTTATAATAATCATTTTGCTCAGTGTGCGGAATATCACGGTAAGACGTCAATATATTGCGTTATGGCACAGAGAAAATTGGCTGAATGCTGAACATTATTAGGGAGGTAAGTGATTAATAGGCAGTGTTAAATGGATTTTTCAGTGTTTTGTGCTAAGTTTAATGAGTGGGGTGGTGGAAGCCACCAACGTGTTGATAATAAAAAAGGAGACCGATCCATGAAACTCTGGCAAATCGTAGGTGGAGCTGCAGCATTAACCCTCACTCTGGCTGGCTGTGCCCAGAAGAGTGCCAATGTGCCTACTCCAACGGCGGGAAGCGCGGCGATTGCACAAACGCAGATTCAGGGCCCGGCGGTGACTGGTTCGGTTAACATTCGCCAGCGCATTGCGCTGCCGCCGGATGCGATACTGACCGTCACGCTCTCTGATGCTTCACTGGCGGACGCTCCGTCTAAAGTGATTGCCCAGCGTGCGGTACGTACCGACGGCAAACAAGCGCCGTTTAATTTTGTACTGCCGTTCAACCCGGCCGATATTCAGCCTAATGCGCGCATTATCCTGAGCGCGGCAATCACGGTTAATGGGCAGCTGATCTTTATTACCGACACTATCCAGGAAGTGGTGAACCGTAACGGCACCCGTGCCGACCTGCTGCTGGTTCCGGTGCAAGGCATTCCGGTTCAGGCGACGCCAACGGCGATGCCGTAATCCGGTGGTCCTGAAGCCGTAAGCTATCAACAGCCTTTGTGCTCCGGCCAAAGGCTGTTTTTTTATCACCAGCGCCAGCCGTAAACCAACAGATCCACCGTGCTGTGGGCGCCAAAAATGATCCCTTCCGCAAGCAATGCCTGACGTTGGCGTTGGAAATCCTCCCCCTGCTGCGAAATTTGCCCGTGCCGGTTAATCACCCGATGCCAGGGCAGGCTGCTGCCTTCCGGCAGGCGACGCAATACGCCCCCCACCTGACGTGCCGCACGTGGTGAACCGGCCAGGCGCGCTACCTCACCGTAGGTCGTCACTTTGCCATAAGGAATGGCGGCCACCACGTGAAACACGCGCTGGCTGAACGAGGCGTCTTCTGGTTCCATTTCTGTGTTCCTGCTGCAGCGAAATCCCAAGATCAAAGTGTGCCACAGCCGAGGTGGGTAAGAAAACAGCGGTTGGCCCCGGTTGGCTTGCTATTTGGCTGGCCATCACCGATAATGCCCACCGCTTCGCAGTACCAGAAGCCGTCAATGGGGGCCCTGTTGGTTCTCCCGCAACACTAACTTGTGAACTCGGTCAGATCCGGAAGGAAGCAGCCGCAGCAGGTGACGTGTGTGCCGGGATGTAGCTGGCAGGGCCTCCACCAATTTCAGCGTCACACCATTCTCTTCTTTAGCTCATCTCTTGCCTTGGCATCGTCCGTTAATGCGTAGCGGGAAAACTGCCGGCGCCGATTGCTCGCCAGCGATTCACCTCAGTGCTTCACCAACGTAGCGAAGTAGTACGCCAGCGGGATAGCCAACAGATAAAGTCCGACCGGGACTTCACGCCATTTGCCGGCAATCACCTTGATGATGATATAAAACAGCAGCCCACCGGCGATACCGGTACCGAAGCTGTTGGCAATCAGCGTGATCATCACCATCATCAGTACAGGCAGGCCGTCGGTAAAGTTGGCCAAATCGACTTTGCGCAATCCGCTGAACATATTCAGGCCGATCAGGATCAATGCCGGTGCAGTGGCCTCTTTAGGGATCATCAGGGCAATGGGGGTAAACAGCAGCATCAGCAAGAACATGATGGCTGCCGCCAGCGCCGTTAATCCAGTCTTGCCACCGGCTTCGGCGGCGGCTGACGATTCGATCAGCGCCGTGGCGGCTGGTATACCAACCCAGGGCCCCAGTGCTGCAGCGATAGAATCCACCATAAAGGGCCGGTTGATGTGCGACATGTTGCCGTGTTCGTCGAGTAATCCGGCTTCACCGCCGACGGCGAGCGTGGTCCCCATGGTGGAGAAAAACTCCGAGGCGAAAAAGACAAACAGGTAGGGCAGGAAGGCGATATTCAATGCACCAATCATATCGACGTGGCCGAGCACTGGGGCCAATGAGTGTGGCATTGCCATCAGACTGGCGGGAAGGTGCGTGACGCCGAATGGAATCCCCACCAGGGTCGCGACCAGGATCGCCCACAAAATCGCGCCGGGGATGCGTCGAGCCTGTAGGGCAATGGCCAGAAACAGGCCGCACAGGGCAACCAGCGCACCGGGTGCCGTGAAGTCACCCAGCATCAGCGCATTGGATTTGGCATTGGCCAGCACCAGCCCGGCGTTACGAAATCCCAGTACCGCAACAAATAACCCGATAGAGGCGGTCAGCCCCAGCTTGATGGACTGCGGCACCGAGCGGGTAACCACCTCGCGCAGCCCAAGACGAGTCAGGGCAAAAAACAAAATGCCGGACCAGCAGGCGATACCCAGACCAATCTGCCACCCTATGCCTTCACTGCCCGCCAGCGTCACGCCGACCAACACCGAACCGCCGATACCCGGGCCAACGATAAACGGCAGATTACCGTAAAACGCCATAAGCAGGGTGCCGATCACAAACACCAGAATGGTGCCGGTGGTCACTGCGCCCTTATCCATGCCGCCGATGGCCAGCAATCCGGGGATCACCACCAACAAATAGGCCGCAGCCAGAAAACCGGTGATACCGGCCAGGCATTCGGTTTTGACATTACTTTGCCGCGCATGCAGTTGAAAACGCCGTTGCAGCCAGCCCCCTGGTGTTGGAGCATTTACTGAATTCTCAGCCATATAGACAATCTCCGTTGCTATCTCATTATTATGATTATTTTTATGCCGGGGTTTCCCAGCAGGCGATCAGCGGATCGACAATTTGGCGCGTGGTGCCGTCGGTCAGGCCGAGATCGGTCAGGTGCGGCCCGGCGTTGCACGCCAGGCAGGTGCCCTCAATTGCCTTGAAAACCCGGTAGGGCGGTTCCCAGTCGGCGATTTGTGCGCTCAGATCGCGCAGTTTTTTAAATTGTTGTGCCAGTTCTGCGGCAGGCAGATCGGAAAGCATGCCGGCAATCGGCATCGCCACCTGGGCCAGGATTTCCCCGTTTTGACTTAAGGCCATGCCGCCACCGCAGGCGATCAGGGCATTGGCCGCCCGCGCCATATCGGCTGCGTCACGGCCCAGAACCACCAGGTTATGCGAGTCGTGTGAGTAGCTGGTGGCGATGGCACCGCGCAGTTCCCCCCAGCCTTCCAACAGCGCAAGTTGCGGGGTGGCCTGGTGGCGACCATGGCGATGTTGCACCCAGATCAGGCTAAAGCCGTCCGGGATCTGCACTTCGCCGTCGCGAACCTCGACGGTGGTTTCGTTCCACTGGGTAAAACGCGCGCCTTTAATGTGGCGCAGGGTGGCTTTACCGTGGCGGATCGCCGGGACTTTCAAGATGAAATCTTTTGCAGCCAGCGGGGGAAGCCGCAGCGTATCGCGCGGCACCGTTACTTTCGGGTTTGCACTGAGCGGTGTCAGCATTTTTCCGTTCTGCGCCATCAGCTTTCCTGCGACGTAGACCTGCCTTGCACTCAGTTGAGTGAGCGAATCAAAGACCACCAGATCGGCAATGCGGCCCGCGGCAATCAACCCGAGATCGTTGCGTTGCAAGCGAATAGCGGCGTTGAGTGTCGCCATCCGCAATACGTCGGTTCCCGACATCCCCTGCTCGATCAGCATATTGAGTAATGCCACAATGCCGCCTTTTTGCAGCAACATATCCGGCGGCACATCGTCGGTGCAGACGGTGACCTGCGAGGACAGGTGCGGCAGCGTTTTCAGTGCTGCAACGATCTCGGGCAGCAGGTAAGGGTGAGAGCCTCTGATCTCCAGCGTCAATCCAGCGCGTAGTTTCTCCAGCGCGTCGGCTCCGGAGGTCAGCTCATGGTCGGACGTCACGCCCGCGGCCAGATAGGCCTGAAGCTGAGCGCCGTTCAGCCCACGTGCGTGACCTTCGATCAACTTGCCGCTGTTCAGCCCGGCGTTGAGGATATCCAGCATGCGTTCGCTGCCGTTCAACACGCCGTGCATGTCCATGACCTCGGCAACTCCGCCGACTTCCGGCCAGGCCAGCATGGTTTCCATTTCATGGCCGCCGAAATCAGCGCCGGACATTTCCAACCCTGGAGTGGAAGGGACGCTTGAAGGCGCTGCACAGATCACCCTGAGCGGCAAACCACGGCTGGCGTCGACCGCGTAACGCACACCCTCAACGCCGAGCACGTTGGCCAGTTCGTGCGGATCCCAGAAAATGGTGGTGGTGCCTTGGGCAACGACGATTTCGGCGTAACCTTCCGGAGGCAGGTGCGAGCTTTCAACATGTACGTGGGTGTCAATCAGGCCGGGGCTCAGATAAGCGCCGGCCAAATCTTGTGTCTGCAAGGCTTCGGTCATTGTGCCGCAGGGATGGACGCTGGCAATCAGTGCGCCAACGATGCCGACATCGGCGCTGCGGATTTCACCGGTGGCCATATCGACCAGTGAGGCGTTTGTCAGCAGCAAATCAAAAGGAAGTTGGCCTAATGCGGCCTTCACCGCGCGTCGGCGTTCGACCGCGCTGGTACAAGGAGTGGTCATGGTAATTACCCGGCATGATGACAGGGTTGTTACTCTAGGGGGGCGGGCAGGCTTTGCACAGATGATTTAATTTATTGCCTGATAAGAAACGTTTATGCTGTCGCAAACGTTTACTTGGTTGGCGAATGGAAACCTGACATGTCTGAACCCTGGCGCCGCTTGCCTGCGCTGTCTCTCAAGCAGATCCAATATTTCGTTACTCTGGCGCGGCTTCGGCATTTTACCGATACCGCGAACCGTTTGGCGATCAGCCAACCGGCACTGAGTAGCGCGCTGCGGCAGATAGAGTTGGTGCTGGGCGGTAAATTGGTGAACCGTACCGCTTCCGCAGTGACCCTGACCGAACAGGGCGCGGCAATTTTGCCGCATGCCGAGCGGTTGCTGAATGTGGCGCAGGCGTCTTTTGACGATATGCAGCGCATTATGTTGGCGGGGGGCGACGGGACCTTGCGTATCGGGTTGGTGCCTTCGGTCAGCCGGTTGTTGTTTCCGGCCGTGCCGCAATTGCTGGCGGCGAACTTTCCGCGGTTGCGGGTAGAATTTCACGATCAAACCAATGATTCACTGTTACTGCAATTAGAGAACGGCCTGATTGATTTTGGTATCGGTGCGCTCGACAGTTCAGTGCCGCAGTCGCTGGAAATATACCCCCTGCAGGAAGATCCCTTTGTGGTGGTCATGCGCCGTGACGATCCTCTGGCGGAATCACACCATTTGCCGTGGCGGCAATTAGCCCGGCGCGATATCGCGGTTTTTTCCAAGGGGAACATCAGCCGATTGGTATTGGCATTGGCGGAAAGCCATCGCCTGGATTTAACTGCACGCTACCAGGTGGATTTTCTGGAGACGTTATACGGATTGGTACGTTCCGCATTAGCGGTCGCTATTTTACCTGAGCTTTATACCACCCATTTGAAAGACGACGAATTAACCGTCGTTCAACTACAGCAGCCGATGCTCAGCCGCACAGTGGCGTTAATGCGCAGCGCGCAGCCTAATCGTCCGGTGTTAATTGAGGCGTGTTTCCAATTGTTATTGCAGGATTTTCAACGGCGGATGAAAGTGCAGTAAGTCAATGAGATAAATACGGGAATAAGTTTTACATTGAGGCCGACAAATGTATCGGCTCAACGCAGCTTCAGCCAGGATTAACGAACGAATTTCCACACGGCCGTTGGGATTTTATCGTATAGCTTATTCATGGTGAGCTCAGCCAGACGGTGATCGGCTGCGGAGTAAAACAGCTCCAGCTCGTCATCCGAAAGCTCATACTTATTTTTTTCAATAACGCGTTCAAGGGTGTCGATCGTGGTGCATTTACGTAAACGCATCAGATAATCAATTTTAGTCATGATAACCTTTGGTGTAATAAACCGTAGAATAGAATCAATTTAGGGATAATTATCCCCTAAGTTTTCATTGTCGTACAGACGCCCTCTCCTGAGAACATTCTGAATAATCGCGCCTTGGTTTTTTGCCAGCGACGCAGATCGGAATCATTGATACCGTAGCTGCTGAACAGCGTGTAGGTATCATCGAGGTATTCCTCGACTAACTCCGATAAATCACTTTCGTCCATGTATTTAATTTTATAACTCATCACAAACGAAGCAATATGTTCAATCAACTCATTAAGCTGGAGGTTGACGGAAGACGTTGGGTCGTTCACCCAGCCGTGGTGGCTGTCGCCCAGCGTGGCAATGCCTTCATCATACAAATTTTCGCACAAGAATTTCAGCTGAGCAATATCGTGCCTTTTAGGCGAATACTCATCCATATCATCCCCTCCGTAAGTCTTAATTTCGGTGTTGATAACACTCTGTGAGTAAGCTGATTTACATCATGGACAGAGGTAGCTTAATGACGGTGGTAAAATAAACTTCTCATATAATGAATATAAATCATTTCTCCGCGTCTGGCCTGCTGTTATTACGTAAACTTACAATTCATCTGCGGTAGATGGGCGGGAGTTATCGATGATGTCAAAGATTAGCCCCGACTCGGCCACGCTGAAAGTGACACTCTCTCTGATGTATTCCTCGGCGCTGATATCCAGACAGGCATTGAAAATTGTCCATTTATAGCGGTAACTCATTGAATACTGGCTGTCGCTCAATTCATGAATATCAAGTATTTCTAATGAACCTTCGGTATAGCGCGCGTTTTCAGAATAAAAAAACAATCCGCTGGTCAATGCCGGCACCAGCTCTGATATTTTATCATTAATCACTTTCTTTAGTTTTTTAACAGAAAGTGCTTCCGTCATTGTGCTGCAGCTAAGAGTTACGTGCATTTAATGCCTAGCGTATCGCGATCTATCTATTAATCTTACTCCTTTTTTATCACTTCGTCGGTAAACTTTTCGTTAACTGGAGGCTTTTTTACAGTATCTCAACGTTGTTTACCGGTTAATAACCCTGATGTTTCTCTGTCTATCTCGAAAGAAGTACTCCCTGAGTGTCAAATTCGGTGAGTTGCCGGTGCAAGCAGAGCTTGATTGTTACGTTCAGTTGCATTAATCCCCGAACGGGCGCTTGAGTGAATGAAATGATTGTGATGTTATATTGTAACAATAAATCCTCTCTCGTTTGGCCATGAAACTGACATCCACACCACAAAATGGCGATTTGCCGTCATTGAACTCGCTGTTCACCGCTTCAGCAGGGCTGCGTTGCGGCATTGCCGCTGCGTTACTGGCATTGCTTTGGTTGGGCATCCATTGGGCGGTGGCATTGCCATGATAACCCTGCAAAAAGCCGTAGTCGGCTATGGCGGAGCGCCGTTGTTTCCCCCGCTTAGCGGACATTTCGCCGTGGGATCGCTGACCGCCGTGGTCGGTGTTAACGGGGCCGGCAAGTCTACGTTGCTGAAAACAGTGGCGGGGCTTTTGCCGTTGCAGGGCGGGAGCCTGCGTTTTAGCGGCAATAAATTACCGCGTATGGCTTATTTGCCCCAACAGGCGGAGCTGGATCGCCAGTTTCCGATCCTGGTCAGCGATTTGGTGGCCATGGGGAGCTGGCCGTTGAGCGGTATGTTCGGCGGATTGAACAAGCGAGCTGCGCGGCAAATTGCCGAGGCGCTGGATGCGGTGAGTATGACCTCGATGGCACGCAGCCCCGTCGGCGAACTTTCCGGTGGCCAACTTCAACGGGTATTGTTCGCCCGCTTGTTGGTGCAGCAGGCGCCGCTTATTTTGCTGGATGAACCTTTTACCGGCATTGATAGCGCCACCATTCAGTTGCTGTTGCAGGTGATTGATCGACTGCACCAACAGAGAAAGACGGTGATTGCCGTGCTGCACGATATGTCGATGGTGGCGAATCACTTTCCCCAGGCTTTGTTGCTGACGCCACAGTGCTGCCACTGGGGCGCTGCTGAGAACGTGTTGGAACACATTCCCGCGTTGAATATCGCCAGCGCTCCGCTCTGCCGCAGTGGGGAGCGTAATGATGTTGCTTGAGGCATTAATCGATCCCTTTGCTTCCTTTGGCTTTATGCGGCGTGCGCTGGTGGCCTGTTTCGCCTTGTCGATCAGCGCCGCGCCGCTGGGCGTTTTTTTGTTGCTGCGGCGCATGAGCCTGGTGGGTGACGCACTGTCGCATGCGGTACTGCCCGGTGCCGCCATAGGGTATTTGATTTCCGGCATGTCGCTGGTGGCGATGGGGGTAGGCGGGTTTATCGCCGGGCTCGCCGTGGCGATGCTCTCAGGGCTGGTCAGCCGCCGCACGCCGTTGAAAGAGGATGCCAGTTTCGCCGGTTTCTATCTGGGATCCTTGGCATTGGGGGTCACGCTGGTTTCGCTGCGCGGCTCCAGTGTCGATTTGCTGCACGTGCTGTTTGGTTCGATCCTCGCGGTAGATACACAGGCTATTTTCATGGTTGGGGCGATAGCCAGTTTTTCGCTGCTGGCACTGGCGGCGCTGTATCGCGCTCTGGTGATTGAATCTTTCGACGCGATCTTTTTACGCGTTAGCGCACCGCGCTGGTTGGCACTGATCCATGGACTATTTCTGGCGCTGGTCGTGATCAATTTGGTGGCAGGTTTCCAGATCCTCGGCACCTTGATGTCGGTGGGGCTGATGATGCTGCCCGCAGCCAGCGCTCGTTTTTGGGCCCGTAATTTGCCGCATACGCTGGCGGTGGCGATGGGCATCGGCATGCTCTCGAGCCTGATCGGCCTGGAATGGTCGTATTACGCGTCGTTGCCTGCCGGCCCGGCGATTGTGCTCAGTGCCAGCGTGATCTTTTTTGGGTCGATTCTGTTTGGGACGCGTGGGGGGATCTTTTCCCTGGCGCGCCGTTGAGAAGTGCCATGTGCAAGGAGAAAGTATGAAACGTTTACCTATTACGCTGGCAGTCGCTGCTCTGCTGTCCAGCCCGTTGGCGATGGCGAAAACCGTTGATGCCGTTGCCAGTTTTTCCATCCTGGGCGATATCGTCAAGCAAGTAGGGGGGGAGCACGTTAAGGTCACCACCTTGGTGGGGCCGGACGGCGATCCGCACAGCTTTGAGCCTTCGCCTAAGGACAGTAAGGTGCTGTCACAGGCCGACGTGGTGTTCGTCAGTGGTTTGGGGTTGGAAGGCTGGATCGATCGGCTGGTTCGCGCCTCGGGATATAAAGGGCAGGTTATCACCGCATCACAGGGAATAAACTCGCGCCAGATGGAAGACGACGGCAAAGAGATCACCGATCCTCATGCCTGGAACAGCATGAAAAATGGTGCGCAGTACGCCACTAACGTGATGAACGCGCTGATTGCCGCCGATCCTGAAGACGCCAATTATTTCCGCCAGCGCGGCGCAGAGTATATCCAACAGTTGCAGAAGCTGGATTTGTGGGCCAAAACGCAGTTTGCCGCCGTACCGCAGCAAAAGCGTAAGGTGCTGACCAGCCACGATGCTTTTGGCTACTTTGGGCAAGAATATGGTGTCACCTTCCTTGCCCCGGTCGGTTTCTCTACCGAAGCAGAGGCCAGCGCCAGCGACGTGGCCGGCCTGATCAAGCAGATCAAACAGGAAAAAGTGACCGCCTATTTTATTGAAAACCAGACCGACCCGCGCCTGGTGAAGCAGATTGCTGCGGCGACCGGAGCAAAAGCCGGTGGTGAGCTGTATCCTGAGGCGCTATCCCAGCCGCAGGGGCCGGCAGCGAACTACGTGCAGGCATTCAAACACAATGTCGATACCTTACTGAGCAGTATGAAATAAACCTTAGTGTCCCCGTTATGAAGGCGGGGACACTGATGACACTTCGGCTTTCTCCATAAAAAAAGCCCCGTTGAGCAGCAACGGGGCTTTGCGACAGATGACACTACGGAAGTTAACGCTTTTTCTTACGTCCCTGTACCGCTTTAAAACGCGGGTTGGTTTTACAGATCACATAGATGCGACCTTTGCGGCGCACGACTTTGCAATCCGGATGGCGATTTTTCGCCGAACGCAATGAACTCAAAACCTGCATGTTGATTCCCTTTTACTTCTTGCCAAGAAAGCGGCCGAAACGCTGCTGGAAACGTGCAGTGCTGCCCTCTTTAGAGAACTCTTTCTGCTTGCCGGTGTAATACGGATGCGAAGCGGAAGAGACGTCGATAGTGACATACGGCCAGTTTTCACCGTCCAGCTCAATGGTGCGGTCGGTGTTGATGGTCGAACCCACTTTAAAGTAGGCATTGGCGCTCAGGTCGTGGAACACCACGGTACGATAATTTGGATGGATACCTGCTTTCATGATGCACTCTCATGTAATGTTATACTATAACAATAATTATGCGCCGCACGGCTCAGAGGATCAAGTACAAAATGCACCCGCAGATAATTTAATGAGAGTGATTTGCATTAAGCAGATGAAGCAAAAGAAAAAGGCCGCATAAGCGGCCTTTTTTCAGGAGGGAAACAGCACTGAGTTATCAGTGATGCTCGACCGGATGGCTGTGTTCTATGTCTTCAGACTTCTTGCCGAAGCGGCGGCGAACCACCACGAAGAACACCGGAACAAAGAACAGGGCCAGCACGGTGGCGGTAATCATCCCGCCCATAACGCCGGTACCGACCGCGTTCTGTGCGCCGGAGCCTGCACCGTTACTGATAACCAGCGGCAGTACCCCGAGGATGAAGGCCAGTGAGGTCATCAGGATTGGACGCAGACGCATACGTACCGCATCGAGCGTCGCTTCGATCAGACCCTTGCCTTCTTTCTCCATCAGATCCTTGGCGAATTCCACTATCAGGATGGCGTTCTTCGCCGACAGACCTATGGTGGTCAACAGCCCTACCTGGAAGTAAACGTCGTTGTTCATGCCGCGCATGGTCGCTGCCAGCAGAGCACCGATAACCCCCAGCGGCAGTACCAGCATGACCGAGAACGGAATCGACCAGCTTTCATACAGCGCTGCCAGACACAGGAACACCACCAGAATCGAAATGGCGTACAGTGCAGGCGCCTGGTTACCGGACAGACGTTCCTGATAGGACATACCGGTCCAATCGTAACCAATACCGCTTGGCAGTTTGGACGCCAGCTCTTCCATCATGTTCATCGCCTCACCGGTACTTTTACCCGGTGCTGCTTGTCCAAGAATTTCCATGGATGGCAGGCCGTTATAACGTTCCAGACGCGGAGAACCGTATTCCCATTTCGCCGTAGAGAACGCGGAGAAAGGAACCATCTGGCCGGTGCCGCCACGAACAAACCATTTATTGATATCTTCTGGCAGCATACGGAATGGCGCATCAGCCTGAACGTAGACCTTCTTCACACGACCGCGGTCGATGAAGTCGTTAACGTAGGTGCCACCCAGCGCGGTAGTCAGCGTACTGTTGATGGTGGTGATGCTCACGCCCAGCGCCTTGGCTTTCTCCTGATCGATGATCAGTTTGAACTGTGGCGTATCTTCCAGGCCGTTAGGACGCATGCCCACCAGCAGGTCCGGATGTTCGGCAGCCATGCCCAGCAACTGGTTACGAGCAGCGGTCAGTTTTTCATGGCCTAAGCCACCCTGATCGATCAGTTCAAAGTCGAAGCCTGTCGCGGTGCCGAGTTCGATAATCGCCGGCAGGTTGAACGGGAACACCAGGCCTTCTTTAATCTGAGAGAACGCACCCATCGCGCGGCCGGCAATCGCAGGCACTTTATTGTGCTCACCGGAACGTTCGGACCAGTCTTTCAGGCTGACGAATGACAGACCGTTGTTCTGGCCGTTACCGTTGAAGCCGAAGCCCGCTACGGTAAACACCGAGACCACGTTGTCCTTTTCCTTGGTCATGAAGTAGTCGGTGACTTCTTCCAGCACTTTAGCGGTACGCGCTTCAGTCGCACCCGCCGGCAGCTGAACCATGGTTAACAGGATGCCCTGGTCTTCTTCCGGCAGGAACGAGGACGGCAGGCGCAGGAACAACAGGCCCATGCCAACGACGATCAGCAGGTAGATCACCAGATAACGCCCGGTACTGCGCAGAATATTGGCTACGCTGTCGGTGTAGTGGTTGGTGCTCTTTTCGAACATGCGGTTAAACCAGCCGAAGAAGCCTGTTTTAATCCCATGATCGCCTTTCGGGACCGGTTTGAGCATGGTGGCGCAAAGTGCCGGCGTCAGGATCATCGCTACCAGTACCGACAGGGCCATCGCGGAAACGATGGTGATCGAGAACTGACGATAGATGGCACCGGTTGAACCGCCGAAGAACGCCATAGGTACGAATACCGCTGACAGCACCATGGCGATACCGACCAATGCACCCTGGATTTGGCCCATCGATTTGCGGGTGGCTTCTTTCGGCGACAGTCCCTCTTCGGACATTACGCGCTCGACGTTTTCCACAACCACGATGGCGTCATCCACCAACAAGCCTATCGCCAGCACCATACCGAACATCGTCAGGGTGTTGATCGAGAAGCCGAACGCCGCCAGGATCGCAAAGGTCCCCAGCAATACTACCGGTACGGCGATAGTTGGGATCAACGTCGCACGGAAGTTCTGCAGGAACAGGTACATAACCAGGAACACCAGCAAGATCGCTTCCATCAGCGTTTTCACAACTTCGTTGATGGAGATTTTAACGAACGGGGTGGTGTCGTATGGGTAAACCACTTTCATCCCCTGCGGGAAGAACGGTTCCATTTTGGCCAGTGCATCTTTTACGCCTTTAGCGGTATTCAGGGCGTTGGCGCCGGTGGCGAGTTTGATCCCCAAACCTGCTGCCGGTTTACCGTTGTAACGTGCGGTTACCGCGTAGCTTTCTGCACCGCGTTCAATGTGCGCAACATCGCTCAGGCGAACCTGAGAACCATCACTATTCACCTTCAACAGAATTTTACCGAACTCTTCAGGAGAGGTCAGGCGAGTCTGCGCGATGATCGAGGCGTTCAACTGTTGCCCCGGTACCGGTGGCATACCGCCCAGCTGCCCTGCGGCGATCTGGTTGTTTTGCTCGGTAATGGATGAGGTGACATCCGAAGTGGTCAACTGGAAATTATTCAGTTTGTTCGGATCCAGCCAGATACGCATAGCGTACTGGGCACCGAACAGCTGCACTTCACCCACGCCGGATGAACGGCTGATAGGATCTTTGATGTTGGAAGCTACGTAGTCCGCAATGTCATCCTGGGTCATGTTCGGATCGTCGGAAACGAAGCCGGCCACCATCAGGAAGCTGCTGCTGGATTTTTCTACTTTCAGACCCTGTTGCTGCACTTCTTGCGGCAGTAACGGGGTGGCTAACGACAGTTTGTTCTGGACCTGAACCTGCGCAATGTCAGGGTCGGTACCGGATTCAAACGTCAATGTAATGGTGACGCTACCAGAGGAATCGCTGGTGGAAGACATGTACATCAGATTATCGATACCGTTCATGTTCTGTTCGATAATCTGAGTGACGGTATCTTGCACCGTTTTGGCATCCGCGCCTGGATAGTTTGCGGAAATACTGACCGCCGGTGGTGCAATAGTAGGATACTGCGCAATCGGCAGTTTCATTATTGACAACACACCCGCCAACATGATGATGATGGCGATTACCCAGGCGAAAATCGGGCGATCTATAAAGAACTTAGCCATGTCTTACCGGCTCCTTTTTATGACTTCTGCGCTTCAGACTGCGGCTGCTTTTGCGCCTGAGTGTCAACTTCCTGCACTTTTACCTGAGCGCCCGGACGGACTTTCATCAAGCCGGTGACAATCACGCGGTCGCCGGCTTTCAAACCGTCGGTAACCAGCCATTTGTCGCCGATAGCCTGATCGGCCTTCAGCGTACGCAATTCAACTTTGTCGTCAGCACCTACCACCAGTGCGGTAGCATCGCCACGTGGGTTACGCGTCACACCCTGCTGTGGCACCAGCAATGCGTCGCTGCGCACGCCTTCGTCCAGACGGGCGCGAACGAACATGCCCGGCAACAGCGTATCGTTCGGGTTAGGGAACACCGCACGAATGGTGATGGAACCGGTGGTTTCATCAACGGTGACGTCAGAGAATTCCAGCGTGCCTTCCTGAGCGTATTGCGCGCCGTTTTCCAGCAGCAGTTTCACTTTGGCTTTGCCGTTCTCTTGTTTCAGCGCACCGCTTGCCAGTTCTTGCTTCAGACGCAGGAAGTCGTTGCTCGACTGAGTCACGTCGACGTACATCGGATCAAGCTGCTGCACGGTAGACAGAGCATTGGCTTGGCCGTTGGTGACCAGAGCCCCTTCGGTCACGGCAGATTTGCCGATGCGGCCGGAGATTGGCGAAGTCACCTTGGTGTAAGCCAGATTGATACGGGCAGTTTCAACGGCCGCTTTTGCGGCGACCACGGCGGCGTCAGCCTGCTGCAGAGTAGAAACGGCGTTATCGTAATCTTGCTTACTGATGTAGTTGGTACCCAGCAATGGTTTGTAGCGGTTGACCGTCACGCGTGCGATAGACGCGCTGGCTTGGGCTTTCGCCAAATCGCCTTTAGCGCTGTCATAGGCCGCCTGGTAGGTAGCAGGATCGATTTGATACAGGGAAGTACCTGCCTTGATATCGCTGCCTTCTACGAAGTTACGTTTCAGGATAATGCCGCTAACCTGAGGGCGAACTTCGGCGATACGATACGCAGCGGTGCGGCCAGGAAGATCGGTGGTGATGTTGAGAGGTTCTGCCTTCAATGTCACTACACCCACTTCGGGAGCCGGTGCCTTGGCGCCTTGCTGTTGGGTTTCTTTATCGTTACATCCTGTTAGCACTAAGCTGCCTGAAAGCATCAGAACTGCCGCCAGAGGCGTTAACCCTCTGTTTTTGTTCATAGAAAAACCTCAAGTGTCCGATTTCAAAATGATCAATGGATCACAAGCTTTAAAACCCATTGCTGCGTTAATTATTAGTGCGTGCTATGGTACATACATACACGAATGTATGTAAATCTCACTTCCCCGAAAAAACAACGCCATGGCACGAAAAACCAAACAGCAAGCGCAAGAAACTCGACAGCACATTCTTGACGCTGCGGTGCGAGAATTCTCTGAACGTGGCGTTTCTGCAACGTCCCTCACCGATATTGCCACCGCTGCTGGGGTGACGCGTGGCGCAATTTACTGGCACTTCAAGAATAAGGTAGACCTGTTTAACGAAGTTTGGGAATTATCAGAGTCGAAAATAGGCGATCTCGAACTAGAGTATCAGGCAAAGTACCCTGAGAATCCACTGCGTATTTTACGCGAAATTCTAATTTATATTCTGACGGCTACGGTAGATGACGCACGCAGGCGTGCCCTGATGGAGATCGTTTTTCATAAGTGTGAATTTGTCGGTGAGATGCTCCCGTTGCAAGATGCCCGTAAAGTCCTCTATCTGGAAGGTTACGACCGTATTGAGTCCGTGCTGCGCAACAGTATGCGCCACGGCCAACTGCCAGCCGATTTACACACCCGCCGCGCATCTATCATCCTGCGAGCCTACATTACCGGCCTGATGGAAAACTGGCTTTTTATGCCGGAAAGTTTTGATCTGAAAGCCGAAGCGGCAGTGTTGATCGACTCATTTATCGAAATGGCCCAATTCAGTCCCACCCTGCGGATAAAACCGGAGGAGAGGGAACTGGCGGCACCGCCGTTGAGTGCAGAACATCATCATTTATAGGAGAAACACCATGTCATCCGTTGTTTTGATCGCCAATGGCGCCGCTTATGGCCACGAATCGCTGTTTAACGCGCTGCGTCTGGCTATTGCGTTGAAAGAACAGCAGGCCGATCTCAATCTGAAACTGTTTTTGATGTCTGATGCGGTGGTCGCGGGCATTGCCGGGCAGCAGCCACACGAAGGCTACCATCTGCAGCAAATGCTGGAAATTCTCACCGCTCAGCAGGTACCGGTAAAATTGTGTAAAACCTGTGCCGATGCGCGCGGAGTCAGTCGGCTGCCACTGGCGGATGGGGTGGAAATCGGTACGCTGGTTGAACTGGCACAGTGGACGCTGGCGGCGGAGAAGGTATTGACCTTCTAAGTCCGCGACATTTGTACATCACCCGCAACGCTTTTCTTATTCTTTGGCTCTCTGCGATCGTGATAATCTTTAGGCTTCTTTATTGATTCGAAGCCAAATCATGCATCGCAGGTTAGCCAAACGTCTTTTTCTGCCGCTATTCTCGTTCTTCGGCGTGGAGTTCTCCCGCGCCTTTGCCCTGTTTTTGCTGATCGCGGTTTGCGCGATCTGCCCACCAGCCGCCTATGCCACGCTCAATGGCGATTTGCCTTCACGCAGCGAAATCCAAAGCCAGCTTGATGCGCTGAACAAGCAAAAGACGCTGACGCCGGTCAACAAACTCACGCAGCAGGATCTCACCCGTACGCTCGAGTTGCTGGATGCGATTGAACGCACCAGGCAGGATGGCGCGCAGCTTAAGCAACAGTTGCAGCTGGCACCGGGCAAGCTGCGTCAGGTGACCGACGACCTGGCGGCGCTCAAAACGCCGGTCGATAGCGCAGCCGCCAGGGCCGAACTGCTGCCGCTTTCCCTGCGCCAATTGGAAACCCGGCTCTACCAGACGCTCGACGACCTGCAGACGGCGCAGGAAAACCTTTCCACCTATAACAGCCAGCTGGTTTCGTTGCAGACTCAACCGGAACGGGTGCAGAGCAGCATGTATACCGCTTCCCAACGGCTGCAGGAAATTCGGAACCAAATCAACGATCAGACGCCGGGGCAAAACTCACTGCGCGACAGTCAGCTGGTGATGCTGGCCACCGAGCAAACGCTGCTCAATGCGCAGATCGACCTGCAACGTAAAAGTCTGGAAGCCAACACTACCTTACAAGATCTGCTGCAGAAGCAGCGCGATTATACGACCGGGCATATCGATGCGCTCGACCACAACGTGCAACTGTTGCAAGAAGTGGTCAACAGCAAGCGCCTGACGCTGTCGGAAAAAACCGCCAAAGAGGCGCAGAATCCGGAAGACGCCACGGACATCCAGCACGACCAGTTGGTCAGCAAAGAGCTGGACGTTAACCGCCAGCTCAGCCAGCGGCTGATTGCCGCCACGGAAGAGAGCAACGTCCTGTTCCAGCAGAATATTCGGGTAAAGAACTGGCTGGATCGCGGCCTGCAGGCGGAACGCAATCTGAAGGAGCAGATCCAGGTATTGAAAGGCAGCCTGGTGCTGTCGCGCATTCTTTATCAGCAGCAACAAAGCCTGCCGCAGGGCACCTTGGTGGCGGATATGGGCACGCGCATCGCCGATCTGCGCCTGGAACAGTTTGATATCAACCAACAGCGCGACGATCTGTTCAAGGGTGACGATTACATCAACAAGCTGGTCGCCGACAGCAAAGAAAAAGCCGGCGCCGACGTGCTGGATGCCCTGAATGAAATCGTCGATATGCGCCGCGAACTGTTGGATCAGTTAAACAAACAGCTCAGTAATCAGTTGGCACAATCGATCAGCCTGCAGATCAACCAACAGCAGTTAACCAGCGTTAACAGCTCGCTGCGAGATACCCTGACCCAGCAGATTTTCTGGGTAAACAGCAACAAACCGGTCGATCTGGCGTGGTTGAAAGCCTTGCCGGGGGCGGTGAGAGATCAACTGGCTGCGCTCGATTTCAAAGTCGATCTCGGCAAAATACTGCAGGGCGGACTGAATTCACTGGTCATGCTGATCCCGCTGCTGTTGCTGATCGGCCTGTTGCGCTGGCGTTACAAGCTGATAGACACCCATTTGCAGAAGCTGGCCAATGACGTGGGACAGTTAAAGCGTGATAGCCAGATGCACACCCCCAAGGCCATTGTGTTGACCCTGCTGAAGGTGCTGCCCGGTTCGGCGTTGCTGCTGGGGGCCGGTTTCTGGTGTTACCGTGCCGAAATCGGCCTCAGCGATTTTCTCTGGGCATTGTCGCAACAGCTGGCGTTGTTCTGGCTGATTTTCGGCTTTACCTACCGCACGCTGGCACCTGGCGGCATCTGCGAACGGCATTTCAACTTCGCCGCCGAGCTTTGTGCGCATTACCGTCGTCAGACGATGCGTTTGGGCTTGGCGTTGCTGCCGCTGATCTTCTGGTCGGTGTTGGGTGAGAAAGCGCCACTTCGTCTGGTGGAAGACGTTATCGGCCAGGTGGTGGTGATGTTGACGTTGGCACTGCTGGCGGTGCTGGTGTTTCCGTTGTGCCGCGACAGCTGGCGTGAAAAAGGCTCGCACGCGGTACGGCTGATCATTGTTACCGCCATTGCCGCCACGCCGCTGATCCTGCTGGGGCTGATGTTCGCCGGCTATTTCTATACCACGTTGCGGTTAGCCGGCCGCTGGATCGACAGCCTGTATCTGTTTTTCCTGTGGAACATCGTGTATCTGACCGCCATTCGCGGGCTGAGCGTCGCGGCGCGCCGTCTGGCTTACCGCCGCGCGATAGCTCGTCGTCAGAGCCTGGCGAAAGAGAAAGAGGGAGCCGAAGGGGTTGAACCGGTTGAGGAGCCGCCTTTGGCGCTCGATCAGATCAACCAGCAGTCGCTGCGTCTGACCACCATGGTGCTGTTTATTATCTTCGCCAGCGCCCTGTATGGCATTTGGTCAGATTTGGTGACGGTCATTTCGTACCTGGACAGCATTACGCTGTGGCATTACACCACCACGGTCGCCGGCAGCAGCGTGGCGCAGGCGGTGACGTTGGGCAACATGATGGTGGCGATAGCGGCGGTGATCGTTGCTTACGTGATGACGCGCAACCTGCCCGGTCTGCTGGAAGTGGTGGTGCTGTCGCGGCTGCAGCTGCGGCAGGGGACGTCTTATGCCGTCACCACCATACTCACCTACCTGATCACCACCGTGGGTGCCGTCACCGCGCTAGGGTCGCTGGGCGTCTCCTGGGATAAACTTCAGTGGCTGGCGGCTGGCTTGACCGTCGGGTTGGGCTTCGGGTTGCAGGAGATTTTTGCCAACTTTGTCTCCGGTCTGATCATCCTGTTCGAACGGCCGATCCGTATTGGCGATACCATTACTATTGGCACTTTCTCCGGCTCGGTCAGCAAAATCCGCATTCGCGCCACCACCATCACTGACTTTGACCGCAAAGAGGTGATCATTCCGAATAAGGCATTTGTGACCGAACGGCTGATCAACTGGTCGCTGTCAGACACTATCACTCGCGTTTTAATCAAGGTGGGAGTGGCCTACGGCTCCGATTTGGACAAAGTGAAAGCGGTGCTGTTGAAGGCGGCGCATGATAACCCACGAGTGATGAGCGATCCGGAACCGCAGGTGTTCTTCCTGAATTTCGGCGCCAGCACGCTGGATCATGAGCTGCGCCTTTACGTGCGCGAGCTACGCGACCGCAGCTACACCGTTGACGAACTGAACCGCTCTATCGAACGCCTGTGTCGTGAAAACGACATCAACATTGCTTTCAACCAGCTCGAGGTCTATTTGCACAATCAGCAGGGCAACGAGGTGCAGGAAGTGAAACGGACGTTATCGCCGGATCAGGGCGGCACAACGGCAGGAGAGTAGAACGAGGATCCAGGGTTCAGCGCAGGCTGAACCCTTTTTACTGCCCGACAGGCAGGTAAGGGGAGGTGGCGCCGTTGCGCTGCAGCTTTTCCTGATAGTCCCGTTTGACAATATCCAGCGCCGCCAGCGCAGTGGCGGGATCGATTTCATTGCATTCCAGCAGGTAAATCAGATCTACCGCCAGTTGCAATTCTGGTGAGGCATTTTCTAGAGACATAAAACCCACGTTTTAATTGAGATGAATGATACTTCGTTCGGCTGAGTATAGTGAACAAGCCCGATTGGGGGGAATAATCATTAAAATATTGTGATAAATCTTCAAAAACCGTTTTCTTTACGTTCAATACTGCGCTCAATGCGCGCCAGAGCTTGACGGCAACGCGTCAGTCGGCCTTCTAACGCAGCCAGCTCATGCTGAAGCTTTTGCTGTGCCGCCAGCGTCGTCTGCCTTCCCAGCAGGCTTTCCCGATCCTGAATCATTGCAATGATCCGACGTTCGTAATCCTGATGTTCGGCCAGCTTGTGATACAAGTCGACCGCTGCCACTTCTTTGGGTTGATTCTTACGGCGCAGCGCCTGGGTTGCCAGCTCGCGTTGCAGGGCGGTGAGCTGCGCCAGCAACTTTTCGGCCAGGAAGGCTACCTGAGTGGTGCGGTTGTCGTTGGCCGCCGTCTGCAGCTGGGCGAAATTTTTTTGCACTTCGGTCAGATAATCGCGCAGTCGTGTACCGCGGTTAGAGAACAGCGCAGTATCGAAGCGTGCCTGCGGGATCGGCGCGTCGCCGCGTGGCGTGATCTCGCTGGCCAATACCTTGATTTGTTGTTCTAACGCTTCTAAAAGACGCTGGGTGCTCACGTTGGCTCCATTGGGGGGATAGTGGGCTCAGCTTGCCCGCGATCGCGTCGTGAAACAAGCACCGTGCCTATATTCCGCCCGTTGCGGCTGGTGGCACAGGGGAAGGCGGTGATAAAGTAACGCCAGACAGGTTGATGGACAAGGGCTCGCATGACGCGTTGGTTATTGATTATCCTCGGTTGGTTGGCGGTGGTGTTGGCGACGCTGGGCGTGGTTTTGCCGCTGCTGCCGACGACGCCGTTTCTGCTGTTGGCCGCCTGGTGCTTCGCCCGTTCGTCGCCGCGATTCCACAGTTGGCTGCTGTATCGCTCCTGGTTCGGGCCTTATCTGCGCCATTGGCAGCAGCATCGCGCTTTGCCGCCGGGGGCTAAATGGAAGGCGGTGGTGGTGATTGTGCTGACATTCGCGCTTTCGTTGTGGCTGGTGAAAATCTGGTGGGTGCGCGGTGTGCTGTTACTGATGTTGGCTATTTTGCTGACCTTTATGTTGCGCCTGCCGGTTGTTGACTTATCGCAACAAAAACAGCGTTGATTGTGGCTTATGATATCCAATAGCTTTCAGGGCGCGGCTTGAAAGAAGCAGCGGAGAGTTGCATTTGTCCGCCAGTTTGCATAGATTTGGGCGTTTTCGTGCGCGGGGTGCTACCCATTGCCTGTTTATCTCGGGATCGGGTTCCAGACGACCTGCGCGCAAGTCATCAGGCAGTTTTATCAGGCAATAATTATGACCGCTACTGCACAGCAGCTTCAGTTTATTAAAGACAGTATCAAAACCATTCCGGATTACCCTAAGCCGGGCATACTGTTCCGTGACGTCACCAGCCTGCTGGAAAACCCGCTGGCCTATGCCGCCAGCATTGAATTGCTGGTCGAGCGTTTTCGCGAAGCGGGCGTGACCAAGGTGGTAGGTACCGAAGCGCGCGGTTTCCTGTTTGGCGCCCCGGTGGCGTTGGCGCTGGGCGTGGGTTTTGTTCCGGTGCGTAAACCGGGCAAGCTGCCGCGTGCGACGCTCAGCGAAAGTTATGAGCTGGAATACGGTACTGACCAGTTGGAAATCCACACCGATGCCATCAGTGCCGGTGATAAAGTGCTGGTGGTGGACGATCTGCTGGCCACCGGTGGCACCATCGAAGCTACCGCAAAACTGATCCGCCGTCTGGGCGGCGAAGTCAAAGACGCCGCTTTCATTATTAACCTGCCGGATCTTGGCGGTGAAGCGCGTTTGAACTCCCTGGGTATTGAATGCTACAGCCTGGTCAACTTCGCCGGCCACTGATCTGCATTACCACAACGGCCTCGCGGAACGCCGCGGGGCTGTGTTAGCATGACCCTCCAGATTACTCGACTTTTCCGGTATTAATGAGCTATCAGGTTCTTGCCCGTAAGTGGCGCCCTCAAACGTTTGCAGATGTTGTCGGACAGGAACATGTCCTGACTGCGCTGGCTAACGGCCTCTCGCTGGGGCGGATTCATCACGCCTATCTGTTCTCGGGCACGCGCGGCGTGGGTAAAACCACCATTGCGCGCCTGCTGGCCAAAGGCCTGAACTGTGAAACCGGCATCACCGCCACACCGTGCGGTCAATGCGACAACTGCCGCGAGATTGAGCAGGGGCGCTTTGTTGATCTGATCGAGATCGACGCCGCGTCCAGAACCAAGGTGGAAGATACCCGCGATCTGCTGGATAACGTCCAGTACGCCCCCGCCCGAGGCCGCTTCAAGGTTTACCTGATTGACGAAGTGCACATGCTCTCGCGTCACAGCTTCAATGCGCTGTTGAAAACGCTGGAAGAGCCGCCTTCTCACGTTAAATTCCTGCTCGCGACCACCGATCCGCAGAAGCTGCCGGTCACCATCTTGTCGCGTTGCTTGCAATTTCATCTTAAGGCTTTGGATGTCGAGCAGATCCGTAACCAGTTGGAAACGGTTCTGCAGGCAGAACAAATCACCAGCGACCAGCGCGCTCTGCAGCTGATAGCGCGTGCCGCCGACGGCAGCATGCGTGATGCGCTGAGCCTCACCGACCAGGCTATCGCGATGGGCCAGGGGCAGGTGACCACCGTCACCGTTAGCCAAATGCTCGGCACGCTCGACGACGAACAGCCGCTGGCGATCCTCGAAGCGCTGGTGAGCGCCGATGGCGAAAAGGTGATGGCGCAGGTCGCGCAGGCCGCTTCACGCGGTGTTGACTGGGAAAACCTGCTGGTCGAAACGCTGGCCTTGCTGCACCGGATTGCGATGGTGCAACTGCTGCCATCGGTACTGGACAATCATTACGCCGCCATTGAACAGCGGCTACGTGAGTTGGCGCGAACTTTACCGCCGACGGACGTACAGCTTTATTACCAAACGCTGCTGGTCGGCCGTAAAGAACTGGCCTTTGCGCCGGATCGCCGTATGGGGGTCGAGATGACCCTGCTGCGTGCGCTGGCGTTTCACCCGAAAGCGGTGATCCCGGAGCCGGTGGCGATGGTGCAAACTGCTCCGGCGCAGATGGCGCAGCCGCAGGCACCATCGGCTCAGCCGCCACAGTTTCAGGACGCGCCACCGCCGTTAGGGCAGGCCGCCCCGCAGAACAATCCGCCAGCGAGTTTACCGGATGCCACCGCGCAATTATTAAAGGCGCGCACCCAGCTGTTACGGCAGGGAGCATCCACACCAAAAAAGAGTGAACCGGCGGCGCCAGGAAAAGCGCGGCCGGCAAACTCAGCACTGGAGCGGTTGGCTTCCGTGACTGAGCGCAGCCAGCAGCGCCAGGCGGAAAAACTGGTTCAGCAAAAACCGGCCAAGCCGGAAGCATATCGCTGGCGCGCGCAGACCGAGCCAGAGGCCGAGCCGGAACCGCTGGCGACGCCAAAAGCGCTGCGCACTGCGCTTGAGCATGAAAAAACGCCCGAACTGTCAGCCAAGCTGGTGGTGGAGTCGCTGGAACGCGATGCCTGGGCGGCGGAAATCGATAAGCTGAAAATTCCAAAACTGGTGCAGCAACTGGCGTTGAACGCGGTTAAAGAAGTGCTGGAACCAGGTAAAATTTGTCTTCATCTGCGGTCGTCGCAGCGCCATCTGAACTCGCCTTCGGCGCAGAAGGTGTTGACCGATGCACTCACCGAGCTGCACGGCAGTCCGGTTGAGCTGACCGTGGTGGAAGACGATAATCCGGCGGAGCGGACTCCGCTGGAGTGGCGCCAAGCCATTTATGAAGAAAAACTGGCGCAGGCGCGCCAGTCGATCGTTGCGGATACCAATATCCAAACGCTGCGCCGGTTCTTCGACGCAGACCTGGATGAAGAGAGTATTCGCCCCATTTAAACGCCGTGTAAAGTGCGCGGCCCTAGCGACGAGAGACGACTATGTTTGGTAAAGGCGGTCTGGGCAACCTGATGAAGCAAGCCCAGCAAATGCAAGAAAAAATGCAGCAGATGCAGGAAGAAGTCGCCAAATTGGAAGTGACTGGCGAATCCGGCGCCGGCCTGGTGAAAGTCACCATCAACGGTGCGCACAACTGCCGTCGTGTGGAGATCGATCAGAGCCTGATGGAAGACGACAAAGACATGCTGGAAGATCTGATCGCCGCTGCGATTAACGACGCTGCGCGCCGCATCGACGAAACCCAGAAAGAGAAAATGGCGTCTGTGTCCAACGGTATGCAACTGCCACCTGGCTTTAAGATGCCGTTCTAATGCAGACCAGCCCGCTCCTTGAAACACTGATGGAGGCGTTGCGCTGCCTGCCGGGCGTTGGCCCGAAGTCGGCGCAGCGTATGGCGTTCCAGCTGCTGCAGCGCGATCGCAGCGGGGGGATGCGCCTGGCGCAGGCGCTGACCCGCGCCATGTCAGAGATCGGCCACTGCGCCGATTGCCGTACGTTCACCGAGCAGGACGTTTGCACCATCTGCGCCAATCCGCGCCGTCAGCAAAACGGCCAGATCTGCGTGGTGGAAAGCCCGGCTGATATTCACGCCATCGAGCAGACCGGCCAGTTCGCCGGACGCTACTTTGTGCTGATGGGCCACCTGTCGCCGATGGACGGCATTGGGCCCGGTGATATCGGTCTGGATCGGCTGGAGCAACGGCTGGAAAAAGAAAGCATCACCGAAGTGATCCTGGCCACCAACCCGACGGTGGAAGGTGAGGCAACCGCCAACTACATCGCCGAGATGTGCGGCCAGTATGGCGTGGTCGCCAGCCGCATTGCCCACGGCGTACCGGTGGGCGGTGAACTGGAAATGGTCGACGGCACCACGTTGTCGCATTCCCTGGCCGGTCGTCACGTCATCAAGTTCTGATCTTTAGCGGGGCCATCGCGGCCCCGTTAGTTTCCTGCAAAAATTTTCCCCCAGCCGCTTGAAAAACAACGCCCTTACCCCCACTTGATCCTCATTGTTCGCTTTTGGTAGCTATTGTCTTTGAGGTAATCAATGAGTATGAAAGGTCAAGAAACCCGTGGTTTCCAGTCTGAAGTAAAACAACTGCTTCATTTGATGATTCATTCGCTGTACTCCAATAAAGAAATTTTCCTGCGCGAGTTGATCTCCAACGCCTCGGATGCCGCCGACAAGCTGCGTTTCCGCGCACTGTCGACGCCTGAGCTGTATGAAGGTGACGGCGAGTTGCGTGTGCGCCTTTCCTTCGATAAAGAGCAGCGTACGTTGACCATTGCCGACAACGGCATTGGCATGAGCCGTGAGGAAGTGATTGAAAACCTGGGTACCATTGCCAAGTCAGGTACCAAAGCCTTCCTGGAATCCATCGGTTCCGACCAGGCCAAAGACAGCCAGCTGATTGGTCAGTTCGGCGTGGGGTTCTACTCCGCGTTCATCGTGGCGGATAAAGTCACTGTACGTACTCGTGCAGCGGGCGCTCCGGCCGATCAAGGCGTGTTTTGGGAGTCTGTCGGCGAAGGCGATTACACCATTGCCGATATCAGCAAAGAAGATCGCGGAACCGAAATTACCCTGCATCTGCGCGAAGGCGAAGATGAGTATCTCGATGCCTGGCGTCTGCGCTCAGTGATCGGCAAATACTCCGACCACATCGCATTGCCGGTTGAAATTGAAAGCAAAAACGAAGAAGACGGCACCGTCACCTGGGAAAAAATCAACAAGGCACAGGCCCTGTGGACCCGCAGCAAGGCTGACGTTACCGATGAAGAATACAAAGAGTTCTACAAGCACATCGCGCACGACTTTACCGATCCGCTGAGCTGGAGCCACAACCGGGTGGAAGGCAAGCAGGAATACACCAGCCTGCTGTACATTCCGGCCCAGGCGCCATGGGACATGTGGAACCGCGACCACAAGCACGGCCTGAAGCTGTACGTGCAGCGCGTGTTCATCATGGACGACGCTGAACAGTTCATGCCGAACTACCTGCGTTTCGTGCGTGGTCTGATAGATTCCAACGATCTGCCGCTGAACGTTTCGCGTGAGATCCTGCAAGACAGCCGCGTGACCCAGAACCTGCGCGGTGCGCTGACCAAGCGTGTGTTGCAGATGCTGGAGAAACTGGCTAAAGACGATGCGGAAGGCTACCAGAAGTTCTGGCAGCAGTTCGGTCTGGTGTTGAAAGAGGGCCCTGCGGAAGACGGTGGCAACAAAGAAGCCATTGCCAAGCTGCTGCGCTTTGCTTCCACCCATAACGACAGCTCGGCGCAAACCGTCTCGCTGGAAGAGTACGTGGGCCGCATGGCAGAAGGGCAGGAGAAGATTTATTACATCACTGCCGACAGCTATGCCGCCGCCAAGAGCAGCCCGCACCTGGAGCTGTTCCGCAAGAAAGGCATCGAAGTGCTGCTGCTTTCCGACCGTATCGACGAATGGATGATGAGCTACCTGACCGAGTTCGACGGCAAGCCGTTCCAGTCCGTCAGCAAGGCAGATGACGCGCTGGACAAGTTGGCAGACGAAACCGAAGAGCAGAAGGCCGCCGAGAAGCAGCTGGAGCCCTTTGTTGACCGTGTGAAAACCCTGCTGGGCGATCGCGTGAAGGACGTGCGTCTGACGCACCGTCTGACCGACACGCCGGCTATCGTTATCACCGATGCCGACGAAATGAGCACCCAGATGGCGAAACTGTTTGCCGCTGCGGGCCAGGAAGCGCCGGCGGTGAAGTACATTTTCGAACTGAATCCGGAGCATGCGTTGGTCAAACGCGCATCCGATGTGGGCGATAACGAACAATTCGCCGAATGGATTGACCTGTTATTGGATCAGGCACTGCTGGCTGAACGCGGCACCCTGGAGGATCCAAACCAGTTTATCCGTCGTATGAATAAACTGTTGTCCGCATAATTCCGAGTATATACGCCCAAAATCCGCGAATTTTGGGCGTATTTTTTGTTTTTCCTGCCGATTTTCCGTGCTTTATTCTCTGTTTGCTTCCTTTTGTCCCGCAATCGATTTCCTCGCGTACCTTGAGCCAGCCCCCCCTGAAATGGTATGGTTGAGCGTTTTCGCAATTTTATAAAAACTACATAGCAAGGGGATTTACGCAATGCGTATCATTCTGCTGGGCGCTCCGGGCGCTGGTAAAGGTACTCAGGCTCAATTCATCATGGAGAAATACGGTATTCCGCAAATCTCCACGGGTGATATGTTGCGCGCAGCCGTGAAGGCCGGCAGTGAATTGGGCAAGCAGGCGAAAGAAATCATGGATGCCGGCAAGCTGGTGACCGATGAGTTGGTCATTGCACTGGTTAAAGAACGCATCACCCAGGAAGATTGCCGTAAAGGTTTTCTGCTGGACGGTTTCCCGCGCACCATTCCACAGGCTGACGCGATGAAAGAAGCCGGCATCAACTTGGACTACGTGCTGGAATTTGACGTACCGGACGAGCTGATTGTCGATCGTATCGTTGGCCGTCGCGTACATGCGCCTTCTGGCCGTGTGTACCACATTAAGTTCAATCCACCGAAGGTGGAAGGCAAAGACGACGCGACCGGTGAAGAACTGACGACCCGTAAAGACGACCAGGAAGAAACCGTGCGTAAACGTCTGGTGGAGTACCATCAGATGACGGCACCGCTGATTTCCTACTACAGCAAAGAAGCTGCTGCAGGCAACACCCAATACCGTAAAATCGACGGCACCCGCAAAGTGACCGAAGTGAGCGCCGAATTGGCGAACATCCTCGGCTGATCGGTTTTTCATTGCTGTGCATAGCGCCAGGCCTCATCCGCCTGGCGTTTTTTTTTGCTATTTTTCCGCCGAATTGTGATCGCCGTGGCTTGTTGCGCCTGTGCCCTTTAATCCGCTGCTAGAAATGACGTATAACTCCCCATCTTAACCCCTGGGGATAATCCACATGCTCAGATCGACCCATTTGCTGGCAGAATCCACTGCGCGCCAGATTGTGCAGCGGGCGATGAGCATCATCAGCCATTCTGTCAACGTGATGGACAACAACGGCGTCATTATCGCGTCCGGTAATCCTTCGCGCCTGTTCCAGCGCCATGAAGGGGCGGTGCTGGCGCTGACCGAGAACCGGGTGGTGGAAATCGATGCGGTGACCGCCGCGCACCTGAAAGGCGTGCAGCCCGGTATCAACCTGCCGTTCAGTTTTCACAGCCAGCAGGTGGGGGTGATCGGCATTTCCGGTGAACCCGCGCAGGTACGTGCCTATGCTGAGCTGGTGAAAATGGCGGCCGAAATGATGGTGGAACAGGCAGCGTTGCTGGATCAAAACCAGTGGGAAAAACGCTACCGCGAGGAGTTGGCCAATCAGTTGCTGCAGCCGCAGCCGGCATCGGGCTCGCTGGAGGCGATGGCCGCTTATCTGGGATTGGATCTGCAACAGCCGCGCATTGTCTGGATCGTGGAATTACAGGACGCTCAGCCGCATCTGCTGCGTGAACTGCTGACAGAGCTGGAGCACACGCAGCGTGAAGCGTTGATCGCTATCACCGGCTTCAACGAAATGATCCTGCTGCGTCCCGCCAGCCTGGTGCAGGGAGCCTGGAGTTTGAAGCAGGAGCGCAAACAGGCGCAGCAATTGCTAAGTCAGCTTCAGCCGCGTTTCAACCTGCGGCTGATTATCGGCGATTTCTTTAGCGATGAGGCGGGGCTGCACCGCTCAAACCTGACGGCCCGCGCGACGCAGACGATGGCAAAGCGCTTGAAGCTGCGCCACAAGACGCTGTTCTATCAAGATTATCCACTGCCTTCGCTGTTGTGTGATCTGGGTGAGGATTGGCGCGCGCAGGAGCTTTCCCGCCCCTGGCAGGTTTTGGGCGATCACGATGACAAGGGGGTGCTGCGCAGCACCCTGAAACACTATTTTTCGCGAAATTGTGATCAAACGCAGACCGCCGCCGAGCTTCATATCCACGTCAATACCTTGCGTTATCGCCTGCAGCGTATTGAAGCCATTACTGGATTGAAAATCAATCAGTTAACGGATTCCTTGCGGCTGTATATCGGCATGCTGATGCACGATTGAATTGTGTGAAACCACAACTTTCCGGCGCACAGACGCAGAGGTTTTTGTGGCTTTCTCTCACGCCAATGCCTGGCGCTCAGGATATGTTCTCCCCACACCAACAACGGGGAAAATAATAATGACAACGGTATCCACGCTGGGGGCGCTGGTGGCATTGATCGTCGCTATCGTCCTGATTTTACGCAAGGTCCCACCGGCCTATGGCATGATGGCCGGCGCGCTGGCGGGCGGATTATGCGGCGGCGCCGATCTGGTGCAGACCGTAACGCTGATGATCACCGGCGCCCAGGGCATTACCAACGCCGTGATGCGCATTTTGGCGGCGGGGGTGCTGGCCGGGGTGTTGATCGAGTCCGGCGCGGCGCACACCATCGCCGAAACCATCGTCCGCAAAGTCGGGGAAACCCGCGCGCTGTTGGCGCTGGCGGTAGCTACACTGATCCTGACTGCCGTGGGCGTATTTATCGACGTGGCGGTGATCACCGTGGCGCCGATTGCCCTTTCCATCGCTCAGAAGGCCGGGATCTCCCGCGCGGCGATCCTGCTGGCGATGATCGGCGGCGGCAAGGCCGGTAACGTGATGTCACCAAACCCCAACACCATTGCGGCTGCCGATAACTTCCACGTGCCGCTGACCTCGGTGATGATGGCCGGCATCGTGCCAGGGCTGTGCGGATTGATCGTGGCCTATCTGCTGGCCCGGCGGTTGAGCGACAAGGGCGATAAGGTAATGGCAGAAGAGCTGACGCAACAAGCCGAAGGCGTACGTCCTGGCTTTGCTGCGGCCATCAGCGCGCCATTGGTTGCCATTGTTCTGCTGTCGCTGCGGCCGATCGCCGGTATTGCCATCGATCCGCTGATAGCGCTGCCGGTGGGCGGCCTGGTGGGAGCATTACTGATGGGCCGTATTCGCCAGTGTAATCAGTTTATGGTTTCCGGCCTGTCCCGTATGGCGCCGGTGGCGATTATGCTGCTCGGCACCGGCACCCTGGCGGGGATCATTGCCAACTCGGCGCTGAAGGACGTGCTCATTAGCGGATTGACCCACACCGGCATGCCGGCCTGGCTGTTGGCGCCACTGTCCGGGGCGCTGATGTCGATGGCGACCGCTTCGACCACCGCGGGTACCGCCGTGGCATCCGGGGTCTTCAGCAGCACTCTGCTGGAGCTGGGCGTCAGCGGGCTGGCAGGGGCGGCGATGATCCATGCCGGTGCGACGGTGCTGGATCACCTGCCGCACGGCAGCTTCTTCCATGCCACCGGTGGCAGCGTCAATATGGCCGTGCATCAGCGGTTGAAGCTACTGCCTTATGAAACACTGGTCGGCTTTACCATCGCGGCCGTCTCGGCGTTGATGTTTGGCGTATTTAATCTGGCGGGATAAGGAAGAGTAATGAAAACGCTGAAAAAAGTGGTGATTGCGCCGGATTCGTTTAAAGAAAGCCTGAGTGCGCTGGAGGTGGCCGAAGCCATCGAACGCGGCTTCCGCCAGATCTTCCCGCAGGTACAGTATGTGAAGCTGCCCATGGCGGACGGCGGCGAAGGTACGGTGGATTCGATGGTAGCGGCCACCGGTGGGGAAATCGTCAGGGCAGAGGTCACCGGTCCGCTGGGCCAACCGGTACAGGCCTTCTACGGTTTGCTGGGAGAGGGCGAAACCGCCGTTATCGAGATGGCGGCGGCTTCCGGGTTGCATCTGGCGCCCAAGGCGCAGCGAGATCCGCGCATGACCACCAGTTATGGCACCGGTGAGCTGATCCTGGCTGCTCTGGAACGCGGCGTTAAGGCGATTATTCTTGGCATTGGCGGCAGCGCTACCAATGACGGCGGTGCCGGTATGCTGGAGGCGCTGGGGGTGAAACTGCTGGACGACCAGCGGCAATGTCTGCAGCCGGGTGGAGCGGCGCTGGCACAGTTGGCCTATATCGATCTTTCCGGGATGGATCCGCGTTTGCAGCAGGTGAGCATAACGGCGGCCTGCGACGTCGATAACCCCTTGTGCGGCGCTAACGGGGCCTCGGCGGTGTTTGGCCCGCAGAAGGGGGCTACGCCGGAGACCGTCGCGCAGCTCGATGCAGCACTGCGCCATTACGGCACGTTGCTGGAACAGGCTACCGGCCGTGAGGTCATCAACGTACCGGGTGCCGGAGCGGCGGGCGGGATGGGGGCAGCGTTGCTCGGTATGCTTAACGCGCGTCTGCGACCCGGCATTGAGATTGTGATTGAAACCTTACGGCTGGAAGAGGCGCTGCGCGATGCGGATCTGGTGATCACCGGCGAAGGGCGGCTGGACAGTCAGTCCATCCACGGCAAAACGCCGATTGGTGTGGCGCGAGTGGCCAAGCGCTATGGTTTGCCGGTGATTGGCATTGCCGGCAGCCTGTCGAAAGATTATCAGGTGGTACACCAGCACGGCATTGACGCGGCATTTTCGGTGCTCGATCGGGTCGTTTCGCTGGAGGAAGCACTGGCGGAAGCGGCCGATAACCTGGAGGTGACGGCGCGCAACGTGGCGGCGGTGTGGCGGTTGGCGCAGAGCTAATTTCTCTCCCCTTTATCATGGGCAACGCCTGTTGCTGATATCGGTTCCGACGAGGCGCTTTTCCGTTACAATAGGCGCCATTAATCGACGTTAACCCCCTGACCCAGAACAGGGGGTTAGCTTGCAAGGAATCAAGGGGAACTGAGATGAAGCAAGAGAAACACGGGGTATTGCTGGTGAACCTGGGCACGCCGGATGCTCCTACCTCGTCGGCGGTAAAACGCTATCTGAAGGAATTCCTCAGTGACGACCGCGTAGTGGACACTGCCCCGCTGATCTGGTGGCCGATCCTCAATGGCGTGATCCTGCCAATCCGTTCGCCGCGGGTTGCCAAGCTGTATCAGTCGGTATGGATGGATGAAGGTTCTCCACTGCTGGTCTACAGCTGCCGTCAGCAACGCGCCTTGGCTGCCCGCATGCCGAACACGCCGGTCGAATTGGGCATGAGCTACGGCTCTCCAAGCCTGGCTGAGGCGATAGACAAGCTGCTGGCGCAGGGGGTGACCAATCTGGTGGTGCTGCCGTTGTACCCGCAATATTCTTGTTCAACCAGTGCTGCCGTGTGGGATGGCGTGGCCCGGATATTGAAAGGCTATCGCCGCCTGCCGTCGATCAGCTTTATCCGCGACTATGCCGAACACCCGGCCTACATCGCCGCATTGCGCCAAAGCGTCGAGCGTTCGTTTGCCGAGCATGGTCAACCGGACCGGCTGGTGCTGTCATTCCACGGCATTCCCAAGCGCTATGCGCGCCTCGGCGACGATTATCCGCAGCGCTGCGAAGACACGTTACGTGCCTTGACCGAAACCTTACCGCTGGCGCCGGATCGGGTCATGATGACCTACCAGTCGCGTTTTGGTCGTGAGCCCTGGTTGACGCCGTATACCGACGAAACCCTCAAAGGCCTACCTGCACAAGGCGTTAAACATATTCAGCTTATCTGTCCCGGTTTCTCGGCAGACTGCCTGGAAACGCTGGAAGAAATCAAAGAGCAAAACCGCGAAATCTTCCTCGAGGCCGGCGGCGAAAAGTTTGAGTATATTTCGGCGCTGAACGACGAGCCGGCGCACATTGACATGATGCAGCAACTGGTGGCGCAGCACCTCTGATCCTCAGAGCGCAAAATAGTGACAGTCATCATCAATCGGGCAGGAATGTGCTAACATTCTCTGCCTGTTAACTGCCACTGCCGCCAATTAAATGAAATTTCCTGGTAAACGTAAGTCCAAACACTATTTTCCGGTGAACGCCCGCGATCCGCTCTTGCAGCAGGCTCAGCCTGAAAATGAAATCAGCACCTCCTATGTCGTCGGCATCGACCAGACGCTGGTGGATATCGAAGCCAAAGTGGACGATGCCTTCGTCCAGCGTTACGGCCTGAGCCTGGGGCACTCCCTGGTGATTGAGGATGACGTCGCCGAGGCGCTGTATCAGGAATTGATCGACAATAATCTGATCACCCATCAGTTTGCCGGCGGCACCATCGGCAATACCCTGCACAACTATTCCGTGCTGGCGGACGACCGTTCCGTTCTGCTCGGCGTGATGTGCAGCAATATCAAGATTGGCAGCTACGCCTATCGCTATCTGTGCAACACCTCCAGCCGTACCGATCTTAACCACCTGCAGGCGGTTGACGGTGCTATTGGCCGCTGCTTTACGCTGATCGGCGAAAGCGGCGAACGGACCTTTGCCATCAGCCCCGGTCAAATGAACCAACTGCGGCCGGAAAGCGTGAAGGAAGAGGTGATTGCCGGTGCTTCGGCGCTGGTGCTGACGTCATATTTGGTGCGCTGCAAGGAAGGGGAGCCGATGCCGGCTGCCACCATGCAGGCCATCGAGTTTGCCAAAAAGCACGACGTGCCGGTGGTACTGACGCTGGGCACCAAGTACGTGATCGCCGATAACCCGCAATGGTGGCGCGACTTCCTGCAACAACACGTGTCGATCCTGGCGATGAACGAAGATGAAGCGCTGGAATTGACCGGGTTGAGCGATCCATTGACTGCCTCTGACATGGCGCTTGAATGGGTGGATCTGGTGCTGTGCACCGCCGGGCCAAACGGCCTTTATATGGCGGGCTATACCGAAGAGTCGAATAAGCGGGAAACTCAGCATCCGCTGCTGCCGGGGCATATTGCCGAATTCAACCGTTATGAGTTCAGCCGCGCTATGCGCCGTGAAAGCTGTGAAAATCCGTTCCGCATCTATTCGCACATCGCGCCTTACATGGGCGGGCCGGAGAAAATCATGAACACCAACGGTGCCGGCGATGGCGCACTGTCGGCGTTGCTGCATGATATCGCCGCCAACGGTTATCACCGCAATAACGTGCCTAACTCCAGCAAGCACGTCCGCAGCTATCTGACCTATTCCTCGCTGGCGCAGGTGTGTAAATATGCCAACCGCGTCAGCTATCAGGTGCTGAATCAGCATTCTCCGCGCCTGACGCGCGGCTTGCCCGAGCGGGAAGACAGTCTGGAAGAGTCTTACTGGGAACGGTAAAAAGCGAAAGGTCCGGCAAGCCGGACCTCAGATTGCTGACAAAGTCCTTTGCAGTTAAAAGTTCCGATGTGGGAACTAATAAAAACAAAGGATAATGTTTTCTGATTTACCCCAAACATCCGAAAACCACGTTTTTCGGGTGTTTGCCATCAGACTAAGGTCCGGCAAGCCGGACTTTTTTTACATCGAATGGCCGATCAAATCGGGCAGCCACCCATTTTCTCTTCGTCGGTCAGCGTATCCAGTTTGAGGATATTCAGCATGCTGTTGGCGATTTCTCGCTCGCCCATCACCACCTGATTCGCGCCGCGATCGGAGATATACGACACCTCGTCATCGTAGTGCGCCCGGGCGATAATCTCGATGTTCGGCCGCTTGGTGCGTGCCGAGGCCACGATTTCACCGGCCTCGTAACCGTTGGGGATGGTCAGCAACAGCCAGCGTGCACAGTCGAGCCGCGCCAGATCCATGACTTCAGGATTGGCGGCGTTGCCCAGCACCGTTTTGATGCCTTGCTCGCGCAGAGCCTCAACCCGTGGGCGGGAGTTCTCGATCACCACCAGTGGAATACCGGCTTCGGCCAACTTTGCCCCCAGCAGGCTGCCGACGCGGCCATAACCGACCACCAGCGCGTGGTTGCACATATCGACCGGGATCTGTTTCTCTTCTTCCACCGCTTCTTCCATTATCTGGTCTTCGATGGTTTCGGTTTTGGCCAGATAACGCTCGAGCAGCGTGAACAGCAACGGATTCAACATAATCGACAAGATAGCCCCGGCCAGCACCAGATTGCGGCCGTGCTCCGACATCATGCCCAGCGTGATGCCAAGGCCGGCCAGAATGAAGGCGAACTCGCCGATCTGCGCCAGGCTGGCGGAAATGGTCAGCGCGGTGCGTTTGGAGTGGCCGAACATTTTCACCAGCAGGAACGCCGCCGCCGATTTGCCGAACACGATAATCGCCAGCGTTGCCAGCACCGCCAGCGGCTCGTTGATCAGGATCATCGGATCAAACAGCATGCCGACCGAAACAAAGAACAGCACGGCGAAGGCATCGCGCAGCGGTAAGGTATCGTGGGCCGCCCGGTGGCTCAACTCCGACTCGTTCAGTACCATACCGGCGAAGAAGGCCCCCAGCGCAAAGGAAACGTCGAACAGCTTTACCGCGCCATAGGCGATGCCGAGCGCCAGGGCCAGCACGGCCAGGGTAAACAGCTCGCGCGAGCCGGTACTGGCGGTTTTCGCCAGGATCCACGGCACCAGCCGGCGGCCTACTACTATCATCAGCGCGATAAAGGCGATGACTTTACCGATGGTCATTGCCAGTTCTATCAGCAACTGACTGCTGCTGGCGTTGTCATTGCCCATCATGTTGCCGAACGCGGGCAGCAGCACCAGCGTCAGCACCATCGCCAGGTCTTCCACGATCAGCCAGCCGATGGCGATTTGCCCGCGCTGGCTATCGATCAGCTGGCGTTCCTCCAGCGCACGTAGCAGTACCACGGTACTGGCGGTCGACAGACAGAGCCCGAACACCAGCCCGGAAATCAAATCCCAGCCGAGCAGCTTTGACAGCCCCATACCCAGCAGGGTGGCGACGGCAATCTGGGCCACGGCGCCGGGAATGGCGATGTGTTTTACTGCGAGGAGGTCTTTAAGCGAGAAATGGAGGCCAACACCGAACATCAACAGGATCACGCCGATTTCCGCCAGTTCCGGTGCCAGCGAGGTGTCGGCAACAAAACCGGGGGTAAAAGGGCCGGCGAGCACGCCTGCGGCAAGGTACCCCACCAGCGGTGAGATGCGCAGGCGATTCGCCAGCATACCGAGGAGGAAGGCAAGTACTAACCCTCCGACAATGGTGGTGATTAGCGGTGTTGAATTATGCATCCAGACTCCTTCTAGCTATGCATGGCAGCAGAGGGGAAACGCAACAAAGTTACGAAAAGATACATTTAGTTTATTGCATTTGTTCGTGCCTTGCTTAGCTAAATTGAGCTTTTTTGCGAAAAAGCAGAGGATTCCGCTTTGGGGG
>JAAXZN010000027.1 GCA_012719855.1 Serratia liquefaciens | reverse complement strand
CTTTGGGGGGGGCAGTAAGGGGATTTAACACTAAATAAGTCAAATAACATTGGTTTGTGCGGGAGATAACCCGACTGAGCATACTGGTTCAGCCGGGTTACATCAGGGTTATTGCGAGTTATGGTCCATATTAGGCAGTAATGCGGTGATAATGCCGATCAGTGGCAAGAAAGCACAGATTTGGTAGACCAATTCGATACTGGTCAAATCTGCGACATAACCAAGAACAGCTGCGCCTAATCCCCCCATACCAAAAGCAAAACCGAAGAATAAACCGGAAACCATGCCCACTTTTCCCGGTATCAGCTCCTGCGCGTAAACCAGAATGGCCGAAAAGGCCGAAGCGAGAATTACCCCTATAATGACGGTTAAAATGCCGGTCCAGTAGAGAGAAGCATAGGGTAAAATCAGCGTGAAAGGAGCTGCGCCAAGTATTGAGCCCCAAATAACATATTTACGGCCTATCTTATCGCCCAATGGCCCGCCGATAATGGTTCCGGCCGCTACGGCAAACAGGAAGGCAAACAGGTGAAGTTGTGCGTTCTGCACCGAAACGCCGAACTTATGTATCAAATAGAAGGTGTAATAGCTGCTAATGCTCGCCAGGTAGAAGTATTTGGAGAAAATCAGTATCAACAGGATGCCGAGAGCATAGGTTACGGTACGTTTTGGCAGCGGTTTCACCATTGAGGCGGCTTTTGGCTGACCTTTTATTGCCCGGTGCTGTTGCTGGTACCACTTGCTGACTTGCAGTAACACCACGATAGCCAGCAGCGCGGCCAGTGAGAACCAGGCCACGTTACCTTTGCCATAAGGCGCAATAATCAGTGCCGCCAACAGGGGGCCGAGGGAGCTGCCAAAGTTACCGCCGACCTGGAACAGCGACTGCGCCAGGCCGTGTCGCCCGCCGGAGGCCATACGTGCGACACGGGAGGATTCCGGGTGGAATACCGAGGAACCGGTGCCGACCAGCGCCGCCGCCAGCAACACCAGCGGGAACGTATTAGCTACCGACAACAGCAGCAGTCCGCACAGGGTAAAGCCCATGCCAATCGGCAGCGAATAGGGCTGCGGGTGTTTATCCGTGTAGTGCCCGATTAGCGGCTGCAATAAGGACGCCGTTAGCTGATAGGTCAGAGTAATCATGCCGATCTGCACGAAGCTGAGGCTGAAGTCAGCCTGCAGGATCGGGTAAATCGCCAGGATCAGCGATTGAATCATGTCGTTAAGCAGGTGAGAGACGCTGATGGCCCCGAGAATCGAGAATGCAGTCCCTTTAACCGCACTGCCCTTGGCCGGTGGCATGGCAGTATCGCTACGGTCGGTCATTTTATTATTAGCCTGGTAAGTTTTAGAGGACAGAGCAGATATCTTAGCAACTTGCTCAATATTTGCCATATCCGACATAATTTGACGCACATCGCAAAAATTTGAAATCAAAGGCCTTTGTTTCGCGCTACAATTTCGGCCATCTCAAAAAACGTTAATGATCATATGGAGCTCCGCCATGCGCTTTTCGTTAAAAACCACCGCATGCGCTCTGGCCGTATCCCTGACTTTTCTGTCGGGAGCCGCCAACGCCTGGGAAAAGGATAAGACCTACGACATCACCATTCTGCACACCAACGATCATCACGGTCATTTCTGGCAGAACGATCATGGCGAATATGGTTTGGGCGCACAGAAAACGCTGGTGGACAGCATCCGTCAAGAAGTTGCGGCGCAGGGCGGTAGCCTGCTGCTGCTGTCGGGCGGCGACATTAATACCGGTGTGCCGGAATCCGATCTGCAAGATGCCGAGCCGGATTTCCGCGGCATGAATCTGGTGGGTTACGACGCAATGGCGATCGGCAACCATGAATTCGACAACCCGCTCAGCGTGCTGCGCCAGCAGGAAAAATGGGCCACTTTCCCGCTGCTGTCGGCCAACATTTATCAAAAAAGTACCCAGCAGCGTTTGTTCAAGCCCTATGCCTTGTTTGACAAGCAGGGGATCAAGATTGCGGTCATCGGCCTGACGACGGATGACACGGCCAAGATTGGCAACCCGGAATATTTTACCGATATCGAGTTCCGCGTCCCGGCACAGGAAGCCAAACAGGTGGTGGAGCAATTGCGTAAGGACGAAAAGCCGGACGTGATCATCGCCGCAACGCACATGGGTCATTACGATGACGGCAATCACGGCTCCAACGCGCCGGGTGATGTAGAGATGGCGCGCAGCCTGCCTGCCGGCTACCTGGACATGATCGTCGGTGGCCATTCGCAGGATCCGGTCTGTATGGCCGGCGAGAATCACAAACAGGTGGATTATGTGCCGGGCACGCCGTGCTCGCCGGATCGTCAGAACGGAACCTGGATCGTGCAGGCGCACGAGTGGGGCAAGTACGTGGGGCGTGCCGATTTCCAGTTCCGTAATGGCGAACTCAAGCTGGTGCATTATCAGCTGATCCCGGTCAACCTGAAGAAGAAGGTGGAAAAAGCCGACGGTACCAGTGAGCGCGTCTATTACACCCAGCAGATCGCGGAAGACGCTTCAATGATGAAGTTGCTGACACCGTTCCAGGAAAAGGGCAAGGCGCAGTTGGACGTCAAGATTGGCAGCGTGAACGGCAAGCTGGAAGGCGATCGCAGCAAGGTGCGCTTCTTGCAGACCAACCTGTCGCGCGTCTTGTTGGCAGCGCAGATGGAACGTGCCGAGGCGGACTTCGCGGTGATGAGCGGCGGCGGGGTACGTGACTCGATTGAGGGCGGCGATATCACCTACAAAAACGTGCTGAAAGTGCAGCCGTTCGGCAACACGCTGGTCTACGTCGAGATGAAAGGCAGCGACGTGGAAAAATACCTGGCGGTGGTGGCCAATATGAAGGTGGATTCCGGTGCCTACGCGCAGTTTGCCAACGTTAGCCTGACGGCGGACGGCAAGGGCGTCAGCAACGTCAAAATCAAGGGGGAACCGTTGCAGGCGGATAAAATCTACCGTATGGCGACCTTGAACTTCAATGCGCTGGGCGGCGACGGCTATCCGAAGCTGGACACCCTGCCAAGCTACGTCAACACCGGTTTTATCGATGCTGAAGTGCTGAAGCAATATATCGAGAAGCATTCTCCGTTGGACGCCGCGGCCTATGAGCCGAAGGGCGAGATTGTTTATCAGTAATCTTCCGGCGGCTTTTACCGGTTAAAAGCCGCCGTTTATCTTCCCCCGCAGTGCCACGCCTCTGAATAAAAGCACTCTAATATTATTAATTTCAATATTGTTTTCCTTGTCTTGCATAGTTGTATTTCTATTTTCTTTGTCTATACCTTTAGGGTTAATGATTTTATTTTTCTTAAATCATAATTTTCCAGGGGGAAAATCTCAGCGAAATTATCGTGATTAAAAAGGAAAATAAATGCACAGGACAATGATACTTTTATATGGCGTATTCGGCTATTTAGGCGGATTGGTCGGTTTTATTTTGCTTATTTTGTTGCTTAACGGCTGGGGACTACGAAATATGGTCGCCATCGTAGGGGAGGGCAGTATGTGGCCCTGGCTGGTGAATGCCGGTTTACTCCTGTTGTTTGGCCTGACGCATTCGGTGATGGCCCATGAAAGGTTCAAGGTTCGTTTGGCGTTGTCCCCGGCGCTGGAAAGAAGTACCTATGTATTGATTGCCGGTTTGTTGTTGGCATTGCTGGCGCTCATGTGGCAGCCACTGCCGGGTGCCTTGTGGCGGTTGCCGCCGGCAAGTGTCGCCGCATGGGGACTTAACGGCATCAGCGTGCTGGGCTGGTTAGTGGTCTTTGCTTCAACCTGTATGATCAGCCACACCGACTTATTTGGCTTGCGACAATCCTGGTTGCAGTGGAGAGAGCGGCAATATACCGACTTGCCTTTTCAGGTCAGAGGATTTTACCGACTGACGAGGCATCCCATGATGACGGGAATGTTATTGGCCTTTTGGTTCACTCCCGAGATGACCACTGGGCGCCTGTTATTTAATTCAGGAATGACATTATATATTTTGGTGGGCGTATATTTTGAAGAGCGCGGCCTGGTTAAAGCACTGGGGCAGGATTATCAGCAGTATTGCCGACAGGTGCCAATGTTGTTGCCACGAATGAGGGGGCGTAATAAGCCGGTGGAGTAATGAGATCTCGCGGCCGATGTTGGGGCGCCGGCCGCGTATTGATGGCTTTTCAGTCGCGCTTGGCGATATCGGCAAAGCTGCCGGCCAGCAACCGGCAAAGATCTTGTGCCGCCAGTTCGATGTCCAGCCCGCGTTTACCGCCGGAGACGTAAATGGTGGCAAACTGCTGCGCCGGGCTGTCGATCACCGTTGGCAGCCGCTTTTTTTGCCCCAGCGGGCTGATGCCGCCAACCAGATAACCGGTGACGCGCTGTGCCAGCATCGGATCGGCCATCTCTGCTTTTTTGGCTCCGAGCGCGCGGGCGACCTTTTTCAGATCCAACTGAGTGGCTACCGGCGTGACCGCTACCGCCAGATGTTTGGCGTCGCCGTTCAATGCTACCAGCAGCGTTTTATAAACGCGGTCGGCATCCAGCCCCAGTTTTTTCACCGCCTCATCGCCGAAGTTGGTCTCCGCGCTGTCGTGATGATAAGGGTGAAGGGTAAAGGCGACTTTTTGTTTCTCGAGCAGGATCACTGCGGGCGTCATGTGTTTTCCTCTTTCCCGTTCAGCGGGAGGTTGCAAACGGATGCAACAAAATTACAAAAATATAACGGTAACAGCAACCTGGGTGGCAGGCGCGTAAAGCGGGTTGCCAAGATGTTCACTGGGTTGCTACCCTGTCTGTTGTAACCGTTAACACGGTTGCTATGCGTATAACTAAAATACAAGAAATTCCTCTTTGACTGGCCAGTAGCGATATTGGCCACTTTTTTACTGCGCCTGCAGCATCGTCGGCAAATTGTCCTCGCCGTACAGATGAAGTGCGCCGACCGCCACCACGTAGTTACCTGGCGGTAAGGCTTCCAGCTTTTGTTGCCAGTCGCGGTTGCGCTGATGCATCAGCACATCGTACAGATCGGCGCTGAAAGTGGCGGGCAGGGTTTCGAGCATACCGCTGGGTTTTGCGTCCAGCCACCAGCTCACCATGGTTTGCAGCAAGCGTGCGTTGGTGTGCCAGTGCTCCAACGTATCGCGCAGCAACGCCATGCCGCCCTCCGGTAACTGCTCCAGCAGGCTCATCTGCTGTTGCGCCCCTTCCAGTTCAATCACCTTTTTATGCTGAACCCTCGCCGCCTGCAACAGCTGGTAATCGACGCCGTATTCGGCGCGTAATCCCAATCGCTGCGCCTGACGGGCCTGCATCATCAACGCCACCTGCCAGCCGGGCAGGGTTGAAAAACTGTCGGCGTCGGCACCCAGTTCCTGGCACAGCGTCAGCAATTGCTGAAATTCCGACTCGGAGAGCCGCTGTTCAAGTTTCGGTTGCTGTTCGATGTGGTCAAAGGGCGAGGCGGAGCCGGTGATGTCGGCTTCGACAATCAGGGCATCCGCCTGCTTCAGGCGTGCCGCCAGTTTGGCCGGCAGCGGCGACATATCTACCGTGCCCATATGGATGCTGCCCACCAGATGGAACTGACGATCGCCGGGCAGCCGAATATCCAGCGCCGGGTAGGCGTAAGTCATCGGGGATATCAGGCCGAGAAAGGCGGCGATGCGGCGTAACAGTTGACCCATACAGCGTGGCTCCTGAATAACGTGTTCACTTTTGGGGTGACAGGTGAGGGGGCGAAACCCTTCCCCATGCTAAACGCTATCCGCCGGACAAGAAAGCCTGAAGAGTGAAGGAATTATCCCAAAGAAAACGGGGCGCAATGATTTGCGCCCCTTGGGTATTTAGCGTTTGGGTTTAAAACGCAGCAGTCGGTTGGCGTTACTGACCACGGTAATGGAGGACAAGGCCATTGCGGCGCCTGCCACCACCGGGCTGAGCAGGGTGCCGGTCAACGGATACAGCACCCCGGCGGCAATAGGAATGCCGAGCGTGTTGTAAACAAAGGCCCCGAGCAGGTTCTGCTTCATATTACGCAATGTGGCTTTAGACAGCTCAAGCGCATCGGCGACGCCGTTCAGACTGTGGCGCATCAGGGTGATGGCGGCAGTCTCAATGGCGATATCGCTGCCGCCTCCCATGGCGATGCCGACATCGGCCTGCGCCAGCGCCGGAGCGTCGTTGATGCCATCGCCAACCATAGCTACGCGGTGACCTTGCGCCTGCAACTGCTTGATCGCCTCGGCTTTGCCCTCCGGCAGCACGCCGGCAATTACCCGGTCTATACCGGCTTCTTTGGCAATGGCGTTGGCGGTCACCGGGTTATCGCCGGTTAACATCACCAACTGATAACCCTGACGGTGCAAGCGCTGTAGCGCTTCAACGCTGTCGCCGCGCAGCGGATCGCGGATGGCGAACAGTGCGGCCGGTTTACCTTCGACGGCCAGCAGCACCGGCGTAATGCCGCGCTCTGCCTGTTGCTGCATCTGTGTGTCCAGCTCGGCGGTGGCTACCTGATGTTGTTGCAACAACGCAGCATTGCCCAGTAGCAACTTCATGCCGTCCACTTCGCCGCTGACGCCTGCACCGCGCAGGGTACGGAACTGTTCAACCTGCGGCAGCGCTTGTCCACCGGCGTGATCAACGATGGCACGGGCCAGCGGGTGGCTGGCACCCTGTTCCAATGCGGCAGCCCAGCGCAGCGCCTGCTGCTCGCTCACCTGGTTAAACGTGAGGATTTCCACCACCCGCGGCTGACCTTCGGTCAGGGTGCCGGTTTTATCAAACACCAGGGTGTCGAGTTGGCTTGCCTGCTGCAAGGCATCGGCATCACGGACCAGCACGCCAAACTCGGCAGCGCGACCCACTCCGGAGATGATCGACATCGGCGTCGCCAAACCCAGCGCGCAAGGGCAGGCGATGATCAAAACCGTGGTGGCGATCACCAGCGTATAAACCAGCTGCGGCTGCGGGCCGAAGAAATACCAGATTGCGGCGCTGAACAGGGCGATGGCCACCACCGTTGGGACGAATACCGCAGAAATGCGATCCGCCAGCTTGCCGATCTCCGGTTTGCTGCTCTGCGCCTGACGCACCAGTTTGATGATGCGCGCCAGCGTAGTTTTGCTGCCGATAGCGCCTGCGCGGAACAGTACGCTGCCGTCATCCACCACCGTACCGGCATGCACGGTATCGCCAACGCCTTTTTGTTGCGGCACCGCCTCGCCGGTCAGCATCGCTTCATCTAGCCAGACTTCACCCTGGACTATCTCGCCGTCTACCGGGATGCGATCGCCGGTCGTCAGCCGCAGCGTCATGCCGAGCTGCACCTGCGCCAGCGGGATGCTTTTCTCGCCGTCGTCGGTGACCAGGCGCGCGGTCGGCGGAGTCAGATCCAACAGCCGCTCCAGCGCCTGTGATGAGCGTTGGCGAGCGCGTTGCTCCAGCGCATGGCCCAGGTTTATCAGACCGATAATCATTGCGCTGGCTTCGTAGTACAGATGCCGCGCCGCCATGGGGAAGAAATCCGGCCACAGGTTGACGCTGATTGAGTACAGCCAGGCGGCACCGGTGCCAAGTGCGACCAGGGTGTCCATGGTGGCGCTGCCGTTCATCAGCGCGCGCCAGGCGTTACGATAGAAATGCCCGCCGGCGAACACCATCACCGCCAGCGTGAGCAGGCCGACCAGCAGCCACGGTCGCTGGGTTTCCGGCGTCAGCGACATGCTGCCACCCAACAGCCCCCAGGCCATCAGCGGGATGCCCAGCGCCAGGCCAAGCGCGGCCTGCCAGCGGAAACGCTTCATGTTGGCCTGGGCAGTTTGCTGTTGGCGCTCGCGACGTTCGGTTTCGTCCTGGATCATTTCCGCGCCGTAACCGGCTTTCTCGACCGCCGCGACCAGCGCTTGTGGATCGGCGCTGCCGGTGATCAGCGCGCTGCGCTCCGCAAGATTAACGCGCGCCTGATCTACACCGGATACGCTTTGTAGCGCACTTTGCACTTTACTGACGCAGCTGGCGCAGCTCATGCCAGTGAGCAAAAGCTGCACGCTGTCATCATCATCGCCATGAGAGGTTGCCGGAAGGGGAGACGAGGCCGTTGCCTGGGTTTCCGGCAATACAGGGACTGATTCAGTCAACGGCTCAGTTTTTGGGGAGGTAGCGGCTCCGGCAAGGCTGGCGTGATAACCCGCGTCTTCAACTGCGGCAATCAACGCCTCGGGAGCGGCGTCGCCGTAAACCTTGGCGCTGTCGATACTGACGTCGGCGGCAATGACTCCCGGCACCGCTTCCAGCGCTTTGCGGGTGCTGGCGGCGCAATGCATGCAGCTCAGGCCGTTCAACTGCAGCTCGGTATCTGCCTGTTGCGCCACGGCGGCCTGGTAGCCGGCAGCGATCACGCTGTCGATCAGCGCCTGGCTTGGCGCCTCGCCAGTGACCTTGGCATAGTGGACATTAACCTCTGCCTGTTCGACATCGTTGCGGCTTTCCAGGGCTTTTTTCACCCGCTGCGCGCAGTTCATGCAGGTTAGCCCCTGCAATGCCAGCACTGTGGTCTGTGACATGATTCGATTCCTCGCTCAAGTGCGGTGTTTAAAGGTTGACCGCTTAGCCTATTTTCACTAAGAATGGAGTCTAAACCTTCCAGCAAGGGGAAGGTCAAGGGGGATAAATGAATATCAGCGACGTGGCGAAAAAAACCGGTTTAACCAGCAAGGCAATCCGCTTCTATGAAGAGAAAGGCCTGGTGACCGCGCCGATCCGCACCGATAACGGCTACCGCAGCTACAGCCCGAAGCACATTGAGGAACTGACGTTGCTGCGTCAGGCGCGGCAGGTGGGGTTTAACCTGGACGAATGCGGCGAACTGGTGGCGTTGTTCAACGATCCGGCCCGTCACAGCGCCGATGTGAAAGCCCGCACGCTGCAAAAAGTGGCGGACATTGAAAAGCACATCGCCGAGTTGGGTGAGATGCGCCAGCGTTTACTGGCGCTGGCAGATCAGTGCCCGGGTGATGACGGGGCAGAATGCCCAATCATCAATAACCTGGCAGGGTGTTGCCACAATCACTAACGGGTAACGGCGCGGATCACCAGCGTTATGCCTTCGACGGCGATCACTTCCACCTCGGTGCCCACCATCAGATCTTCACTGGCCTGCGCGCGCCAACTGCTGTCGCCGATGTTAATGCGCCCCATGCCGTTGTGCATGGGTTCCGTCAGCGTGGCGCGGGTGCCAATCAGCTGGCGGTTGCGCTGGTTCAGCACCTGCGAACCGCTGGAGGCTGCCGCCGGACGTTGACGCAGCCAATACCACCACAGGTAAGCCACCACCACGGTCAGTACGGCGAAAATCACCCCCTGCCATTCCCAGGCCATCTGCGGCAACAGCCAGACGATCGCGCCGACCACCACCGCGGATACGCCGCTCCATAACAGGTAACCGCTGGCGCCAAGCATTTCGGCCGCCAGCAGTAATCCGCCAAGGGAGAGCCAGAACCAGTGCGGGTTTGCTGCAATTTGCTCGAGCATGATTACTTGCCTTTGGTGTCTTTCAACAGCTCGGCAATGCCACCAATTGAACCGAGCAGGCTGCTGGCATCCAGCGGCATCATGATGACTTTACTGTTGTTGGCCGAGCCGATCTTCTGCAGCGCATCGGTGTATTTCTGCGCCACAAAGTAGTTCACCGCCTGGATATTGCCGCTGGCGATAGCATCGGAAACCAGTTGAGTCGCACGGGCTTCGGCTTCCGCGGCACGTTCACGGGCTTCCGCCTGCAGGAACGCCGACTGGCGTTCACCTTCCGCCTTGAGGATTTGCGACTGCTTGTCCCCTTCGGCGCGCAGGATGGCGGCCTGGCGCACCCCTTCGGCTTCCAGAATATCGGCGCGCTTGGTTCGCTCGGCCTTCATCTGGGCGTTCATTGACGCAATCAGTTCAGCCGGTGGGCGGACATCGCGGATCTCGATACGGGTGATTTTAATGCCCCAGGGGTTGGTGGCTTCGTCGACAATGTGCAGCAGGCGGCTGTTGATGCTGTCACGCTGCGAGAGGATTTCGTCCAGCTCCATCGAACCGAGCACGGTACGGAAGTTGGTCATGGTCAAATTGACGATGGCCAGCTCCAGGTTACTGACCTCATAGGCGGCACGGGCCGGATCCACCACCTGGATAAAACAGACGGCATCGATGGCCACATTGGCGTTATCGCGCGAGATGATTTCCTGAGAAGGAATATCCAGCACCTGTTCCATCATATTGATTTTTCTGCCGATGCGGTCCATAAAGGGCACCACCAGGTTTAAACCGGGCATCAGCGTTTTGGTGTAGCGGCCGAAGCGTTCCACCGTCCATTGGAACCCCTGCGGAACAATTTTGACGCCGGCAAATACGATGATCAGCGCGACGACAATCACGATGGGAATAAGGGTAAACATGGCAAACCTCCTGTCAGACATATGTAAACGAATATTACGCTAGCGGCGCAGTAAAAACGACTAAATCAGGACTGCCGACCCCTTAACATTCCAAATTGGCATGTTTCCAATAATTTTAATTCATTTCATGACGTTGTCCGCCTTGGCTAGAGTAAAAAGCATCGCCGTTTTTCACTTCAAATATTTGTCATTTATATTTGCGACTATGCTTTTTGAAATGACATCTAGCGCCAAGGATTGTTATGGACTCAATCAGTGTTGATGAACTTGCCCCGAAAAAAGATCGTTGGTATCGCATTGTGGAGGAATTGTTGTCCTCTGCCGATGTGGCCATCAACGGCAACCGCGCCTGTGATATCAAGGTACATAATCCGGCGTTGTTTAAACGCATTTTGCAGGAAGGATCGCTCGGGTTCGGCGAAAGCTACATGGATGGCTGGTGGGACTGCGAGCGACTGGACGTGCTATTTACCCGTATTCTGCAGGCGGGCGTCGATGAGCGCTTGCCTAAAAACCTGAGCGACATTGCGCGTATCGCCTATGCCCGGCTGTTTAATCGTCAGTCACGTAAACGCGCCTGGCAGGTGGGCAAGGAGCATTATGACATTGGCAACGATCTGTTCCGTGCGATGCTAGACCCCTATATGCAATATTCCTGCGGCTATTGGAAAGACGCTGACACGCTGGAACAGGCGCAGCAGGCCAAGCTGAAAATGATCTGCGAGAAGCTGCAGCTGAAACCCGGCATGTCGCTGTTGGACATCGGCTGTGGCTGGGGCGGATTGGCTCAATATGCGGCAGAAAACTACGGCGTATCTGTGTATGGCGTGACGATTTCCGCCGAGCAGCAAAAGCTGGCGCAGGAGCGCTGTCAGGGACTGGACGTAGAGATTCAACTGCAGGATTATCGCGATCTTGACCGTCAGTTTGACCGCATTGTCTCCGTCGGCATGTTCGAACACGTGGGGCCCAAGAACTATGACACTTATTTCCGCGTCGCGGCGCGCAACCTCAAGCCCGATGGCCTGTTCCTGCTGCATACTATTGGCGCAAACCAAACCAATCTGCATGTCGACGCCTGGATAGACAAATACATCTTCCCCAACGGCTGCCTGCCATCGGTACGGCATATTTCCGAGGCCAGCGAAGGGCGTTTTGTGATGGAGGACTGGCACAATATTGGCGCCGATTACGACCGCACGCTGATGGCCTGGTATGAAAATTTCAAACGGGCGTGGCCGTTACTGGCCGAAGAGTATTCCGAGCGGTTCGAGCGGATGTTCACCTATTACCTGAATGCTTGCGCCGGTGCCTTCCGTGCAAGGGATATTCAGCTATGGCAGGTGTTGTTCAGTCCGAAGGGCGTTGAAGGTGGAGTGCGGGTGTACCGCTAAGAAGTGAAGGGGGCGCAGCAGGCTGCGCCCTCAAATATCAGTACAGCAGCGAATAGAGCTGACGGCGGTATTTGGCGGCCAGCGCGTCGCCGGTGCCCAGCGCGGCCAGAATATCCATCAGCGTCTTGCGTGCGTTGCCGTTGGCGGCGGCGAGATCTTTCTTCAGATGCCCCATCAGCAGCGCCAGCGCTTCTTCATTGCGCCCCACCTGATGCAGTTGCAGCGCCAGTTGCACGGCTAAATCGACGTTCTCCGGCTGCTGTTCCACCTGCTGTTGCAACTGTTGAATTTCCGGCGTGTCGGCGGCCTGTTTCAGCAGCTCAATCTGCGCCACCAGACCCTGATAGCGGGTATCCCGATCCTGCAGCGGGATGGTTGCCAGCACGGTTTCGGCATCTTCAGTGCGGTTCAGCGCAATCTGGGTTTCTGCCAGTGTCAGGCCAAAATCGCTGCGTTGCTGACTGGCTTGCCAGGCGTCTTTCAACAGCGGTAACGCCTCGGTGGCATTGCCTTCGGCCAGCAATTCAGTCGCCTGCGCCAGCTTCAAATCTTCTTCTTTTGGCAGGAAACGCTGCAGGAATTCGCGGATCATCTCTTCCGGCTGCGGGCCCTGGAATCCGTCGACCGGCTGGCCGTCTTTGAACAGGTACACCGTCGGCAGAGAACGCAGGCCAAATTGGGCCGCGATGGCCTGTTCGGCGTCGCAATCCACTTTTGCCAGCACAAACTGACCGGCATATTCCGCCGCCAGCTTGTCCAGTATCGGGGTGAGCTGCAGACAGTGTTGGCTGCGATCCGACCAGAAGTAGAACACCACCGGCAGGGACATTGACTGTTCCAGCGTCTGGTGCAGGTTAGTTTCGTTAATATCAACAACAGCTTGAGCTAGCATGTATTTTCTCTCTGATCTTGCGGAGCCATTGGCTTTTAAATGGGGGCGGAGTGGCATTCTTCAACCCCGCCGGCCCAATTAACCGTTGCTGCGCAGCAGCCAGTCCAGACAGCGGCCGGGCAGGATGCGACGCAATACGCTGAGCGCGTGCGCCAGCAGGGTCACCGGATAACGCAGTTTAGCCCTTGGGCTTTCCAGCGCGTGGCGCAATTTGGGCAAAATGGCTTCCGGCGGCAGCGTCAGGCGCTTGGCGATGCCGGGGTTGTGCACCGGTTTATCGCTCTGCGCCTGATTGACGTTCTGGGTAAAGTGGGTGGAGATCGGGCCGGGCTCAATCAGGCTGACCTGAATGCCGGTACCGTGCAGCTCCATGCGCAGAGCATCGGACCAGGCTTCCAGCGCAAACTTGCTGGCGGCATAGGCACCGCGCCCGGCGCTGGAAACCAGCCCCATCACCGAACTGGTCTGAATAATGCGCCCCTCGCCGTGCGGCAGCATCGCCGGCAACAGCAACTGGGTTAACTGATGGGTACCAAACAGGTTGGTGGCGAATTGGCGTTCCAATTGCTGGCGCGAAATGCTGCTCAGTGGCCCATAAACGCCAAAGCCGCCGTTGTTGAACAGGCCGTACAGCCGGCCGCCGGTCAGTTCGATCACCTGTGCGGCGGCACGTTCGACGCTGGCGCTATCGTCCAGATCCAGCTCGATGCCTTCCAGCCCAAGCTGGCGCATGTTTTCCACGTCCTGCGGTTTGCGGCAGGCGGCCAGCACGCGGTAGCCACGGTTGCGCAGATCCTGTGCCGCAATCAATCCAATCCCGCTGGAACAGCCGGTTATCAACACTGCTTTTTGCATAACTTTACCTAGTGTACAACGCTATTTAGTTAGACTCATGTTTTACTAGAGGTTCCAGACGTTCCGCCATCCAGGTGGCGATAAACGGTTGGGCATCCTTATTGGGATGCAATCCGTCATCCTGCATCCATTCCGCTTTTACCACCACCTGTTCCATGTAGAACGGCAGCAGCGGAATGTTGAACTGCTTGGCCAACTGAGGGTAAACCGCACTGAAGGCCTCGGTATAACGGCGGCCATAGTTGGGTGGGATACGGATCTGCATCAGCAGCGGCTGTGCGCCGGCCTGCTGTACCAAGGTGATGATTTGGCCGAGATCGCGCTGCAGGTCCTGTGCCGGGAAGCCGCGCAGACCATCGTTGGCACCCAATTCAATCAGCACCCAGCGCGGCTGGTGCTGTTTTAGCAATTCGGGCAGGCGGGCCAGCCCCTGTGCTGCGGTGTCGCCGCTGATACTGGCGTTGACCAGTTGCGGATCGCCCGGCTTTTTCTGCCATTGATCGGCCAACAGCGTCGGCCAGGCCTGCGCCACCGGCAAGCGGTAACCGGCGCTTAAACTGTCGCCTAAAATCAACAGGGTATCGGCGGCGACAGCGCGTAAACTGAATAATCCCAACAGCAAAAGGAAGGGAAGATGCCAGCGGAAAACGTTCTTGAAGTTCATCATCTTAGTAAACACGTTGGTCAGGGTGAGCATCAGCTCTCCATCCTTACCGGAGTCGAGCTGGTTGTCAAACCCGCGCAGACAATTGCCCTGATTGGCGAGTCCGGTTCAGGCAAGTCAACGCTGCTGGGGATCCTCGCCGGGTTGGATGACGGCAGCGAAGGGGACGTGCATTTGTTGGGCGAATCGCTGACCGCGCTGGACGAAGAGGGCCGTGCCGCGCTGCGCGCCAAGAATGTCGGCTTTGTGTTTCAATCATTTATGCTGGTGCCGACGCTCAATGCGTTGGAAAACGTGCAGTTGCCGGCGCTGCTGCGTGGTGAAAGCGATCGCCAAAGCCGTGAACAGGCGGTGCAACTGTTGGAACAGCTTGGGCTGGGTAAACGCCTTGACCACTTGCCGGCGCAGCTCTCGGGCGGCGAACAGCAACGGGTGGCGCTGGCGCGGGCGTTTAGCGGGCGGCCACGGGTGCTGTTCGCCGATGAGCCGACCGGCAATCTCGATCGCCAGACCGGCGAGCGCATTGCCGATCTGCTGTTTTCGCTCAACCGCGATTTTTCCACCACCTTAATTCTGGTCACCCATGACGAAACCCTGGCGGCGCGCTGCCAGCGGCGGCTGCGCCTGCGCGAAGGCAAGCTGTGGGAGGAAGCATGATCTGGCGCTGGTTCTGGCGCGAGTGGCGTTCGCCGTCGCTGCTGATCGTCTGGCTGGCGCTGACGCTGTCGATGGCCTGCGTATTGGCATTGGGCAGCATCAGCGATCGTATGGATAAAGGCCTGAGCCAGCAGAGCCGCGATTTTATCGCCGGCGATCGGGTGTTGCGTAGCGCCCGGCCGGTACCGGAAGGCTGGCTGCTGGATGCGCAGCAGCAGGGGCTGAAGGTCAGTCGGCAGCTGTCGTTCACCACCATGACCTACGCCGGAAACCGGCCGCAGTTGGCGGACGTGAAGGCCACCGATCTGGCCTATCCGCTGTACGGCAAGCTGGAAACCCGTCCGGCCAATGCCAAGCTGACGCCGGGCAGCGTATTGGTCGCACCGCGTTTGCTGGCGCTGTTGAACGTAAAGGTGGGGGACACGTTGGACGTTGGCGATACCCAACTGCGTATTGCCGGTGAAATCATCCAGGAGCCGGATTCCGGCTTTAACCCGTTCCAGACCGCGCCGCGTATCATGATCAATCTGGCCGACGTGGACAAAACCGGGGCTGTGCAACCGGGCAGTCGCCTGACCTACCGTTATATGTTTGCCGGGGCCGAGCAGGATATTCAGCGTTATGAAGATCGCCTGACGCCGCAGCTCGGGCCGGATCAGCGCTGGTTCGGACTGCAGGAGTCCGGCAGTGCGTTAGGCAAGTCGCTGCAGCGTTCGCAGCAGTTCTTGCTGTTGTCTGCATTGCTGACTTTGCTGCTGTCGATTGCCGCGGTGGCGGTGGCGATGAGCCACTATTGCCGCAGTCGTTACGATCTGATAGCGGTGCTGAAAACGCTGGGTGCCGGTGGTAGTGCGCTGCGTAAGCTGATTGTCGGCCAGTGGTTGGCGGTGATCCTGCTGGCTGCGGTATGCGGGGGGATTATCGGGCTGGGATTTGAAGCGGTGTTGGTCCGGCTGCTGGCTCCGGTATTGCCGGGGGAACTGCCTGCCGCCGGGACCTGGCCGTGGTTGTGGGCGATCGGCGCGTTACTGATGATTTCGCTGCTGGTGGGGCTGCGGCCATACCGGCAGCTGTTGGCGACTCAGCCGCTGCGGGTACTGCGCCGCGATGTGGTGGCTAACGTCTGGCCGCTGCGCTACTTCCTGCCGGTGACGGCGGTGATTATGGTGGCGTTGCTGACCGCGCTGATGGGCGCGAGCACGCTGCTGTGGTCGATCCTGGCTGGTATTCTGGTGCTGGCCTTGCTGTTGGGGGCCATAGGTTGGGGCAGCCTGCTGCTGCTGCGCCGTATTACGCTGAAAAACCTGGCGCTGCGTCTGGCGGTCAACCGTCTGTTGCATCAGCCTTGGGTAACGGTAAGCCAACTGGCGGCCTTTTCGCTGTCGTTTATGCTGTTGGCGTTATTGCTGGTGTTGCGTGGCGATCTGCTCGAACGCTGGCAGCAACAACTGCCGCCGGACAGCCCGAACTACTTCCTGTTGAACCTGACCGAAGCGCAGGTGCCGCAGGTGAAGACCTTCCTGCAACAGCATCAAATTGCACCTGAGACCTATTATCCGATTGTCCGTGTTCGCCTGACCGAGATTAACCAGCAGGTGGCGACCGAACGGGTGCATGAGGACGATCCGGGCGGTGAAGCGGTGAATCGCGAATTGAACCTGACCTGGCTGGCGGATTTGCCGGCGCACAACCCTTTGCTGGCGGGCAGTTGGCCGCCTAAGACCGGCGAAGTGTCGATGGATCAGGGCATTGCCGGGCGGCTCAAGATCAAGCTGGGCGATACGCTGACCTTCAGTGGCGATACCCAGTCGTTCAGCACCAAGGTGACCAGCCTGCGGCAGGTGGATTGGGAAAGTCTGAAGCCGAACTTTTACTTTATCTTCCCGCCGGGTGCGCTGGACGGTCAGCCACAAACCTGGCTCACCAGTTTCCGCTATGACGGGGACGGCCAGATGTTAACCCAGCTTAATCGCCAGTTCCCGACGCTCAGCCTGCTGGATATCGGCTCGATCCTCAAACAGGTGGGCGGCGTGCTGCAGCAGGTCAGCCGCGCACTGGAAGTGATGGTGGTGCTGGTGGTGCTGTGCGGCGGCCTGTTGCTGATGGCTCAGGTGCAGGTGGGGATGCGTCAGCGACGTCAGGAGTTGGTGGTGTATCGCACGCTGGGCGCAGGCAAGCGCCTGTTACGCAGTACGCTGTGGTGTGAGTTTGCCCTGCTGGGGCTGGTGGCGGGCATCGCCGCTGCGGTGGGCGCAGAGGCGGCGCTGTGGCTGCTGCAAAGCCAGGTGTTTGACTTCCCGTGGGCACCGACACCGGTGCTGTGGTGGGCACTGCCGTTGCTCAGCGCGCTGTTGCTGTCGCTGTGTGGCGGTTGGCTGGGCGTGCGTTTGCTGCGCGGTCAGGCGCTGTTCCGCAGCTACGACGGCTAGTTCCTTAAGGTTATCGACCGGCTCCATTATCAGGGGCCGGTCGACGTTAGTCTCCGCACGAATCCGTTTCTCGTTACAACCTCCGCTTTCAATTCCTGCCTCGATCGGTCGGCTATTCACTTTGCTGATGCCTGCGTGAAATCGGTTACACATCACCTTCGGATTACTCAATTTCCCAGGAGCGATTAAGGTAAAGTGATATTACCGTCACCGCCATACAAGGGTGTTGATGCCTATATTTATCATTTTAAATCAGGTAAATGAGTTTGTTTTGAGGTTGTATTTCTGTTTTTAACTAAACAAACAATAAATGTAATCGTTTCCACTAATGTGATCGCACTCACTTCTCTCTGGCGAATTGCCTCCTATCATACGGGCAACTTAAGCACGTTATCGTTTGGAGGCTGTATGAGTACTACCGTCAAAGTGTCGGTGGCAGAAAAAAGCCAGAGCAATGCAGGGATGACTTTTTTCGTCTGTTTTCTGGCCGCATTGGCTGGGCTGCTGTTCGGTCTGGACATCGGGGTTATTGCGGGTGCTCTGCCGTTTATCACCGACTCGTTTAACATCACCAGCTCCCAGCAGGAGTGGGTTGTCAGCTCAATGATGTTTGGGGCGGCGGTCGGCGCCGTGGGCAGTGGCTGGATGAACTTCCGTATCGGGCGTAAATACAGCCTGATGATTGGCGCCGTGTTGTTTGTCGTCGGTTCGCTGTGCTCAGCCGCGGCGCCCAACGTGGAAATCTTGCTGATTTCTCGCGTGCTGCTTGGACTGGCGGTGGGGGTGGCTTCTTACACCGCACCGATTTATCTGTCTGAAATTGCCCCGGAGAAAATTCGCGGCAGCATGATTTCGATGTACCAGTTGATGATCACCATCGGCATTCTGGCGGCCTACCTGTCGGATACCGCATTCAGCTACACCGGCGCCTGGCGCTGGATGCTGGGCGTGATCACCATCCCTGCGGTATTGCTGTTGATCGGCGTGTTCTTCTTGCCGGATAGCCCGCGCTGGCTGGCTTCGCGCAATCGCCATGAGCAGGCGCGTCAGGTATTGGAAAAGCTGCGTGACACCAGCGCTCAGGCGCAGCACGAACTGAACGAAATTCGCGAAAGCCTGAAGCTGAAACAGAGCGGCTGGGCGCTGTTTAAAGACAATAAAAACTTCCGTCGTGCCGTCTTCCTTGGCGTCCTGCTGCAGGTGATGCAACAGTTCACCGGAATGAACGTCATCATGTACTACGCACCGAAAATTTTTGGCCTGGCGGGCTTTGCCAGTACCGCACAGCAGATGTGGGGGACGGTCATTGTCGGCCTGGTTAACGTGCTGGCTACCTTTATTGCCATCGGGTTGGTTGACCGCTGGGGGCGCAAACCGACGCTGACGCTGGGCTTTGTCGTCATGGCGGTGGGCATGGGCGCGCTGGGGACCATGATGAATGTGGGCATGACCTCGCCGGCCGAGCAATACTTTGCCATCATCATGCTGCTGATGTTTATTGTCGGTTTTGCCATGAGCGCCGGCCCGCTGATTTGGGTGCTGTGTTCAGAGATCCAGCCGCTGAAAGGCCGCGATTTTGGCATTACCTGTTCTACCGCCACCAACTGGATTGCCAACATGATCGTCGGGGCGACCTTCCTGACCATGCTTAATTCGCTGGGCAGCGCGCATACTTTCTGGGTCTATGCGGCGCTTAACCTGGTGTTTATCTTCATCACGCTGGCGTTGATTCCGGAAACGAAGAACATCTCGCTGGAGCATATCGAACGCAATCTGATGGCCGGCAAACCGTTACGCAACATTGGTTCGCGCTAGCCGATCGGCTGGGCGCAGGATATCCGTTCAGGCATCTGGCGTTAACGCCAGATGCTGACTACAGGAGGAAATTATGGCGATTCTGGTGACCGGCGGTGCCGGATACATTGGTTCCCACACCGTATTGGCGCTGCTGGAACGGGGTGAAGATGTGGTGGTGCTGGACAATTTGATCAATGCGTCTGAAGAGTCCTTGCGACGCGTGGCGCAACTGACGGGCAAAGCCGCAAAGTTCTACCGGGGAGATGTACAGGACGCCGCCTGCTTGCAGCGGATCTTTAAGGCGCACCAGATTACCTCGGTGATCCATTTTGCCGGCCTGAAGGCGGTAGGGGAGTCTACCCGGAAACCCCTGGAGTATTATCAGAACAACGTGACGGGCACGCTGGTGTTGCTGGAAGCGATGCGTCAGGCCGGCGTTCACCGGTTTATCTTTAGCTCCTCCGCCACGGTGTACGGTGAAAATGCGCCAGTGCCTTATCGCGAGGATATGCCGATCGGCGGCACTACCAGCCCCTATGGCACCTCCAAGTGGATGGTCGAGCAGATCCTGCAGGACTTTGCCAAGGCCGAGCTGGCATTTTCGATTATCGCGCTGCGCTATTTCAATCCGGTAGGCGCTCATGAGTCGGGGCTGATTGGCGAGGACCCCAGCGGCATTCCCAATAACCTGCTGCCGTATATCGCGCAGGTCGCCATTGGCCAGCGTGAAAGCCTGAGCGTGTTTGGCGGCGATTATCCGACCAAAGACGGTACCGGTGTGCGCGATTATATTCATGTGATGGACGTTGCTCAGGGTCACCTGGCTGCGATGGATCATTTAACGCAGGTAGCTGGTTTCAAAGCCTATAATCTGGGTTCTGGGGTAGGTTATTCGGTATTGGATATGGTGCGGGCGTTTGAGAAAGCTTCGGGGGTCATCATCCCCTACCAGATTTTACCGCGCCGTGCGGGCGACCTGCCCGCCTTCTGGGCCGATGCCAGCCTGGCGAAACAGGAACTGGGCTGGGAAGTACAACGCGGCCTTGACCTGATGATGCGCGATACCTGGAATTGGCAAAGCAAAAACCCGCAGGGCTACCGCCAATAGCTTTTCATCGACAATAAAAAAGGGTTCAGCTCTGAGAGTTGAACCCTTTTTTTTGGTTCGGCGTAACGCTTAAGCCAGCTTCTGCTGCGCCCAAGCCAAACCGCTTTGATATTCGGCCGGTAACAGCGGTGCCAAAGCCTGCAATGCCTGTTGCAGTGCGCCGGCGTCAGGATCGTTCAGGTTGAGATGCCCAACCTTGCGGCCTTCGCGCACCTCTTTCTCGTACCAGTGCAGATGCACCAGCGGTAACGCCAGCCACTGCTGATTCACCGCGGTGCCGATCAGGTTGACCATCACCGACGGGGTGCTAACGACGGGTTTCGGCAGCGGCAGGGCGAGAATGGCGCGCAGGTGCAGTTCGAACTGGCTGATAGACGCGCCGTTCTGCGTCCAGTGGCCGCTGTTGTGTACCCGGGGAGCCAGCTCGTTAATCAGCAGGCTATCGCCGACGATAAAGCACTCCATCGCCATGACGCCGACGTAGTTCAGTTCATCGAGGATCGCCGCCAGCATCCGTTCAGCCTGCTGTTGCAGCGCAGGGTTGGGCTGCGGCAACGCCACGCTGGTGCGCAGAATGCCTTCTTCATGCAGGTTATGGGTCAGCGGATAAAACACCGATTTACCGTCGTGCCCGCGTGCGCCAACCAACGAAACCTCACCGGAGAAATTAATCCCTTGTTCAACGATGCATTCGCCATAGGCATCGGCCGGCAGTTCGGCTTCCTGGCCAGGGCGCAGACGCCATTGACCCCGGCCGTCGTAACCGCCCACGCGACGTTTGACTATCGCCAGTTCGCCCAGGGCCGCGAACACCTGCGGCCACTCGGTGGCGTCGGCCAGCAACTGCCACGGCGCGGTGGCCAGGCCGAGCTGATCGAGCAACTGTTTTTGCGTCAGTCGGTCTGCCAGACGGGGGAAAATATCGCGGTTAACGAAGCTGTTGTGGGTCGCCAGTTCACGCGTCAGCGCGGTTTCCGGCCAACGCTCGATTTCAGCGGTGATCACACTGTTTTGATAAGGTACCGCTTCCGGCTCGGCGTCGAGGCCAACCGGATAAACGGCGATACCCAGCGGTTCACCGGCCTGGCGCAGCATGCGCCCCAATTGACCGTTACCCAGTACGCAAACCGGCTTCATGCTTCCTCCCGTGGGTCCGGGTTGTTCAGCACCTCGTCGGTCTGCGCCTGACGCCAGTCTGCCAGACGCTGCGCCAGCGCGGCGTCATGCAACGCCAGAATTTGTGCCGCCAGCAGTGCTGCATTGGCAGCACCGGCCTTGCCGATCGCCAGAGTACCGACCGGAATACCGCGCGGCATTTGCACGATGGAATACAGGCTGTCTACGCCGCTTAAGGCAGCGCTTTGCACCGGCACACCCAGCACCGGCACCAGGGTTTTCGCCGCCAGCATGCCCGGCAGGTGCGCAGCACCGCCCGCACCGGCAATGATCACGTCAATACCCTTGGCACTTGCCTGTTCGGCAAAGCTGAACAGCTTGTCTGGCGTGCGATGAGCGGAAACGACTTCGACATGGAACGGGACATCGAGTGAGGTCAGGACTTCGGCCGCAAACTGCATGGTGGCCCAGTCACTTTTCGATCCCATTACAATTGCGATTTTAACCTCAGCGTGAGTGGCTGAAGCGGCGTTGGCTCCCATGGGTGTAAGGCTCCTGTAATTGTACAAACGACGGCCGATTGCCTGCGGCGGGAGGCCGAATGAGGGCGTAGAGCATACCATGAGCGAACGGCGAGGAAAACGGTTGCGTCGCCGGTTTTCATCCTCAAAAGCGCGAATGTTTTTACCGGCGTGGGAAGTCAGAAGCTTAGAAAGGGAATTGGATCAGTTCGACGGCGTCGGCGCTGACTTTGATCATCGAGCCTTCTTCATGCCAGGCACCCAGCACCACGCGATGGGCCTTGCCGTTGCTCAGCGCCAGCTCGTGTACTGCCGGACGATGAGTGTGGCCGTGGATCATCCAGTGCACCTGATGGTTCACCATCGCCTGTTCGACCGCCTGCGGGTTGACGTCCATGATGGCGTCCGATTTGTATTGGTTGCTTTGCCGGCTGCGGGCACGCATTTTAGCGGCAATCTTAAGGCGCCAGCGCAATGGCATTGCCAGGAACAATTTCTGGATCAGCGGGTTGTGTACTTTGCGGCGGAACTGTTGGTAGGCCTGATCGTCGGTACACAGCGTGTCGCCGTGCAGGATCAGGATTTTTCGGCCATACAGGTCCAGCACTTTTTCTTCCGGCAGCAGCTGCATGCCGCTGGCGCGGGCAAAGCGCTTGCCCACCAGAAAATCACGGTTGCCGTGGATAAAGTAGCAGGGCACGCCTGCCTGTTGCAGCGTCTTCAGCGCCGCGGCGATTTCAGCGTGCAAAGGTTCGGGATCGTCATCGCCGATCCAGGCTTCGAACAGGTCACCGAGAATGTACAGGGCTTCGGCATGTATGGCATCTTGCCGCAAAAAACGCAGAAAACCGGCAGTGATTGCCGGTTCCTGTGCGCTTAAGTGCAGATCTGCAATGAACAGCGTGTTCATTCAGCTGCGATTACTCGCTGACGGTAACGCTGGTGACGATCACGTCTTCTACCGGTACGTCCTGGTGCATGCCGCTGCGGCCAGTTTTCACGGCTTTGATCTTGTTAACTACGTCCATGCCTTCAACTACTTCAGCAAACACGCAGTAGCCCCAACCCTGGGCGTTTTCGCCGCGGAAGTTCAGGAAGTCGTTGTCTGCTACGTTGATGAAGAACTGTGCGGTCGCGGAGTGTGGATCGTTGGTACGCGCCATTGCCAGGGTGCCGGTGGTGTTTTTCAGACCGTTGTTGGCTTCGTTCTTGATGGTGGCTTTGGTGTCTTTCTGGTTCATACCCGGCTCAAAACCGCCGCCCTGAATCATGAAACCATTGATAACACGGTGGAAAATGGTGTTGTTGTAGAAACCGTCACGGCAGTAGTTCAGGAAGTTTTCAACGGTAACCGGTGCTTTGTCCGCAAAGGTGTTGATAACGATGTCGCCGTGATTAGTGTGGAAAGTAACCATAGTTTTAGTCCTAACAAGATGAAGTGAGATGTCACATGGAGCGAGTGAACTATCAGACCGCCGTTATAACATATCTCCTTTAATGAGTCAGCAGCGGCTAAACCGCGCTCAGGCTGTGGTAAATCGTCATTTGTTATATTATAACACTAGTGGCGATCGCTGATTTATCACCGTTTTCCACCTCTGAGCTCAGCAAAGCGCGGCCTTAACCTTGCATTAGATCAGGCTTCGGGTTTCAATACGCTGCTGGGTGAACAACCTTAACCCTGGTTATCATTTTTGTTATCACGCACACCACGGAATGTCCCGATGCTAAAGATTTTTAATACCCTGAGTCGTCAAAAAGAGGAATTTAAACCCATTCATGCCGGTAAAGTGGGCATGTACGTGTGCGGGGTAACCATCTATGACCTGTGTCATATCGGACACGGGCGTACCTTCGTTGCTTTCGACGTGGTGGCGCGTTATCTGCGTTATCTCGGCTACTCGTTGAACTACGTGCGTAACGTCACCGACGTTGACGACAAAATTATCCGCCGGGCGACTGAAAATGGCGAAAGCTGCGATCAATTGACCGCACGCATGCTGGCGGAGATGCACGCCGACTTTGATTCTCTGCTGATCGAACGCCCGGACATCGAACCGCGTGCGACCCAGCATATCGCCGAGATCATTGAGATCACCCAACGCCTGATCGATCGCGATCACGCGTATGTGGCCAGCAACGGCGACGTGATGTTCTCCATCGACAGCGATCCGCAATACGGTTTGCTGTCACGCCAGGATCTGGATCAGCTGCAGGCCGGTGCGCGCGTGGAAATCGACGACGTGAAACGCAACCCGATGGACTTCGTGCTGTGGAAGATGTCCAAGCCGGGCGAACCGAGCTGGGCGTCGCCTTGGGGCGCAGGGCGTCCGGGTTGGCACATTGAATGTTCTGCCATGAACTGCAAGCAGCTTGGCACCCATTTTGATATCCACGGCGGCGGTTCCGATCTGATGTTCCCGCATCACGAGAACGAAATTGCCCAGTCGAGCTGTGCCCATGACGGCCCGTACGTCAACTATTGGATGCACTCCGGCATGGTGATGATCGACAAAGAAAAAATGTCGAAATCCCTGGATAACTTCTTCACTATCCGCGACGTGCTGGGTTACTACGACGCTGAAACCGTGCGTTACTTCCTGATGTCCGGTCACTATCGTAGCCAGTTGAACTACAGCGAAGAGAACCTGAAGCAGGCACGTACCGCGCTGGAACGCCTGTACACCGCGCTGCGCGGTACTGACGCCAATGCCCAACCGGCCGGCGGTGACGTGTTCGAAGCCCGCTTCCGTGAAGCTATGGATGACGACTTCAATACGCCGGAAGCTTACTCGGCGCTGTTCGATTTGGCACGTGAGGTTAACCGCCTGAAAGCTGAAGACATGACGGCGGCTAACGGCATGGCGGCGGAACTGCGTAAGCTGGCGAAGGTGCTTGGCCTGTTGCAGCAAGAGCCTGAACAGTTCCTGCAGAGCGGCGCGCAGGCCGATGACGGCGAAGTGGCGGAGATTGAAGCCTTGATCAAGCAGCGCAACGACGCGCGCAAAGCCAAAGACTGGGCGCTGGCGGATGCCGCGCGCGATCGCTTGAATGAGATGAACATCGTGCTGGAAGATGGCCCGCAGGGGACCACCTGGCGCCGTAAGTAATTCACTTTAGGCTGCAAACAAAAAAGGCGCTGAGTTAATCTTCAGCGCCTTTTTCTATGGAGCGGGGATCAAGGTTTAACCACAACCTTGCCGCCGTTAAACTCCACGACCTGATCGGCAACGATTTTGCAGCGTTTGCGCGTTTCGACTTTGCCGTTCACTTTCACCTGCCCATCGGCGATGACTTCTTTGGCGGCACCGCCGCTTTCACACCAGCCCTGGAATTTGAGCAGGTCGCACAGTTCGACGTGCGGGTGATTATCCAGATTAAAAGTTTCCATACTGCCTTACTTATTTAGGTTGAACGTCGTGATATTCCTCGCAGGCCTGCAAGGTATTTTGGATCAGTGTAGCAACGGTCATTGGACCAACGCCACCCGGAACCGGAGTAATGTAGGCGGCGCGCTCGCTTGCGGCGTCAAAATCCACGTCGCCGACCACTTTACCACTTTCCAGACGGTTAATGCCGACGTCCACCACGATGGCGCCCGGTTTTATCCAGTCGCCGGGAATAAAGCCCGGTTTGCCGACCGCAACGACCAGCAGATCGGCGTTTTCAACGTGGTGGCGCAGGTTTTTGGTGAAACGGTGGGTCACGGTAGTGGTGCAACCGGCCAGCAGCAGCTCCATGCTCATCGGGCGGCCAACGATGTTGGACGCGCCAACCACCACGGCATTCAGGCCATAGGTATCGATGTTGTAACGCTCGAGCAGGGTGACGATACCGCGTGGGGTGCAAGGGCGCAGTTTGGGCGCACGTTGGCACAGGCGACCGACGTTGTACGGATGAAAACCGTCGACGTCCTTATCCGGATGAATACGCTCCAGCACCTTAACGTTGTCGATGCCGGCCGGCAGCGGCAGCTGCACTAAAATGCCGTCGATCTCGCCGTCGGTGTTCAGACGATCGATCAGCGCCAGCAGTTCAGCCTCACTGGTGGTGGCAGGCAGATCGTAGGAGCGGGAGAGGAAACCCACTTCATCACAGGCACGGCGCTTGCTGGCGACGTAAATCTGTGAGGCCGGGTTCTCGCCAACCAATACTACCGCCAGGCCCGGCGCGCGTTTCCCGGCAGCCAGACGTTGTTTAACTTGCTCAGCCACTTCGTTTCTAACCTGCTGCGCAATCGTTTTACCATCAATAATCTTTGCTGACATCAGTGAGGAAATCCATCAATTAAGAAAAGCGGGGATAGCGCTATTTTGTCAGAAGCGGAGCGCGCTGTCAGGCGCTGAATCGCGATCGACGGCGTTTGTCGGGTGCGATTTACGCTTTTTTTATACCAACGGAATGATCCTCTACGCCTTTTTTACCGCTCGCTGCGTAAGCTGTGGCTATTCACACTGCGGTACGGGAGTCAAAATCATGATGGTCATTACCCGGTTGCACTTCTTACACCTGCCTCTTGATAGCCAGGCATGCCAGCCAAGGCACGTGGGGGAAACGGTATTCGATTCGTCCTTGCACCCGGCTGACGTCGCGCAGTTGATTGCGCTGCATCAGCTTGCCGCACACAAAACACCGCCCTCATGGAGAACGCGCCTGGGCGCATTGTGCCGGAGGCTGCGCGCATGAGAAACATCAAAGGGATGGGTTTTATGCTGCTGGTATGGGGGCCAATGGCGCAGGCTTCGTTAAACGCCGCACCGGTTAGCGCAGTCTTACAGCAACCGTTATCGGCGGCTTGCACCCTGTTGACGGCTCAGCATGCCGATTGGGGAAACATCAACGCGATGGTGCGCTCGGCCCGCGTTTGCCTGCAGCGCCCGGCAGAACAGCAACAGTCGGATCGTCTTCCTGAGCCCTCTGATTCCGGCCTGGCCCAGCGCAACAGCCGCCAACTGTCGGATTTAACCCAAGGGAAATGACGCGGTTAACTCAACGCAGAGCGGCGGCAATGGCTGAAAATTCATCATAAAGCACGGCGACTGCCGTAACGTCATGAAAAGGCATTGACTCAATGATCTCTGACCGTATAATCCAACCCGCAACTCCCGGTTGCCGCATCCCAATGCGCCCTTAGCTCAGTTGGATAGAGCAACGGCCTTCTAAGCCGTAGGTCACAGGTTCGAGCCCTGTAGGGCGTACCATTAAGAAACAACGAGTTACGACTATCACCCAAGCTTCTCAATTTCTACATGGGACAGATTTGGGACTAAGCCTCCAAAAATCGCATCTATCTGCCTCGCATGCTCAGTTAAATGATTGGGCGCTAAGTGTGCATATCGCTGAACCATTTCAATGCTTTCCCATCCTCCCATTTCCTGCAGCGCGGATAATGGGACACCGGCCTGAATTAACCAACTTGCCCAAGTATGGCGAAGGTCATGAAAACGGAAGTCGTCAATGCCAGCACGTTTCAATGCTGCTCGCCAAGCAGTGTTAGAATCGACTCGCATTTTTCTCACCGGATCTTTATGCACAAACACCCATCTGTGATGATTGCCAATCTGTCGCCGTAAAACTGCGCAGGCGGTGTCGTTGAGAGCGACTCCTATCGCGCGGCCAGATTTGCTATCCTCTGGGTAAATCCATGCCACCTTGCGTTGCATATCGATCTGCGACCAGGCAAGTTCGATAATGTTAGAGCGACGGAGGCCAGTGGTTAGTGCAAATTCAACGGTAGATTTAAGAGGTTCCGGACACTCATCTACTAATCTTTGTGCCTGAGCGGGTTCGAGCCACCGAACTCGCTTATTTCTTTCCTGCGGCACCTTCTGGCGTCACTGGTCACGGCCAATGACTGCATCACCGATGCCATAGAGGCACTGCCGATTTTCCCGTACTATTCGTTTGATCCGGAAACGCTTTATGGTGCCGTTGACGGGCAGAAGTTTGGCGTTGAGCGGCCGACAGTGAAGGTCCGACATTCGCGTAAATACTTCGGCCGCGGTAAAGGCATGGTGGCCTACACGCTGCTGTGCAACCACATCCCGATCAACGGTTATCTGATTGGCACAAACGACTATGAAGCCCACCATGTCTTTGATATCTGGTACCGCAACACCTCAGAGGTGAAACCCACGGCCATCACCGGCGACATGCACAGCATCAACAAAGCCAACTTTGCGATCCTGCACTGGTTTGGCCTGCGCTTTGAACCTCATTTTACGGACTTGAACAGGCAGTTGCAGGAGCTGTACTGCATCAGCGATCCGTCGGCCTATAAAAAATACCTGATCCAGCCCGCCGGCCAGATTGACCGGGACCTTATTATCCGCGAGAAAAGCAATCTCGATCGCATCGTCGCCACGCTGGGGCTGAAAGAAATGACGCAGGGGACGCTGGTCCGCAAACTGTGTACGTACACCACAACCAATCCGACCCGGCAGGCACTATTTGAATATGACCGGCTGGTCCGAAGCATCTACACGTTGAAGTATCTGCGCGATCCGCAGTTGGAACGCAACATCCGGCGTTCCCAGAACCGGATTGAATCTTATCACCAGCTGCGTGCCGTAGTGGCCAAAGTCGGCGGAAAGAAGGAGTTAACCGGGAAAAATGACATTGAAACAGACATCAGTAACCAGTGCGGGCGGCTGATTTCCAACGCGATCGTGTATTACAACTCGGCGATCCTGTCGCTATTGCTGGAACGACTTGAAGCAGAAGGCAATGCCAAAGGCATTGAGGCTCTGGCCCGGATATCACCGGTGGCCTGGCAACACATTTTGCTGAACGGACATTATACCTTCCAGAGCAACGATAAAATTATTGACCTGGATGCGCTGGTTGCCGGGCTGAAACTGGGTTAACGGAAATTTCGGCGGTTCCGGCGTAGAACTCCAGACCGGAGAAAAGCCGATAACGGCATCGCTGATTGAATCGGTACTCTCGCGGCAGCTGAACGACCTGGAGCCGACCCTGACGCGTCATGGGTACCGTCTGAAAGAGATGGTGGAACTGTTTGACGCCAGACCGGCGGAGATCCGGGCTTTCTTCAATAATCAGCTCGACCCGGTTAGGTCGTCTGAGTTTCGCGATCGGCTGCTGGCCATCGGGCTGCCAATATAATCCTCAATCTATCAGGTATTTCTATCTCTTTCCTGTAAAGGGAAGAACGAGCAAGTGCGTTATACAATCAATTGATAAAAAAGGATAATATTATGAAAAAACACTCATTGCACTATTCTTCGCAGGCTTGACCACATCCGCGTATGCGCAAGATGAACTAACCATCAGTAAACTGGCGGCAGATCAGGATACAAAGGCGGAGTTTCAGAAAATGGTGACTAACCAGCACTTACCCAAATGGGTAACTCAGGGGGGGACAGACTCTCAGGGCCAGAAAGTCAACATCGCAGGCAATCAGTATCTGGTACTGAATTCATGCAAACCGCATGATTGTGGTTCACAGCGGATCGCCGTGCTTTACGGCACGGCAACGAAGAAAATAGCGGGTGTTTTCTCTTCGGTAGATGAGAAAACAGGTAATGAAAAACTACAGTGGTTAAATATACCTGATGATTTGTCGATTGATGGGAAGACAGTCCTGCTCGCTTCACTGACAGGCAGTCTTGATAATCACCCTGATAGTTTCAATTTTAAATAGATGGTGCACCTGGTGGGGAAATTTTCCCCACCATCATATTAGCCAGATAATCCGACACCGAGGTAGATTTTGATTTGCAGTTATTGTGAGCACGGGAAGGATGATTGCGAGCATGAAAAGATAAACGCGAGCACAGTGGCAGTTAATGTGAGCACGCGGGGATTTTCATTTGCAGTTAATGTGAGCAAAAAAGCGTATAAACGCGAGCATGGGGGTTTTCAAACGCGAGCCGCTACACTTAGACAGGGGTTCTACGCCGGAACCCCTTAATGCCATTTGGGTGGATGAAATAGCGGCTATGTGATGGATTTATAGCTTGAAAATTAAAACTTAATGATTATCATTCTGTTTTATTTTTGTGTGATAATCCCCATCTTTAAAGATTGCAGAAAATCTGGGTTTCCGTTGTGCAACATCCTAACAGTTAGAAGGAAGTGAAATGACTACTATTACAAAATTGCAAGTTCAACGGTGGAGTGCACCGCTGGCCGTACTGCTCTCGGTCGTGTTGTCTTTCGTACTGGACAGGCTTGGTTTGACAGATGGTTTCGGCGGTGTACTTCGCGCTGTTGTAGTTGGCGTCGTGACCGTCCTGATGTTTTTTGGGATCAACCTGGCCGTATACAAAAAAGACTCCGGCAGGGGGCTGCAATGATACGAGCTATTGGAATCGCACTGCTGTCCGTAGTGCTGACGGCCTGCACCCATACGGATACATTGGCCTCTAAGCCCGTTGCTGCAATAGGGCAGTTACAAGGTCATGTCCGAGTGAAATTTGATATAGATACTGATGGACGGATACAAAACGCGCAGGTAATTGAGTCTACGACAACACCGGAGCGCGAGAATTATATTCTTAATGGGATGAAAGCATGGCGATATATGAAAGGGAAGCCGGCCACTGGTCGCATAGTAAATGTTAGATTCTAACGGTATAATTGATGGTTATAAAGTAGTGATTATTTTTTATGTTAAGTTGTATAGGAGTAAACGATGACTGGAAAATACTATGCCTATAATATGTTTTGGGGGTATTTTATGGGAGGGTGTATTTTGTACTTTAGCTATGGCGATAACGATCCTAAAATCACTTCTCTACAAATATTTGGCCTGGCTAGTGCTATCTTATTCCCGTTTTCTCGATATTTTATAGAGAGAGTTGCGTTTACATATACAAAAAAAGACTTTTGGCAAACTGGATTTTTTAAAGATGGTGTGCCGAAAACATATTTAATGACATTATATTTTATTTTCATTTTTATGATAGCAATCCCTTTAGGCATCATTTCTGTTTTTATAGAGATAAAAAATGCGGTCGCTAAAAATCAGTGACCGCTAAAATTATTTAAATTCCAATAACCTTATTTGCTTCCTCTACTATTGTCTCATTAACCAATGCTCCAACCCCGGCCATAATCAAACCATACCCTAAAATCCCCACAGGCCCACCTAAAACAACGGAAAATGCCAAGGCGGTAACATGTGTTGCAGCCAACCCTACTGCAATAGTTTCAGTTTTAACATAGAAAGATCTCCAGCTGTCAGTTTTCACTGCTTTGTATAATTCTGAAACCCAATCAGATATATCGATAGCAGGGCCAACCCAACCAAGACCTTTACTAAACTTCGCTATGTTTTTTGCAGCTTTTCCTACATCCACGGACTCCAAAGCTTTCGCAATAGCTTCACGATCTTTCGCGTTAATTTTCTTGTTAATGTTCGCCTTGTATTTATCATAAGATTTCAGTGCATCTTCTACATTGCGAACCTTTTTACCTTTGGCCTGATTGGCTAATCCTTTTGCCAATTGTTCAGCTTTTTCTCCGTATACCTTAAAGACTTCCTTATAGAAATCAGCGGTGAATTTAACCGCATCCTTAACCGCTTCTTCCTCTTTTTTCTTGGCTTCTTCGTCAGCTTTACGCTTGGCTTCTGCAGCCGCCTTAGCAGCTTTCTCATCAGCCTTACGCTTAGCCTCAGCCGCTTCACGCGCCTGCCGTTCTGCTCGCAGGGTATTCAGCCGGTTTTCAGCCTCCGCTTTTTCTCGCTGAGCTTGTTCAACCCGTTGTTGCGCCTGATTGGCTTCATTTCTCGCTTGGTTGGCTGCATTACGTTCGCGATCAATATCACCTTGTTTAGCATCAGCATTAGCTTTCGCTACATTCGACTTATTCTGTAGAGATCTGGCTAAATTGAAGGGCGGACTGCCGACCTGATTCATTGCCCCCGATGCAACAAGCCTCTCAAAATCAGCATATGCACTCTGCTGTTCCTGACGGAGTGCGTTCTGTTCATTTTGAATATTATTGGCAGCACTATCATGTTGACCAGAACGCTGGTCTGCATTGTTTTTATCTTGCTGCGACTGGTTTATACGCTGCTGTGCTTCGTTAATTTGTCGCTGTGCAGCTTCCTCTTTATTTTTTGCATCCCATTCAGCTTGTTTTCGTTTAGCTTCTTCGTCTGCCCGGCGTTGTGCCTCCGCTTTTTCTGCATCAGCCTTTCGCTTGGCTTCTGCAGCTAAATCAGCTTTGGCTTTGGCTTTGGCTTTAGCATCGGCGTCGGCTTTTTCTTTCGCCTTTTTTTTCTCGTTAACATATGCCCAGACTTGCTTGGCTGCATTATCTTTAGCAGTGTTACGTGCGGACGTGTTACCACTTTCTTGACCTGATTCGAAGAAAGTGCCTTTTACTTCTCCATTGCCATCAACAATAACAGAGTAGGTGTTCTTCCCTACTCGAGAATAATATTGGTGCTTATTTGCATTATCACCATACAGCTGACCGCCGTCTGCTACATTAGGATGACCAGGCAAACCGTTTAGCTGTTTCCCGCCTTTATTGCCTCCATTCGATTTATCGCCACCGTTGTTACCGTTACCATTATCACCGCCCCAGTGGATACCGCTATCTTTACCGGGATTCAAACCATGCACCCCATCGATATGCACGTCCCCCATACCCGGGATATTCGTATCCATAGATCCACCAGTCCCTACATTAGGCCCTTGCCCTGTAGAACCGCCTTTTACGCCACCGCTTGGACCACGGCTGTCTTTTCCGTCTCCGCCACTCATAATCAGTACTCCTTGTATAGGTTGTATTATATGTAAATTACGCTCAGCACTGTACGTACATACAGTTAACGCTAACTTAAAAGCATTTCTATCTCGCGTCAATGAATGAGAGTTATTCCCATTTGTGCTGCACTCCACACAACATGGGGTAATGGGAGCGAAGCTACAATATGACGACATTTGCAAAATTCACCTGTGGATCAGTGCGTTGAAAGTGGTTCTGAAACATGTACGAAAATGGCGTACGAAATCATCAACGTGTACGAAAGCCGTTTGGCTTAGTTTTGGACAGACAAAAATGCTGACCCTGACCCAAAATCCTGCTCCATTCAGAAACAGAATTCCGGCATGATAATGACTCCCCTGAACGGAGGATGTGCCGATGAAAAAGTCACGATTCACCGAAGAGCAGATTGTTTTTGCCCTGAAGCAGGCTGAACTGGGTACGTCAGTGCCGGACGTCTGTCGTAAGCTGGGCATTTCGGATGCCACTTTCTATACGTGGCGTAAAAAATACGGCGGCATTTCTCCTTCGGAGCTGAAGCATATGTGGCAACTGGAAGAGGAAAATCTGCGGCTGAAGAGGCTGGTTGCCGATCTGAGCCTCGACAAGGCGATGCTGCAGGACGTGCTGGCAAAAAAGAGCTGACGCTGGCACGCCTGCGCGAATGGGTCAGGGATTTGCAAGCCCGCTACGGTGCCAGTGAGAGACAGGTCTGTTTTGCGCTGCGGGTCAGCCGCAGCTCGTTTCGATATCGTTCTGTGGCCGCCGACGACAGCGCACTACGGCTACGTATCCGTGAGATAACCGAAACCCGGGTTCATTACGGGTACCGCCGGGTACACGTGATGCTCAGGCGGGAAGGCTGGCCCGATAATCACAAAAGAATCTACCGCCTCTACTGTGAGCAGGGTCTGTCGCTGCGTCTCAAACGGCCACGCCGCAATAAATCGGCCCAGCGCCGACAACCGCAGCCTCAGGGTCTGTATCCGAATCACGTCTGGGGCATGGATTTTGTCTCTGATGCGTTGTTTGACGGGCGACGACTGCGCCTGCTGACGGTTATCGACCTGAACACCCGCGAATGCCTGGGGATCTGCGTGGGGCAGAATTTGCGTTCAACAGAAGTGGCAGAAATGCTGAATAGCATAGCGCTCAGACGTCCTTTACCTCAGTTGCTAAAAACCGATAATGGTTCTGAATTTGCAGGGAAAATGCTGGACAGATGGGTGTACGAAAGAGGCATCAGAATCGACTTCTCACGCCCGGGAACACCGACGGACAATGCGACGGTGGAATCCTTCAACGGCAGGTTACGGCAGGAATGTCTGAACGAGAACTGGTTTATGTCTTTGGAGGATGCACGGTGCAAAATCGAGGCCTGGCGCATACACTATAACCAGAGGCGTCCCCATTCTGCGCTGGGCTGGATGACCCCGTCAGAATTTGCTGAGAAGTCTGCCGGTTGCCAGAATACACAACCAACATGAAGCCGGTAATTCCTGATTATGACTGGATCATATTCGGGGTCAGGGTCAGAATCCGGTAATTCCTGATTATGACTGGATCATATTCGGGGTCAGGGTCAGGGGCCTGTGTGAAAATAAAACACAAAAAATTACATTAAGAACAATTTTCTATCTGTCGGGTTTCAATCTTGTAGGGTCCATTAAGCTTCGCCAATAGCATCAATATATCCTCCATTGTCTCGATTTGATATGGACGCCTTTTGGGCTCAAAAAACCGGCATCGCGCTATCGTCCTCTGATCGTTTATTTACATCCTAAATAAATTCACGCCAGAAAAAGTGGATATTAATTTAAGTGTAAATAATAAATTGAATCGTGTTTTAATTTAAGTGGCTTAATTTTTTTGCGAACATTAAACTTATCCACGTTCAACTTTGCTGTCATTATCCTGTCACATTATTCCACTAAGTTATCGCGCTTACGCTTATTGGCGTGCTTTCTTGATTATTATGGAATGATAATGAAAATAAAACTCTCAATACTGGCAATAACTCTGGCCTGCTCTGGTTTTTCATGGGCTGAGATAGATATTACCTCAACAAAAGAAAGTTTATATTCACAGCGGCAGGGGTGGTTTAACAGCTTGCATGAGCGAGTGCTGACAAGCTACCCGGGGAAAGGTTCTCAGGCATCAGAATGGGATCGGCAAGCCAGTAATGAATATACGGCTATTACTGGCGAACGCTATGCGTTGGCCTATGACGATCAAGATCAATCATCAGAATATATCTATCGCAGTTTTGCTGTTGCAGCATTGGGTGAGCAAGCCAACGCCACGGATCTCCGCTCAATAACCTCTTATAATCAAATAAGCGAATTATATAAAACAGCGACCTATGCCTATGATGCCAACAGCGGTCGAACGCGCTCATTCGATTTCATACTGAAAGATGAATTTAAGCGGGGAAGGCCTTACCAGGTATTGGACGAAAAGGGTGATTACATAAAAAATTACCTGTCGGTGAAAGGTTCTTCCTTCCCGAGTGGACATACGTGGTCGGGTTTTAAACAGGCTATCGCTTTGTCACTGATATTCCCTGAACGAGGGAGTGAGATATTTTCGCGCGCCCTGCAATTTGGCGAAAGCCGAGTGATCGTGGGCGCTCATTTCCCAACCGATACTATAGCTTCACGAGTCGGCAGCTATTTCTCATTGGCGCAATTGTTGGCCGATGACAGCATTGCGGCTACGCTTGCCGATTTGGCAAAGGCAACCCGAAGTGAAATAGCCAAAGGTTGTCACGAAAATACCGGTGGTTGCATCGATGCTACGCAACCTGGAATCCCGTTGTATTCAAGCAACAGCATAGGCTACTACGGAAAAAAAGAGCCTGCCGAGGCATCTCGTATTACCCCGGATGATATGCCGGATAAAGCCGGTTATTTATTACGCCTGCGTTTCCCTTATTTGACCGAGGCCAACTGGCGCAGCATTTTAGCCAGCACCGCTTACCCGAGCAATTCTTTAGCGGGATGGACGATACAATCGGGTAACCCTGACTCGTTTTGGGGCGTTATAGATTTACCCAAAGCTTACGGCGGCCCGGCCTATCTATACGACTCTCTGGTGGTCAATCAGACTTTTAACCCTGCCTATGATGTTGTTGGTTTTTCCTTATCCGACGAATGGAAAAACGATATCGAGGGGCCAGGCAAGCTGATTAAAAATGGTGAGGGCAGCCTGACGCTTGCTGGCAACGATCGTTTTGGCGGGCTGGAGGTTAATCAGGGGACGCTGATTGTTTCCGGCAATGCGCAATACAGCGATAAGTCCGTGGTTAACGGCGGAACTCTGGTCATTAGCGGGGTGTTAAATTCAGCCCTGGATATCAACCGTGGCGGAGTCGTCATCGCTGATGGGGCAGTAAACTCGACTTTAGATGTTAATCAGGGCGGCTTGCTCAGCGGCAATGGAGTGTTGAATAGATTAACCGTCCATCAGGGCGGTGTGGTTACGCCGGGCCACTCGATAGGCGTATTGCATGTAGCCGACAGGGTGGCTTTTGAGCCCGGCTCGCAATATTGGGTAGAGGTGGCGGCAAACGGTCAGAGCGACCGAATTCACAGTGCGGGTACTGCTATTTTGAATGGCGGTAACGTTAATGTATCGCTGGAAAACAGCGGCAACCTGCTGTCGCAAAGTGAGGTTCGCAGCCTGCTAGGCCGGCAGTACAACATCCTGACCGCCCAGCAGGGCATCAGCGGGCAATTTGATTCTGTGGCGCCAAACTACTTGTTCCTCGGCACCGGGCTGACCTACCAGCCAAATCAGGTGACGCTCAACGTCGGCCGTAATGACACCAGTTTTGCCAGCGTGGCGGCAACGCAGAACGAGCGTGCGGTAGCGGCGGCGGCAGATGCGCTGGCGGCGGGCAATCCGGTGTTTGAGAGCATCCTCAACGCCGGT
>JAAXZN010000026.1 GCA_012719855.1 Serratia liquefaciens | reverse complement strand
CAGGCGTTATGTGAGGTATCAGGATAAGAAGGACCAAGAATACGAACAGCAAATGGAGTTGTTACAGGATTAAAACGGACAAGGCTCCCTTCTAGGGAGCCCCATGTAAAGCCACCTCTTCAAGAGGTGGATTTTTACTTTACAGCGCAGCAATGATTTTGATTTCAACCTTATACTTCGGGTTCATCAATTTGGCCTGCACGGTGCAGCGCACCGGCGCGCTGCCGGCAACCACCCAGGCATCCCAGGCGGCGTTCATGGCAGCAAAATCGGCGCCGTCGGCCAGAAAGATAGTGGCGTCCAGCACCCGGCTTTTGTCGGAGCCCACGCGCGCCAGGATCACGTCAATCGCCGCCAGGGCATTTGCGGTCTGGGCGGTAGCGTCATCATCCAGGTTTTCCGGCACGCTGGTGTAATAAACGGTGTCGTTATGAACTACGGCTTCGGACCAACGTTGGTCCGGGTCAATGCGTTCGATATTCATGCAATTATCTCCATATCATCATCGCGTTAAGGGTAACACAGCCATCGGCAGAAATGTGCGACGATAAAGTCGGTGGTAGCCGCGCGGCAGGATAGGCATAATTAGCGCTGAATTACATCGGCAGAGAGATAGCGTGGCAGACGATTTCGCAACAGACGGCGCCCTGGCGCAGGCAATCAAGGGTTTCAAACCGCGTGAAGCACAGCGGCAGATGGCGGAAGCGGTCACCGAAGCCATTAACTTCAAGCAGGAGCTGGTGGTCGAAGCGGGCACCGGGACCGGCAAAACCTATGCCTACCTGGTGCCGGCACTGCGGGCCGATCGCAAAGTGATTATTTCCACCGGGTCAAAAGCGTTGCAGGATCAGCTTTATGCACGTGATTTGCCCACCGTGGCCAAGGCACTGAAGTACAAAGGCAAGATGGCGCTGCTGAAAGGGCGTTCCAATTACCTGTGTCTGGAACGTCTGGAGCAACAGTCGATGGCCGGCGGCGAACTGGCCGGGCAAACGCTGATCGATCTGGTCCATCTGCGCAAATGGTCGTCGATGACCAAAGAGGGCGACATCAGCAGTTGCAGCGACGTGGCGGAAGACAGCTTCGTTTGGCCGCTGGTGACCAGCACTAACGACAACTGCCTGGGCAGCGATTGCCCCTTGTATAAAGATTGCTTTGTGGTCAAGGCGCGCCGTCGCGCCATGGATGCCGATGTGGTGGTGGTAAACCACCATCTGTTCCTGGCCGATATGGTGGTGAAGGAAGGCGGCTTTGCCGAACTGATCCCTGAGGCCGATGTGATGATCTTCGATGAAGCGCATCAGATCCCGGATATCGCCAGCCAGTATTTCGGTAAGCAACTGACCAGCCGCCAACTGCTGGACCTGGCGAAAGACATCTCCATTGCCTACCGCACCGAAGTGCGCGATGCCGCACAGCTGCAAAAAAGCGCCGACCGCCTCAGCCAAAGTACGCAGGACTTTCGTTTGATGCTGGGGGAGCCGGGGTTTCGCGGCAACCTGCGCGAAGTGCTCAGTCAGCCCAATGTGCAGCGTGCTTTGCTGCTGCTCGATGACGCGCTGGAGCTGTGTTATGACGTGGTCAAACTTTCCCTTGGCCGTTCGGCCCTGCTGGATGCCGCCTTTGAGCGCGCTACGCTGTACCGGGCTCGACTCAAACGCTTGAAAGAGGTCAACGAACCCGGTTTCAGCTATTGGTATGAGTGCAACTCACGCCATTTTGTGTTGGCGCTGACCCCGCTGACGGTGGCCGATCGTTTCCGCGAGCTGCTGGATGAAAAACCGGGCAGCTGGATTTTTACCTCGGCAACCCTGTCGGTCAATGAGCAAATGGGGCACTTTACCGAGCGTCTGGGCCTGAACAAGGCCAAAACGCTGCTGCTGGCCAGCCCGTTCGACTATGCCAAACAAGCCTTGCTGTGCGTGCCGCGTTTTTTGCCCTCACCAAATCAACCCGGCGGCGCAAGACAATTGGCACGCATGCTACGGCCGCTGATTGAAGCCAATAACGGCCGCTGCTTCTTCCTTTGTACTTCGCACCAGATGATGCGTGAGCTGGCGGAGGAGTTCCGCGCCACCATGACGTTGCCGGTGCTGCTGCAGGGAGAAACCAGCAAGGGCCAACTGTTGGCTCAGTTTGTCGAGGCCGGTAATGCGCTGTTGGTGGCGACCAGCAGTTTCTGGGAGGGCGTAGATGTCCGCGGCGATGCATTGTCTTGCGTGATTATCGACAAACTGCCGTTCACCTCGCCTGACGATCCGTTGCTGAAAGCCCGGATTGAAGACTGCCGGTTGCGCGGCGGCGACCCATTCAACGATGTGCAATTGCCGGATGCGGTCATTACCCTGAAACAGGGAGTTGGACGCCTGATCCGCGATACCGACGATCGCGGCGTGCTGGTGATTTGCGACAATCGGCTGGTGATGCGCCCCTATGGCGAAGTGTTTCTTAATAGCCTGCCGCCGACGCCCCGTACCCGCGATATCGCCCAGGCGATTGCCTTCCTGCAGGCGGAACGCTAGCGGATAGGCGTGACCCCGGGGCTGTGCTACAATGCGCGCCCTGTATGAAAAACCCTGTTTTTTTCCCGCCTGAGGTTGGCATGTCCACGCGAATTTTAGCGATCGATACAGCGACGGAAGCCTGTTCCGTTGCTATCTGGAATCAAGGCGAAATCCACGCCCTGTTTGAGCTGTGCCCACGTGAGCATACGCAACGTATTTTACCTATGGTGCAGCAGGTGCTGGCGGAATCTGGCGTCACCCTTGGCCAGCTCGATGCGCTGGCTTTTGGCCGTGGGCCGGGCAGCTTTACCGGCGTGCGTATCGGCATCGGCATTGCTCAGGGGTTGGCGCTGGGCGCCGACTTGCCCTTGCTGGGCGTCTCCACGCTGCAAACCATGGCGCAGGGCGCCTGGCGGCTCACCGGGGCTGACCGCGTGCTGTCGGCGATAGATGCGCGTATGGGTGAAGTCTACTGGGGGCAGTTTGAGCGTCAGCAGGACGGTAACTGGCTTGAAAGTGAAGGTGAAGCGGTACTGACCCCGGCGCAGGCGCTGGTGCGTGCGCAAGGTCTGCAAGGCCACTGGGCGCATGTCGGCACCGGCTGGCAAACCTACCCGGATTTGGTTGCCGGTTCTACGTTAACCCTGAGCGATGGGCAAATGTTGTTGCCGCAGGCAGAAGATATGCTGCCTTTGGCGCTGCATGCCTGGCAACAGGGGTTGGCGGTGGCGGTAGAAAATGCCGAGCCGACCTATTTGCGCAATGAGGTCACCTGGAAGAAATTACCGGGCCGCGAATAGTCGCCACCGATTTGTGCTGTGGCGGCCATCGGGAGAGGAATGATCTGCAACTTGCTCTGTGAATTGATGTCAAAGTTACAGCCATTTCAGGAGATTGCGATGATGTTAACCCGCACTGTTTGTAAAAAAATGTCGCTGCTGGCCATTGCCGGCAGCGTGCTGGCGTTGTCAGGGTGTGTCACCGTGCCTGACGCGATTAAAGGCAGCACGGCAACGCCGGTCCAGCAGCTGTCTTCGGTACAGAATGCGCCGAACCTGTTTGTCGGGGCTGAAGCTCGCTTTGGCGGTACGGTAGTGAACGTTGCCAATGAGCAGGGGCGCACGCTGTTGGAAATTGCCGCTGTGCCGCTCGATTCCGGCGCCCGGCCGATATTGGGTGAGCCGTCACGGGGGCGTCTGATAGCCTCGGTTAATGGCTTCCTGGAACCGGTTGATTTCAAGGGCCAGTTAGTAACGGTAGTAGGGCCAATCACCGGCGTGAAAGACGGCAAGATCGGCATGACCCCGTACAAGTTTGTTACCATGAATGCCACCGGCTACAAACGCTGGCATCTGGCTCAGCAGGTGATGATGCCACCGGCGCCAATGGGCCCTTGGGGCTGGCGTAGCGGTACCTGGGGCCCCGGTTGGGGCGTGGGGTACGGCTGGTATAATCCTGGCCCGGCACAGGTGCAAACTATCGTTACCGAATAATGCTCGTAGGATGTTAACAATTTTAATAGGGCGGCTCCGGCCGCCTTATTCTTTTGGCGCAGGGAAAGACCGCCAATTAGTGACGTACATCGCAACCTGAATATTGTTTAAAACTCAAACTGGTCTGCTGAGTTAAAATATTGTTATGGTTTAGCTGCATGTTTGGGGGCTGCGATGATGATAATGAATAATGATTTCAGGAGTAATACCTTGGATAAGGTCTGGTTAAAACGTTACCCGGCGGATGTTCCGGCAGAGATCGACGCCGATCGTTATTCATCTTTGGTCGAAATGTTTGAAAATGCGGTTCAGCGCTACGCGGATCAACCGGCTTTCATTAACATGGGCGAGGTGATGACCTACCGCAAGCTGGAAGAACGTAGTCGGGCTTTCGCGGCTTACCTGCAAAATGAGCTGGGGCTGCAGAAAGGCGATCGCGTTGCTCTGATGATGCCGAATCTGTTGCAGTATCCCATCGCGCTGTTTGGCATTTTACGTGCGGGTATGGTGGTGGTGAACGTTAACCCGCTGTATACGCCGCGTGAACTGGAACATCAATTGAACGACAGTGGCGCAAGTGCCATTGTGATCGTGTCAAACTTTGCCCACACGCTGGAAAAAGTGGTGTTCAACACGCAGATAAAGCACGTGATCCTGACGCGCATGGGCGACCAGCTCTCCGCTGCCAAAGGCACGCTGGTTAATTTCGTGGTGAAATACATCAAACGGCTGGTACCGAAATACCATTTGCCGGCTGCCGTTTCTTTTCGCAGTGCGCTCCAGCGCGGGCGTCGCCAACAGTATGTTAAACCCGATATTATCAACACCGATCTGGCGTTCCTGCAATATACCGGCGGGACTACCGGCGTCGCAAAGGGCGCGATGCTGACGCACCGCAACATGCAGGCCAACCTGGAGCAGGCCAAAGCTGCCTATTTGCCGCTGTTTCGTGAAGGGCAGGAGTTGGTGGTCACGGCGCTGCCGCTGTATCACATTTTTGCGCTGACGGTGAACTGCCTGCTGTTTATCGATTTGGGTGGGCGCAATTTGCTGATCACCAACCCGCGTGATATTCCGGGGATGGTGAAGGAGTTGGGTAAATACCCGTTCACCGCCATGAGCGGGGTGAACACCCTGTTCAATGCGCTATTGAACAACGAGGACTTCCACAAGCTGGATTTCTCCACGCTGCGTTTTTCCGTCGGCGGCGGCATGTCGGTACAGAAATCGGTGGCGGACAAGTGGGAGAAAACCACCGGTAAGCACCTGCTGGAGGGATACGGTCTGACGGAATGCGCCCCGCTGGTGGCTGGGAACCCTTACGATCTGAAACACTACAGCGGCAGTATCGGTTTACCGGTACCCTCGACGGACATTCGTCTGGTGGACGACAACGGTCAGGATGTGCCGATCGGCGAGCCGGGCGAACTGTGGGTCAAAGGGCCGCAAGTTATGTTAGGCTACTGGCAGCGGCCGGATGCCACCGATGAAGTATTGAAAGAGGGCTGGCTCGCGACCGGGGATATCGTTACAGTGGACGAGATGGGTTTTGTCCGCGTCGTCGACCGTAAGAAAGACATGATCCTGGTTTCCGGGTTTAACGTATACCCGAACGAGATTGAAGACGTGGTCAGTCAGCATCCGAAAGTGTTGGAATGCGCGGCGATTGGCGTGCCGAATGAGGTCACCGGTGAAACGGTCAAAATTTGTGTGGTGAAGAAAGACGCTTCGCTGACCAAAGAAGAGTTGTTGACCCACTGCCGCCGGCAGTTGACCGGATATAAAGTGCCTAAAATTGTTGAGTTCCGTGACGAGTTGCCGAAGTCTAACGTCGGTAAAATTTTGCGGCGAGAACTGCGTGATGAGCAGAAAAAACCTGCGGCGGCCGACGCCGCCTAGGTTATCATCCACGCCCTGCAGATCAACAACGCCGGTGAATGCCGGCGTTGTTGTGTTTGAATCATTAAAGCGACCAAGAGAATGACGTTTTGAACTATCAGTTGATCACTACCGATGCCGGATTGCAGCAGGTCTGCGAGCAGGCGAAAAAGCATGCCCAGATAGCGCTGGACACCGAATTTGTCAGAACGCGCACCTACTATCCGCAGTTAGGCCTGATTCAGTTATACGACGGTGAACAACTCTCCCTGATTGACCCCTTGCCAATCAAGCAATGGCAGCCGTTTATCGAGCTGCTGAGCAACACCCAGATTGTTAAGTTCCTGCATGCCGGCAGTGAGGACCTGGAAGTTTTCCTCAACGCCTTTAAAACCTTGCCGACGCCGATGGTAGACACCCAGATCCTGGCGGCTTTCACCGGTAGGCCGCTGTCTTGCGGGTTTGCGACCCTGGTGGCGGAGTATATGCAGGTGGAACTGGATAAAAGTGAAGCCCGTACCGACTGGCTGGCGCGTCCGTTGACGGAAAAACAGTGCGTTTATGCGGCTGCGGACGTGTTCTATCTGCTGCCGATGGCCAAACGCCTGGTTCAGGAGACGGAAGAAGCCGGTTGGACCGCCGCAGCCAACAACGAGTGCCTGTTGTTGTGCCAACGCCGTAGCGAGACGCTGGCACCGGAATTGGCCTACCGTGAAATCACCAATGCCTGGCAACTGCGTCCGCGTCAGTTGGGCTGCTTGCAGAAGCTGGCTGAATGGCGCCTGCGTCAGGCCCGTGAGCGCGATCTGGCGGTGAACTTTGTGGTTCGCGAGGAGAACCTCTGGCAGGTGGCGCGGCATATGCCGACATCGCTGGGGGAATTGGACTCGCTGGGTCTCAGTGGCCCGGAAATTCGTTATCACGGTAAAACGCTGTTGGCACTGGTGGCAGAGGCCAATGAGCTGGAAGAGGCTGCACTGCCGGCACCGCTGTCGAACCTGATCGATCAGCCGGGCTACAAGAAAGTGTTCAAGGATATCAAGGCGGCAATCGTCATTGTCAGCGAGCAAAGCGGGTTGAGCAGCGAATTACTGGCATCGCGCCGACAGATTAACCAGCTGCTGAATTGGCATTGGAAATTGAAAGGCGCTGACAGCCTGCCAGAATTAATCAGCGGTTGGCGCGGTGATTTATTGGCGGCGCCGCTGCAGGCTATTTTGAAGGATTATTAATCGAGTGGTAAAGCTTGGGGCAGGGTAAGGAAACGCTGCTCCGATTATTTATTAGAAATAATCATAACAACACTTACCGACAGCATTTACTTTAAACAACGGTGACGCAAGATTAATTGAGATTAATCCCAAAGGGCAAAAACGATTATTAGGCGTTTTTTATCTCAATAACTGGTTATGCATACAGTTACCCCCTGCAAGAAAATATACAGGGGGTAATTAGTGCGTCACACTCATTTAGTTACTTCTTCCGATTCCGGTAATGTCACGTTGAGTTCAAGAACCGAAATATCATCCCCTTTCTGCTCAAACTGCACGTGCAGCATTTCAGGGTCGATTTGAATATATTTGCAAATTACCGCCAGAATATCGCGTTTCAAATCAGGCAGATACGGGGGCTCACTGTCCCCGCGACGACGCTCTGCGACGATAATCTGCAGCCGTTCCTTGGCTATATTGGCTGTCTGCTTTTTGCGGGACAGAAAGAAGTCTAGTAATGCCATGGTTTATCCCCCAAAAAGGCGTTTCAGGAAACCCTTCTTCTCTTCTTCAATGAAGCGGAAGGGGCGTTCTTCCCCTAACAAGCGGCTCACGGTATCGTCGTAGGCTTTGCCGGCATCCGACTCGGCGTCGAGGATCACCGGTTCACCCTGGTTGGATGCACGCAGTACGGATTGGTCTTCCGGGATTACGCCGACCAATGGAATGCGCAGAATTTCCAGCACGGCTTCCATGCTCAGCATGTCGCCACGGCTGACGCGACCTGGGTTGTAGCGGGTCAGCAGCAGGTGTTCCTTGATTGGCGATTCGCCTCTCTCGGCACGGCGAGATTTGGAAGACAAAATGCCCAGGATACGGTCAGAGTCACGTACCGAGGAGACTTCCGGGTTGGTGGTGATGATGGCTTCATCAGCAAAGTACAACGCCATCAGCGCGCCGGTTTCGATGCCTGCCGGAGAGTCACAAACCACAAAATCAAAATCCATTTCGCCCAGGTCGTTAAGGATCTTCTCAACGCCTTCGCGGGTCAGTGCGTCTTTGTCACGCGTTTGCGAAGCTGGCAGGATAAACAGATTTTCAGTGCGCTTGTCTTTGATCAACGCCTGATTCAGCGTGGCATCACCCTGAATAACGTTAACGAAATCGTAAACAACCCGGCGTTCGCAGCCCATGATCAGGTCAAGATTACGCAGGCCGATATCAAAATCGATCACTACGGTTTTCTTTCCTTTTTGGGCTAAACCGGTAGCGATGGCCGCGCTTGAAGTGGTCTTGCCAACGCCCCCTTTACCCGATGTAACAACAATAATGCGTGCCATGAAATGGATTCCTTGTCAAAAGGGCTTAATTTAAAGGTTGTATGGTTAAAGCGTTATCCAACAGGCTGAGTCGTACTGCCTGCCCGACATAGTCGGACGGGATTTGGTCGCTCAACCAGTACTGCCCTGCGATAGAGACTAGCTCAGCACCCAGGTGCGTGCAAAAAATCTGGCACTGTGTATCACCTGATGCACCGGCCAGCGCACGACCACGCATCATGCCGTAGACGTGAATGTTGCCGTCGGCAATTAATTCAGCGCCGGCGCTGACGCTGCTGGTCACTATCAGATCGCTGTTGCGGGCATAAATTTGTTGGCCGGAACGGACAGGGGTACTGATGATGCGCGTCTTGGCGGGGGCGTTGGGATCCACCACCGGGGCTGGCGCGGGCGCCGGTTCCGGGGCGGCCATCTTTTGGCCTTTGCCTTCGTTCAGTAACGGCAGCCCGGCACGGGTTATTGCGCGTTTCTGCCGCTCATCTCTGCAACCGCTGATACCCACAACGCGCAGACCTGCTGCCGTGACAGCCTGTTGAAGTTCTTTCCAGTTTGCGTCGCCGTTCAGCGTTGCAACGTTGATAACAACAGGGGCGTTTTTCAAAAAAGCGGGCGCTTGCTCTACTTTTTCCAGTAACGCCTGACGAATTACCTCGGGTTCCGAATTATGCAAATGAACAACCGATAGGGTAAAACTGCTGCCTTTTAGCTCAATTGGCGATTGTGACATCTATCCTGACTCAGTCTCAGCAACTTTAAATCCCCGGAATACCAATCGGGGTGCGATATTCCGAAGTACTATAAGCATGTTATAGTCAGAGTTATATCCAGGCAAGACGCTGCCCCAATTAAATAGAGTTAAAAACATGCTTTGTGTGATCTATAGAAGCCCTAAACGCGATCAAACTTATCTTTATGTCGAAAAAAAAGACGATTTCTCCCGAGTACCGGAAGATCTGATGAAAAGTTTCGGCACGCCGCAATTGGCAATGATGCTTTCCCTGGAAGGGCGGGAAAAGTTAGCCTCGGCGGATATTGAAAAAGTGAAAGAGGCCCTGAAAGAAGAAGGGTTTTATCTGCAGGTTCCACCGCCGCTGGAAAATTTATTAAATCAGCATCTGTCTGCTGACAAAAAATAACCTACTCAGGCGTACAGGGTGACGCTGGAGCGGCAGCCCTAAACAGAGAGATAAAGGAGCCGCGTGATGAGATTTTCAGCGATAACCGTGCTATCGACTCTGTTGGCGCTGGGATACGGCGTGGGTCAGCAGGCCAGGGCGCAGGTTGCCACATCGGCGTCGGCTGCCGCTACTCCTGCAACGCAGAGCCGGCTTTCTGAAACGGGTCGGGATCCAGCACAGTTCCCGGCCTATGTTGAACAGCTAAAACGTCAGGCGCTGGCACAGGGCATTAACCCGGCCATTGTCGACAGCGCCTTCGCCGAGGTGCACTTTGTCGATCGGGTGATCAAGGCGGACCGCAATCAGCCGGAAAAGAAAATCACGCTGGACGACTACCTCAAACGCGTATTGCCACCGGCCAAGATCGCGCAAGGCCGAGGACTGTATCGGCAGTATCACCCACAGCTTTCGCGGCTCACCGCACGCTACGGCGTGCCGGGACGTTATGTTGTGGCACTGTGGGGCATGGAAAGTGCCTTCGGCAAAATCCAGGGGCGTGAAGATGTGATATCTGCGCTCGCCACTTTGGCCTTTGAAGGGCGGCGCGAGGCGTTCTTCAGTCAACAACTGATGGCGGCGCTGCAAATTCTTGAACAGGGGCATGTCAGCCGCGAACAGTTGAAAGGCTCCTGGGCCGGTGCCATGGGACAGTGTCAGTTTATGCCGACCTCGTTCCTGAATTATGCTGCGGACGGCGACGGTGACGGCCGCATTGATATCTGGAACAACGTTGACGATGTCTTTGCGTCTACGGCCCGCTATCTGTCGAGCGAAGGCTGGCAGCGTGGTATTGGCTGGGGCAGAGAGGTCAGACTGCCTGCTGGCTTCAGCGCCGAGGCCCTGGGGCTGAAGGATAGCCAGGCGCACAGCGTCAATGAATGGCAAAAGCGTGGGGTGCGGCGTCCGGATGGTTCAGCGCTGCCGCATTCCAGCCTGCGCAGTTGGCTGATCACACCGGATGACATGCAGGGCCGTGCATTCCTGGTTTATGATAATTTTCGCACGATAATGCACTGGAATCGCTCTTACTATTTTGCGATCGGTGTGGGTATGATGGCTGACGGTATCGGGCAATAGGCAAAAGGCTACGGTGCCTCCACCAGCGCGTGGAATAACGGGCTTAGCATGCTAAGCCCCTACATGATTGTAGGGAGAGGCGGTATGTATCAACATAGAGATTGGCAGGGTTCATTACTTGATTTTCCGGTAAATAAAGTGGTCTGCGTTGGCAGCAACTACGCCGATCACATCAAGGAAATGGGCAGTGCAACCTCGGCAGAGCCGGTAGTGTTTATCAAGCCTGAAACGGCGCTGTGCGATATTCGCCAGCCGGTGGCGATCCCCAAAGAGTTTGGCTCGGTACATCATGAAGTGGAGCTGGCTGTGCTGATCGGCACGCCGCTAAAGCAGGCTAATGAAGATCGCGTGGCGCGTGCTATCGCCGGATACGGTGTTGCGCTTGATCTGACGCTGCGGGAACTGCAGGCGGGCTTCAAGAAGGCAGGACAACCCTGGGAAAAAGCCAAGGGGTTCGACGGTTCTTGCCCGATTTCCGGTTTTATACCGGTAGCAGAGTTTGGCGATCCGCAAAATGCTGATCTGTCCCTGACGGTCAATGATCAGGTGCGCCAACAAGGCAATACTCGCGACATGATCACGCCGATCCTGCCGCTGATCAGCTATATGAGCCGCTTCTTCACGTTGCGTGCAGGCGACATTATTCTTACCGGTACGCCGCAGGGCGTCGGTCCGATGAGCTCCGGCGATATGCTGAAAGTGACTCTCAACGGCAAGTCATTGACGACACGCGTGATCTGAAACCGGATAAAAAACAATAAAAAAAAGGCCCCTCAGGGCCTTTTCTCAGTGCAGTCAGATCAAAAAGCTTATTTACGGCCCAGCAAGAAACCGAAAACAATCCCCACGGCGGCGGCGATAGCTACGCCGGCCAGCGGGTTGGATTCAACCTGAGTTCGCACCGTATCGGCAGCATCTCTGGCCGCATAGCTGGCCTGAGAGGCATATTTACGGGCCGCGCCTTTGACTTGATGATCCGGTGAATCCGTCGCCTTACCAAAGGCTTCTTCGACGGCGCCGGCAGCTTCATTGACTTTATCTTCTGCTTTCCCAAACATACTTGGCTCCTTAGCTTCATTCAAAAGGCGAACATTAAACATAGCAGGGTTATGCGACTTTTGGCGGCAAAATGTGCTTTATAAGATGAATCTTACCCGTGAATAATGATGAACAGGGATACGGGAGAGGAGGAAAACGAAAGGATGATAGACCTGATTTTTGTACGTATAATTAGACGATAAACTTGGTGTGTTTTATCCCTTTCAGTATCAAGGATAACGGCCTGATAATGCTGGCCGAAAATGTTGAATACCGTTGTTTTAAATAGCGTTTTTTTTAAGCGATCATATTGTTATCGCTATGATTATATTGTGTTTTCAGCCTTTCCATTTGGCTGGGATATCTATATAGTGCACCCTCAAAACCTGCAAGCAGGTTATCTATTCATTTACCTATACCGGACGCGAACATGTCACAAACCCCTTTTTGGCAACAAAAATCGCTGGCTGAAATGTCAGAACAAGAGTGGGAATCGCTGTGCGACGGTTGTGGGCAATGCTGTCTGAATAAGCTGATCGACGAAGATACCGACGAGATTTATTTCACCAACGTAGCCTGTAACCAGCTGAATATTAAGTCGTGCCAGTGCCGCAACTATGAGCGTCGCTTTGAGCTGGAAGAGGATTGCATCAAACTGACGCGTGAAAACCTCACGACCTTTGATTGGCTGCCGCCGACCTGCGCATACCGTTTGATTGGTGAGGGCAAGCCGCTGTTTGCCTGGCATCCGCTGGTCAGCGGTTCTAAAGCTGCGATGCACGGGGAGCGTATTACGGTACGACATATTGCGGTGCGGGAAAGTGAAGTGGTGGACTGGCAGGATCACATCCTGAACAAACCGAGTTGGGCGAGATAAGGAAAAAAGCCCCTGCAAAGATGAGGGGCAAGACACACAACAACACCAGGGAAATCGTTAAATATTAACTTGCGGATATTATAGGGATTCTCTGATAAAACTTCATCAAAATATCGATGCAATAATGCATCGCTATGATGAATTTTTTTGTATGAAGTGATTTTAAGGGGGAATCATTGCCCCGTGCTTTTGTGAGATAAGGTCGAAAAAGTGCCGTACGGCTTTTGGAGATCGGTTTTTTACTGTTCTAACTTAATGTTATGTAAATTACGCCCATAATCCTGCCCAGACGCTTCTTTTTAAACGTAAGGTTCGGTAGTTTGAGCGCTCTCACGCTAAGTTCCGAGAGTAAAATAATGAAAATGATACGCCTGTTTGCCATAGCTGGAGCGCTGATAGTGCTCGTTTATTACCTTACACATACCTAATCTTGCATTACCTCTGAAGATCATAAGCGATTCCATGAAAAACGGCGCCCTGAGGCGCCGTTTTTCATGCTGTCATGCTCAGCGGCCAAACAGATCGCGGCGGCGTGGGCGGACAAATTGTGCGAGCAGCACAACGATAGCAATCAACAAATAAGCCGCGAAGATGCCAACCAGCCACTGCGGCATTTCCAGCGTCAAGAATTCCCATTGGCGTACCGAACAGTCACCTGATGCGTGGAACACGGCAGGCAGCCATTTGTCCAGCGGCAGCCAGGACGGGAAGCTAACGAAGAAATCGCAGGTATTAAACGGCGAGGGATGCAGTTGGATCATGGTGTGTTTCCACGCCAGCTGCAGGCCTTCCCAGGCACTGTAAATCCACAGCGCAATAGCGGCATAACGCAGCGGCGTCTTCGGCGCAATGGCACCCAGCAGTGAGGCGCCCAGAATGCCAAACAGCGCGCAGCGTTCATAAATGCACATGACACAGGGTTGCAGCAGCATTACGTGCTGAAAGTAGAGTGCGACTAATTCCAGCGCCAGCGCAGTCAGGGCCATCAACAGCCAAGCACCGCGCCCCTGTGAGCAGCGGTTAAAGAATTGCAACATATATTTATTCTTCCATGCAGTAAGCAATTGAACTGGCAGTGTAAACCAATTCAACCCCGCTGCCAGCCACCTGAGCCGGATTCAGCACAAAAATAGTCGCTGACAGCGGAGCGGATTTACAGAGTTAGTGTGCCGCGGCTTCGATTGACGGCAGCGTCAGCCAATGCCACTGGGTCAGCAGGTCGGTCACGGGCGCCAGAGTAAACTGTACGCACAGCAGACCGACCAAGGTTAATACCACAGTATAGGGCAATGCCATCCATACCATTCGCCCATAGGATAAACGCACCAGAGGGGCCAGAGCGGAGGTCAGCAAGAACAGGAAGGCGGCCTGACCATTCGGCGTGGCGACCGACGGCAAATTGGTCCCGGTGTTAATCGCGACCGCTAACATTTCGAACTGCTTCAGGGAAATGGCGCCATTTTCAAACGCGGTGCGCGCTTCATTAATGTAAACCGTGCCGACGAACACATTGTCGGATACGGAGGACAGCAAGCCATTGAACAGATAAAACAGCGAAAGTTGGGAAGAGGGTTCCGCCTGCAGAACAAATTGAATCACCGGAGTAAACAGGTGTTGCTCAATGATCACCGCCACCACGGTGAAAAATACCGTCAGCAGGGCGGTGAAGGGCAAGGCCTCCTGGAAGGCTTTGCCGATGGCATGCTCATCGGTTACGCCACACAGGGAAGTGGCGAGGATAATCACCGACAGGCCAATCAGGCCAACCTCCGCCAGATGGAAGGCCAGAGCGACAATCAGCCAAACGCCGATAAGTGCCTGAACTACCAATTTGACCTGCTCTTGCTTACTGCGCCCGGCAGTCGCCTGGCGGTCAAACTCCGTCAGCACTTCGCGCACGCGCTCCGGCAGTTTTGCTCCGTAGCCGAAGACGCCGAACCGCTCAAGCAGCAGGCAGACCAGCAGACCACAGACCAACACCGGTAAGGTGACCGGCGCCATGCGCAGGAAGAAGTCGACAAAGCCCCAGTCGGCGCTTTTGGCGATAATCAGGTTTTGTGGTTCGCCCACCATGGTCATCACGCCGCCCAGTGCGGTACCAACGCCCGCGTGCATCAGCAGGCTGCGCAAAAAGGCGCGGAACTGTTCCAGCGTCTGTTTGTTATCGTCGCTTACCAGGTTACTGTCGTCGTTGACGTCGGCATTACCGCCAGAAGGGTTCGACACCACGTTGTGGTAAATCGAATAAAACCCGGTTGCGACGCTGATGACCACCGCAACCACCGTCAGCGCATCAAGGAAGGCGGACAAAAATGCCGCCGCAAAACAGAAGGCTAAAGACAGCAGTATTTTAGAGCGAATATTAAGCAATAGCTTGGTGAAGACGAACAGCAGTAGCTGCTTCATAAAATAGATGCCGGCCACCATAAAGATCAGCAACAGCAGGACTTCCAGATTATGGGCAATCTCTTCGCCCACCCGGTCGGGACTGGTCATGCCGATCAACACCGCCTCAATGGCCAGCAGGCCGCCCGGCAGCAGGGGATAGCACTTCAGCGCCATCGCCAGCGTGAAGATAAATTCGATGACCAGCAGCCAACCCGCGATGAAGGGATCGACCAGGAAGAAAACCAGCGGATTGACCAACAAGAAGATGAGGATGGCCAGTTTGTACCAGTCAGGTGATTGCCCGAGGAAGTTTTTCACCAGGGCACTGCGTAAAGTCGTTTCCATTATGCGTTACACGTCCTGAAAATAAGTTGTCACATATTACCCTAACAATGCCGCAGGGGCAGAAGCAATACGGGCTTGCTTTACGCCGTGAAATTTCTCTGACGCGGTGTTTTTGCGCGTTTTTTGCCACTTTATGCACACTTTCGTTTAATGTTTTTCGCTCACGCTATGTCATGCCAAGGCTGATCTGGTATGATCAGCCGACTACTATTACTGATTATCGTCGCTACGGAACGTCAAACACATGGTCATAAAGGCGCAGAGTCCTGCCGGTTTCGCGGAAGAATACATTATCGAGAGTATCTGGAATAATCGCTTCCCTCCTGGCTCTATTTTGCCCGCGGAACGTGAGCTTTCAGAATTGATTGGTGTTACGCGCACCACGTTACGCGAAGTTTTACAACGCCTGGCCCGTGATGGCTGGCTGACCATTCAGCATGGCAAACCGACCAAAGTAAATAATTTCTGGGAAACATCCGGCCTTAATATTCTTGAGACGGTGGCACGCCTCGATCACAAAAGTGTTCCACAGTTGATCGACAACCTGCTGTCGGTTCGTACCAATATTGCCGCGATCTTTATTCGCGCAGCGGTGCGTAATCATCCTGAGGCTGCTCAGGAAGTGTTGGCGAAAGCGACCCAGGTGGAAGATCAGGCGGACGCTTTCAACCTGTTGGACTACGAAATTTTCCGCGGTCTGGCATTCGCTTCCGGCAACCCGATCTACGGCCTGATTTTCAACGGCCTCAAAGGCCTGTACACCCGTGTCGGTCGTTACTATTTCTCAAATCCGGAAGCCCGCAAGCTGGCGCTGACTTTCTACAGCAAGCTGTCGACGCTGTGCCATGAGAAGTCGTACGATCAGGTGATGGATTGCGTGCGTAACTACGGTAAAGACAGCGGGGCCATCTGGCAGAGCATGCAAGGTACTATGCCGAGCGATCTGACCGAAGCCCGCCGTTAACGATATCTGTTCGAGAGTATATTTGGAGCCGTTCGTTTTGCGACGAACGGTTTTTTATGCGTAGCATTTCGGAGTTAAGTGCATCTTGACTAGTCCTGATATAGGTTGACGCTTTTCAGCCGGATAACACCCGATGAACTTCATCGGGCGTTTTGTATTTTAGCGACAGGTGTGGCCGCCGTGTGTTGTAGATGTTCAGCGACTCCCTGACCATCTTTCTTGCCTGCGCGATGTCTTCTGGCCTGCCGAGTCGGTATTCCGTTTTAAGTATCCCGTTTACTCGTTCCGCCACCCATACTTGTTCAGGACGGCTGGCTATTACCTGATTATCCCCCGCCTTCCGCAAGTTGGGATGGCGATAAAAACGATGATGGCTGTGCGTCGTCTTGTGGTACGCCCGTTTGGGCATCACCAGTAACCGCGCACAGCGCAGGACACTGAATAGCCGGTCGCGCCTCACATGCAACGCCGGTTCGGGGCGTCGTCGCAACAGGTGATGCAGCTTACGCGTCCCTAAGCGGGGCTGGTGCAAGCGGATAGTCAGATGAGATGCCGGGCCTGCTCCTCTCTGCCTGCTTCGCGTTGCAGAGACTGATACCACGTCTGTAGGCTGATACCCGTCCACCGGCAAGCGCGCGTTACTGTGAGGCGCGGCGTTTGTGTTTGCGCGATAAAGCGGCTAACTGCTTTTTTGTCAGCGTGGCACCGAATTCGGTATTCATCACTTTGACGACGGTTTCGAAGAACTGGGCTTTGACCTCGGATTCAGCCAATTGCAGTTCGAGTTCCTTAATGCGCTGTTCGGGCGTCAGGGGGAGCTTAGGCATGTTGTCTCCGCACGTTCTGGTGGAAGGGGAAGTCCGCCAGTCAAGCTGACCGTATTTGCGCAGCCAGTTCATAACCGTGTGGCTGTCCTGAATACCGTAACGGTCTTGCGCCTGACGGCAAGTCATTTCGCCTTTTTCGTCCTGCTCAACAACGGCCAATTTAAAGGATAGTGAGTAGTCGCGTTGCGTGCGTTTAACATATTGGTTCATCACAATCTCCTGATTGAGAGGGGAAAACGTGTCAACGCTATTTAGGATGGGTCATCTAATAGAAAAAGGCTCAAGCCGAAGCCTGAGCCCTTTTTCTATATGGCCACCATGGATCATTGGTGGCTTATGACGTTCTGATATAGGACAACTGCTTACTGCATACCTTGCAGGGCAATGATGCCGCCAAGATAAGTCATATGTTGGTTGTCGTAATAAAGTATTCGACCCTTGTCCCTAAATTGACAGCTATCGGCACGGCACAGATTATTTGCAGGATCGATAATATCGACGTTGAGCTCTTTTCTGTAAGGCGCCATCAATATCCCTATGTTACTGACAGGCATAGTATAACTTCTCGTGAAATCATCAGACTGGTTTATCTCAGCCGCATTGGCCACACTAATAATACTATTGGCATAGTTACGCAGAGGAATTTCACGACTGTCGAGTGCTTTTACCGCATTGAATTTAATAAAGGGGACATCTTCGACTAGAACAACATCCTTGCCAGCCTGATTGAATTTCTTAATCACCTTGCCAAGACCGATAGCAAGAGCCTCTGCTTGACTTATATTACTGCCAGGGATTATATAACCTTCATGGCTATTGATTAGGCCAGAGTCCCAAGAGGCAGCAATAACAACTTTCTTTATATTTGGGTTGTCAATAACAAATTTGATTGCGGCGTCATTATATTTCTCACATTCCGCCGCATGTGAAGGATAGGCACTCATTGTCCTGAGCGTACCCAGCATCATTGGACAGGTTGCCTTGGTTAGCTGAAATACCGACATATGGCGTTCATCGGCATAACGGTCAACCCCACCACGCAAGGACGCAGCATGGCTATCACCGAGCAAGGCGACACTATTTACCTTGGTGTTGCCAATGCATGCTTTATCGGTAGAGTATGACGACATTCCTTGACCAATCAAACACTTGTCCGCTACACGTTCAAGTTTATCAGCCTCTGCCTGTGCGACAACGGGATCAACACGTTGTGGTATTCCTTTCGTCAGGTAGAAAGCTGACGTGGGAAGCATGAGGATAAACACCAACGCGAGGTAACCGAAGATAATTCGACTATCCGGATATTTGAATCCTTTACGAAAGGGGGTCTCGACAAAACGATAGGACAGATAGGCGATGAATAACGCCACTGTCGAGATCATTAGACCAACACTGATAGGTAATTTATCATTTATCGAAAGCCTGGCAAAGGACAATAAAGGCCAATGCCACAGGTACCACGAATAAGAAACCAATCCAATAAACGTCATCAAACGATTTCCCAGTAACCAGGCACTTAAGCGGCCATTACCGAGAATAATCAAAACAGCGCCCAGTGTGGGTAAAAGTGCTGCGTAACCAGGAAACTGCGTTTGCGCATTGAAAGTCAATGCAGGTACTATCATTAAGCCAAGTCCCAGCAGGAAACTCAGCTCTTTCAATACGGTTGAAAGAGGAGGGATGCGATTTTGTTTCATCAAAATTGCCAGCATGACACCGGCACCCAGCTCCCATGCCCGAGTTGGTAACATAAAGAAAGCAAATAATGGATTCGAATTCGTTATTAAAATGCATGCTATAAAGGAAATGACGGAAATTATGCCGACCCAAAGCAAGACGTTGCGATTTTTTTTAAAAATAAAACCTAATATTATGGGAAGGAAAATATAAAACTGCTCTTCTACACCCAATGACCAAGTCATCAGCAAGGGATTAAGCTCTGCATTGGGGGAAAAGTAGTTTATTTTATGCCAAAGTATAATGTTGGGGACCGACAGTATAGTGGCACCCGAGAATAATGAAAAATCCTTCAGCTCAAGAGGTGAAAGATAAAAGAAGGAAATAAATGAGCAAATAACCAGCATGAACAATAATGCAGGTGCTATCCTTTTTATTCTTCGGGTGTGAAATTTAGAGTAAGAAAATTTATTTTCTGAAAATTCTTTGTAAAGGATTCCACCAATTAAAAAACCAGAAATAACAAAGAAAATATCTACACCGATAAATCCGCCGCTCAGGATTTTTACACCTGAGTGGTATAATACGACAAGGAGAATAGCAATAGCTCGTAAACCATCGATATCTTTTCGGTAATCTTTAACCGTTTCTTTTACAATATTTTCCATATTAAGCAGATCACATATCTTTCATAACGGCAATTAAAGTGAGTTGATTATTAATTTATTGCTAAGTTTTGTCAATTATGTTGCTGTCTTTTAAGAATTTGTCTGAAATTAAACGAATCTTTTTTTGTTAAGGATCAGTGGGTAGACGTCGCAGGAGGGAAACTCCAGTCACTCATCCTTAATGGGTCGGAGTGGCTGGAGTTTTAAGGGGCCTTACAGCGGAGTCGGGCGCGGCGGACAACGTTCCAGCAGCTCGACGCTGCCATCCTCGTTGAGCTGCTCCAGAATAATGTCGAAGCCCCACAGGCGGTGCAGGTGTTTCATCACCTCGCGCCGGCTCTTGTCCAGCGGCGCACGGTCTTGTGGAATATAACGCAACGTCAATGAGCGATCGCCGCGCAAATCCACATTCCAGATCTGAATGTTCGGCTCGTGGTCGCTCAGGTTATATTGCGCCGACAGCTCCTGACGGATCGCCCGATAGCCCGCCTCATTATGGATCGCCGCAATCTCCAGGTAGTTATTGCGATCGTCATCGAGCACGGTGAACAGCCGGAAGTCACGCATGATTTTCGGCGACAGGAACTGGCTGATAAAACTTTCGTCCTTAAAATCACGCATGGCAAAGTGCAGCGTTTCCAGCCAGTCTTTACCGGCAATATCCGGGAACCAGTAGCGGTCTTCTTCGGTCGGCGACTGGCAGATGCGCTTGATGTCCTGGAACATGGCAAAGCCCAGTGCGTAAGGGTTAATCCCGTTGTAATAAGGGCTATTGTAAGGCGGCTGATACACCACGTTGGTGTGGCTGTGCAAAAACTCCAGCATAAAGCGTTCGGTTACCCGGCCTTCATCGTAAAGATGGTTGAGGATGGTGTAGTGCCAGAATGTCGCCCAGCCTTCGTTCATCACCTGCGTTTGTTTCTGCGGATAAAAATACTGGCTCACTTTGCGCACGATGCGCAGCACCTCACGCTGCCAGGGTTCCAGCAGCGGTGCATTTTTCTCCATAAAGTAGAGGATGTTCTCCTGCGGCTCGCTTGGATAGCGACGCGCTTGTTCAGGCGCTTCTTCGCGTTCTACCCGCGGCAGGGTCTTCCACAGCGTATTGACCTGGCTCTGCAGGTACTCCTCGCGGCTCTTCTGGCGGGCTTTTTCTTCGACCAGGGAAATCTTCTGCGGGCGTTTGTAGCGGTCCACGCCGTAATTCATCAGCGCATGGCAGGAGTCGAGCAGCTTCTCCACTTCTTCAACGCCGTAGCGTTCTTCGCACTGGCTGATGTAGTGGCGGGCGAACAACAGATAATCGACGATTGAACTGGCGTCGGTCCAACTGCGGAACAGGTAATTATTTTTGAAAAACGAGTTGTGGCCGTAGCAGGCGTGCGCCATGACCAGCGCTTGCATGGTGATGGTGTTTTCTTCCATCAGATAGGCAATGCAAGGGTTGGAGTTGATGACGATTTCGTAGGCCAGCCCCTGCTGCCCGTGTTTGTAGCGCTGCTCGGTCTCAATGAATTTTTTACCGAATGACCAATGGGTATAGTTAATCGGCATGCCGACGCTCGAATAGGCGTCCATCATCTGCTCTGAGGTAATCACCTCTATCTGATGCGGGTAGGTATCGAGCTTGTAATGTTTGGCTACGCGATCGATGTGCTCCAGATACACCTGCAGCAGCTCGAACGTCCAGTCCGGTCCATCGCTCAGACGTTTGTCTTCCTTGACCTTTTCATGTGTTGAAGTAGTCATCAGCGCACCCTCGTTATTACGGACCTTGCTCGAACGGCAGACCCTAGATCAATCGTAGCTCAATCTGGGCAGAGGTAATAATCATATAAAGCTTAAAAATTCAACGATCTGACGTCACTGTCCTGCCTCAGGAGACGACAGGGGCATTTTGCGGCGAGTTTTTTCTGCTGAAACGATTGCGGATGCGCATGAAATGTTATCTCGATGAAATGGCTTTTTATTGGTTTTTTATTCTGTTCTTGTGGGCCTGTTTCATTTTTATATTCTGTTAAAACCTTGTTGCACGCCGTAGCTTTTCACTGCGCTTTCAATGCTGTCAATGACAGCGTAATGGGGGCCGTTTCGCTCTTAAATCTGCCTTTCACAACATCTTATCGCTATTTATAGGGAGCTATTGCAAAAGAACCGGCCATGAACGATAAATTAATTGTGAATGTTGTCACGTTTGATGATGAAGATGTTGGACGGATTTTTCCACTGAGTTAATTTCCTGTGAGCAGAAGATTATGCTTTGTGAAGCCTTGAGCTGGAGTCAGCGATGCGAGTGGTAATTTTAGGTAGTGGGGTGGTGGGCGTTGCCAGTGCCTGGTATTTGGCGAAGGCGGGGCATGAGGTGACGGTAATCGATCGTCAGCCTGGCCCGGCAATGGAAACCAGCGCGGCAAACGCAGGGCAGATCTCGCCGGGCTATGCGGCGCCTTGGGCTGCGCCTGGCGTGCCGTTGAAGGCAATCAAATGGATGTTCCAGCGCCATGCGCCGCTGGCAGTTCGTTTGGACGGCAGCAGTTTCCAGCTGAGCTGGATGTGGCAGATGTTGAAAAACTGCAACACCGAACACTACATGACCAACAAAGGTCGCATGGTGCGGTTGGCGGAATACAGCCGCGATTGCATCAAAGCGTTGCGCCAGGAAACCGGCATTCAGTACGAAGGCCGTCAGGGCGGCACGCTGCAACTGTTTCGCACTCAGCAACAGTTTGAAAGCGCCTCCAAAGACATCGCGGTGCTGGAAGACGCGGGTGTGCCTTACAAACTGTTGGAAGCCAGTCAACTGGCAACCGTCGAACCTGCGCTGGCGCAGGTGGCGCATAAGTTGACCGGCGGTCTGCAACTGCCAAACGACGAAACCGGCGATTGCCAACTCTTTACTCAGCAGTTGGCCAAACTGGCCCAGCAAGCGGGCGTCACCTTCCTGTATAACCGCAGCGTCGACCGCCTGCTGGTGGAAGGGGACAAAATCAGCGGCGTGCAATGCGGCGGAGAAATCTTCAAGGCCGACAGTTACGTGGTGGCCTTTGGCTCTTATTCCACCGCGCTGCTGCGCGATCTGGTCTCGATCCCTGTTTATCCATTGAAAGGCTATTCGCTGACCATTCCGATTACGGATGAGGCCGCGGCACCATTCTCGACCGTTTTGGATGAAACTTATAAAATTGCCATCACCCGTTTCGACCAGCGTATTCGCGTCGGTGGCATGGCGGAAATTGTCGGTTTTAATACTCAGCTCGAGCAAAAACGCCGCGAGACGTTGGAGATGGTGGTACGCGATCTTTACCCTAATGGTGGACGGGTGGAGGAAGCCACCTTCTGGACCGGTTTGCGTCCGATGACGCCGGACGGTACGCCGATTGTCGGCAAGACTTCGCTGAAAAACCTGTTCCTGAATACCGGGCATGGCACGCTGGGTTGGACAATGGCCTGTGGTTCCGGGCAATTGCTTTCCGATCTGATTTCCGGCATCACGCCGGCCATTCCTTCAGACGATCTGGCGGTGGCACGCTACAGTGCCGGATTTCGCAGCGCCTACACTGCGCCCTTGAACGATGTGCATCCCGCGCGTTAAAAAACCTTAACTATCATGTTGTCGTCACGGGCGTTGGCTCGTGACGGCATTCGCAGGCCCGTAGGAGTTCCCATGCCTCGCCCGATTACCGCCAGGTTGCACCTTGGCGCCTTTGAAAATAACCTGCAGGTGGTTCGTCGGTTTGCCCCTGACGCCAAAGTCTGGTCAGTGGTCAAAGCCAATGCCTATGGCCACGGCATTAAACATGTTTGGCGCAGTTTGGCACAAACCGACGGCTTTGCGCTGTTGGATCTCGCCGAAGCAATTATGCTGCGCGAGTCCGGCTGGCAAGGGCCGATCTTGCTGTTGGAAGGCTTTTTCAAAGCGCAGGATTTAGCCCTGCTGGATCGCTATCGTTTAACGACGTCGGTGCACAGCGATTGGCAACTGGCGGCAATAGCCGAAGCCAAATTATCGGCACCGCTGGATGTTTACCTGAAAGTGAACAGCGGCATGAATCGTCTGGGATTTGCCCCGGACCGGTTGCATGGCGTTTGGCTGAAAGCTCAGCAGATAAGCAATATTGCCAGCCTGACGCTAATGAGCCATTTCGCCACCGCCGACGGCCCGCAGGGGGTAGTCGAACAGATGGCGACCATTGAAGAGGCGGCAGCAGGTATAACTTCGCCGCGCTGTCTGGCCAACTCCGCCGCCACTCTGTGGCATCCGGAAACCCACTGCAACTGGGTGCGACCGGGCATTGTGCTTTACGGCGCTTCGCCAAGCGGCCAATCGAGAGATATTGCCGACAGCGGACTGCAGCCGACGATGACGCTGAGCAGCGAAATTATTGGGATTCAAACGCTGAAAAAGAACGACCAGGTCGGTTATGGCTGGCGTTATCGCGCCGAGGGGGCACAACGCATCGGGGTGGTCGCCTGTGGCTATGCCGACGGTTATCCGCGCCATGCGCAGACCGGCACGCCGGTCTGGGTGGACGGCGTGCTGACGCGAACGCTGGGTACGGTGTCGATGGATATGCTGGTCGTCGATCTGACGCCCTGTCCGCACGCCGAAATCGGTGCAGAAGTGGAGTTGTGGGGGCGGCGCCTGCCGGTTGACGATGTCGCCGCCGCGGCAGGCACGCTGGGTTATGAATTGCTGACGGCGTTAGCCGCCAGAGTCCCGATAGTGACCGAGGCCTGAGCCTCAGGCAATTTTCTTCAGTTGACCCTTGATTTGCTTGCTGCGCTGCCTTGCGTGCAGCGCCAGCAGGCAACCTACCAGCATCACCAGCGCCAGCGACAGCTTGGGTTGCAACGGCAGCGCCATCGCCAACAGACCCAGGCCTGCGCCACCGGCCATCTGCACGAAACCCACCAACGCAGAAGCGACACCGGCCTCGTTGGAGTAGGGCTCCAGCGCGTAACTGGTCGCCGGGCCCATCACGAAGGCCAAGCCCGCACAGGCGCTGGCGACGGGCAACATATAGGCCAGCCAATGGGTTTGCGCCGGGCCGGAGAGCCAGCTAACCCCGAGCAACAGGCCTACGCACCCGATACCCATCAGAATTCCCCCGGTGGCCAGGCATACCGGACGTCCCACTTTGTGAATGATGCGGTTGGCAAAAAAACTCACCAGCATGATCCAAAAGCCGTTGGCACCGAACACCAGCGAGAATTGCAATGGCGTCAGCCCGGCGGTGCCCATCAGCACATTGGGTGCCAGCGAGACGTAGGTCAACGCCATGCCCATCGCGCCGGAGTTGACCACGGCGAAGGACAGAAAACGGCGATCTTTGAGGATGCGAGCATATTGGCGTACCGGTAAACCTTTAACACGTACTGTGTCTGCCGGGCGGGTTTCTGGCAGGCGCAGTGCGATCAACACCAATACGGCCAGGGCATAACACACCAGGAACCAGAACGGCGCACGCCAGCCAAAGGCTTCCGCCAGTAACCCACCCAGCAGCGGGGCCAGCGCGGGAATAATGTTAAGCGTGCCGTTGAGGAAGCCGAAGGCGCGAGCCGCGTCATCGCCGTTCATACGATCGCGCACGCCGCTAAATGCCACAACGGCGGTACAGCAGACCGCTACGCCCTGCAGCAAACGAGACGCGACGAACAGCGTCGGCGTCGTGGCCAGCGCCGCCATGGCCGCACCAATCATATAGATGACAATACCGGCCAGCGCCACGGGCTTGCGGCCATAGTTATCCACCAGCGGCCCGGCAATAATCTGCCCGAGACCCAGCACCAGAATGAACAGTGAAATGGTGGACTGGATCAGCGCTTCACTGCTGTTAAGGCCGACAGCGATGGCCGGAATCGTCGGCAGATAGAGATCGATACCCAGCGGGCCGAGCAGCACCAGGCTAAGAAGCAGAAACAGAAATTTTTGCATAACAAAAACAGCACATCCGAGTGACAAAGGGGGCTAGAGTAGTGACTCTGGCGATAAATGGAAAGGGGCAAAACACCCGCCTGCTTTCGGTACGTTTAACTAGCTCGATTCACGACGCTGCGGCTTTGCGATAATAAAGTGCGGAAATGGTATCCGCCACGTAGCGCGCCTGATGTTTGGCATCGTCGAGTGCACGATGGGGCGTGCCTTCGAATGCCCGCTCTTTCTTGGGATTAAAGCCCAGCAATTCGGCCAGAGTGATCACCGTACGCACATCCTGCGTGTCCCAAAATTTCCACGGGCAGGGCATGTCCAGTTGCTGGAAGGCATGCTCAAGGATGGTGCAGTCAAACTCCTTGCCGTTGCCCCAGACTTTAACCTGGTCAGTGCTGTTCATATGGATAAAGCGGCTCAGATTGGTCAGCGTACGCTTGAGGCTTTCCGTACCGCCGAAAGCCAGCTTGCGCGCTTCGTCCGACTGTTTTGCCCACCAGGCGACGGTGTCCAGGCTGATGGTTCTGCCAGGCTGATCTTTTTGGCTGCTGACGGCATTTTCAAATTCGGCACCGAGCTGGCCGGTTTGGGGATCGAAAAACACGGCGGCCACCACCAGGATCACCGCGCTCGGTTTTATGTCCAGCGTTTCTATGTCTAACATCAGATGGTGCATGGGGACTCCCGGCTGGTAGAGGTACAAATAATGTTACTACAAACCGGATCAGGATGCGCCGTCAGCGTCGGCGATTGCCGGCGGTATTTGCCAGCGTTACCGCAAGCACCGCCAACAGCACCAGAGCGATCGCTGGCGCCAGAACGCCCCACGGCGCCCGTTCGATATAGGGCATGCCCTCGGCCAGTACCAGTCCCCACTCCGCGCTGGGAGGCTGTGGCCCCAGGCCAAGGAACCCCAGTGCCGCCAGCGCCAGCGCAATGCCCGGCAGACGCAGCATGGCGTGGCGCAGCAGGGGAACCCACAGCGCTGGCAACAGATAGTGCGTCAGCGTACGCCAGCGGCCGATCCCCAACACCGGCAACATGCGGATATAAGGCTGGGTGCGGGCCTCAGCCAACAACGAGGCGCAGTGAGCGGACAGCGGCGCCCAACTGACCAGCATTACCGCGCAGGCGGCACCGAAGGGGGAAGGCCCGGTGACTGCGGTGACCAACAGCCCCGCGACTATCGGCGGCGTAGCGTTGGCCAACTCAATGACCCCGCACATCAGGCGAGGCATCAACCCGAACACTATCCCCAGGAACAGCGAAGCGAAGCTGACAGCCAGCGCCAACAGGCTGGTATTCAGTGCACCGTAGGCGACACGTGCCAGAATGTCCCGGCCGGTGGCGTCCGCGCCAAAGGGCAGATCCAGACTGGGTGACTGCAGACGGATATGCAGTGACGAAAAGGGATCGCGGATGATCCCGCTCAGGACTAACAGGCACAGCGACAGGGCAGCGATGGCGGCGAAAATATAGCTCGCCCGGCTGCTTTGCTGTGGCGGCGTTGAATTGGGTAATGCGGCGGCTATTCGGCCCAACAGCAGGTAATGGGCTCCCTGCATCAGAAAACCGGTGCCGAAGGCCAGCAGCAACAAGATCAGGATGCCGCATTGCAAGGCGGGCAGATCCTGAGCGATGGCGGCCCCCAATGTTGCCCGGCCCAGTCCCGGAATGGCGAACACTTTCTCGACGGCGATCGCGCCGCCAGTCAGTCCGATCAGCACTAAACCAATCTGCGGCAGCAGCGCAGGCAGCGTGCGGCGCAGAACGGCCAGCAGGCAATGCCGCCGAGCGATACCGGCCAGGTTCCAGGTCAGCAACCAGCGTTCGGAGAAGGTTGCGGCCAGGCCGTCATTGAGCAACAGGGCCAGCAGGCCGCCGGCCGGTAAGCCCAGGGCCAATGCCGGTAGCACGGCATGCTGCAGGTTTTGCCAGCCGTAGGGAGGAAACCACTGCAGCCAGACGGCGCCAACGATCAACAGCAGCGCTGCCAGCAAAAATTCGGGCAGTGCGGTCAGGGATACCGCTAACACGCCTGCGGGACGGCGGTTCTCGCCATGCAGGCCGCGCCACAGGGTTGGCAGTGCCAGCAACATCGCGACCAGCATCGCTATCGCCAGTGCGTAGCCCATCAGCGTCAGAGAAACCCCTGTGGCCTGCAACATGCCTTCCAGCACCGGGCGACCGGATATCCACGAGTTGCCGGCATCCCCCCGCAGCACGCCGTGAAACCAGCGGCCAAGCAGCAGTAACGGCCCGTCGTCCAGGCCATACTGCCGACGAATGGCATTCAGGGCTTCAGGGGTTGCTTCTTGTTCACCCGAACGCGCCCGCAGCAAGCTGAGCGCCGGATCGCGCCCGGACAGCCAGGGCATCAGCCCAATCAGGACGATCATCCCCAGCAGCGAGAACAGGCGTGAGGCGAGTGGCAATAGCCGTTGCGCTTTTACCATCAAGGTTGCTCTGTGGCGATGAAGCTGCGAGGTGTCACCAGCAGACGTTCACGCGGATCGCGCTCTGCGCTCCTCATTACGGCAGCTTCCCCCTGGATCACGCGTTCATGCAGCAAGGGTATCGCCGCATGGGTCGCCAGAATGCGGCTTTCTGCCGTGATGATCGCCTGGCGTCGTTGTGGCCCGGCAGGGATGGCGGCGGCCTGAGTCAAGGCTTCGTCTACCTGCGGATCGCACAGTTGAGCAATGTTGAAAGAACCCCGGCAGGCGAAGTCACTGTACATGTAGGCCAGCGGATCGCCAGAGTCCAGCACCGTGGCTCGCGACAAGATAAAGGCGTCGAATTTACCCGCCAGCGCGTCGGCTTCAATGTGCGCGTATTCCCGCACTTCCTGCTTCACCACAAAACCGGCGGCGCTGAGTTGCTGCGCCAGATACACCGCCACTTCGGGTAGCTCGGCACGATCGCTGAAAGTGGCCAGGGTGATGGTTTTGCCTTCAACAGTAGTTGTCGGCAGAGTCGGTTGCGGCTGGCGCAATGGTGCGGCCCAAGGCAGGGCGGGACCCAGCAGCCCGGAGGCAATATCGGCGCGGCCTTCGTAGACGTTGTCCACCAACGGGCGCCGTTTGATCGCCGCAGCGGCGGCGGCGCGAATGGCCGGATCGCGGAAAGCACCGACCCGGGTGTTCAGATACAGCGTATTGGTGCGTGGCATGGGCACTTCGTGGATCAATTCAGCCGCAATCAGCGGCAACTGCGAGACCGGCAGCGCCTCTACCAAATCGGCGTTGCCTGTGCGTAGCGCGGCAGCGCGGGCGGCGCTGTCCGGGACAAAGCTGACGTCGATCCCCGGGGCGGTCGCTTTCTCGCCCCAATAGCCGTCGAAACGGTTTAAGCGTGCGCTGCTGGTGCCGTTGACTTCCGTCAGTACAAAGGCGCCGGTTCCGGCCTGTAAGGGATTAACCACGCCGTTGGCGGCGTAGGCTCGTTCTGCGAGGATCGCCAATTGCGGGCTGGACAACCGCTGCGGGAGGAGCGGATCGGGCATGGCGGTAGAGATAACGACGGCATGCTCGCCTTCTGCAGCGATCGTTAATTCGACCCCGTCAAGAATGCGCGGTTTGGGTGTGGCCTTCATCGCCGCCGAAAGCGAACGCACCACGCTTTCCGGCGCCATAGCACTGCCGTCATGGAAGTTGACACCCGATCGCAATACGAAGCGCCAGCGGTGTTGGTCCAGCTGTTGCCATTCGGTTGCCAGCGCCGGCTTGGCATCGCCGTCGGCGTTCAGCACCACCAGTGTTTCGGCGGTGCTCCAGCGCGAAAGTTTAAACGCGTCATCGCTTAACGGCGTGAGCCCGGAGCGTGGGGGCTGCAGCATGGCCAGTCGGATGCGTCGTTCGTCGCCGGTGTTTTCTCTGGGATCCGCAGGGTCAAAGCAGCCGGCAAGCAGCAAACTGCCGGCGAGCAGGCAGCCGGTTGGGCCAATAAAGCGCGGGTTGAACATGCAAAACTCCTCAAAATTTTAGTGCTGAAAAAGTGGCGGTAACAGCGGAATGGCGTCGATCAAACGGCGGGTAGCGGAATGCCTCGGGGTGTGAAGCAGTTTGTGGGTGGGGCGGTCTTCCACGATGACGCCAGACGCCATCACCAGCGTGCGCTGACATAAGCTAGCGACCAGTGAAATATCGTGGGAGACAAGCAACATGCCCATATTTTGCTGACGGGCAACCTGGTCGAGCAGGGCGATGATCTGCTGACGCAGCGGCAAGTCCAGGCCGCTGACCGGTTCATCGGCCAGTAAAAAACGGGGTTTCAGCGCAATAGCACGCGCCAGGGCTACCCGTTGCGCCTGCCCGCCGGAGAGTTGTCCGGCTCGCACATACAGCAGGCTTTCATCCAATTCGACCTGTCGCAAAGCCCGTTCGGCGGCGATACCAAAATCTTGACGTGGGCCGAGTTGGCGCAAGGGCGCGGTAATCAATTCGACTACCCTATGGCGAGGGTTCAGCGAAGCATGGGCATCCTGCGGTACGTACTGCACTAACCGCCGATACCAGCGCAATCTATGAACCGGGGCGGGGCGAATTTCCTCGCCCTGACACAGAATATGACCGGCGTCCGCCGCTTCGAGCGCCAGCAACAGCTTAAGCAGCGTTGATTTCCCTGCCCCGGAGCAGCCCACTAATCCAACGCGTTCTGCGGAGTACAGATTCAGATCGGTAGGTTGTAGCCCTCCGGCCCCTGATGAATATTGTCGGCAAACCTGCTGCAGGCTGATAAAGGGCATTTCCCCGCTCACGGGCAGATTGTTCATGTCGTTACCCTGCCAGGCTCAGTGATGGGGTCTGGTTAAATGCCGGGCGTTGAGCACTGGCCACCAGCCGTTGGGTGTAGGGATGCGTGGGGGACTGTAACAACCGTGCGAAGGAACCCTGCTCGACTATTTCCCCGTTAACCAGCACGATGGCACGTTGGCACAGGCTGGCGGCAACGGCGAGATCGTGAGTAATAAACAGTAACGCTGGCGCGCTGGAGCGTTCGGTGTAGCTTTTCAGGATATTAATCAGCTGATGCTGGCTGACCATGTCCAGAGCGGTGGTGGGTTCATCTGCGATCAGCAGGCTTTTCTCCCCGAGCAAGGCCAGTGCTGCGCATATTCGCTGACATTGGCCCCCGGACAGTTGATTGGGGTAACGTGGCATGACGTTATCCGGCGACATTCCCAATGCTGTCAGCAACTCCGCAGCGCAGTGCTGGGCCTGGCGTTTCGTCAGGGCATTTTGGCTGCGTAGCGCCAGGATCAGTTGCTGACCCACGCTGGTCAGGGGATTGAGGCTGGTAAAAGGATCCTGAAAAATGGCGGCCAATTCAGTGTTTTTACGCCGTTGCAAACGCAGGCCATTCACTTCTCGCCCCAGCAGTCGAATCGAACCGCTAACCGTTGCTCCGATCGGCAGCGTTCCCAGAATGGCGGCGGCGGTCAGTGATTTTCCGGAACCCGATGCGCCCAGCAGGCATAAACGTTCACCGGCATGCAAAGTGAAGCTGAGATCGTGGATCTTGACCTCTGCGTTCAGTGAGAGCGTCAGGTGTTCTACGGTAAGTAACGGCGGGGTTTGGCTTTCCATTAATGCATCTGTGCTGGGTTGATTTGATATGTGATAACATAACATTTCAGCCTCTGAAATGACCAGCGGATTAATGAAATACTTTGAAATAGTCTAGGAAGGGATAATCAAGGTATGATAGTCAGGGTTTTGTTGTCAGGTTGGTCCTATCGGTGAGAACGCTTATTTTCATTTTATGCATGGCCGGTTATCTGCTGGTGCTGAGCTACCTTGGCGTTTTTGTCACTGATAAAATATGTGAGAAATCCAATAACTACACCAAGGTCTGCCGTCTGGTTGATATCTCGGAACCCCACATCCCCCGTTAGATACCGGCTGTCAGCCTAAATAGTCGGTGGTAATTAACGGCGTCAGTAACGCTGACAAACAGGCTAACATAGCCCACTGTCTCCACCCCAGGTTAGCCAGCCAATCTTGACGCAGTGGCGGTGTTGCAAGCTGGCCGACAGAGACCGTACCCGCCAGCAGCAGCGTCAGCAGAACGAACACCAGCCCGCGGCTGCCGAGGGTAAACTCGATGTGCAGCAGGTTGGCGTAATACAAGCGCATCAGAATATAGTAAGCCAGCATGGCCCAGGCGAAACAGGTGCGTTTTTTCAGCACGTGGTAAAGCATAAACGCGATGAACAGGCTGTGGCACGCTGAGATCAGCGGCGCTTCAATCGGGTGTCTGACACAGCCGTTATATACCGCCAGATAGATATTAAAGATCAGCAGCGCATAAACGGTATATATATACCAACCGAAGATGATTTTAAGTTTTTTGCGGTTTGGCGGGATAGGGCGATCGTCCGGTATCATTGGAGCCTCCTGAGCTGACTAGCGTTATAACACCCAAAAACTAAATGGAATTTAAACGCCAGACAGGCTTTATTTTACCTTAAAGTGGGAACTATTCGGGGTCTGTCCGGTCTGTTCAAAACGTCATGCCCAAGCTTGTTGTGGCTGAATTATAATGGTAATTCATTGATATGAAAGAGTATAAAAACGAGCGCTTCGCGCTGTACTTGCTGATAGCTACGCTGGGATTTTATTTTTTCCTGCCGCCGCTGTTAGTCGCTTTATTTTGCCAATGGTTTAACCTAAATCCCTTCTTTATTATTCGCGTTTGGCACATTAATCCCTTTTCTGCCGCTCGGGGAATTCCACTTTACCAGACTTTTATATACATATTAACGCTGTGGGTTGCGGCGAATGTTCTGCTTGGTGGCATTTTGCTGGTGGCGGGACGCTTGCATACCTGGTTCATTAAACGATCTCGTTGAACTCTAATCGAGACGTAACGTCAGAAAGTTGTAGGTAGAAATTCATTCCTAAAGGATAATGATAGTCGTTATCATTATTGATTGCCAGTTGAGAGGTGAAGGGTTGTCTCCTTATGCGCTCCGCTCGTCTGGCCTGACAGGGTTCACATGACATCCCGTTTTCTTGCCAGCCTGGAGCTGGCTTTTTTTTTATCTTTTTTTTCAGATGTATAAACGCTTTCTGGTTCAGGTGCTATCGATCTGAACAGGATGCTTTGTTTGCTTATTAAAAGTTGCCTGATACTTGAAATTCTCTATCGATAAAGATAATAATTATCATTAATATTTCACTTTGTTTACATTCAACACACCGATTGAACCTTTGAGCAAGTTGTCAGCCAGCACTGCTGACAGGGGAGCCTTTGGGTGTCATTTAATGATTTTTACTGGGGATTACAGGTATGCCGATGATTTTTCCTGTCAAACGGTCACGGGTTTTATGCGCGTTCGCAATGTTCCTGCCACTGGCGTCTCTTGCTGAGGATACCCTGGTCGTTACCGCTAAACCTGCCGATACGGCGGAGGCAGCAACCCATGGCTATCAGGCCACGACCAGCCAGGGGGCGACCAAAACCGATAGGCCGTTGATTCTGACTGCACAGTCCGTTTCGGTGGTGACGCGCCAACAAATGACGGATCAGAATACCCAAACGGTTAACGATGCCCTGAAATATGCCCCGGGTGTTTTCACCAACTTTTCCGGTGGTGCCACGCGCTATGACACCATTGCGTTACGTGGTTTTCACGGTGGCGACGTTAATAACACCTTCCTTGATGGTCTGCGGTTATTGAGTGACGGCGGCACCTATAATGCCCTGCAGGTTGATCCCTGGTTCCTGGAACGCATCGACGTTATCAAAGGGCCTTCATCGGTCATGTACGGGCAAAGCATTCCGGGCGGCTTGGTCGCTTTGACCTCCAAGCGACCCCAGTTTGCCACGGAAGGGCACGTTAACCTGATGGCAGGCAATAACAGCACCCAGGGGGGCGCTTTCGATGTGACCGGCCCGCTGTCGGAACAGTGGGCTTATCGATTGACCGGGATGACGCGCAGCAGCGAAACCATGTATGACCATCAGCGTGAGGAAAGATATGCCATTTCACCTTCATTGCTGTGGCAGCCGGATGAAAATACCTCGCTGCTGCTGAAAGCTTACCTGCAAAAAGATCCGTCCGGCGGTTATCACAGTGCGGTACCGGCAGATGGCAGCCTCTATTCCAGCACCGGTGATAAGCTGGGGCGTGGCTTCTTTGATGGTGAAAGCAGCCGCAATGTGTTCAAACGTTGGGAGCAGATTTACAGCTACGCTTTTTCGCACAGTTTTAACGATGTTTGGTCATTCCGCCAGAATGCCAGTTACACCCATTCCAATGTTGAATTACAGCAGGTGTACCAGATTGGCTGGAATGACGATCACAGCCTGTTGAATCGCTATTACAGCGGTTCAGCCACCTCGCTGGATGCATTCGCCGTCGATAACCAGCTGGAAGCCGATTTTGCTACCGGGCCGTTGGATCACAAGGTGATGCTGGGTCTGGATTACCAGCGCCTGCGTAATAATCTGTGGGATGAGTCTGCGGCAGCTTCGCAGCTTAATCCTTATACCGGGGTGTCCGGCGGCGACGCATTAACCAACCTGATACATACCGATTCCCGACGGCACTATGAGCAGACCGGGGTTTATCTGCAGGATGAAATCAGCCTACAGAATTGGTATCTGAATCTCTCCGGGCGTTTCGACCGTATCGAGTCTAAAAATACGGTGCTTAATACCGGCGCCAGCGATGCTCGTACCGACGACAATTTTAGCGGCCGCGCTTCGCTGTTGTATCGCTTCGATAATGGTTTCTCGCCTTATGCCAGCTACAGCACGGCGGTTACCCCGGAGGCGCTGCCCGATCAAAACGGGCATATGCTCAAACCGAGCACCAGCGAGCAGTATGAGGTGGGCCTGAAGTACCAGCCACCAGGCAGTGCCTCGATATACAGCGTGGCGCTGTATGACCTGACGCAGAAAGACGTGGCTAACCGCGTGGTGCAACAAAGCTATTACCTGCCGGCCGGCAAGGTGCATTCTCAGGGGATTGAGCTGGAGGCCCGCAGCAAGGTAACTGAACATTTCGACCTGATCGCCGGCTATACCTACAATAAAGTGAAATTCAAAGATGCCATTGATGGCAACGACGGCAACACACCGTATCTCGCACCGGAGCAAATGGCTTCACTGTGGGGCAAATATGCCACCGCTTACGGCGTGGATCTTGGCGCCGGTGTACGTTATATCGGCAAGCAGTGGGCTGATAATGAGAATACGTTGCGAATTCCTTCCGTGACGCTGTTGGATGCCTCGGTGCGGATGAATCTGGACAGGGTGAATCCGTCGTTGAAAGGTGCCTATGTGCAACTGAATGTGAATAACCTGACCGACCGGAAATATGTCGCGGCCTGTTATGGGACCGGCTATTGCTACTGGGGCGCGGAACGCTCCGTGGTGGCGACGGTGGGATACGATTTCTGATTCAGGAGGCGGTGATATCACCCCGTCAGCGTGTGACGGGGTTGGTTTCTGCAGCGTCAGAACAAGGAGAACATCAACACTACCGGTAGGCTCAGGGGCCAGGTCAAACCAATCGTTAAGGCACTGAGAAAACGAATCTTTATGGTGTCCCGGCTGACCAGGTAGGTGAAAATCATAGAAACTACCAAGCCAATTAAATAAAAGTATTGTGTTGCAACCCACAGCGACGACATGAAACCTTACCCAGTTGTAGTGTTAAGTTACAAATTTTAAGGGCTTGACCCTACATAATCAATGCTTATTAATTGTTTATTCAATATTGGCAGATATCAGCACAATTACTGTGGCTATACGCATTTTTCATGCCATGTTGAACAGTGTTTTACAGGACGCCATTTGAAAATGTTAAGCAAATATAATATGTTGGTGCCTTGTAGAACAAAATGAGGCGCTATTATGAGTTTTTGGAGAATCGTATTTACCATCATCCTGCCCCCGCTGGGCGTACTGCTGGATAAAGGTATAGGCGGCGCGTTTATCCTCAATATTATCCTCACCTTGTTTGGCTACTTCCCGGGCCTGATCCACGCCTTCTGGATCCAGACGAAACAGTAGTCGCCCGGTTTCCTCACCGGAACGGCTGCAGCACAGCTTTAAAAACCCTGGCATCGATGCATGCCGGGTTTTTTTATTATCGCAGGGCGTTAATGAATATTGAGGCTATAGACGAATAACCACGAAAAAAGCATCGCCAGCAGGCTTACGATAAAAAGAATGGAGATCATTTCCTTCACGTAAAAATTCCCTATTGATATTGGTGAAAATACTTCTCTTTGTTTTTTCATGGGATTTTAGATCGTTATAGGTATAAATCCTAGTTTTAATCTTGTTTTGCGGCCTATCGGCGAGCCTATGCCGACTGAAATTTGGAAAATGCTTTGAGCCCAAGGGGCTAGCCAGAACAGGTCCGATCTCGGATTAACTATTCGTAGCTATTGCTGGAAACTCTTGTTCTGAACTATATACAAGAGGGTATTTCAAGGCGTTTGGGCTTGAGGCAATGGCGCTGAAAACACAGCAGTGCGGATGTTCAAGCCTGGCGTAGCGCCTCCATGTTAAAGAAGGAATCAGTAATGAAGGCAAAACCTACCGTAGTCCTGGTCCATGGATTTTGGGGCGGTGCAGCGCACTGGAGCAAAGTCATTACCGAATTATCGCACAAGGGATATCACTCGATTCACGCTGTAGAAATGCCGCTGACGTCGCTGGCAGACGATGCTGAACGCACCCGCAAGATGGTGGCGCAGCAGCAGGGGCCGGTGTTGTTGGTCGGCCACTCTTATGGTGGCGCGGTGCTCAGTGAAATGGGCAATCAGCCCAATGTCGTTGGTCTGGTTTATATCGCCGCCTTCGCACCGGACGCCGGCGAAAGTCCCGGTGGCATCACCCAGCAACATCCGCCAATAGCGGCAGCGAACCTGGCGCCGGACAGCGACGGTTATTTATGGATTAAGACAGACAAGTTCCACGAAAGCTTCTGCCAGGATCTGCCTGCTGATGAGGCATTGGTGATGGCGGTAACGCAAAAGGCACCGTTGGCCAGCACCTTCGGCAATGCGATCACTGAACCGGCGTGGAAACACAAACCCTCCTGGTACCAAATCTCCAGCAATGACCGGATGATAGCGCCCGAAAATCAGCAGCGAATGTCTGCACGTTTAAAGGCGAAAAAGGTGATTACGCTGGATGCCAGCCACGCTTCTCTTGCTTCGCACCCGAAAGAAATAGCCGCATTGATTGATGAGGCGGCAAACGCCTCTTAAACCAGCTGATTGCGCCCCGTATGCAACAACGGGGCTTTTTTATTCCAGTTTACTTACGCGCGACGTTAAATATTTTTCCTCTGCTGCATCCAAAAGTATCTCCTCTTACGTATATCCGAATGTGAGGCAAAACTTCACTTCTTTTATCTTTGAGGAAATGATCATGAAAAAGCTCATCTACACCGCATTATGTGCATCAGTCCTGTTCAGCGGCGCATCAGCGGCCGCCATGATGTCCGATCAGGTCATGGTAGGCGGGGCCGCCATGTATCCGAGCAAAAATATCATTGAGAACGCCCTTAATTCCAAAGACCATTCAACGCTGGTGGCGGCGGTCAAGGCCGCTGGGCTGGTGGATACTCTACAAGGGAAAGGTCCCTTCACCGTGTTCGCGCCAACCAACGCCGCTTTCGCAAAATTACCCGCCGGCACCGTCGATAATCTGCTTAAGCCTGAAAATAAGGCCGTGTTGACCAGCGTACTGACTTACCACGTAGTCGCTGGCAGATACGACATGAAACAGCTGGAAAAGAAAATCCACGAGGGGAACGGTTCGGCGGAACTGAAAACGGTGAATGGGCAATCTCTGTGGATCATGAATAATGGGCCACATAATATCCAGCTCAAAGATGGAAAAGGCAACGTCGCTAATATCAGTACTTATGATGTGTACCAGAAGAATGGTGTGATTGATGTTATTGATACTGTCCTGATGCCTAAATAAATTGTGGCTATACTTGGTGCGGTTGGTCTGAACAACCGCACCTTCATCAGGATAAGACATGACGACATCGGCATCGGAACAGGAACGAGATAAGGCGTTGATGAAGGCCATAAGTCGTGGCGATCGTCAGGCTTTTGAGCAGCTCTATCGTCAGACGTCGCCACGCTTATTTGCGGTAGCCTTGTGCATGCTTAGGCGTCAATCCTGGGCGGAAGAAGTGCTGCATGAGAGCTTTATCAGTGCCTGGAGTAAGGCCGCCAGTTACGATCCCTCGCTCAGCTCTCCTCTAACCTGGCTCACCCATATTGTGCGTAACCGCGCCATTGACTGGTTGCGCAGCACGGGTGGCAAGCTCGCAGCGCAAGAGGACGAGTTTGTTGAAACGGACAGCACAAGTTCTGCTGAACCTGGCGAAGCGTTGCAACGTACCCAGGAAGGAAAAAAGCTGGCCTCGTGTTTAGATCACTTGCCGGCCGATCAACGGCAAAGCATTGTACTGGCCTATTATCAGGGGATGTCGCACGGTGAGGTGTCTGATTATCTCCAGCAACCGCTTGGCACCATCAAAAGTTGGATTCGCCGAGCGCTCGAACACCTAAAAGAGTGCGTGGGATTATGAAAGACAGGGGGGAGTACGACTCAGCTTTGGCCGCGGAATATGCGCTGGGAACCCTGCGGGGACCGGCGAGATTCAGGCTGGAACAGCGGATCCGCCGAGAGCCTGCGTTGGCGGAACAAGTTGCCCAGTGGCAGAGATTATTGGCCCCTTTGGATGATGCTCTGGCGCCGATAGCTCCTCCTGGCAGGGTGTGGAAAAAAATACAGCTTAACCTGCCGCCAAGGGCGCGTCAGCCTCGCTGGCGTTGGGACTCTTTGGTCTGGGCATTGGCGGCCTGCTTATTCGCAGTGGTACTGATCCCACGTATTATTGAGCAGCCTCAGGGGTTCACCCCTACGGCGGTGCTTAACGGTAGCCCAAACAGCAGTGGACAATGGATAGTGAGCCTGGATAGGGAGGCGCGGAATCTGCAACTGACGCCGGTTAACCTCAAACCTGTGGCGGCGGTAAACAGCCTGCAGTTATGGGCTATCCCCAGCGGAGAAAAACCGCTATCGCTGGGGCTGGTTACAGCACAACACCTCACCAGAGTCTCGTTGGGGAATCTAAAATGGGCAGCGGATATGACTATCGCTATCAGTCTGGAACCTGCAGGTGGTTCACCAACCGGACAGCCTACGGGGCCCGTCCTCTACAGTGGCCAATTGGCATCGCGTTAAAAGCCGATAACTGTGCTCTCTAACGGTTTGCTGTGTTCAGCCGCGTGCATGGCCAGGTAGGCCTTAAGGTTATCATCGCTAACCCCCAACAGGTTCAGGATCTCCGCCATAAAACTGACCGGTGCGCTGCCGGGCGCGGTTACAACGCGCTGGTCGGCTACGGCGTAGGGCACATCCTGATAATATTCAGCTCCGCCATAGTTAAGCTGCGATAAGTTCTCAGCCGAATTGGAGGTGTGACGAAGATGATCAAGTACGCCCGCCTGCGCCAAAACGCGGGTTCCATCGCAAATGCCGGCGACGATGATATTTTTGCTGTGGGCCTCCGCTACCATGCCAGCGATATCCGGGGCCTGATCGGTTCGCCATACCGTGCCTCCGCATAGGATCAACAGATCTACCTCGCTCAATTGGATAGCTTCGATCGCCATATTGGGGGTCACGTGCATGCCGCCGGAGGAAATGACAGGGACGCCATTGGGGGAGGCAAAACGAGTCTCGAAACCATAATAGCCGCGGCAAGTGGAGTTGATCAGGGCAGTTTCCCAATCAGAGAAATTATCGGTAAGAATGGTCACAATACGCGTCATTGGCGGCGATTTCCTTGTGTGGCTGATAAAGGGCAGGAAGGTTTCGTCCTGCGTGCATGGTGAGTGTAATGGCAGCCACTGTCAGTTTCTGGCAGCAGGGATATCGGGCCCTCATTATGTTGAGCGCCGCTGTGCAGCATAAAAAAATCCCGCACAGCGGCGGGATTAAGGGATGATAGCGACAAACTGGATGTTGTTCTGGTTATGTGATGGTGTGTGTCTCCAGATGGCGACAGTAACGCACCTGAATTTCAGCGACAAGCAGAAAATCCGTAATGGTGCAGGTATCAGAATATCCTCAGAAAAGTATGATGCGCGCGTGCGATGGAAAACCGGCAAGGACGTTGAAAAGAATGAGGCGGAGTGGTGCTGTTAACCACTTCCTTGTGGAGAGGCGTCCTAACGTCGTTTCCGCTTGGCGTTGAAAGTACTTACTCTTCTTTGTCGTAAATACATGACAAAGGAAAATACGACAACTGCGATCAAAACGACGATGATTGCAAAGGGAAGTAATTCCATAGCATTCACCTGAGATGGCAATTTGGCCATTCATTAAATAGGAATATTCCTAATTGGCGCAATGGGTAAAAACGTAATTAGGAATTACCTCAGCGAATGATGTGCGTTAACCACAAAAATAACGGGGAGCCGAAATTGATTTTTCGCCTGGCAACAGTAACGGATGCTAACCTATTGATTGACCTTGATACCTTGGCATCACAGGATCCGCGTCGCTATGCTCAGATCGGCGAGTGGTGCGAGGCTGGCGTCTGTCACGTCGCTGAAATCGAGGGCGTAGTCGTGGCTTACGGCGTATTACACTATCACTTTTACGACAGTGGATTTATAGAAATTCTTATGGTTGTCAACTTGATGAGGCGTAAAAATGTGGGGTTAAAATTTATCGAATATTTTAAAAAGATCTGTATGCGTCCGAAACTTTTCACCTCAACCAATCGTTCGAATTTACCCATGATAAAGCTACTGTTGAAGGCCGGATTTATTGAGAGTGGCCGTATTGATAACCTTGATGAGCAGGATCCGGAAGTGGTTTTCTTTTTCCCGGTAAAATAAACAGCCGGCGAACACAGGGTTAACCGGCTGATTTGATAGGGTCTAAACGGTCTGCTTATGGAAAAGCTCGCGGAATACCGGGTAAATATCGTCCGGTTCGCGGATATGCTGCATGGCAAAGTTTTCGAATTTTGCCTGCAGGTCCTCGTATTCGCGCCACAGTGTCTGGTGGGCACGGCGGGTGATTTCAATGTAGCTGTAGTAGCGAACCATTGGCAGCAGCTTTTTCGCCAGCAGTTCGTGACACAGCGGCGAGTCATCGGCCCAGTTGTCACCATCCGACGCTTGCGCGGCGTAGATGTTCCATTGCGCCGGATCGTAACGTTCCTCAATCACTTCATTCATCAGTTTCAGCGCGCTGGACACTATGGTGCCGCCAGTCTCCTGCGAGTAGAAGAACTCCTGCTCATCCACTTCCTTCGCCTGGGTATGGTGGCGAATATACACCACCTCGACGTTTTTATAGGTTCGGCTCAGGAACAGATAGAGCAGAATATAGAAACGCTTGGCCATGTCCTTGGTGGCCTGGTCCATGGAGCCGGAAACGTCCATCAGGCAGAACATCACCGCCTGGCTGGAGGGCTCCGGTCGGCGCTCATAGTTCTTATAGCGTAAATCAAAGGTGTCGATAAACGGCACGCTTTCGATTTTCTTTCTCAGTTCGGCTATTTCCTTGCGCAGCCGTTCTTCTTCCAGCAACTGCACAGGTTCGGTGTTTTCCATCTGGGTGAGTTCGTCTTCCAACTCATGCAAAGCGCGACGTTTTCCTGCGGTCATGGCAGTGCGGCGCGCCAGCGAGTTTTGCAACGAACGCACCACGCTGATATTGGCCGGTACGCCGTTGGCGGTGTAACCGGCCCGATGGGTTTTGTATTCGGTGAGCTGCTTATACTGATTCTTTTTCAGGTTCGGCAGCGCCAGATCTTCAAACAGCAGGTCGAGGTATTCGTCCTTGGATATCTGGAAAACAAACTCGTCTTCGCCTTCACCATCCTGGCTGGCATTTCCCTGACCGCTGCCACCGCCGCCGCCGCCCTGAGGGCGTTCGACGCGGTCATTTTGCACAAAGTGGTCATTACCCGGATGAACGCGGTGGCGTGTGCCACCGCGACCCTGATGAAACATTGGTTCGTTGATGTCGCCAGCGGGGATCGAGACAGACTCCCCACTGTCTACGTCGGTGACCGAACGCTTGTTGATGGCTTCGGCAATCGACTGTTTGATTTGCGACTTGTAGCGGCGCAAGAAGCGCTGACGGTTAACCGTGCTCTTGTTTTTGCCGTTAAGCCGTCGGTCAATGAAATAGGCCATACTTCCCCCAAACGACGTTGCCAACTTTCTACGCCATCTCCATGACGCTAATTCTCATTAGACGTTACGAAGACTTTCTGACCCGCAGATACCATTCACACAGCAGACGAACCTGTTTGCGGGTGTAGCCTTTCTCCATCATGCGATCGACGAAGTCGTCGTGTTTTTTCTGCTCGTCCGTTGAGGTTTTTGCGTTAAAGGAAATCACCGGCAGTAACTCTTCGGTGTTCGAGAACATTTTCTTCTCGATCACGGTACGCAGCTTCTCATAGCTGGTCCAGTTAGGGTTACGGCCACTATTGTTAGCACGGGCGCGCAGCACGAAGTTGACTATTTCGTTGCGGAAATCTTTCGGGTTACTGATGCCGGCCGGTTTCTCGATTTTCTCCAGTTCGGCGTTCAGCGACTCGCGATCGAACAGCTGACCGGTATCCGGATCACGGTACTCTTGATCCTGGATCCAGAAGTCTGCATAGGTCACGTAGCGGTCAAAAATGTTTTGACCGTATTCCGAATAAGATTCCAGGTAGGCCGTCTGGATCTCTTTGCCGATAAACTCGGCGTATTTCGGGATCAGGTAGCCTTTCAGGTGCTCCAGGTATTTCTCTGCCAGATCTTGCGGGAATTGCTCACGTTCGATCTGCTGTTCCAGCACGTAGAACAGGTGAACCGGGTTAGCGGCGACCTCAGCGTGATCAAAGTTGAACACCCGCGACAGAATTTTAAATGCGAAACGGGTGGACAGGCCGTTCATGCCTTCATCGACCCCGGCGTAGTCGCGGTATTCCTGGTACGACTTGGCTTTCGGATCGGTATCCTTCAGGCTTTCGCCGTCATAGACGCGCATCTTGGAGTAGATGCTTGAGTTTTCCGGCTCTTTCATGCGTGAGAGTACGGTAAAGCGCGCTAAGGTTTCCAGCGTGCCAGGGGCGCACGGCGCATGGGTCAGTTCGCTGTGATCCAGGAGTTTGTCGTAGATTTTGATCTCTTCCGAAACTCGCAGGCAGTAAGGCACCTTGACGATGTAAACGCGGTCGAGGAAGGCCTCGTTGTTTTTGTTGTTACGGAAGGTCACCCATTCGGATTCGTTGGAGTGCGCCAGAATAATGCCGCTGAACGGCAGGGCGGAGATCCCTTCGGTACCGTTGTAGTTCCCTTCCTGGGTAGCGGTCAGCAGAGGATGCAGCACCTTGATCGGCGCTTTGAACATCTCCACGAATTCCATAATCCCCTGGTTGGCACGGCACAGGGCGCCGGAATAACCATAGGCATCCGGATCGTTTTGCGCGTGGTTTTCCAGTTTGCGAATATCGACTTTGCCGACCAGCGCGGAGATATCCTGGTTGTTTTCGTCACCCGGTTCCGTTTTGGCGATGGCTATCTGTTCCAGGATGGAAGGGCGCACCTTGACCACTTTGAATTTGGTGATGTCGCCGCCAAATTCATGCAGGCGTTTTGCCGCCCACGGGGACATGATGGTGCCGAGGTAACGATTCGGGATGTTATATTCTTTTTCCAGAATAGTGGCATCTTCCTGCGGATTGAACAGGCACAGTGGGTGGTCGTTTACCGGGCTGCGTTCGCCGTTGGCGCTCAGGGTATAAATGGGCACGCGTTGCATCAGCGCTTTCAGGCGTTCTGCCAGCGATGATTTACCGCCGCCGACGGGGCCCAGCAGATAAAGGATTTGTTTCTTCTCTTCGAGGCCCTGAGCGGCATGTTTCAGGTAAGAGACTATCTGTTCGATAGCTTCTTCCATACCGTAGAACTCTTCGAATGCCGGATAGCGTGCGATCACGCGGTTGGAGAACAGGCGAGACATACGCGACTCAAGCGCGGTATCCACCATAACTGGTTCACCGATAGCCATGAGTAGACGTTCTGCCGCATTGGCATATGCACTGCGATCTTGCCGGCAGATGGTAAGAAATTCCTGCAGTGTGAACTCTTCGTCCTTGGCAGCTTCGTAGCGCTGGCGATAGTGGTCAAATATGTTCATGGCGATGCCCGTCCTTTCGTTATTAGCACAGGTTAAAGGGAGCTGATGATTGTGTTTTGGCCCCCGAAAGAAGAAGTTATCCTTGAGTACAGCAACCCGTATGCCAACTTGGTGCGCTTATTATCGCGAGTTGCGCTGTATTGCCACTGGGCTCGGGATTCATTCACCTTCTGATTTAAGCTTAGTTTGCATACCAGAAAATTTCCTGCGTGGTAAAAAGCTTTTTTTAAGTCATATCAATGACTCAGTTATGACAGGGATAGCCAAATGCCTTGTCTGGCGCGGCCTGCGGTAAAAAACGTCACTGTTCCGCCATGATTAATTCATATTTCTATTCTAAGTTATTCGATCTTGGTTGTTTTCTATTGTAAAGATTAGGCGTGTAACGACAATTTCACATAAACTAAGCTGGCTATTAACTCTGTTATTTATGGAAAAAGAACCAGTGAAGATTTTTCAACTCAAAACGCTAGCAATTATCGCTTCCGCAATGGTTTGTGCGCAAAGTGCTCAGGCTGGAACCTGGTCACTCGGTGCTTCCGCGCTGGTTAGCCCGGATCCGTATCGTGGCTATCAGGACCGCGTATATCCGGTACCCGTCATCAACTATGAAGGGGATGACTTCTACTTCCGTACCCTGACCGCCGGTTATTACCTGTGGAAAGATCAGGAAAACCAACTGAGTCTGATGGGTTACTACTCACCGTTGGGCTACCGTCCGGGTGACAGCGACGACGACCGCATGAAGAAGTTGAACAAGCGCCGTGGCACGCTGATGGCCGGTCTGGCTTATACGCATAACGCCGAGTGGGGCAGCCTGCGCACCACCTTTACCGGCGATACGCTCAATTACAGCAACGGTATGGTCGGTGACGTTGCCTACCTGTACAAATTTGAGCTGGATGCCTTCACCCTGGTCCCTGGCGTAGGTGTGATGTGGAGCAGCAAAAACCAGAATAAATACTACTTCGGCGTGAACGATAACGAATCTCGCCGCAGCGGTCTGGACAGCTACACGCCAAGCGACAGCTGGGCACCTTACGCTGAGTTGAGCGCCAACTACCAGATCAACAAAGACTGGAATGCCTTCTTTGTAGGCCGTTATATCAAACTGTCTGATGAAGTGAAAGACAGCCCGATGGTGGATAAATCTTACACCGGGTTGTTGATGACGGGTGTGAGCTACAGCTTCTAAAAGCGAATGCACGAAAATGGTGCAATGAAGGCATCATAAAGGGGCGCTAGCGCCCCTTTTGCACATCTGTAGTGCGATAACGTAGGGCGGCAGTTTCCACCGCCCTGATGCTATCATCCGTTCTTGCGGGTGCGGAAGGTCACTGCCAGCCGTGCCGGTTGTTCCCCTGCTGCGATCAGCGGTTTGCTGACGCGGCCGGTTTCCACGCAAACCATGGTTTTATAGCCGTCGTTAGGCATGTCCGCCATGCTGCAAGAAAGCTCTACGCCAGGGTTCCAGGCAATTACATCACTCATATGGTGGTGATGAACCTCAATGGTGCGTTGAAGCGCTGCGTCTTTGATCAGGCTAAAGGCCTCCGGCTGGGTATAAACCCGATCGGTCTGGCCGACGAAAGTCACGTCACCCGTCTGTTTGGCTTCGGCGCCCCCAGCGACTTTATCGATATAAGGCACGCCGAGCCCGGCGACCTTAACCTGTTCAATGTCCCCAATCTGGAAGTAGCTATGCAGCGCCGCAGTGGCCTGATAATCACCGTGGGACTCCAGCTCTATCTCGCACTCTTCGCCTAGCTTGAAGCGGGCAATCAGCGTAAAGGCGTGTGGCCACAGGCTACGGGTTTGCTCATTGTCTTTCAGCGTGAAGGTCAGAATGACGCCGTTATCATCTTCATCATGCGCCGTCAGGCTCCAGGGTTGATTGCGGGCGAAACCGTGCGACGGTTTTGCCACCGGACCAAACCAGGGCCAGCAAATAGGGACGCCGCCGCGGATAGCATTGCCTTTTTTAAACGGCGTGTTGTTGCTCAGCCAAATGACCGGCTTTTCACCGCTGGGTTGCCAGGCCAGCAGATGTGCGCCCTGCAGTGTGATAGCCGCGCGTACTTTCGGGTGGGAAACCACCACCACAGGCAGTTCTTCGAGCTGACGTTGGCTGATATAAGGAGAAATTTGCTGAGTAACGGGTAGGGTGAAAATTTTTTCGTTCATCGGTTGGCCTTTTGTTCGCCGTAGAAACAAAAAAAGGGCGACAAAAATGTCGCCCTCATCATCAGCTTGGCATCAATCCATTATTTGGAGATGTGAGCGATCAGATCCAGAACCTTGTTGGAGTAACCAGTTTCGTTATCGTACCAAGAAACCAGTTTCACGAAGGTGTCGCTCAGTGCGATACCGGCTTTGGCATCGAATACGGAAGTCAGAGTTTCGCCGTTGAAATCGGTAGAAACCACTTCGTCTTCGGTGTAGCCCAGCACGCCTTTCAGCTCGCCTTCAGATGCCGCTTTGATAGCCGCACAGATTTCTTTGTAAGAAGCTGGTTTTGCCAGACGGGCAGTCAGGTCAACCACAGACACGTTCGGAGTAGGAACGCGGAACGCCATACCGGTCAGTTTGCCGTTCAGTTCTGGGATAACTTTACCTACTGCTTTCGCAGCACCGGTAGAAGAAGGGATGATGTTCTGAGATGCGCCGCGGCCGCCGCGCCAGTCTTTGTGAGACGGGCCATCAACGGTTTTCTGAGTTGCGGTAGTAGCATGCACGGTGGTCATCAGCGCTTCAACGATGCCGAACTTGTCGTTGATAACTTTAGCCAGTGGTGCCAGGCAGTTGGTGGTACAAGAAGCGTTAGAAACGATTTCCTGACCAGCGTAAGATTTGTGGTTCACACCCATAACGAACATTGGGGTGTCGTCTTTGGATGGGCCAGTCAGAACAACTTTCTTAGCGCCTGCAGCGATGTGTTTACGTGCAGTTTCGTCAGTCAGGAACAGGCCAGTTGCTTCAGCAACGACGTCAACGTTGACTTCGTTCCACTTCAGGTTAGCCGGATCTCTTTCTGAGGTACAACGGATGGTTTTGCCGTTAACAACCAGGTGGCCGTCTTTAACTTCTACAGTGCCGTTGAAGCGGCCGTGAGTAGAGTCATATTTCAGCATGTAAGCCATGTACTCTGCGTCTAACAGGTCGTTGATTGCAACGATTTCGATGTCAGAACGTTCTTGAGCAGCACGAAAAACAATGCGACCGATACGGCCAAAACCGTTGATACCTACTTTGATAGTCATATATTCCACCAGCTATTTGTTAGTGAATAAAAGGTTGCCTGTAAAATTACAAAAACCTTACCAAGCGTCAAGCGGAATCGTGTCAATACTTGCTGCAAATCAAACCTCGCAGCCTGGTTTGAGCGCTTATTGCACGTTCCGTTTGCGTTCGGCCTCATCCGTAATATGGGGTCAAACCGCCAAGTATAAAGTCAGTCCATATAAGATATGTGATCGGTATCACATATTGCCGCGACGTGACCTTTATGGGCTACAGTTTAGGCCAAAAAGCGCTGCAGTGTTGTTAATTTTTTGTTATTATTACTCATTGTTTTCGTTGACATTATCCACATTCAGAGAATCGCACAAATGGCTAAAGAGACAACCCCTGACCATCCGGCCACGGAACTGAATGAAATCCAACGTTATGTGACTCAGGAACGTGGTACCGAGGCGCCGTATTCCGGCAAATTGCTGCACAACAAACGCGAGGGCGTGTACCATTGCCTGTGCTGCAACCACCCGCTGTTCTACTCCGACAGCAAGTATGACTCCGGGTGCGGCTGGCCGAGCTTCTATCAGCCGGTATCCGACGGTGCTATTCGTTATCTTGATGATAATTCACATAATATGCATCGCATCGAGATCCGCTGTGGCCACTGCGACGCGCATTTGGGCCACGTCTTCCCCGACGGTCCGCAGCCGACCGGCGAGCGTTTTTGCGTTAACTCGGCGTCGCTCAGTTTTACCGACGGTGAGAACGGTGAGAAAACCGCCGGCTAAATCCGACATTGAGTTAGAAAAAACGATTCAGCTAATTATTCTTGCACGAGTGAGGAAAGGCCCTGATGGATGTGAAAGACCTGATTGCCGCCATGACGCCGGAAATCTATCAACGGCTGGTATTGGCCGTTGAGCTGGGCAAATGGCCGGACGGCGTAGCGCTGACTCCGGAACAGAAAGAAAACAGCCTGCAGGCGGTCATGTTATGGCAGTCGTTGCACAATGCCGATCCGCAACATATGAGCATCGGCACCGACGGCCAGATTGTGATGAAGAGCAAGCAAGAGCTGAAACAGCAGTTTATGGCTGAACCTCTTGCCAAGCTGAAACCGCAGTAAATCGAATAACGGGGCGATACTGACATCGCCCCGTGGGTTTAGCCTTTCCCGCCGTTGATCCCCAGCGATTCCGCCAGTTGATGCGCCAGTCGGTTATTGTCGTCTGCGCCATATTCCCAGAACATCGCGCCCCCCAATCCCTTGCTCTTGATGTAATCAGCCTTCAGTTCAACCGAGCGCGGGTTCTCGTACGAAATGGCGAATAAGGGCTTGCCCTCGGCGGATTTCATCGTCAGATACGGAGCCTGGGCGTCGCTGTCCCAATGGGCGCTGAAGCGCCGTTGTGGATCGTTTAACAGCTTGCTGACGATATCGTTATATTTGAAATAGCTGTCCTTGGTCAGGTCCAACCCCAGTGATTTGAAGACGGCGGTTTCGCGAGCGGTGAAATAGGGCTGGGTGACAGGGGTTTTCGCCGCGTCGGCTTTGTCCCAGTCGATGCCGGGCTCAGTGGCGCGTTTGGGGACCCGACCATAAAAACCGATGCCCAGATTTAGCTGCGCCGGTTTTAATCCGGCGGCCAAATAATTATCCACGACAAAATTGGCACTGTAACGATCGGCCGCCGCGACGGTCGGCCATTGTTTGGAATCATACAGATTGGAGTTGAAATATTGCGTGCCGTACGCCATGTCGTAGGTCATCAGATTGATATAATCGAGGTAGGGCGCAATACCTTTGATGTCCACCCATTCCTGCGGACTTTTAACGTTGGCGCCTACGGCGATGGTCAGCAATTTATTTTTATTCAGGGCGCTATGCAGTTCTTTCAGCAGCACGGTGAAGTTGGCCCGATCCGCCGGTTGGCTTTCGACCAGCCCCCAGGCACCGTTAACCGGATACTCCCAGTCGAGATCGATGCCGTCCAGTTGGTACTGCTTGATGACGTCCAGCACCGAACGGATAAATACGCTCCGGCTCTCTGGCGTTGCCGCCGCACCAGAAAAACCGCGAGCCCCCCAACCGCCGACGGACAGCAGCACTTTCAACTCAGGATTCTGTCTACGCAACACCGGCAGCAGCTTCAGATCGGCCATCACCTTGGGTGACAGATAAATCTGGTGCAGGCGAGCCGGGTCTTTTAGCGCCGGATTGGATTCCTCTTTCTCATCGTTGTAGATCAGGCCGAAGGAGTAATTGAGGTGAGTGATTTGCGTGACGTCCAGCTTGTTGATATCGCCGCCTGGACCGGCGGTAACGTCACCCCCGCCGTTGAAATAGCCGACGGAGAGGTAAGAGGCGGCGTGTGCCATGCCGGCACCAGCCATACCAAACTGCACCGCGACCAGCAAAGGCAGCAGTTTACGGGTGAAAACCATGTTATCTCCTTTGGTCGGCAAGGCCGACCCGAAACCGCCTCAGGCGGTAACATAAAGCCGGGCTCAATGGGCCCCGGATGCGTATAACTGATTGATGCCAATACATCAGCGGTCATAACAGCAAATGTGCTGCACGCGAACAAGATGTCATCACAGGAGAATGGTCGGAATGTGAGCGATGTCGAGATTTGCCGGCGGGGGAATGGGGGGGGGCCATCAGCACCCGACGCATTATCGTTCGATGAATTGTGACAGGGTAACGAGCTCTGCACCAGCCTGCTGCATGGCCTGAAGGGCTTCCTGACTGTCGCCAGGTTGCAAATTAACGCCGCGACAGCCGTCGGTAATTACCGAAGTCTGATACCCCAGCGCGAGCGCATCCAGGACGCTGAACTTGACGCAGTAGTCGGTTGCCAGCCCCATCACGGCCAAATGGCTCACGTCATGAGCTTTCAACCAGCGGTCCAACTCGGTACGCGAGCGATGTCCGTTGTCGAAGAAGGCGCTGTAGCTGTCGATATCCGTATTTTGACCTTTGCGGAATACGGCGACGATATCCCGTTGGTTTAATTGCGGATGAAGCTCGGCACCTGGGCTTTCCTGAACGCAGTGCACCGGCCACCACACCTGCGGCAAACCCTCCAGTTCACCCAGCGTACCCACTTGTGCGTTGGCGTTTACCGCAAAGCTACGGTGATTGGCAGGATGCCAGTCCTGGCTGGCGACCACGGGTTCGCCCCGCGCGTTGCAGGCCTCTATTGCCCGATTGGCTACGGCGATCACGGCGTCGCCGTCTGTCACCGCCAATGCGCCGTTGGGGCAAAAATCGTTTTGCAAATCGATTAGCAGCAGGGCTGTTTTCATCGCGACTCCGTCGTAAAGGGTTGGGTTAACCGCTGATGCTCAGTTCGCCGCGCAGATCTTGCTGCATCTGGCTGCGGATTTGCGTCGGCGTCAGCGGTTGGCTCAGCAGATAATGCAGCTTGGTCAAGGCGGCCTCGACCGTCATGTCGAATCCGCTGATGACCCCGGCATGGGCCAGCGCGTTGCCGGTGGCGTAGCCTTCCATATTCACCCGACCGGATATGCATTGGGTCAGGTTAACGACCACAATGCCGCGTTCGGAAGCGTCGCGCAATTCATCAACCAGCTCCGCTTTTTGCGGTGCGTTGCCCACGCCGTAAGAACGCAGGATCAGGGCTTTCACCGGTTGCAGCAAAAAGTTGCGCACCACCGCGCCGGAAATCCCTGGGTAAATCGTTACCACGCCGATCGGCTGTGGAGTGATGTCATGCACTTTCAGCTCCCCGTTGCAGACCGGGCTGTCGATACCGTTCTGGCGACGGATGTGGATCCCGGCTTCCAGCAGCGGCGGCAGGTTAGGCGAGGCAAAGGCGTCGAAACCGTCAGCGTGCGCCTTGGTGGTGCGGTTGCCGCGGAACAGTTTGTTGTTGAAGAACAGGCTGACTTCATTCACCGGATGGTTGGCGGCCAAGTACAGCGCGTTGAGCAGGTTGGTTTGACCGTCGGAACGCAGTTCAGCCAGTGGGATTTGCGAACCGGTGACGATCACCGGCTTGGCCAGGTTTTCCAGCATGAACGACAGGGCCGAAGCGGTGAAGGCCATGGTGTCGGTACCGTGCAGGATCACGAAGCCATCATAGAGGTGGTAATTCTGTTTGATGTCGTCGGCGATATGCTGCCAGTCTTCCGGCGTCATGTCGGAGGAGTCGATCAGCGGCGCATATTCATGAATGGTGAAGTCCGGCATCTCCGGCCGGTGAAACTCAGGCATCAAGGCCAGCTGGCGCTGCAGGTGACCGGACACCGGAATGTAGCCGTGATCAGAACGTTGCATGCCGATGGTACCGCCGGTGTAAGCGACGTAAATCGATTTCTTTTGCATGGTCATTGTTTTAACAGAAATATGATGGGCTGAATTATAGGGGGATAAGCGCAGAAAAAAAGCCCGGCGGGTGCCGGGCTGAGGATTAATTTGTTAGCGGACTTCTCCGCAGGTCAAACAGATGGCATAGCGGTTTTGTGGATCGTTCAGGTTATTGAACAAACCCGGCTGTTCTTTCACCGCCATGGCGACCGAGGCCAGCGGCGCAGGCAGCATTGACTGAATGGCTGCCGGCAGCATGGCGTGAATAGACACGCTAAACTGGCTGAGCACCATGTCGGTCAGGCTTGGCGAATCGACAAACCAGTTAAGCTGCCATTGTTTCAACTGCGCCAGTTCGGCCGCTTTTTTCACCGCGTCGTCAAAATCGCCCAGTTGATCGACCAGACCGTTGGTTTTGGCATCGCTGCCCAACCACACGTGCCCTTGAGCAATTTGATCAACCTGCTGCGGCGTCATTTTGCGGGCTTTGGCGACCAGATCGATAAAGTTTTGATAACCTTTCTCGATGTTCAGCTGCATCATCTGCGAGAACTCTGGCGGTAGCGCCTTGGTTACCGCCAGATCCGCCAGCGGCGAGGTAGCCACACCATCGGTATGCACGCCAATGCTGTCCAGCGTCTGTTCGTAGGTGTTGATCACCCCGAAGATGCCGATAGAACCGGTGAGGGTGCTCGGGCTGGCGATGATGTAGTCTGCCGGCGTAGAGACCCAATAGCCGCCCGATGCCGCCATACCGCCCATGGAAACCACCACTGGTTTTCCGGCGGCGCGTACTGCGGCCAGTTCGGAACGGATCACTTCAGAAGCGCTGACGCTGCCTCCAGGGCTGTTAACCCGGAAGATAACCGCTTTGATCGCCGGATCCAGTCTTGCCTGACGCAGTTCCGCGGCGGTGGTGTCACCCCCAACGGTGCCTGGCGTCTGCGGGCCGTCCATGATCGCGCCGTTGGCGAAGATCACGGCAATTTTGCCTCCCTGATCCGGCGCCGCTTTCGGCTGATAGTCATAGATGCTGGTGGCGTTGAAATCGTTCGCCTGCTTGTCCCAACCGAAAGTCTTGATCAGTTGGTTCTCGATCACGGTGCGTGAAGCCAGCTCATCCACCAGCTTATTGTCCAGCGCATACTTGGCGGTATCGCCACCGGCGGCCTGCAAGCCAGTCAATACGCCCGCCGCGCCTGGGAACAGTTGCTGCGCGGTGATCTGACGGTTGGCGGCTACGGTATCCAGGTAGTTCTGCCACAGTCCGCCAATCCAGCGGCTGTCGGCCTCACGGGCGGCCGGTGACATATCGTCACGGATCAGCGGTTCTACCGCAGATTTATAGGTGCCCACCCGGAAGATATTGGTGGTGACCTTGAGTTTCTCCAACAGGGATTTGTAGTAAAGATTGTTGGTGGCGAAACCGTGCAGATCGACAGCGCCCTGCGGCGACAGATAAACCTTGTTGGCGTAGCTGGCCAGATAGTATTGCGTCTGGTTATAGCTGTCGCCAATGGCGAAAATCGGTTTCCCACTGTCGCGGAATTCCCGCAGCGCCTTGCCCATGTATTGCAGCGAAGGCTGATCGGCACCGGCAAAATCATTTAACTGCAATACCATGCCGGTAATGTTTTTGTCGTCCTTGGCTTTGCGGATGCTGTCAACCACGTCAAACAGGGAGTTTTCCTGCAGACGGTTACTGGACGCACCCAGCAGTTCACGGCCCCATTGGCGCACTTTGTTGTTCATCGAGGGTTGGTCAACGACCACGCCGCTCAGGTCCACCAGTAACGCGCCGCGAGTAGCAACGGCAGGGGTGGTTGCGCTCTGGAATGAAAGATAAATACCGACCCCAACCAGGATCAGCAACACCAGGAACAGATTAAGGATCAGTTCCCTGATAAAGTTCAGCAGACGCCATGTCCACCTGAAAACGCCGGCAATGATTTGCCACAATGTGCGCATGTGCTCTCCAGCAAGAGTCGAGAATGTTCCGCTATCCTAATGAGCGGCCGAGGAAATGTCAGCTTTAAATCGTGTGTCACAGAGGGTATTACCGACGCTGTCACTCGCCGTTTAGCTATGTTAACGTGATCGTAATGAAAATTGTTATCAGGAGTTTACGATGGATGCACTGGATCTTTTATTGAATCGCCGTTCGGCCTCACGCCTCGCCGAGCCTGCGCCCGCCAATGAGGCTCGTCAAAATATCATCAACGCGGGCCTGCGGGCACCTGACCACGGCGCATTGCAGCCATGGCGTTTTATAATGATTGAAAACCAGGGCCTGGAGCGCTTCAGCCAATTGTTACAAGTTGCTGCAAAGCAGGACGATATGGACGAAGCGGCCATTGAAAAGGCGACAAAAGCCCCGTTCCGCGCACCACTGATCATCACCGTGGTGGCGCATTGCACCGAAGAAACCAAGGTGCCGCGCTGGGAGCAGGTGGTTTCTGCCGGTTGTGCGGTGCAGGCGATGCAGATGGCCGCGCTGGCGCAAGGTTTCAACGGCATCTGGCGTACCGGTGCCTGGACCGAACATCCTCTGGTTCGCGAAGCCTTTGGCTGCCGCGAGCAGGACGAAATTGTGGGTTTCCTGTATTTGGGGACTCCTCAGTTGAAAGCCGCCACCAAAGTTGTCGCCCCTGACAGCAAGCCTTTCGTCAGCTACTTCTAAACTCAGGCGCAGGGTTGCGGCAAAAATGAGTTAAATCCCGCCATTCTGTGTTGTTTCTGAGCAGGCTGTTCGCTTATCGACAGCCTGCTCTTACCATTCCCCTCGGCAAGCGCTACCCTATGATATCTTGAATGCCGTTAACCGAAGGGAGTGGTATATGACATCGCCAGCGATCCGTTTAACCCAGTACAGCCATGGCGCAGGCTGCGGTTGTAAAATCTCACCGAAAGTTCTCGAAACTATTCTGCACAGCGAGCGGGTGAAGTTTGTCGATCCGCGTTTGCTGGTGGGCAATGAAACCCGTGACGATGCTGCGGTGTATGACATCGGTAACGGCGTTGGCATTATCAGCACTACCGATTTCTTTATGCCTATCGTCGATAACCCGTTCGACTTCGGCCGCATCGCGGCAACCAATGCCATCAGCGACGTCTATGCCATGGGCGGTAAACCGATCATGGCGATTGCCATTTTGGGATGGCCGATAGCCAAGCTGCCGCCGGAAGTGGCGCAACAGGTGATCGACGGTGGGCGCTACGCCTGTCAACAGGCGGGGATCGCGTTGGCCGGCGGCCATTCTATCGATGCTCCTGAACCTATTTTTGGCCTGGCGGTTACCGGTATCGTCAATACCGACCGGGTGAAGAAGAACAGCGCGGCCCAGGCCGGAGCCCGCCTGTTCCTGACCAAGCCCCTGGGCATCGGCGTGCTGACCACCGCCGAGAAGAAAAGTCAATTACGCCCTGAGCATGAAGGCCTGGCGACCGAAGTTATGTGCCAACTGAACAAACCGGGCGCGGATTTTGCCGATGTGGAAGGCGTAACGGCGATGACCGACGTGACCGGTTTCGGCCTGCTGGGCCACCTGAGTGAGGTTTGCCAGGGGTCGGGATTGCAGGCGACGGTTTGGTTTGAGCAGGTGCCAAAATTGCCGGACATCGAGCGCTATATTGTCGAAGGCTGTGTGCCGGGCGGTACCGGGCGCAACTTCGAAAGTTACGGCCATCTGGTCGGTGAAATGACCAGCCTGCAGCGGCAATTACTGTGCGATCCGCAGACCTCTGGTGGCTTGCTGCTGGCGGTATTACCGGAAGCGGAACAGCAGGTTCAGGCAATTGCCGAACGTCACGGCATTCAGCTTCAGGCTATCGGTGAACTGCATACGGCCGTTGCGGGCAAGCCGCTGATCGAGGTTGTGTAGTGTCTGTTACGTTGGCTCGGGCGGATACCCAAGACTATCGGCGCATTTTTTTGCAGGATATCCCGCTGATTGATGTGCGTGCGCCGGTTGAGTTTCAGCAGGGCGCTTTCGCCAATGCGGTAAACCTGCCGTTGATGAACGACGATGAACGGCAGGCGGTGGGCACCTGTTACAAACAGCAGGGACAGCAGGCAGCGATTGCTCTGGGCCACAGCCTGGTTAACGGCCGATTGCGCGAGGAGCGCACGGCGGCGTGGCTGGCGCAATGCGCGCAATGGCCGGAGGGTTACCTCTACTGTTTTCGCGGAGGCTTGCGTTCGCAACTGGTGCAGCAATGGCTGCATGAGGCTGGAGTGGACTATCCGCGCATTGTAGGCGGCTACAAGGCGCTGCGGCAGTTCTTGCTGACCACGTTGGAACAAAGCGCCGAACTGCCGATGGTGTTGATCGGCGGCAATACCGGCAGCGGCAAAACGGTGTTGGTCAATGAACTGACCGAAGGTATCGATCTGGAAGGCGCGGCGCGGCATCGCGGTTCATCTTTTGGCCGAACGCTGGTGGCACAAAGCGGACAGATTGATTTTGAGAATCGTCTGGCTGTGTTATTGCTGAAAAAACAGCATGGTGGCTGCCGCCGTTGGGTGCTGGAGGACGAAGGGCGCATTATCGGCAGCAACAATCTGCCGCTGCCCATTTTCACCCGCATGCAGCAGGCGCCGGTGGCCGTTATCGACGATCCTTTCGAGGTGCGTCTGGCACGGTTGCAGCATGAATATATCGATCGCATGCGTCTGGCGTTTGAGCAGGTTTTGGGGGCGGAGCTGGGCTGGCAGAAATACGACGAGTATCTGCACCACGGCCTGTTTGCCATTCGCCGTCGCTTGGGCCTGGAGCGTTTTCAGCAGCTGACGCAGAGCCTGGAATGGGCGTTACAGCGTCAATATGCCGGCGGTAATAGTGACGCGCATCAGGAGTGGCTGGTGCCGTTGTTGCAGCACTACTATGATCCGATGTATCACTATCAATTGGAAAAAAAATCCCAGCGGATTGTGTTCCGCGGGAATTATGCTGAAGTAAGAGAATTCCTGATGACGTACAGCCAGAATAACGGTGAATAATGCGACTGTTTATTGCCGAAAAACCGAGTTTGGCGCGCGCCATTGCCGACGTACTCCCTAAACCGCACCGCCGCGGTGACGGATTTATCGCCTGTGGTAACAATGATGTGGTGACCTGGTGCGTGGGCCACTTATTGGAACAGGCGCAACCGGATGCCTACGACAGTCGCTATGCGCGATGGTCGCTGGCGGACTTGCCGATCATCCCTGAAAAGTGGCAGTTGCAGCCCCGCCCGTCGGTAAGCAAACAGCTTAATGCGATCAAAAAACTGCTGCATGAGGCCGATGAGGTAGTGCACGCAGGTGACCCGGATCGCGAAGGGCAACTGCTGGTGGACGAGGTGCTCGACTATCTGGCGTTGACGCCGGAAAAACGTCAAAGCGTACGCCGCTGCCTGATCAACGATCTCAACCCGCAGGCGGTGGAACGTGCGATTGAACGGTTACGTGATAACCGCGATTTTATTCCTCTGTGTGTTTCCGCCCTGGCACGTTCCCGCGCTGACTGGCTGTATGGCATCAACATGACCCGCGCCTACACCATTTTGGGGCGCAATGCCGGTTATGACGGCGTGTTGTCCGTCGGGCGGGTACAAACGCCGGTATTGGGGCTGGTAGTGCGACGGGACGAAGATATCGAAAACTTCGTGTCGAAAGACTTCTTCGAAGTGAAAGCGCACATCGTGACGCCGAAAGAGGAGCGATTCGTCGCCCTGTGGCAACCCAGCGACTCCTGCGAACCCTATCAGGATGAGGAAGGGCGTCTGCTGCACCGGCCTTTGGCGGAGCACGTGCTCAAGCGCATCGAAGGCCAACCGGCGCTGGTCACCTCCTATAATGATAAACGGGAATCAGATACCGCTCCGCTGCCGTTTTCATTGTCGACTTTGCAGATCGAAGCTTCCAAACGCTTTAACCTGAGTGCGCAGCAGGTGCTCGATGTCTGTCAGCGCCTGTACGAAACCCATAAGTTAATCACTTATCCGCGTTCTGATTGCCGCTATCTACCGGAAGAGCATTTCGCCGGGCGCCATTCGGTGTTGCACGCCATCAGTGTTCATCAACCGGATCTTTACCCGCAGCCGGTGATCGACAGCGATCGTCGTAACCGTTGCTGGGATGACAAGAAGGTGGATGCTCACCACGCAATTATTCCCACCGCACGTGCCAGCAAGGTCAGCCTCAGTCAGGACGAACTGAACGTTTATGGGCTGGTTGCCCGACAGTACCTGATGCAGTTTTGCCCGGACGCCATGTTCCGCAAATGCGTCATTGAGCTGGACATCGCCGGAGGCAAATTTATCGCCAAGGCACGCTTCCTGGCTGAGGCAGGATGGCGGACGCTGTTGGGCAGTAAAGAGCGCGACGAAGAAAACGAAGGGGCGCCGCTGCCGGTGGTGGCGAAGGATGACGAACTGTTGTGCGAACGCGGTGAAGTGGTTGAGCGTCAGACGCAACCGCCGCGCCCGTTCACCGATGCCAGTCTGCTTTCCGCCATGACCGGTATTGCACGTTTTGTTCAGGATAAAGCGTTAAAGAAAATCCTGCGAGCGACCGATGGTTTAGGGACCGAGGCCACGCGCGCAGGCATTATTGAGTTACTGTTCAAGCGGGCGTTTTTGTATAAGAAAGGGCGTTATATTCATTCCAGCGAAACCGGTCGGGCGCTGATCCATTCGCTGCCGGATATTGCTGCCCGTCCGGATATGACGGCGAACTGGGAGGCTACGCTGACGCAAATCAGTGAGAAATCCTGTCGCTATCAGGACTTTATGCAACCTCTCGTGGGGACTTTGCAGGAGCTGATTTATCAGGCCAAGCAGAGCCGGGCGAGTATGGCGTTTCGCGGGTTGCCGCCGCCACCTTCCTCCGGGGCAAAAAAACGCAAGAAGAGCGCCGGCAAGGCGCGGGAGAAGAGCGAATGAATTACGCCTTACTGATGCTGACCACTGGCGCACTGATATTTTCGTCTGCGGTCATGGCCAACCGTGGCGATGTGGACGTGGTGGTGCCGGTATCGCCGGAAATTTGGGGCGCGGCGAAAAGCGCGGCGGCTCAACCTGCCGTGCAACCTTGCAGCCGCTGCTGCATTTATCAGGATCAAAACTATTCTGAAGGGGCGGTACTGAAGGTGGAAGGGGAAGTGCTGCAGTGCGTGCGCGACCCCAACGTGGTGGGAACCAATCCGCTGATCTGGATCCGCCTGAAGAAGTGACGCGGTAACGTCAGCGGCTCAGGCTTCTGACGCTAAACTGGCAATATACGCGGCCAGCAGCGGTACGTCGGCCGGAGCCAGCGGATAGTCAAACGCCTGCTCCGGCGTTACCCAAACAAAGTCGGCATGGCAGCGGTTCTGCAATTCGCCACTGAATGCCTCGACACGCCAGGCATGTAACCTAATCACCCGCTCAGTTTGCTGCCACGGATTACTGGCGACGTAATCGCCGACGCTGGCCACTATTCCCAACTCTTCATCCAGTTCACGCGCCAGGGCTTGAGGCTGACTTTCGCCGGGTTCCACTTTTCCGCCAGGAAATTCCCACAGGCCGGCCTGATCGCTGTCGGCATCGCGTTGTGCCAGTAAAATTTTGCCATTCTTTTCGATGATGGCGGCGACGACATCGATAATTTTCATCTTTACCACAGAGAGAAACCCCGGCAGGGCCGGGGTTGGATTAATTACAGCGAGAATTCCGCCCAGACCGGTGCGTGATCCGATGGCTTCTCCATCCCGCGGATCTCATAATCGATGCCGGTCGCGATACAACGCGCGGCCAGTGGCGTGCTGGCTAACAGCAGATCGATACGCAGGCCGCGGTTTTCATCAAAGCCACGCGAACGGTAGTCGAACCATGAGAACTGATCGTTGCGCTCTGGATTGGCGTGGCGATAGGTATCCACCAGGCCCCAGTTCATCAGGCGATCCATCCATTCACGTTCTTCCGGCAGGAAAGAGCATTTACCGGTGCGCAACCAGCGCTTGCGGCTCTCTTCACCGATACCGATATCGTAATCGCTTGGACTGATATTGACGTCACCCATCACCAACACCGGTGAGTCTACTGACATCTGCTGCTCAAGGTAGTTTTGCAGATCCTGATAGAAGCGCGTTTTGGCAGGGAATTTGATCGGATGGTCACGGCTTTCACCCTGTGGGAAGTAGCCGTTGATTACCGTCAGGGTGCCTTGCGGCGTAGCCAGGTCGGCCATGATGATGCGGCGCTGGGCGTCTTCTTCATCGGTAGGGAAACCCCGGCGAACGGCCAGCGGCTTTTCTTTGGTCAGCAGCGCTACGCCGTAATGGCCTTTTTGCCCGTGATAGAACACGTGATAGCCGTACTGGCTCACGTCTTCCAGCGGAAACATATCATCGTGAACTTTTGTTTCTTGCAGACCGATCACGTCGGGTTGGTGCTGCTCGATAATTGCGGCCAGTTGGTGCGGACGCGCGCGCAGTCCATTGATATTAAAAGAGACAAACTTCATGAGCGGTGCCGTTTATACGAGAAAAATGTGTTGAGATAGTAGCAGAGTTTGGCCGGAAATGTAACGCGGGCCAGCGGCAATGACCGCCGCTGGCAAGCCGGGTTATTTCGCCCAGCGGTCGTAATTTTTGGGCTGATAGTCGTCGAATTGTTGCAGCAAGGTTTGTGCGGATTCGCTGATGTGCATGGTGCCGAGATAATCATGACGCATAAAGCCTTGATCGGCCACGTGCTGCAGGAAATTGTTTAGCGGGCGGTAGAAACCGTTCACGTCGAGCAGGCCTACCGGTTTGCTGTGATAGCCAATCTGACCCCAGGTCCAGATTTCAAACAGTTCTTCCAGCGTTCCTATGCCGCCCGGCAAGGCGATAAAGCCGTCAGCCAGGGCCGCCATACGCGCCTTGCGGGTGTGCATGTCAGGGACCACCTCCAGCTCGGTCAGGCCACGGTGAGCAGTTTCAGCCTCAACCAATCGTTCAGGAATGATACCCACCGCTTCGCCACCGGCGGCAAGTACGGCATCCGCCACAATGCCCATCAACCCTTTTTTCCCGCCGCCGTAGATCAAGCGTCGGCCTTGGGCGGCAAGTGTCTGGCCCAGTTGCCGTGCATTCTCGGCATAGGCAGGGTTAACGCCTTCGCTGGCGCCGCAAAAAACGCAGATATTGTTACGCATGAACTTTTTTCCTTACTGCATTAAAGAAGCCAGTGGTATAGCGAATTGTTGGTCGGAGTTCAAGTTGAGGACGTGCAGAAAGATTAAGGAAATTGATAAATGAGATATCGGAGTGCTAAGGATTGATTTGATGCTGGGGAATAAACAAGGATGGTGGTGGGGGAAGGATTACTCGTCGCTGCGCGACTCACCCTGCGGGCCGCGCTAAAGCGCGTTGTCTCACTGTGTGAGACTCGAACCTGGTCGAAGCTTCTCATCCCTCCCACTAAGGAGTGATATTGGGACTTCCAGGTTTGGTTTGTTTCTGGGGGATATACAAGGATGGTGGTGGGGGAAGGATTCGAACCTTCGAAGTCTGTGACGGCAGATTTACAGTCTGCTCCCTTTGGCCGCTCGGGAACCCCACCATGGTATTCATGGTTTTACACATTGTAGTTCCGGTTTTATCCGGAAGAAACCTGGCCGGCTTCTTTACTGCGTCTTCACTCTTTACAGAGAGAAGATGGTGGTGGGGGAAGGATTATTCGTCTCTTCATTCCTCACCCTGCGGGCCGCGCTAAAGCGCGTTGTCTCACTGCGTGAGACTCGAACCTTGGCGAAGCTTCTCATCTTCCCCCTCAGTGTTTTAAGTGACTTCAGCTTTCGCTGTGCACTCATCAACAGAGAGAAGATGGTGGTGGGGGAAGGATTCGAACCTTCGAAGTCTGTGACGGCAGATTTACAGTCTGCTCCCTTTGGCCGCTCGGGAACCCCACCACTGGCCTTGCTTGCGAAACGTCTGTCTCGGTAAGCGGTGCGCATCATATCAAATGAAACGCGCGTGTAAAGTATTGAAATGCAGAAAATGAATCGTTTGCCGATTTTTTGCCCGCGGCGGTGCATCCCTGAACGAAAGGCACCGCTTTATTGAGCAATTACAGAATAACCGTCCGGTTGCCGTACACAAATACCCGTTGCGCCAACACGTGGTAGAGCGCACGGCTGAGGGCATTTTTCTCAACGTCACGTCCGGCGCGCATCATGTCGTCGGCAGAATAGGTGTGATCGACGTGGATCACGTCCTGCATGATGATAGGGCCTTCATCCAGATTGTCGTTAACATAGTGGGCCGTGGCACCGATGATTTTCACACCGCGCTCGTAAGCCTGATGATAAGGTCTTGCGCCGATAAAGGCCGGCAGGAAGGAATGGTGGATATTGATCACCTGGTTCGGGTAGTGCTGTACAAACGCCGGCGTCAGCACACGCATATATTTGGCCAGTACCACGTAGTCCGGCTGATATTGGTCGATCTGGGCCATCATTTTCTGATCGTGCTGATCGCGAGTCAGACCTTCATGGCTGACCAGATGGAACGGAATATCAAAGCGCTCTACCAGCGTTTGCAGCGTATCGTGGTTACCGATAACCGCCGCAATCTCCACGTCCAGGCCACCGTAGGCGCTTTTCATCAGCAGATCGCCCAGGCAATGTGCTTCTTTGGTCACCAGCACGACAATGCGGCGGCGGCCGGAATTATGCAGCTCACGCACCGAGCCTGCCGGCAGCGCGCTGTCGAGATCCGCCAGCAACGTGGTGTCGTTGAAAATGCCTTCCAACTCGGTACGCATAAAGAAACGACCGGTGCGGTGATCGACGAACTCGTTGTTTTGAACAATGTTGAGTTCATGCTTGTAGCAAATATTGGTGATCTTGGCGATCAGGCCTTTGGCATCCGGGCAAATGGTGCGCAAAACTTTTCTTTGTACATTTTGGTGTGGCATGGGGATGAGGATCCTGTCTGATACGGTATGTCCTGTCTGCGCAGGCGAGAATTTTATCGCTTTCGTTTTCAGGCCATCGCCTGAAACTCTTGGGTACGGTGACTGCCGGCTAACGCCCGCAGCACTTTTTATATTTTTTTCCTGAGCCGCATGGGCAAATGGCATTTCTGCCAGGCTGAGGTTTGGTTCCGTCAATATAATACCAGCGTTGGCCAAGCTGAAGGAAGCGCGAGCGTTCGTGCATTGCCCTTTGCTCGCCGGTGCTGCCATCGATAAAACGGGCAATGAATTCGACAAAACCTTCATTGGCCTCATGGCCCGGTTTTTCTTCTACCACCGTCAGGCCGAGCCATTCGGTGTCTTTGAAACTGTCGACGATCCCGTTGCGCCATTCCGCCGCGTGGCAGTCGGGGTGCCAGGTAGCAATCAGATAATCCACGTTGTGTTTTACGTAAGCGCTAAAGCGCGAGCGCATTAACTGTCCGGGGGTTGATGGCGTTTGGCTGCCGTTGATGTAGGGCTCGCAGCATGCGCTATACTCCACTCCGCCGCCGCAGGGGCATAATTCGGACAAGGTGACTCCTAAAATGGCCGGAACCTGAGGAACGGGCCGATGCCGAAAGAAATTTAGCGCATATGTTACCTAACATTATTCGATCGTGACAATCTACGCTGACAGCGTCATTGATACAATTCACCGGGCAAAGGGCGGAAAGTATGCGAAAAATAAAGATTGGATTGGCATTGGGCGCGGGTTCGGCGAAAGGGTGGGCGCACATCGGCGTGATCAACGCGCTAAAGAAATTGGGCGTTGAAGTCGATATAGTAGCGGGTTGCTCGGTGGGTGCCCTGGTGGGGGCCGCTTTTGCCAGCCACCGTTTGCCTGCCATGGAAACCTGGGTACGTTCGTTCAGCTATTGGGACGTGATCCGATTGATGGACTTGTCCTGGCAGCGGGGTGGGCTGCTACGCGGCGAACGGGTTTTCAACGCGGTGGGGCAATTGCTGAAGATCGATGATATCGCCGAGTGCTCACTCAAATTCGGCGCCGTGGCAACCAATCTCAGTACCGGACGCGAGTTGTGGTTGACGGAAGGCGATATTCATCAGGCGGTTCGTGCGTCGTGCAGCATGCCGGGCCTGTTGGCACCTGTCTGGTTTGATGGCTATTGGCTGGTGGATGGCGCAGTGGTGAATCCTGTGCCGATTTCATTGACCAGGGCATTGGGAGCCGACATCGTCATCGCCGTCGATTTGCAGCATGATGCTCATTTAATGCAGCAGGACTTATTCTCGGTGCGCAATCACGATGTGGAGGCGCCGCAAGATCTTCCTGCCCGCAACTGGCGGGGGCGCTTAAGGGAACGCATCAGCAAAATGACCACCAGAAAGCCCAACTTCACGCCTACGGCGATGGAAATCATGGGGACGTCGATCCAGGTTCTGGAAAATCGCCTGAAACGTAACCGCATGGCCGGCGATCCGCCTGATGTGTTGATTCAACCTTATTGCCCTCAGATTTCGACGCTGGATTTCCATCGCGCCGATGAGGCGATTGCCGCCGGCAAACTGGCGGTGGAAAAACAGATCGACATGCTATTACCGTTGATAAAAAACAAATAATCGCCGGTTCTCGGGAGAATACCCCACCGTTGGAAAAATTTCCGGCAAGCATAAATGGCCTTTTTGAGCCACTATTACACTATGGAAAGGGAAGAGGCACGGCTGATGGCATTACCATTGACTGACAAGCGCATTTTGGTGGTCGAGGACGAACTGGTTTTTCGTTCGGTGCTTGTTGGCTATCTGAAATCGTTGGGAGCAGAAACCAGTGAGGCGCCCAATGGTTTGCTGGCCTTGAGCCTGGTGGATGACGTTCACCCGGATTTAATCCTGTGCGATCTGGCAATGCCGGAAATGGACGGGATAGAATTTGTCGAGCATCTGCGCCTGCAGGGCGTGCAAATTCCGGTGTTGGTGATATCGGCGACCGATAAAATGGCCGATATCGCCAAAATGCTGCGGTTAGGCGTGCAGGACGTGCTGTTAAAGCCGGTGACCGATCTTAATCGTCTGCGAGAGGCGGTGCTGGGTTGCCTGTATCCCAATATGTTCACTTCCCCGGCGATTGAAGAAGTCGAGCTGTTACAGGACTGGGACGCGCTGAGTAAAAACCCTTCCGAAGCGGTGAAGCTGCTCAAGCAGTTACAACCCCCGGTGCAGCAGACCGTTGCCCACTGCCGGATTAATTATCGGCAATTAACCACCGGTGAAAACCCCGGGCTAGTGCTGGATATTGCGGCGCTGTCGGATAAAGATCTGGCTTTCTATTGTCTGGATGTGACGCGTGCAGGGGATAATGGCGTATTGGCGGCGTTACTGTTGCGGGCTTTATTTAATGGATTATTGCAGGATCATTTAGCGAATCAGCGTCAAAGGCTGCCGCAAATGAGCGCATTGTTAAAACAAGTTAATCAATTATTACGTCAGGGCCGGTTGGAAGGGCAATTCCCACTGCTGGTGGGTTATTACCACGCCGAATATAAGAACCTGATCCTGGTCTCCGCCGGTCTGCATGCCAATGTGAATACCGGCGACAATCAAATTCAATTGAGCAACGGCGTGCCGCTTGGCACGCTGGGTGCGACGTACATGAATCAAATCAGCCAGCACTGCGCTGCCTGGCAGTGCCAGGTCTGGGGCTCAGGTGGGCGACTGCGGTTGATGCTCAGTGCCGAATAATCCCAGCGATCAAAATAGTATTTGAAATCCAGATATTTGACGTGATTATTTTTACCTCAGTTAACCCCTTGGGTAATTGTCCTAAATTCTTTCTATTTGTGCTGCGGTTAATGCCAGACAGTCATAAGCTGGTATACTCCGAAGGTTTTTATATGGCGAAAAAGCTCATAAAGTGAGCGCTATTAAGAGAGGAAATAATGCCTGCTGTAAATCGTAAAGTCAGAAAGGCTGTGATCCCGGTTGCAGGCTTGGGAACACGGATGTTACCGGCGACAAAAGCCATTCCAAAAGAAATGCTGCCGCTGGTCGACAAACCCCTGATCCAATACGTGGTTAATGAATGTATTGCGGCGGGGATTAACGAGATTGTGCTGGTTACCCATTCCTCCAAGAATTCGATCGAAAACCATTTCGATACCAGCTTTGAATTGGAAGCGATGCTGGAAAAGCGCGTTAAGCGTCAGTTGCTGGACGAAGTTCAGTCCATCTGTCCAAAGGGCGTGACCGTGATGCAGGTGCGTCAGGGCGTCGCCAAAGGGCTGGGGCACGCCATTATGTGTGCCTATCCGCTGGTGGGTGACGAGCCGGTGGCCGTGATTTTACCTGACGTGATCCTTGATGAGTACAGCGCCGATCTTAAAAAAGACAACTTGCACGAAATGCTGCAACGGTTTGAGCAAACCGGCATCAGCCAGATCATGGTTGAACCCGTACCGCACAAAGATGTCGGTAATTACGGCGTAGCCGACTGCAAAGGCTATGAACTGCAGCCGGGTGAAAGCGCTCCGATGGTCAGCGTCGTCGAGAAGCCATCACCGGACGAAGCGCCTTCCAATCTGGCGATTGTAGGACGCTACGTGCTTTCTGCCGACATTTGGCCGCTGCTGTCGAAAACGCCTCCGGGCGCCGGCAATGAAATCCAGCTCACTGACAGCATTGAAATGCTGATGCAGCAAGAAACGGTTGAAGCCTATCACCTGAAAGGGATCAGCCATGACTGCGGCAATAAGCTGGGTTACATGCAGGCGTTTGTCGAATACGGCATGCGTCATCCTGCACTTGGCAAAGATTTTACGCAGTGGTTGAATCAGTTACTGGCCGCTGATAAAGAATAATTTATTTATCTTTCGTCTTAATTTGAAAAACTAGGATTTTCCCATGAAAGTAACAGTTTTTGGTATTGGCTATGTTGGCCTGGTGCAGGCTGCGGTGTTGGCTGAAGTCGGCCACGACGTTATGTGTATTGATATAGACGAACGTAAAGTCGAAAACCTGAAGAAAGGGAATATCCCTATTTTTGAGCCTGGCTTAACGCCGTTGGTTCAGCAGAACTATGAAGCCGGCCGCCTGCATTTTACCACCGATGCTAAAGCTGGGGTGGCGCATGGTACCATTCAGTTTATCGCGGTGGGGACGCCGCCGGATGAAGACGGTTCTGCCGACCTGAAATATGTGACTGCCGTTGCGCGTACCATCGCGGAACACATGACCGAACACAAAGTGGTGATCGACAAATCTACCGTGCCGGTCGGTACTGCAGATAAAGTCCGCCAGGTGATGGAAGAAACCCTGCAAAAACGTGGCAGCAAAGTGCCTTTCGATGTGGTTTCCAATCCGGAATTTTTGAAGGAAGGGGCGGCGGTAGCAGACTGCATGCGTCCTGAGCGCATCGTTATCGGTACCGATAACAAAGATGTGATCGAGCCTATCCGTGAATTGTACGAACCGTTTAACCGCAATCACGATCGCATGATCATGATGGATATTCGCAGCGCCGAGTTGACCAAATATGCCGCCAACTGCATGCTGGCGACCAAAATCAGCTTTATGAACGAAATGTCTAACCTGGCCGAAATGCTGGGGGCGGATATTGAGAAAGTGCGCCAGGGTATCGGTTCTGATTCCCGTATCGGCTATCACTTTATCTATCCAGGCTGCGGTTACGGCGGCTCCTGCTTCCCGAAAGACGTTCAGGCGCTGATCCGTACTGCGGAACATATTGGTTACCAGCCAAAACTGTTGCAGGCCGTAGAGCAGGTCAACTATCAGCAGAAGTATAAGCTGACCAAATTTATCAAACATCATTTCGGTGAAGACCTGAAAGGCAAAACCTTTGCGTTATGGGGCTTGGCATTCAAACCGAACACCGACGATATGCGCGAAGCCTCCAGCCGTGTGTTGATGGAGCAGTTGTGGGAAGCGGGCGCTATCGTTCAGGCTTACGATCCTGAAGCAATGAATGAAGTGCAACGTATCTACGGCCAACGTGATGACCTGAAGCTGGTAGGGACCAAAGAAGCGGCGTTGCATGGCGCTGATGCTTTGGTTATCTGTACCGAGTGGCAGAACTTCCGTGCGCCGGATTTCGATGTGATTAAGGGTGCGCTGAAGCAGCCAGTGATCTTTGATGGCCGCAACCTGTTTGATCCAGAGCGTCTGGAAAGCCGAGGCTTTACTTATTATGCGATTGGTCGCGGTGCGTCCATTCAGCCGGTTATTTAAGGGTTAACTATGAAATTTCTGGTTACGGGCGCGGCCGGTTTTGTTGGTTTTCACGTTGCTGAGCGACTATTAGCCGCTGGGCATCAGGTTGTCGGTATCGACAACCTGAATGATTATTACGATGTGGGTCTGAAAATGGCCCGTCTTGATCTGCTGGCGGATAAGCCAGCCTTCCGGTTTATTAAGCTGGATTTGGCCGATCGAGAAGGGATGGCGCAGCTGTTCGCCGAGCACCAGTTTCAGCGGGTGATCCATCTGGGTGCACAGGCCGGGGTGCGTTATTCGCTGGAAAATCCTCTGGCGTATGCGGACTCGAATCTTATTGGGCATTTAAACGTGCTGGAAGGCTGCCGACACAATAAAGTCGAGCATCTGTTATATGCTTCTTCCAGCTCGGTATATGGTCTGAATCGAAAGCTGCCATTTGCGACTGAAGATTCGGTCGACCACCCGATATCATGGTATGCGGCAACCAAGAAAGCCAATGAGTTGATGTCGCACAGCTACTCTCACCTATATGGTCTCCCAACCACCGGCCTGCGTTTCTTTACCGTCTATGGCCCGTGGGGGCGTCCAGATATGGCGCTGTTCAAATTCACCAAGGCCATATTGGCGGGTGACAGTATTGATGTATATAACCACGGCGAGATGCACCGTGACTTTACCTACATCGACGATATTGCCGAGGCTATTGTCCGCTTGCAGGCGGTTATTCCTCAGCCAAATGCTGACTGGACGGTAGAGCAGGGATCGCCGGCGACCAGTTCTGCCCCATACCATGTTTATAATATCGGCAACAGCAGCCCGGTGAAGCTGATGAAATATATCAGTGCACTGGAACAGGCGTTGGGGATTGAAGCGCGTAAAAATATGCTGCCTATGCAACCTGGCGACGTGTTAGATACCAGTGCCGATACCGCAGAGCTCTATCGCGTGATTGGGTTCAAGCCGGAAACCAGCGTTGAAGAAGGCGTGAAACGCTTTGTTGAATGGTATAAATCATTTTATAAAGCTCAGTAATTGAGCAGTGCGTTAATGCAATAAGGGGCTCAGGCCCCTTTTTTATGCTTTGGAAAACCGTAGGGACTCAGCCGTTAGATAGCGGATTAACGAAGCCGCCCATTAGGATAATTACGCAAAGCCGAACGAAGGTTCTAAGCAGCGTGAAAATAAGCATAACAAAAAGGCTCCCATGGGAGCCTTTTTAACATGTAACTGGAATGCTATTACAGCAGGAAATCGTCCAGAGATTTACCTTGCTCTTCGATAGCTTTCTTAATCACTGCTGGAGTACGGCCCTGGCCAGTCCAGGTTTTCAGTTCACCGTTTTCATCTTTATATTGGTATTTAGCCGGACGTGCTGCACGTTTAGCTTTACCAGCGGCTTTAGTTGCAGCCATAGTTTGCAGCAGTTCATTTGGATCAATACCGTCAGCAATCAGCATTTCACGATATTGCTGCAGTTTACGGGTGCGTTCTTCAACTTCTGCTTGAGCCTGGCTGTCTTCTTCGCGACGTTCGTTCACAACAACTTCCAGTTTTTCAAGCATCTCTTCCAGCGTTTCCAGGCTGCATTCTCTTGCCTGAGCGCGGAGAGTACGGATGTTGTTCAAAATCTTTAATGCTTCGCTCATTGTCCTAGTCTCAAATTATATTGGTGGGGGGCGTCTGGATAATAATAGAGTGCTCTTTTCTTTTCTGCAATAGCCAAATTGAAAGGAACGCTCAAATTTACCTTTTAAAAGACCTAATCAGAACTCTCGGGCTAATATAGGCAGGGGAGATAAGTATTACAACCTCCATTTTTAAGTCAAATTTTCTACAGCCACGGTATGTTTGCTGCGCCACAAAGGCATTCATGACGAAGTTATAATTGTGTTTTATATCAATATTACTCTGAATTCTGTGGGTTAAATCACGTGTTTTAGTCTGCCAACACTGTAAACAATAGGGGTATATGAGTAAAGATATCGTCAAGAACTGTACCCTAGGCTGTTTTATGTCATTAAATACTCAGGCGCAGCGCCCGGTGGGGTTAATAGATTTAATCTTACGCACCGGCCTCTGTTGCAGGGGCGTGTCACAGCATTGGCATAACCATTAATGCCGGGCGCTAATCATTAGTAGTAATTAAATGTGATGACAGGCAGAAACCATCCTGTAAATAGATGTTAAAGCCCTATGTGAGCAGAACGGAATGTTTCATTTGAAAGTCTGGTATTCGTCTGGGCAGGATATTGATTAATCCGGTGGTGTAAGCCGGTTGTCGCCTTATGGTACACTTGGCTGCTGAATCAACCGCTGAATATTTCTTATACCATTGGAGTAGCGGGCCCATGGCTCAACTTTATTTTTATTACTCTGCTATGAATGCAGGGAAATCTACCGCGCTGTTGCAATCTTCATATAATTATCAAGAACGTGGTATGCGTACGCTGGTGTTTACCGCTGAAATAGATCACCGTTTTGGCGTGGGTAAGGTGAGCTCGCGGATCGGCCTGTCTTCCCAGGCACAGCTGTATAATAATGACTCGATGCTCTTTGCGATGATTGCGCAGGAACATCAGCAGCAGCCTGTACACTGCGTTCTGCTGGATGAAAGTCAGTTCCTGACGAAACAGCAGGTCGAGCAATTGTGCGATGTTGTCGATCAGCTGGATATTCCGGTGCTGTGCTACGGCTTGCGTACCGACTTCCTGGGGGAACTGTTTGTTGGCAGTCAATATTTGCTGGCCTGGGCAGACAAACTGGTGGAGTTGAAAACCATTTGCCACTGCGGACGCAAGGCGAATATGGTGCTGCGACTCGATGAGAGTGGGAAGGCGATGCATGCCGGTGAACAGGTGGTGATTGGTGGTAACGAAAGCTACGTCTCCGTCTGCCGCAAGCATTACAAAGAAGCGATAGAGGCACTGGAGTAACCTCCAGCGTGCTACAGGGAGCCTTGTAGCGCGTTTTGGCGCTATTGCTCAAGGCGGATTGATGAATGGACTCTGCCGCATAAAAAAACCGCCTTTCGGCGGTTTTTTGTTGGCTCAATTCAATGAACCGTTATTTTTTGGTCTTCTTTACCGTCTTGGCGACAACCGGCGTGGCCAAAACCTCTTCGTCAACCGCTTCGCTGAATTTACGGCCGTAGAAGGTATCCAGCATGATTTGCTTGAGTTCAGCAATCAGCGGATAACGTGGGTTAGCACCGGTACACTGGTCGTCAAAGGCGTCTTCAGACAGCTTGTCTACTTTCGCCAGGAAATCGGCTTCCAGCACGCCGGCTTCGCGGATTGAAGCAGGGATGCCCAGTTCGGCCTTGATCTCGTCCAACCAGGTCAGCAACTTCTCGATTTTCTGTGCGGTACGGTCGCCCGGTGCGCTCAGGCCGAGGTGGTCAGCGATTTCAGCGTAGCGGCGACGTGCTTGTGGGCGGTCGTACTGGCTGAAAGCCGTTTGCTTGGTCGGGTTGTCGTTCGCGTTATAACGAATGACGTTGGAGATCAGCATGGCGTTGGCCAAACCGTGTGGGATATGGAACTCGGAGCCCAGTTTGTGGGCCATTGAGTGGCAAACCCCCAGGAAGGCGTTGGCGAACGCGATACCGGCGATGGTTGCGGCATTGTGCACGCGCTCACGGGCTACCGGGTTCTTGGCGCCTTCTTTATAGCTTGCTGGCAGATACTCTTTCAGCAGTTTCAACGCTTGCAGCGCCTGACCGTCGGAGTATTCGTTCGCCAGTACTGAAACATAAGCTTCCAGCGCGTGAGTTACCGCATCCAGGCCACCGAAGGCGCACAGGGATTTCGGCATGTTCATGACCAGGTTGGCGTCAACGATCGCCATGTCAGGAGTCAATGCGTAATCTGCCAGTGGGTATTTCTGACCGGTCACGTCGTCGGTCACTACCGCAAACGGCGTAACTTCTGAACCGGTGCCTGAAGTGGTGGTGACGGCAATCATTTTTGCCTTCACGCCCATTTTCGGGAACTTGTAGATACGTTTACGGATATCCATAAAGCGCAGCGCCAGGTCTTCGAAGTGGGTTTCCGGGTGTTCGTACAGGACCCACATGATCTTCGCAGCATCCATCGGTGAACCGCCGCCCAGTGCGATGATCACGTCTGGCTTGAAGGAGTTCATCTGTTCAGCGCCTTTACGCACGATGGACAGCGTTGGATCCGCTTCAACTTCAAAGAACACTTCGGTTTCAATGCCGTGTGACTTCAGAACGGAAGTGATCTGGTCTGCATAGCCGTTGTTGAACAGGTAGCGGTCGGTCACAATGAAGGCGCGTTTTGCCCCGTCGGTCGCTACTTCTTCCAGCGCGATTGGCAGTGAGCCACGGCGGAAGTAGATTGATTTCGGAAGTTTATGCCACAACATGTTTTCTGCTCGCTTCGCTACAGTTTTCTTGTTGATCAGGTGTTTTGGACCGACGTTTTCAGAGATGGAGTTACCGCCCCAGGAACCGCAGCCCAGCGTCAGAGACGGAGCGAGTTTGAAGTTGTACAGGTCACCGATCCCACCCTGAGAAGCAGGGGTGTTGATCAGGATACGCGCGGTTTTCATCTTGTCGCCGAAGAAGGCTACGCGTTCCGGCTGGTTATCCTGGTCGGTGTACAGGCAAGAGGTGTGACCGATACCGCCCATGGCGACCAGTTTTTCCGCTTTGCTGACGGCGTCTTCAAAGTCTTTGGCGCGATACATGGCCAGCGTTGGCGACAGCTTTTCGTGAGCGAAAGGTTCTGACTCATCGACCAGCTTCACTTCACCGATCAGCACCTTGGTGCTTGCCGGAACTTTGATGCCTGCCATTTCAGCGATTTTCGGTGCAGACTGGCCCACGATAGCCGCATTCAGGCCGCCGTTTTTCAGGATGATGTCCTGCACGGCTTTCAGTTCTTTACCCTGCAGCATGTAGCCGCCATGGGAAGCGAAACGTTCGCGCACCGCATCATAGATGGAGTCAACCACGATGACGGATTGCTCAGAGGCGCAAATCACACCGCTGTCGAAGGTTTTAGACATCAGAATAGAGGCCACGACGCGTTTGATATCCGCCGTTTCGTCAACCACCACCGGGGTATTACCTGCACCCACGCCGATGGCCGGTTTGCCGGAGCTGTAGGCCGCTTTCACCATGCCTGGGCCACCGGTGGCCAGGATCAGGTTGATGTCAGGGTGGTGCATCAGCTGGTTGGAGAGTTCAACGGTAGGCTGATCGATCCAGCCTACGATGTCTTTTGGCGCACCGGCGGCAATCGCAGCCTGCAGCACGATATCTGCCGCTTTGTTGGTGGCGTTTTTCGCACGTGGGTGCGGAGAGAAGATAATGCCGTTACGGGTTTTCAGGCTGATTAACGCTTTGAAAATCGCCGTGGAAGTTGGGTTGGTGGTGGGTACGATACCGCAAATCAGGCCGATAGGTTCGGCGATGGTGATGGTACCGAAAGTATCGTCTTCAGACAGGATACCGCAGGTTTTTTCATCTTTATAGGCGTTGTAGATAAACTCGGATGCGAAGTGGTTCTTGATCACTTTATCTTCAACGATACCCATACCGGATTCTTCAACGGCCATTTTAGCCAGAGGAATACGGGCATCGGCAGCGGCGAGGGCAGCAGCGCGGAAAATTTTATCAACTTGCTCTTGAGTGAAGTTGGCATATTCGCGCTGGGCTTTTTTGACACGTGCAACTAGCTCGTTCAGTTCAGCGACATTTGTTACAGCCATAATGCTCTCCTGATAATGTTAAACTCTTTCAGTAAATCAGCCGTGCGAGCAACTAGTATAGACAGATCGGTGGAAAATGCTGTTTTAAAAACAAAGGTTTCCCATCTTTTTGTGCTGCATGTTGCTGATTTGCTTAAAGAGCTTTACCCGATGCTTCAGCAGGAGAAGACAGCGGACCGAACAGAGATGCCACTTTTTCCTTAACCTGTTCTACTCCCTGACTACGACTAAGAGCTTAACTACTCTTGGGTAGTGATTATGTGATTTAAATCAAAAAAATCGCATGCTGACACCATTCAGCCATGGTTTTTGAGAATCATTCTTGATAACTGCGATGCCAGGCACTTTTTCTAACATAAAAAATCATAAACCGTACATTGCATTAATAGTGGTGAGTTATTTTATTATTTACCACATTAATAGATAAAAATCCCGGTCATGACCAATGGATTACCCGTGGCAATTCCATTACATTAGCGCGCGTAGGCAGTGTCACTTTTAAAGCTATTAAAGCGGAGTCATTTGTGGGCCAATCTCTGTTGGATTTTTCCGGCTACATTAAATTTTTTGTCGGCCTGTTTGCGCTGGTGAACCCGGTAGGCATTTTGCCGGTATTTATCAGCATGACCAGCTATCAGGCGGCGGCAGGGCGCAATAAAACTAACCTGACTGCTAACCTGTCGGTGGCGATTATCCTGTGGACCTCGCTGTTTTTGGGGGAGGGGATTTTGCGCATGTTCGGCATCTCCATTGACTCGTTCCGCATTGCCGGCGGCATCCTGGTGGTCACCATTGCGATGTCGATGATCAGCGGCAAACTGGGGGAAGACAAACAGAACAAACAGGAAAAATCGGAGAGCGCAATCCGTGAAAGCATCGGCGTAGTGCCCCTGGCATTGCCACTGATGGCCGGACCGGGTGCCATCAGTTCCACCATTGTCTGGAGTTCCCGCTATCATAGCTGGCAAAACCTGTTGGGTTTTACCCTGGCGATCGCGCTCTTTGCCTTTTGTTGCTGGCTATTGTTCCGCGCCGCGCCTTTATTGGTGCGTTTATTGGGGCAAACCGGCATTAACGTCATCACCCGAATCATGGGGTTGTTGCTGATGGCTTTAGGTATCGAATTTATCGTTACCGGCATTAAGGCCATATTCCCGGGTCTGTTGTAATCCGGCGACCGAGTCGTGAATAGGGCGATTCACGACTCAAATTAATTTTAAAAATTAAAATCAATTATTGGTTCGCATTAATATAGTGCGCAATATGAATGAATTTTATTCACTTGCACCAGTATGTGGCATAAATCTCAATTTGTTGCTCAATAAAAACGCTAAGCGTTGTTTTTACCCCTTATCTTCCCCAGTTATTGCCCTTTTTCCCGCTCCTAACATCAAATCCGCTGTTAATTTAATCACATCATTCTGTAGGGCTTGTCTCGCTTTCATCCAGGTGTTATTAGTGATTAACCGCACATAAGCAGGTGTTTGTTCTTTGAACGGCTGCTTTGTTAACTGAATGTTTCTTTGTCTGCTGGGTCAGCTTGCAGTGCGCCGTCAGGGCAAGGCTTGTTTTATTTTATCTGATTAAAATCAGTGTTTTATATTGTGTAACTGTCACCCTCGTCCGATGGGTACAGATCGGGCTTGATGCAATAAAAGAGAATTGCTTAACATTTCTGTAAAAATTATTGGCTATGGAATTTGCCTTCTGCTAATTTCCGAGCAACTTTCTACGCGCAATTAACACGGCTGCGTCGTCAAAGTGGGAATGATTTTTGCTGGTGTCTGTTTATTTAGAATTCTTATAAATACTTCACGAATATCGATAAGCAATGCTTGTTGGTGAAAAGGAGCCTCGACCATGCAGCAAACCCGAAAGCGCACTCCATTAGCTATGTTCATTGCCGGCTTGCTGAGTATCAGCGCCGTATATTCTGCTCAGGCGGCCGACGTTCCGGCCGGAGTGCAATTGGCTCAGCAGCAGAGCATTGTAATTAACAACGGCACGGAAGTGGCTTCGTTGGATCCGCATAAGGTCGAAGGGATACCGGAAAGTAATATTATTCTTAACCTGTTGGAAGGGCTGGTCAGCACCGATGCCAATGGGCATGTGGTACCGGCGACGGCAGCCCAATGGGAAAACCAGGATTTCAAAACCTGGACTTTTCACCTGCGCCCGGACGCGGTGTGGAGTGATGGCTCCCCGGTGACCGCACAGGACTTCGTTTATAGCTGGCAGCGCCTGGCCGATCCGAAAACCGGCTCGCCTTACGCCAGCTATCTGCAGTACGCCAAAATTGAAAATATCGACGATATCCTGACCGGCAAGAAAGGGCCGCAAAGCCTGGGCGTTAAAGCCATCGATGATAAAATGCTGCAGGTCACGCTGAGCGAACCGGTACCTTACTTCATCAGCATGCTGAGTCACACCTCGCTGAAACCGGTAAAACGTTCGGTGATCGAGAAGTTTGGCGACAAATGGACGCTGCCGGCGAACTACGTTGGCAACGGGGCCTATCGCTTGAAGGATTGGGTGGTGAATGAGCGCATTGTGCTTGAACGCAGCGCGAGCTATTGGAACAACAAGAAAACGGTGATCGACAAGGCGACGTTATTGCCGATCGCCTCCGAGGTCAGCGACGTTAACCGCTTCCGCAGTGGTGAAATTGATATCACCAACAGCGCCATCCCGCCGAACCTGTTCGCGAAGATGAAGAAAGAGATCCCTGAGCAACTGCACGTTAACCCTTATCTGTGCACCTTTTATTACGAGATTAACAACCAGCGTGCGCCCTTTACCGATCCGCGGGTGCGCGCTGCCGTGAAACTGACGCTGGACCGCGACATTATCGCCAACAAAATCATGGGCCAGGGGCAGATCCCGGCGTTCAGTTTCACCCCAACCTTTACCGAAGGCGCCAAATTCACTGCGCCGGCATGGGCGAGTTGGAGCCAGGAACAGCGCAATGCCGAGGCCAGGAAGCTGCTGGAGCAAGCCGGTTTCAGCGCCAGCAAACCGCTCAAGTTCACGCTGCTGTACAACACCTCCGATCAAAATAAGCAGCAGGCCATTGCCGCCGCTTCGATGTGGAAGAAAAACCTCGGTGCTGAGGTGACGCTACGCAACCAGGAGTGGAAAACCTCGCTTGAAAGTCGCCATCAGGGGCAGTACGACGTGGCGCGCGCTACCTGGTGTGGTGACTATAACGAGCCGAGCGCATTCCTCAATCTGGTGCTTTCCAACAGCAGCATCAACACCATTTTCTACAAGAGCCCGGCGTTTGACGCCCTGATGGCCGGCACGCTAAAAGCGCCGGACGAGGCTGCACGCGCCGCCCTTTATCAGCAGGCAGAAGCTCAGTTGGATAAAGATTCGGCGTTGATTCCGGTGTATTACCGCGTCAGCGCTCGCCTGATCAGACCGTCTGTGGGCGGCTTTACCGGTAAGGATCCGCTGGACTACACCGATGTAAAAAATCTGTACATCATCAAGCAGTAACGAGGGGTATTACGCCACGCCATCAGCGGTGGAGTAATACAGGGAAGGCCGCCTGCCGTATTCGTTCAGCGGCAGCCGGTATAACAAGGTCCGCTCACGGGCAACGCAGGCTCCACGATGAGCCTGTGATAATAAAAACTGGAGTATACACATGACCAACATCACGAAAAAAACCATCCTTGCGGCCGGCATTATTGCCGCGCTGGGTATCACAGCAACCGGAAGTGCTTTTGCGGCCGACGTGCCGGCGGGCGTGCAACTGGCGGACAAACAAGAGATCGTTAAGAACAACGGTTCGGAAGTGCAATCGCTCGACCCGCATAAAATCGAAGGCGTGCCTGAAAACAACGTAACGCGCGATCTGATGGAAGGCCTGGCCAACAACAGCCCGGATGGTTCCATTGTCCCTGGCGTTGCGGAAAGCTGGGATAACAAAGATTTTAAAGTCTGGACCTTCCATCTGCGTAAAGACGCAAAATGGTCGAACGGCAAGCCGGTCACAGCGCAAGATTTCGTGTATAGCTGGCAGCGCGTGGTTGATCCGAAAACCGCATCACCTTATGCCAGCTATCTGCAATATGCCCACGTAGAAAACGTGGATGACGTCATCGCCGGGAAGAAAGATAAATCTACCCTGGGCGTGAAAGCCATTGATGACCATACCTTCCAGGTGACCCTGACCGAGCCGGTGCCTTACCTGGTTGAAATGACCCCGCACTATGCGATGAAGCCGGTATATAAAGAAGCCGTCGAGAAGTTTGGCGAAAAGTGGACCTTACCGGCCAACTACGTCAGCAACGGTGCTTACAAGCTGAAAGATTGGGTAGTTAACGAACGCATCGTACTGGAACGTAACCCGGAATATTGGGATAACGCGAAAACCATCATTAATAAAGTGACCTTCCTGCCAATTTCTTCGGAAGTGACCGACGTTAACCGCTACCGCACCGGCGAAATCGACATGACCTATAACAACATGCCGATCGAACTGTTCCAGAAGTTGAAAAAAGAGATCCCGAAAGAGGTTCACGTAGATCCTTATCTGTGTACCTACTACTACGAAATCAACAACCAGAAAGCGCCATTTACCGATGCACGCGTACGTGAAGCACTGAAGCTGGGTCTGGACCGCGACATCATCACCAACAAAGTAAAAAACCAGGGCGATCTGCCGGCTTACAGCTTCACACCGCCATACACCGACGGCGCCAAACTGACCCCACCTGAGTGGTTCAGCTGGACGCAAGAAAAACGCAATGAAGTGGCGAAAAAACTGCTGGCCGATGCAGGCTATGGCCCAGGTAAACCGCTGACTTTCTCACTGCTGTACAACACTTCAGATCTGCATAAGAAGCTGGCAATCGCCGCGGCCTCCATCTGGAAGAAAAACCTGGGTGTGGATGTGAAGCTGGTGAACCAGGAGTGGAAAACCTTCCTGGATACCCGTCATCAGGGGACCTACGACGTTGCGCGTGCCGGCTGGTGTGCGGACTACAACGAACCTAGCTCGTTCCTGAACATGATGCTGTCTGACAGCAGCAGTAACACCCCTCATTATAAGAGCGCCGAGTTCGATAAGCTGATGGCCAACGTACTGACGGCGAAAACCAAAGAAGAACGTGCCGAGCTGTATCAGAAAGCCGAAGTTCAGCTGGATAAAGATTCTGCCATCGTTCCGGTTTATTACTACGTGAATGCCCGTCTGGTGAAACCTTATGTTGGGGGTTACACCGGTAAAGACCCGCTTGATAACGTGTACGATAAAAACCTGTACATCATCAAGCATTGATACGGTAAGTGCCGGCGGTGTTAACCGCCGGCCTATGTTGTGAATAATAAGCCGTTATCAGGCTGCAACACAGGGTTAGGGCAATGCTTAAATTTATATTTCGTCGCTTATTGGAAGCGATCCCGACGCTATTTATTCTGATCACTATCTCATTCTTTATGATGCGCCTGGCGCCCGGCAGCCCATTTACCGGCGAACGCGCATTACCACCGGAAGTGATGGCCAACATCGAAGCCAAATACCATTTGAACGATCCTATCTGGAAACAGTACGGCCATTATCTGGCCCAACTGTCGCAGGGCGATTTTGGTCCTTCATTCAAATACAAAGATTATTCGGTCAACGATCTGGTGGCTGCTTCATTCCCGGTCTCTGCCAAGCTGGGTCTGGCCGCATTTTTGCTGGCGGTGATCCTGGGTGTTAGCGCCGGCGTGGTGGCTGCACTGAATCAAAATACCAAATGGGACTACACGGTGATGGGCTTTGCCATGACCGGGGTGGTGATCCCCAGTTTCGTGGTGGCGCCGTTACTGGTGTTGATCTTCGCCATCACGCTGAAATGGCTGCCGGGTGGGGGCTGGAACGGCGGGGCACCGAAATTTATCATCCTGCCGATGGTGGCGCTGTCGTTGGCCTATATCGCCAGTATCGCCCGTATCACGCGTGGCTCGATGATTGAAGTGCTGCATTCCAACTTTATTCGTACCGCGCGCGCCAAAGGTTTGCCTATGCGCCGCATTATATTGCGCCATGCGTTGAAGCCTGCGTTATTGCCTGTGCTTTCCTATATGGGCCCGGCGTTTGTCGGCATCATCACGGGGTCAATGGTTATCGAAACCATTTACGGCCTGCCGGGTATCGGCCAGCTGTTTGTTAACGGCGCGCTTAACCGCGACTACTCTTTGGTATTGAGTCTGACTATTCTGGTTGGCGCTCTGACTATCCTGTTTAACGCGATCGTGGACGTGCTGTATGCCGTTATCGATCCAAAAATTCGTTATTAAGCTGGAGCACGCAAATGATGTTGACGAAAAAGAACAGCGAGGCTCTGGAGCACTTCAGCGAGAAGCTCGAAGTGGAAGGACGCAGCCTGTGGCAGGATGCCCGTCGCCGCTTTGTGCACAACCGGGCGGCGCGCAGCAGCCTGTTCGTATTGGCTTTGATTACCCTGTTTGTGATTGTGGCGCCCTGGCTGTCGCAGTTTGCCTATGACGATACCGATTGGGCGATGATGTCAGCCGCGCCAAGTCTCGAATCGGCACACTACTTCGGTACGGACTCATCGGGCCGAGATCTGCTGGTGCGCGTGGCGATTGGCGGGCGTATCTCGCTGATGGTCGGCGTGTCGGCTGCGCTGGTGGCGGTGATTGTCGGTACCCTGTACGGCGCAATGTCCGGTTACCTGGGCGGTAAAATCGACTCGGTGATGATGCGTCTGCTGGAGATCCTCAACTCCTTCCCGTTCATGTTCTTCGTGATCCTGCTGGTGACCTTCTTCGGGCAGAATATCCTGCTGATCTTTGTCGCTATCGGCATGGTTTCTTGGCTGGATATGGCGCGTATCGTGCGTGGTCAAACCCTGAGCCTGAAGCGTAAAGAGTTTATCGAAGCGGCGTTGGTGTGTGGGGTTTCGAGCCGCAACATCGTGCTGCGCCATATCGTGCCGAACGTGCTGGGTGTGGTGGTGGTTTACGCCTCATTGCTGGTGCCGAGCATGATCCTGTTCGAATCTTTCCTCAGCTTCCTGGGGCTGGGGACGCAAGAGCCGTTAAGCAGTTGGGGGGCATTGCTGAGCGATGGCGCCAACTCGATGGAAGTTTCACCGTGGTTGCTGCTGTTCCCGGCGGGTTTCCTGGTTGTCACTCTGTTTTGTTTCAACTTTATCGGCGATGGCCTGCGTGACGCCCTCGACCCGAAAGATCGTTAAGGAGTGCAATCATGAGCACCATTGAAAATCCGCAGTTACAAACCGCCGGCACCGTGAAGCCGTCGCTGTTGCTGGATGTAAAAGATCTGCGCGTGACCTTCGGCACTCCGGATGGTGATGTGACGGCAGTGAACGATCTGAATTTTGATCTGCGCGCCGGTGAAACGCTGGGCATCGTGGGCGAATCCGGCTCCGGCAAATCCCAGACCGCCTTCGCGTTGATGGGACTGCTAGCCAGCAATGGTCGCATTGGCGGTTCGGCCAAATTTAACGGCCGTGAGATCCTCAACCTGCCGGAAAAACAGCTCAACAAGCTGCGGGCGGAAGAAATCTCGATGATCTTCCAGGACCCGATGACCTCGCTTAACCCTTATATGCGTGTTGGCGAGCAGCTGATGGAAGTGCTGATGCTGCATAAAAACATGAGCAAAAGCGAAGCTTTCGAAGAGTCGGTTCGCATGCTCGATGCGGTCAAAATGCCGGAAGCACGCAAGCGCATGCGCATGTACCCGCATGAGTTTTCCGGCGGGATGCGCCAGCGCGTGATGATCGCCATGGCACTGCTGTGCCGGCCTAAGCTGCTGATTGCCGATGAACCTACCACCGCATTGGATGTGACGGTACAGGCGCAGATCATGACGCTGCTGAACGAACTGAAGCGTGAGTTCAATACCGCGATCATCATGATCACCCACGACCTGGGCGTTGTGGCCGGCATCTGTAATAAGGTGTTGGTGATGTATGCCGGGCGTACCATGGAGTACGGCAGCGCGCGGGATGTGTTCTATCACCCGAGTCATCCTTATTCCATTGGTTTGCTGAATGCGGTACCGCGTCTGGACGCCGAAGGCGAGGCGCTGATGACCATTCCCGGCAACCCGCCGAACCTGCTGCGCCTGCCGAAAGGCTGTCCGTTCCAACCGCGTTGTGCGTACGCGATGGCGCAATGCTCGAGCGCTCCGCCATTGGAGCAGTTTGGTGAAGGGCGCCTGCGCGCCTGCTTTAAACCGGTGGAGGCGTTGGTATGACAGCGGTAACCGACAAGAAAGTGCTGCTCGAAGTGGCCGATTTGAAAGTGCACTTCGACATTCATGATGACAAACAGTGGTTCTGGCAGCCGCCAAAAACGCTCAAGGCCGTTGACGGCGTGACGCTGCGCCTGTTCGAAGGGGAAACCCTGGGCGTGGTGGGTGAGTCCGGCTGTGGAAAATCGACGTTTGCCCGTGCCATTATCGGCCTGGTAAAAGCCACCAGTGGACGCGTGGCCTGGTTGGGTAAAGATTTGCTTGGCATGAGCGACGTCGACTGGCGCAAAACCCGCAGCGACATCCAGATGATCTTCCAGGATCCGCTGGCCTCGCTGAACCCGCGTATGACCATCGGTGAAATCATCGCGGAACCGCTGCGCACCTATTACCCAAAAATGCCGCGTCAGGAAGTGAAAGACAAGGTAAAGGCGATGATGCTGAAGGTTGGCCTGTTGCCTAACCTGATCAACCGCTATCCGCACGAGTTCTCAGGCGGTCAGTGTCAGCGTATCGGGATTGCACGCGCCTTGATCCTCGAACCCAAGTTGGTGATCTGCGATGAACCCGTCTCGGCGCTGGACGGGTCGATTCAGGCGCAGGTAGTGAACCTGCTGCAGCAACTGCAGCGTGAAATGGGCCTGTCGCTGATCTTTATCGCCCACGATCTGGCGGTGGTCAAACACATCTCTGACCGTGTGTTGGTAATGTATCTGGGCCATGCGGTGGAGCTGGGGACTTACGATGAGGTGTACCACAATCCACAACATCCTTACACCAAGGCGTTGATGTCGGCGGTGCCGATCCCGGATCCGGACAAGGAGAAGGAAAAGCAGATCCAGTTACTGGAAGGGGAACTGCCTTCGCCGATCAATCCGCCTTCTGGCTGCGTGTTCCGCACCCGCTGCCCGATCGCCGGGCCGGAATGTGCCAAGACGCGTCCGCTGCTGGAAGGCAGCTTCCGGCATGCCGTGTCCTGTCTGAAGGTCGATCCGCTGTAAACGGCCATTTCATTCCATGTTGTTGCCTGAAGGGTTCATGTTTGCATGAACCCTTTTTTTATGGCATTTCCGCCACAACGCAAAACCAACAAAAACCACAAATAACTCACCCGGCTAAAAAAGGAAACTCAGCGTATTTATTTAAAAATAATAAATTAAATTCAATGAGTAATTCTATTTTTACATGATTTTCACTGTGGCCTTTGTGATTCTGGTGTGTGGTTTTAATGTTGTAATGGTGTGGTTTATGTGGTTTTATTATCACATGTTTCGTGGTGAGAAAACGCGTATGACACAGCTAAATGAAAATGTTGATGTGGTAGTTATCGGGGGCGGCGTAGTGGGATGCGCCGTTTTCCGACGTTTCACCCTGATGGGCGCGAAAACGCTATTGCTGGAGCGAGGCGGCGATATCTTGTCCGGTGCCAGCAAAGCCAACAGCGCGATCCTCCATACCGGTTTTGATGCGCCGACGGGAAGCCTGGAACTGCAATGCATGCAGGCGGGTTACGACGAGTATCTGGCAATCCGCGAAAAGATGAACCTCCCGCTGTTGCAAACCACGGCCATCGTGGTGGCCTGGAACGAAGAACAGCTCGCGGCGCTGCCTGGCATTGTGAAACAGGCCCATGAAAATGGGGTGACGGACGTGGTGCAGATTTCGGCCGCCGAAGTTTATCTGCGTGAGCCAAAACTGGCGGATGGCGCGCTGGGTGGAGTATGGGTTCCGGGCGAATATGTCATCGATCCCTGGAGCGCACCACTCGCTTACGTTACGCAGGCCGTGATGCACGGTGGGGCATACCGTTTTAACTGCGAAGTGACCAAGGCGACGCGCGACGAGCAAGGTTGGCTATTGCAGACCGACCAGGGCAGCGTGCGCACTCGGCTGGTGATCAACTGTGCGGGTAACCATGGCGACCTGGTTGATGGCCTGTGGCGCAAACCGGATTATGAAATCCGCCCAAGGAAAGGGCAGTTTCTGGTCTATGACAAAGCCGCTGCGGCGGATATCAATGCCATTATCCTGCCGGTTCCGACGCCCACCACCAAAGGCGTGCTGCTGTGTCGAACCATTTTCGGCAATATGATCCTGGGCCCGACGGCTGAAGAGCAAACCGATCGTAACCGGGCCGATGTCGATGAGTCGGTGCTCAAAGGGCTGATTGAAAAAGGCAGTCGGATGTTGCCGACATTGACGCAATACAGCGTGACTGCCACCTACGCCGGGCTGCGGCCGGCAACGGAAAAGAAAGAGTACCGAATTTATCACTACCCGCAGGAAAATTGGATCAGCGTAGGAGGGATCCGCTCCACCGGGCTGACCGCTGCGTTGGGGATTGCCGCCCATGTAGAAACGCTTTATCGCGACCATTTCAACTCGCTGTTTACGCATCAACCGCCCGCTGAACTCCAGTGGCCGGTGATGCCGATGCTGTCTGATTATCAGCCGCGCGATTATACCTGTTCGGGCAATGGCGGCATCGTGTGTCATTGCGAATTGGTCACGCGGCGCGAGCTGGAGGCGGCATTCCACTCGGCGGTTCCGCCTGAGTGTATCGGTGGTTTGCGTCGCCGCACCCGCGTCATGATGGGACGCTGCAACGGCTTTTTCTGCAGTAATCAGGTGGCCGAAATCGTGGGCGATCGTTTGGACAACACTCTGGTTGTTGGGAGGGTGGAATGAGTCAGTCATATGACGTGATTATTATTGGTGCCGGGCCGGCCGGTTTGGCCGCCGCTCGTGCTTTATGGGATGAAGGCGTAAACCGCGTTCTGCTGTTGGAAAGGGAAAAGCAGGCGGGCGGCGTACCGCGCCATTGCCGTCATCCGACGTTCGGCATACAGACTTTTCACCGGCCGATGAAAGGGCACCTCTGGGCTGAACGCATACTGAGCCTGGTGGAAAACCATTGTGAAATCAGAACCGGCACCACGGTGGTAAATATCAAGCCCGGCGGTGAGGTGATCATCTCTGGCGATCGGGGCCTTGAAACCTTGCGTGCCAAACGCGTGATTATTGCCACGGGCGTACGCGAAACGCCGCGCCATGCCAGGCTGGTCAGCGGCGTAAGGCCTCAGGGGGTTCTGACTGCCGGGGCGTTACAGCAGTTTATCTATCTGAAAAAACTCAAGCCGGGCATTAAGCCGGTGATCATCGGGTCTGAGTTGGTCAGCTTTTCCACGATCTGGACGCTGCGCAATGCGGGCATCAAGGCGCTGGCTATGATCGATGAAAACACCCGGCCAACGGCGTTCCGCGTGGCCGCGTTATATGCCCGTCTTATGGGGGTTAAACTCCATCTGGGGGCGCATGTCACTCAAATCAACGGCGGCGAGCGGGTGGAAAGCATCGAATTTACCGCCGCAGACGGCAGCTCACAACGGCTGGCCTGTGACAGCATCATCTTTACCGGGCGCTTTACCGGCGAGTACACGCTGATCCGTAACAGCCATTTGGCCTATGAGCCTGAGACTGGCCGCCCATGGTTCGATCAGCACGGTCGCTGTTCCGATCCGGACTATTATGTCGCTGGTAATATGACCCACCCAGCCGATATGGGGGATCAGTGTTACCAGGAAGGGTTGCGCGTAGGCCAGAAGGTTGCACAATCTCTGCAACAGGATGACGCGCCGCGATTCAATGTTGCCATTCAACTGGATGAGGTATTCCGCCTTGCTGCGCCAAATCGGGTTTCCGTCTCAGCGCAGGCTGCGGATTGCGTCACGCTCAATGTCCGCGTTAACCGTTACCATAAAGGCGAGATTATCGTGCGCGATGGCGAGAAGGAGCTTTATCGCGGAACACACCGCTGTTTGCCTGAACGCCGTATTCTTCTGAAAAATATCGATATCTCTGGAGTGACCCCGGACAGTCAACTGACCGTGATTGCCCGATAGCGGTACTCCCCATCCAGCCAAGTGAAAAGCCTGCATATGCAGGCTTAGTTTATTCTGGTACCTCAGCGAGCTATTTGAATTCGTGCTCAACCTCGGACCACAGACTTACGCGTTGATTGCGCGATTGATAGAACTCAATTTCTCGCTTAATGCCTGCGCTTTTATCCCAACCGGGAAGATCCAAAATAATCAACTCTTCCATCATGGCTAAAAACAGCGCGTCTACCGGCGCCCACATTTTACCAATCGCTGTTTTATCGGTGTTTTGCAGCTGTAAATTAATCGGGTGCGACATCGTGACCTGGCTGAAAACCGCATGGCCTGCCTCGATGATGTTGGCGGCAACCCTGTTGCAGGCGAGAAAACGCTCTTGTACTACGTTTTCATCGCTATGGCTGTAGGGGCAGGCAAGGAATATCTTACGCATGGAAAACCTCATAGGCTTAAAAGAAAGCCGTGCCTGGTGGCCAGGCACGGCGGGGGATAATCAGGGAATTAAACTGTCAGAGGAACGCTTGGCCTGGCGCTTTGCGCCGCCGCCTCTTCGAGCTCGTCGCGTTGCTCCATCCGTTGCGCTTCCGGTACGGAAATAAAGATTGCGATGGTTACGGCAATGGCGCCGGCAAGGAATTTGCCGACCATAATCGGCAGGACCAGGGTGGGCTGGAAGTTGGCGGTAAAGGCCAAGTGGTCGCCTAAGGTCGCCTGGGCGCAGATCCCAAAGGCCACGCACAGCACTTTGTCACGGGCGCGCATATCTTTGAACAGGTGATAAACGGCGATGATGTTGGCCAGCACCATGACCATGCCGATGGCTCCGGCGTCCGTGAGCCGAAGTTGTCGACCGATAAACTTCATTGGGCGCTGGCAATATTTTTGGAACAGGTAGCAAATCGGGAAGGTCCCCGCCAGCATGATGCCGATATAGCCGGCAATCTCGATCGCCCGATACAGTTCTTTTTCATCGGCGAAAAGTGGATCGAATACCCAGCCGCCAAAGACTTTGCTAAAGGCCCCGGTGAAGTGCTCAATGATGCAGGCAGCCAGCACCATTTTGATAAAGGCATCCATAATCTTACCGAAGAACAGGAAGCATTTTACCATCCAGAGTGTGCGGTATTTCAGCCCTATTGCCAGCAGGATACAAAAGATGAACAGCGGGGAAAGCAGTTGCAAGGCATTGAAAAAGTCGATGCTTAAATAATGATTGGCGGGGGACGCCGTAGAGATAATATCCCGTACCGGAATATTATTAAGCGTGATGATCATCAATGAAATCAGCACGCCAAACGGGATGCTGATTAAGCCCGCCATGGCACCCAGCGCCAGATATTTGTGGTCTTTTTGTTGCAGCATGACCAGGCCGACCGGAATTAAATAAACGATGCTGGCCCCGGAGGTGTAGCCAATCAGCATGGCCGTGATCCATTGGTCGCGGTTGGCGGCAATGGCGTCCGCCAACTGATAGCCGCCCATATCAACGGCGATAATCGACAGGGCGGCAATGGACGCATCCGATCCCATAGATTGGAACAGGGGGCCGACGGTGTAGGTAATGACGTAGGAAAGAATGGGGATTGCCGCCATAATGCCGGCCTGGGCCAGAAAGACCGGGCCAATGGAATGAATACCATTGACGAATTCTTTGCCTAAGCCGCTTTCGGGTTTGACCACCGATGCTATGGCACCAAGCAAGGTTCCGGCCATAATGATATAGATAATGATGTTGCCAATCTCGGACATAATTGCCTCCACTTTCTTATTATTTATTCGCCGCGCAGGTTGCGGGAACGGGAAATAATGTCCTTATATTTTGCAAAATAAGGCGACAGATCGCGTTCCGCAGGCTCGGTGGTTGTTTGTTGTGTTCTGATGTTCATAGGGTGTGTATTGCCTAAACCCTTGCGAGCCAGCAAGGCGACGCCTTGGGCGGTAATTTCCCGGTTGGCAGGGGTAACGATGCGCTTTTGGATCAGGCTGGCAAGGAACTGCTTAAAGTAGAGATTTGCCGACAAACCGCCGTCCACGGAGATGGTGTCCCCGATCGGGCGAATTTTGTCCATGGCGTAGATCACCTCGGCCGAACGCATGGCGATCCCTTCAAGAATGGACTGCAGCATGTCTTTGCGTTCGGTTTCCAGCGACAGTCCGGCCCATAACCCGGCGGCCGAGCGATCCCAATAGGGGCAGCCCAAGCCGGAAAGCGCCGGGACAAAAGCTAGTCCGCGAGCGATAGCCGGTTCATCAGGGAAATCGGAGAACTCCTCTATATCGCTGTACAAGCCGATCTTTTTGGCCCAGTTAATGGCCGATGCCGCGTTATAGACGCCGCCATCCAGGCCATAGAGCGGGGACTCGCCCGGTAATTTCCAGCACAGCGTCGGCAGCAGCCCCGAGCCCTGTGAGTCAGGCACTTTGGTGCCGGTAATCGATTGTAAAAACGCGCCGGTGCCGAAGGTGATTTTCATCTGGCCAGGTTGCAGGCAACCGTGTCCATAGGTGCCGGCAAACTGATCGACGATACAGGCCGTCAGTGGCGTGGTATTACCGGCACAGTTTACGTCGCCAAAGTGACCGGTATTGGCGCGAATTTCAGGCAAGGCATCGATCGGGACGCCAAAAAGTCGACACAGTTCCTCGTCCCATTGCAGGGTATGAATATTGAACAGCGAGGTCCTTGAGGCCGAGTTGTAATCCGTGGCGTGGGTACCGCACAGGTGGAACATGAAAAAACTGTCCATGGTGCCGAGCCGCAGGTGGCCTCGACGGGAAAGTTCATGGGCGCCGGGCACATTGCGCATGATCCAGCCCAGCTTGCTCCCGGAGAAATAGGTATCCAGCGGCAGGCCGGTTTTTGCCCGAACGGTTTCTTCTACACCTTCGTCGCGCAACTGACGAATGACGGATCCTGTACGCTGATCCTGCCAAATAATGGCGTTATAGAGCGGCAGGCCGCTCTGGGCATCCCAGGCGACGACGCTCTCGCCCTGGTGCGCCAGCCCGATGGCATCCACCACCCCACACTGGCTAAGACAGGTGCGAATATTGCGCAGGATCTCCATGGGATCGTGTTCAACCCAACCGGGATTGGGCGTTAATTGTTTGTGTGCGATGGCGGCGGGGGAAAAATGTTTTCCATCCTCGCCGAACACCACGACGCGTGTTCCTGTTGTTCCTTGGTCAATGGCTGCATAGCGTTGGTTCAGCATAAAGCCCTCAGGTCTATTTTGTGGTTTAGATGTTGTCATTGTGCCCGTTTATATTGTTTAGTATCATTGCTACACATTAAATCAACATCAAACTCACAATTTTCGATTTAATTGTGACCAATGTCTTGGTTTTAACTTCTGACAGTGTGGTTATGCTGTGGTTGTTGTGGTTTTTGCCCTGTGAAAAGTGAAATAGGCGGTTGCTTCACGTGAGGAGTTGGTAAACAATTGTCCACCAGGCAATTAAAACGTCATCTAAACCCACACTTTTTATAATGCTAAAGACAACGTAATGGATCAGAAGATGGATTACTCAAACGCAGTAGAACGAAGGAACATCATTCTCGAGAAGTTGAAAAATAGTGGGCAGGTGTTCGTCAATGAGTTGGCTGATGACTTTAATGTCTCGCAGGAAACCATCCGCAGAGACCTGAATAAGCTTGAAGAGCTGAAACACATCAAGAAAATCCATGGAGGGGCGGTCATTGCTCAATATGGGTTTGAGCTGGAGTTTAATCAGCGGGCCAGACTGGCCGAGGATGACAAAAAGGCCATTGCCATCAAAGCGGCCGAACTGATCAAGCCAGGGGACTCGCTGTTTATCGACTTCGGGACCACGACGCTGGAATTTGCCAAGCAGATTGCCGGGATTAACCAGCTTACCGTCATCACCAATTCTCCGGTGATCGCCAACCTGTTCCATGATAATTCAACGATTAACCTGATCCTGATTGGCGGGCAGTTCGGCCTGTCGAAAATGGAGTGCATTGGCCCGGTGGCATTGCAGGGGATCAGCGCTTTCTATGCGGATTATGCGGTCATCGGCGCCGGGGCGGTGAGCCCAAAGGCAGGGGTGATGGATCAGGATTTGAACGAGGCCGCCATTGCCCGTCAGATGATCAAAAACAGCAACAAAACCATTGTCCTTGCCGATGGGCACAAGTTGAATAACCATGCGACAGGGCTGGTGGCAGAGTTAAAAGATATCTCGTGGTTGGTGACCAGCGATCCGGAGAAGAAACTGAAGAATCTGGTTTTCCCGGCAAATCTCCAGGTGATTGTGGCCTGAGGGGCTAAGCAACCCTGCCGGTCGCGATGACCGACAGGGTTATATGGGTATCAGAAAGTTACTCTTTCCACAGGATGTGGCAAAGTTTGTGGTCTTTCTCGCGGCAGAGCAGTACGCGGGCAAAAACGTCATTGATCGGCTCGCCATCGCTGTCAGCCAGGCCAATCACTACCTCGGCAAAGAAATCCGGGTTCAGGTCAAAATCCACATGTTCCGACCAGTCTTCCGCAGGGTCATACAGTTCTGCGCCACCGCGCTCCTCAAACTGCAGATTGAACAGCAGAATATCCGCCGGATCCAGATTGTCGCCGGCCAGTTCCAGAAAGATGTCGTAAGCCTGTTCCAGCGTTTCGTCTTCAGTAAGGCGGTTATTCAAATCCATAATTAAATCCCGATCACAAATGATTTGGCGTTATTAAACCATGCCCGCTGCGGCATTTATAGCAGCGGGCTGAAAAAGTAGAACAGGCGCTCGACAATCCGATGCCAGAATGGCCGTTTCTGCCATTCCTGGGCGTTCAGCAACTGCGAACGGGCAATGTAATCATCCTGCACACAGGCCAGATCGGTGCCGAAACCGTCATCGTCGATCACCAGCGTGATTTCGAAGTTCAGCCACAGGCTGCGCATGTCCAGGTTCACCGTACCCACCAGGCTGAGCTGACCGTCGACCAACACGCTTTTGGTATGCAGCAGACCGCCTTCGAACTGATAGATCCGCACGCCAGCTTCCAGCAGTTCGGAGAAGAATGAACGGCTGGCCCAGCGTACCATCGTCGAGTCGTTGTCGCGTGGGACAATAATGCTGACTTCCACCCCGCGCAGGGCGGCGGTGCAGATAGCATGCAGCAGGTCGTCGCTTGGCACAAAGTAAGGCGTGGTCATGATCAGCTGTTCGCGCGCGGAGTAAACGGCCGTCAGCAGCGCCTGGTGGATCATCTCCTCTGGGAAGCCGGGGCCGGAAGCGATAACCTGGATGGTGTGGCCGCTTTCCTGTTCGAACGGCATGATATTGACGTCCGGCGGCGGCGGCAGAATGCGTTTACCGGTTTCAATCTCCCAATCGCAGGCATAAACGATCCCCATGGTACTGGCGACCGGGCCTTCCATGCGCGCCATCAAGTCGATCCATTGGCCGACGCCGGCATCCTGTTTGAAATAGCGCGGGTCCACCATGTTCATGCTGCCGGTGTAGGCGATATAGTTGTCGATCAGCACCACTTTGCGGTGCTGGCGTAAATCCATTCGACGCAGGAACACGCGGAACAGGTTGACCTTGAGCGCCTCCACGACTTCGATACCGGCATTGCGCATCATGCCGGGATAGGGGCTGCGGAAAAACTGCAGGCTGCCGGCAGAATCCAGTAACAGTCGGCAGTGTACGCCGCGGCGCGCAGCGGCCATCAGCGACTCGGCGACCTGATCCACCAGCCCGCCGGGCTGCCAGATATAAAACACCATCTCTATATTATGGCGAGCCAGCTCAATATCGCGGATCAGCGCTTTCAGCGTCGAGTCGGTGGTGGTGAGCAGTTGGAGTTGGTTACCCTTGACGCCATCAATGCCCTGACGGCGATCGCACAGTTGGAACAGGGGTCTGGCGACCTCACTGTACTCCGTGGCGAAGATCCGCTGGCTCTCTTTTAATTCGCTCAGCCAGCGTGCGGTAGAGGGCCACATGGCCTTGGCGCGTTCGGCGCGGCGCTTGCCCAGGTGCAATTCGCCAAAAGATAAATAAGCCACAATACCGAACAGCGGCAGAATGTAGATAACCAGCAGCCAGGCCATCGCAGAAGGTACGGCTCGGCGTTTCATCAGAATACGCAGGGTCACACCGGCGATAAGCAGCCAGTAACCAAACACCATGAGCCAACTGATTACGGTATAAAATGTTGTCATAAAGGCGAAAAATCCCGTTCGCAAACCACCAACGATGAGTGTACGCACAGAATGGTAAAGGGGAAACCTTTTCTCCGCGCTTATGTTGCAAAAATATGATTGTCTTAAGGGACTTGCTGTAAACAAAAAGAGCATTTTAAGCTGCCAGTCGCGCCACCGAAACAGAGTGAAATACGGCAAGTTGTGGCTTGGATCGCACGGCGAAAGGGCTATAATGCCCGCCGTTGGCTTTTGACGAATGAGTAACGAAACGATGAGACGCAGTAGAAACGAAGTGGGCCGCTGGCGGATGTTGCGGCAGAGCCAGCGCCGCAGGCATCGCTGGTTGGAACGCCAGTCATGCAGCAATCGGCATATCATTCGGGTGCGGCGTCGCCTGGACGATCAGCACCGACGTTCGTTGCTGTTTGTGGTGTCGTACGAGTGGTAAAACGAAAACAGTCCCTGAGGGGACTGTCAGATTATTGACAAAGGGGGAGAAAAGCGTGGTTTTTCCCCCTTTGTGTTATCAGCCGAAAATCAATAAATTGATTTTCCTGATTTATTTTCAAAATCTTTAGCGGCTGCCGCCAAACATTATATGTTTGTCAACGGCCTAACAGTCCCTGAGGGGACTGTTTTGTTAGCACAGGTTGGGATTATTTTCCCAGGTAGGCGTTAAGCATCCACACCTGTTTTTCCTGCTCTTTGATGTAATCGCTCATCAATGAAGCTGTCCCTTCATCACCGGCATCGGCGGCCAGCGTCAGCAGTTCACGCTGCTGTTGCAGCAGCACCGAATAGCCGTGCAATAAACCGCTTAGCGTGCCTTTATCGTCGGTGACGTTGGTGTCTTCCTTGATGTCGGAAGTTTTCAGGTAATCGCTGAAGGCATGGCGAGGCTGCGAACCCAGGGTCAAAATACGCTCCGCCAGTTCATCGACCTTGGTCAGCAGATCGTTATAAGTTTCTTCAAATTTGACGTGCAGCTCAAAGAAGTGCGGACCGGAGATGTTCCAGTGGTAGCCGCGTACGTTCATATACAGCACCTGATAATTCGCCAGCAGCGCATTCAGGGCTTCCGAGAGTTTTGCCGATTGTTTGCTGTCCAGGCCGATATGGTTTTTCGCTGCTTTCTTCGTCGTTGCCATAATAATCTTCTCCTGATTATTTGATTCGATGATTTACACAATATCCATAACAAACACAGTAACCGGATTTATCGCAGGGTTAAAGACGATCAAAAGCATCAATGCCATCGTCAAAACCAATATCGATAAATCCGCGAAGCAAATTGCCAAATCAGTTTAAGCAGAATGCGTTAACAACAACAGCATCTTTCGACCATTACTTGCGCAATGCCATTTTTGCCACGCCGGCGCCCAGTGCCATCAATACAGCGGCCGCAATCAACACGACGATAAACGCGCGGTCGAATGCCAGCCGCGCCAGATGTTTAAGCTGCTCTGCCTGATCGGCAGCCAGATTGGCGGCCAGCCGCAGGGCTTCGTCGATACTGTCGTAGGCGATATCACTCACCGGCAGGCTCGCCGGCAGTTCCAGACTGTGGCTATAAATGGCGGTCATCAACCCGCCGAGCAGTGTGATACCCAGAACGCCGCCCAACTCATAGGACACATCCTCGATCGACGCGGCCATACCGGATTTTTCTTCCGGCGCATTTAGCATGATGGCGGTGGAGGCTGCCGTAATCACGCCCCCCAAACCAAAACCGGCGATGAACAGGCAAATCAGCTGCAGCACCAGGCTGCTCTGGTAAAGCAGGGCCAGGCCGGCGATGCCTAGGCCGGTCAGGATAAAGCCGCCGAGGATCATGCTGCGCTCGCCGTAGCGCGGCAGCAGCAAACCGGCCATGGGGCCAGCCAGCGCTGAGGCCAGCGGAATGGGCAGAATAAACAGTGCGGCCTGCAACGGACTAAGTTCGAGTACCAGTTGCAGCCGCTGAGTCAGCACCAGTTCCACTCCGACCAACGCGATCATCGACACCAGCGCCACCCCGACGCCGCCGGCGAACAGCTGATTTTTAAACAATGTGAAGTCTATCATCGGGCTGCGGGACTGCCGTTGGCGGCGAACAAACCGCCAAAGCGAGAAAATGCCGACAGCAGCGGCAATGGCCATTGCGCTAAAGGAGGGGGACGCCTTGCTTAACTCCTTCAATGCATAAATGCAGCCCACCAGACCGGCCATGATTTGCACTGAGCCGATGATGTCGTAAGGCGACTTATTTTCACCGCCACAGTGGGGGATCAACCGCCAAGCTAAGGGGAGCACCACCATCACCACGGGAACGTTGATCAAAAACACCGAGCCCCACCAGAAATACTCCAGCAGCACGCCGCCAACCACCGGCCCAATGGCAGCTCCGCCAGAGGCCACTGCCGCCCATATGCCAATCGCCAGCGCGCGCTCACGCTCATCAGTAAAGACATGACGGACAATGGACAGGGTAGCCGGCATCATCATCGCGGCGCCTACCGCAAGGAAGACGCGGGCAGCGATCAGCCATTCGGCCGAGGGAGAAAAGGCCGCACAAAGAGAGGCGACGGCAAATACCGGCAACCCGGCAATAAACAACCGCTTGTGGCCGAGGCGATCGCTCAACATGCCGGCACCGGGCAGCAAACCGGCGACCACCAGTGGGTAGGCATTGACGATCCATAATTTTTGCGAGGCGCTGGCATCCAGCGCCAGGGTCAGCCGTGGCAAGGCGGTGTAAAGTACCGTCATGTCGATAATAATCAAAAATAGCGCGCTGGAAATCATTGCCAGGATCAACCAGCGGTTGTTTACGTGCATAATATTATTCCAAAAAAACAAGCGACGCGGGTGCGTGGCTTTCAGGTTACCGCTCGGGATTGCCGGGTGGTATACTGGCGTAATATATATCCATACGTATGTATTGAAAAGGGGGTTTCTCAATGGGACGTCAACGCAGCATCGATCGTGACAAGGTTCTGGACGTGGCCGAAGAGATTGTCGCCACGCAGGGCGCCGCCGGGCTGACCATTGACTCCGTCGCCAGGGCCATGGGGATTTCCAAAGGTGGGGTGCAGTATTGTTTTGGCAGCAAAGACGCGCTGATTGATGCGATGTTCGATCGCTGGGGTAAGGCCTATGAACGAGTCTTCGACGAGATTGCCGGCGAAAATCCCTCGGCCAGCACGACTGTTAAGGCGCATCTACAGGCAACCAGGAGCTCCGATCAGGCCTCCAGCGCCAAGGCGGCGGGGCTGATGGCAACCTTGATCCAAACGCCGGAGCATCTGGACAGCACGCGTGAATGGTACCGTAGTCGGATCGCCGGACTGGATTTAGCCACTGAGGAAGGCAAGCGCGCGCGGCTGGCATTTTTGGCCCCCGAAGGGGCATTTATGCTGCGTTACTTTGGCTTGATGGAGATTGACCCGGCGGAGTGGGATGCCATGTTTGCGGATATGCAGACATTGATATTGCAAAACGCCGAGAGTCGCTGAACATTAAGAGAAGTTTCCACGCGGGGACTAAAAATAAGCGGCTCAGGCTTTGCCTATTGCACCGATAGATGGCGAATTCAGCGGCGAAGGGAGTATGTTTATCGAACAAGATATTCCCTCGAAGAACCCTTTAGCCAGCCACTCCGTGCTGGCTTTTTTTTGTCTGTGATTTAGCGGGTGGATGCTAAATAGCTAGAATCAAACTCCCCTATTGGTGTCGCTCGCTCTGCCAGTGTTAACAACCCACCGCGGCGAAAAAGCAGCGGGTTGTCATTAAAGTTAGAACACTTGTTTGAAGGGTTTTACCGTCACGTCGGCATAAACGCCGGCGGCGACGTAGGGATCCTGTTCCGCCCAGGCTTGTGCGTCCGCCAGCGAGGCGAACTCTGCAATAACGGTGGAGCCGCTGAAGCCGGCACTGCCCGGATCGTTGCTGTCGATGGCGGGGTTGGGGCCGGCAACCACCAAACGGCCTTCATCACGAAGTGCCTGCAGGCGCGCCAGGTGTGCGGGGCGTACCGACAGGCGGTTTTCCAATGAGTTGGGGACGTCTTGCGCGTAGATCAGATAAAGCATGTTTCACCTTTAAAATCATTGCTATAGAACGGTAAATTTAAAGTAGCGCAAAAGAGGAGACAAGGGAATGCCCGCTCGCTGGAATTTAGCCACGGCTGGCGCTTATGCCTTGAAGCCGCTAGTGTTTATTCGTATAGTGCGGCCGCGCGATTTATTGGACAAGGTTTGTGAGGTAGAGAAATGACGGAACTGGTTAGAGAGAAACTCAACTTGCCTGAGGGCAAAAGCAAACTGCTGCTGCACTCCTGCTGTGCTCCCTGTTCCGGTGAGGTGATGGAAGCCATTCAGGCCTCCGGCATCGAGTACGCCATTTTCTTCTATAACCCGAACATCCATCCGCAAAAGGAATATCTGCTGCGCAAAGACGAGAACATCCGTTTCGCCGAGCAGCACGGCATACCCATTATTGACGCCGATTACGATACCGATAACTGGTTTGCCCGCGCCAAAGGGATGGAGCATGAACCCGAGCGTGGCATCCGTTGCACCATGTGCTTCGACATGCGTTTCGAACGTACCGCGCTGTATGCGCACGAAAATGGTTATGACACCATCTCCAGTTCGCTGGGCATCTCCCGCTGGAAGAACATGCAGCAAATCACCGACTGTGGCGTGCGTGCGGCAGAAAAATATCCGGATCTCGAGTATTGGGATTACAACTGGCGTAAAAAAGGCGGCGCGTCGCGAATGATCGACATCAGCAAGCGCGAGCGCTTCTACCAGCAAGAGTATTGTGGGTGCGTTTATTCACTTCGTGACACCAACCTGCACCGCAAAGCTCAGGGCCGACCGCTGATCAAACTGGGCGTGCTGTATTACGGCGATGAAGAATAACGCCACATTGATGAAGAATAACCCGCTACGGCGGGTTTTTTGGTTGTCAGCCCTAAACCACCTCCTGGGGAGGTGGTGATTGTCCCTGTGAGGCTCTAGCCTGAAGAAAGCCCATGCCAGAAAATTCCAGCTTACTCACCACAAGTAAGAAGGAAATCACTGACATGAGCAGTTATAGAAGT
>JAAXZN010000025.1 GCA_012719855.1 Serratia liquefaciens | reverse complement strand
TGTGTTGTTCGACCGGATGATACTGGCTTACTACGACAGAGCTAAGCACAGTATTATCCGTATCGATTAGACGAAAGTGTTACCTATGTGGCCGGTCAGATCTGTAACCCATGTAGCGGTTGTACCCATGTTCGACCCGATTTAACCCATTGATGATGCTATTGGGCGCAGCATGCAGCGCCCCTACCATTAAACAACAGAGCACTTTGTCAACGGCTTCCCTTTTCTTTGTTTATGCGCAGGTCAGTTCAGCAGATTAGTACCGAACGCCCCTTGCCAATCTTGTTCGAATTTCTCTACCGCGGCCTGAACCGCCGGTGCCGCCAGGAACTGCTCAGCCACGTCGACCGGCAGAGTGATGGCCTGGCAACCCGCCAGCAAGCATTCCAGCGCCTGACGCGGCGTTTTGAAACTGGCCGCCAGCACCCGAACACCCGGCGCGTGCAGCGTCAGCAATTGCTGCAGCTCGTGAACCATCTCAATACCGTCACCGCCCTGCGCGTCCAGGCGATTCACGTAAGGGGCCACATACTCAGCCCCCGCCAGCGCCGCCAGCAGTCCCTGGCCCGCACCATAAACCGCCGTCCCCAGCGTGGGGATAGACATCGATTTCAGTTTTTTAATCGCTGCCAGGCCTTCTGCGGTCGCAGGTACCTTAACCACCAGCCCAGGCACTCGCTGATGAAGCAACGCCGCTTCCGCCACCATGCGCTCGGCGTCGTTGGCCATCACCTGAGCAAAAAGTTTGCCCGTGCCCCCCAGCGCGTCGCGCAGCGCCGGTAACACTTCCCAAATCGGTTTCCCCTCTTTGGCAACAATGCTCGGATTAGTGGTTACACCGTGCAGTGGCAGGATGCGCGCCAGGCGTTTTACTGCGTTCACATCGGCGGTATCGAGATAAAGCTCCATTACGGACTCCTGAATCTTTTGTGGGCGAATTCAAACTCTCATCATAGTAGGAACATGCAACGCATTTATATTTGATCGAAATCAAATCAACTTTCATTCGAAACAACTTTAATGGCAAAAGAAAAGCAACCGAATGACAGGTGACTCGTGATCTTCAATCTGCAGCGCTATTCCACCCACGATGGTCCGGGCATCCGCAGCGTAGTGTTCCTGAAGGGCTGCTCGCTGGGCTGTCTCTGGTGCCAGAATCCGGAAAGCCGCTCGCGAAAAGCGGACTTGCTGTTCGATCCGCGTTTATGCCTGAGCGGCTGTACGCTGTGCGCCGAAGGCCATCCACAGGCGATTCAACGGACAGGCGACAACCTGATGATCCAGCGCGAGTTACTCAGCCACCAAGAGTATGCCGCATTAGCCGCCCGTTGCCCAACCGGCGCACTCAGCCTGTGCGGCAGCGCGGTAAATATCGACGCGATCATGACCGAGGTGCTGCGCGACCGGCCTTTTTATCTGCGCACCGGGGGCGGCCTGACACTCTCCGGCGGTGAACCTTTCATGCAGCCTGCCTTGGCGGCGGAATTGCTGAAGCGCGGCCGTGAGGCTGGCATTCATACCGCGGTGGAATCTTGCCTGCATACGCCCTGGTCGCACATAGCGCCTTCGCTGCCCTGGCTCGATCTGATGCTGGCGGATCTGAAACACGTTGATGAAAAGCGTTTCAAGCAGTGGACCGGCGGCTCCGCCAAACGGGTGATGGAAAACTTCCGCCGCTTGGCCGCCCACGGTACCCAAACGACCGTGCGCGTTCCGCTGATCCCCGACTTTAACGCCGATCGCAGCTCAATCCGCGCGATTGTCGATTTCGCCGCCGATGAGGCCGGCGTTACAGAGATTCATTTCTTGCCGTACCACACGTTAGGTATCAACAAATATAACCTGCTCGGCGAGCCTTATCACGCGGCCCGCACCCCACTAGATGCCCCCGACCTGTTGGCCTATGCCGAACAGTACGCCGAGGCCAAAGGGCTGACTGCCATTTTGCGAGGATAACACCATGACTACGCTGGATCTGACCACCCTGACCGAACGCACCCAGGCCCACAAGAACGCGCTGATCCATATCGTCAAACCGCCGGTTTGCACCGAACGCGCCCAGCACTACACCGAAGCCTATCAGCAGCATCAGGACAAACCCTTGCCGGTTCGTCGGGCACTGGCATTGGCTAACCATTTGGCTAAGCGCACTTTGCGAATCGACAACGACGAGTTGATTATCGGCAACCAGGCCAGCGAATTACGCGCTGCGCCGATTTTCCCCGAATATACCGTCAGTTGGATCGAAGACGAGATTGACCAGTTGGCCGACCGGCCGGGCGCCGGTTTCTCCGTCAGCGAAGAGAACAAGGCCATTTTGCATCGGCTATGCCCCTGGTGGCGCGGCCAGACGGTGCAGGATCGTTGCTACGGCATGTTTACCGACGAGCAACAGACCCTGCTGGCTACCGGTATTATCAAAGCCGAAGGCAATATGACCTCTGGAGATGCCCACCTTGCGGTGAATTTCCCGTTACTGTTAGCACAAGGCCTCGACGGGCTGCGCGAGAAGGTCGATGAACGTCGCAGCCGTATCCGGCTTACCGACTGGGAAGAGTTGCATCAGGAGCAATTCCTGAAGGCCATCGATCTGACTCTGGAAGCGCTGAGCGCGCATATATTGCGCTTTGCGTTGTTGGCGCGCGACATGGCGCAGACGGAAAGCCGTTTGTGGCGGCGTGAAGAGCTGCTGGCCATCGCGGAAAACTGTGAGCTGATTGCCCATCGGCCGCCGCAGACCTTTTGGCAGGCGCTGCAGCTGTGCTACTTCATTCAACTGACGCTGCAGATTGAATCCAACGGCCATTCGGTTTCCTTCGGCCGTCTCGATCAATATCTTTACCCCTGGTACCGCCGAGATGTGGAGCTGGAACAAAGGCTACCGCGTGAGCGTGCCATTGAAATGCTGCACAGTTGCTGGCTGAAGCTTTTGGAAATCAACAAGATCCGTTCCGGTTCGCACTCCAAGGCCTCGGCAGGCAGTCCGCTGTATCAGAACGTCACTATTGGCGGACAGCAACTGATCAACGGCAAACCCTGCGACGCGGTGAATCCCCTGTCCTATGCCATTCTGGAGTCCTGCGGGCGCTTACGCTCCACCCAGCCCAATCTCAGCGTGCGTTACCACGCCGGGATGAGCAGCGACTTCCTCGACGCCTGCGTACAGGTGATCCGCTGTGGGTTCGGCATGCCGGCCTTCAACAACGATGAAATCGTTATCCCCGAGTTTATCAAACTGGGCGTGGAGCCGCAGGATGCCTATGACTACGCGGCGATCGGCTGTATCGAAACCGCCGTGGGCGGAAAATGGGGTTACCGCTGCACCGGCATGAGCTTTATCAACTTCGCTCGCGTCATGCTGGCGGCACTGGAACAAGGGCGCGACGCGACCTCCGGCAAAGTTTTCCTGCCACAAGCAGAGGCACTCTCGAAGGGAAACTTCGCCGGCTTTGAGCAGGTGCTGGGTGCCTGGGACAACCAGATCCGCTATTACACTCGCAAGTCGATCGAAATTGAGTGCGTGGTCGATACCGTACTGGAGGAAAATGCCCCGGATATCCTCTGCTCGGCGCTGGTCGACGATTGTATTGAGCGCGGCAAAAGCATCAAGCAAGGTGGTGCAAAATACGATTGGGTATCAGGCCTGCAGGTCGGCATTGCCAACCTGGGTAACAGCCTGGCGGCGGTACGCAAGCTGGTCTTCGAGCAAGGGATCATTGGCCAACAGCAATTGGCGGCAGCGCTGGAAAATGACTTCGAGGGATTAAGCGGCGAACAGTTACGCCAGCGTCTGCTCAACGCTGCCCCCAAATACGGTAACGACGTAGATGAGGTCGATCAACTGCTGGTACGCGCCTATCAGACCTATATTGACGAACTGAAGCAGTACCACAACACCCGCTTCGGCCGCGGTCCAATCGGCGGCACCTATTACGCCGGGACGTCGTCAATTTCGGCTAATGTGCCCTTCGGTGCGGCTACCCTGGCCACGCCAGACGGCCGTAAGGCGCATACGCCGCTGGCGGAAGGTGCCAGCCCGGCCTCCGGTACCGACCATCTGGGACCGACCGCCGTGTTCAATTCGCTGTCCAAGCTGCCCACCGCATCGATTCTCGGCGGCGTGTTGCTTAATCAGAAGCTGAATCCGGCGACGCTGGAGGATCCGCGTGACCGTGAAAAACTGATGCTGATGTTGCGCACCTTCTTTGAGACCTATCAAGGCTGGCATGTGCAATACAACATCGTGTCGCGGGAAACGCTGTTGAAAGCGAAACAACATCCTGACCAATATCGTGATTTAGTGGTCCGCGTTGCTGGATATTCCGCTTTCTTTACCGCATTATCCCCTGACGCGCAGGATGATATTATTGCGCGAACAGAACATACTATTTAAACAATAAATATTAGCGGCCGCACCTTGGTGGCCGCACATCAGGTTGATATGAATTCAAGACAACAGACAATACTTCAATTGGTCAACGATCGCCGACGTATCAGCGTCAGCGATTTGGCTGCGGCCACCGGCGTTTCAGAGGTGACGATCCGCCAGGATTTGAACATGCTGGAGAAACGCAGCTACCTGAAACGGGTGCACGGTTCCGCGCTGGCATTAGAAAGCGACGACGTCGATGCGCGCATGATGTCCAACTTCACCCTTAAGCAAAAGCTGGCTCAGTATGCCGCCTCGCTGGTTAACGACGATGAGACCATTTTTATCGAAAGCGGCAGTGCCAACGCGCTGCTGGCGCGTTATATCGCCGAGCGCAAACGCATTACGCTGATCACCGTCAGCCACTATATCGCCAATCTGCTGAAAGAGACGGATTGCGAAGTGATCGTGCTGGGCGGCATGTACCAGAAAAAGAGCGAGACCGTGGTCGGGCCGTTAACTCGCCAATGCATTCAGCAAGTGCATTTCAGCAAGGCGTTTATCGGCGTTGATGGCTATCATGCGGATACCGGCTTCACCGGCCGCGATATGATGCGCGCCGACGTGGTGAATGCCGTGCTGGCGAAGGGCGTAGAAAATATTGTCCTGACCGACTCGTCCAAATTCGGTCAAATTCAACCCAATCCGCTGACCCAGCAAGGTAAGGTCCAGCGGGTAATTACCGATTCGCGGCTGTCGCTGGAGTATCAACACCTGTTGAAGCGCCAGGGAATACAGTTGGATATGGTCAACGACTAGGCGCCAGACGGAACAACGGAGAGCCGCCGACAGGCGGACCTCCTGACGCTCACTGGCCGTAGTAGGCGTTTTTACCGTGCTTGCGCAGGTAATGTTTGTCCAGCAGGGTTTGCTGCATATTCGCCAGGGCCGGCGACAGCTGGCGCGAGAAAATCCCCATATAGGCAATTTCTTCCAACACCACCGCATTGTGTACCGCGGTTTCTGCGTTTTCACCCCAGGTAAAAGGGCCATGAGAATGCACCAGCACGCCTGGCACCGCAGACGGATCCAACCGGCGCTGGCCAAAGGTTTCGACAATCACTCTGCCGGTCTCCCATTCATAGCGGCCATTAATTTCCTCATCCTGCATCCGTCGGGTACAGGGAATGTCGCCATAGAAATAGTCGGCGTGAGTCGTGCCCCAGGCAGGAATATCCAGCCCGGCCTGCGCCCAAATGGTGGCATGCCGCGAATGGGTGTGTACTATACCGCCGGCATTGCCAAATTCCAGGTACAGCACGCGGTGGGTATCGCTGTCTGAAGAAGGCTTTTTGGCGCCCTCCACCACCTTGCCGCTTTCCAATTCCAGCACCACCATATCGTCACGGGTCATCGCTCCGTATTCCACCCCCGAGGGTTTGATCACCATCAATCCCTCGCGACGATCGACGGCGCTGACATTCCCCCAGGTGAAGGTCACCAGATGATGGCGTGGCAGCGCCAGATTAGCCTCCAATACCTGCTGCTTGAGATCGTTAAGCATGTTTCTTTCCCGGTTACCCTGTTGGGAATATTGTCGGCAGGCGGGCTCGGGGGCGGTATGGCGTAAATCGCTAAAGACCGCGTAGTCTTCTGCTGGAAACGGCAATTTGCGCGCTGGGCATTAAATAGCGCGCAATGGACTTTAAGACTATTTACCTGTTTATCGTTCAGCAGAAGCTTATAGTGAATATTGGCGGAGGGAGCGCTTTAGGTGTTTCGATTATTCTGCCTTTAACAAAAAATGCCATTTTTTATAGCGATACTTACTGGGAGCCACTAGCAGGCCGAAATTCGGGTTCATGCCTATACTTAATGGGCACTCCCAGATAGCCAATGCTAAGGAGAAATCATTATGATGATTATCAATAAACGTTTTGCCACCGCCGCTCTGGCGCTTACTCTGGCGTTTTCACTCAGCGCATGTTCGAACATGTCCAAACGTGACCGTAACACCGCCATTGGTGCCGGTGCTGGGGCCGTAGGCGGCGCGGTGCTGACCGATGGTAGCGCACTGGGTACGCTCGGCGGGGCCGCGGTGGGGGGCATCATTGGTCATCAGGTAGGTAAATAACCTGATCGGCCAGTATTCAGATACCTCTGCCGACAGGCTGGCAAAAGCGATATCGCTTTGACGTATTAAGCATAATAAAGATTATTTCAGGTCTGTTTTACCTTTCATCGATGGCGGATTGCCATCAACGGGTTAACGCCCGGCAGCAGTATCCCAGCCATGCCGCAGTATTGCACCGCGGCATGGCCATTCGCTCAGGCGATTAGCCGCCTGCCAGCTTGACCTTCATCCCTTTGGCTTCCAACAGCTGCTTAAGCAAATCCCGCTTATCGCCCTGGATCTCGATCACACCCTCTTTGACCGAGCCGCCGCAGCCGCATTTTTTCTTGAGTTCTGCCGCCAGTTTGTCCAATGCGGCATCGTCCAGATCAACGCCGGTGATCAGGCAAACACCCTTTCCTTTACGCCCGCTGGTCTGGCGCTGAATACGCACGATACCGTCACCCTTTTCACGCGGCGGTTTGACCTCTTCCTGCTTGATACGCCCGCTATCGGTGGAATACACCAGCCGGCTGTTATCGTTGCTCATTGTCGTCTCCTTAAGCCAGAGAAGCGCGGATCGCACTTAGCGTAGCAGCAGGATCGGCGGATTGGGTGATCGGGCGCCCAATCACCATATAGTCAACGCCTGCCGCTTGCGCCTGTACTGGCGTCATAATGCGGCGCTGATCGCCGGCGGCGCTGCCTTCAGGGCGGATACCCGGCGTCACCAGTTGGAATTGTTGGCCACAGGCCGCTTTGAGACGCTCGGCTTCGTGCGCTGAACAAACTACGCCGTCCAGCCCACAGTCGCGGGTCAGACGCGCCAGCCGCTCCGCCTGCTCCGCCGGAGAGAGATCGATACCGATACCACGCAGATCTTCTGCTTCCATGCTGGTCAGCACGGTGACGGCGATAAGCAGCGGGGCCTGGGTGCCATAAGGCAGCAATGCCTCTTTCGCTGCGGTCATCATGCGCGCACCACCGCTGGCATGCACGTTAACCATCCATACGCCCAACTCGGCCGCCGCGGCAACGGCACGGGCGGTAGTATTTGGAATATCATGGAATTTCAAATCCAGGAACACGTCGAAACCGCGCGCGTGCAAATCGTGCACCAGCTGAGGTCCGAACAGGGTGAACATTTCCTTGCCCACTTTTAACCGGCAGTCCTGCGGATCAACACGATCGGCAAATGCCAGCGCCGCGTCAATATCTGCATAATCGAGCGCAACGATGATCGGAGATGATTTTAAGTCATTGTTATTAATGTTATTTTCAGACTTCATTTCTTCTACCTTCTGTAAAATGGACATAAATAGGTAATAACCCGCCAAACTGACCGCCGCATTCTACATGCCAGCCGACAGAAATCCCAGCCGCAGCGCGCTCTGCGCTTAAGTAATCTTATCCCCTCGAACGTCATCAAGCGTCAATAACCCCTGACCGTCCTTAACCCAGCCTGCGTAAACCGCCGTAAAGATGCGTAAATTATACATCAAATAATTTGAACAACATGCTCAGCATTATCAG
>JAAXZN010000024.1 GCA_012719855.1 Serratia liquefaciens | reverse complement strand
TGGCTGTTTTTCTTGCTCTATCCTATTATACTCTTGAGCACACAAAGGTATTGGAAAAGGACATTTATTATGACGAAAAAATTAAAACGGTGACGGTTAGACACCAAAGGAAGCTGAAGCGGTGGCTTTTTCTTGCTCACTGCGCCACTGGATCATCGCCGGGGTGGTGCTTAAATCAAACTGGTTGCGGCCTAAGGCGCGATTGAGAATACAGGCCGAACGCCAAGCCATCAGGCTCAGTTGGGGATCGGCAATGCCGTGGTGGTGCATGCTGGCGTTGACGGCAAACAAACAGTTTCCCTCAGCGCCTGGGCGCGCAAGGGTAAAATCAGAGGCAATGCGGTATTGTCCGTCAGCGGTGGTTGATAAAACGCCGGCCAGGGAGTCAAGAAACGCCGGTCGTGCCTGTTGATAGCCGGTCGCAAAAATCACCACGTCGGCGTCAAAGGTTTCTCGACCTTGATCAAGGTGATGCTGCGTCTCCAACCGATAGGCATGGTCTTGGGTGCTGAGGGCAGTCACTGAACGGCTGGGCAGCAGCTGTACCCATCGCTTCTCACGGAGCACATCGAAACGATGATACATGGCGCGATAAATCGCCAACAGAGACTCGCTGGTGATGCCATCAGACGTCATTTTCTGCTCGTGCAGCATGTGCCGTTTGGCCTCATGGCCCAGCGTGCAGAACTTCTCGACATACTCAGGGGTAAAATACTCGTTAGCAAATGCCGCTTCATCCAGAGCGTTGTAATTGTTACGCCGGGATAGCCAGCTCAGGTGTTCTGGCTGACCCCATTCCCCTTTAAAAATGTTCAGGAACAGATCGGCACCGCTTTGCCCCCCGCCCACGATGGCCACGCGTTTTCCGGCAAGGTTCGGTTGGCGCAACATCATTTCACTGGCGTGGAAGCATTGATCATTTTGCTGCGTCACGCAGTCAGGCAGTTTGATTTGCTTGCCAATCCCCACGCACAGGTGCTTGGCGTAGAGCACATCATTCTGGGTAGTGACGACAAAGTGCCGCTGCTGGTCATCAAACTCCACATGCTGAACCTCTTGGTTGAACGCCAGTGAGTCCAAACCCGTTGCTGCCCAGTTCAGGTAGTCGGCGAACTCTTCGCGCGAAGCAGTGCGTTGCTCGGTGGTCAGGAAACGGTAGAACTTTTTCTTTTTCACCAGATAGTTGAGAAAGCTATAAGGGTTGGTAGGTGCAACGGCAGTGACCAGATCCTTTAAAAAATTCGTCTGCATGCTGCTCTCTGCCAGGATCATGCCTGGATGCCAGGAAAAGTGCGGTTTGCGTTCGAGGAATTTGCAACTGAATCCCTCGATTTCGCTAGCAAGCGCAGCAATACTGAGGTTGGACGGACCGATGCCAATACCGATAAAGTCCAAACGCTGGTTCATTGAGTGTGCTCCTGAATAAGTAAACATATTTACCAGATATATAATATTGGCCTGATAAAATACCGTAGCGAAACTTAACGCCGGCATGGGAATGATAGAAACCTCTCAATTGAGCGGCCCTATCGAAAACACCCTGCATTATCGCCCTGTGAATTTGGCGCACTAGCCAAGACGGTAAAAATAACCGGATCACCCTGGCAATTTATTACCTTGGGGCGTTAAGTTAAATGTTTCAGCCAGCCATTCTTCCGTAAAAGTAAAAAAACACTTTACAGCATTATAAAAAGAGAGTGTTTGGGGAGAGGTTTTTAAGACCCTAAAACCTAATGAATTAACAGAGTAATTCATAACATATCCCTATGTTAATCTGCATACCACGCATGGCATCTTCCTTGATCAGACATTGCCAAATGAGAGTAGCGCTAAAGTTGCACTCTGGCATGTGAAAAAAAATAATATTGAGGCCAAAACCCACGTTGTTATTGTAAAATTAAAAGTGAAATCGTAAAAAATGCTAAAATTTCACCTTGGTTTAGCTACCGTTGCAGGTGGGCTTTACCAAGTGAAACCTGCACCAAAGCGGCGCTGGGCCTGACAACACCGTTTCCAGCCCTCCCAAAAATGAGGCCATTCAGCCTGAGCCTGTCCCTTAAACTGGCTTTTGCACCCCTTCGGTTGTTGTGGCTGTCCGGCTCCAATATTTCACCTGTTATTGTGCTCTTAACCGCGGATATCCAATCTGACTTTCCGATAATATCGTTGCTTTGACATCCATGGAGGCATTCTTGGCATTGAAGTCTCTTACCCCCTCCCCCTCATTTTTTAAAGTACTTCTTTATTAATCATCTTCAAAACACTGAATATCAAAACCGCTAGAGGCCAGAAAAAAAAGCGAGCGTGCTCATCAGTACAAATCATCACCAGCAGCAGGTGGTTTACTGTTTCGCCTCTGAATTAAGATTGTTATGCAAAAGGTCGTATCGAAAGAATTAATCAGTTCGCCCACGCGGCGGAAATTAGAAAACAAATTCTGTGCTGTTGCATTTGTTCTTAGGTACGTTATTTAACCTTCCTTATTCCCCTGTTCTGTTGCCTAAACTTAAAAACCTACAGTGGATATATCATCACATACAGGTATCATCCCGATACGCCATTATTAGTGCGTAACCTGAGGGTGGTTCAACATGATGAGCTTCGCAAAGCGCTAACGTGCCAGATTGTATTGCCGACGAACCCCGGTTAATCTTAACCGGTGCCCTCTAAAAGATAAGTGACTGATGTTTTGAAGAATGACGAGATGCCCGCCACCAAGCGCAAAAATGACCCCGTAGGCCTGAAACAGCGCATTTTCGCTGCGGCGCTGAGCGAGTTTGCCGAAGGCGGCCTTAAAGGCGGTCGCATGGAGAACATTGCTGAGCATGCGGCCACCACCAAACGTATGGTGGTATATCATTTCAAAAATAAGGAGTCGCTCTACATAGAGGTGTTGGAACATGTCTATCAGCATATCCGCGCACACGAATCGGGCCTGGATCTGCATGCGTTGCCACCGGTAGAAGCCATGGCCCGCCTGGCAGAGGAAAGCTTCAATTATCATGCAGAGCATCCTGACTTCATCCGCGTGATCTGTATGGAGAACATGATGCGCGGCCAGTACATTCGTCAGTCGCTCCGCATCAAGGCGCTGAATCAAAGCGCACTGACCTTGCTTGAGGATATTTTGCAGCGAGGTAAACAAGCGCAACTGTTCATTGCCGACGTCAGCGCCACAGACGTGCACCGCTTGATCAGCAGCCTGTGTTTCCACTATGTGGCTAACCGGTACACCTTCAATACGCTGTTTGAAAGCCATGAACCTGCTGAAGATCAGGTGATCCGTAATCGTCGATTGACCGTCATGGCAACGCTGCGCTACGTGACACTGTAAGTTCCAACCTGGGAGCCCGTGTGATGACCAAACCCTCTGGCGGAGAAAAAATTTCCGCACCTGACGCTTTACTGTCCCCTGCCAGTGGCGATCCTTTCAAGGGCGATCCCAATTTTATGGCGTCGCTGGCTCGCGGTCTTGAGGTTATCCAGGCTTTTACCCCGCAGCGCCGCCTGATGTCCATTTCCCAAATCAGTCAGAAAACCGGTATTCCGCGCGCGGCGGTGCGCCGTTGCCTGTATACGCTAAACAAATTAGGCTTCGTCTACGCGCAGGACGGCAAGAATTTTGAGCTGCGTCCGCGCATTCTGACGCTGGCCCACGCCTATCTTGGCGCCACACCGCTGGCCAAAGCCACCCAACCGGTGCTGAAACACATCAGCCAGTTGTTGAATGAGTCCTGCTCTATCGCCACGCTGGACGGCGACAATATCCTGTATATCGCTCGCGCCTCTGCCGAGCGCATTATGACGATCGATCTGAACATAGGCAGTCGCCTGCCGGCCTTCGCCACCTCAATGGGCCGCGTGCTGTTAAGCCATTTGCCACCCGATAAACGTGATGATTACCTGCAGCGCATCACCCTGATGCGCTATACGCAATACACTATCGGTTCGATCGACAAACTGCGCGACGAACTGGATAAGGTTCGTGCGCAGGGTTATGCGATAAACGATCAGGAACTGGAGATCGGTCTGCGTTCGATTGCCGTGCCAATCGCCTCGATTGACGGGGTGGTCACCGCCGCATTAAACGTGGGTGTGCAGGCCGGTCATGTCCCGCTAAGCGAGCTGACCGACCGCATCTTGCCGATCCTGTTGGAAGGCGCGCAGGAGCTTTCGTTACTGAGCCATTAAAGGGACTGCTGAGACGCAGCCAGGTATTTCGCCATCTCTGCCTCCGGCACCATGCCGCCGCCGGTTGCCCACACCAGGTGGGTAGCATGGTTCATCTGCTCCTCATTCAAGCCCTGGCTCGTCAACCACTCAGCATCGGCCGCTACGCGCCATGGCCCTGGCATCCCCGCCAGCGCGGAGGGCTCGAGCCGGATATGTTCATGGCGGTCCAACAGCCCTAACAGCGCAAACATCTCTTGATCGCTCAGGGTATAGAACCCCGCAAGCAGGCGTTCCATCGCACGGCCGACAAAACCGGAGGCGCGCCCCACCGCCAATCCATCAGCGGCAGTTTGATTGTCAATGCCCAGATCCTGGACCGAGATGCCGTCGTGCAACCCGGTATGCACACCAAGCAGCATGCATGGCGAGTGCGTTGGCTCGGCAAAGATGCAGCGTACGTGGTCACCGAAGGCCAGCTTCAAGCCAAATGCCACGCCGCCGGGACCGCCGCCTACGCCACAGGGCAGATAAACAAACAAAGGATGCTGAGCATCGACCCGGATGCCACTCTCGGTAAACTGGCGCTTCAACCGCTCCCCGGCCACGGCATAGCCCACGAACAGCGTTTGCGAATTTTCGTCATCGATGAAGAAGCAGCGCGGATCGCTCGCCGCCTGCAAACGGCCCTGTTCGACGGCGACCCCATAATCTTGTTCATACTCCACCACGTTGACGCCGTTATCGCGCAGCTTTTGCTTTTTCCATTCGCGGGCATCCGCCGACATGTGCACGCTGACGCTAAAACCAAGGCGAGCGCTGATAATGCCGATCGACATCCCGAGGTTGCCGGTTGACCCTACGGCAATGCGATAACCGCCGAAAAACTCGCGGAACTCCGGCGAAAACAGCTTGGCGTAGTCATCCGTCAACTGCAGCAGCCCGGCTTCCAGAGCCAGCTTTTCCGCATGCGCCAGCACCTCGTAAATACCGCCGCGAGCCTTGATCGAACCGGAGATCGGCAGATGGCTGTCTTTTTTGAGCAGCAACCGTCCGCCAAGCGTCAGGCCATAGCGTTGATTCAATGCCGTTTGCATCGCAGGCAGAGCGACAACTTCAGACTCGATCACGCCTTGTGTTGCACGGGTTTCCGGAAAAGCGGCGCTGAGATAAGGCGCAAAACGCGCCAGACGCTGCTGGGCGTCACTCACGTCCGCAGCACCAAGACCGACGTAGGGCAGCCCGACCTGCAAAGTCGTCGCTTGCGGGTTGAACCAGGTCACCGGCTTAAGATCGATCAGCTCCTGCACCAGCGGGAATTGCGTCACTAATTGCTGAATCTGTGTCTTTTCCATTGTTATTCTCTGCGCTGCAAAAAGGTTAGCCCTAGAGTGCAGCGATTCGCCTGAGCTGACAAATGATAAAAAATCAGCCTTACATGAGCAGTATTGATGCAATAAGGTGATTTACGTCAATTAATAAACTTTAGGTAGGTTTTGAATGATAATGAATCACCTATAACGCCCCGCAGCCAAACCTGCTGCGGGGCATTTGCCATGGCTATATTATTCACCAGCCGCCGCTTCCAATCCGGCAATGTCCAGTTTGACCATCTGTAGCATCGCTTCGGTGACCCTTTTCACCTTCAGGCTATCGGGGTCATTCATCAGCTCCGTCAGCCGCTTGGGCACAATTTGCCAGCTCAATCCCCAACGGTCGCGCAACCAACCGCACTGTTCGACGCTGCCACCGTCGCTCAGCGCTTCCCACAGTCGATCCACTTCGGACTGGTCCGCACATTCGACCATGATGGAAAAGCTGTGATTGAACGGATCCAGGGGGCCGGCTTCAATCGCCGCATAGCGCTGATCGCCGAGAATAAAAGTCGCCAGTTTGACACTGCCTGCCGGGCCGCTGGGGGTGTCGGCGGGCAAGGTAGAGTGCCAGGTCAGGGAGGAGCCGGGGATCAAATCTATGTAACAGCGTAGTGCGGCATCCATGTCTTTCTCAAACCAAAGATGTTGGGTAATTTTCACGATATCCCCCTCCGCTATTGATCCAGGATAGGTTCGAAACCGCCGAAAATCATGCGCTTGCCGTCAAATGGCATTTGGTCACCCAAGGCTTTCATGCGCGGATCCGCCATCATCTTCTGGTTGGCATCGTCACGCACCGCCTTGGAGGGGTACTCAATCCAGCTGAACACCACCACTTCATCGGCCTCGGCCTTTACTGCGCCGCGAAAATCGGTCAGTTTGCCGTCGGGGACGTCATCGCCCCAACATTCAACGACCCGCGTGGCACCGAACTCTTTGAACAAGGGTGCCGCCGCAGCCGCCAGTTTTAAGTACGCCTCCTTATTGGCGGCCGGTACCGCCACGACAAAACCATCAACGTATTTCATGGGAGATTCCTCTTGTCTGTTCGACAGTCGGGGTGGCGCCGACGGAACTGCCCGCGCCCTCTACCATTTTAGTCCCCATTAGTGAGGTCAACCATCAAGGGCGCTGGCGAAGTTCAGAGGTTGGGGTAAGTGCGCGGGAGAAGTTCGGGCGTGGCGACGCGATTGCGGCCGCTGTTTTTGGCTTTGTAGACCGCCAGATCGGCGATTTTCAGCAGGTTATCCAGGCTCTGCCCCGATCCGCCGATGCAGGTGACCATGCCGATACTGACGGTAATCTGCAACGAGGTTCCGGCGGGCATGGTGATGGACTCGATTTCCACGCGGTGGCGCAGGCGCTCGGCCAGCGACAGGGCGTCCTGTTGCTGAGAGATCGGTGCAACAATAGCAAACTCTTCCCCGCCCATTCGGCCAAACAGATCCTGATCGCGCAGATCGGCAGTAATGGCACGGGTGAAGGACAACAGCGCAACATCACCGCCTGCATGACCAAAGCGATCGTTGATCGACTTAAAGTAGTCGATATCCAGCATCATGATGCAGACGTGCTCACCCTTTTGGCTGACCAAGCGCGTACCGCGCTGCATAAAGGCGCTACGGGTCAAGACATGGGTTAATGCGTCATGATTCGCCACGTGCTCCAGCCTGCGCAGCAACGCATTGCGGGCGTAATTCATGCTGGCGACGGCTATTGGCCCCAGCGCCAATAGCGCCACGCCAAGGCGCATCGACACCGTGTTTTGCAGCAGTTTCATATCGAGATTGGTCGCAATCAGGCCCATGTCGATCGCCAGATGGCACCACAGCACATAGGCCAGCACGGCAATCATGGTGCTGAACAAGGAGAACGACATCGCCAGCCAAAGCAGGATTGGCATTGGGAAAATGACGGCTCCGGGGCCGCCAATCAGGATGCTGCCGGTACAGGCAATCAGCAGCAGGACCAGCACCGCCATTTTTTTACAGGTGGCATACCACAGGCTGCGTTGGGTTACGGCCTGGCTGATGCTGCGCAAGTAGCCTTTCCCGTCGGTCGGGAAAGTCAGGATGAACGGCATCAGGGTAATGTAATGGGTAAACTCCGAAGACAACCACAGCGCCATGGCGGGCAGGAATTGGCGGTCGAACAGCAGCACCGAAGCTCCGGCACCGACTAACGCCGTGGCGGTCGCGCTCGTCAGACAGATGGCAAACAGAAAAATGCTGGACGAAGTGCGTTCCAGTGTTCTGACCTGCGGCGATAAACGCATAAACAGGTAAAACCCGACCGCAACACCGGTAATGTTGGCACCGTTGAGCAATACGGCTTTCCCGACCGTGCTGCCGGTGATCAGATCCGCCGCCATATAGCCCAGCATCGCCATCAGCCAACCCCAGGGGCTGGCCAGCGCCGGGTAACGCACCAGGACAGCCAGCAACACCGCATTGGCCGGCCAAAAGGCGGATAACAGACCGGTGGGCCGGCTCAAGATGCCAAACAGGCACAGGCCGAACACCAGCAGGAATACGATTAACGCGTGCTGTAATTTTGTGGCACCAGGTAACTCAGTGGTGTGCATCTTGCTTCCAGAAGCTGGCAAAAAATACGAAAAATCCTGTCTGCATGACGGCGTCCAACCCTCTGGCCAGCATGCCTGACGTTGCACGCAAAACGCGCGGCCAGTCAGATATTATTGCTAGTTTTCACCGGACTGGCATCAGCTAATTGAAAATTTAAAAATATTATTATGTTTCAATCTGTCACGCGGTGATTTGCTGAGGAGAGTGGATTCAGATGCGGAAGGCTTGTGACGCTATGGCCAATGACGGGGCGTTTGGAGGGATATCTCCCCGGACACCGCCAACCGGCTCCGGGGAAGGTTCAGTCAAGGGCAAACACCGTCCAGGGTTTCTCCCTGTTTATAGACTCTGGCTTCATAAGGGCGCAGCCTTAACCCTTCGTCATTGTCCTGATAATTGCCCAGTAGCCACCGCCACGGGCCGGGTGGCAATGCCAACGGGTCGATCCGCTGTGGTTCACCACTCAGGTTACACAGCACCAGCCCTTGCTGCTGATTCAAGCGGCGACTGTAGGCGTAAATATGCGGATGCTCCGCCAGTTGCAATTGATAGCGGCCATAGATCCACACCGGATCCTGCTTGCGCAGACGGTTCAGCGCCCGATAAAAATTCAGTACCGAATCGGCTTCTTCGCGCTGACGCGCCACGTTGATCTGCGGATAGTTGGCATTGACCGCAAACCAGGGCGCGACAGAGCTGAAACCCGCGTGGGCGCCGTCGTCCCACTGCATTGGCGTGCGCGAGTTGTCGCGCCCACTGCGGCCGAGAAACGCCAGGATCTGCGCCTCGTCCATACCCTGCTCGCGCAGCTTGGCAAAACGGTTTCTGGCGGCAACATCGTTAAAATCGGCCAGGCTCTGGAAACGGGTATTGGTCATCCCCAGCTCCTGCCCCTGATAAATAAACGGCGTTCCCTGCATCAGGAAATACATCGCGGCGATGGCAGTGGCGCTTTCGCGCCAATACAGCTTATCGTCGCCCCATTTTGACACCACGCGCGGGATATCGTGGTTTTCGACGTACAGGGCATTCCACCCCTTTCCCTCCAGCAGCGTCTGCCAGCGGGTAAAGATATCTTTCAGGCCCATCACGTCTGCCCCGGCATGCGGCGACTGCTGATGGTTGTTTTCCCACAGCTTGACGTGCTCGAACTGGAAAATCATGTTCAACCGGCCGTGCTGCTCGCCCACCCAGTCTTCACCCTCCTCCGCCGAGGCCCCGTTCATTTCGCCTACCGTCATGATGTCATAGCGGTTAAACACCTGTTCGCACAGGTCATCGACATACTCCAGCAGGCCCTCACAGTTCAGATGCCGCTCGAAAGACGGCACGTAACGCAGCCCCTGCGGGTTGGGCATGTCGGTCAGCCCCGGCTGCTTTTTCATATGGCAAATGGCGTCGATGCGGAAACCGTCGATGCCCTTGTCCAGCCACCATCGCATCATGTCATACAGCGCCGCGCGCACCTGCGGGTTCTCCCAGTTCAGATCCGGTTGACGCTCCGAGAACAGATGAAGGAAGTATTGCTCGCTACCCGGGTCATATTTCCAGGCCGAGCCGTTGAAAATGCTCTCCCAGTTGTTGGGTTCCGCGCCATTTTTACCGTCACGCCAGATGTACCAATCGCGTTTGGCACTGGCTTGGGACGATCGGGATTCAATAAACCACGGATGTTCGTCAGACGTGTGGTTAACCACCAGATCGAGTATTAACCGCATCCCGCGGCCATGCACTTCTGCCAACAACCGGTCAAAGTCCGCCATGGTGCCGAACTCGGTCATAATGGCCTGATAATCGCTGATGTCGTAGCCATTGTCGTCGTTCGGCGAGCGATACATCGGACAGATCCAAATCACGTCGATACCCAGCCATTGCAGATAATCCAACCTGGCGCTAATGCCATTCAGGTCACCTATGCCGTCGCCGTTGGAGTCCATAAAGCTGCGCGGGTAGATTTGATACACCACCGCCTGCTTCCACCATTGCGCTGTTTGACCACCGCTCATGCCGCTGCTCCCTTCGATAAATTAATGCGCCTGTTCCGAGGCCAAAATGCGCTGAAACGCCCGACCCTGACGGTCAAACAGATAACAACACTCTACCGGCAGCCGCACGCCGACGGTATCGCCGGCCTGGATGGTGGAGCGCTCAGGATTGCGCAGTACCCAGGGTTCACCGGCGTTGCCGTTGTCCAGATACAGGTAGGTTTCATTGCCCATATGTTCGACGAACATTACCTCGCCCTGAAACTCACACTCCGACCGCGCGCCGCCCCGGATATGCTCCGGGCGGATACCCACGTTGACGCTCTGGCCTTCCGCCTCGCTCGGCGTGGCGATCGGCAGGACCAGCGCCTTGCCGTTATCCAGTTCGACCACGCTTTGCTGCTCACCGGCGCGCCGCAAAATCGCCGGGATCAGGTTCATCTTCGGCGAGCCGATAAACTGCGCGACAAATTCATTGGCCGGTTGATCGTAGAGCTCCAGCGGCGTGCCAACCTGCTCGACGTGGCCTTGGTTCAGTACCACGATGCGATCCGCCAAGGTCATGGCTTCAACCTGGTCGTGGGTGACATAAATAATGGTCGAACCCAACCGCTTATGCAGCGACGCCACTTCCATCCGCATTTGCACCCTCAGCGACGCATCGAGGTTGGACAGCGGTTCGTCGAACAAAAACAACTTGGGTTCGCGTACGATGGCGCGGCCAATCGCTACCCGTTGCCGCTGCCCGCCCGAAAGATCCTTTGGACGCCGATCCAGTAGTGGCTCGAGCTGTAAAATACGTGCGCTCTCGCGTACCCGGCTGTCGATTTCAGCCGCAGAATGGCCGGCCAGCTCCAGCGCAAAGGCCATGTTTTTATAAACGCTCATGTGCGGATAAAGAGCGTAGGACTGGAACACCATGCCGATGCCCCGTTCCGCCGGGGTGTCGTCGTTAACGTAGTTGCCATCGATATACATGCCGCCGCTGCTGATCTCCTCGAGTCCGGCGATCATCCGCAGCAGGGTTGATTTTCCGCAGCCGGAAGGGCCGACGATCACCACAAATTCCCCGCTGTTGATTTGCAGATCCAGCGATTTGATAACCTCTGCGTTTGCGCCATAGCGTTTTTGCAGCTTTTCCAGCGTGAGTTGCGCCATATTCCTCCCGTTTACCCCAGTTGGCATGCTGCGGGGCGCCGATGTGCGCCCCGCTATCCGGTTTATTTCAGGTAATCAAGCCACGGGCTCTGGCGTGAGATCATCACGTCTACCAGCTCGGGGATCGCGCGGCATTTGTCGTTGACCGAATCCACCAGCAGCGCCTGGATCACCAGATCGCGAGAGCCTTCAATCACCGCGTCAGCGGTCAGGTCATGAATGGCAATCTGGTTGCTGAGCAGCCCGCCGATACCGGCCGGCATTGCCACTTTGATGCCGTGCACCCCTTTGCGATCGATGATCGCCGGCACTTCAACCGCAATAAAGTCTGGCAGCTGTTTGATAAAGCCCTGGTTCGGTATATTGACCGCCGACTCTTCATAGCCGGAATCGGTCAGGATCCCTTCCATGATCGGCACCACGCGCTCTTTCAGCTTCAATTCAATTTTCGGCTGCACCTGCCCCAGGTAATTGCGGTAGAAGGTGTAGAAATCGAGAATGCCGCGATGATCGCTGACCTCGCTGGCCCAACGGATGTACTCGCCAAAGTGGCTGTCGCCGGTGATTGGCAGGTGGTGGAATTTCTCCAGAATTTCCTTGAACAGGGTGCGGTCAGCCCAGGGATAAGCGCTGTCTTTGCCGCCCAACGCATCACGCTCAGTGCTGCCTTCGGTCTGCACCAATTTACCGTGGGTGCGGGTGTACGCCAGGATGTCGCTGTAGCCCGGCAGGCGGGAGAAATAGTCCGGTGCCTTGGCACGCACGTCACCATAGGCATCTTTGCCGCTGTCCTTGTAGCTGGCCTCCAGCAACACGCTGAAGTGGTTAAGCCCGGCGGCGCGCAGGTTAAGGTTTTCAAACGGCGTGCCGAGCATTTCCGGCAGATAGCGCTCAAGTGAGGCGATTTCGTGGCACATACCGACGAAATTCAGCTGCGGGAAGCGACGGTGCACGGTGGTGCAAATGCGGCTCATCGGGTTGGAATAGTTAAATATCCAGGCGTTGGGGCAGATGTCGGCAACGTCGGCGCAAATGTCGAGGATCGGCGGAATAATCCGCAGCGAATGGAACAACCCGCCGGGGCCGCCATTTTCACCGTACACCTGCTGGATACCGTACTGCTGAGGGATCTGCCAGTCGAGATCCCACAGTGCAAAACGGTCGCCCACTTCGATGGAAATAATCACAAACTCCGCCCCTTTCAGCGCAGTTTTGCGATCGGTGGTGGCGCTGACGGTAAACGGCAGGTCTTCCGCAGCCAGAAAGTCCCGGGCGGTTTTCTCGGTCACCGCCAGAGCGGAAGGATTGATGTCGTGCAGCACAATCTCACTGCCGTACAGCGTTTTGCTCTGGAAGATATCCCCCAGCGTGCCGTAGCCGAATTGCGCACTGCCCGCTCCCACTAAAACGATTTTTGTAGCCATTACTTTTCTCCTGCTTCAGGGTTAATCGAAAATCAGCCTTTTACTGCGCCGTTGGTTAATCCGCTGACGATGCGGCGCTGGAAAATCAGGACCAGTGCGATGATCGGCAGTGTGACGATGACCGAGGCCGCCATGATGGTGCCCCAGGGGAGTTCAAACTGAGAGGCGCCCTGCAGCATGCCGATGGCGACCGGCACGGTGCGCTTGCCGCTGGAAATGACGAACGTCAGGGCGAACATGAATTCATTCCAGGCGCCGATAAAGGCCAGCAGTCCGGTGGTCACCAGTGACGGCCCCATAATGGGCGCGAAGATGCGGGTGATGATGGTCCAGGTACCGGCACCGTCGACGATCGCCGCCTCTTCCAGCTCCGCCGGGATCGCCTTCATAAAGGTGGTCAGCACCCAGACGGTAAACGGCAGCGAGAAGGTGGTGTAGGACAGCACCAGGGCGCCGAGGGAGTCGTACAGGCCCATAAAGCGCACCAACTCAAACATGCCGGACAGCACCGCCACCTGCGGGAACATCGAGACGCAAAGAATGGTAAACAGCAGGTATTTACGACCGCGAAAGCGGATACGCGCCAGGGCAAAAGCGGCGGTGATCGACACCAGCAGGCAAATGCCTACCGTCAGCGTCGCCACGACGATAGAGTTCAGCAAGCTGCGGGCGATGCCATTTTCCATCAATGCGGTCAGGTAATTGCCCCAGTGCAAATTGCCCGGCAGATAAGCGACCTTGAACAGATCCTGCCCTGAACGCAAGGAAGTGATCAGCGCGTAGTAGAACGGAAATAGGCAGATCACACTGGCCAAGGCGGCCGCGGCGAAGATCAGCGTTTTATGGCCGTATTTTTGCTGTTGGCGGCTCAGTTTCATGCTTGTTTCTCCTTGTCGTTCAGGCGACCCAGCGTAAGGAAGCAAGCGGCGATGCCCGCCACCATCATAAAGACCAGCACCGATGCGGCCGAGCCGGAGCCCATTTCCTGATAGCTGACCATGCGATCCCGGGCGTAACCGGACACCGATACCGTGGCTTCGCTGTTGGAAGTCAGTACGTAAATCAGATCAAACACCCGCAACGCATCCATCACCCGGAAAATCAGCGCGACGATCATCGCCGGCATAATCAGCGGCAAGGTGATGCGGCGGAACCGCTGCCAGGCATTAGCACCGTCGACGCGGGCGGCCTCATACAGATCGCCGGGGATCAGTTGCAACGCCGCCAGCAGCATCAAGGCCATAAACGGCGTGGTCTTCCACACGTCGGCAATCACCACCGCCCACATCGACAGCCCCGGCTCCGCCACCCAGGCCAGCGGCGTGGCGATGAGGCCGGTTTTGAGCAACAGGTCGTTCACCACGCCGTACTGATCGTGGAACATCCAACCCCACATTTTGGCGGACACAATGGTCGGAATGGCCCAGGGCACCAAAATGGCGGTGCGCACCAGCCCCTGACCGCGGAATTTTTGATTCATCAGCAGCGCCAGCAGCATGCCGAACACCAGTTCCAGCGATACCGACAGCAAACTGAAGCGCAGCGTGTTGCCTACCGCCAGCCACCAAAGCGGATCCGCCAACACGCCGTAGTGGTGGCCGCCTTCAGTCAGATCCAGATAGTTTGCGAAACCGATAAAGCGGTAATCATCCGGCGCGTCCAGCATGGCGTCGGTAAAGCTGTAAAACAGGGTGCGCAGCAGCGGCCAGCCGGCAACCGCCGCCAGCAGCAACATCGCCGGTGCCACCAGTAACCAGGCGATGCGGCTACGCCGCTGTTGGTGATTCAGTTTGCTGCGCCTGGCCGGCAGCACCTGGACTGACTCATCAGGGGTAGCCGTCAGGGATAAAGCGTGCGTATCGCGTTTCATGCATCAGACTCCGGCGGTTAATGGGGAGATAACTCGGCCTTGCGCTTTCAGCGCCATCCTCTGGCTTTGATCCGTTCCAGTCGCTGCTGTAAATCCGCCACGGCCGTGACACCGTCACTGTCTCCGCGCAATACGTTAAAGGTGGCGTTGTAGATGGCTCGGGAGACCTGCGCGTATTGCCGTTTGGTTTGAGTGGCCGGGCGCGGCATGGCCTGCGCGAATATGCCCTTGAAGTTTGCCAAATAAGGCGCCTGCGCCAATACTTGCGGATCGTCGTACAGCGCGGTGCGCGAAGGAGCCTGACCCAATAACGCCAGCGCCCTTTTTTGCGAATCGGCATCGCTGACGATTTTCAGCAGCGCGATGGCCGCCTCGGGATGTTTGGTATAGCCGTTGATCGCCCACTGCCAACCGCCCAACGCGCTGACCGAATGACCGTCAGCCCCTTTCGGTAGCGGCATAACGCCGACCTTACCGCGGATCGCACTGCTGCTGTCCTGCGCTAGCACGTAGGCGTAGGGCCAATTGCGCATAAACAACGCATCGCCGTTTTGGAATACTGCCCGCGACTCTTCTTCCATGTAACCAAGGGTGCCTTTCGGCGTGATTTTGCCAATCCACCCGGCGGCCATATTCAGCGCTTGCGCCGCCTGCGGGTTGTTAATGGTGATATTGCCCTGAGCATCAATAAAACTGCCGCCGTTTTGCGACGCTACCCACTCCAGGGCGTTGCAGGTCAGCCCCTCATAAGATTTTCCCTGAAACACCAGCCCCCAAAAATTTTTGTGGCCGGCGGCACGTTCATCTTGCTGGATGCGGGTGGCGATACGGGTCAGATCGGCCCAGGTCTCCGGCGGTTGTTCACCGTATTTCTCCAGCAGATCCTTGCGGTAATAAAGCGCGCCGCTGTCCAGATAGGCAGGCACCGCTTTGACCCGGCCGTTTACCACGTTGTTTTGCCAGGCTGCCGGGAAAAAATCCTGTTTGATGTCGCTCACGCTGTCGGTCAGATCCAACAGGTGCTTATTCAGCACGCCGATCCACACCGTGTCGGCCTGAAACAGATCGATGGCGCTGGCGTCTTTGGCGGCAAACAGTTGCTGGAACAGCGACAGCTTCTCATCGGAGGCGGGAGGCAGATCGATAAACTCCAGAGTATGGCCAGTCTGAGCCTCAAAGCGCTGTTTGATCTCGTTGCAATACTGGCGCCCTTCTTTGCTGGGCGCGCATTGCATGCGCAACGTGTCGGCCCATACTTGGCCGGACATCAACGCCAGTGCGGCGGCAACCATACTCGGTATCAATCTTCTCATTGCATCCTCTCTGGTGGCGGCTGGGAATACCGGCATAGGAGCAAGCTATCGAAGGCGGGTCATTGGCGGAAATCGTTTTTCACCGCTACGATATAGAAACTTTCTATACCACCAGTGGAAAATATGATCGTGGACAAAATTCTGCGGCAGTTTATCGAAGTGGCAATGTTCAAAAATGTGAGTCATGCAGCAAACAAACTTTGCCTGAGCCAGCCGACGCTGACCCACAACATGAAGAAGCTGGAAGAAAATTTGGGGGTACAGCTGCTGGAGCGCACCTCAACCGGAGTGAAAACCACCGAATACGGCGATCTGCTGTTGGAGCAGGCACAAATGATGCAGCGTATTTACGACAATACGCTGATCAAACTGGCATTTATCAAGGCCCGTCAGGAGCAGAGTCTGCGCATGGGCACCGGCCACGCCTGGTGGTATATGTTTGTGCGCGACAGCTTCAATGCCTATCGCAAGCTGCACCCGATGGTGAATATCCATATCGATCTGGGCAACCACCTGCGCCTGATGGACCTGCTGTTGGGCGGAGATATCGACTTGTTTATCGGCCATGAAATTCAGGGGCTGAACCCTAAAGCAGGCATCAGCTTTCTGCCGCTTTTTGGCACCACCGACAGTATGTTCGTCCGGCGCGGACATCCGCTGCTAGGGCAAAGCGTGGGGCCGGATGCGCTGCTGGACTATCCCTGCGTTGAGCTGACCCCGGATGAGAGTCGTTACCATCATATGGTGGAAGATATGCAACCGAAAAAGCTGGCGCGGAACCGCCTGCATCTGGCGGAGCGGGTGATTTGCTCGACCAATTCCATGATGTCGGCTGTGGACATGATTAACGATTCCGATGCGGTACTGCTGAGCTATCCCTCCTGTATGGCAGGCTATTTTGCGGATTACGGCATTGAACCCCTGCAGCTGGTCCAGCCAGGCCCACGTTGCACCGTCGGTATTTATTTGATGCGCGAAAAGGCGGATGCCCCCCATGTGGTGCAGATGCAAACCTTAATGCAGCAACACCTGGAACAGATCCGCCCGCTGTTGTCGTAGTTACCTCTCGCCGGTCAGCGCCACCAGCGCCTGGTACAGCGGTCGGGCATTGCCCGGCCCCACCACCAGCTGATATTCGGTCGTCAGGCGTGGCGTGTCGACCTCCAGCAGCGCTTTGACCCCGGTCAGGCCATCGATAGCTGGTCGTTCCAGCCGCCCGGCATCGCGCAGTTCCACCCTGATACGGCTGGCGCAGTAGCGTATTTTGGTCAGGTTTTCCGCTCCGCCAAAGGCGGCCAGCACCGACGCCGCAAGCTGATGTGTTTCCATTGTGCCTCCAGAAAAAGATTGCCTATGCAACAACAGCATAGAGCCGTCGGCGGGCCGAAGTGAAATTGGTTTCACCCACGGCAATATAGAGGGAATCTATGGCGTGCGAGAAAACACCGATCAATGATGTCACCCTGCCGTCATCGGCGTTATGGTGGGTCCTTGGATCATAGAATTATCAGGGACCGCAGATGAACCGATTAATCTGGGCTATCGTTATATCATTACTGATCGTTTTTCTGCTGCTGTACATCATGACTGGCGCGAAGGTCTGAAGCCTGTGGCTGCGCCCCGAAACCGACAGTAGCGTGACTGAAGGAGTCTGAAATGAAAGCGATAATTCCTGCGCTGCTGATTTTTGTGCTTTCCGGCTGTATTGGCAGAGGTGGCCCACAGGACGTGCCGCCCCCGCCGGTACATAATGACCCGCAAACCTGCAACAACACTTCCGCCAGCGCCAACAGCGACTGTTCGCAATCTGTCGTACCGGCTATGCACTAACGCAAAAAGGAAGACCGAGGTCTTCCTTTCAGACTACTGACAAACATTCGAAAAGGCTAAACCGGTAGGGGTCGAACATGTTCGACCCGATTTAACTCATTGATTATGCTATTGGGCGCAGCATGCAACGCCCCTACCATTAAACAACAGAGCACTTTGTCAACGGCCTCAAAGGAAGACCGAGGTCTTCCTTTTTTAAAGGCAGCGGTTGCCGAATTAAGAAGATTGCTCTTCTTCGTTGGCCAGATTCTTCGCCTGCTGTTTCATAAACACCACTTCCTGCGGGCTGGACATGCTGACACGGTGCGCCCGCAGTAATTTGAGAATATTGAACAACAGTTCGCTCTTGGTGGAGCCGACCATGCGCGGGCTAGCGACATAACCGGTCACGCTGAGGATAATGCCTTCCGGGCCGAGTTGGCTGAAGCGAACATAGGGCGCCGGGGCATCCAGAATGGCTTCATATTCCTGATAAGCGCTGAGCAGGATGTTGCGAACCTGCTCCGGATCGATATCCGTCGGGAAGGTCAACGCAATGGTCACCACCCCTTGCGCATTGCCCATGGTGGCATTACGCACGTTTTGCGAGATGAGCTGAGAGTTAGGTACGATCATCGTCGAGCGGTCGCTAAGCTGGATCTCGGTGGCGCGCACATTGATACGGCGCACGTCCCCCTCCACACCGCCGATACCGATCATATCGCCGACTTTCACCGGGCGTTCGGTCAGCAAAATCAAACCGGAAATAAAGTTCTTCACGATTTCCTGCAAACCAAAACCGATACCAACAGACAAGGCGCTGACGATCCAGGCCAGATTGTTCCACTGGATACCCAGTGCCGCCAGGGTAATCAGGATCAACAACACATAGCCCACGTTGCTGAACAGCGTCACCAACGACGCGCGGATCCCGATGTCAGAAATGGTTTTAGGCAGCAGTTCCTGGCTTAGCCAGCGCTGGGTAACCCGCAGAATGTAGATGCCGATGGCCAGGCAAATCACCGCATTGATCAGGTTACCGGGCACAATGTTCAGTTGTTTCAGCCCTTCGCCGCTAAGAATGGCGATGATTTTTTCCAACAGCGAGTTGGGCGTAGTGGTGCCAAACGAGCCGTTAAACAGCGAGACAATCATCAATAACAGCAGCGAGCACTTGGCGATGGCGGTGAAGATGATCGCCATCTGCTCCAGGTGGCGATCCTTAAAATTAAGCGACTTCTTAAGCATCTTGCCGCTGGCGGTCTGCGGCGAGAAGATGGCCCCGCACAGGTCAGTGGCGAACAGCACCAGAAAATAGAACGCCATTAACACCAGCGCGATCCAAATCACCTGATAGGTCAGGAAACGGGCGAAGGCAATATACCCCACCAGCAGCGAGAGCAAGATCACCGTTGAGCACACCAGCGTGCTCATATGCAGTATGCCACTGAGGGTGGAACGCTTCTCTACGTGTTCGCCCTGCTGTTCCAGCCGACGGCGGATACGCTGAGAGCGCAGCGGCATCGCCAGCAAGACCATGCCAATCAAGCCGGCAACCAGACCGTTACCGAAAATGGTGGTGCTCAAACTGGCGCTGACGGCATTATTGATCAGTTCTACCGTCCCAAATGCCAATGCCAACCCGGCCAGCAGCGGTGAGAAATAGCGTAAACCTGAAGCAACCGCATTATCCAGGGTGCCAAGGCGCCACGAGGGACGATTAAGTGACAGCGTTGCACGCCCCAGTCCGGCAATCAGCGCGCAGAAGATCCCCAACTGATAAAAACTTTCGGCGAAGTCTTCCAGCATCACCGGTAAAGGCTGTACGCGAGTGAAGGTGAGGAACAGCAGGTTCAACGCGATGCTGGTGGTAACAACCGTCACGGTGACGGTCATGATCGCCATAAAACTGCGGCGTAAACGCCCATCCGGAAGAAAACGGATGCTCACCCAGGCCAGGAAACGTTCGGAAAAATAGCGTCCCCAGGACCAGATAGCCACCGCCAGCATCAGCAGCCCCAAAGTCCCGTAGCGTACATCTTCCTGCCAACTGGTGTCCCACGCCTGTTGCATGGCGGCACCGAACTGATTCAGGCGCTGCACGTCATCATCGGCAGGTTTTACCACCGGCGACCAAAATTTGGTACCCAGCACGCTACCGGTGTTCAACGCCAGTTGGCTTTTGAACGCGACGCGACGTAAATCACTGATTTGTTGCCCCAGATCGAGCACGCCGGCCCTCATCGCCTGTGCGCGTTGAACCGCCTCGTCGAGCTGCTTCTTGCTGTTATTGAGCGCATTACGTTGCTGCACCACCGCAGCGGTTTCCGCCAATGAACCGGCTGCCGGTTGCGGACCGAGCACATCCAACTGCGCCTGCAGCTTCTCTTGCGCCGGTTGCAAGTCGGCCGCGAGTTTTTCCAGCTTGGCGGCCAGATCGTCAGTGGTCAATTTCAGCTTACTGAGCTGGGTATCGCTACTGGCTTTGGAAACCTGCTGTTTGATACTGTCCAACTGCTTCTGGTAGTTCTTCAGCGCGGTCGCAGGATCTACCTGGCTTTCGGCTACCGGAGGATCATCCTGTGCGGCGACGCTGGTCAGCGGCGCCAACTGCAAGCCAAACAGCAGGAACAGGAAAAGAATAATTTGACGGGGCTTTAACATAAATTCGGGGCTCAGCGTTTGCATGATAGACAGACGAAACAGGCGGACCGGTAGTCACCGACCCGCCTGGCTAATCATAAACTGAGATTATGATAACTGCTTAATCTCCGCTTAAATATCAGTATTACTCCCATTCAGCACGATTATTCTTGCATTCAGGCCAACCGCTATCCTCACGGCGCGTTTTCATCGGTTACGGTGCTGAAAAGCTGATTAATTCGCAGTAGCGCAACCCGGCAAAGCTCCCTATACTCAGCTCATTCATCAACCAACGTTATAAAAGGAGGATTACTATGCCGATGTGTGAATTGTTTTTTTACTCACACTTCTATAGTAATTGCCGCTGCTCAAGCATTACCGGTATCGTGCTGCGATAACCCAGGCTTGAGCGAAGCTTACTAAAATTTAAGTCCCTTCCCTCCGGCTTACCGGGTTGTCGTCAGCGATGTTTGACGATAGGCATACGCATGCCTGTAACTCTTGAGTAAGCAATGAGCACACTACTTTCTGCATTATCTGTCGGCTACGACAACAATTTCGGCCCTCTGCTTGTTGAGGTTTCCTTCAGCCTGAAGAAAGGCGATCGCATTGGTTTAATCGGCCACAACGGCTGCGGTAAAAGCACCCTGCTTAAAATCCTCAGTGGCGATCTGCCCGCCAGCGCCGGCAGCGTAACCCCTTCCAACCAGTGTCTGATGGCGCGGGTAGAACAACACCTGCCCGAAGCGCTGCATGACTGCAGCCTGCTTGATGCGGTATTGGCGCGCTTACCCGAAAATCAACGTGTCAGTGAAAGCTGGCAAGGCGAGGTGCTGCTAAGCAGCCTGGGCTTTGCGCCTGAGTCATGGACGCTGACCGCGGGCACACTGAGCGGCGGTCAGCATACGCGCTTGCTGTTAGCGCGCGCGTTGATTCGCCAACCTGACCTGCTGCTGCTGGATGAGCCGAGCAATCACCTGGACTTGCCCACGCTGCTGTGGCTGGAGCGATTTCTGCAAAACTGGTCCGGCAGCTTTGTGCTGGTATCCCACGATCGTCACCTGTTGGATCAGGTCACCAACTGCACCTGGATCCTGCGCGATAAGACCCTGCAGTTTTTTCGCCTGCCTTGTACCGCCGCACGCAAGGCGCTGGAGGAACAGGATGAGGCGGATGCACATCGCCGTCAGGCGGAACAGAAAGAGATCGACCGGGTGGCGAAAAGCGCCCAGCGGCTGGCCGTGTGGGGCCGGGTTTACGATAACGAAGACCTGGCTCGCAAGGCCAAACAAATGGAAAAACGCGTTGATCGGCTGAAAGAAGAGCAAACCACGCTGAGCGCAGGCAGCCAATGGCGGCTCAGGTTAAAGGGCGAGGCACTGGATGCCGATCGCCTGCTGGCCTTGCCGCAGCTGGACGTGCGCCCGGCGGCGGAGGCTCCGGTTCTGTTCAGGCTGGCATCGTTGCGGGTCAAAAGCGGGGATCGCATCGCCATCGTCGGGCGTAACGGCTGTGGCAAATCTTCGCTGCTACATCATCTGTGGCGTGAGTATCAGGATGCAAGCCATCGAGAAGCCGTGTTCCACCCGCGAGTCCGTATCGGCTATTACGATCAGAGCCTGCAGCAACTACGTGACAACGACACGCTGAGCGAGGCGCTGTCGCATTTCGCGCCGCTGACCGAGGAACAGCGGAAAATGGCGCTGATCGGTGCCGGATTCCCTTACCTGCGCCATCAGCAACGCATCAGCACCCTGAGCGGCGGCGAGCGTTCGCGCCTGCTGTTTGTCGGGCTGACGCTGGCCAACTACTCTCTGTTATTGCTCGACGAGCCGACCAACCACCTGGATATGGAAGGCAAAGAGGAGCTGGCCGAGACCCTGCGTCAGTTTGAAGGCGCAGTGATGCTGGTCACCCACGACCGAATGCTGATCGAAAATAGCTGTAACCGCTTCTGGTTGATTGACCAGCAACGGCTGGAAGAGTGGCAGGATCTGGAGCCGGTCTACGACCGATTGGCACAAGCGCCGGAGGCCACGCCAATGACCACCTCGCCCGAGCAGCCTGCCAGTCGCGACTTGCAGCATGCGGACGAGGAGCGGCTGTTGGCCGCGCTGTTTGAACTGGAAAGCAAACTGCAAGAAGATCTGGCGCGTAAACCCAAGCATCAAAAAGTGCAGCTGCAGCAGCAATGGCTAAGTGAAATCGCAAGCCTTACCGCACAGTTAAATTTGGACTAACCTTTACGGGCCGCCTGCGGGCGGCCTTTTAATCTGCCTGAATCAGAGGCCTCACCGGGCGCTGTCATTCTCTGTTGGCACTTCATTGTGATAGCCCCAACCACGCAGAAAAAGAGCCACAGCGACGTCGGCCAGCTGTTGCAACTCGGCTTTGTCCGGCAGTTCGTCAGACAACAGCGCAGCCGGAAGCCCATACCCCATCACCGCACCCAAGAAGGCCTGTGCCTGCAATTCGACATTGCCCAGCGTCAGTTGCCCTCGTTGCTGCGCACGCTGCAATAAGGCGACCAGTCCCTGCAGCACCCGCCCGGACTCGCGCTGTTGCAGCGTGGCGTACAATTCCGGCCGTTGCTGCAACAGTTGGATCAACAGCCGCTGGAAATGAATGTTTTTCTTTTGGTAAAAATGATCCTGCACCACCGCAGCGAAACGCCCCAGCACCAGCGTAAGATCCTGCGTATCTCCGGCCATAATGGCATTCAGCGGCGGCTGCATCATCTCCTTCATGTAGCTGAAGGTCTCCAGTACCAGCGCATCTTTCCCCGGGAAATGGTTGTACAGCGTTTGCCTGGTGGTTCCGGCCTCGGTGGCAATCATATCCAGCGAAATGTCCAATCCCTGAGTCAGAAACAGCTCGCTGGCAGTGGCCAAAATACGCGGTTTGGCCTTCATCGGACGCCCCGGTTGCCGGTTATTCATGGTGAATTTACTCCTGCCAAGCAAAGATCATGTCGAAAGGATTATTTTTTGCTTTTTAATCGTGCCAGCCCTTGTTTCACCAGCACAAAAAACAGCGGTACAAATAACAAGGCCAACAGTGTGCCAGAAATCATGCCGCCGATCACCGCAATCCCTATCTCACGTCGGCTGGAGGCTCCGGCCCCCACCGAAAGTGCCAGCGGGATCACCCCGGCGACGAAGGCCAGCGACGTCATCACAATCGGTCGCAAACGCAGACGCGCCCCCTCCAAAGTCGCCGCCAACAGGGCTTGCCCTGACTTCATCTGCGACTCGGCAAATTCAATGATCAGGATGGCGTTTTTGGCGGAGAGGCCGATCGTGGTCAGCATACCGACCTGGAAATAAATGTCGTTTTCGTAACCGGCCAGCCGCGTAGCGACCACCGCACCCACAATGCCCAAGGGAATAATCAGCATCACCGCGAGGGGGATTGCCCAGCTTTCATACAGTGCCGCCAGGCACAGAAAAATAAACAGCACGGAGGCCAGATACACCCACAACGTTTGCCCCGCGGCCACCTGTTCCTGGTAGGACAACCCGCTCCACTCAAGGCCAAACCCGGCGACGTCCTGGATAATGTTTTGCATCTGGGTCATCGCCGTACCCGAACTTTCGCCCAGCACCGCCGCCCCTTGCAGCTGCGTCGCCGAAAGTCCGTTAAAGCGTTGCAGCATTTGCGGCCCGGAAAGCCAGCGTGTGGTAGCGAAGCTCGCAAATGAAGCCATGCTGCCGCTGCTGCCGCGAACGAACCACTGATTGATGTCATCAGGTGCCGAGCGCGAGGAGGAATCCCCCTGCATGTAAACGCGCTTCACCCGGCCGCGGTCGATAAAATCATTAATGTAAGCCCCGCCCCAGGCAGCAGACAGCGTGTCGTTAATGTCCGACTGCTGTAGCCCTTGCGCACTGGCCTTCTGCTGATCGATATCCACCTGAAGCTGCGCTTTGTCTTCCAGACCGTTTACCCGCACCGCCGTCAATAATGGGTCATCGTTCGCCGCGGCAATCACCTGCTGCTGCGCCAACTGCAATGCATCGTGACCGGCATTGCTTTGATCCTGCAGCCAGAGCTCAAAACCGCTGGACTGCCCCAGGCCACGTACCGCCGGCGGTGACAGTACGTTGACTTGCACATCACGGCTGCCTTTAAAGTGCTGATTGGCGCGAGCAATGATCGCCTGCGCCGTATTTTCACTGCCGTCGCGCAAATCCCAATTTTTTAACTCCGCAAATGCCATACCGACATTCTGCCCGCTGCCGGCATTGTTGCGACCGACCACCATAAAGATCACGCTCAGGTTTTTTTTTTCTTCGGTCATAAAGTAGTTGGCAATGGCGTCGGCGGCTTCCTGGGTTTTCGCCATTGGGGTGCCGGGCGGCATGGAGAACTGCACCATGACTGACCCCTGATCCTCTACCGGTAAAAAACCCGTTGGCATGCGGATATATTGCCATGCCATCAGGCCGGTAATCAGCAGCGCGACCAGGCTATAAAACCCTTTGCGCGCCAGAATATGCGTCAGCCAACGGCTGTAACCCTGCTGACTGCGATCAACCGTGTGGTTAAAGCGGGTGAAAAACCATCCCCGTTTGCCGTGACCGCTTGGGCGAAGCAAACCGGCGCATAATGCCGGCGTCAGCGTCAATGCCACCAGTACGGACAGCACCATGGATGAAACGATAGTGATGGAAAACTGACGATAAATAATGCCGGTCGACCCGCCCAAAAACGCCATCGGAATAAACACCGCGGACAGCACCAGAGCGATGCCAATCAGCGCGCTGTTGATCTCACCCATCGAGCGCAGCGTTGCCTCCTGAGGGGGCAATCCTTCCTCCTCCATGACCCTTTCCACGTTTTCGACCACCACTATCGCGTCATCCACCAACAGACCGATAGCTAACACCATGGCAAATAACGTCAGGGTATTGATGCTGTAGCCCAGCAGCGCCAAAATGCCGAAGGTCCCCAACAGCACCACCGGTACGGTGATCGCCGGGATCAGCGTGGCTCGCCAGTTCTGCAAGAACAGATACATCACCACCACCACCAGGATAATGGCCTCGATCAGCGTCTGCACCACGCCCTCAATGGACACCGTGACAAAGGGCGTGCTGTCGCGTGGGTAAGCCACTTTTAATCCGGCGGGAAACTGGGGGCTCATGCGTTCAACCTCAGCCCGCACACTTTCCGCCACCGCCAGCGCGTTTGCGCCCGAGGCCAACTGAATGGAAATCCCGGCCGCCGGGTAACCATTCAGCCGGGTTTGGTTCTGATAATTCTCTGCACCAATTTCCACCCGAGCGACATCCCGTAAATACACGGCGGAACCGTCGGTGTTGGTGCGTAAAATGATGTTGCTGAACTGCTCGGGCGTTTGCAGTCTCGACTGCGCGGTGACGGTCGCATTCATGGCCTGGCCGGGCTCTGTCGGCAGAGACCCCAGCTCGCCGCTGGTCACCTGGGCATTTTGCGCCTCTACCGCCGCCTGAACGTCGGACGGCATCAGGCCGTAACTGGTCAAGCGTAAAGGATCCAGCCAAATGCGCATCGCATATTGCGCGCCGAATACCGTCGTTTCGCCCACGCCGTCGACCCTGCTCAGCGGATCCTGCAGTGAACTGACCAGAAAGTCGTTGATATCAACGTTGTCCATACGCCCACTGGTATCGTACAGCGCCACCACCATCAGGCTATCTCCCTGAGACTTGGTGACGGTAATGCCCTGCTGTTGTACTTCCTGCGGCAGCCGCGAGTTAGCCTGATTAACCGCATTTTGTACCTGAACCTGGGCGATATCCGGATCGGTCTGCTGGTCGAAACTCAGGCTGATGCGCGCCTGCCCGGCAGAACTGCTGGGCGAGGAGAAGTACAGCAGGCCATCGATCCCCTTGATTTGCTGTTCGATCACCTGAGTCACGCTGTCCTCTACCGTTTTGGCCGCGGCCCCAGGATAGTTGGCGGTAACGGTAACGCCGGGCGGAGCAATATCCGGATACTGCTCCACCGGCAGCGTCAGCAATGCCAAAACACCCGCCGCCATAATGAAAATAGCCAACACGGCGGCGAATACCGGTCGAAATACAAAGAAATGCGCCAGCATCGCTTACCCTCCTGTCTGAATGAAGGGGATATGGCACATCGATATGCACAGATGGCCCGCTGTCTTTGGGTCGATTTTCATTGGGATCCTCGCGACTCGCCTTAGTTTATTTACTTTACAGTAAAGTAAATAAACTAAGGAAACAAGCGAACGAATCCATCCGGTTTCATCCGTATTGCATGAAAGAAGTTGGGATCGGGTGGCCGCACGACGGGCCACCCTGTGAACTTAGACGCCGGGCTTGATAGGTTCTACATGCCCGACTGCCCGCGTAACCGTGGGATACAGTGCGCGTAGCTGGCGTTCGATGCTGTCCACCGCCGCGTGAGCCGACACAATGGAGGCCGCCGGAGAAACCCGACAATGAAAATTGACGATAATGCCATCCGCGGTTTTGCGCGCGCGAATGTTGTGTACGTCCTGCACCATCTCACCGTTTTCCACCGCTGCCTGCAAGATCTGGCGAATGTGGGTCAATTCGTCCGGCGCAACATCTTCGCTGGCAATCCAGTGGTGCGTCTGGGGCTCCAGATGGGTTTCGATTTCAGTCTTCTCGCCAATCGCCTCTCGCAGCAAGGTTTCAATCTCACTGGCGATATCGTGCGCTTGCGCCACGCTGGCACTGGCCGGCACCGCCAGATCCAGGCTGATCGACATGCGTTCAGGCAATTGCTGCAGCGCCAAATTTTGCACCACCGCCCCGTGGTTGGCGGCGATCACCCGAATGCGCGTCGCCATGTCTTCATCGCTGCGGGTTTGCGGGTTGGCAATCACCGTAGCCTCGGCATTGGCGTACTGCTGTTCCAGACGTTCAGCAATAGACTTTTTCAGCGCGTTGATGCGTTCCAGCGGCAACGTGCGGCACACGGCGACGGTAACTTCAATGAACAGCATGGCACCGGCGTTGCGGATGCGAATATTCTCGGTAGCCAGAATGGCCGGGAAGGTATCAAGCAAGGCGCCGATCTCTTCCTTGGCGCCGGCAGGCGCAGTATCCATCAGCGAATCGAATGAACGTTTACCCAATTTCAGCGCCGCGATGACGATAAAGCAGGCGACGATCAACGCCGCGATGGCATCTGCGCGGTTGAAGCCCAACATAACGAACACCATGCCCAACAGCACCACGGCGGAAGCCAGCATATCGGAAAAGAAATGTAGCGCATCAGCCTCCAGCGCCGCGCTGTCGGTAGCCTTTGCCACGCGGTTCAACGCCCTGACGCGGAAAAAATCGACCCCAATAGAGATCAACAGCACCGCAATCACCACCGGGGCGGCGACGATTTCATGCGCCTCCCCGAGCAAGCTTTTGCCGGCCTCGTAAACAATCCAGCCCGCGGCGCCCAGCAGCAACAGCACTTCAAACAGCGCCGCCAGGTTTTCGACCTTGCCGTGGCCAAAATGATGGTCGTCATCAGCAGGTTTGTCGCTGATGCGCACCGCCAGCCAGGTAATGCTGGTGGCGATAAAATCGGTAAAAGAGTGGATCCCTTCAGAAATAAGACCAATACTGCCGGTAAAAATGCCGGCAATAAATTTCCCGGTCGCCAATAGCCCGCTGGCTATCATGGAATTTCTGGCAACGGATTGTTTTTCATTTTGCATATTACGGCTCACATTCAAAGGGGCATTCATTTCTTTATTTTAGTCGAGTATTGCCAGGCAAAAGCAACCAGCAGCATACTACCCGAGAATGTCAGCATTAAACTAGACAGAAATTCTGATTTTCCGGTTGAATAAAAATAAATCTCATTCACACCCACAGCAATCATCAAAATGGCGTAGAGAAGGCCAAGAATAGAAATAATCATTATCGTTATACTCCATCAAGCCGCATTAAGCGGTCAGAGTTTAATCGCATCCTCCCCGTCGTAAATAAATCACTTCAGGGAGGATGCCTCCAGGCGAGTCTTCAGCGTTCATTAATCATCCCATTTAGAGCTCATATAGGCGGCTAACAGGCCCAATGAACTGATGATGCACAGGAATCCTACAAAAAATGTCATGTTTCCCATTATTTCTTCCTCGGTTAATTGTTATCGATAAAAACCTCTTTAATTAAAAAGCGGATTAGGTTAGTGCTCATGGATATTTACGGACCTCCTGTACAATGTGAGTTAATTTCCGCCCCGGCAGAGACACAGGGCGGAGAGCCTTTTATATTCCCAGCACGTGCTGGGCAATTTTGAAATAAATAATCAGGCCGGTACCGTCAATAAAGGTGGCGATAAACGGTGCCGACACCACCGCCGGGTCAATGCCCAAGCGCTTGAGCAGCATCGGGATAATGGATGAAACAATAGCGCTCCAGACGGTAATCGCCACCAACGACAGGCTGACCACCAGGGTCACGTCCATGCCTACGCCCATGATCCAGGCGCGCACCCAGGCGGCGACGCCGATGGTCACGGCTATCAGCAGCGAGGTGGACACCTCTTTGCGGATCACCGCGCCGAGGTTACGCAGGCTGACCTCTCCCAGCGCCATGGCGCGAACCAGTGTAGAGGTGATTTGGGTGCCGCTGTTACCGCCGGTACCGATCAGCAACGGAATGAAGAACGCCAGCGCGATCGCCGCTTCCAACTGATCTTCAAATGCCTTTAACACATTGCCGGTATAAGCCTCCGCGACAAACAGCATCAGTAACCACACCGAACGCTTACGCCATAAAGCCCAGGGGCTGGTCTCCAGGTAAGGCTTGTCCAGCGGCAGGCTGGCGCCCTGGCGCTGCGCATCTTCGGTATTTTCATCTTCAATCAGCCGGGCAATTTCTTTTTCCCCCAGCACGCCCACCAGCGTTTTATTCACCACCACCGGCACTACGTCCAGCCCGCCCTTGCCCAATAAATGGGCGACATCATTACGATCGTCATCGGGAGAGACCTGGAAATAGCTGTGATTGATCATCACGCCAACGGGTTTATCCTCTTCTTCACACTGCAATAATTTTTTTACCGACAGCGTGCCACGCAGATGATAGTCGTCAGCAGTGACAAACAGCTGTGCGGGAATTTCATCCGTTTTTAACTGAGAAAGAAAATATTCCTTGGCTTTGCTGACCGTCATATTGCCGGGAACGGTAATAAAATCGGCGTTCATATAGCTTGCAACCAAAGACTCGTCTTGAGTTTCAGCATGGGCCAGCGCCGGGGAGAGGTAATTTTGATGTGACTTCATTATGTTAGTCCCTATTTCTGTTTAAACTTCAACAGCGAATCGCATAGGGGCGTTAACCACAGAGGGAGTGCAGAAAGCCTATCTCCGCGTCCAGGTTTTAGCACTATACAACGTATCTGATGTGTTAATCAGAAGTTACTTTGGGCTGAACCTTAATCCGATAAAGCCTGTCTTAACCTTGGGCATCTCTCGATGTCGTCAGATCAGTAACCTGTGTTTGTATAGGAGCCTCGCCAAACGAGATACTGCATATAAACTACGGGGGGCAGTATAGGCAGGGTTTTTAATCGATGGGCAAAAATCTGGCTTGCCGTTGATGAAACATTTAGAAAAAACATTTTCGGTAAAAATAATAAAACGTGGGCCGGAACAATCCTAACCCACATTATTTACCGTCAATGCGCGAGGATATACACGTTTTTGTCGTACAACGGCCCCTGGCGGGTAAAGTCGATGCCTTTCACATAGGGTTTGACCAGCGTGGCGTTAGCCTCGTAGTAAACCGGTGCCACTGGCGTATCCACCGCCAGCACATCTTCTGCCTGTTGGAAGTACTGCTGCACCTGCTCCGGGCTTTGCGCCGCGGTGGCCTGGTGCAGCAGCCGATCGTAATGCTCATTGGCATATTTGGCCGAGTTCTCGCTGCTGGTAGAGCGGAAAACGTTCAAGAAAGTGGAAGGATCGTTATAATCCGCCAACCAACGGCTGAAGGCCACGCTGTATTGCCCATTGTTGATGTTGTCCAACACCACCTTGCGCTCCTGATTTTGCAAAGTGACCTCTGCCCCCAGATTCTTTTTCCACATCGCACTGCCGGCGATCACGATTTTCTTGATGGTGGCATCGTTGCTGTACAACAGGGTGAAACGCAGTGTGTGCTGCGCGTTAAAACCGGCTTCCGCCAACAGTTTTTTCGCTTGGGCAATGCGTTGCTCTTGCGACCACCCCGCCGCAACACCGGGCTGCAAGCTGAAGCCGCCGGCGCCGGTTGGGGTAAAGGTCCAGGCCGGCTGTTGCCCATAGCCCAAGACCTTGCCGGCAATGACCTGTTTATCCAGCGCCAGATTCAGCGCCTGACGCACCCGCACGTCGTTAAAGGGTGGCTGCCGGTTATTAAAGGCAAAGTAGCTGGTCGACAACAGCGGATAAGTCACCAGTTGCTCATCGCCCAGGTTTTTTTTCAGCTGTTGATATAACTCTGGCGGCGCGCTGTAACCCAACTCTATCTCACCGGCGCGGAAACGTGCCACTTCAGGGAACCCTTGTAGCGGCAGGAATGTCACCTTATTGAGCACCGTATGGGCGTTATCCCAATACTGGGTATTGCGCTCCACCACCACTTTTTCATTCACCACCCACTGCGCCAGTTTGAAAGCTCCGTTACCCACGAAGTTTTGCGGTTGAGTCCAGTTTTTGCCGTATTGCTCCACCACTTTCTGATTTACCGGCAGCACCGGGAAATGCACCAGTTGTTTAAGCAGATAAGAGTTAGGCTCGGCCAGCGTCACCTGCAGAGTATGGGCATCCAGCGCTTTCACGCCCAGCTCGGTCGGCGGTTTGCTGCCGGCGTTAATTTCCGCCGCATTCAATACATAGGCCGACGCCAGATAGCTGCCGTAAGGTGAAGCGGTTTTGGGATCGGTCAAGCGACGCCAGCTAAAGACGAAGTCATCGGCGGTCACCGGATCGCCATTTGACCATTTTGCTTCCGGACGCAAATGGAAGGTCCAGACGGTGCCCTGATTTTCCCACTTCGTGGCCAATGCAGGGATCACCTCGCCATTTTTACCCACCCGCAGCAGCCCTTCAAACAGGTCATTGAAGATATAAAACTCCACGTTGCTTTCCGCCAGGTTCGGATCCAGCGTGGCTGGCTCATAACCATTGGCCCGCACCAGTTCCTGTTTAGCGGCCAGTTGAACGCCGGCAGGCACCTCGGCAGCCTGCACCGTCACGCCAGCCTGCAAAGACAAGATGATTAGACCAGCCAATCCCTTAAGCTTGAATGAATATGTCACGTCGTTATCCCTTAATGGTGTTTTGTCGACGCCTATATTCATCGAAGCAGTTGAATAAATTAAATCATTAAACGCTATGACTCATAACCAAAATGACGGGGGTGAAACAACATGAATTTCTTTCATTATCAACCCCCTACTCACTATCCGATGAGTCTGTTTTTCACCTGAGCTGAAATCCGGCCGACGCTTAACTGCCTCGGGCCCCGGAGGATAGAATATGCGGAGATGGCGTAGTCATTAACGCCAGAACCCGATTAACCACCCAGTCCATCACCGGCTGATTGTTATAAATCATCCCCTGAGCATTCACTACCGCAAATACGCCCGCAGCGGACTCTTCATAGCCTGGATTGGGGCTACTGACCATTTTCATCAAGCTGCTACCACCGGAAATATCACCGTTTTTGGACAACAGCTGCGCACCGGAAGTGGAAGGCGGCAACATAAACCATCCCATACACAACTTGCCGCCACCCGGTGTTTTCACCGCCGTCGACGGCGTATGCAGCCGTACTTTAACGGCAGGCGTGAATGATTCAGGAGCATAGTCGCCCCTTAGATTGAATTGCAGCCAGGTGAGCAAATCCCGGGGCGAAATCATTATCCCGCCGCCACCATAGTAGGCATTGAAGCGCGCGAAGCTGGCGTTGGTCGACGTGAAGCCTGCGTTGAGACTGTAATTATAATAATCGAGGAAATTAGGCTGTGGGTCATCCTGGCCGGTTACCGGACAATAGCGAGCGTCATAAAGACCGAGCGGGGAAAACAGCATATCACTGGTTAACGCCTCTACATCGTCATAACCGGTGGCCTTTGCCAGCAAAACCAGCAACAAAGAAAATGCCAAATTTGAGTAGCTGTAATCCACTCCAGGTATCATCGGATAAAAATACTCTGGTGAGGCTTGCAGGTAAGCCAGCATGTCGTCTATCGAGTAATAAGGTGTCGGCAATGGGTTTGGATGCGTCGGCGAATCCGCGCCGACATTGTCAGCGAGAAAACCAGAGGTGTAATTCACCAGCGCCAATAAAGGGATGTTATCTATGGCGTTACCGAAGCTTAATATATCGCCAACGCGAGTTTCCGGATTAATAACGTTATTTTCCAGCAATAGCCTGGCATAAAGCGTGGCGGTAAAGGTTTTGCTTAATGAGCCTATTTTAAATAGTGAATCCTCGCGTAACTCAAAGTTAATCGGCTCTTTTTGTGGCTGAAATAAATAGGTGCCGGAGGAAAGACCTTTTCCCGCCCAGCCAATAGCAATGCTCAGGCCATTGCACCAGGGTGAAGGCGATTGCGTCAGGGGCGTCAACAGTGCGAGAAGTTCTTCGGGGGTTGGGGATCGGTAAAGGGTCATAGATCAGGTGCTCCACGAACGGGGCCGGTTTGCGGCGGTTCATTAATCGTAGAATAAAAAACTCGGGCTGGCGCCATAGCGATTTTATGCCCGGATAGATCCCATCTATCGCAGCCATCGTTGAGTAAAAACCCTTTCATCAACTACGATTAGTTTGTGACCGGTGCAAGCATTCACCCGTCCGGAGATAACCCACAGAGGATTATCATAATTATTCATGCTGGTTAAAGCCGCCCTTCTTTTAACGCGGCTAAGAAAGGTTAATTATGGCACGTACTACCCCCCTCGAGCGCTACCGCAATATCGGCATTTCGGCGCACATCGATGCCGGCAAAACTACCACCACCGAGCGGATTCTGTTTTACACCGGGGTCAGTCACAAGCTGGGCGAAGTGCACGACGGCGCCGCGACTATGGATTGGATGGCGCAGGAGCAGGAACGCGGCATTACCATTACTTCGGCGGCGACGACCTGTTTCTGGAACGGCATGCAGCATAATTATCCGCAGCACCGCATCAATATTATCGACACCCCGGGACACGTGGACTTTACCATTGAGGTTGAGCGCTCCATGCGCGTGCTTGACGGTGCGGTCATGGTCTACGACTCGGTGGGTGGCGTGCAGCCGCAGTCGGAAACCGTCTGGCGCCAGGCCAATAAATACAAGGTACCGCGGCTGGCGTTCGTCAACAAAATGGACCGCGTGGGCGCTGACTTTTTCCGCGTGCGCAAAATGATGATCGAGCGCCTTAAGGCCAATCCGGTGCCGATCGTCATTCCTATTGGTGCCGAGGACCACTTCACCGGCGTGGTGGATTTGGTGAGCATGAAAGCCATCCTGTGGGACGAAGCTACCCAGGGAATGAGTTTCAGCTTTGAAGAGATCCCGACGGACCTGCGCGAATCGGCACAGGAATGGCGGGATAAAATGGTCGAAGCTGCCGCCGAAGGTTCGGAAGATCTGATGGACAAATACCTCAATCAGGAGCCTCTCAGCGAAGAAGAGATCGTTCGCGGCCTGCGCCTGCGCACCGTAGCCGGTGAAATTCAGCCGATGCTGTGCGGTTCCGCATTCCGCAACAAAGGGGTGCAGCGTATGCTGGACGCGGTGATTGAGCTGATGCCCTCGCCGCTTGACGTTCCACCGATGGAAGGCCACGACGAGCGCGACAATATTGTGATCCGCCGGGCGTCTGATGATGAGAAGTTCTCTGCGCTGGCGTTCAAGCTGATGACCGATCCCTTCGTTGGCCAACTGACCTTTGTACGGGTGTATTCCGGCGTGCTGGCCAAAGGCAGCAGCGTTTACAACCCGGTGAAAGGCAAGAAGGAGCGCATTGGCCGCATCGTGCAAATGCACGCCAACGATCGTAAGGATGTCGAAGAACTACACGCCGGTGATATCGCCGCCTGCGTGGGGTTAAAAGACGTCACCACCGGCGACACCCTGTGCGATCCCAACGCCATTATCACGCTGGAAAAAATGGTCTTCCCGGAACCGGTTATCGCCCAGGCGATTGAACCTAAAACCAAAGCCGATCAGGAGAGAATGGGCATCGCGCTGCAACGCCTCTCCTCAGAGGATCCGTCATTCCGCGTGCGCACCGATGAAGAGTCGGGCCAGACCATTATTTACGGCATGGGCGAACTGCATTTGGAAATTATCGTCGACCGCATGCGTCGCGAGTTCGGCGTGGCGACCACCACCGGCAAACCGCAGGTTTCCTACCGCGAAACCATCCGCAAGCGCGTGACCGACGTGGAAGGCAAATTCGTACGCCAGTCCGGCGGTAAAGGCCAGTACGGCCACGTGGTATTGACGGTGGAACCTAATGAGCCGGGCAAGGGTTTTGAATTCTTCGATGAAATCAAAGGCGGCGTGATCCCGGGTGAATTTATCCCGGCGGTGAGAAAAGGCGTGCTGGAAGCGTTGAATAACGGCGTGCTGGCCGGCTATCAGGTGGTGGATGTCAAAGTGCACCTGACCTTCGGCTCTTATCACGACGTCGACTCTTCGGAGCAGGCCTTCCGCATGGCGGCCATCTTTGGTTTTAAAGAGGCCTGCCGTCAGGCGGATCCGGTTATTCTCGAACCCATCATGTCGGTAGAGGTAGAAACGCCGGAAGATTACGCCGGCAGCGTAATGGGCGATCTGTCGTCACGGCGCGGTCTGGTTCAAGGGATGGAAGATATCCCGGGCGGCGGCGGCAAGGAAATTCACGCCAAGGTGCCGCTGTCCGAGATGTTTGGCTATTCCACCACCTTACGTTCAATGTCGCAGGGGCGCGCCACCTACACCATGGAGTTCAGCCACTACGCCGAAGCGCCGCGTAACGTGGCCGAAGAGATCATCCATCACAGTAAAAAGTAAGCGTAGCGCCTGCCGCATTCAGCGGCAGGCGTCACTCCTTGGCCCCAACGCTGACCACCACCGACTGCGGCTTGATCCGCATCGCCGACACCACCCCCACTATCAGGCAGGCGATACCGCCCAGCGTCAGCAACGGCGGCCAGGCCTGGCGCAGCATAAAGGTGTAAGCCAAGCCGGCCAGAATTTCGAAGACGATCAGCGGCCCGACCAACACCGTCGGCAGGCGCTGACTCGCCTCATTCCAACACAGAGCGCCAATCCACGAACACAGAATGCCGATAGTCATCATCAAGGGCACGAACACCTCCGGCCTGGGTCCGAAAGGCAACGCAAACTCAGGCCGGGTAAGGGCCAAATGACCGCAAACCACCAAATAGCCGAGCAGCGCCAGCGGCAGCGTCGCCAGGCCCTGCGCGGTCGCCCAGGTCGCGGGCCTGTGGTTCGGGTTCTCGCGCAGCCAGCGAGAATTGCGCAACGGGAACCAGGTCCAGCACGCCACCGCCAGCAGCGCCAGGCCCAAGCCGCTGGTATAACGCCAGACGTCGATCGGGGCCGTATTGCCCTGCAGTTCGGCAACGTTGACCAACGCCAGACCGCAGGCAATCAGCACCAGCGCCGGCGTCAGTTTGCGCCAGGAAAGCCGCCCATCGTGTCGGCTGTAAAACAGGTTGGCGGTCACCGAGATAACCACCGGCAGCGTACCGATAATCATGGTAGAGACCGGCGCGCCAGTACGTTGAATGGCACTCGCCAGGCACAGGTAATACAGCAGGTTGCCAATCGCCGTCAGCTTTAACGCCTCCAGCCAATCGTGACGATGTAACTTTTTCAGACGATGACGATCAAACCAGGCCAACGGCAAGGCAATCAGCCCAAAGGCCAGATAGCGCCCGGTCGACTGCAGCGCCGCCGGGTATTCAGGGATTAACACCGGGCCGACAAAAATCAGCCCCCACATCAGCCCGGCAGACAAGGCAAATAACACGCCGACAAACATAATGACTCCATCAACAACCGGGTACAGCAATGCGAACCCGTGATTAAACACTTGGAGTCAGCCTAACGAGCTCGGGCGGGAAAATATTGTAGCAGGTTGCTGTTTTAGCGGTTGGTGACCTGTTTCTGGTAGCGCACTGGTGTGACACCGTAACGATTGGCAAAAGCGCGCGTCAAATGCGCCTGATCGGTCAACCCCGCTGCGGCGGCCACCTGTGCCGCAGGCATGCCGCGCCCGAGCATCTGTTTGGCCTGTGACAGGCGGATCGCCATCAGCATTTGTTGAGGGGATACATGGTATTGGGCTTTGAATTTACGCAGAAAATGATAAGGACTGAGAGAAACCAGCGCCGCCAACTGATCGAGCGTAATGACGGAAGCAAAATTATCGTGCAGATAGCTTTTGACGATATCAAAACGGTGCGCCGCTTCTGCTTTCAACGGGCGTGCAGCCTGGATATGCGGACGGAAAATGCTGATGACCTGCATCAGAAGATCGTCGATGGTCAGCGGATCACGAGCCTGCCACAGTGCGGCCAGCGTGGCGGACAACTGCCGTGCCGCTAACGGATCCTGGCGTATGGCATCGGTGAACCAAAACCCCTGCTCACCGGACAGCCGTTCCAGCGTGTGCGGTTCCAGATAAAGCATCCGATAATTCCAGCCGCCGGCGGTTTCCGACTCGCCGGTGTGCAACTCGTCCGGGTTCATCAATATCAGCGAACCCGGCGCCGCCAAATGTTGTGCTCCGCGATAGCGAAAGCGCTCAGCCCCCGAATCGACGGTACCAATGGCGAAAGCATCGTGGGTGTGCGGCTCAAAAACGTAGCGCTCGATATGCGCGTGATAAAGCTCAACGCCCGGCATCTGCGGTAGATGCCGAAACTGCGCGCTGTCTTTCTCAAAGGGAAACTGTTGTGGAACACCCTGCACCGTACCGCCCTGCTTCAATTGTGCCGATGCCGATAGGATAGACAACGCCGCAGGTTTTGAGTAGTGCGCAACGCGGTTTTCTGGACGCTGATGCTCATTCAGCGTAGGGTATTTTACTCAGCGTCAGGCATCTGCCAGCCAGCACCGGCGTCTTGATTATCCCGCCGCAGAACGGGAAACCCGTTTTTAACCCCTTGAAAGTAAGAGGCAACAATGTACCCAGATACTCAACTCTATATCGACGGACAATGGCGTAACGCAGTCGCCGGCAAAACCACGCCGGTCACCAACCCCGCGACCGATGAGGTGATTGGCAGCGTGGCGCATGCCGCCGCAGCCGATCTCGATCTGGCACTGGACGCAACCGAACGCGGTTTTAAAGTCTGGCGCGATACCTCCGCCTATCAGCGTGCAAACCTGATGCGCAAGGCCGCAGCATTGTTGCGTGAACGCGCCGAGAAGATCGCCGCCATCATGAGTCAGGAACAAGGCAAACCGGTGGCGCAGGCCAAGGTTGAAATCCTTAATTCGGCGGACGTGATCGACTGGTTTGCCGGCGAAGCCAGCCGCACTTACGGCCAGATTATCCCATCCCGCAGCCGCGATGTTCAGCAGCAAACCCTGAAACTGCCGGTGGGCCCCGTTGCCGCCTTTACGCCGTGGAATTTCCCGATTAATCAGACTGTTCGCAAACTGTCCGCCGCGCTGGCAGCAGGCTGTTCGATCATCGTCAAAGGCCCGGAAGAGACTCCGGCCTCACCAGCGGAGCTGATCAGAGCCTTTGCCGACGCAGGCGTGCCGGCGGGCGTTATCGCGCTGGTATACGGGACTCCGGCGGAGATCTCCGAGTACCTGATCCCGCATCAGACCATTCGTAAGATCTCGTTTACCGGTTCCACCCGCGTGGGTAAACATTTGGCGGCACTGGCCGGTCAGCACATGAAGAAAGCCACTATGGAGCTGGGTGGCCACGCGCCGGTGCTGATTTTTGACGATGCCGATCTCGACGCGGCCGCCAAAGAGCTGGCGTTGGCCAAGTTCCGCAACGCCGGTCAGGTCTGCATTGCCCCGACGCGTTTCCTGATCCAGCAAGGCGTTTATGAAGCCTTTGTCGAGAAGTTCACCGCGGTGGTGCGTGACATCAAGCTGGGCAACGGTTTGCAGGAAGGCGTCACCATGGGCCCGATGGTACTGCAACGCAGCGTAGAGGCTATTGATGCCTTTGTGAAAGATGCGATTGCCCAGGGCGCTAAAGCCACAACCGGCGGTCACCGCGTGGCGGGTGTCGGTAATTTCTTTGAGCCGACGGTATTGCGTGACGTGCCGCTGAGTGCGCGCGCGATGTCTGAAGAACCTTTTGGCCCGGTAGCCCTGCTGCGTCCGTTCGCCACCTATGACGAAGCCATTGCCGAGGCTAACCGCCTGCCGTACGGTCTGGCGGCTTACGCCTACAGCCGCAGCATCGCCACGGTGACGGCGCTGGGACGCGATGTGGAGAGCGGCATGCTCAGCATCAACCACATAGGTTTTGGCCTGCCTGAAACGCCATTTGGTGGGGTGAAAGACTCCGGCCACGGTACCGAAGGCGGCAGCGAAGCGATCGAATCCTATCTGGAAACCCGCTTCGTCACCGTCGCCGGCCATTAAGTCATTCAGGCCGGCAAAAATGCCCCGGATCATCCATTCGGGGCATTTTTTATCAGCCTAGCTTGTCGAACAACACCCGCGCCGCCGGGGTCAAGCCCAGCATGTGAATGCAGGCATGCACCATGCCCGGCAGCCGCTCACAACGCACCTCTACACCCGCCTCCTGCAACCGCAGGGCATAAAGCTCGGCCTCGTCGCGCAACGGATCGTATTCGCAACTGAGAATGGTCGCCGGGGGTAACCGCTGCAATCTTTGGGCATGCAGTGGCTCTGCGTAAGGATCCTGTGACTCGTCCGCGTTGCCCAGATAGGTGTCCCAGCAAAACTCCATCACTTCCCGCGTCAAATAATACCCTTGCGCATACTCCTCATAGCTTGCGGTATCCATCGCACGACTCAATGCCGGATACAGCAACAGCTGATGCTCAATCAGCGGCCCCTTACGGTCACGGGCCAATAACGCCACCGCCGCGGCCAGGTTACCGCCTGCGCTGTCGCCGCCTACCGCCATGCGGGCAACGTCAACGCCCCACTCATCGGCCCTTTCCACCACGCCGCACAGGGCCTGATACACGTCCTCGAGCGGCCGTGGATAGGGATACTCAGGCGCCAACCGGTAGTCAACCGACAGGATCAATCGCCCGGTGGCATTGGCTAACGCCTGACAAGGCCGGTCGTACAGCGCCAGCGATCCCAGACACCAGCCGCCGCCGTGGGCATACAGCATCGCAGGCAAAGGCTCACCCGGTGTCGCTCCCACCGGCGTATAGGCACGAATGGCGATAGCCTGCCCATCGTCAGCGGTCACCCAACCATCACGGACGCCACCGCTGGCTTCGGCTTCGCCCTGCAGCGCCAACAGCCCGGCCTGGGCGGCCTCTCGCATCTCACCGAGCGATGCAGGCGCTGGTGCCTGCGCAGCCTCTGCCAGAAAACGAGCAATCAGGGGATCAAGCGGCATGGTTCTGGCTCCCTGACAGGAAGGGGATCACCAACGCGATAAATTCCTCGTGGCACTCTTCGGTAATGAAATGGCCACAGCCGGCCACGGTTTCTCCTCGCAGATCCACCGCGTTGTCGCGCAGCGTGACGAAAGGCGCGTCGCCGGTGGCGTGTTCTGCACCAATGGTCATCACCGGCATGGTCAGCCGAGTCTCCGCCCGCCGCCGGTTTTGGCGGATGGTTTCCGGAATGGCGCGGTAGTAGTCAAAACCGGCCCGCAAACTTCCCGGTGCTGAATAGGCGGCAATATAGGTTTCTGCCGCCACCCGATCCCGGCGATAGGACCAGCGGTTAAAGATATAGCTGAGATATTCCCTCTCGCGGCCCTGCGTCAACGTCTCCGGCAGATCCGCCAGTTGGTTGAACATGAAGTGCCACAGGAAAATATTTTGATCTGCCGGGACAAAAATCGGTGGCGCCGGTGCCAGGCCGGGGATCACCGCCTCCGTCAGCACCAGCCCCGTCACCGCCTGCGGGAAGTCGCTCGCCATCGCATAGCCAACCCACATGCCGATGTCATGGCCAATCAGTTGATAACGGTCATGCCCCAGTTGCAGCATGGTCTGGTGCAGCGTCTCGGCAACGCTGCCGGTGTCATACCCACCGATCGGCTTGTCCGAATCGCCGATGCCCGGCGGGTCTACCGCTATCGCTTTAAAACCGGCGGCCGCCAGCGCTTGCATGACATGACGCCAGGTAAACCAGGTTTGCGGCCAGCCAGGGATAAGCAATACCGGCTGCCCTTCGCCCAGTGTGACGCAGTGGATGCGGTTACCCTTTACCCGCGCATAGACGTGTTCCGGCTCAGGTCCATTGGTCATGGACCCGTTATTTTGCAGTGTCATTGTTGTTCTCCGTCGTGGAATTGCGTGGCTCAGCGCAGGCCGAGCAAAGTGTTGATTTGCTGTTGATCAACCGGCGCGCCGGCGAAGTCATCAAACACCTTGTCGGTAACATTGATGATGTGATCACGAATAAAGGCGGCACCTTCGCGGGCCCCATCCTGTGGATGCTTCAGGCAGCACTCCCACTCCAGCGTCGCCCAACCGTCGTAACCGTGCTGCGTCAGCCGGGAGAAGATGCCCTTGAAATCCACCTGGCCGTCGCCCAATGAGCGGAAACGTCCGGCGCGCTCGGTCCATGACTGATAACCGCCGTAAATGCCCTGTCGCCCGGTGGGATTGAATTCGGCGTCCTTGACGTGGAACATGCGAATGAAATCCTTATAAATATCAATGTAATCCAGGTAGTTCAGCTGCTGCAGCACGAAGTGGCTCGGATCGAACAGGATTTGGCAGCGTGGGTGTCCGCCAACACGCTGATGGAACATTTCAAAGGTCACACCGTCGTGCAGATCTTCGCTGGGGTGGATTTCATAACACAGGTTCACCCCCTGTTCATCGCAGGCGTTGAGCACCGGCAGCCAGCGTTTGGCCAACTCATCGAACGCCGTTTCGATCAGCCCCGCCGGGCGCTGCGGGAACGGGAACAGATAAGGCCAGGCCAGCGAACCGGAAAAGGTGCCCATTTCGGTCAGGCCCAGCCGCGCTGAGGCTTTGGCCGCCAACAGCAGTTGCTGGTGCGCCCACTCGCTGCGCGCCTGCGAATTACCGTGCAGCTCTGGTGGCGCAAAGCTGTCGCACAGTGCGTCATAAGCCGGGTGCACCGCCATCAACTGACCGAAAATATGCGTCGTCAGTTCGCTGACCACCAGCCCCTGCTCTGCCAGCATGCCGATCAGTTCGTCGCAATAGGTCTGGCTTTCTGCCGCGGTGGCCAGATCAAACAGACGGCTGTCCCAGGCGGGGATCTGCAGGGCTTTAAAACCGGTTTTCGCCGCCCATTGGGCGATCGCCGGCAGGCTGTTAAAAGGGGCAGTGTCGTCACTGAACTGGGCGAGATGCAGGCTTGGACCTTTCAGGGTTTTCATCATAAACTCCTATTGTTTGTCGATTGACAAACAATAGGCTCAAATGAATCTCCCGGCAAGCGAATTTTAAAAAATCGTTGGTATTACAGTGGATTTAAGCGATCCTGTTTTGCTGAACAACTGAGGACAGGAACGGAGTCATGGCAGGCAGACCACGCGAATTCGATCGTGAACAGGCGTTACTGAAAGCACGAGACTTGTTTTGGCGTCAGGGGTACGAAGGCACCTCGATGTCGGATTTGGTGACCGAACTGGGCATCGCTTCCGCCCGTATTTATAAGGCGTTCGGCTCGAAAGAGTTGCTGTTTCGCGAAGCCATTGCCCACTACGAAAGCCTCGAAGGCGGGTTTGCCGACCGTGCCTTTAGTGAAGAAAGCAGCGTGCGCTCGGCGATAAAACGCATGCTGGATGACGCGGTGGCGCTCTACAGCCGCGCAGACCTGCCGCAAGGGTGTATGGTGGTTTCCTCCGCTGCCAGCGTCAGCGACGAAAACAGCGGGATCAAAGCCTGGCTGGCGGAACATCGTCTGCTTCGCACCCAAGGCATTGTTGATCGGCTGCACGCGGCCGTTGCCAGTGGTGAACTGCCGCCCAATACCGACGCTAACGCCCTTGGCGACTTTTTTGCCGCCTTCTTGCACGGCTTGTCGGTTCAGGCGCGCGATGGCGTTAGCCGGGCAAGGTTGGAAGCGGCGGTCAAGATTGCGCTCGCCACGCTGGATTGATCACTCCGGCAAATCAAAAATCACCAGGGTGCCCTGGCTGCCCGCCAGCACCCGATGCGGCACACCGGCGGCGGCCTGATACAGTTGCCCGGCATTGACCGTAATGGTCTCTCCCTGTACTTCCAGCCGCAACTGCCCGGCGATCACCAGCAGTCCCTCATGGTAGTCGTGCACCTCATCGGCAATCGCACGCTGATCCATCCGCAGCACTTTGATATTGGCCGCCCCCACCTTTCCAAGTACGCTGGAGCGCCACGCCTGCGGCAGATCGGCGGCCAGCGCAGTAAGATCGAATAATGACATAAACCCTTCTCCAGCAAGCAGCGCCCTTCGCTGCCACCGCAATTTACCTCCTGGCGCGCCAACGGCTAAATAACCTTTGCTTTTAACCTATAGCCAGGCGGGTCAAACCGGCACCCGGCGGCTGATCTCCACCACCTGATCGCTGGGCAGATAATAGTAATCCGTCACATGCATACCGTTGCGCACCATCAGCGCAAAAATGTTGCGCTGCCAGGCTGGCAATCTGTCGCTGGCTTCACGGCGCACCACGCTTTCATGCCCCAGATAGTAGGTGGCGTCGTCAAAGTTGAGCCCGGTTTTCTGCGCCTCCACATGCTGCAGCAAGCGGGGAATATTGGGCCGTTCCATAAAGCCATAGCTGGCCACCGCGCACCAGAAACCCGGCGACTGCTGTCGCATCACCAACCGTTCGGCATTCGTTACCCGCGGTTCGTTAACTATCATGATATGCAGCGCCAGCACATTGGCGTGCAGCGAACCGTTGCGTTTAACGTGCCATTTCATTACCGGTGGCGTGCCGGTTAACGTTCGGGTCAGAAAAATGGCGGTGCCCGGCACCCTTGGGATGTTACGTTCTTCCAGGTGCGCCAGAAAATCCGCCAGCGGCAGGCTCTTTTCCCCTAGCGTCCGAGAGGCTGCCAACACTCCGCGATGCCAGATTAACATCACCCCATAAACCAGCGTGGCCATCAGTAAAGGGACATACCCGCCCTGCATGACCTTGCTGAGGTTAGCCAACAGGAAGCTGAGATCGACGATAAAGAAGCCGCCGGCAACCAGCAAACTGGCGAGGGTTCCCCAGCGCCATACCTCGCGCATGGCCACAAACAGCAGCCCGGTGGTCATGATCATGGTGAGAGAAACCGCAATGCCGTAAGCCGCGGCCAGATTGTCGGAAGACTTGAAAAACACCGTCAGAAATACCGTCACCGCCATCAGCAACCAGTTGATGGCACCGATATAGATTTGCCCGTAGCTCTCCTCGGTGGTTTGCTTCACCCGCAAACGTGGCAACCAACCCAGTTGGATTGCCTGACGGGTCATGGAAAAGGCGCCGCTGATGATCGCCTGACTGGCGATAATGGTGGCCAGGGTCGCCAGGATCACCAGGGGGATTTGCAGCATCGGCGGGCACAGGCGGAAAAAGATATTCTGGGTGACGTCGGCACCGGAGAGGATCAGCGCGGCCTGCCCGGCATAGTTCAGTAACAGGCTGGGGAAGACGATACCAAACCAGGCCAGCCAAATCGGTTTTTTGCCGAAATGGCCCATGTCGGCGTACAGCGCCTCCGCGCCGGTGACGCAGAGAAACACTCCGCCCAGTACCAAAAAGCTGGTCAACCCATTGGAAAACAGAAAGTGGATGCCGTACAGCGGATCCAACGCCATCAGCACCGCAGGATGCTGCACAATGCCCCAGATGCCCAGTACGGCGATGGAGAAAAACCACAGCGCCATGATCGGTCCGAAGACTTTGCCGATGCGTGCCGTACCCAACGGCTGAATGGCAAACAAGCTCACCAGGATCAGCACCGCCGCAGGCAAAATATAGGGTTTCGACTCGGGCAGCACGATGTTCAGCCCTTCCAACGCCGACAGCACCGAAATCGCCGGGGTAATCGCCCCGTCGCCGTAAATCAACGCCGCACCGAACAGACCGGCAAACAGCACCATCGGCCGGGCCTTTTTCTTGCTGACCAACAACGACATCAACGCCATAATGCCGCCTTCGCCGCGGTTATCGATGCGCATGGCAAACATGGCGTACTTCAGCGAGGTGACGATCACCAGCGTCCAGAAAATCAGCGACAGCAGGCCCAGGATCACCGGCGCGGACGGCGCATCCCCCGAGAGATAGAGCACGGTTTTCAGGGTGTATAACGGGCTGGTGCCGATATCACCAAACACTACGCCCAGTGCGCCACCGGCCAGCAGCGGCAGGCTCATTTTCGGCGTCTGTTCCGGTTCATTCCCTGCGCTCATTGACGTCTCCAGTATTCACCATTGCGGTTTATTCAGGATAGTCAGTTCAGGCGGCTAGCGTGTGCCTGTCAGTGAGATAACCTTCAGTTTCCCGCCTCTTTCAGCAGCCAGTGCTGCAAATTCAGCCCCTCGGGCGACAGTTCGTTGTCCTGGCGTACACACAGGTAGTAATCGCGACCGTCGTCAATCGCCAGATCGAACAATTTAACCAGTTCGCCACTGTTGAGATAGGGTTCGATCAGCGGTTCACGCATCAGCGCGCAGCCCAGGCCCGCCTGTACCGCCGCCAGCGTTAACAGGCCGTCCTCGAACATCGGGCCGGTACTGCGCAGCGGCCGCTTGACGCCGGCCAATTGAAACCACTGCATCCAGGTTGCACGCTCTTCGTCGTGCAACAGCGGCAAGGGTGCAAGCTGCTCTGGCATGTCCAACAGCCCGTGCAGTTGGATAAACCCACGGCTGCACACCGGCACCATTTTGCCGGACATCAGTTTTTCGCTGCGATAGCCACTCCATTGCCCCGAACCAAAGCGAATCGAGATATCTGCGGCGTCGCTGAGGTAATTGCGGTGATTGGCATACACCACGTTGATGTCGATTTCGGGATTCTCGCGCAGAAAGCCGCGCAAGCGCGGAATGAACCACCCCATGCCAAACAGCGGGATCAGGCTGATGGTCACCTGCCGGGAAGCCGACTGCTCACGCACCTGCTCCGTTGCCTGACGCAGCACGTTAAATGCCGAGCGGATCGAACGGTAATAGTCACGCCCTTCGTTGCGCAATATCAACCGGCGCCCCTGACGCTCGGTCAGCGGCATTTGCAGAAAGGCCTCAAGCGTTTTGAGCTGATGGCTCACCGCCGATGGCGATATTTCCAACTCTTTCGCGGCGGCGCTAATGCTCCCCAGACGGGCGATAGCTTCAAAGGTCCGTACGGCGCGCAGCGGTGGATCGTTTGGCAACGGCACATTGTATTGTTCTGTTTTTTTCATATGTTGACTATTTTGCTGAAAAATCGGCGGCGGTTGAAAATTAATATACAAATAAATCAATAAATTAAAAACACACATTTTCTGTATAAGAAATTATTTTTCCGTATTTTACAAATATATTTAATTCTCTACTGTGAGCTTCCTGAATCATTATTTTTCGGGACTCCTCCCTATGGATACGCTGGTACAGCAGACCGTCAACGGGCTGATGCTCGGCAGCATTTATGCCTTGATTGCCCTGGGTTACACCATGGTGTACGGCATTCTGCGCATCATCAATTTTGCCCACGGCGATGTGCTGATGGTCGGAGCGCTGAGCGCCCTGTCCGCCATTAACCTGTTGCAGCACCATTTTCCTACGCTGTCACCCTATCTCGTGCTGTTGCTAGCGGCGCTGATCGCCATGGCCGTCTGCGCGCTGGTATCTATGAGTATTGAGCGCCTGGCCTATCGTCGTCTGCGCAATGCTCCGCGCCTGGCACCGCTGATCAGCGGAATTGGCGTTTCTCTGCTGCTGCAAACGCTGGCCATGCTGATCTGGTCGCGCAACCCGTTGATGTTCCCGCAACTGCTGCCAATGGATCCTATCGCCCTCACCCCAGGCAGCGCCAACCACGCGCCGGCGGTGATCACCGGTACCGGTATTGCCACGCTGGCAATCGCGCTGCTGGTGATGGCCGGGCTGCTGCTATTGGTCGAGCACTCTCGCTTTGGGCGTGCCATGCGCGCCACGGCAGAAAACCCGCAGGTTGCCGGCCTGATGGGCATAGACCCCAACCGCATCATCGTTCTGACGTTCGCCCTCGGCGGCGCTTTGGCGGCAGTGGCGGGCATCATGATGGCCAGCAACTACGGCAATGCCGGTTTCTCCATGGGCTTTCTGCCGGGTATCAAAGCTTTTACCGCGGCGGTGTTAGGCGGCATCGGCAACCTGCGCGGCGCCATGCTCGGCGGTCTGTTGCTGGGGCTGTTCGAGTCGTTGGGCACCGGCTATCTCGGCGAACTGACCGGGGGCACCTTCGGCAGTAACTACCAGGACGTTTTCGCCTTCCTGATATTGATCGCCGTGTTGGTATTTCGCCCATCCGGGCTGCTGGGTGAACGCATTGCCACCCGCGCCTGAGGAGACAAGATGACTATTTTGACTCACCTACAGCAAACCGATGCCCCTGGCCGTGCCAGACTCGGCGTGGCGCTGTTTATGCTCGGCCTGCTGTTGGCCCCCTGGGTGGCCGGTGCCGCAGGCGGTAACTACTGGGTGCGGGTGATCGATTTTGCCTTGCTCTACCTGATGCTGGCATTGGGGCTGAACATCGTGGTCGGCCTCACTGGCTTGCTGGACATGGGGTTTATCGCCTTTTACGCGGTAGGTGCCTATCTGACCGCGTTATTGTCGTCACCACACCTGACCGAGCAGTTTCCAATATTGCTGCAGTGGTTCCCCGATGGGCTGCATTTGTCGATCCTGCTGCTGATCCCGCTGGCGGCTTTATTGGCGGCGCTGTGCGGCATTCTGCTGGGCGCACCGACGCTGCGACTGCGTGGAGACTATTTGGCGATTGTCACCTTGGGCTTTGGCGAGATCGTCCGCATTCTGATGCGCAATCTGGACCGGCCGCTCAACATCACCAACGGGCCCAAAGGGATCTCCGGCATCGATCCGGTCTCGCTGTTTGGCCTGAAGTTTTCGGGGATGCAACAGTGGTTCGGTTTCCGCTTTTCGTCACTGTATCTCTATTACTACCTGTTCGCCGCCCTGCTGCTGCTGATCCTGTTTATCTGTCTCCGCCTGCAACATTCACGGGTGGGTCGGGCCTGGACCGCTATCCGCGAAGATGAAGACGCGGCACGGGCGATGGGAATCAATACGCGTAATTTCAAGCTGTTGGCTTTCGCCATAGGCGCCACCTTCGGCGGCATCGCCGGGGCTTTATTTGCGGCATTTCAAGGGTTCGTCTCACCGGAGTCCTTTACGCTGCAAGAGTCCATTGCGGTGCTGGCGATGGTGGTGTTGGGCGGCATGGGCCATATCCCCGGGGTGATCCTCGGTGCCCTGTTGCTGGCCGCCTTGCCTGAACTGCTGCGCAGCACCATGGGGCCGCTGCAACAGGCGCTGTTCGGCCAGGTGTGGATCGATCCGGAAATCATCCGCCAGCTGTTCTACGGGCTGGCGTTGATTCTGGTGATGCTGTATCGCCCGGCAGGCCTGTGGCCCGCACGTCATCAACGGGGAGCCACTGTATGACGCCGCTTCTCACGCTCAGTCACGTCAGTAAACGCTTTGGCGGATTAACCGCGGTGGACGATGTCAGCATCAGCATTCGCCAGGGTGAGATTTACGGCTTGATCGGCCCCAACGGCGCCGGCAAAACCACCTGCTTCAACCTGATTACCGGCCTGTATCGCGCCGACAGCGGCGAGTTCCGCCTGCAAGAACAGCGTTACAAGCCACAGGCTATCGATAAGGTGGCGCAGGCAGGCATCGCGCGTACCTTCCAGAACCTGCGCCTGTTCAATGAAATGACCGTGCTGGAAAACGTGATGGTCGGCTGTCACCTACGCACCCGCAACGGCCTGTGGGCGGCAATTTCACGCCATCGGCGCGCCCGCCAGGAAGAGCAGGCCACGCGGGAAAAATCCCACGCGCTGCTGGAGTACGTCGGCATCAGTCAGTTCGCGCATTATCGCGCCGGCGATCTTTCCTATGGCCACCAGCGTCGGCTGGAAATCGCCCGGGCATTGGCGACCGAGCCTAAATTGCTGGCGTTGGATGAACCCGCGGCCGGGATGAACGCCGGCGAGAAAGTGGCGCTGCGCGATCTGCTGCTACGCATTCGTGACAGTGGCAAAACCCTGTTATTGATCGAGCATGACGTCAAGCTGGTGATGGTCCTTTGCGACCGCATGACGGTGCTCGACTACGGCAAAGTCATCGCCGAAGGCGAACCGGCGCAGGTACGCCACGAACCTGCGGTGATCCGCGCCTACCTGGGAGGTGCTGCCCATGTCTGAGCCCTTACTCAGCGTTAAAAATTTAAAAGTTTCTTACGGCGGCATTCATGCGGTTAAAGGCATCGATTTTAGCGTTAACGTCGGCGAACAGGTGACGTTAATCGGTGCCAACGGCGCCGGTAAAACCTCCAGCCTGCGTGCGCTGACAGGCCTGCAACCCTTCGAGGGCGACATCCTGTTCGACGGCCGGTCCATTCGCGGCATGCCACCCCATCGTTTGCTGCAACAAGGATTGGTGATGGTGCCGGAAGGCCGTGGCATTTTCGCCCGCATGACGGTATTGGAGAATCTGCAGCTTGGCGCTTATTCACGCTCTGACAAACCGGCGGTTCGACAGGATTTGGAGCGAGTTTTCACGCTTTTCCCTCGCTTGCGTGAACGGCTGAGCCAACAGGCCGGATTACTCTCTGGGGGAGAACAACAGATGGTGGCGATCGGCCGTGCTCTACTCAGTCGTCCGCGCCTGCTGGTGTTGGATGAACCTTCTATGGGACTCGCCCCTATCGTGGTTGAGACCATATTTGAGGTCATCAAAAGCCTTTCACGTGACGGTGTCACCCTGCTGTTGGTGGAACAAAACGCCAGGCTGGCGCTGGCGTCGACCGACCGCGCCTATGTGCTGGACAGCGGTAACCTCAGCCATTGCGGTCGCTCTGCCGACCTGCTGGATGATGAAAAAATCAAACAAGCCTATCTGGGCGAATAACCGTTTTACTTTTAACCACACCGGGAGTTTTATATGAACAAAATCACTCGCTTCAAGCCGCTGGCGCTAGCCACCGCCGTTCTGGTCAGCCTGGGTGCCGCCTCGTCGGCGCTGGCCGATGAAACCATTCTGATCGGTCTGGCCGGCCCGTTAACCGGCCCTTCCGCGCGTATCGGTAAAGATTTGGAAAACGGCGCACAGCTGGCGATCGCCGATGCCAACGCGCAGAAACCCACGCTCAAAGGCAAAGCCGTCACCTTTAAATTGTTATCCGAGGACGATCAATCCGATCCGCGCACCGCCGTCGCGGTGGCGCAACGCCTGGTCGACGAAGGCGTGGCTGGTGTGGTCGGCCATTGGAACACCGGCACCAGTATCCCGGCCGCACGCATTTACCACGACGCCGGTATTGCCCAGGTCGCGCCGGTCGCCACCGGCCACGGCTATACTCAACAGGGGTTTGATGCCAGCTTCCGCGTCATGGGCCATGACGACGATGGCGGTAATTACGCCGGGATCTACGCCGTCACACAGCTAAAAGCAAAGCGCATTGCGGTGATTGACGACCGTACCGCGTTCGGACAAGGACTGGCGGATGAATTCATCAAGTCGCTGGCAGCTCAGGGTATCCAACCGGTGGCGCGTGAATATGTCGACGACAAGACCGTCGATTTCAGCGCGGTACTGACCACCGTACGCAGCAAAAACGCCGATTTGATCTTCTTCGGCGGCGTCGACTCGCAGGCAGCGCCGCTGGCACGCCGTATCAAACAGTTGGGCATGAACACCCCGTTGATGGGAGCCGGCGGTTTTGTCAGCCAGACCTTCCTGACGCTGGCACAGAAAGAAGGGGAAGGCGTAGTGGCGCTCGAGCCCGGTCTGCCGCTGGAGCAAATGCCCGGTGGCAAAGCCTTTGAGCAGGCCTACCGCGACCGCTACCAAACCCATATCGAACTGCATGCGCCGTTTGCCTACGACGCCACCCGGGTATTGATTGCCGCCATTGAGCAGGCGGGTTCCGCCGATCCGGCCGATTATCTGCCGAAACTGCGCGCCATTCATTATCAGGGCGTCACCGGCACCATTGCATTCGATTCACAGGGCAACCTGCAACAGCCGAGCTTCACCCTGTACCGGGTGGTTGACGGCAAATGGCAGCCGCAGACCGTACTGGGTGGCGCAAAAAAACAATAAAAACCCGCAAGCAATGAGGAGCAAGGCGATGAGCGATGCAAAAAACGAGTTGGGTATTCTGGCCCGCCGCCGCATAGAGGCGGAAATCATCAAACCGATCTACCAGATCCTGGTGCGCGAGATCGGCAAAGAGCGCGCACAGGCGGTCATTGGCGAGGCTATCGAAAATGCCGCCATCGAGGCCGGCAAAAACTTCGCCGCGCAGGAGCCCAATGGCGCGGATTTGCAAAGTTTCGCCGCCTTGCAGTACCTGTGGGAAAAAGACGATGCGCTGCAGGTGAAGGTGATCTACCAGGACGAGCAGCATTTTGACTATGACGTCACCCGCTGTCGCTATGCCGAGATGTACCATCAAATGGGCTTGGGTGAGATCGGCCATCTGTTGTCCTGCGCGCGCGACAGTCAGTTTATCGTCGGCTACGCGCCAGAGGTAGAACTGCAGCGCACCCAGACCATCATGTCCGGCGCGTCCTGCTGTGATTTTCGCTATGCCGCCAAGGCGCAGGGAGAGGAAAAGTGACGCATCAAGTGAACGGAGATCGCCTGTGGCAAAGCCTGCTCGACATGGCTCAGTTCGGCGCTATTCCAAAAGACGGCGTGACACGGCTGGCCCTGAGTGAAGAAGACCGCCAGGCACGCGAGCGGTTACGCGATTGGGCTTTGGCGGCCGGTTGCAGCGTACGCATCGACCGCATGGGCAATATGTTCCTGCGCCGCGAAGGCACTCGCCCCGATCTGGCCCCGGTGGTCACCGGCTCACACGTTGATTCCCAGCCCAACGGCGGCCGTTTCGACGGCATTTACGGCGTGCTGGCCGGGCTGGAGGTGATACGGACCCTCAACGATCGGCAAATCGCCACCGAGCGTGCGGTGGAAGTCATCAACTGGACGAATGAAGAAGGCGCACGCTTTGCGCCGGCAATGATCTCCTCTGGGGTATTTGCCGGCGTGTTCGAGCTGGAGTACGGCCTGTCGCGCCAGGATGCTCATGGCACCAGCATCGGCGAAGCCTTGCAGCAAATCGGCTACGCCGGCGAGCATCCGGTGGGCAACATGCCGATTCACGCCGCCTTTGAGCTGCACATCGAGCAAGGCCCGATCCTCGAAGCGGAAAACATTGAGATTGGCGTAGTGACCGCTGCGCAAGGGCAACGCTGGTATGAGCTGGAGATCACCGGATTTAGCGCCCATGCAGGCACGACGCCGATGGATCGTCGGCGCGACGCCCTGCTCGGCTTTGCCGACATGGTCAAAGCGGTCAATGAGATCGGTAAAGCCTTTATGCCGCACGCTCGCGCCACGGTGGGTATGGCGCAAATCACGCCCAATTCCCGCAACGTGGTGCCGGGCAAGGTGTTCTTCAGCGTCGAATTCCGTCACCCGCAAGAGGCGGTATTGGCGCAGATGGAACAACGTTTGCTGGCCGCGGTGACCGAAGTGGGTGTCGATGGGCTGAAGGCCCGCGCCGAGCGCATTTTCCAATATCAACCGATACGCTTTGATTCTGGTTGCATCGACAGTGTGCGACAGGCCGCCTGCACGTTGGGTTATTCGCACCGGGATATGATTTCCGGTGCCGGTCATGACGCCTGCTACCTGAGCCGCGTAGCACCGACGGCGATGATATTCATTCCCTGCGTGGAGGGCATCAGCCACAACGAATTGGAGAACATCTCCCCGGAGTGGTCAACCGCCGGAGCCAACGTGCTGCTCAACGCGATATTGGCGCAAACCCACGCCTGAACCCTGGCTCCGGTTAACCCGCCGGGGCCAGAAAAAATATTCAACAAATTGGTTGAATATTAGCCCACCTGTTCTATATTCAACCATATGGTTAAATTATCTTCCTCACAGCTGGACGCCATTTTCCATGCGCTTTCCGACCCGACACGCCGCGCGATACTGCGGTCGCTGGCCGGCGGCGAGCACAGCATTGGTGAACTGGCCGCGCCGTTGCAGATGTCGTTTGCCGGCGCCTCCAAGCACATTAAAGCACTGGAGCTTGCTGGGCTGGTGCAGCGCACCGTGCAAGGAAGAAACCATATCTGCCGGCTCGAACCCGAGCCCATGGCGCAGGCCATGCAATGGCTGCAAACCTACGAGCATTTCTGGACTGAGCGGCTGGACGCGCTGGAAACAGCGCTGCTGCAGCCGGAACCGAATCCTCCCGAGGAGTGAATAATGAACGACTACGGCATGATTATTGAAACCGGCACGCTGCGCATTCAGCGGCTGCTGCCCGGCCCGATCGAGCGGGTCTGGGCCTATCTGACGGAATCCGACAAACGCGCCACCTGGCTGGCCGCCGGCGAGATGAAGCTGGAAAACGGAGCCCAGGTGGAGCTGGTGTTTCGCAATTCCGATCTGACCGGCGAACACGAGCAAACGCCGGCCAAATATAAGCACCTGAGCTGCAGCGTCAGCAACGTCGGCCATATCACCTGCCTTTTCCCACCGCGGTTGCTGAGTTTTACCTGGGCAGAACAGGGGCAAAGCCGCCCCTCCGAGGTGACCTTCGAACTGACCGAACAGGGTAAAGCCGTGCTGCTGACGGTTACCCACCGTCGCCTGGCCAACCGTGATGAAATGCTCAGCGTGGCCGGGGGGTGGCACACCCATCTGGATATCCTGGTCGATCGCCTGCACAATCGCCAACCACAGCCGTTCTGGAGCACCCACACCAGGCTGGAAGAAGAGTACCGGGCCAGACTTTAATCACCTCTCGTCCCGCCGTCTGAACGCCAGATAGCCGGTGACCAGCGTAAAGCCGCCGACCAGCAACACCAGCAAAACAAAGCCGTGGTGATTGCTGGCCAGCGGGATCCCTCCCACGTTCATGCCAAAGAAGCCGGCGACGATATTGATTGGCAGTGCCAACACGGTGATCACCGTCAGGGTGTAAAGCGTACGGTTGTTCTGTTCCATCTGCTTGGCGCCTATCTCTTCCTGCAACAAGCGAATGCGTTCGGTCAAACTGGCGAGATCGTTTAGCACCACCGTGAACTCTTCGGTGAACTGACGCAGATCCTGTACCACGTCCCGGCTCAGCCAGGTCGGCGGCCGATTCAGCAAACGAAACAGCGCCGCGGGCTCCGGCGCCAGCAGACGCTGAAAACGCAGCAGCATGCGACGCATCCTCCCCAGTTCGGTACGGTTGCGTTTCACATGGTTGCTCAGCAGGCGATCTTCGATGGTATCGACATACTGGTTGGCCTGCCGCACCACCTGCTCCAGCACCTCTTCCTGCTCCTCCAGCAAATGCGCCAGCAATTCGGTAGAAGACGCCAACTGCAGCGGCCCCAGCCGGCCCAGCAGCCGCTCAATCAAACGCAGCGGTTTGTGCCGAACCGTGACCACCAGGCCACTACGGCAATACAGCCACAGCGTCGCAATCTCAGGGTTATTCTCTTTCGGGTGGAAGATCACGTCGTTAAGCACCGCGAACAAATCCTCTCCCTGACGTTCTATGCGCGTGGTATGAGATCCGTGGCGGATCTCGTCGAAGAAAAAGTCGGAAATCGCAAAGTGGTTTTTCAGCCATTTTTCCGCCGCAGCATGGTTCAGGTTGAGATGCAGCCAGATAAATCCCTCCCCCGGCGACAACGTCTGATAAGACTGGCAGGCTTGCTGCGAAGAGACCCGCTGCGGCGGCTCTGCCGTACGAAAAACGTGGCCGTAAATCAGCCCGGTGACCTCATCGTCAAAATCAAGTTTGTGTAATTTTTCCGCAACCGTTTGAGCCATAAACCTTTGTCCCGAATAACCGCACGCATGAATTAATCTCAGTCTTTATATCAACCTTTAAATGCCAACGTTAATTATTTTCACTGTTCCCGATGATTAATATTAGCGTCATAAAAAAGTCACATTATTTCCCAATACTTTGATGGCAACACCGTACAGCACCGTCAGTAATCTAATGAAGCCTATCGGGAAGGTCCTTTATGAGCGATAACAGCGCCGTTCAAGCGGGTGCGCCATCTGCGTCAAGCCTGCCAAAAATCTACCAAAAGAACAGTCGACTCACTGTTCTTTTTTTTATTTTATTATTAGTGCTGGGGATAGCTTTTGCCGGAGTAAATCTATTTAACGACGTCAGCGATGCCGGTGCGGTTTATACCAGTTACGTTCCGTTTCTTTTATTGGGATTGGCGTTATTGATCGCGCTCGGCTTTGAATTCGTTAATGGTTTCCACGATACCGCCAATGCGGTAGCCACCGTGATTTACACCCATTCACTGTCGCCGATGGTGGCGGTGGTCTGGTCGGGGTTCTTTAATTTTCTCGGCGTGTTGCTCTCCAGCGGCGTGGTCGCTTTCGGCATCATTTCGCTGCTGCCGGTTGAATTGATCTTGCAGGCCGGTACCGGCAACGGATTCGCCATGGTCTACGCCCTGCTGTTCTCGGCGATTATCTGGAACCTCGGCACCTGGTGGCTGGGGCTGCCTGCGTCGTCATCGCATACCTTGATAGGCTCGATCATCGGCGTTGGGGTGGCTAACGCCCTGATCCACGGGCGCACCGGCACCAGCGGCGTCGACTGGGGCCAGGCCATTAAAGTGGGTTATGCCCTGCTGCTTTCACCGGTGATCGGCTTCGTATTTGCCGCCTTGCTGCTGCTGGCGCTGAAGGTCTTTGTCAAAAACCGCCAGTTGTATACCGCCCCCAAAAATGACTCGCCGCCGCCGTTGTGGATCCGCAGCCTGCTGATCCTGACCTGTACCGGCGTTTCCTTTGCTCACGGATCCAACGACGGGCAAAAAGGCATGGGCCTGATCATGCTGATCCTGGTCGGTACCATGCCCATTGCCTATGCGTTGAACCGTTCGATGCCGCCAGAGCAAATCCCCCGCGTAGCGGCATTGGCGGAAGTGACAAAGAACCAACTGTTGCAACAGTTCCCAGCGGTCAGCCAGGTTCCCGCGCGTGAAGTTCTCACCGGCTATGTTCGCAGCAGCGAGCTGACACCGGAAGTGGTGCCTGCCCTGGCCCAACTGACCGGCGCCATCGGCGATCAAATTCGCCAGTACGGTTCGGTCGACAAAATCCCTGCGCAGGCGGTATCCAACACCCGAAATGATATGTACCTGACGTCGGAGGTCATTAAGCACCTGAAGACGGAAAAACAACTTCAGATCCCCGCTGACTCGCAACGCAATCTGGACGCGCTGAAAGGTGAATTGGACAGCGCCACCCGCTTTATTCCGTTCTGGGTCAAGGTGGTGGTGGCGATAGCGCTTGGGCTGGGCACCATGGTCGGCTGGCGGCGCATCGTGGTCACCGTGGGCGAGAAGATCGGTAAAAGCCATCTCACCTATGCTCAGGGCGCCAGCGCCGAGCTGGTGGCGATGACCACTATCGGAGCGGCGGACGCCTTCGGCCTGCCGGTTTCCACCACCCACGTTCTTTCATCCGGCATTGCCGGGACCATGGCAGCCAACCGCTCCGGCCTGCAAATGTCCACCCTGCGCAATCTGCTGATGGCCTGGGTGCTGACGCTGCCGGCCTCGGTGCTGCTTTCCGCCGGGCTCTACTGGATCTTCACCCATTTTTAAAACCGGGCTAACACGGAGAATCAACTATGGCTATGCATGAATTTAATCACGACGACACCTTCAACCAGCGCCTGCTGCAGGAATTCTACGACAGCTATGACGAAGAGCTGGAAATGGAACTGGACGACCTGCGCTTTGACGACACCGAGGTGGACAGCGACCAGAAAAAAGCCTGGCGCAAACAGTACTTTCGCGAGTTGCTGCGGCTACAGGGTGAGCTGGTCAAACTGCAGGACTGGGTGATGCGTACCGGCCACCGTCTGGTGATCATCTTTGAAGGCCGCGATGCCGCCGGCAAGGGCGGCGTGATCAAACGCATCACCCAGCGTCTGAACCCGCGTACCTGCCGTGTGGCCGCGCTGCCGGCCCCCAACGACCGCGAACGTACCCAGTGGTACTTCCAGCGCTATATCGCTCACCTGCCGGCCGCCGGCGAAATGGTGTTGTTCGATCGCAGCTGGTACAACCGTGCCGGAGTGGAAAAAGTGATGGGCTTTTGCAACGACGAGGAATACGAAGAGTTTTTCCGCAGCGTGCCGGAGTTCGAGAAGATGCTGACGCGCAGCGGCATTCAAATCGTCAAGTATTGGTTCTCGATCACCGACGATGAGCAGGAACTGCGTTTCCTCAGTCGCATCCACGATCCGCTCAAGCAGTGGAAGCTCAGCCCGATGGATTTAGAGAGCCGCCGTCGCTGGGAGGATTACACCGAGGCCAAGGAGGTCATGTTAGCGCGCACTAACATTCCTGAGGCGCCATGGTGGGTGGTTCAGGGTGTCGACAAGAAAAAGGCCCGGCTGAACTGTATCAGCCATCTGCTTAAGCAACTGCCTTACGAAGAGGCCGAAGGCAACGTGATCACCCTGCCGCCACGCAAACGCAGCCCGGACTACAGCCGCAACCCGGTCCCGGATAACATGGTCGTGCCAGAAGTGTATTGATGCCCTGCCAGGGAGGCGCATCGCCGCCTCCCTGCCTTACCCTCACGCCAGAACGTCACCGCCGGGTTTTCAGATCCGCAAGGGTCACCTTATTTTCTCCACATTTGCTGTGCAGACTCTTGCTGATATTTATTCATCAGTCAGGAACATAGTCACGGTTGCCATGCATTTATTGAATTCCCTTTTTCGCTTTTCCACCTCAGGTTTCGGCGTCAGTTTGATTCTCACGCTGTTGTTGGTTTCCCCCTCTGCACAGGCCGCTGCGCCGCTGGCGCTTCACTCTGCTTCGGTGTTGGTGGTCAATCAGCGAACCGGCAAAACGCTGTATCAGAAACAAGCCAACCGCGTGGTGCCGATAGCATCGCTGAGCAAATTGATGACCGCCATGGTGGTATTGGACAGCAAACGCCCGCTGGGCAACCCGATAAAAGTCACTCCTGCCGACCGCGATCTGCTCAAGAAGACCCATTCGCGCCTGACCCTGGGCTCCATTCTCAGCCGTCGCGATATGCTGCACATCGCCCTGATGTCATCGGAAAATCGTGCGGCGGCCGCGTTGAGCCGCAGCTATCCCGGCGGACGAAAAGCCTTTGTGGCGAAAATGAATCAGAAAGCCCGCACCCTCGGCATGAAACACGCCCGTTTTTACGATCCGACCGGCCTGACGCCGCGCAACGTTGCCAGCGCCAATGATCTGCTGAAAATGGTTAATCACGCCTACCGTTATCAGACCATTCGCCGTTTCAGCACCGACAGGCAACAAATCGTCCGGCCTGGTCGCGGCCAACTGGTTTATCGCAGTTCCAATGGGCTGATCAACAATCCCGCCTGGAAAATTCAGCTGCAAAAGACCGGTTTCACCAACGAAGCCGGTCACTGTCTGGTGATGCGAACCCTGATCAAGGGGCAGCCGGTGGTGATGATCCTCCTGGGTTCAAAGCAGCGCTACGGCCACTACAGCGACGCTATTCGCCTGAAGGCCTGGCTGGAATCCTGATGTGAATCGGGCGCGTCAACCACGCGCCCCTTTACCACCCTGTGCATATCTAAATCCGTTTTTTATCAATGGAATATCCTATCTCCAATCAATATTAAGCCGGCGGCATCCTGCATGGTATTTGTCATCAATCATCGATGAGAAAGGAACAGGAAAATGGCTTATGCCCTGAGCGTGTTGGAAAAAAGTCCGATTGCCGAAGGAGAAAGCGCCGCCGAGGCGCTCAAGCGCACGCTGCATCTGGCACAGCAGGCGGAGGTTTGGGGGTACCGCCGTTTTTGGCTGGCGGAGCATCACAATACCCCGCAGCTGGCTTGCCCTTCCCCGGAAGTGCTGATTGCCTATTTGCTCGGACAAACCTCGCGGATCCGTATCGGCTCCGGCGGCGTCATGCTGCAACATTACAGCGCTTATAAGGTGGCGGAAAATTTCAATCTGCTGGCCACGCTGGCACCGGGCCGGGTTGATTTGGGCGTGGGAAAAGCGCCAGGCGGGCTACCGCTGTCGACTCAGGCGCTGCAGGCCGCGCACGATCAGCAGAATAAGCCTGACTTCCCTCAACAGCTCGCGCAGCTCAATGCCTATCTGAACGATGATGCGCAGCCTGGCCTGAGCGCCACGCCACAGCCGGTGCAACCGGCGCAACGCTTTCTGCTGGGCGCCAGCAACGAAAGCGCCCAACTGGCCGCCGAACACGGCTGGGCCTTTGTGTTTGCCGCCCATCTCAACGGTAACCCGGAGGATATCCGTCGGGCGCTGGCCCACTACAGTGAGCAAAGCGGTGGACGCAAAGCCCTGTTGGCGGTGGCGGCGATCGTCGCCGACAGCGAAAGCCAGGCTAAAGATCTGGCAGCCGGGATCCAGCAGTACCGTGTCCACGTGACCGGCGGGCAAAGCGTGACCGTCGGCAGCCTGGAGCAGGCGGAAAGCTTTGTGCAACAGGCCGGCGCTACCGATTACCGTATCGAACCGCGCGAAAGCCACATTCTGCTGGGTACCGCCCGGCAGGTGCGCCAACAGCTGGATCAGTTGCACCAGCAGTACGGCGTAGAGGAGTTTGTGATTGATACCCCCATCAGCCAGCCTGCCGCCCGCCTTGCCTCTCTGCAATTGCTGGCGTTAGCGGGTGAGGCTGTTTGATTCAGTTAACCACGGTGCCGGCACCGATGGCGACGGCCAGATCCTGAGCCAGCGTTTCCAGCTGCGCCGGCTCAAGGTTAGCCAGACTGATGCGGATCGCCGGGCCGCTTTTCAGACGGAAGGGTTCGCCGCTCTGCACCAGCCAGCCGCGCTGCGCCATCATTTGGCTGGCGGCGGCTTCTGAACGCACCGGCAACCAGATATGCACTCCCTCTCCCGGCGACACCGGCCCGCCGGTCAATGCGTGCAGCCGCTCGGACAAATCGTCACGCCGCTGCTGATAAGTTTGCTGCGCCCGTGCAAACAACCCCTCTTGCCGGGCCTGCGTCCACAGTTTAACCGCAATCTGCTGCAGGATATGGCTGACCCAACGCTCGCGAATGTATTGATCCGCCCGCATGGTCTGCAGCAGTTGCGGCTTGCCGCAGGCCAGCGCAATTCGCAGATCCGGGCTGAGGAACTTGCTCAGCGATAACACATACAGGCCATTGTCTGCGGCAAAGGGCAAATGCAGCGGCCGCTGCGACAGTGGTCCCCAGAAGTCATCGACGATCGCCAGACAGCCAGGGTTTTGCGACAGGAATTCCCGCCAACTCGCGGCCCGGCCCGCGCTCAATGACATGCCGGTCGGGTTCTGTGCCCGAGGCGTCATGATCACCGCGGCCCCCAGCGGTGCGGCCTCTTTTTCCGGCAAGCGGCACCCTTGTTCATCAACCGGTAACGGCAAAGGCTTCAGCCGCAGATGCCGCAACAGCGTCAGTAACGGTGGCCAGCAGGGATCTTCCACCCACACCGAGGCGCCCGGCGCCGCATGAATACGCAACGCCTTTTCGATAGCGTCCAGCGCGCCGGAAAACACCGCCGGTTCACCCAACTCTGCCCCTTGTTGGCTTAACCAGTCGCCGGCAAGCCGGCACAGCGCCGGTAAATCCCCGCTGACGTCATAACCGGTCTGCTGCGGGAAAACGTCTTCGGCACCCAGCGACAGGGCCGGCAGCAGTGCGGCATCCAGATTACCACTCGCCAAATCCCTCATGCCCTCCGGCACTTGCCGAACATTACGCACCGTCATTAAAGGTTGCTCTAGTACCTGAGTTCCGGCTCGCCCGCGAGTAGCCACCAAACCGGCATCGCGCAGCTTGGCATAGGCGCTGGCGACGGTATTGGGGTTGACCCCCAACTCCCCGGCCAATTGACGCACCGGCGGCAGCAGGTCACCCGGCTGCAGATCCCCCTGCTTTATCTGCGTGCTGATCTGTTCAGCAATCTGGACAGCGCTGCCGCCTTTTGCATACAATGAGCTCATACATAAAACCTTCTTGTATTAGTTCAAAATAGATTACCTGTTTCGAACGAAAAAGTTAAGGGGTAAAAATGGAAAAACATTACGTACTGGATATTAAACAGGGCGGAAAAGCCTTTGGCCGCTTGCAGATGTTCACGCCCTGGGCCGCCGAGCAGCTGCAGCAGGCTCAGGCGCTGTTCCCTGCCGATCAGGGCTACCAGTTGAGTATCAGCCAGGTCAAAGAGCGCCGGATAGTTTATCAAAGCGGCCTTGGCGGTATCACCATCCTGGGCGATACGCTGGAACTGGAACCTTACCCCCATAGCCAAGAGGCACCACAACAATGAAAAAAGTTGTCGCGATCCGACATGTGAATTTTGAAAACCTCGGCATTCTGGGCTCACTGCTGTCATTGCGTGGCTATCAGATTGATTATTTCGACGCAGGCCGTGACGACATCCGCACCATCGTTAATGAGGATACCGACCTGCTGGTGGTGCTGGGCGGGCCGATCAGCGCCGCTCAGCACTTTGCCGGCCAGCAAAACTATGCGTTTCTCAACGATGAGTTAGCACTGGTTACCCAGCGTTTACAGCAAAAACGGCCTACGATCGGTGTCTGTCTCGGCGCGCAGGTGATTGCCCAGGCGTTGGGTGCCGAGGTCGTTTCGCTCGGTGTGAAAGAGATCGGTTATGCCCCCTTAACCTTGACGGATAATGAAGACTCGGTGCTGGCGCCACTGGCTTCCACACCGGTGCTTCACTGGCACGGCGATATGTTTATGATCCCCGAAGGCGCGACCCGCCTGGCGGGTACCGATATCTGCCCCAATCAGGCATTTGAGTATCAGGATTTCGCCCTTGGGCTACAGTTCCATCTGGAAGCCGATCACCGCGATCTTGAGCGCTGGCTGGTGGGCCATGCCTGTGAACTTGAGCTGGCCGGCATCGTGCCGCAGCTTTTGCGTCAACAGGCTGCGCGTTACGGCACAGAATTGGAGCAACGCGCCCGCCAGGTATTTGCGCGCTGGTTGGATAAAATCGAACCCAGGAAGTGATAGATGCAACAAATTTCTCAATTACAGCCGCCGCAGATTGATGTCATCAGCATTCAATCTCAGGTGGTGTATGGCAGCGTCGGCAACGGGATAGCCTATCGCACGCTGTTGAAAAAAGGGCTGGAAGTGCTGCAGGTGCCCAGCGTGCTGTTCGGTTGCCCCCCTTATTACGGCGCGCCCAGCGGCGGCGTGATCTCCGCCGAGTGGTTCGGCGGTTTTCTGGCGGATTTGCTTGCCCGCGGCGTGATGAATCGCACCCGCGCGGTGATTGTCGGTTATCTGGGCAATGTCGACCAGTGCCATATTCTGGATGCCTGGTTACAGCGTGTGCGCGCGATCAACCCGCAGATAAAGATTTATATCGATCCGGTGATGGGCGATTACGGCGAAGGGGTGTATGTGGATAAGCGCATTGTCGATTGCTATCGCTCCCCCTTCCTGCAATTGGCCAATGGCCTGACCCCCAACGGCTTCGAACTGGAACAGCTTTGCGGTCACCCTCTGACCACCCAGGAACAGACGCGGCAGGCCGCACAGGCGTTGCTCAATAACACCACCGAGTGGGTGTTGGTAACCAGCGCACCGGGCGTGGCGGAAAACGACGATCAACTGGGGTTACTGCTGGTCAAACACGACGAAGTGCAAAGCTATACTCACCCCAGAATTCAATCAAAGGTCAAAGGCACCGGCGATATGTTTGCCGCGTTGCTGGTCAGCCATCTGCTGCACGGGAAAAGTCTCGATGAGGCGATCGTGACCGCCGGAGGTGAAGTTTGTGATGTTCTGGCGGAAGCGGAGCATTTCGGCCTGGAGGAAATTGGCAGCCTGCGCGCCTTGAAATAGGCCGGGAGTGACGGGGCAGCCAGCTGCCCCTCGCGTCTTACTTAGCGTTTTTTCTTTTTGTTGAAGTCCAATTCAAACGCAAACACCGCACTCTGAATTTTTCTTTCCATCGCCAAACCCAGTTTCATAAAGCGGCACGACAGGCGTGAAAAATGCACCATGTTGTCGTCGTCATCCAGCTCATGATCGTCGTTGATCACCACCAGCTCCATATTGACCTTGAAACTGCCGTAGCTGCCAAGATCCAACAAAGCTTTTTTGAACTGGAACCCGGGCTGCAGGTTTGGCGGTAACGGGCCATCAACGCGTAGCCCTACACCACCGGCAGACAGATCGTGGATCCTCAACTGATATTCACTGCCATCGGCGTATTCACCACTGCACAAAAACTGGCGCCAGTGAGGGGTCGTCACGCGGAACTGGCGACGGCGCTGGATGTAAACCAGCTGCTTCGGCAATTGGGTTGAACAAACGTTGACGCCCTGCTGATGGCTGAACTCGGCCCGACCTACGGAGAACTCGATCTTCGCGTCATGGCTTTCAATCACGATGGTGCATTCGCCATCAACCGCCGTATCCGCCTCATCGCCGCTAAACACGATGTTGTCCGGCCCGACGCTCAATAACAAACTCTGAAACTGCTGTTTCTCATTTACGACCCGTAGCGGCGTGCGTTGTTTACAAATCTCACGCAGAATCGCCAGTACTTCAAAGCGCTCCTGCTTGATAAACAATCCGTTATCATTCTGCTCCACTTGACGCTCCTGGCACTTCCCAATGACGTTGACACTTTCCTTACAGTTATCATCACTGGGAATATTCCTAAAGTCAAATTTGCCAGCGATGCCAGGCTTGCGGTAACAGTCTGGCGAAGCGTTCTGCCCAGGCCTGTTGACCTTGTTGATCGGCAAGCAGATCCTGGCGGATCTCGATACCGACATAGGGCAATTGCCGGCGCTCAGCATGCACCGGCAGGGTGTAATCCGTCGCGTCGGTCATGGCGTAGGGCTCGTTGACGCCCACCTGCAAATCCCCTTCTTCACGCAGTAACTCTGCCAGCAACAGCGCGAACTCCGGTTGACGGTTGAACAACAGCCCTACCTGCCATGGGCGCGCATTGCCCTTAAACACCGGCGTAAAGCTGTGCATGGCAACGATCGCCGTCGGCAATCCGCTACGCTGGCGCGCATCCAGACTGTCGGATATCGCCTGATGGTAAGGCAGAAAAATCTCATGCTCGCGCGCCAGTGCCTGTTCGGCCGCAATGCCAACGTTGCCGGGGATCGGCGTCAGCTCCGACAGCTCAGGTATGGAGCTGGGAATGCCGGGAGTCCGATTACAGTCAATGACCAAACGCGAGTAACGCTGATGAATCAGCGGAGCGTCCAGTTGGCGACTAAGGTGACGTGAAACGTTCAGTGCGCCGATGTCCCATCCGATATGACGGTCTATTTCGCCGGGCGGCAGCCCCAGATCGCCTAATTGCTGCGGTATCGCCTGTCCGGCGTGATCGCAAAGCAATAAGAAGGGCGCGAGGCCTTTTGGCGTTTCAATCGCGACGGCGGCGGGATCTTCGGCGGACAACAAAAACGGGGCGAACGGCTGTGGCATGAAAAACTCCGGCGGAGGAACAAAGCCTTATCTTAGGCTATTTCCCCCCGCCGGCGCCAAGCTTCGGATTAGATCAAAAACGCATGAGCGCCATGCCAATTACTCTATGCACGCCTCCTGCGGCTGATGCACTGCGATGTAACGTTGGAAACGCGCCGGTTTAAGCCGCGTGAGATCGACCAGCACCAGCCCATCAATACAGTTATTGAAGGCCGGATCGGTGCCAAAATCAATGAACTGCACCCCGCCCGGTTCACACAGCTCGGTATATTGTTTATACAGCGTAGGAATGGAACAGCCGATATTGCTCAGCAGGCTTTTTAGCCGCACCAGATCTTCCTGATAGTTATCGCCGGCAAACTGCGCCAGCACCTGAGGTAACGAGGCAGGGTACGGCTGCCGAGACTGCGCCAGCGCACTGTCCGGCGAGAAATACAGCCGGTAGAAGGCGATCAGCAGATCGCGCGCCGTTACCGGCATGCCACCTGAAATGGACACCGGGCCAAACAAATAGCGGTACTGCGGGTACTTCGCCAGGTAGGCGCCAATGCCCAGCCACAGGTAGTCCAAGCCCCGCTTGCCCCAGTAGGCCGGCTGAATGAAACTGCGGCCCAGCTCAATGCCCTGCGCCAGGATCGGCGCCATATCGCGGTCATAATGAAACAGGCTGTTGCTGTAAATGCCTTCCAGACCCTTGCGTTCCAGCTGCTCGGCGGTAGGAATAAAGCGGTAAGCGCCGACGATCTCCAACTCATCCGCATCCCACAGCACCAGGTGGTAATAGTCGTCGTCATAGCTGTCCAGATCGCGGCGGCGACCGGAACCTTCCCCCACCGCACGGAAAGCGATTTCGCGCAGGCGTCCCAGCTCACGCAAGATAGGCGTACGCGCTTCATCCTGACGGCGATACAGGAAGATGATTTTGCCGTCCGGGGTCACCCCCAGCCGCTCGCAGTTTGCCAGCGCTTTCTTCAGCTCCAGCCGGTCTTCCGCCAAGGCGATCGGGGATTCGCTGGCAAATAGTCCTTCTTTACCCTGCCCCAGGCGATAAACATGTCGGCGGAAACGTTCCGCCAGATCTTTCGCGCTGGTATGGCCGTCGTGCCAGTTGGCAAAGGGAATACGCCCACCCACGCGGATTTTGATGCGCCCGCCCTGTTGCTGGAACATTTCGCGCACCAGCAATAGCGTGGACAGTGGGCGATAAACCAGGGAGGTGAAGTAGAACAAATTGCTGTTACGGGCGCTGATGTGGATCGGCACAATCGGGGCGCGCGCCTTGGCCGCCAGACGCAAGAAACCGGTATGCCAATGCCCGTCGCGAATGCCTTTCGGGCTCATGCGCGACACTTCGCCGGCGGGGAATAAAATCAACGCCCCCTGCTTGTCCAATTGCGCCTGCATGCCTTCAATTTGCTTGCGGCTGGTCTTGTAGCCGACATTGTCCACCGGCACGAACAGGCTGCGCAGCGGTTCGATATAGGTCAGCAGTTGGCTGGCCACCACTTTGACATCCGGCCGCACCGCCGCGACCGCACGCAGCAGCACCAGGCCGTCAAGTGACCCTATCGGGTGATTAGCCACCAGCACCACCGGCCCCTGGCTCGGAATGTTTTCCAGGTCGCCGTCCACCAGTTCACAACTGAGGTTGAAGTAGTCCACCACCTGCTCGATCAGATCCAAGCCTTTCAGATGGGGATAGTCGGCGGCAAACTGTTTGAATTCTTTTTCGAAGAGTAAAGTTCTCAGCAGGCTACGCTGCCAGGCAGGGGTATTGCGGTGTGGAAATGCATCATGCAACAGAGAGTCCAAGCTAAACATCGCGTTATCTCCTGGCTTAGTCGCTGCAAAATTAAGCCAGCGCTATGACCCTAACATGTCAGTAACATGACAAAAAAATGAAATCCCTCGACCTATCAGGTATAGCAAATTATTGAAAACTTGGTGGCGACACTCTGCCTGTCGCCCCCCTCGCCGCATTTTATGCCCATTAAATCAGCGCTTCGATCCGCTGATTCACCGCTTCGCGCAGCCGCAGCAACGGTGCTGCCTGATGCGGATAACGTTTAAAAGTGATACGCATCCCCAATTCCTGTTCAATCAACGCCTCTACCCTGTTGCGGTCCGTCAGGCTTTCCAACAGCTGCAGCGCCCGCATGTCCTGCAACCCCTGATGCAGCACCCGTAACCGCAGCGACTCCACCGGCGTCAGGTTTTCGCCGGGGTAAACCACAAAGGCGTCGCCTGAAGGAAACGCATTTCGGCAATCGGTCACCGCATAGGGGTTAAGTTTTTCTCGCGAATGGCCGCTGTTATAGAAGTTGAACCCCCAGTGCAGAAAACCGCTGATGTTGTACAGGTAAAGCTGGATGCCCAGAATACGATTACGCGCCGAAGGTTGAGCAAAGAAACGGTTGGCTACCTCGGTCTTTTGCACGCAGCAGTAATAGGCCCACAAGCCCGGAACCTGATGCTCAAGAAAAGCGTCTATATGATCGGTAGCGGCCACCGGCGTTTCCACCAGTCCTTGCTGGTAAAAAGCGTAGTCTGACAGCGCGTCAAAAGTGCGGAACCCGGCCAGCAGCGGGCGCAAGGCGGCAACGGCTCGCTGATAAACGGCAATGTTCTCCAGCGTCGGCTCATCCGAGATATGGAACCAGACCTGCTGTTGCAACTGCCGCTCGCGCAACCAGGCGGTCAACGCCGGCAACAGCGCCTGCAAAAACTGTTGATACTCCTGCGCGTGGGCGTCGGTGTGCCAGCCGAACAGCGGGCAAAGTTCGCCGTCGATCTCCACCAGAATTTTTGGCGCGTGCGCCGCCCCCCACTGGGTGAACAACGGGGCAATCTCAAAGTGTTCAATCCCCTCTTCCTGCGCCATATCCACCCACTGGGCCAGCCGCTGGAAATCAAACCGATAACCCTGCGCGGAACGCTGTACGCCAATCAACTGAACCGTGGTGCGTTCACCGCCGACGGCGGTATCCAGCGGTGGCGTGAAGATCGGCGTCAGCAGCATGTTTACGCCGCTGTTGACCGCACAGCGCACAAGGTTGCGCACCGCCTGCCAATATTCGGGGCTGAACACCGGCACGCGGTAATAATCCGCCAGACAATCGGTATGTACCCACTCGGTATGCAACAGGGTTTGCGGCGGCAGTTCGGCCGGAACGATATGCAGCGTCAGCAAGGCGCTGGCCAGGGCCTCACCGCTGATAACATCAAACAAGGTCAGGTTCAGCGGGTAATCCCCGCCTGCCACCGGCGTAGACGGCGGCGTAAAGGTCAGCCAAAGGCAGCCGTAATAATTGTTGGCGACAAAGAAACGCTGCTCGGCCAGCGGTATCAGCGGATCGGGAAATAACCCCGGTTCGGTACGCAGATAGTTCTCATCGGTCTGGGCATAACAGGGAAAGTGGCTGGGTACCGATTGCACCTGACGCACGCTGATATACTCCGCCAGGGATCCCTCAAGACGGTAGCTTAATTCACGTCGAGTTTCGTTATCTGCCCGATGAAGGCAATAGACCCCCTGCCAGGAAAGCATTTCATTGCTCAGGCCACTCAACTTATTTATTTGATCAATCTGTGGTGCATTACGGCTGTGGAATATCTTTTCCAGACTGTGAGTAAAGGTCAATGAAAGGCGCATGGCAGTAATCTCGCTCTAATGGGGAAATACCGACGGGTGATTTTCAGGCTAAACCCTTTTATCGATTCAAACAATAGTGGTCATTCGAAAAACGGCGTTTTAGCCGAGGCAAAGCTTGCCGATGCAATTTTTTTGTTTATTTGCATCACAAAAATGAAAGATACCCAGGCATGCACAATAAAAATATTTTTAATCCCCATTATGGTGCAAGGGTTATCACTTATTCCTATGACCCCAAAGGCCAGTCATTGCCGTATGGCAGGGCTAAAACCGCCGTGAAAGGTTAACGAATTGTGAACAACTAACGCTTTCGGTTTACCCGACAACCCTTTCGATCTTAACAACATCGAAACATTCGCGCCCCATTTTTGGGCAGATCGGGGTGTATTGACACATTGAAAGTTAAGGGATAGAAAGAATTCACGTTACGAAAATATTTATTCGTCGTCCACCGAGGGGAAAGCAATGTCACCGATAAAAAATACCGGCCGTCTTCTGGCGCATTCTGCCATTGCGACGGCATTATTATTGCCGACCATGTTATATGCCGCCGATCAAATAACTTTACGCTATGCCGTGTGGGACAGAAATCAATTACCGGCCGAGCAGGAAATCGCCAAGCGCTTTGAAAAAGAAAACCCCAATATCAAAATAGCCATAGAATTAACGCCGTCGGCACAATACTTCGTTAAATTGGATTCCGCCGCAGCCGGTGGCGTAGCGCCAGATATATTCTGGATAAATATGCCTTATTTTGTTCAATATGCCAAAAACGGCATTATGCAACCTTTAACACCTTATATTAGCGGCAGCGGCGTCAAGTTAAATGACGTGGTCGCCAGTTCGGTAAAAGCCTATCAGTATGACGGCCAACAGATGGCTATCCCGCGCGACGTGGACTCCATTGCGGTGTGGTACAACAAAAAGCTGTTCGATCAGGCCGGTGTCAGCTACCCCACCAGCGACTGGAACTGGGACGATCTGAAAACCAAAGCCGCCGCCTTGAAAACCGGCCTGAAAGGCGGCGCCTTCCCGTTGGTGATGGACCTTAGCATCGACGGCCAGGACAGCTACATGAACCTGCTGTTCCAGAACGGCAACCACATCGTACCGAAAGACGGCCAGCCGACCGACATCGCCAACGACAAGTCCATCTGGGTCTATCAGCAGCTGCAGTCAATGATGAAAGACGGGCTGATGCCCAGCGCCCAGCAGATGAGCGAAGTCAAAACCGAGAACATCTTCCAGTCCAACCGTGCGGCCATGGTGTATGCCGGCTCGTGGTTGGCGGCCCCCTTCGCCAACAATCCGTTGATTAACGACCATATCGGCGTGGTAATGATGCCGAAAATCGAACGTCAATCCGGCGTGGCGCACAGCCTGGCGTTCGCCATGTCCGCCAACAGCGCCCATAAGCAAGAAGCCTGGAAATACATCGAGTTTATGAGCACCGAAGCTTCGCAAACCGAGCTGGCGAAAGTGGTGATCCCGGCCAATAAAGTGGCGGCGAAAGCCTGGGCGGCGGAGATCAAGAAGGTCGATGTCACGCCTTATATCGACACCCTTAACGTGACCGAGGCCTACCCAACCGCCGGGACCAATACGCCAAAATGGCAGAACATGTGGATAGCCAGTCTGAAGAAAATCTTTATGGGCGCGGATGCCAAACCTGAGATGGATAAGTCAGTCAAGAAGATCGAACGCATCATGGAGCAGTAATCGCCCCGTGCCGGCGGTGCCTGCCCGAAGGCGCGCCGGCAGCGGAACCCCGCAAAGCCGTTACAGCTGAGGAATGGCAACATGTCGCTGGCAGATACCTACGGTGCCCTAAAACAACAAAAAAGCATCCCACGTCCAGCGCTCAGCCGCCTGGAGCGCGCCGAGCGTTTTTGGGGTTGGGTGATGATTTTACCGCTGTTGATTGGGTTGACGGTGTTTTACTTCATCCCTTTTTTGCAGAACATCTTTTACAGCTTTACCGACCTCAATCAGTTTATGCGCTGGAGCACCCTCAGCGTCGATAACTACGTCAATCTGTTTGAAGACGACGATTTCTACACCGCCGCCGGCAACACTCTGTTCTATGTGGTGGTGTGTGTACCGGTCAGCCTGAGCCTGTCGCTGCTGCTGGCCATTGGCCTCAACCAAAACATCCGCGGCAAGGCGCTGTTGCGCACCCTGCTGTTCCTGCCGGCGGTCACCATGCCCGCCGCGGTGGCGATGGTGTGGCAATGGCTGTTCAACAAGGACTTCGGCCTGATTAACCAGGCGATTGGGCAACTGGGTATTTCACCGGTGGCCTGGCTATCCGATCCGGACGTGGTGCGCATCAGCGTTTCCATCATCATTATCTGGTCGTCGCTGGCGCTGAAAATCATCATTTTACTGGCCGGCTTGCAGAGCATTCCACGCCAGCTGTATGAGGCCGCCGATATCGATGGCATCAGCACCCTGCGTCGCTTCTTCTGTATCACCCTGCCGATGATGGTCCCGACGCTGTTCTTCGTTTCGGTAATGAGTTTTATCGAGATCCTGCAAATCTTTGACGTGGTGTTTTTGATGTTCGACCGCGCGCTGGTGGAAAGCGACGTGATGACCGTCACCAACCTGTTCTACAAATACGCCTTTTACCTGCAGGAGAAAGGTTACGCCTCCGCCATCACCGTGGTGCTGTTCGCCGTCACCCTGCTGATCACCCTGATTCAAATGATGATTGGCAAACGCCTGAAAGTGAGCTGAGGAGCCGCGACGATGAGCATAAGTAAAAGAACGCTGGTGTATCTGTTTATGGTGTTGGCGGCGTTGGCTTCGGTCGTGCCGTTTATCTGGATGCTGGTCACCTCGCTGAAAACTCAGGCCGAGAGTATCCAGATCCCGCTGACGCTGCTGCCGGCCCACCCCAGCCTGCAGGCCTACGGTAAGATCATGCGCGAAATCCCCTTCGCCGATTTTTATCTGAACTCGCTGTTGGCCACCTTTTTCACCGTCACCCTGCAAATGGTGATCGCCACCATGGCCGCCTACGGTTTTTCGCGCCTGCATTTTCGCGGCCGCGATGCGGTGTTTCTGGTGTGTATTTCCATCCTGATGGTGCCCGGGCAAGCCTTTTTGATCCCGCAATTTCTGGTGGTGCAAAAGTTGGGGCTGGTGAACAGCATCACCGGGCTGGTGCTACCGGGCATCTTCAGCATTTATGCCACTTTCCTGCTGCGCCAGTTCTTCCTCGCGGTACCGAAGGAGATGGAGGAAGCGGCGCTGATTGACGGTTACAGCTACTTCGCCATCTTCTGGCGCATCATGCTGCCGCTGATCCGGCCTGGCATTATCGCCTGCATCATCATCAACGGCCTGTGGAGCTGGAACAACCTGATGTGGCCGCTGATCGTCAACACCACCACCGAGAAGCTGACGTTGCCGGTCGGGTTGGCATCGCTGTCGAGCCGCGCCGGGGTGGAGTACCCGCTACTGATGGCCGGGGCGCTGATGGCAGTGATCCCCATGCTGATGCTGTTCATTCTTTTCCAACGTTATTTCATCCAGGGCATCGCCAGCGCTGGGGTAAAAGGCTAACCGCGAACACAAGGTAAATAACATGGCCGGTATTCAGTTAAACAATGTGAAGAAGGTATACCCCAACGGTTTCAATGCGCTGCACGGGGTCGATCTGGACATTAAAGACGGCGAGTTTATGGTCTTCGTCGGGCCGTCCGGCTGCGCCAAATCTACCCTGCTGCGCATGATCGCCGGGCTGGAGAGCGTCAGCGAAGGCCAGATCCTGATCCACGATCGCTGCGTCAACGACACCATGCCAAAAGATCGCGGCATCGCCATGGTGTTCCAGAACTATGCGCTTTACCCGCACATGACGGTCTACAAGAACATGGCGTTCGGCCTGATCGGCAAGGAAAGCAAAGCCGAAATTGACCGTCGGGTGCGTGATGCCGCAGAAAAGCTGGAGATCACCAACCTGCTGCAGCGCAAACCGGGTCAGCTGTCCGGTGGGCAGTGCCAGCGCGTGGCGGTCGGCCGCGCCATCGTGCGTAAACCCAAGGTGTTTCTGTTCGACGAACCGCTTTCCAATCTGGACGCCAAGCTGCGCGTCTCGATGCGCGTCCAACTGATCGAGCTGCATAACCAACTGAAACAGGAAGGTGCCGCCGCCACCATGGTGTACGTCACCCACGATCAGGTGGAGGCGATGACCATGGGCGACCGCATCTGCGTGATGAACCGTGGCGCCATTATGCAGGTGGATAAACCCATCAACCTGTACCACCAGCCCGCTAACCGCTTCGTCGCCGAGTTTATCGGCAGCCCGTCGATGAACTTGCACGACATGGCAGTGACGCGTAGCGCGCAGGGCATTGGGCTGCGCATCGGCAATGAATATCCGCTCGAACTGCCGCCGGCACTGCAACAACAGTTGGAAAATTATCCGCACTCGCGCGTGTGTCTGGGCATTCGGCCAGAGTCACTGCGGTTGTGCGCGCCCGGCAGCAGCAACTGCTTCCCGGCGAAGATTGTCACCATCGAACGCATGGGCAACGAAGAGTTGCTGCACTGCGAACTGGCTGAACTGCGCTTTGTGCTGCGTATGGCGTCGCAACCAGACTGGGAGCCACGTCTGGGAGAACAGATCCACCTGGCTTTCGATCTGACCCGTGCGCACCTGTTTGATGAAATCAGCGGCCAAAACCTCAAATAACAAGATCGGAGAACGAGCAATGTCGTCAGCTAAACAAAATGGTTTTGCCGGTCGTCCGGTTCAGGTTCTGGTGATTGGCGCCGGGGCGCGCGGTGAAATTTACTCGCGCTACGCGTTGGCGCATCCGGATTTAATGCAGGTGGTGGCGGTAGCCGAACCGCGTGATGTTTATCGGCAGCAGTTCGTCGAACAGCACGGTATTGCGGCGGATAAGGTGTTCACCGACTGGCGACAGGCCGCCGACGCTGGAAAACTGGCCGATGCGGTGTTGATCTGCACCCAGGACACCCTGCACCTGGAACCGGCGCTGGCCTTTGCCAAACAGGGTTATGCCATGCTGCTGGAAAAACCGCTTTCGCCGGTGGCCGCCGAGTGTCGTACCATCGTGGAAGAGGTGGTGCGCCAGAAGCTGATTTTCTCGGTCGGCCACGTACTGCGCTATACGCGCTACACCCAAAAGCTCAAGCAACTGCTGCGCGATAACGTGATTGGCGACATCGTCAGCCTGCAGCATCTGGAACCGGTAGGCTACTGGCATCAGGCCCACTCCTTTGTTCGCGGCAACTGGCGCAACGACAATGAGGCCGCCTTTATGCTGCTGCAGAAGTCCTGTCATGACATCGACTGGATCCGTTACATCATGGAACTGCCCTGTGAACAGGTCAGCTCGTTCGGCGGTTTGCGCCATTTTCGCCAGGAGAACCAGCCGGCCGGTGCGGCAGACAACTGCCTGGACTGCGCCGTGGAAGCCAGTTGTCCCTACTCCGCCAAACGTATTTACCTTGGCGAGGATCACAAGGCCACGCCCGGTTTCCTGCGGGTGCTAACGCCGGAGGTCAGCCAATCACACCTGCGTGCGGCGCTGCGCGACGGTCAGTATGGCCGCTGCGTCTACCGCTGCGACAATAACGTGGTCGATCACCAGGTGGTCAATATGCAGTTTGCCGGTGGCCGCACTGCCTCCTTCACCATGACCGCCTTCACCCGGCTGGAAGATCGCAAAACCCGTATTTTCGGCAGCCACGGCTGTCTCGAGGGCGACGGTCGTTATATCCGTATCACTTCATTCGTTGACGACAGTGAAAAAGTGTACGACGTCGAAGAGGCCGACGATCTGCACGCCATGTCCGGCCACGGCGGCGGCGACTACTACCTGATGCAGCATTTCATTGATGCGATCCGCACTAACGATCCTTCACAGGTGCTGTCCGGACCGGCTGAAACGCTGGAAAGCCATCTGATGGTCTTCGCTGCGGAACGCGCGCGCCGCGAATCTGCGGTAATTACCCTGAGTGGAGCCTGAAACGTGGAAATATCACAGATGCGTTACGGTTTCGACATCGGCGGCACCAAGATTGAAATGGCGGCCTACGATCGTCAATTGCGGCAGGTGCTGTGCCAACGGGTCAGCACGCCTACCGGCGATTACCGCGCGTTTTTGTCCTGCATCCAGCAATTGGTCGACCATGCCGATCGCGAGCTGCACACCCAGGGCAGCATCGGCATCGGCTTGCCGGGCGTGACCGATCCCCGCAGCCGCAAGCAGCTGGCGGTTAACGTCCCCTGCCTCACCGGGCACTGCCTGGCGGACGATTTGGCCCATGAACTGGCGCGGCCGGTTGAAATTGAAAACGACTGTCGCTGCTTTGCCCTTTCCGAGGCCAGTACCCCGCAAACCGAGCATCTGGCGCTGGTCTTCGGCGCCATCATCGGCACCGGTGCCGGCGGCGGGCTGGTGATGAACAAGCAATTGCACAAAGGTCGCAACGGGCTGGCCGGCGAATGGGGCCATACGCCGATCTCTGCCCAGTTGGCGCAACGCTACGATTTACCGTTGTTTACCTGCAACTGCGGCCTGACCGGCTGTTTTGAACGCTACGTTTCCGGCAGCGGTCTGCTGGCGCTAAGCCGCCATTTCGGGCACCGCGCCGACAGCGTACCGGCGCTGATCGCCCATTACCGGCACGGAGATCCGCTGGCGCAGCGGCTGATAGCAATGTACGTCGATATTCTGGCCAGCGCCCTGGCAGGGCTGCAATTGCTGCTCGATGTCGACGCCTTCGTGCTCGGCGGCGGACTGTCGAACGTCGGGGAGCTGTACGCCCTGCTACCGCCGGCCATGAGCGCCTGGCTGTTGCCGGGCACCGAACCGGCGGCAGTCTATCCGCCAGTGCACGGTGACAGCAGTGGCGTACGGGGGGCCGCATTATTACGCCAAAGCTGGCAATAAAAAACAGTGAAACGCCAGACGGGAATAAATGAATGTCGTGGCTTTCATCCTGCTTTCGACAAATTACCCCAGGCGGTGAGTTGCCGCCTGATAAATAACGGATTACCGCTTTTCACTTTATTTTTTGGCCGCTTTCGGTTGATGACCAATCGAAAGGAAAAATAAATATAACCAGTTGATACATATAGTTTTTTATGAATTTATCGGTTGCATTTCATTGTTTCGTTTGCTGTAATTTGCCACGAACAACTGAAAGCACTCCTGTCAGATTAGCTGCGACGCATTGCGCCGCGGCGGGGTATGACTACAGCTAAATCGGGAGTCTCGCGTTAATGATCAATACCGTAAAACGACGGGAATTAATTATCGACCAGCTTTGTCGCGAAGGTTCGGTGCGCGTCGAGCAACTCAGCGCCCAGTTTTCTGTTTCCAGCGTCACCATCCGCAGCGATCTGCGCCAGCTGGAAAAAAGCGGCTGTGCGGTGCGCGCTTATGGCGGCGCAATGCTCAATAAACAGTTTGCCTTCGACCGCCCGTTGCAAGACAAGGGCCGTATCAATCGCGACGTGAAATACGCCATTGCCTGCGCTGCGGCGGAATTGGTCAACGACGGCGATGCCATCATTCTCGACTCCGGCTCCACCACCAGCCAGATGGCACAGCAACTGGCCGGCAAGAAAGACCTGGTGGTGATGACCAATGCGCTGAACATCGCGTTCGAACTGGCCAACAACGAACAGGTTGATCTGATGGTGGTGGGCGGCAGCGTGCGACGCAAATCCTGGTCACTGTATGGCCCGGCGGCGGAGCAGCATATGCGGCAGTTTCGTTTCGACAAGCTGTTTCTCGGCGTCGACGGTTTTGACCTGCTCAGCGGCATCACCACGCCAGATCCCGGTGAAGCGCAGCTCAACCGGGCGATGTGCGACGTAGCACGCGAAGTGATCGCCGTCGCCGATGCCAGCAAATTCGGTCGCACCAGCTTTTGCATGATCCGTGAAATTGGCCAAATCCAGCGTTTGGTCACCGACAGCCGCATCCCGGAAAACTACCTGCATGCGCTGAACCATTTAGGTGTCGACGTGATTATCGCCGACCGTTAACCGAGGCTTTTTAAGGAGTTTTCAACATGAACGGTTATTTTGCTTACGATGCGGGCTGGCTGGAACAACGACATGCGCTGCATACCGCACGTGAGATCTGGCAGCAGCCGGACTTATGGCAGGCACTGCATCGACAGCTGCAGGAGCAGCAGGCCTTGTGGCAGCCTTTCCTTGCTCCGTTGCTGGCCAATCCTCGCCTGCAGATTGTGCTTTGCGGTGCTGGCAGCTCGGCCTTCGCCGGCCGTGCGTTAGCGCCCTGGCTGCGAGAAAAAACCGGTCGTGACGTGGTGGCCTATGGCACCACCGATATCGTCGCCAACCCACACCAATATCTGGATCTGACGCGCCCAACGCTGCTGGTGTCCTTTGCCCGTTCCGGCAACAGCCCGGAAAGCGTAGCCACCGTGGAGCTGGCCGACCAACTGCTGCCGGAAAGTTACCACCTGATGCTGGTCTGCAACCCGGACAGCCAATTGGCGCACTATGCCCATCAGCGCGATAACGTCTGTTCGTTGGTGATGCCGCAAGGCTCCAACGATCAAAGCTTCGCCATGACTTCCAGTTTCAGCTGCATGATGTTGTCCGCCGCGCTGTTGCTCGGGCCGCACTCCCTTGCCGAGGCCCAACGGCCACTCGCGACCATGGTGGCGCGCTGCCGCGAACTGCGTGAAACGCTGCAACCGCAGGTAAAAGCGCTCGCTGCCAGCGGTTTTCGACGCTACATCACGCTGGGCGGCAGTTGTTTCACCGGACTGGCGGAAGAGGCTTCGCTGAAGATGCTGGAACTGACCGCCGGGCAGATTGTCACCCGCTACGACTCGCCGCTTGGCCTGCGCCATGGGCCCAAATTTATGGTCGATGACCAAACATTGGTGCTGCTGATGTTCTCCAGCGGTGACTACGCCCGCCAGTACGATCGCGATTTGTGGAACGAGCTGCATCGCGATGGTCTGGCGATGCAGATGGTCGGCTTAACCGGCAGTGCGCAGCCGGTATCAGACATGATGCTGAACCTGCACCATGCCGAAGACGACGTCTGGCTGCTGTTCCCTTATCTGTTATTCACCCAAATGCTGGCCTTTGAAAGCTCGCTGGCGCTTGGCATGACGCCGGACAACCCATGCCCGACCGGTGAAGTGAACCGGGTGGTTAAAGGCGTCACCATTTACCGTTATCCGTCTTCTGTGGCGTAAGGAATCTCTATGTACCTGATATCCAACCGCGAAATGCTGCAAAAAGCGCAGCGCCAGGGTTATGCCGTGCCGGCGTTCAACGTGCATAATCTGGAAACCGTGCAGGTGGTGGCGGAGACCGCCGCCGAATTGCGCTCGCCGGTGATCATGGCGGGCACGCCAGGCACCTTCAGCTATGCCGGCACCGACTATTTGATCGGTATCTGTCAGGCGGCCGCACACCGTTACGATCTGCCGTTGGCGCTCCATCTGGACCATCACGAAGAGATGGACGATATCGAATACAAGGTCAAAAGCGGCATTCGTTCGGTGATGATCGACGGCTCACATCTGCCGTTCGAACAGAACATCGCCAAAGTGGCTGAGGCCGTCGCCTTGTGTCACCGCTACGGCGCCAGCGTTGAGGCAGAGCTGGGCCGCCTCGGGGGCCAGGAGGATGATCTGATTGTCGACTCCACCGACAGCTTCTTCACCGATCCGGCCGCCGCACGCGAGTTTGTCACCGCTACCGGCATCGATTCGCTGGCGGTGGCCATCGGATCGGCTCATGGGCTGTACCACGGCGAACCCAAGCTGGACTTCGACCGCCTGGCGTTGATCCGCGAGCAGGTCGATATTCCACTGGTGCTGCACGGCGCATCCGGTATTCCTGAAGCCATGGTGAAACGCGCCATTTCGCTGGGGGTGTGCAAAGTCAACGTGGCTACGGAACTGAAAATCGCCTTTGCCGACGCAGTGAAAAGCTACTTCTCCCAACATCCCGATGCCAACGATCCGCGAAAATACATCGTGCCCGGCAAGCTGGCGATGAAAGAAGTGGTGGCTGAGAAAATCCGCATCTGCGGCAGCAGCGGCATGCTGTAACGCAGCATAAATCACCAATCCTGACCGCAGTTTCAGTCTCAACTGCGGTCAGCGCCCGTTTTCCATCGTGATACAGTTCACAGTAAAACCGCCACACCCCCTCCCAAATCATTAAGCCGACTTCACTATGATCTAAATCATGGTTTTGCTTCACCCCCCTCACTATTATCAAATCCATTGGCACGAAAAATTAAGAATAGTATATAAAACTTTTTTTACTGGATATGCATTGCATTCCAATTTCGGCACCATGCAACGCCCCTGATTAATGCTGACTCAACTGGAAGTACTTATTTTTAACTTCATTTTAAAAAGGAATTAATAATGAAAAAATCACTTATGGCGTTAGTCCTCTTGGCCGTTCTTCCAGCCACTTTGCAAGCAGCAAAAAACCCCAGCCACACTGTGGCTTCTGGCACCATTCGCTTTGTTGGTGAAATCACGGCACCGGCATGCAGTATCAAGCATTTAAATGAAGGGATCATTTCTAATTGCTTCGGTATAAAATCAGCAAACAAAAGCGGTCAAATCACCACCACATTAAACAACATGCCGCCAGAATTGCTTTCCAACGTGACCACTGAGATCGTCAATAATAACGAACGTTTCAAGAACATCACGATAAGCTATAAGTAACCCTGGGGATTTCTTTAACGTTCCTGTAGTGATCTGACTAAAACAACCTTTATATTTTATAAATTTATTTTATAGATTGCAGCATAAGTCAGCCTTATTCAAACCGCGCTTTCAGATGGGCAACCCAGAGTTGCCCATTTTCATGTCCGGAATCCGCCATCGCCACGCCAAGTTTCGTGCAATAATCTGCCCATCAAACGAGAGGAGTGATCAAAATGCAGACTTTTTTTATTGATCGTATGGCGACGCCGGTGGGTGAACTGGTACTGATTGCCGATGAGCAGGACCGCTTGCGCGCTATCGACTGGACTGAGCATGAAGTCCGCCTGATGAAGCTGCTGAATACCCATTACCGAGCCGATCGTTTCCAACTGGTAGACAAACGCAATCCCGGTGGCCTGACCGATGCCATGCAGCGCTATTTTTCCGGTGAACTGGATGTGATCAACGATCTGCCGGTCATGACGGCCGGCACTGAGTTCCAGCGCAGCGTCTGGCAGCAACTGCGTCAGATCCCGTGCGGCGAGATCATCACCTACGGTGAACTGGCTAAGCGTATCGGTCGCCCGACGGCTTCACGCGCGGTGGGAATGGCCAACGGTTCCAACCCCATTAGCATCGTAGTGCCCTGCCACCGGGTGATTGGCTCACAGGGCGCGTTGACCGGCTATGCCGGTGGCGTTCAGCGCAAACAGTGGCTGTTGAAACACGAAGGCTACTTGCAGAACGACCTGCTTTAATTCAATCCACCGGAGTTGCACAGCTTACTATGGGCTATTCCGGTGGCTAACAGGCCATGTCAGCCAAAAGTTCTGTGCGGCAAAAATTGGCATGAGCACGATCGGTTTTCGCCGGCAGCGCGAACAAATATTGGCCCCCCCTGCCAAAAGGCGCTCAAAAGACAGGGTTAAATGCTGCTTACTGAAAAATACGCTGCGCTACCCCTCATTTCTTGCCGATGCAGAGCGCCAACCGTGACAACCGTTGCCGAGCGTAACTAGCAAATAAATCGAAATATTTCAGGTAACTACAGAATAAACGGCTGTGAGATCGCTTAATATTCGCACAGAATTCCCCCGTTCTTATTAATGCCACCCTTATCACCTGCCGGAAAAGATGTTAAAATTGACGCATATCAATTATTGAATGAGCGTAATCTATGATCCCGGAAAAACGCGTGATTCGTCGTATCCAGTCTGGTGGTTGTGCGATCCATTGTCAGGATTGCAGTATCAGCCAGCTGTGTATTCCTTTTACTCTTAATGCGCACGAGTTGGACCAGCTCGACAACATTATCGAAAGGAAAAAGCCTATCCAGAAGGGCCAGACCCTGTTCAAGGCCGGCGATGAACTGAAATCGCTGTACGCTATCCGCTCCGGGACCATCAAGAGTTACACCATCACCGAACAGGGCGACGAGCAAATCACCGGCTTCCACCTGGCGGGCGATCTGGTCGGTTTTGATGCTATCGGCGGTCTGAAGCACCCGAGCTTCGCTCAGGCGCTGGAAACCTCCATGGTATGCGAAATCCCGTTCGAAACGCTGGATGACCTCTCCGGTAAAATGCCTAACCTGCGCCAGCAGATCATGCGTCTGATGAGCGGCGAGATTAAAGGCGACCAGGACATGATCCTGCTGTTGTCGAAGAAAAATGCCGAAGAGCGTCTGGCGGCATTCGTCTATAACCTGTCGCGCCGCTTTGCGGAGCGGGGTTTCTCACCGCGCGAGTTCCGCCTGACCATGACCCGCGGCGATATCGGCAACTACCTCGGCCTGACGGTTGAAACCATCAGTCGCCTGCTGGGCCGCTTCCAGAAAAGCGAAATTCTCAGCGTTAAAGGCAAATACATCACCATCGAAAATGTCGACGCCTTGTCCGTACTGGCCGGTACACCACGCATTAACGTCACCGTAAACGCCTGATCCTATGCTGGGTTAGTAATTCAACAGAATTATTGACCCAGCACACCTCTGCCGCTGTTCTGTTTTTCAATGTTGGGTTACTCTGTAAATTGACAGACTGTTGATTTTCAGCTGTAAGGAGGCCCTATGGCGAAGTATCAGAATCTTCTGGTGGCTATTGACCCCAATCAGGACGACCAGCCGGCGCTGCGCCGGGCGGTATACCTGATAAAACGCAATGGCGGGCGCATTAAGGCCTTCCTGCCTATTTATGACTTCTCTTACGAGATGACGACCCTGCTCTCCCCGGACGAAAGAACGGCAATGCGGCAAGGTGTTATCAGCCAGCGCGCCGCCTGGATCACCGAGCAATGTCGTTTTTATCTCGACGAAGGCGTGCCCATCGAAATCAAAGTGGTCTGGCATAACCGTCCTTATGAGGCGATTATTCAGGAAGTGATCGCCGGCAAACACGATCTGCTGCTAAAAATGGCGCACCAACACGACCGTCTTGAATCCGTCATTTTCACCCCAACCGATTGGCACCTGTTACGCAAATGCCCATGCCCGGTGTGGATGGTCAAAGATCAGCCCTGGCCTGAAGGCAGTAAAGCGGTGGTTGCGGTTAACCTGGCCAGTGAAGAACCCTACCACGACCCCTTGAATATCAAACTGGTGCAGGAGACCGTCGAGTTGGCGCACAATGTCAACCAAACGGAAGTGCATCTGGTCGGCGCTTACCCCGTCACCCCTATCAATATCGCCATTGAACTGCCTGATTTTGATCCCAGCGTCTACAACGATGCCATCCGCGGACAGCATCTGATTGCCATGAAGGCGCTAAGACAGAAATTCGGCATTAACGAAGAGTTTACCCACGTCGAAAAAGGCCTGCCGGAAGAGGTGATCCCCGATCTGGCGGAACATTTGCAGGCCGGCGTCGTGGTGTTGGGCACGCTGGGCCGCACCGGCATCTCGGCGGCGTTTATCGGCAATACCGCCGAACATGTGATCGACCATCTGAAATGTGACCTGCTGGTGATTAAGCCTGAAAACTTCAACTGCCCGATCGAAGTTGACGAAGATGATGAGCACGACGATGAAGATTGATGTTTGACGCATAAAAAAACGGGCCGAAAGGCCCGTTTTTCATTGCTGGTACGTTACGCCTGCAGCGCTCTCAGGATCGCTTCCACACTCTCTTTGGCATCGCCAAACAGCATCTGGGTGTTGTCTTTAAAGAACAGCGGATTCTGCACGCCGGCGTAACCGGTGTTCATAGAACGTTTGAAGGCAATGACATTCTGCGCCTTCCACACTTCCAGTACCGGCATGCCGGCGATCGGGCTGCGCGGATCTTCCAGCGCGGCCGGGTTCACCGTATCGTTGGCGCCAATCACCAGCACGGTATCGGTATCCGGGAAATCTTCGTTGATTTCATCCATTTCCAACACCACGTCGTAAGGCACCTTGGCTTCCGCCAGCAGTACGTTCATGTGGCCCGGCAGACGTCCGGCAACCGGGTGAATACCGAAACGGACTTTGATGCCGCGCGCGCGCAGTTTCTCGGTGATTTCCGCCACCGGATACTGCGCCTGGGCGACCGCCATGCCATAGCCTGGGGTGATGATGACTGAAGTGGAGTTCTTCAACTGTTCGGCAACCTCTTCCGCGGTCGTTTCGCGATACTCACCCATTTCTTCCGCATTACCGGTCGAAGAACCGTCGGTACCGAAACCGCCGGCGATCACGCTGATAAACGAACGGTTCATCGCCTTACACATAATGTAAGACAGGATGGCCCCCGAAGAACCCACCAGTGCCCCGGTCACGATCAGCAGATCGTTGCTCAGCATGAAGCCCGCCGCTGCCGCTGCCCAGCCCGAATAGGAGTTGAGCATCGACACCACCACCGGCATATCTGCGCCGCCGATGGAAGCCACCAGATGCCAGCCAAACGCCAGGGCGATAGCGGTCATCAGCACCAACGCCACGGCCTGCCAACCCACGCTGTCGGCACGCACAAACACCACCAGCAACAGGAAGGAGATGACCAGCGCCGCCAGGTTCATTTTGTGGCGGTTAGGCAAGGCCAAAGGTTTGGATGAAATGATGCCACGCAGTTTACCGAAGGCGACAATCGAACCTGTGAAGGTCACCGCACCGATAAAGATACCGAGGAACACTTCGGTCAGATGGATGTTTTCCATCACCGGTTCCATCGGCGCGCCGTGATCCAGATAGCTGTTCAAGCCCACCAGTACCGCCGCCAGGCCGACAAAGCTGTGCAGTACCGCCACCAGCTCTGGCATTTCGGTCATTTCGACCTTTTTCGCCAGATAGACACCAATGGAACCACCGATAATCATCGCGATGATTATCCAGCCTACGTTGCCGGAATCCGGCCCGAGAATGGTAGCGATCAGCGCAATCGCCATCCCTGCGATACCAAACAGGTTGCCCCGCTTGGACGTTTCATGGCGCGATAAACCCGCCAGGCTGCAGATAAACAAAATAGCGGCAACAATGTATGCAGCTGTAACTAATCCTCCAGACATGTGCTACCCCTTAGTTCTTGCGGAACATCTTCAGCATGCGCTGAGTGACGGTGAATCCACCAAAAATGTTGATGCTGGCGATCAGCACGGCGATAAAGGAGAGGAAACTCACCCAACCGCCGTGGCCAATCTGCAATAACGCACCGACCACGATAATCCCTGAGATCGCATTGGTGACCGACATCAACGGGGTATGCAATGCATGGCTGACGTTCCACACCACGTAGTAACCCACCACGCAGGCCAGCGCAAACACGGTAAAGTGAGACAGGAACTCTTTCGGCGCGGCGTCGGCCAACCAGCCAAACAGAATAATAGCCAATGCCATCAGGCCATACTTCAGCCAAGGTGATACCGGTTTTGCCTCCGGCTTGGCGACCGGGGCCGCCGCCTGCGCCTGTTTTGGCTGGGCAGAAACCTGGATTGGCGGTGCCGGCCAGGTGACTTCACCGCTGCGCACCACGGTCACACCGCGGATCACGGTGTCTTCGAAGTCGACGTCAATTTCGCCATTTTTCTCTTTCGACAACAGCTTCAGCAGGTTAACCAGGTTGGTACCGTAAAGCTGCGAGGATTGAGTCGGCAAACGGCTCGGCAGATCGGTATAGCCAATGATTTTCACGCCGTTATCGGTAACGGTCACGCGGTCGGCCACGGTCAGTTCGCAGTTACCCCCGTTTTGTGCGGCCAGATCGACGATCACGCTGCCCGGTTTCATCGAAGCCACCATTTCTTTGGTGATCAGCTTCGGTGCCGGCTTGCCCGGGATCAGCGCCGTGGTGACGATAATGTCAACCTCTGCCGCCTGTGCGGCGAACAGCGCCATCTCTGCTTTGATAAAGGCTTCGGACATCACTTTGGCGTAGCCATCGCCGCTGCCCGCTTCTTCCTCGAAATCCAACTCGAGGAATTCCGCACCCATGCTCTGCACCTGCTCTTTGACTTCAGGGCGAGTGTCGAAGGCGCGAACAATGGCCCCCAGGCTGCCGGCGGCACCGATGGCCGCCAAACCCGCTACGCCGGCACCGATGATCATCACCTTGGCCGGTGGAACCTTGCCGGCGGCGGTGATCTGGCCGGTAAAGAAGCGGCCAAACTCATGCGCGGCTTCAACAATTGCCCGGTAGCCGGCGATATTCGCCATAGAACTCAGTGCGTCCATAGACTGTGCGCGTGAGATGCGCGGCACCGAGTCCATCGCCATTGCGGTGACGTTGCGTTCGGCCAGCTTCGCAATCAGTTCGGGGTTTTGCGCCGGCCAGATAAAGCTGACCAGGGTGCTGCCCTCACGCATTAACGCGATCTCGTCCTCAAGCGGCGCGTTAACCTTCAAAATCAGATCCGACTGCCACACTTCGGCAGTGTCGGCGATCTCAGCCCCAGCGGCTTGATACGCGCCATCGTCAAAACTTGCCAGTTTGCCCGCCCCGCTTTCAATCGCGACGGTAAAGCCCAGCTTCAGCAATTGTTCCACCGTTTTCGGCGTTGCTGCGACCCGGGCTTCATTGGCCAACCGTTCTCTTGGTACACCAATACGCATAATGTTCCCTTCTCACCTGTCTTTGATGATGTTTATTATCGTCCTGCCCATAGCGATGGCGCCGGCTGACAGGCCTTTGCTTACGCTTGTCGGCATCGAATTAAGGCACCCTCTATAACCTACTGAAAATATGATCGATGATCCATAATTGCTTACGCATTCAGGTCTGTTTTTACATAAAAACCCGGCTAACGACATGACAAATCGCAATTTAAAGTTAAAAAGCCTGTTGGAATGCCGCTTTAGCGGCCAGATTGCAATAGTATCCGGTGCGCGGATATCTGGCACGACGCGGCTGCTGCGCATAAAAGTTATAAAATTGTGAATAATTAACACTTATGACATCAAAGGCTTTATTATTGAAACTTATGGCGATACTGCGCAGCATGACGGACATCATTCTTCAGGGAATTTGTCTCATGAGATGACATAAAATGCTGAGACACTGCTCGAGATTACATGTAATAATCGGCGGCTGAATTACACCTAAACAGTTCAGCACGTTATAAACGTTAATGCGCTAGGCGAAAGGATTTTTTATGAAGCTGAAGAACACGATCATCGCGTCAGCCTTGTTATCACTCACTGCGCTGTCCGCTCATGCGGCGCAAGAGTTAACTCCTGAAAAAGCAGCGGCGTTGAAGCCGTTTGATCGCATCACGATTACCGGCCGCTTTAATGCCATCAATGAAGCTGCTGATGCCATTTCCCGCCGTGCAGACAAACTGGGTGCAGACGCCTTCTACATCCAGGACAGCAACAACAGCAACAACGGCGGCAACTGGCGCGTTACCGCCGATCTTTACCACAAAGATGCGCCGGAAGTGAGCAAAGAACCGAAATACCGCGTGATTAACGGCGTTACTGAACTGCCGAAAGAACAAGCCTTCCTGCTGGAGCCTTACGATACGGTAAGCGTCAGCGGCTTCTACCGCAGCCAGCCTGACATCAACGACGCCATCACCAAAGAAGCGAAAAAGAAAGGTGCAGCGTCCTTCTTTATCGTGCGTCAGGTTGATGCCAACCAGGGCGGCAACCAGTTCATTACCGCCTATATCTACAAAGCCGATGCGCCTAAACGTACCGTTCAGAATCCGGATGCCATCCCGGCCGACTCTGAAGCCGGCAAGGCCGCCTTGGCTGCCGGTGGTGCTGCCGCCGCCAACGTGGAAATTCCGGGCGTAGCCTCTTCTGGTTCGCCAAGCCGTGACGTAGGCCGTTTCTTCGAAACCCAGTCTTCTACCGGTAAACGTTATACTGTCACGTTGCCTAACGGCACCAAGATTCAGGAAGTGAACAACGTGACCGCCGCGCAGATGGTGCCGTTTGACTCAGTGACCTTTACCGGCCACTTCAACAGCATGACCGACGTTTCTACCGAAGTGGCGAAACGCGCGGCTGAGAAAGGCGCCAAGTACTACCACGTGACCCGCCAGTGGCAGAACAAGAGCGGCGGCAACCTGACCGTCAGCGCTGACCTGTTCAAATAAGTTTCACTTTGCGGTTTACCATCGGGCAGCCATTGAGCTGCCCGTTTTTTTTGCCTCGCTTGTCGCCTGCCAGTTGAATAGTTTTTTGCAAAAATCGCATATTCAATCATTGCATCCGCAGAGATCCATCCGTAGAATTTGCGCGAATTTTTAGGGCTATTGTCTATTTGTTCAGTAATTATCATTACGTTGTTACTGTCTGGCAGTTCCCTCCCAGTTGTTTATTCTGCGTTCAGGATCCGTCATTGGAAAAGAAACTAGGTCTTACCGCGTTAACCGCATTGGTGCTCAGCTCAATGCTGGGCGCTGGGGTTTTCAGCCTGCCGCAAAACATGGCGCAGGTCGCCAGCCCGGCCGCCCTGCTGCTGGGGTGGGCGATTACCGGTGTCGGCATCCTGTTTCTGGCTTTTGCCATGCTGTTGCTCACCCGCCTGCGGCCCGATCTGGACGGCGGTATTTTCACCTACGCGAAAGAAGGCTTCGGCGAACTGGTCGGCTTCTGCTCCGCCTGGGGCTATTGGCTGTGCGCCGTTATCGCCAATGTTTCTTACCTGGTGATCGTATTTGCCGCACTGAGTCTGTTCACCGATCGCGGCGGCGAGGTCATTTTAGGTGACGGCAATACCTGGCAGGCGCTGCTGGCTGAGTCGCTGCTGCTGTGGATTGTGCATGCCCTGGTGCTACGCGGCGTGCAAACCGCGGCCAGCATCAATTTGGTCGCCACTCTGGCCAAGCTGTTGCCGCTGGGGATGTTTGCCGTATTGGCGGCGGTTGCATTCAAGATGGACGTCTTCACGCTGGACTTCCACGGCGTCGCGCTTGGCAAACCGGTGTGGGAGCAGGTTAAAAATACCATGCTGATCACCCTGTGGGTGTTCATCGGGGTAGAAGGCGCAGTGGTGGTTTCGGCGCGGGCACGCCATAAAAAAGATGTGGGGCGCGCCACCATGCTGGCCGTGGTATCTGCATTGGCAGTCTATCTGCTGGTGACGCTGCTCTCATTGGGAGTGGTACCGCGCAGCGAATTGGCCGAGATGCGCAATCCATCAATGGCGGTGCTGATGGTCGATCTTATTGGCCCATGGGGTAATGTGATTATCGCCGCCGGCCTGATCGTCTCGGTATGCGGCGCTTACCTGAGCTGGACGATCATGGCTGCCGAGGTGCCGCTGCTGGCGGCGCAACACGGCGCCTTTCCTAAAATATTCTGCAAACAGAACAAAAACCACGCGCCTTCGGCTTCGCTGTGGCTGACCAACCTCGCGGTACAGTTCGCGCTGGTGCTGATATGGCTGACCGGTAGCAACTACAACTCGTTGCTGACTATCGCTTCGGAAATGATCCTGGTGCCCTATTTCCTGGTCGGCGCCTTCCTGTTTAAGGTGGCTATCCGTCGTCAGGACAAGCGGCTGATGTTCGCCGCGACGGGCGCCTGCCTGTATGGCATTTGGCTGCTCTACGCGTCCGGCTTGATGCATCTGCTGATGTCGGTGCTGCTGTATGCGCCTGGGCTGTTGGTGTTTATCTATGCAAGGCGCGGACATGGTGATGTCAAATTGCTGAATCAGCTGGAGAAAGGCAGTATTTTGCTGTTGCTGGTGGCCACCGTGCCGGCCGGCTGGTTTATGCTGCAGTAGTGAAAAACGGCCGGGTGACACCACCCGGTCAGTTAGTTTGGGACAGGCCCAGGCTGATGCTCATGCGTTCCCCCACCTGAGAGATAATCACTCCCTCGACGCACTCTTGCTGGATGGCCGCCAACTGTTGCGCATCCAGCGCGTACGGCAGTTTGATGTCGAACACCGCCAGCCCCTGCTGCTGCGCCAGATCGATCAGGCGCACGATGTTGGTTTCGTCGCTGACCTGGGTGGAAACCACCTGCAGCGCCAACGCCTTCAACTGCTCTTTCCGCGTTTGTGAAGCGGAAGCCTGCGATTTCAATACCATGCCAAAAAATGGCATCACGCCATAGATTGCATCAACAAAGCGCCAGTGCTTCTTGCACGATGCGGACAGAAAATCCATGTAATCAAAACAGATTTTCTCACTGCGGGCGACGGGTGCAAGGTGACTACTGTTCATCCCTTCCTCTCATTGCCGGTGTATGACATCCTGAAATGGATAATCGATGCGAAGCTTTAACGAATTTCCGCCGTATAATGGCATAATTCCCCTATTGTTTGCCAGTCTGTCCAGGAGCTTTAATCAATGGAACCTCACAACTCTGCACCGGTCCTGATCACCGGTGGCGCACGTCGGATTGGGCTGGCCCTGGCCAGGTCATTCTTGCAACGCGATATCCCGGTGATCATTGCCTATCGCAGCAGCTACCCGGCGCTGAGCGAACTGAAAAAACTGGGAGCCACCTGCATACAGGGGGATTTTGCAACCAATGACGGCATTTACCGTTTCGCCGAACAGGTAAGGCAAACAGCCCCGAAACTGCGCGCGGTGATCCACAACGCAAGCGCCTGGCAGGCCGAATCCGCAGAGGTGCCACCGGAGCAGGTGATGGCGGCGATGCTGCAAATTCACGTTTATACACCCTACCTGCTGAACCAACTGCTGGAACCCTGCCTGCTGGGCCAGGGCCAGGCCGGTGCCGACATCATCCACCTGACTGATTATGTGGTGGAGAAAGGCAGCGACAAACACATTGCCTATGCCGCCAGTAAAGCTGCCCTGGACAATATGACCCGCTCCTTTGCCCGCAAGTTGGCACCGGAGGTCAAGGTCAACGCCATCGCGCCGGCGCTGATCATTTTCAACCCGGGCGACGACGAGCATTATCGTCAGCAGGCACTGGCAAAATCGCTGATGAAAATCGCCCCCGGCGAGAGTGAAGTGGTCAATCTGGTGAACTACTTGCTGGAGAGCCGCTACGTCACCGGCCGCACCCATGGCGTAGATGGCGGAAGGCCACTGCGCTAACGCATGATCTGCATGGCGTATCGCGGAGCCCCGCGCTATGCTGAATTTCGTTATTCTGATAAAACCGCTGAATATGCATAAAATTGTTTTTGTTGAAGACGATCCGGAAGTCGGCAAACTGATTGCCGCCTATCTGGGCAAGCACGATATTGAAGTGCTGATCGAGCCGCGTGGCGACAGCGCACAGGCTCGCATCGAGCTGGAGCAACCTGATTTGGTGCTGCTCGACATTATGTTGCCCGGCAAGGACGGTATGACGTTATGCCGCGATCTGCGTCCGACCTTCCCTGGCCCGATCGTGCTGCTGACCTCGCTGGACAGTGACATGAACCATATCCTTTCGCTGGAAATGGGCGCCAACGATTACATCCTGAAGACCACGCCGCCGGCGGTATTGTTGGCGCGACTGCGCCTGCACCTGCGTCAGCACGGCCATCAGCCAAAGGAAGAATCAACCCAGCCGATCACCCAGCATAACGCCTTGCACTTTGGCTTGTTGTGCATCGACCCGGTTAACCGCCAGGTCACGCTGGGCGAAGAGATCATCACCCTTTCCACCTCGGATTTCGATCTGCTGTGGGAGCTGGCCACCCATGCCGGTCAAATCATGGATCGCGAAGCCCTGCTGCAAAACCTGCGCGGCGTGAGTTATGACGGCCTTGACCGCAGTATCGACGTCGCGATTTCCCGCCTGCGCCGCAAGCTGTACGACAACGCACTGGAGCCTTTTCGCGTCAAAACCGTGCGAAATAAAGGTTACCTGTTCGCCCCGAACGCCTGGGAGTTCGTGCAGCAATGAGAAAGCTCTTTGTGCAGTTCTTCCTGCTGCTTTTCGTTTGCTTCCTGGTGATGGCGATGCTGGTTGGCCTGGTGTACAAAGTCACCGCTGAGCGTGCCGGCCGTCAGTCGATGGATGACCTGATGAAAAGCTCGCTGTACCTGATGCGCAGCGAACTGCGGGAAATTCCGCTGAAAGACTGGAACAAAACCATCGCCACGCTGGATTTGAACCTGTCGTTTAAGCTGCACATTGCACCGCTCGGCAAACAGGATCTGAGTGAAGATCTGAAAAAGCGCCTGCGCCTTGGCGAAATTATTGCGCTCGACGATCAATACACCTTTATGCAGCGCATTCCCCGCAGCCACTATGTTTTGGTGGTGGGGCCGATCCCTTACCTGTTCTATCTGCATCAAATGCGGCTGCTGGATTTGGCGTTGCTGGTGTTTATCGGCATGTCGCTGGCGCTGCCTGTGTTTTTGTGGATGCGTCCGCACTGGCAGGATTTACTGAAGCTGGAGAATGCAGCACAGCGCCTGGGTGCCGGGCACCTGGATGAACGTACCCATTTCGACCCCACCTCCAGCCTGAACCGGCTAGGGGTCGCCTTTAACCAGATGGCGGATAACGTCAATACGCTGATCGCCAGCAAGAAGCAGCTCATCGACGGCATCGCCCACGAGCTGCGCACGCCGCTGGTACGGCTGCGTTATCGGCTGGCGATGAGCGATAATCTGTCCGACAGCGAGCAGCAGGCATTGAATCGCGACATCGGCCAGTTGGAGTCGCTTATCGATGAACTGCTTACCTACGCACGGTTGGATCGTCCCCAGGTGGCGCTCAATATAGAGCCGCTCGACTTGCCCAAATGGCTGGAAGACAAGGCGGATGACCTGCGCCTGATCCACCCGGAAAGAGAAATTCAACTGGATATCCCCCACGTCGGCGATTTTGGCGGCGTCGACTTGCGGCTGATGGAGCGGGTGCTGGATAACCTGGTAAACAACGCACTACGTTACTCAGAACAGCGCCTGCGTATCGGCCTGTGGTTTGACGGCGACCAGGCCTGCTTACAGGTAGAAGACGATGGCCCGGGCATTCCTCCGGAAGAGCGTGAACGGGTATTCGAACCCTTTGTCCGCCTCGATCCGAGCCGCGATCGGGCCACCGGCGGTTGCGGCCTGGGCCTGGCCATTGTGCATTCCATTGCCGTAGCCTACCAGGGCCAGGTTTACGTAGACGCCAGTTCGCTCGGCGGTGCCAGCTTCCGTTTTTGCTGGCCAATAAAGCCCACTTTCGATTTAAAAGCAGACCCGGTGTAACCCAGTTTACGCGCGGCATAAACACGCGTAAGAGTAAGCCGGATGACAATAATATGGAGCTAAACGATGACATCTGCACATACCCCATCCTCATACGACGAGCTGCGCGCCCTGTTCACCCGCCTGTCGCGCTTCGGTCACCTTTCCGCCATTGCCGGCTGGGACATGCAAACCATGATGCCGCCGGGCGGTAGCAAGGCACGTTCGCAAGCGCTGGCTGAACTGAGCGTACTGCAACACCAAATTTTGACGGCAGAAAAAACCGGCCGTCTGTTTGAACGTGCACAGCAGGAAACCCTGGATGACATGGATCGCGCCAACCTGCTGGAAATGCGCCGCCAATATGACAATGCAGTGCTGGTGCCGGAGTCGTTGGTCGAAGCCAAGTCGCTGGCCGGTGCGCGTTGTGAACATGCCTGGCGTGCTCAGCGTCCTGCCAACGACTGGGAAGGTTTCGCGGAGAACCTGCGTGAAGTGGTCAAGCTCAGCCGACAGGAAGCGCAGATCCGTGCCGAAGCGGCAGGCACCAGCCGCTACGATGCTCTGCTGAATCTGTATGAGCCAGGCATGCGCAGCAGCGATATCGACCGAATTTTTTGCGATCTGAAAACCTGGTTACCTGACCTGCTGCAGAAAGTGGTGACCAAACAGGCTCAGGAACCTTGCCTGATCCCACAGGGGCCGTTCAATGTGGAGACCCAGCGTCAACTAAGTTTAAGCGTAATGAAACTGCTCGGCTTTAATTTCGATGGCGGACGCGTGGATGTCAGCGCGCACCCGTTCTGCGGTGGCGTGCCTGAAGATGTCCGTATCACCACGCGTTATAACGACAAGGAATTCCTGACCGCTCTGCTCGGTATCGTGCATGAGACCGGTCATGCCCGCTACGAGCAAAACCTGCCGCGTGACTGGCTGGGCCAACCTGTAGCTCAGGCGCGCTCAACTGCCATCCACGAATCTCAAAGCCTGCTGTTTGAAATGCAGTTGGCGCGCGGCAGCGACTTCCTGAAGATCCTGCGCCCGTTGGTGACCCACCAATTCGGCGAGCAGCCGGCGCTGGAAGAAGCTAACTTTATCCGTCTGAATCAGCGTGTAAAACCCGGCCTGATCCGCGTAGATGCTGACGAAGTGAGCTACCCGGCGCACGTGATCCTGCGTTATGAGATCGAGAAAGCCCTGGTCGAAGGCGAGATCGAGGTGGAAGACATTCCGGCCCTGTGGAATGAGAAAATGAAGGGTTACCTCGGCCTGGATACCGTCGGCAACTACCGTAATGGCTGCATGCAGGATATTCACTGGACTGACGGTGCCTTCGGTTACTTCCCGACTTACACTCTGGGCGCCATGTATGCCGCACAGCTGTTCCACAGCGCACGTGAAGCAATGCCATCGTTGAGCAGCGACATTGCCGAAGGTAACCTGAATCCGCTGTTCCACTGGCTGAAGCAGAATATCTGGCGTCACGGCAGCCGCTTCCCTACCGATTCGCTGATCGCTAACGCGACCGGCGAAACGCTTAACCCGGCGTATTTCCGCAAGCATTTGGAAAACCGCTACCTGTAATCCTTTCCCCAGGCACGATGTCCCGTGCCTGGGCATTTTCCCCCTGTTCCGCCAGCATGATTCCATAGCGCACTCTCCCCCCTACGGCTCCTTAGCCGCAGAGAGCGGGTCGGCAATTCTCTATATGTATGTTGTAACTAAAATGGCCAGATTCAGTGCCAATTGAGCACCCCCTCTATACAACACGCTTACCTCTCGCCGGCGCTTTCATCTCCCTTTCCTGCGGGTTCGTACATTAGGTTACACGCCGAAACCAATCACTCACGGAAAGCATTCTGGCGTTTGCCTACTATCTTTACACCGGCCCCGCAGTGGGCTCGATACATGATGAGTCATTTGAGGAATCTACAATGAAAAAAGTATTAGCTCTGGTTGTTGCCGCTGCAATGGGTCTGTCTTCTGTTGCCTTCGCTGCTGACGCTGCCACCACAACGGCAGCCCCGGCGGCGACGGCCACCACCACCACCGCAGCACCGGCTAAAACCACTCACGTGAAAAAACACCACGCGAAGAAGGCGCCAGTACAAAAAGCGCAGGCGGCGAAAAAGCACCACAAAGCCACCGGCAAAAAAGCCCCGGCTCAGAAGGCCCAGGCCGCCAAGAAACACCACAAAGAAGCCAGCCATAAAAAAGCCACCAGCACGCCAGCGGCATAACCGCAATCTGAAGTGAGGCTCCCCTCACCAGTCCAGGCTTGAGTTGTCCAACACCCGGTTCGCCGGGTGTTTTTTCATCGGGGGTTCTCATCATGCTGCGTCGCTACCTATTTGAAATCATTTTGGCCAGCCTGATCCTTTGCGGGCTCATTGCCGCCTTTTTTTATCTGTAGCCGCTCAGCCCCTCGGGATAAGAAATTATTGAAAAATCAATCACTGCCCATCCACACTGCGACTAAATCAGTCTATAGTTACCATTCAGTGTGTTTATGGATGACCCGTCATTTCCAGGCAAGAAACCTATGCGCATAACCCTTTTGCTGTTGCTGTGCTCATTCCCGCTCGCACTCTCCCTCTCAGCAAGGGCCGACAGCCCTTCCGATGCCTCGCTCGCTGAGCAAACACGCCTGTTTTTTGGCAAAGATGAACGTATCAAGGTCACCGAAACCGACGGCTGGCCGTGGCAGGCGATTGGCCAGGTAGAAACCGCCAGCGGTAATTTGTGCACCGCCACGCTGATCTCTCCTCATCTGGCTCTCACCGCCGGTCACTGCGTGTTGGCACCACCGGGCCAATTGGACAAGGCGATCGCACTGCGTTTTGTGGCCGGCAACAAAAGTTGGCAATACCAGACCGACAATATCGAGACGCTGGTTGACCGCAAGCTGGGCAAAAAGCTCAAGGCCGACGGCGACGGCTGGATCGTACCGCCCGCAGCCGCGGCGTATGACTTTGCCCTGATCCGCCTGAAAGATAAAAAGCCTCTGCCGATTAAGCCGCTGCCGCTGTGGCAAGGCGACAGCAAGGCTCTGACTCAGGCGCTGAAACAGGCCAAACGACTGATTACTCAGGCCGGGTATCCGGGAGATCACCTCGACGATCTCTACAGCCATCAAAACTGTAAAGTGACGGGTTGGGCGCAACAAGGCGTGCTGTCGCATCAATGCGATACCCTGCCCGGCGACAGCGGCTCGCCGTTATTGCTGAAAACCGCCGCCGGCTGGAAGCTCATCGCCATTCAAAGCTCCGCACCGGCAGCCAAAGATCGTTACCGCGCCGATAACCGCGCACTGGCGGTGACCGGTATCCGCGATGCGCTGGACGCACTGGCCGCCGGGAAATAAGCGGTTATGAGCCGGCGTGGGCTGCTGCGCCGGTTTCGCTTACGACGTTTCCTGCCATAAAGCCCTTGGGCGTGGTGCCGGTGAACTGTCGGAAGAACGCGATAAAGGCGCTGTCGCTGGAAAAACCCAAACGCTGTGCCACGGTGCTGACCCTGGGCATTTCCGCCAGCAGTTCAATCGCCCGCATCAGCCGCCATTGTTGGCTCCACTGCTGATAGCTCAACCCGCTCTCGCGCTGAAAAATGCGCGTCAGCGTTTTGGCATGCAAGTTCAATTCCTGTGCCAGTACGCTCAACCCCGGCAGTTCGTCCCGCCTGTCAAGGTTCTCCAGCCAGCGAGCCAAACGAACATCCCTGGGCAGTAGCAGGCCGGTACTCTCTAGCCGTGCCGCATTCAGTTCGTTGATCAACACCGGCACCAGATCGCGCGCCGCCCGGCATTTGATCGCCTGATTAAACGGCCAATAAGCGATACGTTCAATCAGCGCTGCCAGCAAGGGATTGACCGCCAATACCGCGCACTCTTGCAGCTTGGCAGGGGCCAATTCAGGCTCCAGATAGATTGAGCGATAGGCCACCTGGCCGTGCAGCTGTACCCGATGCCTGATCCCGCCAGGGATCCACAAACAGCGCGTTGGCGGTAAAATCAGCCAACGATCGCTGAGCGTCACCGTCATGCACCCACGCGACGAATAGAGCAACTGCGCACGCCGATGCCGGTGCTCTTTAGAGTCATGATTGGCCAGCTCGGCGGCAATCCCCAGCACCGGTGCAGGCCAGCTATCCGGTTCGAAAACATCCTGTTGGGCTATCAAGGCCATGAGCTGTCCTTTTTTTGTTATTTTTTGTCCTGATGATTGTAATTGAACACTTTGGCTTTCCCTATACTGGCGCGATTATTCATTGTTAAAGGTCAATTCCCATGTCGCGCCTTCCTCTGCCATTGATGGTCGCCAGCATAATGGCGCCGCAGGTGCTAGAAACCCTCTATAGCCCAGCGCTCACCGCGATCCGCGCCGATTTCAACGTCAGTGCCGCCCAGGCCAGCCAGACGCTGTCGATCTATTTCTTCGCTTTTGCCTTCGGCGTCGCTTTCTGGGGGGGAATGTGCGATCGGCTTGGTCGCAGAGTGACTATGTTGGCAGGGCTGGTACTCTATCTGGGCGGCGCGGCTGTGGCGTTACTGAGCTCGCATTTCACGCTGCTGTTGGCCGCTCGCGCCACCATCGCCTTCGGTGCGGCGGTCGGCTCTATCGTCACGCAAACCATGCTGCGTGACGTGTATCAAGGGCATGCTCTGGGGAAAGTGTTCGCCACCCTCGGCATTGCCCTGTCGATCAGTCCGGTGCTGGGGATGTTGGCGGGGGGAATATTAGTCAGTTGGGGCGGCAGTATGGCGATATTCATTGGCCAGGGGATGCTGGCATTGGCCCTGCTGGTTTGGTGCTGGTACGCTCTGCCGGAAACGCAGCCGCCGGGCTGCGCAATACCAGCTTCTATGGCAAGCAGTGGCTGGATTATCCTGCGCGACCGGCATATCTGGTGTAGCGCCTTATTGGTGGCAGGTTTTAATATCATGGTGTTCAGCTACTTCAGCCTGGCGCCGTTCATGTTCGAACGGCTGGGACTGAGCAGTCGACAGTTTGGCTACTCTGGCGTTGCCCTGGCGCTGGGCAGCCTGCTTGGCGCGTTAGTGAATCGCCACCTGTTGGCCAGGAATATCGGCGCAGAGCGTCAAATCCTGCTGGGTAGCCTACTGGCGTGCGGTGCGGCGCTGGCATTAGGTTACTGGCAGCACAGCATAATAATGTTGCTGCCCTGCATGCTGATCACCCTGGCCTTCGGCCTGGCGATCCCCAACGTATTGAGTCAGGCCCTGAACCGCTACCGGCAGCGACTGGGCATCGCCGGTGCGATTTTTGGCCTGCTCTACTACCTGCTGATTGGCGCCGGGCTTTCTGTGGCCGCCATCGGGCAAAATCTGCCCGCAACGCTGCTGACGTGCAGCCTGCTGTGTCTGGGCTGCGCAGGCTGCCTGTTCGCGTTGCCTAGCCCGAAAGCTGCTCGATAGTCTGCAAGATGCGCTTGTCCGAGATCGGGTAAGGCGTGCCAAGTTGTTGAGCGAACAGGCTGACGCGCAGTTCTTCGATCATCCAACGCACCTCTTTCACCTCTTCATCCTGCTGTCGCTTCGGCGGCAGTTTGTTCAGCCACTGTTGCCAGGCCTGTTGCACCTGCTCCACCCGCAGCATCTGCGCACGGTCACGATGCGGGTCGGTCGCCAGCTTCTCCAGACGGCGATCAATCGCCTGCAGATAGCGCAACGTATCCGACAGGCGCTTCCAGCCGTTGTTGGTGACAAAACCGCGATAAACCAGGCCGCCGAGCTGGGTTTTGATATCCGACAGCGCCAGCGCCAGGGAGATGTCCACCCGGCCTTTCAGCCGTTTATTGATGTTGAACACCGCCGTCAGGATCTGTTCGACCTGTTTGGCTACGCCTACCACCGTTTCGTTTAGCTCGGCGCGCACCCTTTCCTGCAGGCGGGCAAAATCCTCTTCCTGCCACACCGGTCCGCCGTACTCGGCAATCAGCTTATCGATGCCGCACGAGATGCAGTCGTCGATCAAGTCCAGCACTCTGCCATAAGGGTTAAAGTACAACCCCAGCTTGGCTTTGTTAGGCAGTTTTTCATGCAGATACTTGATGGGTGATGGAATGTTCAGCAACAGCAAGCGGCGCGTTCCCTGCCACATCGCCTGTTGCTGTTCCTGCTCGCTGTCGAACAAGCGGATCGCCACGCTGTCTTTTTCATCCACCAGCGCCGGATATGCCTTCATCGAATAGCCACCGCGTCTCTGCTCATAAAACTCCGGCAGTTTGCCGAAGCTCCAGATATGCAAATTGCTTTGCTCCAGCCCGTCGTCCGCCACCGCGGACAGGGTTTCCTGCACCTTGTCTTTCAGTTGCAGCTTCAGCGCAGTCAGGTTTTTTCCCTCGAGCAGGGTTTTGTGTTTTTCCCCCACCACCCGGAAAGTCATTTTAAGGTGATCGGGCACCTGTTCCCACTGCCAGTCATCTCGTGACACCGTCACGCCAGTCATACGACGCAGCTCGCGCTCCAGCGCATCCAGCAGCGGCAATTCCAGCGCGGTGACCCGCCCCAGAAAAGCCTCGGCATAGTTCGGTGCCGGAACAAAGTTGCGACGACCCGGTTTGGGCAGCGACTTGATCAGGGCGATCACCAACTCACGGCGAATACCCGGGATCTGCCACTCAAAACCCCGATCCTCAACCTGATTAAGGATCGGCAGAGGAATATGCACCGTCACGCCGTCGGCGTCGGTACCTGGCTCAAACTGGTAGGTCAGGCGCAGCTTGAGGTTGCCCTGATGCCAGGTATTCGGATAGTCCAGCGCGCTGACCTTGTTAGCACCGTCCTTGATCAGCATCTCTTTTTCAAAGCTGAGCAGGTCCGCGTTCTGTTTAGCGGCGTTTTTCCACCAGTTGTCAAAATGACGCCCGGAGATGACCTCGCTCGGGATGCGCTGATCGTAGAAACTGAACAGGGTTTCGTCATCGACCAAAATGTCACGGCGGCGCGACTTATGCTCGAGTTCTTCCACTTCCGCACGCAGCTTCAGATTGGCACTGAAGAACGCATGTCGCGTCTGCCAATCGCCTTCCACCAGCGCATGGCGGATAAACAGTTCCCGGCACAGCAGCGGGTCGATAGTGCTGTAATTAACCTGTCGCGCAGCGACGATGGGCAACCCGAACAGCGTCACTTTTTCGGTGGCCATCACCGCCCCCTGGGATTTGGACCAATGGGGTTCGCTGTAGCTGTGCTTCACCAGGTGCTGGGCTAACGGCTCAATCCACTCCGGTTCGATACGTGCGGCAATACGTCCCCACAGGCGGCTGGTTTCCACCAGTTCGGCCACCATGGTCCATTTCGGCGGCTTCTTGAACAGACCTGAACCTGGGAAAATAGAGAATCTTGCGTTGCGGGCGCCCGTGTACTCTTGCTTATCAGCATCTTTCTGGCCGATATGCGACAGCAAACCGGTCAATAGCGCGGTGTGTACGCTGCGGTAATCGGAAGGCTCGCTGTTGACCGGCAGCCCCAGCTCTTTCACCACCTGACGCAGCTGGGTGTAAATATCCTGCCATTCACGCACCCGCAAATAGTTAAGGAAATCATTGCGGCACAGCCGACGGAACTGACTGGAGGAGTGCTCTTTCTGCTGCTCTTTCAGCCAGTCCCACAGGTTGACGTAAGCCAGGAAATCCGAATCTTTGTCGGCAAAGCGTCGGTGTTTCTCGTCCGAGGCCTGCTGCTTGTCCATTGGCCGTTCGCGCGGATCCTGTATCGACAGCGCAGCGGTGATGATCATCACTTCACGCACGCTGCCGCTTTTCTGCGCTTCCAACACCATGCGCGCTAACCGTGGGTCGATCGGCAACTGCGCCAATTGACGCCCCTGAGGCGTGAGCTGGTAGTGGCCATTTTCCGCCGTTTTAATCGCGCCCAGCTCTTCGAGCAGGCGCACGCCATCAAGAATATTGCGCTTGTCCGGCGCCTCTACGAACGGGAAAGCGGCGATATCCCCTAACCCGAGCGAAGTCATCTGCAAAATAACCGACGCCAGGTTGGTGCGCAGGATCTCCGGATCGGTAAACTCCGGACGCGACAGGAAGTCCTGTTCCGAATACAGACGAATGCAAATACCGTCGGAAACGCGCCCGCAGCGGCCCTTACGCTGGTTGGCGGAGGCCTGTGACACCGGCTCGATCGGCAGGCGTTGCACCTTGGTACGGAAACTGTAACGGCTGATACGCGCGGTACCGGGATCAATCACGTACTTGATGCCGGGTACGGTCAGTGAGGTTTCCGCCACGTTGGTCGCCAGCACGATGCGCCGCCCGTGATGCGACTGGAACACCCGGTTCTGTTCGCTGTTCGACAACCGGGCATACAGCGGCAGGACCTCGGTATGCGGCAAATTAAGGCGGTTCAGCGCGTCGGCGGTGTCGCGAATCTCGCGCTCACCGCTCATAAAGATCAGGATATCCCCCGGACCTTCGCGCCCCAGCTCATCCACCGCATCGAAAATCGCCTGCAGCTGATCGCGGTCGGTATCGTCGGCGTCGTCCACTACCGGGCGATAACGCACCTCGACCGGATAAGTACGGCCGGAGACTTCGATAATCGGCGCGTTATTGAAATGGCGCGAAAAACGCTGCGGATCGATAGTCGCCGAGGTGATGATGACTTTGAGATCCGGGCGCTTTGGCAGCAGTTCACGCAGGTAACCCAGGATAAAGTCAATGTTCAGGCTGCGTTCGTGCGCCTCATCGATAATCAGCGTGTCATACTGCATCAGCAACCGGTCCTGCTGGATTTCCGCCAGCAGGATCCCGTCAGTCATCAGCTTGACCAGGGTATTTTCCCCAACCTGATCGTTGAAGCGCACCTTATAACCCACGCTGCCGCCCAGCGCCGTTTCCAGCTCGTCGGCAATGCGGTTGGCTACGGTACGCGCCGCCAGGCGTCGAGGTTGGGTGTGGCCGATCAGCCCTTTTACCCCACGCCCCAGCTCCAGGCAGATCTTCGGCAACTGGGTGGTTTTCCCCGAGCCGGTTTCACCGGCGACAATCACCACCTGATGGTCGCGAATGGCCTGCAAAATATCCTGTTTTTTCTGACTGACCGGCAGGTTTTCCGGATAGGTGACTTTCGGACAGGACGCGGCGCGCGACTGCACTTTTTGCAACGCTGCCGTTATGTCACTTTCCAGCTCGGCGGCGACCGCCAGCTGAGCATCGGGATTTTTGATTTTTCGTGCGCCCTGCAGCCGACGTTGCAGACGTTGTTGGTCACGGAGCATCAGCTCGCCCAGTTGGGCAGACAATGCCGCGAGCGGAGATTTCACGTTCGGTATTCCTTGTTTCATCGCTGCTGTATCAAGCTTTAGCAACGGTTTGGTAACGGGTTAGCGAGTTTTCAGCTTTAAGTGCGCAGAATAACATAAGCCCCTTTTTCCCCATAATCCCGCCGCTTATGTCGCGGCAGCTTATTCAATAAAATCGAACAAAGGTCTCGAAATATTGCGCTATCACTGCTGAAAAAATGTGAATAGAGTGTACTGCATGCAAAGGACGCGTTGTCCTGATGTCACTGTCATAACGTAAGGAATTACCGATGAGCAAAGTATTGGTTCTTAAATCAAGCATCCTGGCGGGCTACTCGCAGTCTAACCAACTGGCAGATTTCTTCGTTGAGCAGTGGGCAAAGGCTCATGGCAACGACACCATCACCGTGCGTGACCTGGCTGCACAGCCAATCCCGGTATTGGACGGTGAACTGGTTGGCGCCCTGCGCCCTTCCGACACGCCGCTGACCCCGCGTCAAACCGAAGCTCTGGCGTTGTCCGACGAGCTGATCGCCGAACTGCAAGCCAATGACACCATCGTTATGGCGGCCCCGATGTACAACTTCAACATTCCAACCCAGTTGAAGAACTATTTCGACCTGATTGCCCGTGCCGGCGTCACCTTCCGCTACACCGAAAACGGTCCGGAAGGCCTGGTGAAAGGTAAGCGTGCCATCATTCTGACCAGCCGCGGCGGCATCCATAAAGGCACCCCGACTGACCTGGTTGAACCTTACCTGCGTCTGTTCCTGGGCTTTATCGGTATCACCGACGTCGAGTTCGTGTTCGCTGAAGGTATCGCCTACGGCCCTGACGTTGCCACCAAAGCGCAGGCCGATGCCAAAGCCACGCTGGCACAGGTTGTTGCCGCCTGATGCCGGTGCAGGGGTGTGATGCCCCTGCAAAGCTTCAACAGAACAAGCCAAATCCTGTCAAACCCGCTCTACCCTCATAAAAATCCAATGTTATATCGCTATTGCGCGCCCCAGGGCGCGCTTTTTTTATTTCTTCAACCATTGGCCATTGATGCCACGTACGTATTCCCCCGCAGGGGCACGCGCGACCAGTTTTTGCCCGGCCATACGAGCCACATCGTCGATGGCGATATGATTGCTATCCGCCACCTGTTGGTATTTCTCGGTGCGCCCGGCATTGATATTTTTCACCAGCGACAGCGTTTCGGCGTCCTGCTTCACCGGCGCTATATAACCGTTGAGCGTTTCACCGACGCGCCCCTGTTGCTTGGCCTCATCCAGCGTCAGCGCCATTGCCATGCTGCTGAACAGCCAGGCGGCACCAATCAAGCCTAAATAACGTTTTTTCATGTTGGCTCCTAGAACAGACCGCTTTTGTCTTTCAGCAGATTCTCGACGTCTTTATCCACTTTGATGTGAATTTCATGTTCGATCTTGACGTTCATATTGATGGTGATCGGATCTTTAGGCGTGGCGACCTCGATGCGTGGCACGCAGCCGCTCAGCATTGAGGTGCCGAGCACGGCGGCCAGCAATGGCCCGCTGATGATTTTCATGGTTGTTCCCCAGGTTTGGTGAGGGCCTGTTCCAGCCACTCCTGTAAATTGTCGCCAAAGCGCAGGCTGCGCCAAAGCTGAAACACGTTTTCCTGATGGCTATAGTTCAGGATAACCTCTCGTTTAGCGCTTTTTTGCGGGTTAACCCCGTCAATTCGCGCCTTCAGCGTCAGTTCACCGAGGTTGTCGAGATCGACTCTGGCCTTGGAGCGGTTAATTTCCATATAGCGCAGCCAATCTATCGCGGCGCCGGTCGCCATATTATTACTGCCGATAGCATCGGCCATGTCCTTGTCCAGGCGCAGCGTCAACATGCCGGCGTTGGCAATCCAACCGTTGCGGACCAGCCATTTAGGATGATTCAGGAACAACGGCAATTCGCCGTCGACCCGCCCTGACATGGCAAACTGTTTTGGCTTCAACGCGGTAAACAAGGCGCTGAGATCCACCTTATCCAGCTTCAATACGGCGGCGTCATGCTGCGGCATGCGCAGCGCGGACAGGCTGATGTGCCCATTCAAAGCGTCCATACCCACGTTGCTCAGCGTCAACGGCGCCGGTTCGCTGTAGGGATAGGCACCCTGAAGATCGGCGGTGATATTCTGCATTTCAAACAGGTTGCGGAAAGACTTGATGCGCAGCGTCACTGGTTGCTTGGCGCCCAGCTGCCACACATGATTTTTCAGACGGTAGGACATGACAAAATCCAGGCCGCTCATCTCGCCGTCTTTCAGCCACATGCCGCCATTTTTCACCACCCAGTGGCCACCGGCCTCGAAGCCTTGCACCCTGGCGGCAGAGAACGCCGATTGCGCATAGAATTCACCGTCGCGCAGTTTGATATTGAGATCCGGCGAGATCAGCGGTTGGAACACTTTCAACGACTGTTTCGGCCACCAGCCCTCTCCGCGCAAGCGCTCGCCGTCCCAACGACCACGTAACGCTATCGGCCCTATCTGTTCCGCCTGCAACTTGCCCTGCAGTTGGAAATTATCCGGCGTTGTGCCCTTCATCTGAAGCGCCAACACCGGTGCCGGCAGGTAACCACCGTTGGTAAAGCTGACCTTGCCCGAAACCAGTTGCAGTTCGCCATTGAACGCCGGGGTTTTCTCGTCCCGTTGCCAACGCAACGGCTGGCTGAGGCTGAGACGTGGCGCATCCACCGTCACCATGCTGTATTTTAATTGATCAAACCCGGTGGAGAGGCGATCGAGGATCAGCGTGCTGTCCTGCCAGCTGCCGCTGCCCGCTACGTCCCAGGCGGCCTGCAGTGGCGGCAGTTGGCCCTTGCCCCAGTAGCGCCATTGCCAGTTGCCGTGATCCGGCCAAAAATCTTGCGCTTTGCCATCCAGATGCAGCTTAAAACGGCCCCAGTAGCTGTCGCTGGCGTTGATTATGGCCTGCAACCGACCGGTAATGCCTGCGGCGGTGACCTTCACCCCGGCCAACGGCAAACGCGCTTCTTCGAGCTTCATTTCCGGCGAGACATTGCCCCACAGGCGCAGCAGTGAACCTGACTGCAGAACCAGCGTCGGGTTAAGAATGGTGCCGCTGACGATACCGGGAAGGGAGGCGGTCATAGAAAAATCAGCCAGATTGGCCTGGCCGGTCAGTTGGAAGCGCAGATCGCTGTCAGTCAGCCCGACCTTACCCGGCCCCAGCGTCAGTACCGCGTTACCTTTACCATTGTGGCCGTCGGTGATGACATTCAACCGGGCGCTGATTTGCGTCTCATCAAAGCCTTTGCTCCAGTCGTGGAGCGCAATACTCAGCCCTCCGTTCAGCGGTTGCTGGCTATAGGGCCAACGCCATTCGCCCTGGCTGATGCTGACCTGCTGTGGGTTGATTTCCCAGGGCAGCGTCGCCAGCGGTTTATCTTCGCCCTTTTCCGTCAGCGTCAGCACCCCTTGCTGTTGTTGCCAGCGCATATCCAACAATAAGGGTTTTTCCAGGTAACCGGTCTGTATTTCCCCCTGCAACGCCCCTTGTGCCGGGATGCTGTCCAGATCGAGCGGAATGGCTATCTTGCCGCTCAGATGCAGTGGCTGCGGACTGTTGGGCGCAGTGAGCGTCAGGCTGTTCAGCGTTAATTGCTGCTGTGGATCCAACTGGGCTTCGAGGTGAATATTCGGCCCCTGATATTGCAGACGCTGACCTTCCGCGGAGGCATGTATTTGTAATTCACCAGCATAGTACTGCCAAGGCACCAGAGAAAAGTCTTTGATGTTAACGTCCAGCAGCGGCAATTGTTTTTGTAATTGATCCAGCGCCAGTGGCGCACTGTTGGCGTCACCGGCGGGCAATTTTGATAAGCAGGCGGTATCGATATTCAGCTTGTCGCTGATCAACTGCCAGCGCCCTTGCCGATAGGCCAATCGGGTCGGTCCGACGTCGGCAAGCAAACAATCCTGCGCCAGAAAACGCGCGCCGTCCAAGCGCAACGCCCCTTCTCGCCATTGTGGCTTGCCTTGCAAAACCAACTGACTCCCCTGTGGCAGCCAATGAGAGAGCACACGCGGCAACCAGCGCGGCAGAGTTTGCCACAGCACCAGCAGCAAGATCACGGTACTGACCACAATCCCTATGAATACTTTCAATCGCTTAGTCATTAAATGATTGCTTCATTCCTGAGTTAGGCTGCTTACCCTGGCCAGAGGCCGTTTTAAGTAAGTCTATGCCTGAATTGGCAATAATGATGGCATGAATTTGACATAGGGTGAAGCCAACGCCGACGAAGATGCCCCGTTTCGGCGCTTTTGCAGCCGTTGATAGGGATACTGTAAATTTTAGTTACATATTCATCACATGAATGCGAACTGTTTCGGACTTTTGTTATTGTCGTTACCTTTGATAATTAATAGTCTTGCAAGCATTCTAACAAAAGTCAGCTGCTAGCTAACTATACTAGAGAAGCCATTCCCCACACCCCCGTGGGGATTTTTTTGCCTGGAACCCAACCTATCTCTCGTCTTACGCACTTCACTTTTCAGCAACTCCGTGCCGAATATTCAGCCTGTTTCAACGTTGCCAGCTACCCTTAATCAATAAACGCCAATTGCCGCCGTTCAACGCGAGCCAAACGGGCTAACCAATTGTAGAATTTACTAAAATCTGTTAAATTGATCACAAAATCACGCGGGAGAAACCACGATGAAATTGGCGATATACAGCACCAAACAGTATGACCGTAAATATCTCGAACTGGTGAATCAGCAGTTTGGTTACGAGCTGGAGTTCTTCGACTTCCTGCTCAGTAAAAAAACTGCCAAAAACGCCGCCGGCTGCAAAGCCATCTGCATCTTCGTCAACGACGACGGCAGCCGTGAAGTGCTCGAAGAACTGGCGGCGTTGGGGGTCGAAATTTTGGCGCTGCGCTGCGCCGGCTTCAATAATGTCGATTTGGACGCCGCTAAAGAACTGGGCATCAAGGTAGTACGCGTACCGGCCTACTCGCCGGAAGCGGTCGCTGAACATGCCGTGGGCATGATGATGTGCCTCAATCGTCGTATTCACCGAGCCTATCAACGCACCCGCGACGCCAATTTCTCGCTTGAGGGTTTGATCGGTTTCAATATGCATAACCGCACCGCCGGGGTGATTGGCACCGGTAAGATCGGCGTAGCCACCATGCGCATCCTTAAAGGCTTCGGCATGAAGATTCTGGCCTATGACCCGTACCCAAGCGAACAAGCATTGGAGCTGGGCGCGGAATATGTCGATCTGAAAACGCTGTACGCGCAGTCTGACGTTATTACCCTGCACTGCCCGCTGACGCCGGAAAACCACCACCTGTTGAACACCGACGCTTTTGCGGCGATGAAAGACGGCGTAATGATCATCAACACCAGCCGTGGCGGTTTGATTGATTCATCGGCAGCGATTGATGCCCTGAAACAACAAAAAATCGGCGCCCTGGGGATGGACGTGTATGAGAATGAACGCGACCTGTTCTTCGAAGATAAATCCAATGACGTGATTCAGGACGATATCTTCCGTCGCCTGTCCGCCTGCCACAACGTGCTGTTCACCGGCCATCAGGCTTTCCTGACCGAAGAGGCACTGACCAGTATCTCGGAAACCACGTTGCAGAACGTCAATCAACTGGATCGCGGTGAGTCCTGCCCTAATCAGCTCAATGCCTGATTTGTCCCAAGGAGGGCCGATGAAAAAGTTCATGTTGGCGGCGTTAATACCGCTGCTGTTAGCCGGGTGTGAAATGAGTCAAAACGGGAAGACGGTGACGGAAAGCGACCTGTTGCATCATAACTTTATTTTGCAAAGCGTCGACGGCGTAGCGGTAAAACCGGGCCGTGGCAACGGACCCAATATAGAGTTCGGTGAGACCCTGCACGTTTCCGGTGCCATGTGTAACCGTTTCTTCGGCAGTGGCCAATTGCAGGGCGGTGTGCTGACGGTAAAAGGTCTGGCCTCAACACGCATGCTGTGCGCCGATCCGCAACTCAATCAGTGGGATCGGGTGATCGGCGACGTGCTGGGCAAAGGGGCAAAAGTCACCCTCGGCGCTCAGCAATTAACGCTGAGCGGCGGCGACCATACCCTGGTATATACACTGCGCGATTGGGTGCAGTGATCCCTGTGCACCAGGCTGCTCGGCGGCCTGGTGTTATTCTCCGCTAGCCGGCGCTTGCGCAGGCTCCCCGGCCCAGCGTCGATTCTTCGCACTGTTTGCCATTGGGCATCTGGCACATTCTTATCGCCTCGCCGTTTAAATTGTGGGTCACGGTAGTGACGCCGCCAACGATGGCACAGTTCGCACTGGTCTGTAAGTTATTGATTCTTGCGCTGTTAGCCTGCTGGACTGGTTCCTCGTTGTTGCTGCTGCAGGCGGCCAAAAGCAGTACGGTGCCGGCCAGCAACCCTTTTAATATTGTCATTAATCCACTCCTGAACCCGAAACTACGCTGTGTAAAATCGCCATTGCCGATAACTCGCATCACTTTATTGCGGACACGTTAGGTTATCTTTGATGCAAACCTGTTTAATCTAGCCTGATATATTAATAATGAAAATATATTCCTGCAATTATTTGCCGTTTATTTGAACAGCGACAAAATTATTATGGTTACTGGATTTTTCCGCTCTGCCCGCTGAGCAAACATCGAGTATCCCTTGCGCGACCTGAGCAAGAGGCAGCCACAGCAGGGGCAAAGCGGCATTTTAGGAGAGACTGACGATTTGAGGCATGCCGAAGGGCACGAAAAGACGGTGTCAAAATAGCGCATTTCTGGCCATTGAAGGGAAGATCTTAATCTGAGGGTAATCTATTATTTTCTGTTATTTATTAATAAGTTTTTTCGCCAGCACCACTGAATGTCGCGCTGGCGATTGATTCGGTTTAAATAAGGATCAGTGCGCTGCGGTTTTCGACAGTAAATTAATCACCAATACGCCGGCAATAATTAATCCCATCCCCAGTACGGCTGGCCAATCCAGCTTTTGTTGATAAACAAATACCGCGGCAATTGACACCAGAACAATGCCCATGCCCGACCAGATGGCGTAAACAATGCCCAGCGGCATGGTTTTCACCACCATCGACAGCCCCCAGAAAGCCACGCCATAGCCGACCACCACCACCAGCGACGGCCACAAGCGAGTGAAACCCTCAGAGGCTTTCAGCATGGTGGTGGCGATCACTTCCGCGACTATCGCCATAGTCAAATACATAAATCCGCTCATCGTTTTTTCTTCTGTAAGTTCACCTGTTCACCAGTATGACGCGCCGGAAATAAATTGTCGTTAAACAACGATGACAATTTTTCTTCAAGGCCATTAAAAGTCGTGAAATATCCCCTCGCCGCGTTTTTTGTCGATTTATCATCCGCCACACAAACGCGATAAAGGGCCAATATATCCCTCTGCTAGACTTTGTTAATTACTGCGAGAGGCGACTTTCGCAGCTTTTTGAGCAATGAAAGGTAAAGTTGATGATTACTACAGATGGTAATAATGCAGTCGCTTCCGTCGCCTATCGCGCCAGCGAAGTGATTGCCATCTACCCAATCACCCCCAGTTCGACCATGGCCGAACAGGCGGATGCCTGGTCCGGCGACGGCCGTCAGAATATCTGGGGCGACGTGCCGCGAGTGGTGGAAATGCAGTCGGAAGGCGGTGCGATCGCCACGGTACACGGCGCATTGCAAACCGGTGCGCTGTCGACCTCGTTTACCTCATCGCAGGGCCTGCTGCTGATGATCCCGACGTTGTACAAACTGGCCGGTGAACTGACGCCGTTTGTGCTGCATGTCGCTGCGCGCACCATCGCCACCCATGCGCTATCGATTTTTGGCGACCATTCCGACGTGATGGCCGTACGCCAAACAGGATGCGCCATGCTGTGCGCCAGTAACGTGCAGGAGGCGCAGGATTTTGCGCTGATTTCCCAAACGGCCAGTCTCAACAGTCGCCTGCCGTTTATTCACTTTTTTGATGGTTTCCGCACGTCGCATGAAATCAACAAAATCGTGCCGCTGAGCGACGATACCCTGCGCCAGATGCTGCCTCAGGACGCGATTGATGCGCACCGCAGCCGCGCATTGTCGCCGGATCATCCCGTGGTGCGGGGTACCTCAGCCAACCCGGACACCTATTTCCAATCGCGCGAAGCCACCAATCCCTGGTACAACGCGACCTGCCGGCATGTGATCGACGCGATGGACAAATTTGCCGAGATCACCGGCCGCGCGTATCAGCCTTTCGAATATTACGGCCATCCGCAGGCCGAACGCGTGGTGATCCTGATGGGGTCCGCCATCGGCACCTGCGAAGAAGCAATCGACGCCCTGCTGACCCGTGGTGAAAAAGTCGGCGTGCTGAAAGTGCGGCTGTTTCGGCCGTTTTCTGCGCAACACCTGCTCAGCGTGTTGCCCGAAAGCGCGAAGAAAATCGCCGTACTGGATCGCACCAAAGAGCCCGGAGCACTGGCGGAGCCCCTGTATCTGGACGTGATGACCGCATTGGCTGAAGCGTTCAGCCGGGGTGAACGCGCCCATATGCCGATGGTGATCGGCGGCCGTTATGGGCTCTCCTCGAAAGAGTTTGGCCCTGACTGCGCGTTGGCCGTGTTTAACGAACTGGCTCTGGATCGCCCGCGTCCGCGCTTTACCGTCGGTATTTTCGACGATGTGACCGGTCTTTCCCTGCCGCTCAGTGAAGAAACCCTGCCGCAGCGCGCGTCGCTGGAGGCATTGTTCTACGGTCTTGGCAGTGACGGCTCCGTTTCCGCCACCAAGAACAACATCAAAATCATCGGCAACAGTACGGCAATGTATGCCCAGGGCTATTTCGTTTATGACTCGAAAAAGGCCGGAGGCCTGACGGTATCCCACCTGCGCGTCAGCGAACAGCCCATCAACTCGGCCTATCTGGTCAGTCGCGCCGACTTTGTCGGCTGCCACCAGCTGCAGTTTATCGATACTTACCAGATGGCGGAGCGCCTGAAACCCGGCGGCATTTTCCTGCTCAATACCCCCTATGGTGCCGAAGAGGCCTGGTCGCGGCTGCCGCAGGAAGTGCAAGCCGTATTGCAGCAACGTCAGGCGCGTTTTTATATCATCAACGCGGCGAAACTGGCGCGTGAATGTCGACTCGGTGCGCGTATCAACACCGTGATGCAGATGGCGTTTTTCCATCTGACCCAAATTCTGCCGGGCGACGTGGCACTCCAGCAATTGCGGGATGCTATCGAACGCAGCTACAGCAACAAAGGCCAGGATATTGTTGAGCGCAACTGGCAGGCGCTGGCCGCCACGCTTGACGCGCTGATTGAAATCCCCCTGCAGCCGGTTAACGAAAGCAGCCCAATGCGACCGCCGATTGTCTCGGATGCGGCGCCTGACTTTGTCAAAACCGTCACCGCCGCGATGCTGGCAGGACTGGGGGATGCGTTGCCGGTGTCAGCCTTCCCGCCGGACGGTACCTGGCCGGTAGGCACCACCCAGTGGGAAAAACGCAATATCGCCGAGGATATCCCCATTTGGCAGCCGGATCTGTGCACCCAGTGCAACCATTGCGTTGCCGCCTGCCCGCACTCCGCCATCCGCGCCAAAGTGGTTCAGCCGCAGGCCATGGAACACGCCCCTGCCTCGCTGCAATCGCTGGATGTGAAAGCGCGCGACATGCGCGGTCAGAAATACGTGCTGCAAGTCGCGCCGGAAGACTGTACCGGCTGTAATTTATGCGTTGAAGTCTGCCCGGCAAAAGATCGCCAGAACCCAGACATCAAGGCGATTAACATGGCATCGCGCCTTGAGCACCTGACCGAAGAAAAAGCACATTACGACTTCTTCCTGCAGTTGCCGGAAATTGATCCCTCGCAGATCGAACGGATCGACATCCGTACCTCGCAGTTGATTTCGCCGCTGTTCGAATACTCCGGCGCCTGTTCCGGCTGTGGCGAAACGCCGTACATCAAGCTGCTGACCCAGCTTTATGGCGATCGGTTGCTGATTGCCAACGCCACCGGCTGTTCTTCCATTTACGGCGGCAATCTGCCGACTACGCCGTATACCACCAATGCCGAAGGCCGCGGTCCAGCCTGGGCCAACTCGCTGTTCGAGGACAATGCGGAGTTCGGTCTGGGCTTCCGCTTGACGGTCGATCAGCACCGCAGCCGCGTAGTGCGTTTGCTGAACACCCTGGCGCCGCAGCTACCGGCCCAGTTGGTCAACGCTCTGCAGATGACTGACATCGCACCGGAGCCGCGTCGCCAGCAGATTAAGGAACTGCGCGACCTGCTGGCGCAGATTGAAGGTCACGACGCACGCCAACTGGCGACCGACGCCGATTATCTGGTGGATAAATCCATCTGGCTGATTGGCGGCGACGGTTGGGCTTACGATATCGGGTTCGGCGGGTTGGATCACGTCCTCAGTCTGACCGAAAACGTCAACTTGCTGGTGTTGGATACTCAGTGTTACTCCAACACCGGTGGCCAGCAGTCGAAGGCCACTCCGCTGGGTGCGGTGACCAAGTTCGGCGAACACGGCAAGCGCAAGGCACGTAAGGATCTGGGCGTCAGCATGATGATGTACGGCCATGTTTACGTGGCGCAAATCTCGCTGGGTGCGCAGCTTAATCAGACGGTGAAAGCCATTCAGGAAGCCGAAGCCTATCCGGGGCCGTCACTGATCATTGCCTATAGCCCCTGTGAAGAACACGGTTACGATCTGGCACTCAGCCACGACCAGATGAAACAGTTGACCGCGACCGGATTCTGGCCGCTGTACCGCTTCGATCCACGCCGTGCCGATGAGGGCAAACCGGCGCTGGCGCTGGATTCCCGGCCGCCAAACAGCAATCTGACGGATACGTTGCTGAAAGAACAGCGCTTCCGCCGCCTGAACTCACAGCAGCCGGAAGTCGCCAGCGCGCTGTATCAGGCCGCAGAGAAAGAGCTGAAGGAGAAGTACGACTTCCTCAGCCTGCTGGCTGGCAAGGGGGAAACCTCCTCCGCCGAGTAACCCCCACGGGGCGCGACCGGTTCGCGCCCCGCTTTCCCTTCTTTTTGTCGCTGCATTGTTTTCTTCGCGCCATACCAGAAAAAATGCCGAACCCGAGCCTCGTAAAACAAATCCCTCACAGACCTTGACCTTCCCACAGAGGGAAGCTTTAAGCTTTTCGATATCCGAAACAGTAAAGGGGTAGTTCAATGACTTCCGTCTCTGTGCAACAAGGTTCCAATTCAACTTCGTCTGCCACACATCTTAGCCTGCCGGTCGAAGGCATGACCTGTGCTTCCTGCGTTGGGCGCGTCGAACGTGCGCTTAAAGCGGTTCCCGGCGTCCAGACGGCCGCGGTCAATCTGGCCACCGAACGCGCCGATATCACCTTGAGCAGCCAGGCCGATCCACAGGCGGCCGTTCGCGCCATCGAAAGCGCCGGTTATGCCGTTCGTGAAGAGACCACCGAACTCGGCATCGAAGAGATGACTTGCGCATCCTGTGTCGGTCGGGTTGAGAAAGCGCTCAGGCAAATTCCGGGCGTGATCGAGGCGAATGTCAACCTGGCGACCGAACGTGCCCGGGTGCGTCATAGCACCGGGATCGTCACCACGGCCATGCTTGAAGCCGCCGTCGAACAAGCCGGTTATAAGGCCCGCCGTTTGTCCGCAGCAACGGCCAGTGCGGACGATCGGGACAATGAACGACGCGAAAGCGAAGCACGTGGGCTGCGTCGCTCTTTACTGATTGCCGCCCTGCTCCCCTTGCCAGTCTTCGTCCTTGAGATGGGTTCGCACCTGATCCCTGCAATGCACCATTGGGTATTGGGGGTTCTGGGTGAACAGCGAAATGGTTATCTGCAGTTCGCGCTCACCACGCTGGTGCTGTTTGGGCCGGGTCTGCGCTTCTTCCGCAAGGGCGTTCCGGCTTTGCTGCGCGGTGCCCCTGACATGAACTCGCTGGTTTCGGTCGGTACGGCGGCGGCTTATGGCTATTCAGTGGTAGCCACTTTCATTCCCGAAGTGCTGCCACAAGGCACCGCCAACATCTATTTCGAAGCGGCCGCAGTGATCGTTACCTTGATCCTGCTGGGGCGCACGCTGGAGGCTCGCGCCAAGGGGCGAACCTCTCAGGCGATAAAACGGTTGGTTGGGCTGCAGGCCAAAACGGCGCGCGTCGAGCGTAACGGCGAAACCCTGGAAATCCCGCTCGATCAGGTGACCACCGGTGACGTCGTGTTCGTTCGCCCTGGAGAGAAGATCCCGGTGGACGGCCAGGTCGTCGAGGGGGCCTCTTATGTGGATGAAAGTATGATCACCGGCGAACCGGTGCCAGTGTCCAAAGGCATAGGTGCCGAAGTGGTCGGCGGTACCATCAACAAAACCGGAGCATTCAGCTTCCGCGTCACCAAAGTCGGGGCCAATACGGTACTCGCGCAGATTATCCGCTTGGTCGAGGAAGCCCAGGGGTCGAAACTGCCGATCCAGGCACTGGTCGATAAAGTGACTTTGTGGTTCGTCCCGGCGGTGATGGCGGCGGCGGCGCTGACCTTCCTGATCTGGCTGCTGTTCGGGCCAACGCCGGCGCTGACCTTCGCGCTGGTGAATGCGGTCGCCGTGCTTATTATCGCCTGCCCGTGCGCCATGGGGCTGGCGACACCGACCTCGATAATGGTCGGCACCGGTCGCGCCGCCGAGCTTGGGGTGCTGTTCCGTAAAGGGGAAGCCTTGCAGGCGCTGCGTGATGTCAGCGTTATCGCGCTGGACAAAACCGGTACGCTGACCAAAGGACGCCCAGAACTGACCGATTTGGTGCCGGCCGAGGGCTTCGACTACGACGAGGTTCTGGCGTTGGTTGCCGCCGTGGAAACTCGCTCCGAGCACCCCATCGCCGAAGCCATCGTCGCCGCTGCAAAACAACGCGACATCAAGATCGCCGCGATTGAAGCCTTCGATGCCACGCCTGGTTTCGGCGTCTCGGCCAAGGTCAGCGGCCGAACCGTCTCCGTCGGGGCCGACCGCTTTATGACGCAGCTCGGCCTAGACGTGACCAGTTTCCTGCCAACCGCGCAGCGTCTCGGTGAGCAAGGCAAGAGCCCGCTTTATGCCGCGATAGACGGCCGTTTGGCCGCGGTGATCGCCGTTGCCGACCCGATTAAGGACAGCACGCCTGAGGCAATCAAGGCCCTGCATGAGTTAGGGCTTAAAGTCGCGATGATCACCGGCGATAACGCAGCAACGGCGTCGGCAATCGCCCGGCAGCTCGGCATCGATGAAGTCGCGGCTGAGGTATTGCCCGACGGTAAAGTAGCGGCGCTGAAGCAGTTCCGTAGCCAGGGTGCGGGGGTCGCTTTCGTGGGGGACGGTATCAACGACGCCCCGGCACTGGCCGAAGCCGATGTTGGACTGGCAATAGGCACGGGCACCGATGTGGCGATCGAGGCGGCTGACGTGGTGCTGATGTCCGGGGACCTGCGTGGCGTGGCAAATGCCATCGCGCTCAGCCAGGCAACGATCCGCAACATCAAGCAAAACCTGTTCTGGGCCTTTGCCTACAACGCGGTGCTGATCCCGGTTGCGGCAGGCATGCTTTACCCGATAAACGGCACCTTGCTTTCACCGATCTTCGCCGCTGCGGCGATGGCACTCTCCAGCGTCTTCGTGCTCGGTAACGCACTCCGTCTCAAACGTTTCCAGGCACCCATCGGGGGAGAATCCCGTCCGGCCAAGCTGGAACATCAGTGGGATGCAAAACAGGTTTGAGGAGGCCGCGATGGCCGATGAATTTCATCCCCAGGTCGTCATTTACACGACGCCGACGTGTTCAGACTGCCAGGCGCTGAAGTCCTGGCTCGAACATGAAGGGATTGCTTTCGAAGAACGAGATCTCTCCAACCCCGAGATTAGCGAGGAGGCCAAAGCACGCACCGGTATATGCATCGCGCCAACAACCCAGGTGGGGGCGAAAACATTCTACAGCACTTACCACCTGGATTGGCTGTGGTACTCAGTCTGCCCAATACCGTCAGAGCCTGGGACATGACGAAGCATATTGACCTTTAGGTAATCCCCCATTCAGGGGGATTTACTCAAGACCTGAGAAGGAGTGAATGATGAATATCGGTCAAGCCGCCAAATCCTCTGGCGTTTCGGCGAAGATGATCCGCTACTACGAACAAATTGGCCTGATCCCAAAGGCCCTTCGTTCTGAAGCCGGTTATCGGCATTACAGCTCACAGGACGTGCACAGCCTTCGTTTTATTCGTCGTGCGCGCGACCTGGGGTTTTCTGTCGAGCAGACCTCAGCCCTGCTGGTGTTGTGGCACGATCGCGACCGGGCCAGTGCCGACGTCAAGGGGATGGCGCTTTCTCATGTTGCCAAACTGAAGGCCAAGATTGCCGAACTGCAAGAGATGGCGCAAACGCTCGAATACCTTGCCGATCACTGCCATGGCAACGATCGACCCGACTGCCCGATCCTGGCGGATTTGGCCGAGCCAGCTATAGAGACGAACCCTGGTCCGCAAACACCGCGTGAGGCACCCCGTTTTGGTGCTTACACGCCAATGTCGTCACTGAGTTCGAAACAAAAATTTTTGCTGAAAAGCGTTTGACCTTGCCACGCTGTCAAACCGCATCGTTACCGGACACCCTAAATAATCAGGAGATTAAGATGCACCGTTTTTACATCCCCAACATGACCTGCGGCGGCTGCGCAAAATCCGTAACCCAAACGCTGCTGAGCATCGATACGCAGGCCCACATTGAAACCGACCCGGCCGCGCGTCAGGTTCAGGTCGATAGTGCTATGGACGAAAGTGATTTCCTCGCGGCACTGCGCGAAGCTGGCTATCCGGCCCGGGAAGACTGAGTTAAGAGCACGTACGCTAGACCACTGGTTGTCGTATGAAAACGGGTCGGTATCGGTATTGAACTGCCGTGCCACCCGGCAATACAAGTGGTCAGTAATATTGGTACGACTCACATCCACGCCATTAGTGATCAACTTAACCCCCTAAGCGCCAATCTTGTGAGTTATAAGCACGACAATTTCTTCATTAAGCCCCATACGGCCCCTATTCACGTCTAAGCAGTAGATTTTCGATAGTGGTTCGGTGTCTTGGCCTGGTCAAATTTTGATGAGCATTCCGAGGCCTGTGTAATCGAATTTACTGTCCCGCTTCGGTGATGTTAGAATGCTCATGATAAAATTTTAATAGTGTGGTTCATTAATGAAAGCAATTACCATTGATCAGTTTATAAAAAGAGATAATAACAATCTTGATTTAATCAGAGTATTCTGTGCGTACTTTGTCATTTATGCCCATGCATTCGCATTATCCCCAACCGATGGAAGCAATGATATACTATATAAAATGACATTGTTGGGATACGTTTCATTTGGCGGCGTTGCAGTAAAAGCTTTTTTCTTGATCAGTGGGCTTCTCGTTACGAATAGTCTGTTATCTAACGGTAAAATATTAAATTACGTTACATCCCGCTTCTTTAGAGTTTACCCTGCTTACGTAACAACCATTATCATATCAGCACTACTAATAGGCCCGTGGTTAAGCAACCTTAGCCTCGGCGATTATTTTTCATCTAAAGAAGTTTGGGTTTACATCACTAAAACATTGAAACTTGATGTCCAGTACAACCTTCCAGGAGTATTTGTCAACAATAAGCTAAGCGCAGTTAACGGTTCTCTTTGGACCATTCCAATGGAGGTAAAATCTTATATTTACTTACTGTTAATCTATTTAGTTAGTCTTGCTTTTGGTTCATACAAAAAGACATTCATTGCGCTTATATCAATAGCCATACTCATTGAACCATTCACGCCATTAAAAGGCCACCTGGTTGCAAAATCAGACGATCCAAGTATCTATTTACTTTACCCAACTTTCGCTGCCGGCTGTCTTTTGGCAATACTGAAGGACAAGATCACTACCAACGTATTATTAGCTTTAACAGCGCTCTCCGCTCTCTTTTTCTTTTTTGTAGATGACGACGCTTCCAAAACGGCATTGTTTTATGCTGGTTCATCAATGCTATTGCTGTATATGTCTTCACTTTCATTTATCAGAAGAATAAAAATTAAAAATGACATATCATACGGGGTTTATTTGTGGGCATTCCCAACCCAGCAAGTAATAGCATCATTATTCATAGCATCACCCTATATTAATATATTTCTATCCATTATTATATCAAGCACCTTTGCTTACTTTAGCTTTAAATTTATAGAAAGCCCAGCAATGAGGCTCAACAAAAGAATACTAGGCAACAATTTTCTTCTGCAAGGGAATCACTCATAAACAAAGGCCCGGAAGCCAGATTTTCCCATACAATGCAGGGGCTTCTTAGCTCATTCAATATTGGTTTTACTTGGACATATAGAGATTTCAGCATCCGCGTTTATCCTGTTGGTTTCCGCATTGAAATCTTTGGCTGTATAGATTTGCTCCGTTATGCCCCATGGTAATTTAGCGACGCTGGGGTAGGAAGACGTCGGTTGGCGCGCAAGATCCAACAAGGTGAACAGCAATGCCTCTTTATTTTTGTACCGCACCCGCTAAAGGACGGCAAAAGGGCAACTGTTCGTATCATCAATAGGGTTCGTTGAGCCCCTGCTGCAAAACTCGCTGGCATTCGGCGGCGTAATCCGTACCATACGCGACATACTTTCGCTTGTTGGTTTTTAACGGCGGGCGCTAACCCGTCTTTCATCGTCGCTCAGATGGGACACCACAACGCGTAAATGATCTATAAGATATACGGCAAGTGGATCGAAGAAATGAACGGGGAGCAGGTGAACATGCTAAATGACAGGCTGTCTCTTTAATGTACTTTGCCTGCGTTTTGCCCCTTTTTATGTTTCACGGAAAATATAATGCAAGAAAATCAACAAATTAATCCTAAAGAACAATACAACCTCAACAAATTGCACAAGCGTCTGCGCCGCAACGTGGGCGAAGCGATTGCCGACTTCAACATGATTGAAGAAGGCGACCGCATCATGGTCTGCCTGTCCGGCGGTAAAGACAGCTACACCATGCTGGAAATTCTGCGCAACCTGCAGCAGAGCGCACCGGTCAATTTCTCACTGATTGCCGTTAACCTCGATCAGAAACAGCCTGGCTTCCCGGAGCATATCCTGCCGGCCTATCTGGAAAGTTTAGGGGTGGAATACAAGATCGTTGAGGAGAACACCTACAGCATCGTCAAGGACAAGATCCCCGAGGGCAAAACCACCTGCTCCCTGTGTTCACGCCTGCGTCGCGGCATTCTTTACCGCACCGCCACCGAGCTGAGTGCCACCAAAATTGCCCTGGGCCACCACCGTGATGACATTCTGCAGACCCTGTTCCTCAATATGTTCTACGGCGGCAAACTGAAAGGCATGCCACCTAAACTGATGAGCGACGACGGAAAGCACGTGGTGATCCGTCCGCTGGCGTATTGCCGTGAAAAAGACATTGAGCGTTTCTCGGTGGCGAAAGCATTCCCGATTATCCCGTGCAACCTGTGCGGTTCGCAGCCTAATCTGCAGCGTCAGGTGATTGGCGACATGCTGCGCGACTGGGATAAGCGTTATCCGGGCCGCCTGGAAACCATGTTCAGCGCAATGCAGAACGTGGTGCCTTCGCACCTGAGCGACTATAACCTGTTTGATTTCAAAGGCATTCACCACGGTAGCGAAGTCGTTGACGGCGGCGATCTGGCTTTCGATCGTGAAGATATTCCGATGCAGCCGGTGGGTTGGCAGCCGGAAGAGGCGGATGAACCTGCCCCGGCACGTTTAGACGTGCTCGAGATCAAGTAAGCCGCTGTTCCGCCCGCACACTGCGGGCGGTTCTCTATCCTCCCTCAGTTGGCGATCCCGCTCGCATTTTCAGCAGAATTCACCAGACAGTGCGGTTTTTATCCTATACTGTGTTTTTATACAGTCACCAGGAGATTACCGATGAACATCACGCCCTGCTTGTCTCACGTTTCTCTCGGCAGCAATAATTTTGACGCCGCAGCTAATTTTTACGATCGCACCCTCGCCGCCTTAGGTTGCCGCCGAGTTTTGGAACACCCAGGGGCCATTGGCTATGGCCGCGATTATCCGGAGTTTTGGTTGCAGCTGCCGATCGACGGCAAACCGGCCACCACCGGCAATGGCATTCATGTGGGTTTTTTCGCCACCAGCAAGCAGCAGGTTGATGATTTTTACCGGCAGGCGCTGCTGGCCGGGGCGAAGGATGAGGGCGCTCCCGGTTCAAGACCGCACTATGGCGAAGCCTATTACGGCTGCTTTGTGCGTGACCTGGACGGGCACAAGATCGAGGCCAGTTTCTGGGATGAAAGCGCGGCCTGAGGGGCAAATTGCGGACAAAAAAATGCCGGTGATTAAACCGGCATTGTATGAATCAATGTGCTATGCAGTAATTCTAAATATAAGAAAGTAAAACAATTATGGAGCGCAACGCCCATCGCTTGACGTTGCATTCACCTGCGAGATAGATCATGCCTCATTTCCCCCCGGCAAAAGTTGATATCGCTCAATGTTAACCGGGGTTTTACCTCTTTTTGGCTACAACCAACGGCGTCTCTTCAGCCACCAGCCCACGCCAAACACCAGGCCGGCCAGCATCAGGCAAAAAGCCGCAAAGCCGAATGGATTGCCGCCCCCAGGGATCCCGCCCAGGTTGACGCCGAACAACCCGGTCAAAAAGGTCGTGGGTAAAAACACCATCGCCAATAGCGACATGGTGTAGGTGCGGCGGTTCATGGCATCGGCCATCACGGTGGTGATTTCGTCAGAAAGGATCGCGGTACGCGCAATGCTGCCGTCCAGGTCGTCCAGCCCGCGCCCCAGCCGATCGGCAATATCCTGCATGCGGCGACGATCGTCATCATTCATCCAGGGCAAACGATCGCTGGCTAAACGCGAGAACACGTCGCGTTGCGGCGCCATATAACGACGCAGCACAATCAACTGTTTGCGGATCAGCGCCAGTTGACCCCGTTCGGGGACCTGCTGCTCCAGTAACGAATCTTCCAGATCGATGATTTTATCGTGCAGATCTTCGATAAACTCGCTGGCGTGGTCGGTCAGCGCGTCCGATATCTCCACCAGCCAGTTGCCGCTGTTGGTCGGCCCGCTACCGCTTTGCAGATCGTTCACCACCTGATCAATGGAATACACCTTGCGATGGCGGGTAGATACGATGAGTTTATCGGTCATGTAAACGCGGATGGTGACCAACTGATCCGGCCGCGAGTTGGCGTTAAAGTTGATGCTGCGCAGCGTGATCATGGTGCCGTCGCCCACCTTGCTGACGCGCGGTCGGGAACTCTCCCCGGATAAGGCTTCTCTTACCGCATCCGGCAGCAGCGACGTCGTGGCCAGCCACTCGGCACTGGCCGGGTGCGCGTAATCGAGATGCAGCCAGCAAGGCTCGTCGCAGGTGACTTTATCATCGTAATCAATCGACGTTACACCGCCCTTGCCATCGAGCTGGTAGGCATAGACTGCGTCAGGAACCTGTAACTCGCGCCCCTCAATGACTTCCATTCCTCATCCTCTTTGCTTTTCACTTATTCCAGAGTCTAGCGTTAATGGTAGGCGGATCAAAGATGAAGCCGTGCGAATGCTGCTCCGTACTGCGCTTATAGGCTAACATGGAGGAAGAATGAACAACCTGGTGCCCGATGATGCCGACCCGAACCTCCGTATTAGCCTCTGTTTTGGCGCTGGGGCTGACCCCTTTTCATCCGCTGCTTGCCGCAAAGCATTCACTCAACGGTTTCGCCGATGCCTACCGGGTCAAGCTGGGGCCGGCGGCTGGTGATTTGCCCTACTTTGTCGCGCAACCCCAGGATGTCGCGCCGGATAGCGCCTTAATCGTCCTGCACGGGTATCCCAGAGATGCGGGGAAAACCTTGGCCGCCGCGGTAAAAGCGGCTCAACTTGCAGGCCAAACCGGCCAGACGCTGCTGGTCGCTCCACTGTTCCCGGTCAGCGATGCCCAGTCTGGGCACTGTCACTCCCCCGGCGTTCCGCAGGCCCAGGCCGGGGACGCGCTGTGGAGTTGCAGTTCCTGGATCGAAGGCGGTTTGGACAACCTGGGGAAAACCAGCTCGTTTGCCGCGCTTGATCGCCTGGTTGCCGAACTGAAAGTTAAATGGCCACGGATACGTTGGGTCACCGTTGCGGGGTTTTCCGCCGGCGCACAGTTTGTGCAGCACTATGTCGGTTTCGCCAATCCGCCGCCCGGCGTAAAGCTGCGCTATGTGATATCCGATCCCGGTAGCTGGCTCTATTTTGATCGCCGTCGACCACAGCCGGTAATTAAAGGTCGCCCTGTTGATTGGCGCGACTGTGATTCTACCAGGGGCTGCACCTTTGATTGGGTTGAGGTTAACAGCGACGCCTGCCCAAACGTCAATCGCTGGAAATACGGCATTGAGTTGATCCCGCCTTTCCTCGCCCAAAAGGCTGAGTCGATGCGCGAACGCTATGCCAGCGCAGACATCACCTACATGGCCGGCGAAAAAGATACCGGCGACGCGGCCGGCAGTTTTTATAAAATACTCGACAAATCTTGCGCAGCGCAGGCTCAGGGCCCCTATCGGCTACAACGCGCTATCGCCTATGCGGCTTACGATCGACGTTTTATTGCCCCGCATGCCAAACGTGATTTAGTGATCGTTCCCGACTGTGCACACGACGTGTCCTGCGTATTTCCTTCCCCCGTTGGGCGTCAGGCATTATTTAACAAAAATACAGACTAATAATCACGGAGATGAAATAAAACAGGGCTGAGCAATGTGAATATCGCGAAATAAAGCGCTGGCTATCGCGCCATTATTATGACTTAACATATTCACATCAATTTTAATTCATAATGACAATAAAAAATTAACAGAAAGCTGTTCCAGCGCAAATTTGAGAGGCATATACTTCCCTCACTACGAGGAGGTAGTTATGTTACGCGACCATTTAAAATTAAACGACAGCGATACGCTGGAGAAAATCCGCAGCGTTAATTTTCAAAATCAGGGCCAGGAAGAAATCAGCGAGTTTATCGTGAAGAATGCCAGCGGTGCGCAGGTTGGTACGGTGTCGGTACATGATCACCTCAGCACCCGGCGCTCTTACCCAACCAGCTATCGCATTACCCAAACGGACATGAGCGGCCGCATTCTGGTTGATGCCATGCGGGACAGCTTATAAAGCATAAATAACGACCGGTTTACCCACAATTCATTGCCGAATAGAAAGACCGTTGCGGTTATTTTAACGGACGGCATCGCTCTGGCTGAAAAAAGCTATTGAGATTAATTCTATTATTCGACAAATATTCGCAGCCAGGCCCCGAATTAACGGAGCCTGGTTAATTGCAGTTATTAATGCTTGATAATATACATCGTCTGGCTGTAGGCCACGTCTTCCGGATTGGTGATCGGGTAACCTTTTACCCAAGGCTTGATCAGGCGGCCATTGGTATACTGGTAAATCGGCGCGATCGGTGCCTGTTCCGCGATGATCTGCTCCAGTTTGTTGTAATCCGCCGTCAGGGCCGCGGCACTGGTTTCACGGCTGGCCTGCGCCAACAGCTTATCGTAATTTTCGCTCTTGAATTTGGCGATATTGCCGCTGTGGGTGGAGCTCAATAGCGACAGGAAGGTCGAAGCTTCGTTGTAATCGCCCACCCAGGAAGCGCGCACCACGTCGAAATTGCCGGTGTTGCGGCTGTCGATGTAGGTTTTCCACTCTTGGTTCTGCAACTTGACGTCGATCCCGAGCGTTTTCTTCCACATTGAGGCCACGGCAATGGCAATTTTCTGGTGGCTTTCCGAAGTGTTATACAACAGCGTCAGCTTCAACGGGTTGTTCGGGCCATAGCCGGCGGCCTGGATCAGCGCCTTGGCCTGAGCATCCAGTTCGGCCTGCGGCTGCTGTTGCAACAGGCTCACTTCCGGCTTGAAGCCTGCGGTGACGTCCGGCGTAAAGTGGTAAGCCGGTTTCTCGCCGGTACCCAACACTTTTTCGGCGATAATTTTGCGATCAATTGCATAAGACAGCGCCTTGCGCACCCGTACATCACTGGTCGGCGCCCGCTGGGTGTTGAAAGCGTAATAATAAGTCCCCAGCTGATCGGGGGTATAAACCTGATCCGGAATATCCTTCAGCAGTTTTTGGTACATGTTTTTAGGGAAGGATTCGGTGATGTCGATGTCGCCGGCCAAATAGCGCTTGGTGGCGTTAGACTCCTGGTTGATCGGTAAAAAGGTCACCTTGGTTAAAACGGTATGCGCGTGATCCCAATAGTGTTCGTTTGGCGTCAATACCAGCTTCTCGTTGACCACCCGTTCCTGCAGTTTAAACGCGCCATTGCCCACCAGGTTACCCACCTTGGTCCAGTCATTGCCATATTTCTCCACCACCGCCTTGTTCACCGGGAACAGGCTGAAGTTGGCCGTCAGGCTGACAAAATAAGGGACCGGTTTGTTCAATTGCACTTTAAAGGTGTAATCGTCCAGCGCCGTTACGCCCAGCTTGTCCGCAGGCAATTTGCCGGTGATGATCTCATCGGCATTCTCGATCCCCGCCAGTTGGGCAAACCAGGCAAAGGGAGACAAATTTTTCGGCTCAACCAGGCGTTGCCAGCTATAGACAAAGTCTTTTGCCGTGACAGGGTCACCATTCGACCAGCGTGCGTCTTTACGCAGTGTGAAAATATAGGTTTGGTTATCCGTGGTTTGCCAACGGGTAGCAACGCCGGGGATCACTTTGCCGTTCGCATCCTGATTCACCAGGCCTTCAAACAGATCGCGCGCCAATTGCGCTTCCGGCAGCCCGACCGCCTTGATGGGATCGAGCGAGGCAGGCTCATCTTTGATATGGCGAACAATTTCCTGCTTTTCCGCCAGAGTGGTACCCGGGGGAACCTGCGCCGCCATCGCGCTGCTCAACCCTGCACCGATCGCCACTGCACACAGCGCCAAACGAAAACCCTGTTGAATTTTTTTTCTCGTCATTCTGATTCATCCCCGTTAACCATCTGAATTTTTTATCTTATAGCACAAGATTAGTCTCACCTAGAGTTCCAGGCGGACAAGATGTAAAAACTGGGGGCCAGGCAATAAAAAATGCCCGTGCGACGAGGTCGGCACGAGCATTTGTAACTCGAAGAGGGTTATTCGTACAGATGAATGCTGTTGATACGGTAGCTGAACTCCTCGCCCTCTTCTTCATCAAAAATGGTGAAGAAGCCTTTCTCCGCCAGCGGTTTGGCATGGATATCGGTCTTTTGCATCTGGCGCGACTCGGCATCGTCATAGCCATAGTCCAGATAGAAGGTGTTTTTTTGATAGTCGACGTGCAGGGTAAACGGATAGTTGGACTCATCGCCGCGCCCATCGTCGTTCTTCACCACGCCGAACCATTCACCCTGGCGGATTTGGTTTTCCTCGTCCACGCCGCACAGCAGCGTGATGGTGTCTTTTTCATTTTCGCTATAGCTGGCAATAATTCTGGCTACTGGCATGTTAAATCCCCTGTTTGGTTATTGGGTTAGCTTTGCCGATAGTATAACAACAGCGAATTGACCGGCGGGGTTTTATTGTTACCTGCGCTAACGCACAGTTCACATATCAGGCAATGGCCGAACAATAGCTCTGGGAAAGTGCGGTCAAAGCGTAATACACTGAATAAAATGATAATCACTCTCGACCTTTAAATCAGGGAACGCATCATGATCCAGCATCGACCGCGCAGTGAACGTGGCCAATTGGCCGTTGCAGGAGAGAATTACGGCAGTTCGCTGCTGGGCGCACCGCTGCTCTATTTCCCGGCGGCCATCAGTAGCCCGGATACCGGGCTGATCATCGCCGGTACGCACGGTGACGAAGGCGCCGCTATTGTCACGCTGTCCTGTGCGCTGCGCAGCATCGCCCCCAATCAGTTGCGTCACCACGTGGTGCTGGCCGTCAACCCGGATGGTTGCCAACTCGGGCTGCGCGCCAATGCCAACGGTGTCGATCTGAACCGCAATTTCCCGGCGGCCAACTGGCGCTCCGGCGATACGGTTTATCGCTGGAACAGCGCGGCGGAAGCTCGGGACGTTAAGCTTTCGACCGGTGGTCGTCCGGGTTCCGAGCCGGAAACCCAGGCGCTGTGCCACCTGATCCATCGGCTGAAACCGCGCTGGGTAGTCTCCTTCCACGAGCCTTTGGCCTGCATCGAAGATCCTGCCAGCTCCCGGCTCGGCGTCTGGCTTTCGCACAAATTTGCCCTGCCGCTGGTCACCAGCGTCGGTTACGAGACCCCGGGCTCGTTCGGCAGTTGGTGTGCCGATTTATCGCTGCCCTGCATTACCGCGGAATTCCCGCCCATCTCTGCCGATGCCGCCAGCGAAAGCTATCTCGACGCCATGGTGGAATTACTGACCTATCCTGACTGAGTCGGTTACGGGGCGAGATTGATCGCCCCACACTCGAAACTCAAACCCGGTTCAACGTCCTTCGCCAGCCAGGTTGGACCGTCCAAATCGACGAATCGCGCCCCAGGAGCCAAGGGTAACGCCGCGCCGATCGCCCGAGAAGTGCAGAGCATACAGCCGAGCATGATGGCGAACCCTTGTTCCCGCGCCAATGCCGCCAACGCCAACCCTTCCGTCAGACCGCCGGTCTTGTCCAGCTTGATATTGACCATTTGATAGCGGCCGGCCAACCGCGGCAGATCGCTACGCGTGTGGCAGCTCTCATCGGCGCAAATCGGTAACGGGTGGATAAAGTTTTCCAGCGCGCTGTCGTCCTTCGCCGGCAGCGGTTGCTCCAGCATTGCCACGTCCAGATCTGCCAACAGTTGACAACGTGCCGCCAGCCCCTCCGCCTGCCAGGACTCATTGGCGTCGACGATCAAGGTTGCCGTCGGCACTGCCGCACGGATCGCCACCAGTCGTTCACTGATCAGGTGGTTATCCAGCTTGATTTTCAACAGGCGGGCCCCCTGCTGCTCAAGCTCACGCGCGGCGAACGCCATCGCCTCCGGCGAGCCGATGCTGACGGTTTGCGCCATCACAATGCGCTCCGGTTCCGCGACTGCGCTGCGTTGCCACAGGCTCTGGCCATTCAGGCGACATTCCAGATCCCAAAGCGCTGAATCCACTGCATTGCGCGCAGCGCCTGCCGGCATTAACTGCTGCAGTTGCTCCCGCGTCACGCCCTGTTCCACAGCCGTTGCCACCTCTGCCAGCTGTGCCATTACCGAGGCTTCACTTTCGCCGTAACGCGCATAGGGCGTACATTCGCCGCTGGCACGCACGCCTTGCTGCTCAATTTCGACCACCACGACTTTGGCTTCGGTCCGGCTACCGCGAGCTATCACAAAGGCAGTATGCAGCGGCCAGGCTTCTGGGTAAAAACGCATGCTTCTCATAACGGCTCCTGAGGCGAAAATTGCGCATAAACGAGGGCGGCCAGAAGAATAAATTCTGGACACAACCTAATATATACAACTATTTAGCAAACTTTATATATCCAACCCGCAATTGTTGACATAAACTGATGCCAGGGTGTGAACCTAATGTTAAACGCGGCGCAAAGCCCCTTTCATTAGGCTCATGCCCTTTGTATAAACACCTGTAAAAGGAATCAAGCTAATGACTCAGACAGTACATTTTCAAGGCAACCCGGTTAGCGTTGCAGGCCATCTGCCACAGTCCGGCGAACAAGCCAAAGCCTTCTCTCTGGTTGCCAAAGACCTGTCAGATGTGGCGCTGAGCAGCTTCGCGGGTCAACGCAAAGTTCTGAACATTTTCCCAAGCATCGATACCGGCGTTTGTGCGACTTCAGTGCGTAAATTCAACCAGTTGGCCAGCGGCCTGGATAACACCGTAGTGTTGTGCATTTCATCTGACCTGCCGTTCGCACAGTCACGTTTCTGTGGCGCGGAAGGCCTGAGCAACGTGGTGACCCTGTCCACTCTGCGCGGTGCAGAATTCAAACAAGCCTACGGCGTTGAAATCGCCGAGGGCCCACTGGCCGGTCTGACTGCACGTGCGGTGGTGGTGCTGGATGGCCAGGATAACGTGTTGTACAGCGAGCTGGTCAATGAAATCACCAACGAACCAGACTATGACGCGGCACTGGCTGCATTGAAATAATGTCATAAGGCTCGCGAATGACGGGCTTTGTTAGTTATGGTTAAAAACGGGCGCCTAAGGCGCCCGTTCTTTTTACTCTTCGCTTTCCCCAGCCGGCTTGCGGCTGCTGAGCCCATACTCGCGAAGCTTGTTGGCGATCGCGGTATGTGAAACCCCCAGGCGTTTCGCCAACTTTCGCGTGCTTGGGTAAGTGCGGTACAGCCGCGTCAGCACCGAGCGCTCAAAGCGCTTGCTGATGTCGTCAAGCGAGCCATCCAACACTTCATCGCCCAGTGACATTTCAACTTCAAATTCCGGCAGGACGATATCTTGCGGACGAAGTTCGAAACCTTCCGTTTGCGTCAGCGCGCGATAAATGGCGTTCTTCAACTGCCGCACGTTGCCAGGCCAGCCGTATTTGCTGAGGAAGCTGCCCAGATCGTTGGACAATTTCGGCCGGGCCACGCCCTGCTCATCGGCAAAGCGCGCCACGAACAGTTCAGTCAGCGGCATGATGTCCTGCGGACGTTCGCGCAGCGGCGGAAGGGTAATGGTCAGTACGTTAAGGCGATAATACAAGTCCTCACGGAACTCACCGCGTTGCACCAGTTCGGTCAGGTTTTTCTGCGTCGCGCAGATCACACGCACATCGACATGCACTTCGTGTTCTTCGCCAACCCGGCGGAAAGTACCGTCGTTAATAAAGCGCAACAGTTTGGTTTGCATGCGCGGCGACATTTCACCGATTTCATCGAGCAACACCGAACCGCCGTGTGCCTGCTCGAAGAAGCCCTTCTTGCCTTCCAGTGCATTGGGATAAGCGCCCGGCGCATGGCCGAACAGCTCGCTTTCCGCGACGTCATCCGGCAAGGCGGCACAGTTTAGCGCCAGGAACGGCTGTTTGCCGCGCGGGCTTCGCAGGTGACAGGCCCGGGCCAGGATGTCTTTACCGGTACCGGTATCCCCGACAATCAACAGTGGCGCATCCAGCATCGCCAGCTTGCGCGCTTGCTCCAGCACCTGGCGCATTTTCGGGCTGGCAGCGACGATATGATCAAATTCGGTATCGTCGTTCACCGACAGATTCTGTAGCTGACGACCCATGCGCGCCGTGGATTTCAGCATCACGACCGCGCCGACGGTGTCTTTCTGTTGGTTTTCGTCCTCCAGATAGATCGGGGTGATATCCATCAGGAAATCCTGACTGCGGATCACCACCCGCTCAGATTGCGGTGTCGCCTGCTCGCTTTCCAGCCAGCGGCTGAAGTTATAACCACCGATCAGCGCAGTGGCGGTCTGGTTGCGGATTTTGTCTTCGCTGAAACCGAACAACGCCTGAGCCGCCGGGTTAGCCAGCTCGACCTTGCCCTTCATATCAATCGAGAAGACCGGTTCCGGCATCGACTCCAGCAACGCACGCAGGGCACGGTGCTCGCGCTCGGACGGCATGAAATTCACGGTGCGTACGTCGGTCACGCCGGCAATGCGACGGATCTCTGCCATCAAGGCACGGAAGGTATCAAAATCCAGCTGGGAAAAATTGAGGTAAATGCGGCCGATGGGATCGATTTCGATGCCACGTAAATCTATGCTGCGCAATACCAAAAGATCGAGTAACTCTCGAGTCAGACCGATTCGGTCTTCGCAAAAAACTTCCAAACGCATCAGTATTGGCCTTATCTCTGCAGGTGCGGGGATGACTGGCAATGATGATACTCTCTCACCCCGAACGGTAGAAGCAATCTGTCAGCAAAAGTTGACAGAACTCTGATTTATCGCTGTTGTTGATGTTTTTAAACGCAAGTGAATAACACCATCGGCGTCATTTTAGCTGATCGGCAGAGAGTTATCACAACCGCTAATAAATTTGCAGATAAATATAATGTATTTGCAGGGGGATCGTCTTTCGTCAAGTGAAGGTTACGTCTTGGCTTTTGCGTGGCGCGACAGAGGCAGAAAGGAAGCACGGCGCCCAAATGGACGCCGTGAGGAGATTATTTGGCTTTGCTGTCGCCTTTCTTCATGGTTTCTTTCAGTTGGCCGACCAATTGGCTTCGGAAATCACCCAGTTTGGGTTTCTCACCTTCCAGCCAAGGCAGCGGGCGGCACAGTTCCATTGCCTTGATGCCAAGCCGTGCGGTCAGCAAACCGGCACCGATCCCCTGAGCTGCACGGGCAGACAAGCGAGCCGCCAGATCTTGCGACATCCAGTCCATCCCCACTTCGCGCACCAGTTCGGACGCACCGGCAAAAGCAATGTTCAACAGGACCAGGCGGAATAACCGCAGACGACTAAAGTAGCCCAGCTCGATGCCATACAGCGCCGCGATGCGGTTGATAAGGCGAATATTGCGCCAGGCGATAAAAGCCATATCCACCAGCGCCAGCGGACTGACGGCGATCATTAACGTGGATTCCGCCGCCGAACGGCTGATTTCACGCCGAGCCTGGTTGTCCAGCACCGGCTGTACCAGCTTGGCGTACAGCGCCACCACTTCACGGTCGTTTTGGGTTTCATGCAGCGAGGCCTGCCAGCGCTGCAGTGCCGGATGCCCTTGATCCAGACCGGCCTGGCGCGCCAACTTCTCGCAAAATTCCCGTCCTTTGCCCAAACCGTGGCTGTGCAGTAATTCCCGAGCCACATCTCGCTCTTCGGCACGCTGGCGCAGGCGATACAATCGCCGCCATTCGGTCACCACCGAGCCCACCCCGGCAAAGACGATCAGGCCACCCGCTACGCCACCACCCAGAGCAATCCAATCCTGCTGCACCCAAGCGGTGTGTAGCCACTGTACGCCCTGCGCCACCACGCTGACGCCAAACAGCGCCAGGCCGGCAGTGACCATTTTACGCCACAGGCTGCGCTTGGGTTTCAGGGCCGCATTGATGATGCCTTCGGCGCGCCCCTCTTCGTCTTCCTGCTGCAGCTCCGGCGCAGCCGGGAAAAAACTTTCCGCCTGCTGTTCATCAAAAGCCACGTTGGCACGCAGTACGGGCTCCTGAGGCGGTTGCAGCGGTTGTTCAAAATCGATACGCGGTTTTATCGGCTCGCTCATCGCAATTTATCTCCCAGTAAAAACTCCATCACCGCGTCCAGGCGAATATGTGGTAACGGGCTGTCCACGCTCATGGCACGTGGGCGAAATTCATCGAAATGGAAGCCCTGGTTTTGCCAAAACGCCGGCCCAGGCAAGCGTGCCGGCACTTCGCCGGGGAAAACCGTCAGCGGCGCGCCGTCGTTCAGACGATTGCCTTTTAACGCCGGGATACGCTGCCCCTGATGGTCGACGATACCGCTCTCGGTAGCCTGTACCGAGGCCAGCCCAACGCAGTCCATGCTGATGCCTTCAAACGCGGCGTTCTGCCACGCTTCCTGCACCAACTGCTGCAGCAGCGACACCAGATTGGCGTGCTGATCGGCAGTGATGTGGTCGGCTTTGGTGGCAGCGAACATCAGCTTGTCGATGGTCGGCGAAAACAAGCGGCGAAACAGTGTGCGCTTGCCATAGTGGAAACTCTGCATCAACTGGGTCAGCGCCAGGCGCATATCGTTAAACGCCTGCGGGCCGCTATTGAGGGGCTGTAAGCAATCCACCAGTACAATCTGACGATCGAAACGGACAAAATGCTCTTTATAAAAGTTTTTGACGATCGACTGACAGTAATAATTGAAACGCGCACGCAGCATACCGATGTTGCTGTGCTTATCCGCCTGCGCCAGCTTCGATTCAACCTGAGCGTCCACATTTGGCCACGGGAAAAACTGCAACGCCGGCGCACCGGCCATGTCTCCCGGCAGGACAAAGCGGCCAGGCTGAATAAAGTGCAGCCCTTCGCTTTTGCAACGCAGGAGATAGTCGGTGTAGGCCTGAGCGATAGCCGCCAGTTTGTTTTCATCAGCCGGAGCCAGCGGATCGCAGCTTTTACACAGCGCGAGCCAGGGCTTAGCCCACTCGGCGCGATCGCCCTGCAGCAGGCCGGCCATTTGCCGTGACCAGGCCAGATAGTCCTGTTCCAGCATCGGCAGGTCCAGCAACCACTCGCCAGGATAATCGACGATTTCCAGGTACAGGGTCGAGGTGTCTTTGAAATGGCGCAGCAGCGAATCATTGGAACGGTAACGCAGCGCCAGGCGAATTTCGCTGACGCCACGCGTCGGGGTCGGCCAGCTCGGCGGGGTGCCGTACAGCTGTGCCAACCCTTCATCATAGGTAAAACGTTGAATGCCGAGATCGCGCTGCGGAATGCGCTTCACGCCCAGCAGCCGCTCTTCACGCACCGGTGAGAACAGCGGCATGCGCGCGCCGCTGTGAACATGCAGCAATTGGTTGACGAAAGCGGTGATAAAGGCGGTTTTGCCGCTACGGCTCAGGCCGGTCACCGCCAGGCGCAGATGGCGATCCATACCGCGGTTGACCAGCGACGTTAACTCATTTTGCAGTCGTTTCATTGTTCTCCTTGGCATAACGCCCAAATACCTTGTTCAGGCCTTTGCGGAACAAAGGTTCCAGCACCAGCGCCAGGACAAAGCGAATCGGTTTGCGACCCACGGTCCGCAGCAGCCAGCCGGCCGCCCCTGCCGGGCCGTAATTCAGTAACGCTATGATGATGACTTTAGACACTGTCTTCAACATTGCACCTGCTCCTCGTTTAAATCCACCGGATTTAGCAGCACTTGCGGCATAGGTTTTGTTCATTATCAATGCCCTCCGGCACGGTTCGGGTCAATAAAGGATGATGACGGGTGCAATGCCTGACCTGCGCACGGCGCAGGCCATAGCATGCGGGGCGGGTTACAGCTTGCGGAAACGGCTCTGTACGCCGAAAGTGTCCGACGTGACGTAACGCTCAACCTGTCGCAGCTGTTGTTCGCCGCTGCCCAGTTGATATTCAAGTTGGTCGAGCAACTGACGCGGCGTTTTTTGCTGTTCGCCGTCAAAACGGCTGGCCGGCGCTTCATCCAGCACGAACACCAGCGCGAAATAAGCAATCAGGGTGAAGAAAAACAGTCCGAAGAACATCGATAACACCACGATCACCCGGATCAGGCGCACCGGCACGTCGAAATAATGGGCCAGACCGGCGCAGACGCCCTTCACCATTCCTTCTTCAGGTACGCGATAAAGCTTTTTACTGCCCAGAGTGTTGTTCATCAAGACTGTCTCCAGTTCGGGTGTTCTGCATCGAGGATCTCTTCCAGCGCCTGAATGCGTTCACGCATACGCTTGGCATCTTCGGCCAGCTGTGCCAGACGCTGCATTTCCTGATGGCTCAGTTGAATGCCGCTTTGTTGCCGATTGCTGTAATGCAGCCAAAGCCAAATCGGTGCGACAAACAACACAAAGATTGTCAACGGAATGGCAAGTAATAGAGCACTCATTTCTTTTCCTTCTTAATGCGTCGTTGGTGGGCGGCCACCTTACCGTGGCCGCTATTGCCTTACTCGGAACGATTCATTTTCGCTTTCAGCGCCGCCAACTGCTCGCTGATGGCGTCGTCGGCTTTCAACTCGGCAAACTCTTGATCCAGAGACTTCTTTTTACCGATGCTGACGCTTTCCGCTTCGGCTTCCATATGGTCGATGCGACGTTCGAACTGCTCGAAACGCGCCATTGCCTCATCCAGTTTGCCGCTATCGAGCTGACGACGCACTTCGCGGGAAGACGACGCCGCCTGATGACGCAATGTCAGCGCCTGCTGACGTGCACGGGTTTCGGTCAGTTTGTTTTCCAGCTCACCGATTTCGCTTTTCATGCGGGCCAGGGTTTCTTCTACGGTCGAGACTTCATGAGTCAGCGTAGAGATCAGGTCGGCCACTTTCTGTTTTTCGATCAGCGCCGCACGGGCCAGATCTTCTTTATCTTTACGCAGCGCCAGTTCGGCTTTGTCCTGCCAGTCGCTCAGTTGGTTTTCACCCTGCTCGATACGGCGCAACAGCTGCTTTTTCTCCGCCAGCGCACGCGCCGAGGTAGAGCGGACTTCGACCAGCGTGTCTTCCATCTCTTGGATCATCAACCGCACCAGTTTTTGCGGATCTTCTGCCTTATCCAGCAGAGTATTGATGTTGGCGTTCACGATGTCGGCAAAACGAGAAAAAATACCCATAATTCACTTCCTCTTGGTTCTGATGGCGTCTGAAGCGCCGCGGTAAATCATACAGATTGCCCAAAGACTTAATCAAAACCCGTGCCAACTTTTATTTCATTGAATCATAAGGATTATTTATTTTTGACTCTCTGAGCGCATCCTGTAGAGTGATTATTTTCACCAAACATTGGCGAATTTCATCATGAGCGAACAGTTAGAAAATCTGCTGGGCGAAGCAAACGCCTTTGTCGAAGTCTTGGAGCAAGTCTCGCAACTGGCAAAATTGAACAAGCCGGTGTTGGTGATCGGTGAGCGTGGAACCGGTAAGGAGTTGATCGCCCACCGTTTACATTACCTCTCCAACCGTTGGCAAGGCCCTTTTATCTCGCTTAACTGCGCAGCCCTGAATGAGAACCTGCTGGATTCGGAACTGTTCGGCCACGAAGCCGGGGCTTTCACCGGTGCGCAGAAGCGCCACCTGGGCCGCTTTGAACGCGCCGACGGTGGCACCTTGTTTCTCGATGAACTGGCGACCGCGCCGATGCTGGTACAGGAAAAACTGCTGCGGGTGATTGAATACGGTCATCTGGAGCGCGTCGGCGGCAGCCAACCGCTGCAGGTCGATGTGCGATTGGTGTGTGCCACCAACGACGATTTGCCCGCGCTGGCGGCGGCAGGAAAATTCCGCGCCGACCTGCTGGACCGCCTGGCGTTCGACGTCGTGCAGTTGCCGCCGCTGCGCCGGCGCCAGCAAGACATCATGTTGCTGGCAGAACACTTTGCGATCCAAATGTGTCGTGAACTGTCGTTGCCACTGTTCCCCGGCTTTACCGAGCGTGCCAGAGATACCCTGCTCGGCTATCACTGGCCAGGCAACGTGCGCGAATTGAAAAACGTGGTGGAGCGTTCGGTTTACCGCCACGGTACCAGCGCCGAGGCGCTGAATAATATCGTCATCAACCCGTTCGCCCAGCGGGAAAGTGCGCCATTGCCTGTAGAGGTTGAAGCGCATGATGGCCTGCCGCTGCTGCCGCTGGATTTAAAAGCCTGGCAATTGGCGCAGGAAAAGTCTCTGATCGAGGCGGCACTGCAACAGGGAAGATTTAACCAACGTAAAGCGGCAGAGTTGCTCGGCCTGACCTATCACCAGCTTCGCGGCATGCTGAAAAAACATGCGTTAATGCAAAATGGCGAGGCGGACGACGAATAGCGGGCAAAAAAAAGCCAGCACCCGAGCTGGCTTAAAAAACACTGGAAGCAATGTGAGCAATGTCGTGCCTTTCACAGCAGAACCACAGGGAGTGGCCTTCCGTGAACTGCCAAGCGATGATAATAGTTATCAGTATCATCTGTAAAGCACTTTGTTGAGAATTTTTCTCATTACCACACTGTCATTGTGCAATTACCACTCAGGGAAGGGGTCGGCCATCTCGTGCCAATAATCTACCCCGGCGGCCATTTCCTCATCGTTTAGCAGGCAGGCGTCCAGCAAACGCGATATTTTGGCCTGCTGCAGATGCTGGCCGATGAACACCAACTCCTGACGCATGTCACCGAAAGGCTCCACCCATTTTTCCATAATGTGCGCCCTCGTCTCTTCGTCTTCCGGCCACCTGTCTTGCGCTATGGCACGCCAGAAGGTACCTGCCAGTCCATAATGGGCAATCCCTCCCGCCTGGCTCCACTGCCCGGCCTGACGGGGACGCGTCGCCAGCCAGAAAAACCCTTTGGAACGCAGGAGCTTGCCACCACCCCAGTCACCGTTGATCACCCGGTAAAATTTGTCCGGCGCAAAAGGACGGCGGGCCTGATAAACAAAGCTGCCGATCCCGTAGTTTTCCGTTTCTGGCAAGTGCTCGCCCCGCAGCTCCTTCAACCAGCCCGGTGCCTGTTGCGCCTTGTCGAAGCTGAAGCTTTGGGTGTTCAATACCGCTTCCAGCGGCAATTTACCTGGCGATATGGGCAGAATACGGGCATCCGGGTTTAAACTGGCCAGCAGCGCCATCACTTCTCCCTGCTGTTCTGGCGTCAGCAGGTCGGTTTTGCTCACCAGCATCACGTCGCAGAACTCAATCTGTTCGATCAACAGGTCCGCTACGCTGCGCAGGTCGTCCTCGCCCAGGCTATGACCGGCCTCCTGCAGCGTCTGTGCCTGCTGGTACTGCTGGATAAAATTAACCCCGTCTACCACGGTGACCAAGGTATCCAGGCGCGCAAACTGCGACAGGCTTTCTCCCTGTTCATCCTCAAAGGTAAAGGTTTCCGCTACCGGTAAAGGTTCGGAAATGCCGCTGGATTCGATCAGCAGGTAATCGAAGCGCCCTGCCTGAGCCAATTCTCGTACCGAAATCAGCAGGTCTTCGCGCAGCGTGCAGCAAATGCAGCCATTGCTCATTTCCACCAGCTTTTCCTGTTGGCGATCGAGCTGGACTTCGTTCTCGACCAAGGCGGCGTCAATGTTGACTTCGCTCATGTCGTTGACAATAACCGCCACGCGCATGCCCTGGCGGTTGTTCAGAATATGGTTTAACACCGTTGTTTTACCGGCGCCGAGAAAGCCGGAAAGCACGGTTACGGGTAATGGATTCATGGGATTCCTCACTCAAAACTCATTGCGTAATGCCTGGTAACCGCGCACCAGTTCAACGTTGGTGGCGGCCACTTCTTCAGAAAATTGCAATGCGCCGCGATCTACCTGCCGGTAAAGCGACAGATCGCTGTCGGCGCCGACGCGCTCGGTTGACGGGATATACAGGTTCTGCGGCAACGTCACGCCATCCACCACCGCGTTGTAGCGCACCACGCAGCCAGAACCGATGTGACAGTTGAACAACACGCTGTTGAAACCGATAAACACCCGGTCTTCGATGCGGCACGGGCCATGGACAATGGCGCGATGGGCGATGGAACTGAAACGGCCGATGGTGACCGCCGCGCCGCTTTTCGAGTGGATCACCACGCCGTCCTGAATATTGGAATGAGAGCCGATCACGATCGGTTCCATGTCTCCGGCCGCATTGAGTTCGTCCGCACGGATCACCGCGTACGGCCCAACGTAGACAAAGTCCTCGATAATCACCCGGCCGCAGATTATCGCGGTAGGATCGATATAGGCCTTCGGTGAGACCTGCGGCAGGTGTCCACTGGGGTTTTTACGCAGCATCCTGATCCTCCCGCCAGCTCAACTCCGCCACGGCATTGTGGGCATGCAGGCTTTCATGATGTTCGACCCGCAGCGAAAAGGCGCGGTGGCTGCACTGGCTGCACTGGCTGCGCAGCATTCGGTACAGACGGCGAGCGGCATCCTCGCAGAACATCAGGTTCTGGCCGTTAGCCAGGGCAAACGCCTGCTCGTCACTGCGTTTCACCAGCGTCTGCAACGGCGTGCCCAGCGCGTGTTCGATACGATCTATCAGGTTGACTACCGGCAATGCCGTTTCGCGCTCATTGAGCGTCACCGTCACCCAGGCCCAGCTACGCTGACTGTGAGGCGTCGCCGGCATACCGTGATCGCCCAGCCAGTCGATGACCTGCTGCTGGTCAACCTTTTGCGCCGAATGTTCGAAATCAAACTGAAACTGCTGCTGCGCCAATTGACGACTGAGCGCCGCCGAACTCGGACAAGTGGACGAATAGGGCACGCCCACCGTCAGCGTCAGGGTGAGTGCGCTGGCCAGCGAGGCACTAATTTCCAGCGGGTAGGCTTTCCATCCCCGGTGTGGCGAAAGCAGCGCCGGACGCGACAACAGCAGCTCACCGCTGATGTGCAGGCTGGCGCGGTCGCTGTTCTCCGGTTGCGATGCCAAAAAAGCGTGCAGCTGGTCGGCAATGCGTTGCGGCGTCAGTTCGCCCTGGGTTAACTCATCCAGCGCCAGATACAGCCGCGACATGTGTATACCCCGCGCACCTTGGCTGCTGGCGCGTAAATTGATCCCGGCATTGACCTTTGCCATCAACGGCTTTCCAGCCAACTCCAGCGGCAGCGCTATCCCTTGCATCCCGACCCAATCGAGCCCGACATCACTCATTGCGCCCTGCCAGGCCTGCGCGTCCGGCAGCGGCTGGCGTGGTGGAAGTGCAACCTTGTTCATACATCCCCTTGCTGTTATCAGTACATTGCCAGGGAACGGTAACATGATTTTGTTATGTTATAACATATCAATTGTAACTTTTTTGCCTGCGTCGCCGAATTGTTCAATCAAGTAGCAGAAAACTCAGCCATTTTGCTCAATGGATTGGGCTGTTCGCCAGAGTGCGATACACTAAGGCTATTGCTTATTAACCCATGAAGCCTCTATGCGTGGTTTACCCCTTTGGATATTGTCATTGAGCTGCCTGGCCGGCAGCGCTCTGGCCTCCACACCCCCGGCGCCCACTGCGGCATCGCCGTTGCCGGACATCCGCCAAAGCGGCTTTGTCTATTGCGTCAGCGGCATACTGAACACCTTCAACCCGCAGATGGCCAGCAGCGGCCTGACGGTCGATACCCTGGCCGCACAGCTTTATGACCGTTTGCTGGACGTCGATCCCTACACCTACCGGCTGATCCCCGAATTGGCGCAGAGCTGGGAAGTACTGGATAACGGCGCGACTTACCGTTTTCACCTGCGCAAAGACGTGCCGTTCCAGACCACCGACTGGTTCAAACCGACCCGTATGCTGAACGCCGACGACGTGGTCTTCAGCTTCGAGCGCGTGTTTAACCAGAAGCACCCTTACCATGACGTCAACGGCGGCGAGTACCCGTATTTCGACAGTTTGCAATTTGGCGACTCGGTACAAAGCGTGAAGAAGCTGGATGAGTACACGGTGGAGATCCGCCTGCAGGAGCCGGATGCCTCCTTCTTGTGGCATATCGCGACCCACTATGCGCCGGTGCTTTCGGCGGAATACGCGGATGACCTGACGCGTGAAGGCCGTCAGGAAATGATTGATCGCGAACCGGTCGGCACCGGGCCCTTCATGCTCAATGAATACCGTTCAGGACAATATATCCGCCTGGCGCGCAACGATGTTTACTGGAAAGGTAAACCGCGCATGCCGCAAGTGGTGATCGATCTGGGCGCCGGCGGTACCGGACGGCTATCGAAACTGCTGACCGGCGAGTGCGACGTGCTGGCCTATCCTGCCGCCAGCCAGCTTTCGATTCTGCGCGATGACCCGCGTCTGCGCCTGACGCTGCGACCGGGGATGAATATTGCCTATCTGGCCTTTAACACCCGTAAACCGCCGCTTAACGATTTGAACGTCCGTCAGGCGATTTCGCTGGCGATCAACAACCAGCGTCTGATGCAGTCGATTTACTATGGCACCGCGGAAACCGCCGCCTCCATCTTGCCGCGCGCCTCATGGGCTTACGATAACGAAGCGCACGTTACCGAATTCAATCCGGCCAAATCGCGCGAAATGCTCAAGCAGGCGGGTATTGAGTCGCTGAACCTGCGCCTGTGGGTACCGACCGCCTCGCAATCCTACAACCCCAGCCCGTTGAAAACTGCCGAGCTGATCCAGGCCGACCTGGCCCAGGTGGGCATTACCGTCACCATAGTGCCGGTTGAAGGCCGTTTCCAGGAGGCACGGCTGATGGAGATGAACCACGATCTGCCCCTCACCGGCTGGGCCACCGACAGTAACGACCCGGACAGCTTCTTCCGGCCGCTGCTGAGCTGCGCGGCAATCCGCTCGCAAACCAACTATGCTCACTGGTGTGACCCGGCGTTTGACGAAGTGCTGCAAAATGCCCTGCTGTCACAGCAGCTGGCGCAGCGCATAGAAAACTATCAGAAGGCGCAGAAAATTCTCGAGCAGCAGCTGCCGGTGTTGCCGCTGGCGTCTTCATTGCGCCTGCAGGCCTACCGTTACGACATCAAAGGACTGGTACTGAGCCCGTTCGGCAATGCGTCCTTTGCCGGGGTGTACCGTGAATCCGCGGAGGGGCCGAAAAAGTGATTATCTTTACCTTACGTCGTTTCTTGCTGCTGCTGATCACCTTGTTCTTCCTGACGCTGGTCAGCTTTAGCCTCAGCTATTTTACCCCGCGGGCACCGCTGAACGGCGCCGCCCTGCTGGATGCCTATCAATTTTACTTTGTCAGCCTGCTGCACTGGGATTTTGGCGTCTCCAGCATTAACGGTCAGGCGATCAGCGAACAGCTGCGCGAAGTGTTTCCTGCAACCATGGAGCTGTGCCTGCTCGCCTTCACCCTGGCGCTGTTTATCGGCATTCCTCTGGGCATTATTGCCGGCGTGATGCGTGGCAAATGGCAGGACACCGCCATCAGCACCTTTGCGCTGTTGGGCTTTTCGATGCCGGTTTTCTGGCTGGCGCTGCTGCTGATGCTGTTTTTCTCGCTGCACCTTGGCTGGCTGCCGGTCTCCGGACGTTTCGATTTGTTGTATCAGGTCAAGCCCATTACCGGCTTCGCCTTGATTGACGCCTGGCTGTCCGATTCGCCCTACCGCACGGAAATGATCGGCAGCGCGCTGCGCCATATGATTTTGCCGATTGCCGCACTGGCGGTAGCGCCCACCACCGAGGTGGTGCGTTTGATGCGTATCAGCACCGACGACGTGCTTAATCAGAACTACATCAAAGCCGCCGCAACCCGTGGCTTGTCCCGTTTCACCATTATCCGCCGCCACGTGCTGCACAATGCGCTGCCGCCTATCGTGCCCAAGCTGGGGTTGCAGTTTTCCACCATGCTGACGCTGGCGATGATTACCGAAGTGGTGTTCAGTTGGCCGGGCCTGGGGCGTTGGATGATCAATGCCATTCGCCAGCAGGATTATGCGGCGATCTCCGCCGGCGTTATGGTGGTCGGCACGCTGGTGATCACCATTAACGTCCTGGCCGACATTTTAGGTGCTGCCACCAACCCACTGAAACATAAGGAATGGTATGCCCTTAGATAACGTATACCGCGAAAAGAAAATGCCGAGCCCGCTGCTTTATACCTGGCGGATTTTTTACGGCGATGCGCTGGCGATGATCGGCTTCTACGGCGTGATAGCGCTGCTGCTGCTTTCCGTGTTCGGCAGCCTGTTGGCCCCTTATGCGCTCGATCAACAGTTCCTGGGTTATCAACTGTTACCGCCTTCCTGGTCACGTTACGGCAACGTTTCCTTCTTCCTCGGTACCGACGATCTCGGCCGCGACATTCTCAGCCGCCTGCTGACCGGCACCGCCGCCACCTTCGGCTCCGCACTGCTGGTGACCGTTGCCGCCGCCCTGGTCGGGGGGATCCTCGGGGTGTTTGCCGGGGTAACCCGCGGCCTGCGCTCGGCTGTGCTCAATCACATTCTCGACACCCTGCTCTCTATCCCTTCGCTGCTGCTGGCGATCGTGGTGGTGGCGTTCCTTGGGCCAAAACTCGAGCACGCTATGCTGGCCGTCTGGCTGGCGCTGTTGCCTCGCATGGTACGTACTATCTACAGCGCAGTTCATGACGAGTTGGAAAAAGAATATGTGGTGGCAGTGCGTCTCGATGGCGCTTCAACCTTGCAAATACTCTGGTACGCCGTGATGCCCAACATTGTGGCGGTGCTGGTGACCGAGTTTACCCGTGCGCTGTCGATGGCGATCCTGGACATTGCCGCCCTCGGCTTCCTCGATCTTGGCGCACAGTTGCCGTCCCCTGAATGGGGCGCCATGCTCGGCGATTCACTGGAGCTGGTGTACGTCGCCCCCTGGACGGTGATGCTGCCCGGCGCGGCAATCCTGGTCAGCGTGTTGCTGGTTAACCTGTTGGGCGACGGTATGCGCCGCGCAATCAATACGGGGGTGGAATAATGCCATTACTTGATATCCGCAACCTGACGATTGAATTTATGACCGCCGAAGGCCCGGTAAAAGCGGTCGACCGCGTCAGCATGACGCTGAGCGAGGGTGAAGTCCGCGGCCTGGTGGGCGAGTCCGGCTCCGGTAAAAGCCTGATCGCCAAAGCGATCTGTGGCGTCACCAAAGACAACTGGCGCGTCACCGCCGACCGTTTCCGTTTCGATGATATCGACCTGTTGCAGCTAACACCGCGTGAACGGCGCAAGCTGGTCGGGCATAACGTGTCGATGATTTTCCAGGAACCGCAATCCTGTCTGGATCCTTCCGAAAGTATCGGCCGTCAGCTGGTGCAGGCCATCCCGGGCTGGACCTACAAAGGCCGCTGGTGGCAGCGCTTTAACTGGCGCAAACGCCGTGCCATAGAGCTGCTGCACCGCGTAGGTATCAAGGATCACAAAGACATCATGGGCAGCTTTCCTTATGAGCTGACCGACGGTGAGTGCCAGAAAGTGATGATCGCCATCGCCCTGGCCAATCAGCCGCGCCTGCTGATCGCCGATGAGCCGACCAACGCCATGGAACCGACCACTCAGGCGCAGATTTTCCGTCTGCTGGCGCGTTTGAACCAAAATAACAACACTACCATTTTGCTGATCAGCCACGATCTGCAAATGATGAGCAAATGGGCCGATCGGGTCAACGTGTTGTACTGCGGGCAAACGGTAGAAAGCGCCCAGTGCGAAGACCTGCTGGCCGCCCCGCACCATCCTTATACTCAGGCGCTGATCCGCGCGATGCCGGACTTTGGACGCGCATTGCCGCATAAAAGCCGTCTCAATACCCTGCCGGGTGCCATTCCGTCGCTGGAGCATTTGCCGATAGGCTGCCGCCTGGGGCCACGCTGCCCCTATGCGCAGAAGAAATGCATTGAGACACCTCGCCTGCGTCCGGTGAAAAACCACCTGTTCGCCTGCCACTTCCCGCTGAACATGGAGGAGCAATAACATGGAAACGCTGTTGGAAGTGCGCAATCTGAGCAAAACCTACCGTTACCGCACCGGACTGTTTCGCCGCCAGCATGTGGAAGCCGTCAAGTCGGTCAGCTTTACCCTGCGTGAACGGCAAACGCTGGCCATCATCGGTGAAAACGGATCTGGCAAGTCCACCCTGGCCAAGATGCTGTCCGGCATGGTCGAGCCCTCGGCCGGAGAACTGCTGATTGACGACCATCGGCTTAACTATGGCGATTATCGCTACCGCAGCCAGCGCATCCGCATGATATTTCAGGATCCGAGCACCTCGCTCAATCCTCGTCAACGTATCGGCCAGCTGTTGGACGCCCCGCTGCGGCTCAATACCGAAATGGCCGCCCCTGAACGTGAACAACAAATCAACCGAACCCTGCGTCAGGTGGGGATGCTGCCGGATCACGCCAATTATTACCCGCACATGCTGGCGTCCGGCCAGAAACAGCGGGTGGCTTTGGCTCGGGCATTAATCTTGCAGCCTAAAGTGATCGTAGCCGATGAGGCGTTGGCCTCGCTGGATATGTCGATGCGTTCGCAAATCATCAACCTGATGCTGGAACTGCAGGAGAAACACGGCATTTCCTATATTTATGTGACTCAGCACCTGGGTATGATGAAACACATCAGCGATCAGGTGATGGTGATGCACGAAGGGGAAATCGTCGAGCGTGGCAGTACGGCAGAAGTCTTGGCTTCACCGCTGCATGAGCTGACCAAACGCCTGATTGCCAGCCACTTTGGCGAGGCGCTTACCGCAGACGCCTGGCGACGCGACGGCGGCAGGTTCTGATCGTCAGATCATAAAGAGAACCCGCCTTAAAGCGGGTTCAGACTGCAGATATCCGTGAAAGGCTGAACCTGTAGAGGTCGAACATGTTCGACCCGATTTAACTCATTGATTATGCCATTGGGCGCAGCTTGCAGCGCCCCTACAGAAAAACAACAGAGCACTTCGTCAACGGTCTCAACCCGCTTTAAAGCGGTTTTTTTATCGCCCTGGTTCAGTGAACGCTTAGCCAAAAACCGCAAATACAAATTACAATCTTGCTATATATCATTATATTTTATTCCATTCAGTTATTGATTAGTCCTTAACATTATTTTATCTCGCCAATCGAATCGGTGAGGATATCCCCTACGTTGAGCTTATTAAACGACAGGATATCGCACTGATGAACAGCCCTCGCAATCGCCGACTCTCGCAGTTTCTACTCGCTTTAGCCGCAGGTTTCTCTGTTTATGGTCACGCGCTGTGTTGTGATGTCCAAGGCTGATCCTGTCATTTCGTGCCCCTCTGCGGGCATGTTGCCATTTTGTCTTGCCGCCGCTGCCTGTTGCACCGGTGGCTGTTGCTCATGATTAAGGATCATCCCCTATGGAACTACTACGTCGACAACATAATGCCCAGTGGTATCACGAAACCCAAAGCAGCGTGCGCGGCGATCAGCCGTTAGAGCCGCAGACGGCCGGCATCCGCGATCGATTTTTGCTGGGGCTGGGCGCTTTTGCCGACGAAGCGCTGAACACCGCGCTGACTGCACGCGCCGGGGTGTTTAACGCCTCCCTGGCCAGTTATCACGTGCTGTTTCCGGATCGGGTCGAACTGTCACGCTTAGTGACATTGTCACCTTATGACCGCCTCAGCACTGCGTTAACCGTGGCACAGGTGACCGGTGTTCAGTCGCTTTGTAGCCACTACGCCGCTCGCCTCGCCCCCCTGTACAGCCCCGACGCCTCACGTGAAAGTAATATCCGCCTCGCCCAAATCACCCAGTATGCCCGCCAGCTCGCCAGTCAACCGACGTTGATTTGCAGTAAAGCGTTGCAGCAGCTCAGCGACGTCGGGTTAAGTCCGGCGGATATCGTGACCTTCTCGCAGATTATCGGTTTTGTTAGCTACCAGGCACGCGTGGTCGCCGGTGTGGCGGCCCTGGCCGGGCGGCCAACGGGAGTGGTGCCCGGTTTCCCGAACATAGCCGACGCCGAAGGCATTGCGTTCACCGAGCAGGAACTGGCGTGGCAAGCGCGGCTTCCCTTGGTGGAGCTGGAAGAGGCCCACGCCGAACAGCTCGACGTGCTGGATCAAAGCCATCCCGACGCTCGCAGCGAATCCTATTACCTGTTGCTGGCCCACGATGCACCGGCGCTGCGTGAACGCAACGGCGTGTTCAACAGCATCAATGCCGACGGTTATGGCCTGTCGGCGCGGCTGAAAGCGCTGGCGACGCTGGCAGTTTCCCGCATTAACGGCAGCCGCTACTGCGCCGCGACCGTCGCACAGGATATTCAACAGGAAGAACTGGTCGGCGCCCTGTTCAATAACATTGAACAGGGGCTGGAGAAGACAACTGACCCGGTTTACCAGGCTGTGATCCGCGTAGCAACCGACCTGACCCGCACGCCTGAAAAGTTCACGCCACGCAGCGTGCAGCCGCTGTTTAACAGTGGGTTGAATCAGGCGCAGGCGCTGGATGTGATCCTTACCGGCGCGCTGTATGCCTGGGAGAACCGCCTGCGTCAAACGCTCGGCGACACGCAACTTCTCAGTGAAAACCTGGCGTAACCGCTAGCGCAGCAACCAACCTCGCGCGGCATCAAAGAAATGCTGCGCCAACGGCGATGCGCGTCCCGGCTCGGCGACCACGACCGCAGCATGACGTGACATCGCCGCTATCGCTATCGGTCGGTGTTGCAGCTCCGGCATCATTGCCGGTAACAGGTTGCCATGCGGGAAAAGCCCACAGCCCAGGCCGACGAAAATGCCCTGCAACAGTTGGAATATTGAAGTGGTTTCCATTCGAACGTGCAGCGCCAGTCCGGCTTCACGGAAGTTTTGATCGAGGTAACGGCGGAAGTAACGCGTCGGCTCAGCCAGGCACAACGGCAGCGCGGCCACATCCTCCAGCGTCAGAGGGGTATCTCCCACCAACTCAGGATAATGCTGCGGGTGGAAAACCAGCTCGACTCCGGCGTCCGCCAAGGGCTGAGACTGAAAGTGCAGCTCTTGCAGCGTGGAAAGCTCAAAGAAGCCGATGCCGATATCTACGGTATGTGCCGTCAACGCCTCCAGCAACTGATCGGCGCTCAGTACCGCCACCCGGTAATCCAACTGCGGGTAACGTTCACTGACGTCCTTCAGCATTTGCGCCAGCGAAATGCTGCATTGCGGTACCGCGCCGATGCGTAACGTGCCGTTAAGCCCGTGTTTAAGCGACTCGACCTCCAGCTTCAATCCCTGATAAACCGACACGATCTCACGCGCCCACGACAGCACCCGCTCGCCTTCGGCAGTAAAGCCTTCGAAGTTGTTGCCGCGGTTGATTAAGGAAACGCCCAGCTCTTTTTCCAATTTTTTCAGCCGCATAGACAATGTCGGCTGACTGACAAAGCTGGCCTCTGCCGCACGGCCGAAGTGGCGCTCGCGCTCGAGATTACACAGGTAGATCAGTTGCTTAATATCCATAAAACGGCTCAATAAGTCATGACTGACCTGAGTATACCATCGCTGTGGGATTTCGGGCGCAGCAGGCCACGCCCTGAGGGGTCAAATCTTCAGTTTTATAAAGTCCATTAACCGCGAAAACGCGCCGCCTTGCTGAACCGGTTGCAATGCCACCAGCGGCAAGGTTTTGAGCAGCTTGCCGTTATCGCTGATACGGATTTCGCCAATCGTCTGCCCTTGGGTCAACGGGGCATCAAGGCGCGAAGCGCTGACCACATATTGCGCCTTCAGTTTGTCGGCTTCGCTTTTCGGCAGGCTGAGATATTCCTCTTTTTCACTGCCCACCGCGACCTCATGACGGTCGCCATACCACACTTTTTCCTGCCCCAGATTTTGCCCGGCGCTGAACAGATGGACGGTAGCGAAATCACGCAGGCCCCAGGTCAGCAATTTGCGCGCCTGCTCTTCACGCCCTTTCGAACTTTTACCGCCCATCACCACCGCAATCAGCCGTCGGTCCCCTTCGGTGGCAGAAGCAATAATGTTAAAACCGGCCGAGGCGGTATGGCCGGTTTTCAACCCGTCGACCTGCAGGTTCTTATCCCACAGCAGCCCGTTGCGGTTTTGCTGAGTGATGCCGTTCCAGGTCAGCGATTTTTCGCTGTACATGTGATACTCCGCCGGTTCGCTCATGATGATAGCGCGTGAAATCACCGCCAAATCGCCCGCCGTAGTGAATTGCCCCGGCGCATCCAACCCATGCACGGTTTCAAAATGGGTATTCTGCAGGCCAAGCTGGGCGCTCTTTTCATTCATCAGTTTGACGAATGCAGCCTGGCTGCCCGCCACGTAGTCCGCCATTGCCACACAGGCATCGTTGCCGGAATCAATGATGATACCGCGGCTGAGATCGCGAACAGTGACCCTGTCACCTGGCTTCAAGAACATCAATGATGACCCTTTAAACACCGGGTTGCCCTGCGCCCAGGCGTCCTTGCCGACTGTCACTACGTCATCCAGGCCAATCTTGTGCTGATCGAGCGCGTGATCAATCACCAATCCGGTCATCAGTTTGGTCAGGCTGGCCGGATTGCGTCGCTGATCTGCGTTCGCCTGAGCCAGCACCTGACCGGTGGTGTAATCCATCAATACGTAAGAGGCGGCGTCTATCGCCGGTGGTGTGTTTTGCGGAATACTGAACGGAACATCTGCTGCCTGCGCCACCAGCGGCACTAACATGCCGGCGACCATCACCCATACTGAACGCTTCAATCACTGTTCCTCAGGCCCTGCGGGCTAAATAAAATGCCAATATAATCCGTGAGGTAGACTGCATTAATTGTCGGGAAAGCGGAATCGTTACTCTTTTTCAGCAGGTGTCATAATGCAACGATTTGTTTGCTCGGTGCCGCTACGCGATAAACCTGCTCTATGCCGCCATTGCCCCATTCGATTAGACGCTCACACCGCCCCAACCTAAACTTGTGACATAAACACTGAAAGCGCTTAAAAAAGCGTTCACTTTTTAGCTACAACCACCTGCGAAGATCAATATGAAATTTAAACCGTCAATAAAGCCGTATACCGGCGCGGCGGGCGGCTGGGGCTCACTCGAAGCCACCACTCGCTATGTGCTCGACAGCAAACAAACGCTGAAAAACCTGCGTAACCTGATGCGCGTGAACAAAGCACGCGGCTTTGACTGCCCAGGCTGTGCCTGGGGTGACGACAACCACAGCACCTTCAGTTTCTGCGAAAACGGCGCCAAGGCGGTCAGTTGGGAAGCCACGCGCAATGCGGTTGAGCCGGAGTTTTTCGCGGCCCACAGCGTGAGCACCCTACTGCAGCAAAGTGATTATTTCCTGGAATACCAGGGCCGCCTCACCCACCCCATGCGCTATAACGCCGAAACCGACCACTACCAGCCAATCAGTTGGCCGGACGCACTGGCGTTAATCGCCCAGCACATAAACCAGATGGATAACCCGAACCAGATCGAGTTGTATACTTCGGGCCGCGCCAGCAATGAAGCTTCTTATCTGTATCAATTGTTTGGTCGTATGCTCGGCACCAGCAATTTCCCTGACTGCTCCAACATGTGCCACGAAGCCAGCGGCGTGGGCCTGAAACAAAGTATCGGCGTAGGTAAAGGCACCATTCGCATGGACGACTTTGAAAAAGCCGACGCCATCTTCGTGTTTGGCCAGAATCCCGGCACCAACCACCCGCGCATGCTGCATAGCCTGAAAAACGCCGCTAGCCGCGGTGCACGCATCGTCAGTTTTAACACCCTGCGCGAACGTGGCCTGGAGCGTTTTGCCGATCCACAAAGCCCGATTCAAATGCTGACGCCCAAGTCGTCGCCGATCAGTTCATCCTATTACCAGCCCAACCTCGGCGGGGATATGGCGGCAGTGCGCGGCATGGTAAAAGCCCTGCTGGAAAGTCATCGTGAGCGCCTGGCGGCCGGTGAATCCGGCCTGTTCGATCAGGCATTCATCAGTCAGCACAGCGTCGGCGTCGAGGTTTATCTGGCGCAGGTCGATGCTACGACCTGGCAACAAATCACCCAGCAGTCCGGCCTCAGCGAGGAACAATTGCGTCAGGCGGCGGCTATTTATCAGGGTGCCGAACGCGTGATCTGCACCTGGGCGATGGGCGTTACTCAGCATAAGCATTCGGTGCCAACGGTACGTGAGATCACCAACCTGCAGCTGCTGTTCGGTCAGTTGGGTAAACCGGGTGCCGGCCTGTGTCCGGTACGCGGCCACAGTAACGTGCAAGGCAACCGCACTATGGGCATTGACGAGAAGTCCCCCAAGGCACTGCTCGACAGCCTGGAGCAGCACTTTAACTTCTCGCCGCGACGCGAGCCGGGCCATAACACCGTAGAGGCCATTGAAGCGATGCTGCGCGGTGAGGTTAAGGTCTTGCTGGCTTTGGGCGGCAATCTGGCCGCGGCGGCGCCGGACACCGAACGCACTGCCCGCGCCTTGCGCTGTTGCGATCTGACGGTGCATATCAGCACCAAGCTCAACCGCAGTCATCTGGTCACCGGCAAAGACGCGCTGATCCTGCCGACCCTGGGCCGTACCGAACAGGATATGCAGGCCAGCGGGCCACAGTACATTACGGTGGAAGACTCTTTCAGCATGGTGCATGCGTCGGAAGGCGTCGGTAAACCACTGGCGGAGACCCAGCGTTCTGAAACCGCCATCGTATGCGGCATCGCCGATGCGGTGTTGGGCAACCAGCAGCTCGACTGGCTGGAGCTGGCGGACGACTATTCGTTGATCCGCGACCACATCGCCGCCACCATTCCCGGTTTCGAGGATTTCAACCGGCGCTGCGACCAGCCCGGTGGTTTCTACCTGGGTAACGCCGCCGCAGAACTGCGTTTTGCCACCCCAAGCGGCAAGGCCGAGTTTAGCGCAGCGCCTCTGCCAACCAGCCTGTTCCCGCAGTTGGATGGCCGACAAGCGCCCTTCACGCTGCAGACACTGCGTTCTCACGATCAGTACAACACCACTATCTACGGACTGGATGATCGTTATCGCGGCGTCTACGGCCAACGTGAAGTGCTGTTTATACACCCTGAGGATCTGGCGGCGCTGGATATGCAAGATGGTGAGCTGGTAGAGATCGAAACGCTGTGGAATGACGGCATTACACGCAAGGTCAGTGGCTTCAAACTAGTGAGCTACGATATTCCACGCGGAAATCTGGCGGCTTACTACCCAGAGACTAACCCGTTGGTGCCGCTGGCCAGCTTTGGTGACGGCACCGGCACGCCAACGTCGAAGTCGATACCGGTGGAGATCCGCCGTTGCGTCGCGCAACCGACGCTGCGTATTGCCTGAATGGTTGCGCCCGGTTCACGCCGGGTGCATTAACAGATCGAGCGCCGTCTGCAACTCGTCAGAGAGCTGATGGCGGCGCCACACGAAGTACAGGTTGCTTACCCCTTCCGCCCCCATTTCCACCACTTTTAACGTCTGCTCGGGCAGGATCATCGGCAGCAAAGACCCCGGAACACAGGCGACGCCACAGCCCGCTTTTACGCAGGCTGCCATCGCCGTGTACGACTCCATCTCCAGCGTCATCCGCGGCTTCAACTGGCGTGAGGCTAACCAGCGATCGATTTTCAGGCGGAAAGAGCACTCGCGGCTGAAAGTATAAAACTCCAACTGTGCCAGGGTTGCGGCGTCCAACTGCGGTACCGAGGACGGCATCAACAGCACCAGGCGCTCATCAAACGCCGCGCAGCTCGCCAGCAGCGGGTGCTCTATCGGCCCGTCGGTCAACGCCAGATCGAGCTCGCTGTCAATCAGCATCCGCTCCAGCACCAGCGAGTCTCGGCTCAGCACGTTGACCTGCATGTGGGGCTGGCTGCGGCGCAAGTGAGCAATGCGTGACGGCAGGTGACTGACCAGAGAAAAATCCAGCGCCCCCAGATTCAGCAGGCCCTGAGGTTGCCGATCGGCGAACAGTTGTTGGCTGCGATCTGCCAGCGCCAGGATGTCCACTGCCTGTCGATAAAACAGCCGGCCTTTCGGCGTAACGTACAGCCGGTTTTTATCGCGAAAAAATAGCTCGCCGCCGAGAGAGTCTTCCAACTCTTTGATGCGCAAGGTGACGTTGGAGGGGACGCAGTGCAACTCCCGCGCGGCGGCGGCAATGGTTTTATACTCCACCACGGCGCAGAAAAATCTAAGCTGACTCAGCTTCATGACACATTCACTTTTAGTTAGTGTTTTGGTTAAAAACAATCACTTTAGATTAGCATTAATTTACCCTAGAGTCGTATCGACAACCTAAGAGGGATCCCTATGCCACTGAATGATTTACTGACCCTGCCGGGCGTGACCGCGCAACCGGAAACCGTCACCGACGGCTATGTGTTCAACCACACCATGATCCGCGTGAAGGACTTAACCCAAGCGCTGGACTTTTATACCCGCGTGCTGGGCTTCACCCCGGTGTATCTGGAAACCTTCAATGAAGCCGCATTTACCATTTGCTACCTGACCCGCAGCCCGCGCGACCAGATCCCACAGGATGACGAGGCCCGTAAACGTTGGGTACTCAGCCAACCAGGGATCCTGGAGCTGACGCATAACCACGGTAGCGAACAGCAGGCCGATTTCCATTACCACAACGGCAACAGCGAGCCGCGTGGCTTTGGACACCTCTGTGTGACAGTGCCTGACGTACACGCGGCCTGTGAGCGTTTTGAGCGCCTTGGCGTTAACTTCCAGAAACGTTTGCATGAAGGTCGTATGAATTACGTGGCCTTTATCAAAGATCCCGACGACTACTGGATTGAAATTCTGCAGCCCACGCCGCTGCGGGACTGATTGCCCCTCCGTTTCTCCCCGGCGTTTCGAGCCGGGGTTTTCTTCCCGCCTTTTGCACGCCCAATATTCCATAAAATCGCGCCCCAACGCGGGAAAACCGTGACGTTAGGCTTGCCCGCAGCGGGTGATTCGCGTAAAACTGTCAGCCGCAAATCTTGCCACTCACAACCCATTCACTGGACGATATGTTTCAAGATAACCCGCTGCTGGCGCAGCTTAAACAGCAACTTCACTCTCAGACCCCGCGCGTTGAAGGCGTAGTAAAAGGGACTGAGAAAGGCTTTGGCTTTCTTGAGGTCGACGGTCAAAAAAGCTATTTCATTCCGCCTCCGTACATGAAGAAAGTCATGCACGGTGACAGAGTGACCGCAACCCTGCATACCGAAAAAGAACGCGAAATCGCCGAGCCGGAAACCCTGATCGAGCCCTTCCTGTCGCGCTTTGTCGGCCGTGTGCAAAAGCGTGATGACCGCCTGTCCATCGTGCCCGATCATCCGTTGCTGAAAGACGCAATCCCCTGCCGTCCGGTGCGTGAACTGAAACATAACTTCCAGGCCGGTGACTGGGCGGTGGCGGAAATGTGCCGCCACCCGCTGAAAGGCGATCGCGGCTTCAACGCCGACCTGACCCAATTTATTACCGACGGCGAAGATCACCTGGCGCCGTGGTGGGTCACGCTGGCCCGTCACAGCCTGGAAAAAGAAGCGCCGGAGATGATCGCGATTGAAGAGCCGGATGCTTCCGTGCCGCGTGAAGATCTGACTGCTCTGAATTTTGTCACCATCGACAGCGCCAGCACCGAAGACATGGACGATGCGCTGTTTGTGCAGGACAACGGCGACGGCTCGCTGCAGTTGACCATCGCCATTGCCGATCCGACCGCCTACGTCGCGCAAGGCAGCCCGCTGGATGAAATCGCCCGCAAGCGCGCCTTTACCAACTACCTGCCAGGCTTCAACATTCCTATGTTGCCGCGCGACCTGTCGGACAACCTGTGCTCACTGCGCCCGAACCAACGCCGCCCAGTGCTGGCTTGCCGCGTGACCATCGGTGCAGACGGCGCATTGGGTGACGATATTCGCTTCTTCGGCGCCGAGATCGAATCAAAAGCCAAACTGGTTTATGACGAAGTCTCCGACTGGCTGGAAGGTATTGCCGGTTGGCAGCCGCCGAGCGATGAAATCGCACAGCAAATTACCTTGCTCAAGCGCGTGTGCGATGCTCGTAACGCCTGGCGCCACCAGCATGCGCTGGTGTTCAAAGATCGCCCTGACTATCGCTTTGTGCTGGGTGAAAAAGGCGAAGTGCTGGAGATCATCACCGAACAGCGCCGCACCGCCAACCGCATCGTCGAAGAGTGCATGATTGCTTCCAACGTCTGCGCCGCGATTGTGCTGCGCGATCGTCTGGGCTTTGGCATTTACAACGTGCACACCGGTTTCGATCCGCTGCTGGTTGAGCAAGCCGTAACCGTGCTGCAAGCCAACGGCGTTGAAGCCGAAGCCGAGAAGCTGCTGACGCTGGAAGGTTTCTGCGAACTGCGTCGTCATCTGGATTCGCAACCGACCCAGTTCCTCGACAGCCGTATTCGCCGTTCTCAGACTTACGCCGAGATCAGCACCACGCCGGGGCCGCACTTCGGTCTGGGCCTGGAGGCTTACGCCACCTGGACCTCGCCGATCCGTAAATACGGCGATATGGTCAACCACCGCTTGCTGAAAGCCATTATCACCGAGCAGTCCGCCGAGAAACCGCTGGACGAGGTGACGATCCAACTGGCCGAGCGTCGTCGTCTGAACCGGATGGCGGAACGTGACGTTGGCGATTGGTTATACGCACGCTACCTCAAGGATAAAGCCGGCACCGATGAACGCTTCAACGCGGAAATCATCGACGTGACCCGCGGCGGCCTGCGCGTTCGTCTGCTGGACAACGGCGCAGTGGCCTTTATCCCGGCACCCTTCATTCACGCGGTGCGTGATGAAATGGTTTGCAGCCAGGATACCGGCACGGTGCAGATCAAAGGCGAAGTCGTTTATCGCCAGGGGGACACCCTGCAGGTCACCATCGCCGAAGTGCGTATGGAAACCCGCAGCGTGATTGCCAGACCGGCGGCTTAACCCGCAACATAAACGCCATGCCAGACAAACACCGGACGGGTCTCCCTCCGGTGTTTTTTTTATTCCCCGTTACAGCCTCATCACCTTGTTTTTACGCTATTACTCAACCGGCTTCACATTTCTCATCCGACCTGCTTCTCTTCGTCGGCAAAACTCCTACTTTTAATTTGTAGCCATTCTCCCTAAGAACACTTCTTTCTTTATTTCTGCACACCAAGGAGTTGTTGAACATGAAAAACGTCAAGTCCGGGATCATCTGGCTGGTGGTGGCGTTGGTCGGTGCATTCGCCTTCGCCATGCTGGCGCTAAGCCGCGGTGAACACGTCAATGCGGTCTGGCTGGTGGTGGCAGCGGTCGCCTGTTACAGCATCGCTTATCGCTTCTACAGCCTGTTTATCGCCAAAAAAGTCTTTGAACTCGACGACCGCCGCATGACCCCGGCGGAGCGTCGCAACGATGGGTTGGACTACGTTCCCACCAACAAATGGGTGCTGTTTGGCCACCACTTTGCCGCCATCGCCGGGGCCGGACCGCTGGTTGGCCCGATTCTGGCGGCACAGATGGGCTTTCTGCCCGGCACTATCTGGATCCTGGTCGGGGTGATGCTGGCAGGTGCCGTACAGGACTTCCTGATCCTGTTCATTTCTACCCGCCGCGACGGTCGTTCGCTGGGGGAAATGGCCAAACAGGAACTGGGGGCCTTCGCCGGTGTAATCACCATGCTGGGCGCGCTTGGCGTGATGATCATCATTCTGTCAGCGCTGGCGCTGGTGGTGGTCAAAGCCCTGGCCGACAGCCCCTGGGGCCTGTTTACTATCGCCGCCACCATCCCGATCGCGCTGTTTATGGGCATCTACATGCGCTTTATCCGGCCGGGTAAAATCGCTGAAATCTCGGTGGTCGGTTTTGTGCTGATGCTGCTGGCGATCATCTACGGCGGTAACGTGGCGCAAGCCCCCTACTGGGGGCCCTTCTTCACGCTGCACGGCACCACGCTGACCTGGGTGTTGGTGATTTACGGCTTCGTCGCCTCGGTGTTGCCGGTGTGGTTACTGTTGGCGCCGCGTGACTATCTGTCCACCTTTATGAAGATTGGCGTCATTATCGGTTTGGCTGTAGGTATCGTCTTCGCGATGCCGGAAATGAAAATGCCGGCGGTATCGCGCTTTATCGACGGCAGTGGCCCGGTGTTCGCCGGCTCGCTGTTCCCGTTCCTGTTCATCACCATCGCCTGTGGTTCGATTTCCGGTTTCCATGCGCTGGTTTCCAGCGGTACCACGCCGAAACTGGTGGAGCGCGAGAGCCATATTCGCTTTATCGGTTACGGTGCCATGTTGATGGAGTCCTTCGTGGCTATCATGGCGTTGATCTGCGCGTCGGTGATCGACCCAGGCGTTTACTTCGCCATGAACTCACCGGCGGCGCTGATCGGCACCACGGTGGAGAATGCCTCTCAGGTGATTAACAGCTGGGGCTTTATGATCACCCCGGAAACCCTGACGATGATTGCCAAAGACGTCGGGGAGCATTCCATCCTGTCGCGCGCCGGCGGTGCCCCGACCTTTGCCGTGGGCATGGCACACATCATTACCGAGGTGTTTAACAGCCGCGCAATGATGGCCTTCTGGTACCACTTCGCCATTCTTTTCGAGGCACTGTTTATTCTGACCGCCGTCGATGCCGGGACCCGCGCCTGTCGCTTTATGGTGCAGGATCTGGTCGGTGTGGCGATCCCAAGGTTAGCTAACAACCGTTCGTGGTTCGGTAATCTGGCGGGAACCACCGTGGCCGTCGCCGGCTGGGGCTTCTTTGTCTATCAGGGAGTGGTCGATCCGCTCGGTGGCATCAATACGCTGTGGCCGCTGTTCGGTATCGGCAACCAGATGCTGGCCTCAATGGCCTTGATCCTCGGCACCGTGGTGCTGTTCAAAATGAAAAAACAGCGCTATGCCTGGGTGACCATTTTGCCGACCGTCTGGTTGTTTATTACCTCGATGACCGCCGGCTGGCAGAAAATATTCCACGAGAAACCGAGCATCGGCTTCCTGGCGCAGGCGAAGAAATTCTCTGCCGGTATAGAACAAGGCACGCTGATCGCGCCGGCCAAAACGCTGAAGGATATGGAAACCATCGTTTTCAGTAACCAGATTAACGCCGCACTGTGCGCATTCTTTATGCTGGTGGCGGTAACCATGCTGGTGTCCGCCTTCTTTGTGATCCGTCGTGCGCTGAATGCCAGCCAGCCTACGGCGCAGGAGTCGCCGATCGTCCTGCGTGAAAATGTTTAAATTCAGGATGTTATGATCAGGGCGCTGCGGCGCCCTCAGACTGCTGACAAACCTGCGTAAAGGCTAAACCGGTAGGGGTCGAACATGGGTACAAACCGGTCACATAGGTAACACTTTTAACCGGTCACATGGGTAACAGTTATAGACTGGCATGGCGGAGGTAATTCACTATGCCCTGGACCGAGACTGTTACCATGCA